>NZ_FQUV01000010.1 GCF_900129235.1 Litoreibacter ascidiaceicola | reverse complement strand
GCATTGCAGCCTCCAACGCAAGTTAACATGCTGTAATGTAACACAAAAAAACGGACAAACGAAGCTAAATCACGCGATCACTTGGGAAATGTGGGATCATAACCGTCGCAGCATCGGTGGTTGGGATCCTGATTTCCATCCCAATCGGACTGGGCGCGGCACGCAATATCGCACCGCTGCCCGTCTATATGATCTGCCGTGGCATCGTTGCCATCAGCCGTGCGCTGCAAGAAATCATTGTGGCGATCCTGCTCGTTGCCATTTTCGGCTTCGGACCTCTCGCGGGCTTCCTTACTCTAAGTTTCGCCACCATCGGTTTCCTGTCCAAACTTTTGGCCGAGGATATCGAAAGCATGGATCGTTCACAGGCGGAAGCCGTGCGCGCGTCTGGCGCACGCTGGGCGCAATGGATCAACTACGGCGTGCAACCTCAGGTCATGCCACGGTTGGTCGGGCTTTCAATATACCGGCTCGACATCAACTTCCGCGAAAGTGCGATCCTTGGCTTGGTCGGTGCAGGTGGCATCGGAGCTACATTGAACACCGCATTTGACCGCTACGAATACGATACAGCCGCAGCAATCCTGATCCTGATCATCGTGATCGTCATGGCGCTGGAATACATCTCCGGCATCGTTAGAGCGAGGGTGCAGTAATGCCTGTAAAGCACCAAAACGGCACCGACATCTGGCGGCGCAGGACGACCAAGCAATCTGTCGCGCACTCGGCAATGTGGCTCACAGGACTCGCAATATTTGCCGTTTGCTGGCAGCAGATATCAAACGCGACCACATGGTTCTTCGTTTGGGATGCGCCGCGTATTGCAAGTGACATCTGGACCCGCGCAACACCGCCACGTTGGGAATACATTAGCCAACTAGGTCGGCCGATCTGGGATACATTGAACATCGCAACCCTCGGCACGCTGATCTCGCTGTGTCTTGCCGTTCCGGTGGCGTTTCTGGCGGCAAGCAACACGACACCTTCGCGCCTTTTCATCCGGCCGATTGCCCTGTTGATTATCGTCGCGACCCGCTCGATTAATTCGCTGATCTGGGCGCTGCTGCTTATCGCAATCATTGGGCCCGGCGTGTTTGCGGGCGTGATCGCAATCGCGATCCGCTCAATCGGCTTCTGCGCGAAGCTTCTGTACGAGGCCATCGAAGAAATCGACGCCGTTCAAGTTGAAGCCATCACCGCGACGGGCGCTTCTCGCTGGCAGGTTATGGCCTACGGGATTGTGCCCCAGATCATGCCAGCCTTCGCGGGGATTGCCGTGTTTCGCTGGGACATCAACATTCGTGAGTCAACGGTATTGGGCCTAGTTGGTGCAGGGGGCATCGGGCTTCAGCTTTCATCGTCGCTGAACGTGCTTGCTTGGCCTCAGGTCAGTCTCATCCTGCTCGTGATCCTCGTCGCAGTTGTGATCAGCGAATGGGTCTCGGCTAAAGTCCGTGGAGCGATTATTTGAGCGGAATGGATACCGCCAAAGCTCTCGCTGCGTATGAAGCAGTCCGGCACCGGCTCCCCGAATTCGTTCCGCCTAAAAACAAGCCGGAGATCGTCGCTACATTGGAGGACATAGCAGATCAGTATGATGCGTTTCTCTTAGATGCTTTCGGCGTTCTAAACATCGGAGAAACCGCGATTCCCGGCGTGGTGGAGCGGATCCAATTGCTGAAGTCGCGGGGCAAGCAGGTCATCGTCGTATCCAACGCTGCCGGGTTCCCGCACGCTGCGTTGATGGAGAAATACTGGCGGCTTGGATATGATTTCTCAGCCGAAGACGTGATCACCAGTCGTGCGACTTTGTTATCCGCGATTGGCACTGCCGAAGGTAAGCACCTTGGGCTCATGGCAACGCCGAAAGCAGGTTTGCGCGATCTTGAAAGCTTGAACGTAAGCTATCTGGAAGAAGACCCCGCCGTTTATGAAAAGGTCGATGGCTTCTTGATGATCGGCAGCGCCGTTTGGACCGAAACCCGCCAATCGCTGCTCGTGCAGGCATTGAGGCAACGCCCCAGACCCGTTTGGGTCGGCAACCCCGACATCGTCGCCCCGCGCGAAACAGGCTTTTCAACGGAGCCCGGGTATTTCGCCCACAGACTTGCCGATGAAACCGATATTACACCGCAGTTTTTCGGCAAACCCTTCGGAAATATATTCGAGCTGGCCTTTCTGCGCCTGAGTAACAACATCTCGCGTGATCGCGTTGTGATGGTCGGCGACAGTCTTCACACGGATATTTTAGGCGCTCAAACCGCTGGAATCGCTTCAGCCCTGATTGCAGATTACGGGTTTTTCGCTGACCACGACGTGCAAAGCGCAATTGGTGCATCAGGGATTTCCCCTGATCATATCGTCGCGCGCCCCTAACAGCACTTAGGTTCAAGACCTGCTGTGCAACGACAAGCCCTGCGTGGCGATTGCGGCGCGATCCTAAAGCTGGGCATCCAAGAAAAGATGGTGACCCCGATTGGATTCGAACCAATAACCTGCCCCTTAGGAGGGAACCGTTCATAGCGCTATTCCTTCTTTGGTTTCCGTTGTTTGGGTGCCTGTACAGGGTCTTCCTGTACATGGTTTGTACGAACCCGCGCTCTAATGTCGGCCTCATCAGTCTCCGCATGGGCGTAAATCCGCATTGGCAAATTGGGGTCAGCCCAGCGTCCAGCCTTGGCCGCATTTACGGGATCGACACCCTGCCGGACAACTAATTCAGTGAAGAACCCATGACGCCCTGCTTGGTGCCAGGATAGGTATTGGATGCCAGCCCGCTTGCAGATGGTCTTCCAGCGTGTGTTGTACCCGGTCGAGCTGCCGTAGCCAAAAACGCGCGGCTTCATGAATTTACCGGTCTTGCGGTTCTTGGGTCGCTTTGGTGGCAAAGCCAGCAGTTCGTCCATCAATTCTGGCGATACCGTGATCCAGCTCTCGGGGTGTCCCTTCTGGGCCTTCACCCTGACCTTGTTCTCGGCAGGCCTCAGATCATGAGGCTCTAACGAACCAGCCTGATCGATCCGCGCCGCCGTCTCGAACATGAACCGGACCAGCGCCGCGTTGTATGGATCAGCTGCGCTGCAAAACGCCTCGATCCACTCCTTGTCCGATGGGGTTCGCTCCACCCTACTTTGCTTTCCACGCCGCCTGTCTTGGACGGTCCGCTCGAACTTGTCATAGGGTTTCACCCTGATCAGCGGTGTTCCTCCCAACTCATGCGCGTTGTTGTTTACCGCACTAGCGGGCGTCATGATCTCGCGCCACCACGTGTCGGTAAGCGTTTTGCACTTTATTGGTAACGTGCAGCAGTCACTTTTGCCCTGACTCTCGCGCGGGGTTTTGCGTGTTGGCGCGGCCTGCTACGCCCCGTCTCGCGCCGCGCAAAACGGTACTTACCCCTTGCAAGCAACTATAATTTTGAGTAGCGGAATTTATGGCCAATAAGCAAACGACAAAGCCCCGCACGGCGAATAAGACCAGTAAAGCAAGCAAAGGCAAGGCCACCGCGATTGTGGTGCTTGGCATGCACCGCTCTGGCACATCTGCGCTTAGCGGCATTCTGTACAAGATGGGCTGTGTTGGGCCAAAGACGCCATTCCCCCCCGCGCCAAACAATGAAAAGGGCTTCTTCGAGTCAAAGCCGCTCAGCGACCTGCTCGATCAGGTCCTAGGCTCTGGGGATTCCTCTTGGCAGGACTGGCGGCCGTTTAATCCGCAGTGGATGCAGTCGGTTGTGGCCGATCCGTTCATTGATGACGCCGTTGACATGCTTGCCGCCGAATACCCAAATGCAAAACTGTTTGTCCTCAAGAACCCACGCCTGTGCCGGTTAATGCCATTCTGCACCCAGATGCTCGAGCAAGCAAAAATCGAGCCCTTCTTCATTCACACGCACAGAAACCCCATCGAAGTGGCCGCATCGCTGGTGGCCCGAAACAAGATAAGTGCAACTTTGGGGCATCTGCTTTGGCTACGCCACGTGTTGGATGCCGAAATCGCAACGCGGGGCCGCACGCGTTACTTCACGAACTTCACGTCCCTGTTGAATGACTGGGGCAAAGAGCTCACCCAATTTCAAGACATCACCGGCTTCACCTTCCCCAGATCGGTTATGCAGGTTCGCAAGGAGGTCTCGGAGTTTCTGGCCCCTGACTTGCGCCACCATGAGGCCCCCACCGAAATCCCCACCGGCGATCTTGACGTGTCGGGCTGGACCCGCAGCGTATTCAGCATTTTGCAGCGATGGGCTGGGACGGATGGAAACCCCAAAGACTTCGCCGAGCTGGACGAAATCCGCGATCGCTTTGACGAGCTGGCCATAAATTTCGGCGGTGTCATTCAGGACGGCGTGAACTTCCCAAAGGCTAAAAGCGACGCCGCCGCTGCTTTGAGGGCAGCGCAGAGCAAGCTGGTCGAGGTCGCGACCGCCAAAGAGGCGCTGCAGAAGCAAAACACCGAGGCCGCCGAGAAGACCGCGGCGTTGCAAGCGGCGCATGCCATCAAACTAGGCGAAATCGCTGCGGAAAAAACAGCGGCAGAGGCGAAAGCACAAGCGGATGCCGACGCGTTGGCCAAACTGACAGCAGAGCTTGCCGCTACGCAATCGCTGGCAGAGCAACAGGGCGGCGAAGCCGCCGCCAAAGTCATAGCGCTGGAAAACGAGTTCAGCATCAGGATCGCGCAGGTCAATGCAGACAAAGACGCCGTACTCGCAAAAGCGCAAACAGACGCCGACGAGCTGACCCGGCTGAAGGGCGAGCTGGCGACAACGCAAAGCGCGCTAGAGCAACGCAGCCTAGAGGCAGAGCAGTCGCACACCGAGCTTGGCGAATTGCATGCCATTCTTGCGCAGCAATCCGAGGACGCTACCGCCCAGTTCAAGACGTTTGAAACCGAACGCGATGAGGCTTTGACGGCCGCAGCCGTCACAGAAGCGAAGTTGCGGCAGCAGCTCAGCGACCGCTTTGACGAGTTGGCGCAGCTGGGGGCGATGCAAGTCAGCACTCAGAAGGCTTTAGACGAGGCCCATATCCGCAATCACCAACAAGGCTTGGACTACCGCGACCTGCAAGAGCAGGCACACGCCACGGGTGCCGCGCTACAGGCGGTCAAGAATAGCACATCTTGGAAACTCACAGCACCTTTGCGCAGGTTGATGGGCGTCCTGCGCTCCATGACAGGCCGGGGCCGCAAGTAAGCGGCACGCGCGCGCCTCGCCCTAGCTTTCGCTCATCATTTTGCGAATTTGACTGCTTGAAATAGACGGCGTGCGCTCGAAGTAGTTGACCTCGCACTGGTCTTTGAGGAAATCGAACTTCCCTGTCCAGTCGTCACCCATCGTGAACACGTCGACCTGAAACAGCCGGACATCTTCGGTCTTCTGCTCCCAGTCATTCTCTGGAATGACCAGATCTACGTAGCGCAGAGCTTCAAGGTCGTGCTTGCGGTCCTCGTAGCTGAAGAGCGCCTTCTTGTCCTTCTTAGCGTTGAACTCGTCCGTAGACAGGCCAACGATCAGGTAATCCCCCAGCTCTCGGGCGCGGCGCAGCAGGCGAATGTGGCCGTGGTGCAGCGTATCAAATGTCCCATATGTGATGATCCGGCGCATAAACTTGCCCTTTCAGATTTCTCGGTAGGGCGTTTGATACCTGAAGCGAGCCCGCCCCGAAAGACTGTTTTAGAAACTCTGCGGTCTCGCGGCGTGCTCCAGCCTGCGGCAAGCGACGGTTTAATGCGTGAACACCGTTAGGTCAGCATTGCCAACTGTTGTCATTTAGGCCCCTCCTCTCTTATAGTAGGGTGCCAGCGAGCGGTGTAGGAATTGCTCCGATGTTGCCGCCAAGGACATTAATAAATGTTTAATTCTAAAGAGACACGAGCCGCAATTGCGTGGTTATCGGATTCTGGTCTTTTTGACGAAGACTGGTACATGTCTACTTATCCAGACGCCGCCAAAAGCGGCCTGTCCGGCGCAGAGCATTACGTTCAGATTGGAGCCATGTTGCGGCGCAAGCCAAACGCGGATTTCGACCCAGAGGCGTACCTCGCGCAGCGCCCGCAACTCGAAGCCTCTGGCCAAAACCCATACTTGCACTTTGTATCACAGGGCGTAAACCCGCCGCCAGAATCCGCCTCCAAGGGCACGGTGTCCACGGGCAAAGCGCAACCGTCAGACGTGGTGGTTGACGAGGCATTCTATCTGCTGAACAACCCCGATGTCGCCGCAGCGGGCGTCAACCCGACGCGGCATTTCAACTCGTACGGGCACGAGGAAATGCGCAACCCCCGCGCTGACTTCGATCTTTGGTGGTACAGCCAGAATTACCTGCTTGGCACGCCGGACGAGGCGGTAAACCCGCTCAAGCACTACAACGAGATTGGCCGCGCAAAGGGCTACCTTCCGCGCCCTCCCCTGCCGGTGGCCTTCAACACCGCACACTCTAAGCCTTTAAGCGATCAACCGCGCCGAATTTGCCTTTTCGCCGCTTATGACGGGCAAGGTATCGTGGACGACTACGTGCTCGACTACCTGCGTGACTTGTCTCAACACGCCGACATTTACTACTTGGCCGATTGCCCCATCGACAAAACCCAGATGGCCAAGCTGGACGGGTTGGTCAAAGGCGCGTGGGCGCAGCGGCACGGCGCTTACGATTTCGGGTCATATTCCATGCTAGCCCGCGATTTAGTCGGCTGGGATGTCATTGAAACATATGACGAGATGATATTAGCCAATGATAGCTGCTATCTGGTGCATCCGCTTGCCGAAACCTTCCGCGAAATGGCATCGCGGCCTTGTGCGTGGTGGGGATTGCAAGCGACCAAAGGGTTGATATCGACGGCGCATCAGAACAAAATTCCGACTGAAGTCCTCGTCCCTATGACTGACATCAAGAAAACCTATTTGGCCGCGTTTGAAACCGATGTGTTGTATGACTTCCTTGTCGGTTCATACTTCTTGGCCTTTCGCAAAAGTGTTATCAACGACCAAGACTTCCGCCGGATTTTGGACAATGTCACCGTTGAACAAAACAAACTGAGAATCATTCGGAAGTACGAGATCGGCATAACTCGGTTTTTGATCGGAAAGGGGTACGAGTTTGACACGTTGGTCGGTAGCGTGTCGAAGCAACAGCCGATTTTCACGCAGCGCGCTTTCGATCTGATCGACGATGGTTTTCCGCTTCTCAAGCGGTATTTCCTAGCGGAAAACCACTATAAAATGCCCGGCCTTGCCCAGTGGAAGTCGCGGGTCTTGCAGGCAAATCCGGCCGCTGATGTTGACAGCTTCGAGCGCAACCTGCTGCGCGTCAGCAACGCGAGTAAGTTGTACAGGAATTTCCGCATTGGCCAGAACAAGGAGCTGTCCAAGACCCCGCGCACCCATACGGAAATGGAGGCAGAGGATCTCGAGACTCCGAAATACGACCACTGGTGGGCGTTCCCAGTCTGCTGCCACAGCCACCTCTTTTCAGACAACAACCGCGCGGTGTTCGAGCAGGTCAAGAACGACCCAAACGTCAAAAAGATCATCTTGACCCGCAACGTTCACGTTGAAGTCGAAGGCGTGAACACGGTTGTCGTTCCACTGCAAAGCTATGAAGGCCAGACTTATTTGTTACGGGCCCGACAGGTATTCCTGCGCCACGGCGTGCGGGCCAATGTCGGGTATCCGTTGTCCAGTGATCTGCATAATTTTCACAATCTGTGGCATGGTATTCCGCTCAAACGCATCGGGTACACCTCTCTGGATCAGACTCGCAATCTTGATGACATGGTCGCTGAAAACAAGCGTCTCAAGTCAGTTATTGCCGCATCAAAGGTTGACCGTCTGGCCATGGCAGCAGCCTATTGGCCACTGACCTACCATGACATCTGGGTCACAGGTCTGCCGCGTCACGACTTTATTCTAGCTCCTGAATCGCAACTTCCTTCAGATTTTAAATCGCGAACTGATTTTTTGAACACCCGTTTAAAGGGTAAGAAATTTGTTCTTTTCGCTCCGACCTTCCGGGCAGATCAGGAAAACGGATATTACAGCTTTTCTGAAGACGAAGTACGCGAGCTTGCTGATTGGTTGACAAAGAACGACATGATCATGGGAATCCGCGAACACATGGCCGATAAAACCCGACTGTATAGTTCACAGTTACAGGGGGAGTGTTTCATGGATGCGTCGGAACGGCTGTTCCCGGATATAGAGTTGTTATACCGCAAGGCAGATTTGTTGCTTACGGATTATTCCAGTTGCTTCATCGACTTTATGCTGACCGGGCGTCCGATGATCAGCTTTGCCTTTGACCAGGACAGCTATACCAACACCGAGCGTGGGCTGTTCTACGAGCAAGAAATGGTGTTTCCCGGTCCGATTTGCACCGATTTCAGCCAATTGATGCGCGCATTTAGGAAATCCATCCAACCGGTGACGGAATCCGAGCGGCAATCCTACGTATGGAAGACCAGATTTTTTCACACGTTCCACGATGATCAAAACTCGGAACGGCTCGTCAGCAAGGTGAAGGCTACCTATGAAGGGTCTGATCACATGCTCATGGATCAAGATGTAAGACCCGTGAAAAAAGGGAGGCGTATTACGTTTGTCTATTCTCCAAATAATAACATCACCAATCGGTATCGCATTTACAACTTAATGGAGCATCTGTGCGATGCAGGTTGGGCCTGTCAGGCGGTCAATTCAAAGTCTCTGAAACCCGAAATTTTAGAAAAATCGGGCATTCTGTTTATCTGCCGAATTCCGCTGGCCGATGAATTAATTGATATCTGTGAATCGTTTAAATTAGGCGGCGGCAAGATTATTTTTGACCTCGACGATCTCATCCACGACATCAAAGCTTTCAGCCAATCTGAGTACTTTCGCAAGCGCCCTGAGTTCAGTAGCGACTTTACCGTTCTGTCAGAGCAAACCCGTCAAATGATCGAAACCGTTGATGCCGTCACTGTGACCACACCCGCCCTTATGCGGACGATCAAACCGTTCAACAAACCCGTCACTGTCATACCCAACTCGATCTCGACGGCGCTTAGTCGGAAGTACCATTCCATACCTGAGCGGAATTCGGACAAGATCCGTATTTGTTATCTTTCTGGCACCGCCACCCATTCCGAGGATTTTGCGCAATGCCGCGATGCCTTGATTGCGATGCTGCAAAAACATCCGCAAGCGGAACTGCATGTCGTTGGCAAGATGGGCATCGATGAAGCAAACGTAGAAGAACCCGAGTTCCAATTTATCCGCCACCATCTGATGTCATATGAAGCGATGCAGGAATTCCTGTCGGGCATGGACATCAACCTTGCCCCGCTTAGTCCAAGCGTTTTCAATGATGCGAAGAGCGAGCTGAAGATATTCGAGGCCGCCCTGCACGGCGTCGCAACCATCGCCTCCCCGACCGAAAGCTACGCCGCTGCGATCGACAACGGCCAGAACGGGTTCTTGGCGTCCACACCCGCCGACTGGGAAGCCGCGCTGGATCGTTTGATCACGTCGGCCCAGGACCGCAACCGTATTGGCCGAGCCGCGTTCAACGAAATAGCCCCGCGGTTCAGCGCGGCGGGCGCGGCCAAGACACTTTTGGATGTTTTGAACGGGCTGCTGAAGCCGTAGACCCCGCTTTCCCTAGCGCGTCATTCAGGGCATACACGATCCCATGTTAACCAAGCTCTTCCGCAAAGCGACCGCGCCCAACAACCGGCTTTTAGTCATTGGCCACTCTCACGCGGTGTGCATGCAGCAGGCTTTGGGCAAGCGTCCCGACCTGACAAATGTGAGGGTGTTAAACCTGCGCAAGATCACCGATGGCGGCATGGGCCCTCACAAAGTGGCGCAGGTCGTCAAAGCCGAAGCAAAAGGGTTCAACCCTGATGCTGTCTGGTGTTTCATGGCAACGAGCACAACGTGCTGCGCGTGCTTGAGCACCCAAAGCCATTCGCCATCGGCGACACGGTCCACGGAAGCGCCCCAAGCCCTGCGCAAGACCGCGACTTCATCATCCCGACCTCAGCCGACCCAAATGCGTCAGCCCGCGATCAATCTCGACCTACCGCGCTTCTAGCTCTGTCTCAGCCTCTCTTCGGCGTCCTTCGCTAAACTCAAGCTCATGCTCAATTGTTCGTCCAGCGTCGCGTAGCTCTCCTCTTTGTTCAACAATCCACGCAATGCTTTCAGTGACACGGCTTGCGAACGCACCAGCAGCGTCACGCATTGCGCGATACCATCCAGTTGGCTCTGCATCCTGTCCGTCGAGCGTTCCTCTAACCCGCTCAATTTCTGCGCTGAGACCTCGTAGGCCGTCACCAACCGCTCGACGCAGGCGAGTAAGTCGCGTTCCAAGGCTGTCAGGGGTGTCGTCATCTAATCCTCCTCGATCTTGATGCAGGTCACTGATCTGCCGCCAAGCGTGCAGGTCCTCAGCCGCGTCTTGGTCGGGTCCAATACCAGCCAGGTCCCGTCCTCCCTGTTGATCCGCGTCAGGCCCAGTTCGGTCATCTCCGAGCTCGCCAGCATCAACGTCCAAAGCAAGCTCGCAGCCATCATCGAGACGATCCCCGCCAAGAACGTCCCCGTGATCAGCCAGGGCGAGATCGTCAGCCAGCTCTTGTTCTGTCGCAGAAAGCTGCGGGTATCGCTCTCGATTGTAAGCTGCGCGCTGGTCGCAATGCTGTTCAAATCGGCCCTGAAGCTCTCCAGTTGCGATGCCATCGAGGCGGCGTAATCCTGACGGATCGTGTCCAGTTCCGAATTCAGCTTCTCGCTCAGCCGTGTCGGCTTGCCAGTCTTCATGGAAAATCTCTCCTTTCAAACGCCAGCGTTCGTCCGTGTCCGGATCGCGGGCGGTCAGGTATGCTTTGCCGACGCGCGGCAGGTCGTAGCCTGCATCTGTGAGGGCATCGATCATGGTTGCGCGGTCAGCGATCAGGCCGACGCTGATCTGGTCTTGCAGCCATGCCTGCAGCTCGTCGCGGCCTTGCGCTCGGGTCGGGGTCTCGATGATGTCGCGGACCTCTTGAGTGCGCTCCAGCTCCATCGGATCGGCCCAGCCGTGGCGCTGGTTCATCACGTCGCGCAAGGAATCGAAGGCTTTCTCATAGCCCGGCGGCGCGATGTTCAGGCTGCGCCCCGAGGTCAGCTCTAGACGCGGCGTGCAGAAGTGAAGCTCAACGCGGTCTTCGTGGGTGTGCCGGACCCAGAGCACCTCATATTGCGTCGGGTCCAGCCCCGCGAAGGCCAAATCCTGGAAGTGGTCCATGACCTCGGCCTGCTGTTCCTCGGTCGGGGCGTCGGTGTCGGCAAAGCTAATTACGCCTGCGCGGTAGGTCCACTGGTGGCGGCTGGCGTCGATCAGGGCTTCGGTGCGGTTAGGGTTGCCGCGCAGGACCTCGGGCAGTGGCTCGCGCGTGACCGTCATCGGCTGGCCGTCGGCATCGCGGATCAGGTCGCGGTTGTCGTCATAGGCCAGCACCTTGTCCGCCACGAGGTAGCCGACCGGACCAGCGCCCGCGCCTTTGCCGTTGCGGAAGAACTTGATCAGCATCGGCGGGCAGCCTCGATGATCTGGGGAAGTTGGCGTTCGATGGTCAACAGGTGGCGGGCAACCGTGAGCGCATCGAGGTCGACACGGCCTGCCAACATCGCGCGATTCAGCCACCGGGCGATCTGGTTGAGGTTGCCGCCGATGCGGCCAACGGCCAGCACAAGCGCTGGGTCAACGCGTGGAACAGGCTTGCGACGGCGGGCTTCGGTCAGGCCAAGCGCCTCACGCAGCAGGATCGCGGCGGGCAGGCCAGCGGCTTCGGCCTTGGCGCGCAACTGGGCCTTCTCTGCTGTTGTGCACCGAAAGACGAAGGTCTCGGTCAGCGGCTCTTTGGTGCGGGCTTTTCCCGCGCCGGTGGGGTTCGAAGGGGAGGCCTGCCGCCCCTCGCAAGGTCCCGTGTCAGCAGCGCCAGCGCATGACATGGGTCGCCTTGCTGTTTGCTCTTCGGTGGGATCGGTTGCGGTCATGATCCGAGGCCTGCGGCTTGAATTTGCGCCTCTGAAACCAGCTTTGAGGCGAGCAACGCCGTGACTTGGTTGCCCGTGATGTGTTTGCACATCGGGCTGCGGTCGCTGATCCAGCAGCCGAGCCGCTTGTGGTGATCGGCACTTGCAGCTTGGGACTTCTCTCGCTTGGCGCGGATATCCTCGATGTATCTTTGCCAGCGCCGCGACTGAAACCAGTTGTCGGAAAAGCAGACCTTGGAGCGGGTGAAGCCTGCGCTGTCGGTGGCGTAGGCTTGGACCGCTAGCAGCAAATCCTCCGGTGCGATCTCGTCTTTCATGGCCACTTCGATCTGGGCAAGGCAGGCCGCTTTGCCCCGCAATCGGTCTGGCGGATAGGCGGCCAAAATCTTCTCAGCTTTTTCATCCGCCACTACCTCGCGCTTGCGCGTAGGTGGTTTATGGATGGTTTTAGGACGGTTTGGGGGCCGTGGTGGCCCCGGTACCCCGGCCACTGTGGCCCCCGTTCCGGGTTCAGTCTGGACGGGGTCCACTGTGGCCCCCGTCTCAATCTCGGGCTCAAGCGTGGGGTCCAGCGCCTCCACCTTCGCTAGATTGATCCGGTAAACGACGGTAAAACCGTTCTTGCAGGTCCGTGCGCCGGTCTCGACCAGGATGCCGTCCTTCAGAAACTCGCGCACGGTTCGCTTGACGGTGGTCTCTCCCAGCTCCGTGTGCCGCTGAATCGTTCCCTTAGAACACCAGATGCCTGAGCCATCGTCGCTCGCCTTGTCTGCCAGGAACATGATGATCTGCTTGCGCGTTGCGCTGCCGAACTTCCGTTCTGCGCATGTGTTTGCAACCCGCCAGCTCATTGGAAGGCCTCAAAGTGCGCAAAGACGTGCGAATTTTGTACAGGTTTTGTACGAGATTTCCGCCGTTTCAGCAGAATTCGGCCTGAAAACTCACGGGACTTTCTGCACGCTCCTGCACAACGCCCTGTAAATAAGCCATATTTTTCAGTTGTTTTTGGTGACCCCGGCAGGATTCGAACCTGCAACCTGCCCCTTAGGAGGGGGCTGCTCTATCCAGTTGAGCCACGGGACCACGCGAACTGTATGGCGTTTTTCACGGAAGGCAGGCAACCCTAAATGCCGTCACAGTTGCGCCTTGGAGTGGGGGATGTTTAGCGCTATCATGCCTCACACTCAAAAGTTGACGAGATACACATTGGCCGAACGCTCAAGCCCCGAATACCGCCACCAGCTCACCCTTCGAGACGTGTCGGAGGCGTCTGGGGTAAGTGAAATGACAGTCAGCCGCGTGTTAAGAAACCGTGGAGAGGTGTCTGACAAGACCCGCGAAAAGGTTCTGCTTGCTGCCCGCCAGCTTGGCTATGTCCCAAATAAAATCGCTGGAGCCCTTGCTTCTAACCGCGTGAATCTGGTGGGCGTGATCATTCCCTCTCTGTCTAACATGGTGTTTCCGGAAGTGATGATGGGGATATCCAAGGTTCTTGATGGTACGCCTTTGCAGCCGGTCGTTGGTGTCACCGATTACGTTCCCGAAAAAGAAGAGAAAGTCATATTCGAGATGCTGTCATGGCGCCCGTCTGGCTTGATCATCGCCGGACTTGAGCACACCGATGCCGCGCGTCGCATGATGGAAAACGCTGGTGTACCCGTTGTCGAGATAATGGATGTGGACGGGCCCGCGGTTGACGCTGCAGTTGGCATTTCCCACACACGCGCTGGCCGCGAGACCGCGAAAGAAATCTTGAAGCGCGGGTATCGCAAAATCGGCTTCCTTGGCACCAAGATGCCGCTCGACCACCGCGCACGGAAACGCTTTGAAGGGTTCGAAGCAGTCTTGCGTGAGAACGGTCTAAGCCTTGAGGCAGAAGAGTATTACTCCGGTGGTTCCGCCTTGGGTAAAGGTCGCGAGATGACTGCGAATATCCTCAAGAAGAACAAGGACTTGGACTTCCTTTACTATTCCAACGACATGATTGGTGCGGGTGGCCTGCTATACTGCCTGGAAGCAGGAATTGACGTTCCTGGCAAGCTGGGACTGGCAGGATTCAACGGTGTGGAATTGATAGACGGATTGCCTCGCAAATTGGCAACTATGGATAGCTGCCGCGTTGAAATCGGGAAGGCCGCCGCACAAATCATAGCCAGCGAAGCCGATGGTTCTGTTGACGCTGCCGCGGAGAAACGCGTTGAGCTTTCCCCGATATTTGCCCCCGGCGACACCCTACGTCCAATGGCGTAGATGTTGCTTTGGCGCGCTAATCTCCACCAGCTTTCTTGCCGTGATTGCGTCGTGATAGCTCGCAATTCAGTGTCGCCCCAAGCAGGACGACCCAAGCGCTAATATAGAACCACATCAGCAATGCGACGACGGCGCCAATTGATCCGTACACCTCGTTATATTTGCCGAAATTTGCCAGATAGAGCGAGAACGCCCAAGATGCCGTTCCCCAGATAACCAAGGCGACCAAGGCACCGGGGGATATCCAGCTGGTTTTGAGATGTGGCGTTTTATGGTTGGGGCCAAAGCGATAAATCAGACCCAAACCGAGGACCACGGCAGAAATCACAACCACCCAGCGGAGCAGTTCGAACATGTCTTCGGCATACTCCCCCAGTGGCAGTAGGGCCAATGCGATCGGGAAGACCACAATACCCGTAAGCGCAATCAGCGACATGGCAATCAAGCACATCGTTAGAAGCAACGCTGCGAAAGTCCTCCTTAGTCCCGTCCGATGGGGGGCCGAATACACCGCGTTCAATCCACGGATCAGAGCAGACACTCCTGCGCGCGTTGACCAAAGTGCCGCCATTAAAGAGATTAAAGTCGTGTATCCCAACGTCGAGTCATTGGCATTGATCAACGCATCCACCTGCGTCTCGAAAAGCCTGAATGCATCGCCTGGGATAAAACTGCTTAACAAGGTAACCTGTTCGTCGATCAGGTTTGGATCAGAGAAAACGCCCCAAAGTGCAATAAGGGCGGCCAGAGCCGGAAAAATCGCCAACATTGCGTAGAAGGCGACACCTGCCGAAATCAAGCTCAGGTTGCGTGCGTCCATCGCTGTCAGCAAATTGCTTACGAAGGTGTAAGCCGACACTAAATAACGCAGTATCTTCACGATCAACGGGCCGGTTTCGGACCCGCGAAGTACCAGATCAAGAAGCCGATGATTGGTAAGAACAGAACCAATGCGATCCACAACACCTTTTGTGCAGTCTCAATCTTAGCATTAAAAATCGAAGCAATGGCCCAAATGTCGAGCGCGAAGACGATGAGGGCGAGCAAAGAGTTTAGGCCCATTTCAGGCTCCTTTTGCGTTAGTCGGCATTCCTAAAGGTAAGCGCGTCCAGCCCGAATACCAAGCGTTGCGTTGGGCCTAGGCCTCGAAGTCCTGCCTGCCGATGGATACATACGCTGCAAAGCCAGATTTTTTGGCGTCTTTGGCCGAGTAAATGTTACGCAGGTCAGCCATACGTGGACTCTTCATCTTTTTGGCAATCTTCTTGAGGTCCAGCGCCCGGAATTCGTTCCATTCGGTCAAGATCACAACGGCATCAGCATTGTGCACGGCCTTGTAGGGATCATCGGCCCATTGCACGCCCGGCAGTAGCGCCTCGCCCTCGCGGAAGCCCTGCGGGTCAACCACTCGAACCTTCGCACCACCGCCAACCAGCGCCGGTACAATCGTCAAGGAGGGCGCATCACGCATGTCGTCGGTGTTCGGTTTGAAGGTAACGCCTAAAACAGCAATCGTTTTACCATTGAATGTTCCTTCACAAAGATCGCGCAACTTTTCGATCATCCGCATTTTAATACCGTCGTTCACGCGCATGACAGTCTCGGTGATTTGCATGGGGACCGCATGTTCCTGCCCTATCCGCGCCAGCGCAGAAGTGTCCTTGGGGAAGCACGATCCACCATAGCCCGGCCCTGCATGCAGAAACTTGTTTCCGATTCTGCCATCCATGCCCATGCCACGGGACACCTGTTTGACATCCGCACCCGTCTTTTCGCACAGAGCCGCGATCTCGTTGATAAACGTGATCTTGGTCGCCAGAAATGCGTTGGCGGCATATTTGATCATCTCAGCGCTCTCGAGGTCGGTCGTGATAATCGGGAAATCTCGCAAATAAAGCGGTCGGTAGACTTCTGCCATTACCTCGGCTGCTCGGTCGGTCTGAACACCTACAACCACCCGGTCTGGCTTCATGAAATCGTCAATCGCTGCACCTTCGCGCAAGAACTCCGGATTGGAGGCAACATCAAACACAAGATCAGGAGCAGCTTTACGCACCACCTGTTTGACCTGCCGATTGGTACCCAACGGGACCGTCGATTTCGTGACGATCACGGTATAGGGATTGCCTTCAGCAGCACAGGCTTTGGCAATGTCTTCAGCCGCCGCATACACGAACGATAGATCGGCATGCCCGTCACCGCGCCGCGTCGGGGTGCCGACGGCAATGAACACCGCATCGGCGCCCTTGACCCCTGCGCTCAAATCAGTGGTGAATGACAGTCGGCCAGCCTCTACGTTCTTCGCCATCAGGTCATCCAAGCCGGGCTCGTAAATCGGAACGTTACCACTGTTGAGCATTTCAATCTTGGACGGATCGCGATCTACGCACACCACATCATGTCCGAAATCCGAGAAACATACACCGGACACCAATCCAACATACCCGGTGCCAATCATCGTGATTTTCATACTATCCTCTTGAAACAACTCACTGCGACTTGCGAAACTTTAAGGCCAACTGTCAACGAAAAGTCAGATTTGCAGCTTGCCCCGTAATCGGATGCGATCTTTGTACCTCACATTGCAGGGGTGTTTAGAAAACTGTTTTGATCATTATCCACGCATCCAAACACAGGTTGCGCTTCCGTTGATACATCAGATCAAGGCGGGCTTTGCGCGGGACACATCGCCTTGCATAGATCTCGTCTGTCTCTTTCGACGACTGACATTTTGCCAACAAATACTCTTCGTGACGATGAAACGCGATCGAGGCCAAACCGGTAATTCCGGGCCGGCTTTTCAGCACCTGTGCATATACATCGGGAAAGCGCTCGACATACTCCCGCAGCGGTGGTCGTGGCCCGACAAAGCTGATATCGCCACGAAGCACGTTCCAAAGTTGCGGAATCTCATCAAGCCGTAAACGGCGCAGCGTCGCGCCTGTCCGTGTGACCCGATGGGCCTTGTTTCCACCTGACACACCCTGATCTGCTTGTGTCACTGTCATGGTGCGAAATTTAACCAACGGAAACCCTTGCGTCGGAGTTTTCATGCGTTCTGCCGCGTAGAAGACGGGGCGACCATCGAGCAGCGCCACCATCAATGCCGTCACAAGCAAAACAGGGAGCAAGATAGTGCCAAGCAACAGCAGGGCCGAAAGGTCGAACAGACGTTTTGAAATGGTCAAGCCAAGACCCCCAGAGTGCGCAACTCGGCTACCATACTGTCCGGCGTCGTAGCAAGACTGCCCGACCCGATTGCTGCTTCGAGCAACGCGCAGTCCAGCGTAATGCGCTGCGTTTTATAGCGTTCGGCTGCAGCCGCTGTCCAAGCCCATGGAAGCCCCGCAGCTTGGACCAGGTCCGCCATCTCAACCGGCGGTGTGGCTGCAAAATTCAAGACCGGAGGCAAGCGCGTGCGGTGTTCAACCAAAAGCTGCAGACAACGGGCGAACTGAGACGGGCCAATATAAGAACGCAACGGTCCCTTATTGTCTGAAAACCTGTCCAAGCTAAACGTCTTGCGGCTCGGAGCTTGAGCGGCTTGCCCCAGCAACGCGTCAGCTCCGGCCACATTCCCGATCCGAAGGCAACACACGTCGATAGGCGCACCCAAATCCGCAACGGCATGCTCCATATCGAGCTTTGCCTGACCATATGCGGTAGTCGGTGCGGGATCGTCGCTCTCGGACAACCCTTCACCCACTGCGTAAACTGCTGATGACGACGCCAGAAAAATCCGCGGCACACCAGCTTGGGCCGCTGCTTCGACAACCGCGCAAGAAAGCGCTGCGGTCTGGGATAAGTCGCCCGCAGTTGATGGCGTTGCTCCAATCATCGCGAAGATCGCGCCCAATCCACCTTCGGCCTCATTGAAGCGCAGCAGCGGGTCTGGGCCATCCTCGAGGGGCGACCATTTGAGATCGAAGCCTTCACCGCGGGATTGTGACCGAACCGGCACGTTCGGGGGCACAGCTGTCCAGTGCTTCAAAAGCAACTGGCTCACCCGGCCCGTGGCCCCCATCAACAACAAAGGTCGGTCGTTTAAGTTAGATGTTTGCAGGGCCATTGCAGACGTCAGACCACGTCATCCAAACCCGTTTCAGCAACATGAAACCCGTCCACGCTTGCCTCGATAATCGCACGCAACTTCAGTGGATCATTCGCCGCAATTGCTGTGCGTATCTGCTTCAAAATTCGCGCCATCTCGATCTGAGAAAGTTTACGTTCTTCGGCACGCATGATCTTTTCATGCGGCGTCGGCAGCATGTTGTTCCCGATCAGCAATTCTTCGTAGAGTTTTTCGCCCGGACGCAAACCCACGGTCTGAATGTCGATATCGCCCTGCGGGTTGCTTTCGTCGCGCACGGTCAATCCGGTCAGCTCCACCATGCGCCGTGCAAGGTCGCGAATGTTTACCGGCGCGCCCATATCCAGAACGAACACATCGCCACCAGTTGCATAAGCACCCGCCAGAAGCACCAGACGCGCAGCTTCCGAAATGGTCATAAAGTAGCGGGTGATCTTGTCATGTGTCAGAGTTATCGGGCCACCAGCGGAAATCTGGCTTTGGAACAGCGGAATAACAGAGCCGGAAGAGCCCAACACATTACCAAAACGCACCATGGCGAACTTCGTAACTTCGGAGCGCGTTTGCAGATCCTGAATGGCCAATTCAGCAAGCCGTTTGCTAGCCCCCATGATATTGGTCGGGCGAACTGCTTTGTCAGTCGAAACCAGTATGAACCGCTCGACACCGGCTTTTTGCGCAGCTTCTGCGGTTGTGAGGGTCCCGAACAGATTGTTCCGCAACCCTTCAATCTCGTTCTCTTCGACAAGTGGCACGTGCTTGTAGGCCGCGGCGAATAACACAATGTCAGTTTCGGATTCAGCCATGACATTGGACATGCGTTCTTTGTCGCAGACAGATCCAAGCCGCGTCACCAACTCAACTCCATGCAGCGCCGCCAACGGCATGAGTTCTTGAGAAATCGTGTACAGCGCGTACTCGGAGTGATCCACTAAAGTCACGCGCTGTGGTCCACGCAATATGATCTGGCGACACAGTTCCGAACCAATTGAGCCACCGGCCCCCGTGATTAGGACGCGACGGCCTGCATAGGCGCGCGCAACCTCCGGCGTCTCTAGATCAACTTTATCGCGACCCAAAAGGCGGTCGGCTGTGACGGGACGAAGGTTTGACGCCAAACCCGTTCCTTCGACCAACTCGCTGTAGGACGGAAGCGCATGAACTTCGCATCCAAATTCTGCAAGCTCTTGGGTTAGACGACGCATCTTAGGTTCACTGACCGATGGCATCGCCAACAAGACGCGCTCGACCTCTTTCGACTTCACCAATGCTTCCAGCCGAGACCTGGAACAAACCTCCATGCCGGAGACTGTCATTGATTGTAGTGTGACGTTGTCATCCACAAACGTAACCGGGCGCATCTGAAAATCTTGACGCAAAGCCGCGAGCAGTTGAACGCCCGCAGACCCCGCTCCATAGATCGCCACCGGGATTCGACCTGCCCCGTCGTTAAACCGGCGAACCAGAAAATTCCTGCCCAGCGTTCGAATGCCCAAATGCAACAGAAGAAAGACCGGTCCGGTCAGCATCACGACAGCGCGTGGAATATTCAGGCCCAGCGCGTAGGTGATAATGGCTGTCAAAATCGCGACTGAAAGAGCCGCGAACGCGCCCCGGCGCATGTCGTGCACTTCAAAAGCCATAAGCTTGATGCGATTTAAACCAATTTTCAGAAATACGGGCGTCGCGAGAATAGGTGCAATGAAGAAAAGTGGTAGGGCCGACCAAAGCAAGTCGCTTGCGGGCGCCGTATCGAACAGCAGCGCGAGTGCGATTAAGAGGCTTGCTGGGACCAAGACAACGTCAATGAGGAGGAGGATCTGACGCTTAACAGGCCTTGGAAGTGTAACAAGATAATCAAGCATTAGAAAAATTCGCCCCCTACCCCACAACTCTCAGGAATTGAGACTGGCAATTAAGCTTGCTTAGGGATTATTAGATTTAGCTCTGATGAGCCCGAGTCCGCAACAGACTTCCCTTGCAATACAGGGGGAAACGGCGGTTTTCTGCTGCATAATTGACCATTCATGGTGGATTCATGCACTTTAACGACATCGTTGAAACTCTTGGCTTGAATGATTCATGGCTTAGAATACCAATTTCCGAGCATTCGGAAGCACAATAACAGTCTATTTTCACCCCGAATCAATGACATCGCGATAGATAAACTTGCGTTGATACGCGCATCTCACTTACCTGATTGGTGGCAGCCAGCATGTTCGAAACGGCTTGATAAATGGTTAACGGTCCCGTGAGGTTTTTTCATCGGCAATCGCTTCAACAGCAGAACGCGACCCTTTTTTGCACAACAGTTCGTAGGCAGACATTACTGCTTCACGAAAAACAGGGTTTTGCGCAATCGTTGTGTCAAAAACGGCGTCGATATCCAGCAGGTTTGCAACTTTCGATGAGGGGTCCAGACCCGCTGCCGATGCCTCTCTCAGAACCGCTGCGAGCGGGTCACGAACATCAATCGCTTGGCCGCTTTCATCGACGCCACCGACGTAGCGCATCCAACCTGCTATCGCGAGCGCCAACCCTTGAATGGGTCGCGACGCTGCAAGATTGTCGGCAACGGTTCCAAGCAGCCGCTGCGGCAGTTTTTGCGATCCATCCATCGCGATCTGCCAAGTGCGGTGGCGGATAGAGGCGTTTTGATAGCGCTCCAATAATGCAGCACAATAGGTTGGCAAGTCTTCACCCTCTGGCTGCGATACAGCCGGGATAATCTCTTCCGCCCACAGCTTTTGGCAGAATTTCGCGAAGGCCGTATCAGCAACGGACTCGGCAATTGTTTCATAACCTGCAAGATACCCCAGATAGGCCAGTGCCGAATGCGTTCCGTTGAGGCAGCGCAGCTTCATCGCCTCGTGTTTTTCGACGTCTGCAACGAACTGGGCACCACCCGCCTCCCAGCGCGGGCGCTCTGCGTCAACGAAGTCATCCTCGATCACCCATTGTCGAAATGGCTCGTGCTGCACGCATGCGGGGTCAAGGTATCTGGTAGAGGCTGCAAGTCGCTCCACGTCAGCTTCGGTGGTCGCGGGTGTGATCCGGTCAACCATGGTCGACGGGAATGGCACATCCGTTGCGATCCAGTCTGCAAGATCGGAATCCGCTGCGCGAGCCAACGACACGACGATTTCGCGGGCCAACTTTCCATTCGCAGGAATGTTGTCACAAGACAAAACGGTGAAAGGCTTATTCCCAGTCGCACGACGCTGCGCCAGCGCCGCAACAATGTAGCCAGCTGCAGAGCGGGGGTTACCCGGCTTCGCGATGTCATGGACGATATCCGGGTGGTCCATTTTCAATTTGCCGGTCGACGGTTCGTAACAATACCCCTTCTCGGTGATCGTCAGCGACACAATACGAATGGCCGGATCAGCCATAGCCATAATAACCGCGTCAGGGTTTTCCGGTGCGACGAGCACATCACAGATAACACCGACCACTTTAGTATCAGACCCGCTCGGCCCCAGTGAGACCGAGGTATATACCCCGTCCTGCGGCCCCAGTTGGTCACGCGCAGTCGCGCTACGGAGTGACACTGCCACGATACCCCAATCACCGCCGTGACTTTCAATCGCGTCCTGCGTGTAGATTGCCCCGAAGGCCTTGAAGAACGCGCCCGGACCAAGGTGAACAATCCCCGGCTTTGGCTTGGTCATGGATCGGGTCAGGCGGGGATGATCGGGCAAGTCGGCCTCCCTATTGTCACGTCAATGCAGATCAAAGCCTGTAGGCGGCTTTGGCAAGACCATAAGCAAGGTCTTGAGCCACCTCGAAGGCCTCAGCCATGCCCAGTCGACCCGTCTCCACCAAGCTGGCAAGATATGCGCAGTCCGACCGACGCGCCACGTCGTGCCGCGCAGGTATCGAACAAAAGGCCCGCGTGTCGTCATTGAAACCCGCAGTGTTGTAGAACCCGCATGTCTCGGTCGTCGCCTCGCGGAACCGCTTAATGCCTTCATAGCTATCGAAGAACCACCAAGGCGGTCCCAGCTTCAACGAAGGATAAGCCCCGGCGAGGGGGGCGAGTTCTCTGCCGTAAACCGTCTCGTCCAAAGTAAACAGAAGCACGGTCAAATCCGGCTCCATGCCGACCGCATCAAGCAATGGCTTCAAACCGCCCACGTAATCCGTCCGCGTTGGGATATCGAAACCCATGTCGCGACCGTGTGCGCCAAAGACCTGCTGCGAGTGGTTGCGCCCGGACCCAGAATGTATTTGCAGAACAAGCCCGTCTTCCAAGCTCATTTTCGCCATCTCCGTGAGCATCTGCCCCCGAAAGGCATCCGCCTCGTCTGCCGTGTGACTTCCCGTCAGAACTTTCTGGAAAAGTGTCTCGGCATCCAAATTGCTCAGGTTTTCGGTACGCGCCGTCGGGTGTCCGTGATCACTTGCCGTTGCCCCGAAGTCTTTGAAGAATGCGCGGCGCTTGCGGTGGGCGTTTAGATAGCCGCCCCAAGATGCCGTGTCCTCGCCTGTGATCTTGCCAAAGGTTTCCACATTCTTCGAAAACCCCTCAAATTCCGGATCAACCACGGCGTCTGGCCGATAGGTTGTGATCACCCGTCCTGACCAGCCGCTGTCTTTGATCCTCTGATGCGCCCGTAGGTCATCCAACGCGCCTTCGGTCGTTGCCAGACACTCAATCCCGAACGCCTCGAACAATGCACGAGGGCGGAAAGCATCTTGCGATAGCTTGTCGTCTATGTGGTCGTAATATGCGTCAGCAGTCTCCGCGCTCAGCGGGATATCCAACCCGAATACATGCTCGAATGAATGGTTCAGCCAAAGCGCCGAGGGTGTGCCCCGAAACAGATGGAAATTCTGCGCAAACAACCGCCATATCTTTCGCGGATCAGCCTCTGTCGCGCCGCCATCCGCGCGTGGGATACCAAGGTCGGCCATCGAGACACCCTGACTGACAAGCATCCGAAAAACGTAGTGATCGGGGATCACCAGAAGTTCGGCCGGATTTGGAAACCGCGCGTTGTCTGCAAACCAACGCGGGTCGCAATGCCCGTGGGGGCTAAGGATCGGCGTGTGTTCAATGCTCTCGAACAAACTGCGTGAGGTTTTGCGCAACTTGGGATCGGAGGAGAAAAGCCGGTCTGGCTCGGTAAGTGGCATCTCGGTTCCTACTCGCTTGGAGAGCTTCGCCTGCAATACTGATATGCTAACATACCAGCTTGTCAAACTCGCCTCGCTTCATGAGAGGCACCCGCGTCTTCGAAACCACCTCCGAAGCACAACACATGAATACAATCGCACAGCTTTTCATGGGAACGCTAGCCTCTTGCAAAGTCTTTGATTGGTCGGAAATCCGCTTTCTCCGGCCACAATCATGCAGCGCACACAACATACCACTTGGATGTTGAAAGCCTAGATTTACCCGGCTGGCCTACAGCATTTGAGCAGACCACACCGCCGAAATGATGGCATCATTCAGCCTTTGCCGATCTTCACAAGCTGACACCAACAACTTATCCCTGCCAATAGAAGACTTCACCCCCTACAATAGAAACAAAAAGGGGTTTTCACCTTGATTTAACTGGTCAGCTTGTTAATCGAGACGCGAGACAATTTATGCTTAGGGATAGACTTTGTGATTGTTGTTCACTTTTTCATTGGCGTGATGACTGGAACAATCGCTGCTGCGAGCAGCCTACTTCTTGGATATTCTGTCTTGTGGTCGCTCTTTATGTACTCCGCCGTGGGAGTGCTCGGAATGCTCGTCTCAGTCGCAATAATCTACACTTTGCCAAGGTCTTCGAAGGCCCAAAAGTTGTCGCAAAAAATTTCCAAGGCCAACTTGAACTAGTCTTGGATAAGTGGGTTGCAAGGATCGGCTGATTTTGATCACGCGAGCGCTGCAGATACTCATCATCTCAATTGTTGCACAAGGGTTTCCGATCCTTGAACAATGGGTCCTTAGAGGCATCTCAATCAGTCAAATGTAGCTTCAAAATCGCCGCATATTCACCTGTATCAGTGGTCCATGCAGAACCGTATGGACCGTGATGCTCTGCAAAGAGAGAACAGCAATACCTGACCCTTTAGCTCTAATTTTAGCTCGGGGCGCTGTTGCATTGAATTACTCTGAACCCCGTTTAGTATGCGATAGGCGTTACTATGGTTCTGCGCGTTCATGGTGTAATGATCGGCTATTGTTTTAAAGGTTGGATGAAATGACTGATAAGCCCGTGCTTGTAGTAGATTTAGACGGAACATTGCTACGGTCCGACATCCTCTTTGAGACATTCTGGAGTGCCATCGGTCGAAGCCGGATGAATATGGTACGCGGCGCACGGGCATTACTACATGGAAAAGCTGCGTTGAAGCGGATCCTTGCGGAGGAGGGACCAATTGATGTGGCTACTTTGCCTTATGATGCACAAGTTGTTGCCTATGTGGAGAAATGGCGCGCAGAAGGTGGCAAAGCCGCGCTCGTAACAGCCAGCGACGAAAACATCGCACAGAGCATTCAGGATCATTTGGGCGTGTTCGACGAGGTGTATGGCTCTGACGGGATGCGCAATCTCAAAGGACCGAACAAAGCAGCGTTCTTGACTGAGCATTACTCAAAGGAAGGATTTGCCTATATGGGCGACGCGGCGGCGGATATCCCGGTTTGGTCAAAAGCAAGCAAAGCCATTACCGTGAACGTATCCGCAGCATTGTCTCGCCAAGTCAACGACCTCGGCCAAGAGGTGGAGCACTTAGAGACCGTTCCCAGCAGCATCAGGCCCTATTTAAAGGCCATCCGTCCACATCAATGGCTTAAAAACATTCTGGTTTTTCTACCGATGCTGACGGCGCATCAGTATGATTTTCAGACCTTCTTCTACAGTTTACTGGCATTCATCGCATTTTCGGTCGTGGCTTCCAGTGCCTATGTTTTCAACGACCTGCTTGATCTCGCTGCCGACCGTGCCCACCCACGCAAATGCGAGCGCCCTTTTGCATCCGGCGCCATTCCCATCGCCCATGGAACCTGGATGGGGATCGGATTGCTTCTGACGGGTTTAATAATAGCATCACTGGTCAATGGGCTGCTGCTGTTGGTTCTAGTGGGGTATTATATCATAACCATGGCCTACTCGCTGGATTTGAAGCGGCGCACAATTGTCGATATTTGCACCTTGGCGGGCCTCTATACATTGCGCATTGCTGCCGGAGGGGCCGCGACGTCTTTGGTGTTGTCGGTGTGGCTCTTGGCTTTCTCTATCTTCTTTTTTCTGGCACTTGCAGCGGTCAAGCGGCAAGCTGAACTGGTCGATAGCGCCAAACGTGGCAAGTTAGAGGCGAGCGGACGTGGCTACATTGTCGATGATTTACCTTTGATTTCACAAGTCGCGATATCTGCCGGGTATGTGTCGGTGCTCGTGATGGCACTTTACGTAAATTCGCCAACGGTAATCCAGCTATACTCCTACCCTGTAGCACTTTGGGGCGTATGCCTGATCCTGCTCTACTGGATTACGCGCATCGTCATGATTACGCATAGGGGGCACATGGACGATGACCCCGTCGTCTTCGCGGCAAAAGACAGGATCAGCCAGATATGCTTCCTGGTGATCTTAGCCTGTGCATTGGGTGGGGCTCTTTTGTGAGCCTAACTACGCTGGTTTTTCGTTATGCGGCGTTTGCTGTTATTGCGACGATCGCCAATCTGGGCATGCAGCGTTTGGTGTTAGCGGGAGGAGTTGGAACAGGTCGTTTTCTCACCGCTATAGCTGCGGGAACGCTGGTGGGACTGGTTGTTAAGTATCTGCTCGATAAGCGATGGATTTTTCATGATATGTCCACGAGTGTAGCCGCTCACGGTCGACAATTCACACTTTATTCCATGATGGGATTGGCGACGACGGCAATTTTTTGGGGCCTGGAAACTGCGTTCTGGCTAGTTTGGAACACAGAGGTCATGCGAGAAATTGGCGCAGTGATCGGGTTAAGCATCGGATACATCGTGAAGTACAAACTGGACCGACGTTTTGTGTTTACCGGCATCGACGGGACCGAAACATAGACACCGCCAGACGTTCAGTTTGCTTGCCCGCAATCCGGAAGCACCTGAGGACACGAAAGTGATCGCAAGCGCTTTCGAGACGGGAAGGAATTTGAACTCCGTTCGCACAGTTTGGCAATTGTTCGTGGGCGTAATCCGCAATACCCCTGACAGTATTTGCAAGAAGACTAAACTCTTAGCCTCTGTGAATTGAAGAGTATCGTTGCGTTTTTGCGTCTAAAATGCATAAATACGGCCATAGAGCTACCCGCATTTTGCCTTGTTTAAAATCTTTCAACGTACGAGTTCCAATGAGTAATAGAATTAAGATTGCCGTCGTTGGCTTAGGTAAAATGGGTTTGTCTCATTTTTCCATGGTCAACGCACACCCTGACGTTGAAGCTGTGGCCTGTGATGCTTCTGGGTTTTGGGTGGATATTCTTAGCAAGAACACCAAAGCCAACTATTACAAAGACTACGCCAAGATGTTGGATGAAGCCGGTCTTGATGCAGTGGTGATCGCAACTCCGTCGCGCGCGCATGACCCAATGGTGCGCGCCGCCCTCGAAAAAGGCCTTCATGTTTTCTGCGAAAAGCCGTTCAGCCTGAACTGGGAAGAGGCGATGCGATTGACGGAGCTGGCCGAGAGCAAGAACCGCGTCAATCAGGTGGGCTATCACTACCGCTACGTGGGCGCGTTCCGCGAAATGAAGCGGCTGCTGGATGCGGGAGCGATTGGCACCGTCACCCATGTTCTGGCGGAGGCTTACGGCCCGGTCGTATTGCGCGAGAACAAGAAAAGCTGGCGCACGCAGAAATCCGAAGGCGGCGGCTGTCTTTATGACTACGCCGCCCACCCGCTGAACCTGCTGAACTGGTATTTCGGGGAGCCTGCGCGGGTTTCCGGCTCAGTGCTGAACTCGATCTTTTCCAGCGATATCGACGACGAGGTGTTCAGCACCTTGCAGTTCGACGGCGGCCCGACAGCGCAGTTGACTGTGAACTGGTCCGATGAAAGCCACCGCAAGATGACCACCCGCGTGTCGATGATCGGCACCAATGGCAGGCTCTATGCCGACCGTCAGGAATGCCAGCTATACCTGCGGAAACCGGTTGAGGGTCTGGACGGGTATATCAAGGGCTGGAACGTCAAATACACGACCGAGCTGACCGAAGACCCATGGTTCTATCTGCGCGGGGAGGAGTATTCCAACCAGTTGGACGACTTCATCAGCGCGGTGCGAGACGGCAAAAGTGCCTCGCCGGAGAACAGCTTCCGCTCTGCCGCTTTGACCGACAAAACGATTGCGCTGATACAGGCCGACAATGAGGCCGCGCCACAAGTGCTGAAACCGAAAATTGCCGACACGACCGCCGCGAAAAAACGCGGCTGGTTCGGACGCGGATAAGAAGGAGATCACGACATGGACCCGCTTCTTTTCGGCGATAACCAGTTTTTTGGCATCAACCACATGTCCGAAGAAAAGGCTCGCAATCAGGCGATGCGCTTTCAGGATGTCTCCGCGATTATGGAGGTGCTGGACGCCGCCTATGACGAAGGCGTGCGCACTTTTATGTGCACCACCCACGACCGCGTGGTGGAGATTTGCGACGTGATGCGCGCCAATCCCGAGCGCTACAAGGATTTCATCTTCTATCCCTGCATGCCCTACGCCCACAAATACGCCAATGCCGTGACGGATCACGGAATGGTCGGCGCGCTCACGCATTTCATGCCGGAAGGCGGCATGATGAGCACGATCATGAAAAGCGGCAAGGTGCTGGCCTCCAAGGATGTCGAAGGCATCGCCGAGGTGTTGATCGACGTGGAAATGAAGATGTTCAAGGGGCTGAACACGCCCGTTATCTTCATGCAGAACGTGTTTGTGGACCTGTTGCTGGGGCTGGGTTTCACCAAGGTGTTCCGCACCTTCCATGACCACGTCATCAGAACCTACAACGCGGAGCCGGGGTTCATCACCATGAACACCCCGATGCTATACGCCGCGCTGGAGGCGGAGGGGATTGAGAACCCGATCATCTGCTCCAACATCAACAAGATCGGCTTTCGCATGTCGGGGGGGCTGGATGCCTACCTGCACACGCTCAAGACCAAACAGATCCGCGCAATTGCGATGTCGGTGCTGGCGTCCGGCGCCATACCGCCGGATGAAGCGGTAGAGTGGCTGTCGAAGCAGCCCAACATCCAAGCCCTGTTGTTCGGGGCTTCGAGTCGCCGTAACATTGTGGGTATTAGAGACCTCGCAAACAAGTATATGGGCGCCAATGTGCAGCCTCGGACAGAGGCCGTTTCGTGATTAAGGACCAAGTGACACCCGAGACAAGCTATAAGCGTGTGCCGATGCTCAACGCTTATGTGCACGACATTGCGATGGATGATCTGGTGGAGAACTTCACCGAAGGGGTGATGCTGACGCTGCATGTCGACATGATCATGAAACTGCAACAGGACCGCGAATTCTACGACCTGCTGGACAAGTTCGACGTCGTCACCTGTGACAGTCAGATCATGTATTTCTCGACCAAATGGCTAGGCACACCTGTGCAAGAGCGGGTTTCGGGGTCAGACTACTTCCCCAAGTTCTACATGCATCACAAGGACAACCCGGACATCACCGTGTTCCTGTGTGGCGGCAAGCCGGGGATTGCGGATCTGGCGATGAAAAACGTCAACGCCAAAGTGGGCCGCGAGATGATCGTGGGCGTGGATGCGCCCGATTTCAATTTCGACACTAATCCCGCGGAAATCGAGCGTATGATCGCCGCGATCAACGATAGCGGTGCCACCGTTTGCCTTGTCGGCCTGGCGGGCGGTCGGCAAGAAAAGTTCATCATGAAATACCGCGACCGCATGCCAGGGGTGACCCTTTGGCTGCCTTTGGGCGGCACCATCGACTATGAAAGCGGCACGTTCGACCGCCCGCCTGTGTGGATCACCGAGTGGGGGTTCGAGTGGCTCTACCGATTAATAAAAGAGCCCCGGGTGCGGTTCCATCGTTATGTCATCCACGAACCACCATTCTTATGGGCGGTGCTTAAGCAGAAGTTCGGGTGGTATAAAGATCCGTTTGGGGACAAATGAAGTTAGCTGTTTCAATCTTTTGGTTGAACACTTCGGGGATGCGCTCTCATGAGTGAGTTCCCGATCCCGTTCAATAGGCCCTCCATTGTGGGCCGAGAATTCGAGTATCTTCAAGACGCCATTGAGCGCGGACAGCTTTCAGGGGATGGCCATTACACCCAAAAATGCCATGCGATGTTGAAGCAGATTATTGGCGCACAGAGTGTGCTTTTGACACATTCGTGCACTGGCGCGCTGGAGATGGCTGCGATCTTGTGTGACCTGCAGCCCGGGGATGAGGTAATTCTACCCTCTTTCACTTTCGTCTCGACTGCAAATGCCGTTGTGTTGCGTGGGGCGGTTCCGGTTTTTGTCGACATTGATCCAGCGACCCTCAATATCGACCCGCTGCGAGTACAAGAGGCGATTACGTCTAAGACCAAAGCCATCATTGCAGTGCACTACGCAGGCTATCCGGCTGATATGGATCGTTTGTCAGAATTGGCTAGATCCCACGGTCTCTTCTTGATTGAAGACGCAGCCCAAGCACTGGGTGCGACTTACAAAGGCCGACAGGCAGGGACATTGGGCGACTTGGCCACCTTTAGTTTTCACGTAACCAAGAACGTCATCAGCGGAGAAGGGGGGGCATTGGCGATCAACCGTCCCGATTTGGTCGACCGAGCAGAGATCATTCGCGAGAAAGGTACAAATCGCCCTCGATTCTTGCGTGGTGATATCGACAAGTACACTTGGGTCGATCTGGGATCGTCCTTTCTGCCGGGCGAATTGGTTGCGGCTTTCCTATATGCGCAGCTGGAGCAGGCGGATGAAATTCGCATCCGCCGGTGCGCGGCCATGCTCAAATACGAGGCCGCACTGCAAAAGTTTGCGGACCTTGGACGCGTCGAGTTGCCGCGCACGCCGCCAGGGACCACTGGTAACGGGCACATGTTCTACCTTCTTATGCACGACCGAGCGGACCGGGAGGCATATATCTCTCACATGAGGAGACATGGGATTAACGTGGTATTCCATTATGTACCTCTCCACAGCTCTCCCGCGGGTCAACGATTTGGCGTCACTCCGAAAGCACTGCCTTTCACTGATGATACCTCTGATCGGCTGGTGCGATTACCGATGTATTCTGAATTGGGCGAGGACATAGAAACCGTGCTCAAGGCGACCGAGGCATATCTTGCAAAATAGAGATACATCGCAAAAAGGCCGAAGCCTGAAATACATCGTGAATGCCCCAGCGTTTAATCCCGACAGCGGTGGTACGATCTTCATGCACGAGCTGGTTCATGCGTTGAATACTCTTGGCGAAGAGGCCTATCTTTGGCCTATGGCGCCTGTTTACAAACGTGGGCGGTTTCGTGGGCCGCTTTACCGGCTGCTGTCTTGGTTTAGCCCTGCGCCTTATCCAGTTAACCCGGATTTGAATACACCCCTCGCGGCAAAGGCTGATCTACGCGCGCCCGACGTCGTCATCGTTTACCCCGAAATCGTGTTGGGCAATCCAGTGGGCATAAAGAACGTCGTGCGGTGGCTTCTTTATAAGCCGGGCGATCAGCATCCTTACAAGTTCACGGATAACGAGATGTTTTTCCGGGTTTTTGAGAAAGCTGATTTGCCAGAGATAACCGGAGGCGCACCGGATCTGTATTTGTACAAGGTCAACCGGACTTACCGCAATGAGAACCGCCCCAATCGAAAGGGGGCGTGCTACATCGTACGCAAAGGGCATCGAAAGCCACGCATACCGCAAACGGAAGAAGCCACTACGATCAATATCGAAGGCCTCACGCATGCCGAGGTCAACGATGTCTTCAATCGCTGTGAAACTTTCTATTCCTACGATGAAGCAACGATGTATTCGCAATTTGCAGTGGTGAGTGGCTGTGAGAGCGTGGTGGTTCCCGGAGAGCACGAAAGCCGTAAAGATTGGGCTAGGGTGAATGAGCTGGGCCAGTACGGAATTGCTTACGGACTAACTTCCTCGGAGCGAAGCCACGCCCATACAACACGGGCACAATTGATTGCCCTCCTTGAGCACAAAGAAGAGGCTAGCCTTGAGACCGTCAAAAGGTTCATCACTTTAACCAAGGACCGTTTTATCCATGACGCTTGATCTAAGTATTGTCACCGCCAGCAACAATCAGGCTTGTCTGGAGCTCAACTTGATGGAATCCCCGATGATCAAAAGCGGGCAAGTGCCTGTTCAAGTCGAACGGGACGCGCCTTCTGCCACGATTGCCTACGCGCGAGGGCTGGCCGCTACCACATCAGAGATCGTCATTTTCGCCCACCAAGATGTGTATTTCCCGCGGGGCTGGGAGGATCAACTTGCGCGTGTTCTGAACGACCTTGAAGATCGCGACCCCGATTGGGCAATTTTGGCATGTTGTGGAATTTCAGTTGCAGGAGATTTTATCGGCGACGTTTGGTCGACCTCGCTGGGTGGGCGGATTGGTGCGCCGATTGGGGACGCTCAACCTGTGCAAAGTATCGACGAGCTGGTCATCATAATGCGTCGCAGCGCTGGGCTTACTTGGGATACGGAGCTTCCGAACTTTCATATGTATGGAACGGACATTGTGCAGACCGCTTTGGCGGCAGGGCGGGGCGCTTGGGTGGCAGATCTACCCGTAATCCATAACGACAGTTTTCATACTCGTTTGGGTGCGGATTTCACTGCAAGCTTCCGTTACATGCAGCGCAAATGGCGCACGGTATTGCCAATACATACGACGGTGGGCAAGATTTCGCGTTGGGGTATCGCCTTAGCCTTGTCCAAACGTGAGGCGCGCAAGTCTATCGGCTACCGCAAAAGTTTGGCGCTGGATCCTTCGGTTGATCCTCGCCAGTATGCGGCCGAAAGTGGGATGGAGTAACAGGCCAGCGCGCTACAGAAAGTCACCTAAGGTGCGGGAAAATGATGCCACTGCGCCGCCGATGTCCCATCCTATGGATACGTCATGCGACAAAAGCAGTGATAAGCACAGCATTGCGTAAACTCCAATTACCGAAGGCACTTTGGCCATAGTTAACCTGCCTGAAGCATGGGACAGCAATACCAATATGACCCAAAAACCATAGGGAATGCTGAGCCACCGCCCCCAGTCTGTTGCCACTGCGTACAGGGGAAACATCGGTACAAATGTCAAAACCAAGTACCAAACCAGTGTGCGGGTCTCAGTGAACACACGAAATGCCAATACAACGGGCACAAGTGCGATGAGTGCGACAATCAAAAACTGCGCGATATTGGTGAACGTCATACGAACAGCCACTTGCGCTAGGTGGTCGACTTCACCATCCACTATCCATCGCAAAGCTTCGTCGCAGAAAATGGCCTCAAACCCTCGGGCTACAAGAGGGTCGCATATCCCTGCCAGCATTGGGACATCTTGGAACCAAAGCGCAAACCCGATGGCAGACAATGCGGTTGCAAGCGCTACACCCACAAGGCCGATTAAAGCCCGTTGCGAGAAACGCCCCCGATCGTAGAGCAGAAACAGCCCGACACAAAAAGGGAGGACCATCATTGCGTTGATGATATTGCCAAAGCAACCGACAACAAAAAACGCCATCGCTGGAAGAACAAGAAACGTCCGGTTCGACCGAGACAAGGCCGTCAAAAGAAGGCTCATCATCGCAAGATATCCGAAGATTTCCTTACGCATGATCCCTTGCACCTCTCCTGCCCATTGGATGAGGAAGAAGGCGGGTGATGCAATCAAGAATAAGATTAACAAGCGGTGTTCGTGAAACCTCCACACCAGAATGAATAACCCGATTAAGAGAGCGAGTATCCCGACCTGAACTGCGATGGTTAAGGTGAGAAGTGGTATTGAACTTGTGTCGCTCAACCAAATCAATGCATCACCGATAATGCCACGCCTGACTGGCCCCGATCCGGAATTAATGAGCCAATCCCCTTGGCGCCACCCATTGCCCCGGATTAAAAAATCGAACCATAGCCGCGCTAAAACGGGAACAACCGTTACAATCAGGATGCCTGAAAACGCGATGGAATGCGTAATACTTTGGGACTTAAAATGGGACATGCCACCACTGCTTAAAATGTACAATACAACTCAACCTAGTTGTGCCCCTAACGCATAGAAGAAAGAAAACACCTCTTCACTCTACTCAATTGAAGTCATCCGTCATAGGCTAACGATTGTGTCATGTGTGGACCCGTATGGTGTGTTGGATTTTATGCTCTCATTAATTAACGAGCCCCGCTGATGTGCGGGATCACTGGATTTCTATCGTATCCTGGGCAAACATGGGTTGAAGCGGCGGAAACGCAGCTTGGAGCTATGATGTCTGCCATCGCGCATCGCGGGCCTGATAACCAAGGTCAATGGATTGATGCGGAGGCAGGTGTTGCACTTGGGCACCTTCGGTTGGCCATCGTCGATCTTAGTCCTGCAGGACATCAACCGATGTCCTCGGCTTCTGGGCGTTTCGAGGTCGTATTTAATGGCGAGATCTACAATCACCTTAAGCTGCGACGTGATCTGGAAGAGGCAGGTCATGCCCCTGTATGGCGAGGCACGTCCGACACGGAAGTGATGATGGCCGGCTTCGAGGTTTGGGGGATTGAGGAAACGCTTGCCCGTCTTGAAGGCATGTTCGCCATCGCCCTTTGGGACCGTGAGACCCGAACGCTGAAATTGGTGCGGGATCGACTTGGGGAAAAGCCACTGTATTACGGCTGGCAGGGGAAAGGGCGCGATGCCGTGTTCCTGTTCGGCTCCGAATTGAAGGCGCTTCAAGCCCATCCGGCGTTCAACGCAAGGATTCGCCGTGATGCGATTGTCGCCATGCTGCGTCACGGCCATGTTCCTGAAGACTTGGTAATTTATGAAGGCCTGCGCAAGCTTCGGCCCGGTGAAATAGCCGAGATCTCGCTTGAAGCGCCGGAACCGAAACGCAAACTCTACTGGGATGGTGGTGCTATTGCAGCCGCCCCGCGCGGACCAGCCCCATCTGATGAAGACGCAATCGAAGGGCTCAACACCCTACTGCTGGACGCAGTATCCCAAGAGATGATGTCGGATGTCCCTCTGGGTGCGTTCCTGTCTGGCGGGATTGATAGCTCCGTTGTGGTTGGACTGATGCAACATTTGTCAAAGAAGCCGGTGCATACCTTCTCCATTGGGTTCCACGAGGCGCGATACAATGAGGCCCAGTTTGCCAAGGAAGTGGCCGACCATCTTGGAACCCATCACACAGAGCTTTACGTAGGTGACACCGATCTGCGTGACGTGATCCCGCGGTTACCGCATATGTATGACGAGCCGTTCGCTGACAGTTCTCAGATCCCGACGTTTCTTGTGGCGGAAATGGCAAGAGAGCACGTCACCGTTGCCCTATCGGGTGATGGCGGGGACGAATTGTTTTGCGGCTACGACCGCTACGTGCACGGCCAGAAAATGATGGACAAGTTGCGTGGGCTTCCCGGCCCACTTCGATCGCTTGGGGGAGCGGCAATTCGCGCAATCCCCGAGACATGGCTCAACAAGTTAATGGAGTCAATTCGAGCAACACCGCAAGGTAAGGAGCCGAACGGACAACGCCTGCACCGGTTAGCCAACTACGCAATGTCTGCCACGACCGAAGAGTTGCACCAAAAAATGGTCTCCGTCTGGCGGTTTCCAGAAGACGCCGTGCTCGGGGGCTCAAGCCCACCCAGCATTCTAGCGGACCATCTACCCTCGCGTGGAGACTTGAGCGACATGGAGCGGATGATGCAGCTCGATATGCTCGCCTATTTGCCTGACGATATCCTATGCAAAGTCGATCGTGCGACGATGGCCGTGGCGCTGGAAAGCCGTGCGCCATTGTTGGATCACCGTGTGGCAGAATTCATCTGGGCGCTGCCTGAACGCTTCAAGTACCGCGATGGCAAGTCAAAGTGGTTACTGAGGCAAGTGCTGTACAAATACGTCCCAGCTGCATTGATCGAACGCCCGAAGATGGGATTTGAAGTGCCCATCGGTCTGTGGCTGCGTGGTGGGTTGCGTGACTGGGCGCAAGCTTTTTTGGACCCAGATCGTTTGCGTCGTGAAGGATACTTGGACGAAGCCGTAATCACGCGCTTGTGGTCTCAGCACCTGTTGGGGAGCCATAACTGGGGTGCTCAGCTTTGGAATGTGCTGATGTTTCAGGCGTGGTTAGAGACCTATGGCGATGTCACTTCGGCATAAATTTTGGCACTTCGATTTGCAGTAATTTCAAGACATCCATCAATCGTGCTTCGGCGTTAGCTTCGGTCTCGGTCTTATCTATGATTGTCGTAAGACGCACCAACCCGCCGTCTGTACGACCTGTACGAACACCGTCCGCAATTAACCACATCTTGGCCGCAAAATCCCAAGCCACACGCCGGCCCTTTTGTTCAAACCAGTAGAACACCATCATCCGTATCTCGCCTTTTTGGACGATCGCGCGGTTGATGTTGAAGTCTTCTGATGTGCCGACACTTGATGCAATGTTGGTTCGTTCCAGCCAAGCGATTTCCCAGCCGGCCCCCGGAAGGCAAATCTCGGGACTGTGAACGCCACCAGAACTTTGATCTTCATACCAGGCCATGAACAATCCGACCGTCGGCTGGTCAGGGCTTTCCAACAGCACGTTATGATAATCGTCAGCGGCCAAAGTCTTTTCAGTTACCTGATCCAGGCGCTTGTGTGGACTGAGTTGCCGCCAATTTCCGATATCTCGTGGAAAGGTAGTGAAATTGCTTCGATCAACGCCAATCTGATTGCGATCGGGCAGCTGGTGAAACGTCACAACCGCAGCCCCGACGATAGCCGCCGAGGTAATGAGGGCGCGTGATGGTTGTATTAGTCGCAGTCGCATGGCTTGGATGCCAAGGCCTTCGGTTTCCAGATCGAGAACTTCAGTCAGGCGCATGGGGTCGTGTTGTAAGCGCAACATGATCCAACTCAGCAATAGCAGCATCAATATGCAAGCAATGAAGATGACCCAACCTTCAAAAAAATGCGTGAAGCCCTCAAGCCAATCAGTTCCATAGCGTTGTGCCAAAACACCCGCTACAGCAATACGCAGGGAATTCATCAGAATAGCGATCGGCGCGGCGGATATCAGCAGCACAGCCTTATGCCACATTGGTCCGCGGTAGAGCACGGCAAAGATGTATGAGAAGCTTAAGATAGGGAATAGATATCGAAGCCCGGAACAAGCCTCGGCAACATGCAGCTTCAAAACGCCGAAGTCGATGATGTTGCCTTCTAAAAAAACAGGGACGGCGAGAAGCCGTAAAATCCAGACTCCTAGCTCAGAAGATACAAGCTGCAGTGTGGTCGACATCTTGTAGTAGAACGTGTCAGGCAGGGGCAGCATGTAAACCAGATGAAGAACCGGTGGCCAAAAGTGTTTACCTGTTTTCCAGCCAAAACTTATGAGTAGTATTCCCCCGACCCAAAGGATCATCGCATAGGCAACAATTTCTGGGATCTTTGAAAGTTTCCCTAACGACCCAAGTACGACTGCCATGATGATGACAACCACGCCAACCCAGCGATCATCTATATGCCCCGCACGAAGGGGATATTCCTTGAGTTGCCTTAGAAACAACAGGCCAGACAGGATCGGGATCAGAGGGCCATGGCTGTATTCGGGCAACTGCCATGCCTGAAGTAAGGCAGTGAAACCATCCGTGAAGAATAAGCCCGCAACCAAAAAGTTCACAGCCAGCCACATCAACCCCAAAGTGAGGAACTGCCTGAAGCCTTCGGGCGCTGACTTGGGATCACTGGCTAAAAACATAAAAACCGATCCAACTGGAAGTGGACCTTTCCAAGCAAAGATATATCAAAAACTATTACTTGGAGACAGAAAAAACACGTGCACTGAAGCTGGAAAACTCGTAGACGGGATGATCTTCTAGAGCCGACCCTGATCTGACTGATCAGACGTAGGCATTGAATTTCCCCAAATCCTCGCCGCGTAATAGCGCGTTGTAAATTCCCACGGTATATTTTGCTTTCGCGGGCCAAGTATAGAGTTCGTAGGCGTAAGTTTCTGCGCGTTTGGCCATTTCAGCATGCACCGAAGGGTCTTCCAAACAATGTTCCATCGCTGAGCGATATGCGTCTACCATGCCCTCCAAGGATTGCAGTTCAACTCTTACGCCTCGATCAGCCCCGACCAGATCCCCAGGAGCACCGTAGTTCACTACAATGCAGACCATGCCAGAGGCCATCGCCTCGATCACGACACCAGCCCCCAACTCTTTGATCGATGGGAAAGCGAACGCATCGCAACGCCGCATAAAGTCGGCAACTTCAGCTTGTGTCTTCTGACCCTCAAAGATCACGCGTTTGCCAGCTCCATAGTCTGTCACAATTTTGCGTAAACGCTCTTCCTCCGGGCCGCCGCCTAAAATGTGTAGAAAGTGATCTTCTAGCTTCGGAGACGTTGCGAAGGCGCGAACCGCTGCCTCTGTTACTTTCACAGGGACAAGCCGTCCGGCAAAAAGGAACCTTTTGGGACCACTACCAGAAAAGGGCGCCTTTCGACCTTTCGTATGAAAGATGTCCGGATCGAAGGCAATTTCTGGGAACGGAATTATCCGCTCTTTGGGCGTACGACTTACGTCATCAATGGTATGTCTGAAGGATGCCAACACGGCATCGCTTTTGCGGTAAGTGGACGCAGAGTAGGGCATATATTTGTATAACCAACGCAGCTTTCGCGCGGTTTCACCTTCCCGCTTTTGTTCCTTCGCAAATTCCGTTGGCCAGTCCAAGCTGCCATTCAATGGCCCAATGACAAAGGGCTGACGAACGCGGCCCGCAGCATAAGACGGCAGGGCGGGAGACATCGGCGTGATCCTATGCACGATATCAAATTCGCCCGCATCCAGAGCACCACGGAACGCCTTTATAACTTCGCGTTCAAAGAACACGTAAGGCAAATACGCCATGATTTGATTGGTCGACCAGGCCCGCTGGTTCCCACCTCGTAAAAAAGTAGAGAGTTTGCCCATCGGCCGTGCTATCCATTCATTGTCAACATAGGTCACCTTGTCAGTGATCTCGTTGGCCTTCTGGATGTTCTCGCGATTGCGAATGTGCGTGACGATAGTCGCGTCCGTCACGTTGGCTAATGCGCGGGCATATTTATACCCGACCACCGGAAGAGAGGGCCATTCTGGATTGCAGTCATCGGCGATTATTAGAACGCGGGGGCGCATCATATAGAATCCGGAACTAGTAAACTTAATCAATGTAATTACGGACATAGTTGCAGCTTCGGAGGCTCTGATACAACTGTTTTGCCTAATGACGCCGATGTAAACTAGACTACTTACAAGTTTTCTGTCCCATACAAGCGTCGTCACTGATACCTTCCAACGAGTTGATGGTTCAGTTTTAGGTAATAAGGGTTTTCACATGGCCAATGCCCACCGCCCCTATGTATTGATTTCCCCGTGCCGTAACGAAGCGGAGTATATGCGCCGCACTCTCGACAGTGTCGTGGCGCAAAGCGAGACACCCAACTTATGGGTTATTGTTGACGATGGCTCGACCGATGAAACCCCAAATATTCTTGCGGAATATGTAGCCCGACATGACTGGATCCGCGTTATTCAAAAACCAGATCGCGGTCACCGCGCCGTAGGTCCCGGGGTTATTGAGGCCTTCTATGTCGGTTTGGAGACGATCGACCTTGATGATTTCTCATACCTTTGCAAACTTGATCTCGATCTTGATTTGCCACCTCGCTATTTTGAGCTTTTGATGGATCGATTGGTTGAGAACCCGCGCATCGGGACCTGCTCGGGAAAGGCTTATTTCAAAAACTCAAAAGGGAAAATGGAAAGCGAAGGCATCACGGATGAGATGTCTTTGGGCATGACTAAAATGTTCTCAGTGCGGTGTTTTCAAGAGATTGGTGGATTTGTCCGTGAAGTCATGTGGGACGGTATCGATTGCCACAAAGCTCGAAAACTGGGATGGACACCCCGCAGCTGGGATGTACCTGAGCTACGTTTCGATCACCTACGCCCCATGGGTTCAAGCCAGAACTCTATCTATACTGGCCGCCGACGTCACGGTTTCGGCCAGTATTACATGGGAACTCATCCAGTCTTCATGATCGCCTCGGCAATCAACAAATCGCGTGTTCCGCCTTACCTATTGGGCGGGTTCGCGATGCTACAAGGGTATTTTGGGGCAATGCTGAAGGGCACCGCTCGGCATAATGATCCAGATTTGCGTCGGTTTATCCGTTCCTACCAATGGAAGGCGTTGTTCAGAGGGAAAATGAATGCGGTCACTCAGATAGAAGATGCCCGTGCCCACCTTTGGAAACCATAACCGCAGAAACAGCTCCGAAACTTAGGGCTGTTTTATGTTCTCTATTTACGACTTCGATATTTCGTGCGCACCGCGTGACGGGTGGGGTGGACGCGTATTGCCGTAAAAATCATCGTGGGCGACATCACCACTAACCGCACCACCAAGGGCTCGCGATCCAACAAGCGGAGCATAGCTTGCTACTGTATTAGCGGGTGTCGCTGTGGCAGAAATTATTTTAACAGAACGGGTCCGGTAACCCAAATCTCTTGCTTCCCACAAGACTGGCGAAGTCTCCAAAGGACCATCACTATTCACCGGAACCGACAAGTTCGGTTGATGGATCACATTGTTCCCGACGAAGACATCTGAGAATTGACTGGCAACGATCGCCTCTGTCAATGCTGAAGGATAGTTGAAGTAGTCGGAGTCCTGCATCAAATTTACCAACGTGTTGTTGTAAAACTTAATAGGGGCGGAATAGGTTTCCGGGATGCCACCAGCCAAGTACATCATCTCGATGAAACCCGCGGGATTCAGGATCGTGGCGTCCCTTGCTGCACCTGGAAAAACAATCACGTTATTGCGGATCGTCACCCCGCCCATCTGAGATCGAACACCGGCCCATGTTTGGTGGTTGCCAAGCAAATAGCATTTCTCGACCAACGCGTTGATTGGGCCCGAAGTAAGCCCTTCTTCCACCGTATATTCAAGAATGCCGGCGCCAGCCTCCAAGGACGTTGCTTGAATTGTCGAGAAGAAGCCTGGATCACCAGCAACATTTTGGCGGAGGCAGGGTTGAATGGACTGATAGGAGCCGACGTGAGACCAGCCAATGCGGTTGAAAAAATCACAGTTGCTGATGATCAGGCGCTCACCTCGGTGGAAACGCAAAGGGCCCTGATTGTTGTGCTTTCCGTCTTGCGGCCCACCCGCGCTAGCTTGCGGGTGACACGCCACTTTAGTACCCACGAGCGAAAGGCCGACACCTACAGCGTAAAGAAGACCGTAGCTGCGCCAGTTGGTCACCGAACAGTCATTCAACGCGATAAATCGGTGTGCGATGTTGGGGTCATTCGACGCGGCATAGATCGCAATATCCAACCCATCAAAAGAACAGCCGTCAAATAAGTGGACGCGTGGAGATCGGTCGAAGTGGTTAAAGCCGGTAACATTCGAACCGGTTTCCGTCACACTATCCCAAGGGCCTTTGAAGTCGATGTTCTGCCAGACAAAATCCTTGTCCGTCCCAGAGCCTGAAGTTGATTTGTCATTCCAGTCAAACGATCCGGCCATATCGATAATCGGATTCGTTGCGGATCCGGGTCCGGCTACAATATGTGTGGAAGGAAGGCTGGTTCCGTCATTCATCCCGAAGTTTCGACCAGCAAACGGATAGGTCTCTCCCCGATTGAGCATGACGCGAGTAGGAATCCGGTCATTACCAGCAAACATGTCGAAAGCTTGGTTAATATCCACAGCCAACCGTGCGCCCGCAGGGGCATCAGCGAAATTCGAAGACGGGCTAACGAAGACGGTTCGAATGCCGGGAAAGGCGGTGTCTGAATTGCCAACGGTGATTTGTAAGTTGGCGGTGGTTGATTTTCCGCTGGCGGGTTCAACCACAAGACAAGATACGTTGTATGTCCCTGACGTGCGATAAGTATGGGTTACTACAGGACCATATCCGACGCCGGAACTTGTATGACCGTCAGCAAGGTTGTCAGGGGCGGTAAACGTATATTCTTCATCGAAATCCCAAAAATAGTAGAGCTCGTGCAACTGTGGGTTGTAAACCGCTCCGCTGGCTGGACCAGAAGTGTCAAAGCCTGCGACCTCAACTTCCATAGAAATCGCTTCCGGTACGACTTCAAGGCCAGATCGGTTGAATATTACGATCTGCGCTGACGCATTTGAGCTTGCCACTGCTACACCCGTAGTCGAATACTATATACTGGTTTTTAACTAACATCTTCCTGCATCAAATGGAAGAAATTGGTCGCCCCGGTCCTTAAACCGAACGCCATCTGATCGACTTGAACGGATGAATTTACACCCCTTGGATTCCACGGGAAACTGCGGTGCCTCTGCGGCCTTGCCCTCTCATGATTTGCACTTCCAAGGGCGATGTTTTGTATATTCAATACCCGTTGCCAACAGCCGTGACTGGTCGCCACAGACGGGCCTATGCTCGCCGCTGTCGTTAGGAAGTAGAAAATCAGGAAACTAGTCGCGAGCCATATCTGGGCTAAAATCCACCAGTTTTTTTATGGCTTCGTCACCTGCACCAGACACTGCAGGAGCAGGGCCAGTCATGACAGTGTGCATGAAATCGAAAGCATCCTGCAGGGCGCTTCCAAGCACTCTCCTTTGCCCAGTTGCTTCCGTTAAGATTGTCGTGACCGCAATCGCGCTGTCACCTTCCCGCGCCTTGATTTGATCATCTGGCTGGAACTCGACTTCCTCAAGAATCCATCTGAGTCTGAGAAACTGGACAACCTGTCAACGATCTCAATACGCACCGAACGATGGAAGTGGCCCCGTCTAGAGAGTTGAATTCAAGGCCAATTTTTCTGAGGCCAAATGCTGCTGCTCGCTTGTTTGGCCAGAATGAGTTATGTGCATATCAGTAGTTTTGCCCGAATATTGTTGAGTCGTTTAGAATGAATACAAATTTTTTGTCGACGCTTCGCGACAACGGGATGAAGGCGCGCGCTATTCGTGGCACCGCTTTGAGTGTTGTCGGCTTCGGTGGCGGGCAAGTTATCCGGCTCATCTCAAACCTGATCCTGACACGCATTTTGTTTCCAGAAGCCTTCGGGCTGATGGCACTGGTGCAAATCGTAGTGACTGGTTTGGAAATGTTCTCGGACATGGGAATTCATCCGGCCATAATTCAAAGCAAGAACGGCGAGGATCGCGATTTCCTCAACACTGCATGGACCATGCAGATTATACGTGGACTGTTTTTATGGCTGATCGCTTGCCTGATAGCCACGCCTGCAGCGCAGTTTTATGGTCAAGACGCGCTTATCCAGATGATCCCTGTGTTGGCCTTCACGACCGTCATTTCCAGTTTCAGATCGACCAACTATTCACTGGCCAGTCGACGTCTGACTCTTGGCCGTGTGACTGCAGTGGAATTGATCGCGCAAGTTGTCGGAACGATTATTCTCATCTTAATGGCACTTTGGCTTCAGTCAGTCTGGGCGCTTGTCATTGGGTCACTCATCGGCGTTACGATCCACACAATGCTCACGCATCTGATACTAGATGGTGGTCGCAACAAATTGGCTTGGAGCAAGCCTGCCGCTTGGGAGATCTTCCACTTTGGCAAATTCATCGTAATTTCGACGATCGCGGGTTACCTGGTTAACCAAGGGGATCGCTTGATCTTAGGCAAATACGTCTCCTTAGAGGAGCTTGCGATTTTCACTATCGCCTTCCTCTTTGGAAGCCTTCCGCTGACTCTCGCCATTCAACTCAACTCGCGCGTTCTTATCCCACTGTTTAAGCAGCGGCCACCCGCTCAGAGCGAAAATAACTTTCGCAAAATCAGACGCGCTAGAATGCTTCTCCTCTTAGGCTTTCTGGTAATTTCGACGGCGTTATCATTGCTAGGCGAAGATCTAATCGAAGTTTTATACGACCCTCGTTACTATAGCGCTGGTCCTATGCTGGTTCTTCTCAGCCTGTCAGTTATTCCTGCGCTTTTGCTGGATGGGTACAAGGGTGTATTGCTGGCAAATGGGAACTCGCGCGATTTCACGATCATCATCGTCATTTCAGCCGTTGTTAAAACCGTGCTCTTAGTCGTGATGATTCAAAAATTTGGCATCGTCGGAGCGATCATTGCGCCGTTCCTATCCGAATTCGTGACCTATCCATTGCTGGTCCACTACATCCGCCCCTATCGCGGGTGGCACCCCGGGTTGGATGTGTTGCTGTTGTCGATTGGTGTAGCGATTATGGCCCTAGCTTTGTGGCTAAGCCCTGCGGCGAACGAATTACTGGTCACTGCCTTGCGCGGGGTTTGACATAAGCATGCCTAAGTTGTTCCATTCAAACACCAAAACCCGCGAAGGCGAGAAGGAATGATTGGGAACATTATTCTGTTTGGCTGGCCGCTTGTCGTCGCCATCTTATTTTCAATGTACTCTAGACACGCGGCAATCTTGGCCTCAATTATTGTTGGCTACCTTCTATTACCAGAGCAGCTTTTCTTTAACCTCCCCATTCTTCCTACGTTGGAGAAGCACACAATCCCCGCCTTGTCAGCGTTCCTCATTCTTCTCATGATTGGAACAAGCTTGGAAAACAGGAATCTTTCTGGATGGCTCCCCAGGGTAGTTGTAGTTCGATTGCTGATGTTGGGACTGATTGCTGGTAGTTTTCTAACCGTACTCACGAATGGTGACCCACTGTCGTACGGCCCGCTGTTTATTCCTGCGCTTCGCCCGTTTGACGCGTTTTCAACTGTTCTCAGCCTTCTCGTAAGCCTGCTACCCTTCTTTCTAGCTCGTAAATATCTGGCCTATCCTGAGCAACAAAGGGCGGTGTTATTGACGTTAGCCGTGGCTGGCGCACTCTATGCATTTCTGGCGCTTTATGAAGTACGGATGTCGCCACAACTCAACAACATGCTCTACGGCTTTTTTCCTCATAGCTTTCTGCAACATATCCGCGGTGATGGGTTCCGACCGATTGTGTTTCTCAATCACGGACTTTGGCTTTCGATCTTCTTTGCGATGGCGGTATTGGCAGCTTTCGGCCTATCTCGAGCTCAAAGTGCTGATCGAAAGATAAAGTACCTCGTGCTTGGAACTTGGCTGTTGTTCGCATTAATCATGTCTAAATCCTTGGGTGCGCTGGCAATCACCATGTTGTTGTTGCCCTTAGTATTATTCGTTCGCGTTCCCACTCAGATCCTCGCCAGCGCGATCATCGCATCAACGATTTTGCTCTATCCTGCGTTACGAGGTGGAGAGCTTATTCCGACTGAAACGATACTAGGGTGGGCCCAGATTATCGACCCAGAGCGCGCAGGCTCTCTGTCATTTCGGTTTTTCAATGAGGACATACTGCTGGAAAAGGCTCAGGAGAGACCACTCTTTGGCTGGGGCGGGTTTGGCCGCAATCTGCTGTATGATGAAGCGGGCTTCGATGCCGCTGTTACAGATGGGTATTGGGTTTATTCTGTCGGAATCGGTGGATGGGTGCGCTTCGCATCAGAGTTCGGCTTGCTGTGTCTGCCTGCAATTTTCGCCTTTCTTAAAATTCGCAAAGATCAATACGGGCTGGAGACTTCAGTTCTTCTCCTCATTCTATCTGCCAACCTGATTGATTTGATCCCTAACGCGACAATTACTCCAATAACTTGGTTGCTGGCAGGGGCCGTTTGGGGGCGCATAGAATTAGGTAGGCTCGAGAATGCCGATGACGCATCCGTTAAGCTGTCTGAAGAAACGAAACGACCCGCCTATACTCGATTTGCGACGTCAACTGGTTCCCCCTCCCAAACGAAAGAGCAGGCGATGCAATGACCGTCGGCGTCGTAGTCATAGGTCGAAATGAAGGCGCGCGTCTCATCAGGTGCCTCAGTTCAGTTATGGGGCAGGCAGATTTCGTCGTCTATGTGGATAGCGGCTCATCTGACGGCAGCCAGGCTGCGGCAAAGGAACTAGGGGCGGATGTGATTTCGGTGGATATGGATCTGCCCTTCACCGCGGCCCGTGCGCGCAATGACGGCTTTATTCATTTAGCCACAAAAAATGACGAGATTGAGTATGTTCAGTTCATTGACGGAGACTGCGCTTTGAACTCCGACTGGATCGCACTGGCGCAAAAATATTTAGACGAGCATCCTCGTGTGGCCGTAGCTTGCGGTCGCAGGCGCGAAAGACATCCAACGGCTTCGATCTACAATCGGTTGATTGATCAGGAATGGGACACACCAGTAGGGGAAGCCAAGTCTTGCGGTGGCGACGCAATGATGCGGGTCACAGCTTTCCAAGACGTATCAGGTTTTAATCCCGAATTGATCGCCGGAGAAGAACCGGAGCTTTGCGTACGGTTGCGTGCAGATGGCTGGACCATATGTCGCTTGGATGCGGAAATGACTTTGCATGACGCCGCAATTTCCAAGTTATCCCAATGGTGGAAGCGAAATCGCCGCGCGGGACATGCTTACGGTGAGGGCGTCGCCATGCACGGCCGTCCGCCCGAGAATCACGGCGTAAGAGAAACCAGATCGGCATTGATTTGGGGGGTTGGCATCCCGGTGACCGCACTATTTGGATCATTTCTTTCGACGTGGGCTTTGGGCCTGCTACTGGCATGGCCGGCGCAGGTCATCCGGTTAGGAATCAGGGATGGTGACTTTTCCAGAGCCTTCTTCCTAACACTTGGAAAACTTCCGGAGGCGCAGGGAATATTGGGCTACTATTTCGAACGTTGGCGCGGGAAACGTGTTAGTTTGATCGAATACAAATAGGTGATCCATCAATCCTACGGGCGGTAAGAAAAGTTTTTCTGAATACCCAGGAACACAGTGTTTCGTTTGCGCGTAGGCTGCGCGTCTTCGCGTACCGAAGAATGCGAGAACCCAGAAACCAGGTCCCATTCCCTAGCCAACTGATAGGCATGGCTGACATTAAAGCGGACTGAGCGGCGATCAATCCCACCTGCGTTCAGAACGTTTTCCTCGACCAAAGCAAGCCCTGCGCTGATTTGCGAAAGACTAGTCAATTCGCGCGCATATGACATATCGAGGCGGGTGTTGATCACCTCGTTGTTGCCACCATCGATCCCACCCGACTGTTGCAGCGAAACTTCAAAAGTACTGTTGCGGTCGATTTGGTAGTCAAGCTGCACGTTGGCGATGGGTTGCGGACTAAACCCATCGGTTTTGGTCGCGCCGAGTGAGAATGAGAACTCGCCGCGTCGCAGTTGGTAACTGCGACCAGCTGTAAGCTGGTGGCGTTTGCCATTTAGAGTGTCGTCTTCCGAAAACCGGAGCGAAACTTGGCCGTTCGGGCGGGCGTGTGCGAGTGAGAACGCGTAGTTCAGACCGTCGGTTTCATCTACAACCGTGCCGCGGCTGTCTTCGGTGCTATAGGCAATTTCTCCGGTAAGCGTCGTCGAAGGCGTCACCTCGTATGTGGCGCCAATGCCGATCCGAGATGTTTCGCGGTCTGTAGCCCCTACACCTTGTTCGTCTACTGTGCTGAAACTGCCAAAAACGCTGGCTTCAAGATTTGGTGAAACTTCAAAGCTAAGGCGACCTTCGACGCGTTGCGTAAGGCTGTCGTTAAGTGACGGGTCTGTTGTGTCTGAATACTCACTCTTCTCGAAAACATGGCGCAAAGAACCAGTTATCGGACTTTCCCGACCCACAGTCAGGCCCGTGGTCAAATTGAAAACTTCGCGCTGACCGGCGCCTGTAGTGATGGCGTCATCTTCAAGCGAGGTATCAAAAGCTAGATCATCGACTTCATCACGTAGGTAGAACCCGCCGAACGTTAGTTCTGTACTGCGATTGGATATCCTGTAGTCAAGCGACGCCCGCGTACTTTCAAACTCTGTTGAACCACCATTTGTAAGGTTTTGCACGATCCCAGTGGAAAGATTGAAAGCCAAAAGCTGGCTATGTGTTTCGCTAGAAACGCCAAATGCGACAGTGGTTAGGGATCTCAAGCCTTCATCACTGAAAGAGCCTGAAAAACCGTCTTCTTCGATATATTGAAAACGCTGACCAACTTCCAATGTTGCAATGACCCCACCCGCATCCGTCTCTTGCGCCAGCAGAGCGGCCGGACAAGATAGAAGGGACCCCGTCAAGAGCCCGATGAGATTGGTTTTTTGCAATGCGTATTTTTTTGCGCCTATGTTTTCAACTGCCACGACAAGCCCACCTTTTGCCGCGTAAATTTACTCGAACAGCCTACGTTCCGGAACAACTATCACATCTCCTTCTTGAAGTTTGACGGACAAGTTCTGAACCGCCCCGCGAGACAGTGCTTTATAATTGATAACACTTACGGTTTGCGCCCCTGTCTTGGGGTTTGTTCTACGCAACTGCACACGTTTCTTAGCTGCAAAGTTGGTAAAACCACCCGCCTGCGAAAGGGCCTGCAAGAAGGTCGTGCCAGGCGACACTTCTCTGATGCCCGGCGTGTTAATTTCACCTAGTAAGTAAACCGACATGGTTCTAGGTGGCGGTGGGTCGCGTCGTTCGACTGGCGGCCGCAAAGATACAACGGAAACAAACACCGTCGGGGAATTCGCAAAGTTGCTCGCGATTCCTTGAGCAATAGCAGCTTCGATTTGCGAAGCGGTTCGTCCGCTCGCACGAACTGTGCCCGCATAAGGAAAGTCAAAAGTGCCCCCTGGCAACACAAGAACATTGCGCGCAAGCGAGGCATCTTCGAGAACCTCAATCGATAGGGTGTCACCGGATTTTACGCGGTAGCCACTTTGCGCGTGTGCTGCAGATACTGCTAAAAGAAGGCAAAATACGGCCAACAGGAATTGTTTCATACCAAACCTCAATTTCAGGCGCTCACAAAACGTACTCAACCTGATACTCCAGAGTTCACTAAAAGTGATCATAATAATGCCGCAAATCTAGCCGCTGGAGAAGTAAAACTGTTGGAAAAACTCACCAGATGCAGATTTGTACCTCAAGGAACACGAAAATCGCTCATATCAGCTACAACTAGGGATTTTTTAAAATGATCGTTCCAGGGGGGGGGTGAATGTAGCATTGTATCACTCTTGTACAGACACCGAAGACAGATGAGTTATCTCAGTCTCGATTTCCTGCCGTAGGTCTGAATCGCCAACCGGCCCCACCCCCTCCAATGCACTAACCATTTGCTCAAGTGCCCGCTCTCTATCTCCATTCGAGGCGTAGGCCTGCCCAAGATGGAAATGAACCAGCGCGTCATTGGGTGATCCGGCGGCCGCCGCTTCCAGGTAGGGGATTGCATTACTGACTGCCCCAGTTCGGTACAAAATCCAACCGTAGGTGTCTTGGAAGGCTGGCACGGCATCATTCTTTAAACGACGCGCTATCACTTCCGCGCGCTGCAAACTTGCCACGTCATCGCGGTGTGTCGCCAATAGGCTTGCTAAATTATTTGCGATAATGGGGTTCGATGAACTGCGAGCATATAGCGCCTCATAGATACCAATAGCCCCCTCGATTTCTCCCGCGGCTTGGAGATACGATGCTTGCGCCCACAACAGATCTGGCGCACCAGGGACTGCATCAAGGCCCCGTTGAATAGTAGCCCGTCCTGCTTCTGGGTCCCCTTGGGCCTCTCGTATGCGGGCCAATTGAAGATATAGGCCTGCGGCTTCAGGGGTGTGCTCTAGTATGGTTTCTACTTCTGTCACGGCCGCCTCGAAATCACGCGCGGCAGCAAGCGTCATAGCAAGAGCTGCGCGTAACTCTAGATTGTCAGGCGCGTCTTTGACAGCAGCCTTGGCAAAGGACAGCGCCGCTTGGGTTTGGCCTGCTTTTAACTGCGCTTGGATCAATGCAGTTTTGGGCACCAGAGCACCATCACGTAGGACAATACCTTCAAGGAACTCCACGGCCTGAGCCGGTCCAACTCGACGTGCCAGTATCTCTGTTTTGAGTAAATTAGCTGCGCTACTTCCCCGAGCGTCCTCTAACTTTTCGAGGGTTTCGGCCACTTTCTGTGCGCGAGGCATGTCGTCCATCCGCAGATAGACATCCCCAAGCGTAGAGAGGACATCGAAATTCCCAGCCTCAATCCGCAACGATGAAATCAAGATGCTTTCAGCGGCGAACAGTTTGCCATCCCCCACAAGAGCGCGCGCATAACGAAATGCGTATTTCGGTGCATTGTTTGAGGCCTCGACTGCTTGTGCCAGAAAACTAAGCATCAAATCGCGATTGCCTTCGCGTTCGTAGGCTCTTGCGAGCAGAACCATCGCAGTTGCGTCCCCCGCTCTGTCATCCAAAACTGTTCGTAGATCGGCAATAGCTGCGTCTGTTTCGTCATCGGAAATTGACCAGTTGGCACGCATCATCAACGCATCCGAGCTACGGGCGTCGGCTTGTAGGACTTCAGAAATTTGAATGCGCGCGAGTTCCTCATTTCCACTCGCCACAAGCATCCGCGCTAAAGCCGTTTTGGATTGAAGGCGCGCTGCATCATCTAGCTTTAATGTCTCGGAGCTCAGAACTTCGTGGAGCGCGGAGACCCCTTCTTCGCGTTGCCCCATATCAAACATCAGCGAGGCGCGGAACGCATGCAGAAATCCGTTGCCAGTCTCAGTTCCGGCCAACAGCTGATCTACCCTTGCTAGTGCAGCATCCGCCCCCTCAGTCTGCTGAATGAACTGCAAAAGCGTGACCATTGCTGCATCATATTCTTCTGGTTCGGCCGAGAGGACTAAGTCTTCAAGATAGCTTTGAGCGTCTTGCGAACGGTTATGCGACATCAGGAATCGTAAATAGGTTTCTTTGGGACCTTTTTCATCCGGAAACACGTCGAGCATACTGCGCAGTTCCGCCTCAAGATCGGCGTGTTTTCCTAACCGCGATAATAGCTCCAAACGTAGGGTATACAGTCGCATCGACTGCGGTGCCTCCGCGATACTTTCAGCTACAAGTACAAGTGCGTCATCAAATCTGCGGTCAGCGATGCGGGCATCAAGCAGAATTTGACGCAAAATGCTGTTGTTCGGCAACTCAGTTGCCAAAGCCTCCGCTGCGAACACAAGACCTGCGCGCTCGGCACTCTTTTTCTCGATTAGCGCAGTTCGATAGTTCATCCCAAGATCGATTGCCTTAATTTCAGAGCGGTTTGGAGCCAGTTTGACCGCCATCCCTCCATGGCGCGCGAACTCATCCCAATCACCCAACCAAAACGCCAATTCACTTAGCGCGATGCGGCCGTCAATGTCGTTGGGTGCACGCTCCACGAGCTTAAGAAAATCGCGATACGCTTCGCCCAAACGCCCCATAGAACGGTTGGCCTTTGCAAGATGGCGATATGCTCCAAGATTGGCGTCATCCAATTGTAGCGTGTTGCGAAATTCAACAATCGCGCGGGGCAGATCGCCGCCATCAAGAAGCGTTAAACCGCTTTGATAGTGCCGCTCCGCACGTTCTTGAGACGACTCAAAACAGCCAGACAGAGCTAGGACCAACCCAAAGATCACAGCTTTTTTGCAAAGTTTAGACGTCAGCGACATGAAAAGCTCACTTGGTCGATCCCAAAAATAAACGGGGCCTGCCTAGCATAGCAGCCAGCAAGCCCTGTTCCAGTTTTGTCTGTGCCTAACGTGTGAGGTCACGCATAGAATTTAATAGCCAGTTCCCCGCACTACCACACGGAAGGTGCGAATAATCACAGCCATATCAATCGGGAAGGAAGCAATGTCGTTGTAAACATCGTCGTACTTGACCCGATCACGGAACCCACAGTCATTGCGGTCAGATATCTGCCAAAGGCCCGTCAGCCCCGGGCGAAGCTCGTAGTAAGCGTCACCTTCATACATGACCTGCTGTTCCACCATCATCGGGCGTGGCCCAACCAGTGCCATATCACCCAGAAGCACGTTAAGAAGTTGCGGCAATTCATCTAGAGATGTTTTCCGCATGAAGTGGCCCATGGGGATGATACGAGGGTCATTTTTCAGTTTCTGATCCCTATCCCATTCGGCTCTAGCCGATGGATTGGTCGCCAGATAGCTTTTCAATACAGCGTCTGCATTGGGCACCATGGTTCGGAACTTATAGAAACGAAACCGCTTACCATTTTTGCCAACCCGCCACTGCGTGTAGATCGGATTATATCCATCACGCGCAATCAAGAGAGCCGAGAGAACAATGAGGGGCAAAATAATTGGTAAGCTCACGAGTATTAGCACAAAATCTACTGCGCGTTTGACGTATGCACGGTAGAAAGAGATGCGCTGGTGAGAGGTATGGGTCGTGAGATGACGGGATTGAGAATTTACGTCGAATTTAACAATATCAAAATCAATTTGCATGGCGGTTTTATTGGCCCAAGGGCCTACTCCATAACTCTGTAACAAAAACATGGCAGCTGTTGCCGGGTAAACTGCCCAATCCCCCCCTTAAGGCACCTGGCAGAACACAATCTTAACAAAATATTAAAATATTTGCGAGTCTTTACTTCGCGAAAAATCGCCTGTTTACTGGGGATCTGGTGAATTGGTTTGCATTTCCAAAGAAGGCTTCACAACAATGCCTCAATGTTCGGGATCGTCCCTAAAATGTGATTCGCTACTGCCTGCAACGGCCACTGCCTGTCAAATTCTCGCATGTTCCACGCAGGACCGTGGGACACGCTTAGCTTCTCATTGATGCCATTTTTTCGTTATATACTGTGACTTTGTATATTGGGTAACGTCATTCTAACGTCATGTGTTAGAATGACGTGGGAATAGTAATTGTGCAAGCGCGCCACCCTAGGCGCGCAAAGGTAATAAGCAGTAATGAGCAGATCACTTTACACAGATTTCTTCGGTTTCACCGAGCGACCGTTCACACTCTCGCCTGACCCAGATTTTTTGTTCTGGTCAGACAACCACAAGAAAGCGCTGGCCGTTTTGGAATATGGCCTGATGACCCACGCGCCGCTTACGGTGATCACCGGAGAGATCGGGGCGGGCAAAACAACTCTGATCCACCATCTTTTGCGCAACGCTGAAAAGGACATTACAATCGGCCTGATCTCGAATGCACAAGGTGGGCGGGGTGATCTTCTGCATTGGGTGCTATACTCACTTGGGATCAATTCAGATCCCAGCGATGATTATATCTCAATGTTCCAGAGCTTTCAGAACTTCGTTATCGAAGAATATGCTCAAGGTCGTAACGTGATTTTGGTGATCGACGAGGCGCAAAACCTCTCCATGGAGGCGCTTGAAGAATTACGCATGTTTACGAATATCAACTCCGGCAAGGACGAGCTGTTGCAGTTGATCCTGGTTGGGCAACCAGAATTGCGCGATCTGATTTCAGCGCCCGGACTGGTGCAATTCGCCCAGCGTGTGACTGCCGCCTACCACCTCACAAACCTGAATGGGCCCGGAACGCGTGACTACATTTGTCATCGCCTCAAACACGCCGGGGGAAGTGGAAAAGAATTCTCGATCATGGCCGTCCAAGCAATTTATCAGGAAACTGGGGGCGTGCCCCGGCTTATCAACAAGATTTGCGATCTTGCACTGGTCTATGCTGCAAGTGAAGAACGCGAGGGCGTAGGGGTTGATCTGATCCGGGAGCTTCTGGCCGATGGTCTGTTCATCAATTCAGAAATATCCGGTGAAGTTGTCCAGATGAAGAATCCTATCGGGAAAGTGTTGAACAAGGCAGCGGAATGATCTCTGACGTACGTTTCTATCTAAGTCTTTTACCGCGGCGGCTGCCGGTCATGGTCGTACTGTTTCTTGTCTCCTCGATCGCAAGCGTGATTATCGCCCAGCGCTTGCCGCCAATGTATTCCACATCAGCGACGCTGTTGGTGGAGTCTCCACAGATTTCCGAGGATTTGGTGCGCTCGACCGTGCAGGTCACGGCTTCCGAGCAACTGCAGGTGATTCAGCAAAGGTTGCTGACCCGCTCGAACCTTCTCGACATTGCCAGGCAAGTGCGGGTCTTCCCCGAACAATCCACGATGACGCCCGATGAAATTGTTGAAGGCATGCGCGATGCAACGAACATCAGCCTGTCGATTGGGCGGGATCAGGTTACCCTGATGGTGATCAGTTTTGTGGCCGGCACTCCGCAAACTGTTGCCGATGTCGTCAACCAATATGTCAACATCGGGCTTGAGACGAACTCTGCCTTCCGCACCAACCTGTCCGAAGACACTTTGGCGTTTTTTCAACAGGAAGGGCAGCGCCTATCGGACGAGTTGGGGCTACAAAACGCCAAGATAGTTCAATTCAAAAACGCGAACGCCGATGCGTTGCCAGAAAACCTAGAGTTCAGTCTTGATCGGCGGTCTCTACTTCAAGAACGGTTGTCACGCTCCGAACGCGAGAAGCAAAGCCTTGAAGCGCAACGTGCCAATATTCAGCGCATTTATGAGGCAACCGGCATTGTCAACAATCCCCGCGACACGCCAGTATCTCCGGAAGAGGCGCAGCTCAATCAGTTGGAAGCTGAATTGCGTGTCGCCCGCAGTGTCTATGCCGCAACCAGTCCACGTGTGAGAAATCTGCAGGTGCAAGTTGATGCGTTGCGCGCTCAGCTTGAGGCGACTGCTCCACGAGATGGGGGTTCCGATGAAAGCGACGATCTGAATCCGCAATCCGCGGCCCTGACGATCAGTCTTGCGGAGATCGATGGTCGTCTTGCAAATGCAGTGCAAGATATTGAGGACACCACCGAAGAATTAAAAATTCTGCAGGCGAGCATTGAGAAAACCCCATCCATCGGCATTGTCCTGTCCAGCATGGAGCGCGAACACGAGAACACTCAAGCGCTCTATAACGCGGCGGCCTCACGCCTTGCCCAGGCTCAAGCCAGTCAACGCGTCGAGCTTTCCGCCAAGGGCGAACGGATCACCGTGCTTGAAGCCGCGTCAGTGCCCAGTTCTCCCTCCAGCCCCAACCGGACCCAAATCGTTGCGCTTGGCATCCTGATCGGACTTGGCTTAGCCGCTGGCTTTTTCGCTTTGCTGGAATTACTAAACCAATCCATCCGGCGGCCCGGCGACATTATCCGGGCACTTAACGTGACACCATTGGCAACTCTGCCGCCGATTGAGACCAAAGCCGACAAACGCTGGCGGCGTGCCAAATTGATGATCTCGATATTGATCGTCACCGCCGCTGTCCCTGCAGCACTTTGGGCTATCGATACCTACTATATGCCGCTTGATCTTCTCTATGAGAAAATCAAAGACCGCCTAACTTGATCTCTGTTCGAGCTGGAAATGACCGATGGAAAAATTGCAAAAAGCACTGGAAAAAGCGCGAGGGCAGCGCGGTGGTACAAAAGCGCCCGATCTTAGGTCGCATTCCAAACAGTCGCACCTGCGCGGGAAAACTGCGAACGCAGCCGTAAAAGCGCCCCTCTCTCTTTGGGACGATCTGACCCCTTATGAGCCCAATCCAGATCTGCTTTTGCGCAACAGGATTCTAACACTCAACTCCGAAGCTGAGGCAAACCCATTCGATGTCCTACGCACCAAGGTTTTTCTGCTAATGCAGGAGAATGGCTGGACACGATTGGCAATCACATCGCCCAACAAGGATTGCGGCAAAACCACAACTGCCTGTAATCTGGCAATCGGCTTTTCGCGACAACGCGAGAACCGGACCATGCTGTTCGACTTTGATCTGCGCAGTCCGGCCGTGGCAGATATGCTGGGTCGCAAACCCAATCATGGCATCAAAGCCATGCTGACGGGGGATGTACCCCCTAAGGATCAGATGCTGTGCCTCCGAGGCAATGTAGCCCTTTCGCTGGGCAACATGGCCATCTCCGATCCGACACAGCTTCTTTTGTCAAAACACACGGCCGATATGTTGGATAAAGTGCAGGCCGATTTTGCCCCCGACCTCATGATCTTCGATCTGCCATCCATGTTTGCCGCCGATGATGCGCGGGCTTTTCTCAAAAATGCAGACTGCGCTCTCATTCTTGCGCGTGCCGAACACACCACGATGGCTCAGCTCGATACCTGTGAACGTCAGGTTGCGGAATACACCAATGTACTAGGCATCGTGTTAAACAGTTGCCGCCATGCGGATGTAGAGGGAACGTATTTTGGATCGAAGTGAGTGACCCGATCGCAACCAAAACCTACAGACCTAATAATACATTGTAGTTTTATAAGCTTACCTCATTTCATACACATCACTAACGTACTTCCCGAGGGTACATTTACTGTCAACTGGTTACGGAACAAGTGGACGCAGACTAGGAGCATATTTTGAGCAAGCATATTCTTCTGACAGGTGGCGCCGGATTTATTGGGTCTCACACTTATGTCGCCCTTATAGAGGCCGGATATAGCGTCACTATTCTTGATAATTTTGAAAACGCTCATTCGGATGTGGCTGACAGGCTCGAACGCATTACGGGTGCGCCTGTATCCGTGATCAAGGCAGATGTCCGGGACGCAGCTGCCATGAAAAGCGTGCTCAATGCGGGTTTCGATGCCGTAGTGCATTTTGCCGCGCTTAAAAGTGTCCCCGATGGGGAAACTGATCCGGCAAGCTACTACCGCAGCAATTGCGCAGGGCTGATGAACACGGTCGAGGCGATGCGACAGGCGGATGTAAGGCGGATTGTGTTTTCCTCGAGTGCTGCCGTCTATGGTAGCGCGGACGCGATGCCGATTTCTGAAGCCACAGCCGTCGCCCCGGAAAACACCTATGCACGCACAAAAGCCTTCGGCGAAGAATATCTCCAGGCAATTGCCCATGCGCATCCGGACTTCAGGATTGGTCTATTGCGCTATTTCAACCCTGTCGGGGCCCACAGCTCTGGCCTTATTGGCGAGGACCCCAGCCAGCCACCCGGCAATCTCGTGCCGGTCATCGCCCGGGTTGCGACAGGAGATATGCCTTCGCTAAAAATTTTCGGCGATGACTACTCCACGCCCGATGGTACGGGCATTCGCGATTATATTCATGTCGAAGATTTGGCCCGTGGCCATGTACTGTCTCTCAATGCCTTGTTTGAGCGCGATGAGAGCCATCTGGTAAATCTTGGCACGGGACGTGGGTATAGCGTCCTAGAGGTAATAGCGACCTACAAGACGGTTTCGAACCGCGATATCCCGTTTGAAATTGCGCCTCGCCGCGTCGGTGATCCGGCCATCTCTTATGCAGATGTCACCCGAGCCCGCGAACTATTGGGCTTCGAAGCGCAGCACGATCTGCGCTCCATGTGCGCCAGCAACTGGGCTTTCGCGGCTCAGTCCAAAGCTTTGTCCTGAGGTTGCCCACTGATGCATGTCGCCTATCTAATCAACCAGTATCCTGCCGTTAGCCACACCTTCATCCGCCGCGAGATTCACGCGCTGGAAGCCCAAGGCGTGTCGGTAGACCGCTTTGCCTTACGAGGCTGGGACAGCGAACTTGTCGACCCGCTCGACCTCGAAGAACTCACCAAAACGCGCCACACTTTAAAAGGTGGACTGGCCCCGTTATTGCTGGGTGCAATGCGGTTTGGTCTACGCAAACCGGGCGCATTCTGGAAAGGATTGAAACTGGCGCTGGCCATGTCTCGCAAAGGTGCGCGGCCTTGGCCTTTCCACCTCATCTATCTCGCCCATGCGTGCCAGATCATGGATTGGCTGAAGGGGTCAGGTGCCACGCATTTGCACGCGCATTTTGGCACCAATTCGGCCGAGATCGCGGTGCTAGTGCACGCCCTAGGTGGGCCAAAATACAGCTTTACAATCCATGGCTCAGAAGTGTTCGACGTGCCGATCCATCACGCTTTGCCGTTGAAGGTTGATGGGGCAGAATTTGCAGTGACCTCCTGCGCCTATATCGGCAGCCAGTTGATGTACAACATTCCCCATAAGCTTTGGGATAAAGTAAAGGTCGTGCATTGTGGCCTTGCCCCTTCGGCCTTTGAAAGCGACCCTGCGCCTTTGCCTAACAACCCTGTATTTCTAAGCGTAGGACGATTCAGCCCCGAAAAGGGTCACCTCATATTGCTGGAAGCCTTTGCGGCTCTTTATACAGATTCCCCAGATGCCCGTTTGGTTCTGGCTGGGGATGGCCAGATGCGAACTGAGATCGAAGCCCGAATAGCTGTCCTTGGGCTCACAGAGGTGGTCCGCATTACGGGTTGGGTTACTTCCGATCAGGTCCGCGAAGAGCTGCGCAAAGCCCGCGCCCTTGTTCACCCGAGTTTCTCCGAAGGATTGCCCGTTGTTATCATGGAAGCCATGGCAGAGCGCCGACCTGTCGTCTCCACTTATATCGCGGGCATTCCAGAACTTGTGCGACCCAAGAAAACGGGGTGGTTGGTTCCAGCGGGGCAGATAGACGAGCTAACCGCTGTTTTGCGAGACTGTGCCGCAACCACCGACAATGCAATGAACGCCATGGGCGCAGCTTGTTTCGAACGCGTATTAGCCCGACACGATGCCATGACAGAAGCAGCAAAACTTAAAGCGCTGTTTAGCGCGCATTCGACGTCATGAAGGCTGCACTAAAACGGATCGCCCTAATGTTACTAACATCGGATCCAGTCTATACGATGCTGCGCAAATATGCGCTTCAGGACGATCCCATAACGATCCTTTGCTATCACACCCTGCGGCCAGACAACGAACCTTTGGATGCGTGGACAACCCTTGGAGTGAACGCTTTTCGAGATCAGATCACTCTGCTCCGGAAGACTTATGATATTGTCTCATTAGACGAGGCACTGACCTTAGGGAGCAGAGGACGTCCTCGTGCAGTCCTGACATTCGATGACGGCGAGCGCGGTCTCTTCGATCATCTTCTCCCAATTGTGGAAGAGGAAGACCTGCCAGTCACAGTGTACGTGGCAACGGAACAGTTTGTGCGCGATGAGCCATTTTGGTTCGATCAGGTCATGAACGCTCTGCAGGGCGCTGGTGAAACATTAATCGACCTGACAGACCACGGATTGAACAAGTGGAAAATCGGTCCTACACGAGGCAAAACCCGCTGGGTGCAAATTGGACTGGTTCTTGAAGCCTTAAAGGCAACATCCATGGCTGATCGTGACAGACTCGCGGCCGAAGTCGTAGCGCAAGCTGGTCCCGCGACTGACGGCTTTACTCCATTGCACCCCATGACGTTGGTACAACTTAAGGAACTTGCGGCCCACCCGCTGGTGACTATTGGCGCTCATAGCCATGGCCATGAACTTCTTGACCAAATCTCGATCGATGCGGCGCGCATCTCGGTTGCCCGCTCTCGTGAGCTGCTTCAGGATTGGACGCAACAACCTGTGTACCATTTCGCCTATCCAAATGGCAATTACACACCTGCGTTGATGGCGATGCTTAAGGAGGAGGGGTTTGCCTCCGCGACTATTCTCGAAGACCGTTTGATGCGTACCGATGCACCGGCACTATCGTTGCCGCGAATCGGAGTGGGGCGGTACGACAGCTTTGCGCGTTTCAAACTGCGATTGATAGAAATATGAAGTGTATTGTCACGCTTTCAAACAAACTTCCCCGCGGAGATTTTGTGAAATGCCGTTCTCCGCTATGACTTTGACTGAATGTATTTGCGCTCAATCGGTTGGATTTTAGTAATGAAGCACCTGTCCGAGAAGTCTGTTTTCCGTGTGGTTGTCGTAGCTTTGGTTCTTGCCACGTTTTACCGCCTGTACCCGCTCGTTTCTGGCGATCGCGTACTGTCTGCTGCCTTCATGACCGAAGATGGGTATCTGATGCTTACCGTGGCCCGCAATATGGCAATTGGATTGGGCATGTCCGTCTCCGACGGGACAATTCCCAGTAATGGGGTTCAGCCAATAGCAACCTTCTTATTTGCGGTTCCTTACTGGCTGACTGACGGAGATAAGATATCGGGGCTTTGGGGAGTCCAGTTGATTGGGGCCGCTATCTCTGTGATTGGGGTTTTCACGGTCCGCGCCTTTGCGCGGGAAGCTCTGATGCCTCAGGACAAATCTCACATTTGGCCTTGGTTGGTTGCCGCCCTTTGGTATTCCGGGCAGCATGTGCTGCTGCACACGATGAATGGGCTGGAAACGGGGCTTTATGCAGTTTCCGTGACGACCACACTGGTGATTTTCACACGACTCTTGGCCAAGGGGGAAGACGCCAAGTTTAGCGATCGAATGCTTTTAGGCACCGCTGGGGGTATTACCTTTCTAGTTAGGGTCGACGCCATTTTTCTGTTGTTGGTAATTGCGATCGTATGGATCCTTCACGAGATATTTGTAGCTCGTAAGCGTGGTGGTCGAATAGCACAGGAAGCTGCTGCACCGATGTTGTTGGCGGCCCTAATTGCAGCGCCTTGGTTGATCAATAATTATGTCAATTTCGGCTCCATCATCCCGGTCAGCGGCACCGCCCAAGCCCTAAGCGGCGGCTTCGCGAAGAATGCCGACCTGGTGCCAGCGGTGATCTTCGAATACTTCTTCCCGATGCTGCCAATACCGCACGCACTGCAGTTCAATCCGATCTTCCAGACACTCGCCTCCGCTATAGTAGTCCTGATAGGTGGTACCTTCTTCATTCAAGTCTGGCGACGTGGGCGCGCGGTACGATACGCCATCCTAGCTTATCTGATCTTCGCCTTTGTAATGGTCGCCTATTATGGGTTCTACTTCGGCGCTGGTTGGTTCCTAAGCCGATATTTGTCGCCTTTGGCACCACTCTTCATTGTCGCAACGCTTTCGGTTGCGTTGTCACTGCTCACGCGGGTAAATCCTGTCCACGGCAAAGCTATCGTCAGGGGTCTTGGTGTGGCTAGCCTGGTACTTTGCTTCGGATTATTGGGCCGGCTACTGATCCCCGGAGTTAAAGAGCAAGGCCACTTTCAAGTTGTCGATTGGGTAACCGAAAACGTACCCAAGGATGTCTGGGCCGGAGCTATTCAAACTGGAACGCTGGGGTATTGGCATGACCGAACGATAAACCTCGATGGCAAGGTTAATCCCGACGCACTGGACGCCATTCTAACTGAAGGCAACGTGTTAAATTATGTGCTGAATAGCCAGATTGAATATCTGGCGGACTGGCATGGCATCGCGGCTTGGACGACAACGAACAATCGCGGGAACGATGCATTCTCTAATGGTTTCGAAGTGCTTGTTCAAGATCCGGTCCGCAACCTTGATGTTCTGAAACGTAAAAATTGACGGGCATGGGTAATGAAACTTAATTCAAAACAACTAGATGCTGCTCGGTCGGCTCTCCTTGGCGAACACTCTGAACAAGTCATTCGATATATGGCGGGCCAAAGCGTTGTGATCGATAGCACTCTCCCAACCCAACAAGCACAAGAAATCGCCCAAAATTGCGGCTGGACACTCCCTAAATCGGAGGCCCGAACGTCACTTGGTTTTCTGGTCAGTGACTCCTGTCGTGAATACCTATTCTGGCAAGAAAGGCACAAAGCCCTGCCATTCGAGAACGGATTACCCCATCTTTCCGACACGCTTTTCGAAGGCAAATATGTCGCAGAAATTGGATCCGGCATGGGGGCAAATTTGATGTCTCTATCTCATCGAACCGGTCGTGTTTGCGGGGTAGAGCCCGTAGAAACCTACATTCAACTTGGTGAAATATTCTGTACGCGCGAAGGCATCAGCACTTTAGAAACCCGTGTTGGGGGGGCGGAGAGCTTGCCGTTTCAAGATGATGAACTGGATCTCGTGCTATGTGTTTCTGCTCATCAGTACTTCGACATTATGCCTGCATTCCATGAAATAGCCCGCGTTCTTAAACGGGGAGGGGAACTTGTCATAATTGGTGGGATTCTTTCTGACTATGCGCGGCACTCAGTGGATTATGCGTTGAATTCCGAGGGTCCGAAGGCTGTCGCGATTACGCTGGTGAATTCCCTAAGCTACACAGCAGTGGGACGACGCATTATTGGCAATCGAAATGGATTTTCAACATCACGCCCTGTTTACCCCACTTCCAACGCAATGATCCGCTGGATGCATGACGCAGGTTTAACGCAGAAAACTCCATTCGAAAAAATCGGAGAAGAGACCTGTTTTTACGCAGTTCTATCGGGCTAGAACACGATGTCGCTTGAAAAACACCGTGCTGATCTGTCTCGCTACTGATTAATTTAAAACAGCTCGTGCCACGAAAAGTTGAAAGATTTACATTTTTGGGCCATAATCTGCTCAAGTTTCGCGTCCTGTAGTATTTGGAGTAAGTGGTGATATTTAGGTTATTGACAGCGACGTTTACCGCGACTGCGGTGTTTTCATTGAACTTTAATGCGGTTGAAGCGGCGACAATTGATATTGTTCGTAGTGGCGCTGAGCTCATCGAATCGACCCATGGTTTGCGGGATGATACCGGTACAGACGGCACCGATCTTGATGGCGCCATGATAACAGCGACCTACGCAGACGGAACCAGTGAGCAAATCACTTGGGAAGGTGATCCTCGGATTTACACCGATCCTGACGGTAGCACCTATGGTAGCATCAATGGCTGGGCGCGTGGGGCGGACACTGATTTGTTCATGAGTTGGGACGGGTTTGAGATGACCACGACCAGTGTTCTTACATCTCTTTCCATCGATTTGGCACCAGCCAGTGCTGTATTTGATACGACCTTCATTTTTGACGACAACGACCCGAACGGCGAGTCTACTCAGGGTTCCAGTTTCGGTTTCCCGTTTGAGCTTTACTCTGGGTACGAAAACTTAGAAGGGGCGATAACGGCAACCTACACTGGGATAGTAAACTTGGTGGGCGATGCTCCAGTTGGTGATTTGTTTACGACGATGTCCTTAGATTTCTCGATGCTGCTGGGTGGCGGCATATTGGGTGATCTCGGCTTCCGGTCCGATATTGACGTGATGCGCAATGAGGGTGATTTATCACCGGTTCCGCTACCAACGAGCTTGTCGTTCCTTCTGATTGCCTTGGCGGGCCTAGGACTTACACATCTTGCAGGCAGGCGTCGCATTCTGGTCCCTGCCCAGACCGGCTTGCCGCAAAAAGCGTAGTATAACGCTTTTTCGATGTTGCTTCGCACGCAGCATGCAAAGCCTCACAGTCAAGAATCCGGCTAGTTTGCTATCCTGCGAACCGGAATAGCCGTCGGAAGTACCTCTCCAGATGGGTTTATATGCTTATCCAGCATTAATCGCGCACTGCATGCATTTCTAGGCTTTCTTTTGTAAAAATACTGCGCAATCATCAGGTTATTGTGCAATAATCCATTTAAATTCCCTATATTCGCCGCCAAGTAACCAAATCTTATCTTTTAGCAGTTTCTAAGCGCCAAATGCGTTAAGGTTTTGTAATGAGTTTTGACCCCGAGAACCTCATCTCTGAGAGCGACATAGCCATCGTCGGAATGGCCGGACACTTTCCGGGCGCTCACACAATAGACGAGTACTGGCAAAATCTGCGTAATGGAATTGAGTCCATCCGCCATTACACCGCCGAAGAATTGCTCGCGGCTGGAGAAGCCCAACACCTCATAAATCGTGACGACTATGTCCCAGCAGCGGCCCCTCTGGATGGGTTCGCACATTTTGATGCAGAGTTTTTCGGCCTCTCGCCCAAAGAAGCCGCAATCATGGATCCGCAACATCGGCGCTTTTTGGAGGTCTCTTGGGAAGCTCTGGAAAATGCTGGACATATGCCCGAAAACGCCAAAGGCCCAATCGGGGTTTACGCCGGCTGCGGGATGGGAAGCTATTTCTACTTTAACATCTGCTCGAACCCAGATCTTGTTAACGATGTGGGCATGTTCCTGCTTCGCCATACCGGCAATGACAAGGACTTCCTGTCTACCCGTTTGAGCCACGTTCTGAACCTAAAAGGCCCGTCAGTGACCATGCAGACCGCATGCTCTACATCACTGGTTACGACCCACTATGCGGCGCAGGCCTTGATGACAGGCGAATGTGATACAGCGCTTGCTGGCGGTGTCACAATCGAGCTACCTCAAGATCGCGGCTACATATTCAAGGAAGGCGAAGTGCTGTCTCCCGACGGGCACTGCCACGCGTTCGACCACCGCGCGGAAGGTACCGTCTTCGGATCAGGGGCCGGTGTTGTGGTCCTACGACGTCTCACGGATGCCATCGCAGACAGCGACCACATCTGGGCGGTTATCAAAGGCTCTGCCATCAACAATGACGGGGCTGCCAAAGCAGGGTACTTAGCCCCGTCAGTCGACGGTCAGGCGGCAGCGATCGCCGAGGCCCAGGCCATGGCAAATATAACTGCTGACACGATCGATTACGTCGAATGCCACGGGACAGGAACCTATTTGGGCGATCCAATCGAAGTGGCGGCGTTGACCGAAGCCTTCGAGGAAACCACAGATGAGACCCAGTTTTGCAAGATTGGGTCTGTTAAAACCAACATTGGACACCTCGACACCGCGGCTGGCGCGGCCGGATTGATCAAAACGGCGCTTTCGCTTCATCACCGCGAGATTCCACCATCCTTGGGATATGAGAAACCAAACCCTGCGATTGATTTCGAAAGCGGACCATTCTCTGTCAATGACACCCTTAGCCCTTGGGTCTCTCACAATGGACCGCGCCGCGCAGGAGTGAATTCACTTGGTGTCGGGGGCACCAACGCACATTTGGTATTGGAAGAAGCCCCCAAACGCGCTGCTTCCGAAGAATCCGATTGGCCGTTCCAAATCTTGACCGTATCGGGGCGCAGCAAGGCTGCGCTTGAAGCCAACGCCGCCAATCTTGCCTCTTACCTACGCACCAATCCGGATCAACCCCTCGCGGATATCGCTTGGACGTTGAAAGAACGCCGTCGCGGATTTGAACGCCGTAGGGTTGTAGTGGCTGAAACCCACGCAGACGCCGCCAAGCTTCTGGAAGAGAATGATCCGCGCCGCGTCTTTTCGCATACCGTGGTTGGCGAAGACCCTGACTACGTTTTCATGTTCCCCGGTGGTGGCGCACAATATGCCGGAATGGCGCGCGATCTTTATGAGACAGAACCAGTATTCGCCGAATGGATGGATCGTGGTCTCGACGTTCTTCAACCAAAACTAGATTATGATATCCGTGCGCTTTGGCTGCCGGAATTGGATGCGATTGAGGCCGCAAATACGACGTTGAAAAAGCCGTCCGTGCAGTTGCCCCTCATCATGATCACCGAATATGCGCTAGCGCAGCTTTGGATGTCCTGGGGGGTTGAGCCTTCTGCACTGGTTGGTCATTCCATGGGGGAAAACACTGCCGCTTGCGTTGCTGGAGTAATGTCGTTCGAGGACTGCATTGGCCTTGTGCATCTCCGGGGCCAGTTGTTCGACACGGTGCCAGCGGGCGGCATGTTGTCCATCGTTCTATCGGCTGATGAGTTGGAGCCTCTGTTAGGTGATGACCTTGATTTGGGAGCGGTCAACGCGCCAAATTTAAGCGTCGCTACTGGACCACAAGCCGAGTTGGACGCTTTGGAAGCGCGGTTGGTCCAACGAAGCATCGACTTCCAGCGCATCCCGATCGACATCGCGGCCCATTCGCGCATGTTAGAGCCGATTTTGAAAAAATTTGGCGACTACTTGCGCTCGATTCCCCTGAACCCGCCGAAAATTCCGTTCACGTCAAACCGCACCGGCGATTACATAACGGACGCGCAGGCTCAAGATCCTGACTACTGGGTGGCCCACCTACGCGGCACCGTACATTTCTCCGATTGCCTGACAACTTTGGCCGACGCACCCGCGCGCGTTTTCATCGAGGTTGGACCTGGGAAGGCGTTGTCATCTTTGGCTGGTCAACACGGCAAGGTTACCGCCAATCAGGTGATCTCCAGCCTGCGTCATCCTGACGATGACACGCCTGACGATGCATATTTCCTTGCAATGCTGGGCCGTATCTGGGCCGTCGGCGGCCAATTTGATTGGGACCAGTTCTGGGGCGAGGCACGCCGTTTACACATACCGCTACCAACATATGCTTTCCAGCAATCCTCCTATTTTATAGAGCCGGGGAGACCTGCATTAGACAGTGATGCTCAATGGCTAAGCCGAACGGACGACGTTGAGGAATGGAGCTATCGCCCTGCGTGGACCCCGCGCTACGCGGAGTGCGATATCGACGTCAAGGGTGATCTATCGGAAGCCACCAAACAAACATGGCTGATTTTCGAGGATGACGCAGGGCTTGGAGCAGATGTCGCCGCCAAATTGCGCTCGGCAGATCATAAAGTGGTGACCGTTAAACCCGGTGACACTTTTGCGCGCGTCGGGGAAATGGGCTACATCATCGCCCCTGAACGAGGTCGCGAAAGCTATGATGCGCTAATCCATGACCTGAACACGCGCGACCTGGTTCCAACGCGCATCGTCCATGCCTGGACGATAACTAAGGACGAAAGCTTCCGACCGGGATCAAGCTTCTTTCACCGCGTTCAGGAGCAAGGATTTTATAGTCTTCTATTTCTAGCACAGGCGATTGGGGGCGAAGACCTGCCGATGCCAATACACCTTACCGTGCTTAGTTCTGGCGCAATGCAACGCGCGAACGAAGAACTCCCCTACCCTGAAAAAGCAACGGTCGCAGGACCTGTGCGTGTTATACCGCGCGAGTTCTCTGGAATGACCGTGTCGCAACTGGATATCGAGCCGCTTCGTCAAGGGCGTCTCAGGCGCGGGCCTGACAAGACCGACCAATCGCGTATTGTAGATCAGATTTTGGAAGAGGTTCTTGCAGCACCGACATGCGGAACTGCCCTGATCCGCAACGATAAACGCTATGCGCTTGGTTATCAGACAACCAACCTTCCTGATCTTGATAGCGAATTACCCGTTCTGAAAGATGGCGGGGTGTACCTGCTGACGGGCGGCTTTGGTGGCATCGGCCTGACCCTTGCGCACGAGTTGATCGAGCGTTGTAACGCCAAAATAGCGCTGCTTGCTCGCAGCCCGTTACCCCCTCGCGACACTTGGGACCAGGCGTTGCAAAACAACGCCCCGGGTACCGCCATAGTTCGCCGGATTGAAGCTATTCGCGAGCTTGAAGCTATGGGCGGCGAAGTCCTGACGTTAGTTGCCGACGTGTCCAATGTCGAAGATATGCGGCTGGCAAAGTCCACGCTGGAAGAACACTTCGGTAAAGTCGACGGTATCATCCATGCTGCTGGTCAAATTGATGACGATCCGATCATGGCCAAAACAGTTACTTCGATTGAGGACGTATTTGCGCCGAAAATTCATGGCACGCAGGTTCTTCACGAAGTCTTTCCCGATGGCTCTTTGGATTGGATGGTTCTGTTTTCATCAAGCTCCACGGCGACGGCCCCGATCGGTCAAGTCGATTACGTTGCTGCAAATGAATACCTCAACGCATATGCCAAGTCGCGCAGCGGTGGGCAAACCCGCGTGTTAGCTATCAACTGGGGCATCTGGGCTGATGTAGGCATGGCAGCGGACGCAATGGACAGTCGGTTGGGCAAAGCGACCCCGCCACCGGTGACCCCGATCAATGCGCCAATGCTGGACGAGGCGACGTTTGATACCGTTGGAAACCGCTGCTTTAGAGCCGAATACCGCGTCTCGGAGCGCTGGTTCCTAGACGATCACCGAACAATGGCAGGTGATGCGTTGGTACCTGGAACGGGATACCTTGAACTGGCAACAGAAGCTCTGCGCGCGCAAGGTGAGACCTCTGCTTTTGAGATCCGTGATCTCTACTTCCTGCGCCCGTTGACTGTCTCCGACCATGCGCCCCGCGATATTCGTGTGGGCCTGCTACGCACAGATCTTGGGTATGACCTGAGTGTAGAAAGTGGTGAACTCGGGCAATTTGAGCAAAACGCGCAAGCCAGCCTCTCGTTATTACCAATTTCCACCCCTGCCCCTTTAGATATCGCCGCCATCGAGGCCCGCTGTTCGAACAAGGTCGACGCCGGAGATGCAGGTTGGATGGCGTCACCGCAAGAGGTTCATCTTAAATTCGGCCCACGCTGGCGCGTATTACAATCAACCACCCTAGGCGACGGTGAAGGTCTCGCGACACTCGCTTTACCAGATGCTGCAGCAGGAGATGCTAAAGCAGGTTACCATCTACACCCTGCCCTGATGGATATTGCAACGGGTTGGGCCATGAATCTGATCGCAGGCTACGAGGCGGCGCATCTCTGGGTGCCAGTGTCTTATCGCTCAGTGAAGGTATTTGGGCCCTTACCGTCAAATATTGTCTCTTGGGTCCGCAATAGCGCGGACAATCGGGCAGATAGCGAAACGGCGAGTTTTGACATCACTATCGCTGCGCCCGACGGCACAATTTGCGTTGAAATCCACGACTTCTCAATCCGGCGGATGGACACAGATGCTGGCTTCGCGATCACCCCTCCCTCGACCGCTTCAGCGACTCCGGCCGATGGCGGCATGCGGCCACTATCCCCAGCTGAGGAGCGACTACGACACAATTTGACCCAAGGCATTCGCGCGGATGAAGGCGCGGCGCTGTTTTTGCGCGCACTCTCGAGTCCGCAGCGTCAGGTCATTGTCTCATCCCTCAATCTGGATGCGCTCATAGAACAAGCAGGACAAGTTGATGACGGCGCTCAAGGCCGGGGACAGAAATTTGAACGCCCTGAACTTGATTCCGAATTCATAAAACCAGAGGGCCCAATCGAAGAGCGGCTGGCCGCTTTCTGGCAAGACCTGTTGGGTGTCGATGAAATCGGTGTCGAAGACAGCTTCTTCGATCTAGGTGGCCACTCATTGATCGCCGTGCGCCTGTTTGCACAAATACGCAAAGCTTGGCAGGTAGACTTCCCGATCTCGGTTTTGTTCGAGGCCCCTACAATCCGCAAATGCGCTGCGCTCATTGCGGCGCAGGGAGTTAACAATGAGACGGATGCCGACAGCGAAGATATAGCCCAAGCCGCGCCGGAACGTCGCTTCACCCATCTGGTGCCAATGCATACCGGCGAAAGCAGCACCAAGTCGCCATTCTTCTTGGTCGCGGGCATGTTTGGGAACGTATTAAACCTGCGCCATCTGGCACATTTGGTTGGAAATGATCGGCCATTCTATGGCCTACAAGCCCGTGGATTGTTTGGCAGCGAAGAACCACACCGTACGATCACTGAGGCTGCACGTGACTACATCGCGGAAATGCGGCAAGTTCAACCCGAAGGCCCCTATATGGTGGGCGGGTTCTCTGGGGGCGGGATTACCGCGTATGAGATTGCTCACCAGCTTACTGCTGCAGGTGAAATCGTCTCCGCCGTGGTAATGCTCGACACTCCTCTTCCCGTTCGACCATCCATTTCTCGAGCGGATAAATTGCGCATCAAGTGGATGGACCTGCGTAAGGGCGGCGTGTCTTACATCGTTAATTGGGCCAAAGACCGCATCGCGTGGGAAATCCAAAAACGTCGCGGGAACGATGACACCGCCGAGGAAGGCCAGCAGTTCCACAATGTCGCCATCCAAGACGCCTTCCTTGAAAGCGTTGGGTCGTATGAAATTGCCCCATGGTCAGGGCCCTTGACCTTATTCCGCCCACCATTGGTTCCGACTTGGATCATTGGTGACAAGCTGGTCAGCGAATATCGGACATATCTGTATAGTGACAACGATTGGACAAAATTTGCTCCCAAGGTCGAGGTGTTCGAAGTGCCAGGCGATCACGATTCAATGGTACTAGAACCCAATGTTCGCGTTCTAGCAGCCCGTATTAAGCAGGTGCTCGAAGATGCGAGCCGTGACTCACATACCTCAACGAAAGCCGCACCGACCAAGCAAGCCGCAGAGTAAATACCCATGCCAGCACCCACTGTTTTGACGATCATTCTTAATTACAAAACCGCCGATATGACCCTGCGCTCGGTTCAAGCGGCACGGATCGCCATGCAGGGCCTGCCTGGCGAAATCACAATAGTCGATAACGACAGTCAGGATGGGTCTTTTGAGAATATCCGTGACCATGTCGAGGCCGAACGTTGGGAAGGCATCCGCGTCCTTAGATCAGGGCACAATGGCGGATACGGAGCAGGGAATAATGTTGGAATCCGTGCGGGAATGTCGGATGGCACAGCACCTGATTTCATCTACATTCTAAATTCTGATGCATTTCCCGAACCCGAAGCGATCACTGAACTTTACAACTTTTTGCAAACCCACCCAAAAACTGGCTTTGTGGGTAGCTATATCTTTGGTGAAGACGGTGATCGGCACACAACTACATTCCGGTTTCCCTCAATCCTCAGCGAACTTGAAAGCGCCATCCGCTTCGGTCCTATAACAAAGCTGCTAAAGTCTTACAGGGTTCCACGCGAAGATATCGTCGGGACAGCATCTGTAGATTGGCTTGCCGGGGCCAGCATGATGATGCGCCGAAGTGTGCTTGATGAAATAGGGCTCTTTGATGAGACATTCTTTCTATACTTTGAAGAAGCTGATTTGTGCGCGCGCGCGCGGACATCAAATTATTCTATACACTATGTGTATGAAAGCCGGGTAATGCACTTGGGCTCCGTGTCTACCGGTATGAAGACGTGGGACCGCGTGCCAGATTACTGGTTTGAATCCCGTTTTCATTACTTCCAGAAGAACTATGGCCTCACCTATGCTGGCTTCGCCACTTTGGTTCACCTCAGTGCGGGAAGTCTGCATTGGCTGCGCTGCAAGTTGACCGGAAAAACGCGTGATGTGTCCCCAAACTTCCTGCGTTCCATGGCAAAACACGATTTTGCCAACATTATCGGCTCTATTACGGGCACGACCCATAACCAATCACCTGAACTCGACACTAAAATCGGAGAGTAGATCCCATGTCTCAATTCAGCGCGATTATCATCGGCAATGAATCCCTCGCCATTCAGTGCGCGGAAATGTTGCTTGAGGCGGGGCACCAAGTACCCGCAGTAGTCACGCGTAACACCGATATCTCGGCTTGGGCAAAGGGCGCGGATATTCAGGCCATTTCTGCGGACGCCAATCTGGCTGAGGAAATGAACGGAATGTCTTTCGACTGGCTGCTTTCCATCGCCAATCTCGACATGATCCCCGACGACGTGCTCGCGATCCCTGCACGTGGCGCGGTAAACTTCCACGATGGCCCACTACCCCGTTACGCCGGTTTAAACGCTCCGGCTTGGGCGTTGATTAATGGTGAAACCGAATATGGAATCAGCTGGCATATGATCGCTAGCGGCGTCGACGAAGGCGATTTGCTAACTCAGCAATTTTTTGACATCGCGCCGAACGAGACGACCCTAACCCTGAACACCAAATGCTATGGCGCCGCGATTGAAGGGTTCTCGACCGTTATAGATAAATTGGCCACCGAACAGCCGCTATTGACGAAACAAGACCTCTCCAAACGAAGCTATTTTGCCAAGAACGACCGCCCACCTGCTGCGGGTCGGCTCGACTTCTCGCGCTCGGCGCGTAGCATCACGACATTGGTGCGCGCGCTGGATCATGGCGGCTACTGGAACCCTCTCACCTGCCCCAAGATTGAGGTGAACAGCCAAGTTTTTCTGGTGTCCCGAGCAACAGCCGGAAAAGCTGCATCCGATAGCCCTGTTGGTACGGTTCTAGACGTCAGTGATGACAGTATAACTGTCGCCACAGGCACGGCCCCGGTAACCCTTCACGGGCTTCGTAGGTGTGACGGCGAAACGGTCGATCCCTCACAGATCGCAAAGCCGGGCGATATGCTACCTTCCCCCGATGCTGTTTTATCGAAAACTCAGTCGGAAGCGCTGAAGCAAACATTAAAATCCGAGGCCAAATGGCGTGCACGACTTGAAGGCGCTACCCTCGCTACATTGCCCCTAATTGATGCATCAGCCTCGCAGGGTGAAATCAAGTCCCGTACGCTTGACTTACCCGAAGGGGTCACACGCACACAGAGCCTATCGGCGATGGCTGCCCTCGCTTTGCAATTGGGAGACAACGAGGACATCACAATCGCCGCAGAATTGACGGCTGATCATACCGGATACCTGAACCCTTGGGTTCCTGTCCAAGCTTCCAACATCGAAGACGATCTTGCCGCCGCGCAGGCTATGGGGCCATTTGCCTCTGACCTTATTGCTCGCATCCCCAGTCTAGCCAGGCCCGCAACACCTGCATTGGGTCTGTCAAAGCAATCACATTTGGAAGGAACTGCGCTGACATTGACGTCAGATGGCACTCTATTCGCGGACATCGGAAAGATCGGCCCAGAGGCGGTAGACTTGATGGGTGATCGGCTCTCTCACATGATCCATCAGATAGCGGCAGGCAAAGCGCCAACGATACTGCCCGAAGCAGAGCGCCAGCAAGTTCTCTATAACTGGAACGCGACTGCCACCGAATTCCCAGAGGACCTTTGCATCCACCAGGCGTTCGAAGCCCAAGTCGCCAAAACGCCCAACGCTGAAGCTCTATCGTTTGAAGGCGAGACACTGACCTACAGTGAGCTTAACACCCGTGCTAATAAAATGGCCCAAGTGTTAACAGACATGGGAGTAGCACCTGAGGTAGTTGTCGGCCTACATTTGCCCCGATCCGCTGATCTTGTCATTGCCGCGCTGGCCATCTTGAAGGCGGGCGGCGCCTATCTGCCAATGGACCCAAGTTACCCCACAGATCGCACCGCTCATTATATTGAGGACAGCGGAACTAATGTGATCATCACAGATACTAATCTTGCGGAATTATTGCCAAAGCATGCCGCCAGAGTTTTGTGCGTTGATAACGCCCCATCGCTGGATTCTGCCCCTTCGGAAAACCCCGAAAGTGGCGTGATCGGAGAAGGATTAGCCTATTTGATCTACACGTCCGGATCGACCGGCAAGCCTAAAGGCGTGATGGTTGAACACCGCAACGTCGCCAATTTCTTTACAGGTATGGATGGGCGCATCGCCCATGAAGACGGGTCCGTCTGGATGGCAGTGACGTCATTGTCGTTCGACATATCGGTGCTGGAGCTATTTTGGACCCTCAGCCGCGGCTTCAAGGTTGTCATCAGTTCGGATGATAATCGAACTCTCGGGGCGACAGATAGCCCGTCAGGGCGCGCTGTTGGAGGTATGGAGTTCAGCCTATTCTATTGGGGTAACGACGACGGCGTTGGTCGCGACAAGTACCGTACGCTTCTTGAAGGTGCGAAATTCGCGGATCAAAACGGATTTTGTGCTGTTTGGACCCCGGAGCGCCACTTCCACGCCTTCGGCGGCCCCTATCCTAACCCATCCGTCACCGGTGCGGCGGTCGCGGCCGTGACCCAGAATATTGGCGTACGGGCCGGCTCCTGCGTGGCCCCACTCCATCACACCGCCCGCATTGCCGAAGAATGGGCGGTGGTCGACAACCTCACGAACGGGAAAGCCGGTCTCGCGATTGCATCCGGCTGGCAACCTGATGACTTCGTGTTGCGTCCAGAGAACACGCCACCCAAAAACAAGCCCGCGATGTTCGAAGCAATCGCTGACCTACGCAAGCTTTGGTCCGGTGAGGAAATTTCTTTCCCGCGTGAGAATGGCGAGATGCACAACGTCCTTACGCAGCCCCGGCCGGTGTCAAAGAAGCTTGATGTTTGGGTCACGACCGCAGGCAATCCCGAGACTTGGAAAGAAGCGGGCGTTCACGGCTGCAATGTGCTGACGCATCTTTTGGGCCAAAGCGTGGATGAAGTAGGTGAGAAGATCATTCTTTATCATCAAGCTTTACGTGATGCTGGTCATAACCCTGATGATTTCACAGTCACTTTGATGCTGCACTCCTTCTTGGCCGAGACTCGCGAGCAGGCGCGAGAAATCGCACGCGAACCAATGAAGGATTATCTTCGCGCGGCTGCGGGATTGATCAAGCAATACGCATGGGCGTTCCCCGCTTTCAAGAAGCCAAAGGGTGTAGAAAACCCCATGCAGCTCGATCTTGGGTCTCTGACCGAGGACGAGCTAGAAGGCATTTTGGATTTTGCTTTTGAGCGCTATTTCAACGATAGCGGCCTGTTCGGCACCATCGAGGAAGCCATGGAGCGGGTCGAGGAGGTCAAAGCCATTGGCGTAACCGAAATCGCCTGCCTTATCGACTACGGCATCAATGTGGAGCAGGTCCTTGAAGGGCTGCGACCTCTGGCTGAGGTGGTGAAGCTTTCAAATGCAGACGTCGCGACGACAGCACAGGACTATTCCATCGCAGCCCAAATCCTGCACCACAAAGTTACGCATCTGCAATGCACACCCTCTATGGCGCAAATGCTGGTGATGACAGACGAGGCCCGCGAAGCCCTGCCCCAGCTGGATGTGATGATGGTGGGTGGCGAAGCCTTACCCGGCGCGTTGGCCACGGAGTTGAAGACACTCACGGGCGGTCACGTGGAAAATATGTATGGCCCGACCGAGACAACTATTTGGTCCACGACCCAGACCGCTACTGGCGGCGAAGGCGTGGTGTCTATCGGGACTCCAATCGCAAATACCCAAGTTTACGTGTTGGATGACAACATGGAACCACGCCCAATAGGCGTGCCAGGAGAGTTGTATATCGCAGGCGCCGGGGTCACCCGTGGTTATTTCAAGCGCCCTGACCTGACCTCCGAACGCTTCGTTCGCGATCCATTCGTTAATGACGCCGATCCCGACAGGGCTGGTGCCGGCTTGATGTATCGCACCGGCGATATCGCGCGTTGGCAACCAGATGGCACACTTGATTTCTTGGGCCGTGCTGACTTCCAAGTGAAGCTGCGTGGCTATCGCGTGGAACTAGGTGAGATTGAGACCGCAATCGACCAGTTCGAAGGTATCAAGCATTCAGTCGTGGTGACACGGGAAGACAGCCCAGGCCAGTTGGTCGCTTACATGCTGTCCAACGACGACGTCGACCAAGATGCCTTGCGCACCCATCTGCGCGACACCCTACCGGACTACATGGTGCCACATCATTTCGTGACGATGAACGCCTTCCCGCTGTCCCCGAACAAGAAGGTAGATCGCAACGCTTTGCCCGCGCCGTCTGAAGTGCAAGCCCAAAGCAGTTCCACCCTAAATGCTGCGGCGAAAGCAGAGGAGGCATCTACCACTCCGATCAACATTAGCTCAGACGAAGAAGTCACCCAAGCAATCGCTGCCATTTGGTCGCATACATTGAACATTCCCAACATCGCACCGAAGGACAACTTCTTTGATCTTGGAGGGCATTCCCTTCTGGCTGTTCAAGTGCATCGCGAGATCCGCCAACGGTTGAATGTGCAAAAGCTCTCGATCACCGACATTTTCCGCGCGCCGACTCTAAGTGCCTTGTCGGCCATCGTCGCGAAGAAGGCAGGTGTTACAGCAATGCCCAAAGCCCCTGCTGCGGCGCCCCCTCAACCAGAGGCGGCTTCTGAGACCCCCGCCCGACCCGAGCCTGACAATGCTCGCAATGCAGCGATGGCCAAGCGTCGCGAAATGCGCGCGCGGCGACAAAACCGGACGTGACAGAAAAAATACGATCCACGCTGCGCGAGATGCTTGGTGACGAGGTTGGGATAGGCATCACTGATCCACGTGATCCAGAGCAGGGTCTGCTTGAAGCCGAGTATCCAGCCATTGCAAGTGCGGTGCCAAAACGTCGTCGCGAATACGCAGCTGGCCGTCGGGCTGCTCGCGCCGCCATGACCGAACTAGGGCTTCCACCAGCACCGATATCAACGGGAACTCAGCGGGAACCACTTTGGCCACAAGGGCTGGTAGGTTCTATCGCTCATTGCAACACGCTGTGTATTGCTGCTGTTAGCCTTACCCATCGCAGCATTGGACTAGATGTTGAACCCGCAGTGCCGCTTCCATCCGATTTGGAACGCATTGTCTGCACCCCAACGGAGCGTCATTGGCTGAAAACTCTTCCCACCAATGATCGCGGGCTTAACGCCAGGAAAATCTTCAGCGCCAAAGAAGCCGTATATAAAGCGCAATATCTGGTAACGAGCCAGATGATCGGATTCGAGGACGTCAATATTCAGTTTGAAGGTATAGACTTTACGGCTGATCTGCCCAGCACCCTGACAATTCAAAGCATGTCTGGGCAGCTGCGGTTGGTCGAAGACTACCTGTTAGGATCTGTCCGGATCGACATGTGACATGCGCTTGCCGAACTCGATCAGGAAGTCGTGCGACTTAGCAAATTCCAACGCTTTGTCACATCTCAGACCTATCTCTGCTCGCTTTTTATCTATCTCCGCTATCACGTCCACAATGCCAGTGATGTCTCCCATCGGAACTGTCCAACCTGAGCCGCTTGCCTGGTTCAAAGCAGCCCACATCTGGTTTCCATACCCAACCACGGCGACGCCGCACCCCATGTTCTCCAGATAGGTACATGATGGGTCTGATTGCCGATGGCAGCAAAGATAGATGTCACTGTTTTTGCGAATATGAGGGACCAACTCGGTCTCGAAATCGACCGGAGCGTGCAGTGCCACGCTGTTCTCTAAGCCCTGAGACGTGATACCTCGGGCAATCTGTTGTTTGAGCCCCCCCTCCCCAAAAATATCGAGGTGGAAACGCACTCCCTGCCCACGTAGCTTTGAAGCTATGGGCAACAGATCATGTGCCCCTTTCATCTGTTCAAGTCGACCAGAGTAGATCAGCCGCAAAGGCTCGCCAGAATTGAGACGTTCCGCGCGTGCCTTTAGTTCGTCCTCTGTCGCGAACAAAGAGGGTGTCATACGATTATCTAGGTAAAGCAGCGGATCGCGGTTCAAGTGCGCATAAGTTTGATAAGCCGGGTACCCGTTCGACTGAAACCCTTCAGCCTTGCGAATAAACCGTTTGCGCAGCCCCTCTTTTCTAACCAACCACAACATAGTGTATAAGCGCTTTGCCAGCCCGTGCTGGGGGTCAAGCCACGCCGCCTGCAATCGGGTCTTCAGGGTGTATTCCATGGTGACGAAAAACTTGGGAGGCCGCTGGATTTCAAGGTTAGGAATGTCCAAGTTCTCTGCATCATCGACGCTGCATAGAACTACGTCGTAACCATCCAGATGCTCTGCTGAAATAGCTTGATCTTGTTTCAGGACTTTAAGCCCAAATCCTGGATCGGTTGTAATTTCTTGCGCACCAAAGGGAATGTTCTCAGCCCCCTCGCGCAGCAGACAGTCGACTTCCCCGTTCCAAAATTTTTGGTGCAACGCCATTCCGGTCAAAAACTTGCCATCCATGACAAACCCGTTTTCGGTGGGAATGACCGGCGCCGGGGCGATGAGAAGAAGTCGCGACCTAGAGTTCACATTCAATACACTTAAACCTAAGCGCCTTCCAATTCTGCGTTGCGTTGTTACAGTTGACGCTTATCCTCGTTCACAAGTCAAAGATTAGTAGGAATTTGGGGATGACTAAAGCACTTGTCGTAGTTGCAGTGACCATTGCAGTTCTTAGCGCGCTTTATGTCTGGCGCAGCAGCAGCCACAAACCACTGGGTCAAGAAGCCTTCGACGCACTGTACGAAGCGCCTGCCCCAAAGCCGCCCCAAACAATGACTGCGATGCACTTGGGCCATAGTCTTGTATCGCACGATATGCCCGAGCTGCTCGTTCAGCTTTCTGACGGACGCTATCACTACAACAGCCAACTTGGTTGGGGGACATTTTTGAAAGCCCACTGGGATCCGGACACGCCTATCAACGGGTTTGAGGATTCAAATGGTCACCCGCAATTTCGCGACGCACATGAGGCCATCGCTTCGGGTGAATATGATGCCATCATCCTCACCGAAGCCGTCGAAATCCGCGACTCCATCAAATACATGGACAGCGCCAAAATGTTGCATAACTGGGCGACCAAGGCGCGGGCCAGTAACCCTGACGTCAGGGTTTATTTCTACGAGACTTGGCACGACCTCGATGATCCGGAAGGTTGGTTGGAGCGCCTCGATCGAGACCTAGAAATGTATTGGGAAGGAGCGATCCTGCGCCCTGCTTTAAACCTTGATGATAACCCGCAACCGATCTACGTGATCCCCGCAGGCCAGGTTATGGCACGCTTCGTGCGTGAAATTGAAAAGCGCGGTGGGGTTGGGCCAATCAAATCTCGGACAGACCTGTTCTCAGACACTATTCACTTCAACGCTTATGGTGCTTATCTAGTCGCCCTCACTCATTTTGCGGTATTGTATCAGACGTCTCCGGTCGGACTTCCCCATAATCTGGTCAAGTTTGATGGAACGCCCGCACCCGATCCGGGACCGGAGGCTGCGAAGCTTATGCAGGAAATTGTTTGGGATGTCGTGACTCATTACAATAGGACTGGCGTGCCGCAGCAAGGCTAAGCGTGCTATTGGCGCTCAAAAAAGGCGCACGTTTTCGCGGGTCTTGTGGTAAGTATTCTAGACTGCCGTTTGTAAGCTTCAGTGTCGCGCGAGGTGCCCAGTGCGTTTTCTATCTTCAATAAGAAATGGCATGGCTGGTCGCGAACAGTTCTATGCATACACGATTATTGCGCTCGTAGTATTAGCACTGGCCAGCGTAACCATACTAAGTGGAGATCGAGTGAGATCACTCGATGAACCGAACTTCTTGGCCATTGCAGAAAACCTTGCCCTTAACGGCATATACGCCCACCAAGACGGCGAATTAACTGCCTATCACGCGCCGGGGCTGGTCTTGTTTATCACGCCCTTTGTGAAATTGGGCGCGGGCCTCATGGAGCTACGCCTAATTAATAACCTGCTGCTAGGAGCGAGCCTCCTATTGGTATTTCACATGGTTCGCCGCAATGCTGGCCCTCTTGCAGGTTTAATGGCCGTGATCCTGATTCCGCTGTGGCCCGTCATCCTTTATGCTTCTCTCACACTTTATCCGCAGACACTTGCTGCATTCATGTTAGTGCTGACGGCTTTTCTTCTAGATCGCCTTACAGTGACCCAGTCAAAGGTAACCGCCGCCTTGGCTGGTCTGTCGTTTGGCTTTCTGATCTTAACAATCCCGATTGTTTTGCTTCTGGTGCCAATATTTGTCCTGTGGGTCTGGTTTCAATCTCACAAACCATTGCGCCACTTAATCGCCTTCCTCGCATGTGCCGCGCTTCTTGTAGCTGGTTGGGGCATACGAAATCACAACGCCTTTGGAGTCGTCATCCTGACAGCAACCAGCGGCGGATATAATTTACTTGCGGGGAACTCGCCTGAAGCACGGTATAACACTAGTCTTGATGTGAAGTTTCCCGACTATGTTTACACTGAGATCACCGGAAAAACCGAGATCGAACGCGACAAGATTTTCAAGCGTGCAGCCTTTCGTGAGATGGCGAACAACCCGGCACGGACAGTTTCTCTATATTTTGGAAAATTTCTGCATTGGTTTGATTTCAGCAATCGGCTCATGTCCGACACTGCTGTTGAAGGCGGTGCCTCAACAGTGAATGTAAGCACGCGTGAGGTCATTCTGCTGGCTGCATATAGCCTCATTATCCTACCCCTCGTCGCCCGTGTCGCCTTATTGCATAAACACCCATTCCGGCCAATTGAGACACTTGGGCTATGTTTGTGGATTGGTGCTGGCCTTGCGTATGCGGTGTTTTTCACTCGCGTTCGGTTCAGAATGCCTTTTGACTGGCTGATCATCGCGAACAATGCGATTTTCATAGCGCTGATTTTCGAAACATCTATAGAACGCTGGAAATCTGATATTAAGACTGTAGATTACTAGCCATATTTGGGGTCTTATAAAGTATTTTTCTGAAAAGTCATAAGTAACTATGTAAATTTGAAAGAACACTAACTGAATATTAATCCACTTAGAACCCTCAGTTCTTCAAAAAAAACGTTAGATATCTTTCTTCTCGACACATTGATTACACTACAATTCTCGCTGATTCAAAACGATTTCTAAAAATTGAAATCACTCAGTTTAGAGGCGAATTTGATAACCGAGAGGCAGATGCGCTTCGGCTCTACAGTCAAGGCACCCCCAAGAGTTAAAAAGCGCACACTCGCCCCACGGGGACGACAAGGAAGGTGGCCGCATACGTGAAGCAATCGAAGTTCTGAACTATGTCGCTGGATCTACTTCGCCTGACCGGCGCGAGGTTTCAGCCCGTCACTACGCCCGCCGAGCCACTTGTGAGAACACCAATCTCGCCTACAATGAGACCGCCAGCATTTCGACAGTTGGTGCCGCAGACGTAGCGCACATTCGAGCCCCCGAACTGGCCCCCGAATTGATCCGATTGTATCTCGCCAACTGCTGTGCACTTGATGATAACGCCGCAGCCATTTCAGTCGTGACAATTGAGCCTCGTATGTCTTGTCTTGCAAGGCATTATTGAAAAGCAGTTTTGTCCATAGTCGCCCGACCTGCCACATCACCACTGGTTCGGCAGGTGTCCAGTGCTAACATGCGCGTCCTTCTGTTTTTCGCACAATCAGCAACCACCCCCTACTCGGGTCTCGAGTCATTGTTTTTTCCGATAAATGCGGAGCTTAGTGGGTTTGAAGAGGCTTAAAGGGTGTTGCCTAACGGTTGCGCGCGTCCTTCATCGCTAATGCTAGCCGACTTATAACGCCAAGTAGCGTTTGAGTACCAAATGCCATCCATCCCTTGACGGCGTGTTCGCCTCTGAGTAGGAGGCGAACTTATCAATTTTTCCGACGAAAATATTTTCACCTAGCTTACGAATATCCCCTACTTCGCCATCAACCTGATCACTCACATACAACAGTTGTCCCGGTCCTTTGTCGGCGATAACGGCCCCCAAATCATGTAGTTGGCCGTCGCTGATATGCTCGTTCCGTTTGTAAACGAACGTTCTCTGGCCCGAAGCAAGAAGGCTTTTCATTTTTTCAATCAAATAAAGAATTTTTTTTTATTCTTTAGTATAAACCTCGTTGCGCTCGCATTCTGTGTGAACAAATACTTTGTTTTTGGAATGCATGGCGGTATGAAAATATAATCCATACCTTTGGTCCAAAACCATACCGTCCGTGTGTGGTGTCAAGTTATCGTAAAGATACAAATCGGAAAAATCATTTGCGATCCCAGCAATGAGCGCATCGGGAGGGCTAACCGACCATCTTAAAAGGCCGCCCTCTTCATTCCTTTCAAACCTTTGAATAAACCCAAGCTCACAATTGTCACCCAGGCTTTCAAAATCTCTCGTGAAGTCTTCATATTCCATGGACGCTCTATTCCAGTATCAGTTGAAAAGAGCTTGGGCGGCTTCGTAGTCTTCGGGGAAATCAACTTCTCGCCAAGCAGCTCCCGTGACATCAGCGACACCAACTTCAATGCCCTCAGAGTCAATCAACTTTTGCACCGCCAATTCGAAGAAGGCTTGAAATTCCATATTTTCAAATAAAGAATTTGATGCACGTACCAATCTGGGCAACAAGTCACTCGAAACACGCGCAACTCCAAGATCTTAAGAAAGAGTACTGCGACCAACGAAGTTCGGATGTGTTGTATTCCGTTTTAGATTGCTCCGGAGTGAAGAATGTCTTGGGTTGGGAGGCGACAACCCCATTGTCAGAAAGCATTAGAAAATTTCTTGCCCGCTCGGAACGCTCGTCAGAAAGCTGAGCCATGTTAATGTTTCGCAGAACACTTTTCACCAACAACCACCAATGGCAGCATGTTACCGGGCTCGAGGGGATCGAGGCTTGTCCATAGCGGGCAGTTGGTGGAATAGAGCCCCAGATCATCGCTGACGCACACCTCCAATTTGGCAGGCTCGAAGCCGATAATGCGGAGGGTTTCGACCAAGTCCCAGCCGAAATTGTGGAATGTCAGGACACCGTCGGTGAGGTTGTCCCCATGGATCTCGTCCGGATGGTGGCGGATAAGGGTGCCGTCGTCGCCCAGTTCCGCCCGAAGCACGCTGTGCTCCATTGGAAAGACAGGTGCCGTGAACACTAACTTTCCGCCAGGTTTCAAGATGCGGTAGCATTCGGCCAGCGCGGCTTTTTGGTCCGGAACATGCTCCAGCACATCGCAATGAATCGCAAAATCGAAGGCAGCGTCCGCATAGCTCAACTTTTGCATATCTTCGCGGTGGGGGTCGTCCTCGCGGTCGACATAATGGCTGGCGGTGACCTTTAGCCCGCTGTTCCGAAACTCGTTATGTAGCGGCGTGTTGTACTCGAACAACGCCGCGGTTTCCCCCCGGGCGGAAATCCGGCTTTGCACCGCCAGCAAGAGCTGCCTTTGCCGCGCGTTGAGGCCCGTCGGGTCGACGAAACTCTCCCGGAAGTTGAACATATCCAAAAACTTGGCAGAGGTCGCCACTTTCACCTGTGCGGGGCTGTTGCTGCCGGAATGATAAATCGAAACCTCGCCGCCTTTTCGGGACAAGGCCGCTTCGGCCTCGCGATGTTCGGCAAAGTGCTTTTCATGAAAGGCGAGAAGCGGCTGGAACGCATCAAATTGGCGCCTGTTAGACCGGTACAGATCAAGAGCTTTGCTCTTGGGTTTCAAACCAAGACGTCGTCTCACACGATGCCAGAAATTTCCCATCTATTGGGTCTGACCATAGTGGCGCATCACTTGAGCAAGCTTCAACCAGTGCTTTGGAGTCAAATCATTGCGGAAAAGATAGTCGCGCTCCTCGTAATCGACCATGGAGAGGTCCGCGGCTGTCAGCTTGGTGTAGCGCTTCAAAAAGGTCTCGTTTCTTGGCGCAAATTCGGCACGGATTCGCTTGGCCTCGGCGCGCGCATACATCGTGGTGCGCCGGTCCTCGAAGATCGGCGCCATCGCGTCCGCCAGCAGGGGATCGAAACCGTCTGGGCGATTGACCAAAACGGCCAACCATGTCTGCAGCGCTTCATGCGACCGGTTCGCGTCCTCTTGCTTCATCTGTTCCGCCAAATGCCCGAACCCGATATGATCAAGAAAGTTGGTGAGCGGGTTCACCCCCTGCCCGTTCGGGCGGAACGGGATGAAAGTGATCTCTTCCTCGGTAAATGTTTCAAGCAACATGTCGTAGAGGTCATTGTAGTCCAAAAATACCCCTGTCGCCTGCCGTTGCGTGAAGCAGGCCGCAAGGTATTTTTGCCAATCGAAACTCGGGGTCTTGCGAAACACCTCAAAGTAGACTGATTGCACAAGGCTAAGTTGATCGCGCAGGGAACAAACGACCTGCACCTCGTCAAACGGGGCGATCCACTCGCGCAACTCCGCAAAGTTTACTCTGTTATTTGCGGAGCCGCGTGAAAGCTCCTCGGTCGAGATAAGGACCGTTTTGTCGGAGTTGCCATTCACCGTGGCAATATTTTGCCAATGCGCCTTTGCCCCCGCCGGATAGCGGTAAAACTCCGGCAGTCTGATCCAGTCTGCGACCAGGCCGTGATGCCGATGTGGTAAAACCGGGTAAACCAGCCCCGCACGATGCGCGATCTTCTGGTTATGTTCGAAGGTTTTCTGAATTGTCGTGGTCGCCGTCTTATGCGTCCCGATATGAAGGATAATCTTTGACACCTCAGATGCATCCCCTGCTGAAAGCTTGGTCCAATTCTTCACATTTCATCAGGTTTTACTCCATTTCGCGAGTACTCTTAAATAGGCGTCCCCGTATTGTCGCGATGGTTCCAACATCGCTTTCTCGGCCCATTCGTTCCACGAGTTTACGAACAACTCTGAACGGTAGGACTTGGAAAGGCGATGCGTGCAGGTTTGCGCCATCCACGCGTCAAAGGTCATCGGATTTGACCCCCAGGCGATGTGACCGCTCGCACCACGGCGCGCCGTGTTGTCCCAAGACGGCATCACGCCCGCAATGGTGTTGTGAGGTAGTTTGTCGGTGTATGCAGGACTGTTGCTGTTGGCCACGACGCCCCGATAGTCATAAATCAGCCCGCTAAACCCTGCCACAGGGTGCAAGTCCAGTTCCGTATCGGCCGGCCCGCCCAGCAGATATTGCTCGGGCGTAACCAGATTATGGGGTGGCATTTCTACCCAGAAGTCCAACAGATCGGGGTCGAATTGATGTTCGCCTTCCACGTGGAATAACACGGCACCCAGCTCGACCTCCCCTACTCCGCATGTGCGCCACGCGTCGCGCAGGCGGGCAATGCTGGCATTGGCGTCAGGAATGTCCTCTGGCCGATAGATGACAAATCGGGGGCGTGTCCCGTCAGGGCGTTGGTAGCGCGGGTCTCGCATATAGACCGCCGTGTCGTTGGCAAGTTTCTCTTCGAACCCGTCGGCATAGCCTTGATCAAGGAGAACTTCGCCAGTCAGCCCATCCCAGTTGCGCCGCCAGCTTTCGTTTGCCCAGCACAGGTAGAATGGGAAATCCAGGTCGGGGCACTTCAGCAGCCGATCGATCGGGCTTTCCAAGATACGCTTCCCATCAAACCAGTAAAAATAAGTACAGAACGCGTCGATGCCCATTTCCTTAGCCAGCTCGGCCTGTTCGCCCAAAACCTCGGTTTGGCGGAGATCATAAAAGCCAAACCGGCCAGGAAGCTGCGGATGATGGTGAAAGTCATAGTTCGGCTTGGCGGCGGAAACGGCCACCCATTCGGTGTATCCATGCCCCCACCATTCGTCATTTTCCGGCACACGGTGGAACTGCGGCAGGTAAAAAGCCGATACATAGTCCGGCCTCGGCGCAATCTCGACAGGCGCCATCTCCTCCAGCTGGCTGGTTTGAACGATGCGGTGGCCGCCATCCTCAGCCATGTAGCCAAGCGCCCGCTCGAACGCATGGGCCACAGTGCCGTCGACCTGACCGTATTCCTGCTCAAAATCGGCCGCCGTCAACGACAAGCCTCGCATCGTCGCCACAAGTTCTTGCTTCAGCCAATACATAGACCCCGCGGCAAAGGATAAACGGTCCTTATCCGCAACCAGTTCAACCCGTCGCAACAAACTGTCCGCCACAGCCAGATTGCTGCCCCACCAAACCGGATCGTCATAGTGCTGGCCGTCTGCGACCCAAAGGCTAGCCATCGGATCCGCCAGGAAACGGTCAAGATAGGCCGAGGTGTCTTTTCCCCGAAGCAGGCCCGAGATCAAGGCATCACGCCAAATGTCACCATCCTTGCGGTGCGGCGATTTCTTGGTGTGCACCTTGCACACGGCCTCATAGCGCGACAACAGGCCAGAGCTTACCAGATGCACAAAAGGGAAAATATCGCGGCCGTGGTTGGGCATGAAGACCACTGTGGCGGTTGGAAACTGCTCCAGAATCTCGGCCCGCAACGCATCGGTTTTCTCACCAAACCGGGTGATCGTCACGAAAAGATCGAAGGGAATATCCAGGTCGACCAGTTTGCGCGAAAAGTCGTCCCAAAGCTCGTGGTAGTAGATATGCGCATGCACCGCAAAGCGGCTGGGAACCTTGGGTGCCAAAGCTGCAAGACTGCGAAGGTCAGCGATCGAAATGTCATCTGCACGCGGCCCCGATGAGATGTCCTTGATCAGACGCCCTTCTTTCTTGCCGAACCGAATGTAGTGAAGCAAGGGCAGAACCTTTGGGTCGGCAAGGTCGGGGTTCAGGCGCTTATAGGCTTCCGGCGAGAAATCGGGGTTGGGTTGCCAGCCGATATTTTCGCCAAAACGGACGTAATGGCGGATCGGAAATGCGCGATAGATCGGATTAACGCCCCGGTTCACGCCACGGTAGAAGTTGCGATCAAACAGCCCGCTTCGCCATACGCGGAACGCATAGTAGTCCATTAACGGCCGAGGCACGAAAAACGTCAGGAAGCTGGCCAGTTTGGCAAAGAATGTATTGGTCATCGGGAGGCTATACTCGGCAGTATGAATGGGGTTGGTTAGCACCTGCCGTGACAAGGCTCAACCCGCGCGACTTATCTCTCCAGAAGGTCACGGTAATACCGCCGCAATAGTAACAGACCTAAAGAGAGCAGACTTCCTGCTAACAGGTATAGGTAGACCACAGAAACGTAAGTCGCATCATACGTAGCATAAAACCCATCCCGCATCATGCCAGTCAAATGCAGGATCGGATTGTACCAAAGATAAGTCTGTAACTCGACCGGTACATCTTCATACAAAAAGAAAACGCCGGAAATTATAAACATCGGGCGCATGAGGATCGACCAAACTGTGCGCAAAACTACGAATCTGGTGAACAAAAAACAATTTATCGTTCCGACAGCCAGTCCGAAGATCGCAGCGCTCAAGAGAGCCAGAATAACAGTGGGAAAATCAACGATTAATCGAACATCGTATATTTGATGGATGCCAAAAATAACCAGGTAAAAAACCATGAGATGCGTAAAGGTACTTAGGAGGAACCGTGCTAGCATCGCATCTATGATGGTCACACTCGGATAGGACAACAACTGCCTAGAGAACAAGATGGATTGGGACATCTTGGTCGCAATATCGTTGAACATCATGAAAGGAAGATAGGCCGTTGCATAGAACAACGGAAAATTCGTGCCCAGCGACGGCGCCCGCAATGCGTAAGAGAAGATAAACGACAGCACAGCAATTGCGGCGACCGGTTCAAGAATGGCCCAAACATAGCCACCGGGCGACCTGCCATAGGTCGAGGACATCTCACGTAGCATGAGCGCAAATGTGGCTCTTGCAGTCTGGAAGCGCGGGCGGAGCGAACGCGTTTGGCCAGCCATTCAATCCTCCTTGCCGTCATTGCGCATCGTGATGATAGCCAGTTATACGTTGACTGGCGGTGAATGCCAGCCACCGGATGGAGTACGATAAAAAATGTCCCAAGCACAATCAGGCAACCTGCCCTACACGGTGGTCGGGCTTGCCCGTACCAAAACGCGCCATCTTTGGCTCATCGTCAGCTTCGTACTTTTCTTCCTACTACCTGTGCTGACCACCGGAGTTTACCTTTATGCCATCGCTAAAGACCAATATGCCTCGACGGTCGCATTCACCGTTCGGACCGAAGATGTAAGCTCTGCGGTTGATATCCTTGGTGGTATTTCGAACCTGTCCGGGGCGAGTTCATCGGATTCAGACATCCTTTATGAGTTTATTCAAAGCCAACAACTGGTTAAAGCGCTCGACGAAAAGCTTGACCTGCGCAATCGATATTCTCGGTCCTATTCCGAGGACTTCTACTTCTCGCTGAAACCGGGGGGAACGATCGAGGATCTGACCAAATACTGGGAGCGTATGGTCAAAATTTACTACGATAGCGGGTCCGGCTTGATAGAATTGCGTGTGAAAGCATTCGATCCGAATGAAGCGCTTGAGATCGCGAATGCGATCGTAACCGACAGCACCGAGATGATAAACGAGCTTAACGCCATCGCCCGCGAGGACGCCACGCGCTACGCCAAGGAAGATCTCGATCTGGCAGTGGACCGCTTGAAGCTTGCACGTCAGTCCATCCTTGAGTTTCGGGCACGGACCCAGATCGTGGATCCGCAGGCCGATCTTCAAGGGCAAATGGGCATTCTGAACAACCTTCAACAACAATTTGCCACAGCCCTGATCGAACTTGACCTCTTACGTGAAACCACGCGCGACAACGACCCGCGCATTGTGCAGGCCGAGAACCGCATCAAGGTCATCCAGGACCGCATCACTGAGGAGCGGTTAAAGTTTGGCTCCAGTACGGTCGAAGGCGGAGAAGACTACGTTACAATCATCGGTGAATTCGAACGTCTGAATGTTGATTTGGAATTCGCCCAGAGTACCTATCTTGCAGCTTTGGCGTCCTACGACAGTTCCATCGCGGAAGCGCAACGAAAGAGTCGCTATCTGGCCGCATATCTCAAACCGTCGGCGGCGGAACGTTCCTTATATCCGGAGCGCTCACTGCTGCTACTGATGGTCGCCGTTTTTGCGTTTCTTTTGTGGACCATACTTTCGTTGGCCTATTATAGTATCCGGGACCGTGGGTAGATCAGATGATTGAACTGCGCGGCGTTACCAAGGCTTATCATGGGCGTCGGAAGACGACTTTTGTGGCCAATAACCTCAATCACATTTTTCCATCTGGTGAGTCTATCGCACTGCTTGGCCGAAATGGCGCCGGCAAGTCGACCTTGCTCGGGATGATTGCAGGCACGGTGAAACCCGACCATGGGGAGATCATCCGGCATGGTCGCGTTTCTTATCCTGTCGGCTTTGCCGGGAGCTTTCACCCTGATCTGACTGGCGCTCAGAATGCCCGTTTTGTCGCACGCATATACGGTGTCGATTCCGATGGATTGGTGGAGTTCGTGCGCAAGTTTGCGGGGCTGGGGCACCACTACCATCTGCCCTTCCGGTCATATTCGTCCGGCATGAGATCGCGGTTGGCGTTCGGTGTCTCGATGGGTATCCCTTTCGACACATATCTGGTCGACGAAGTCACGAGCGTCGGCGATGCCTCATTCAGGGCAAAAAGTCAGGCGGTCTTCAAAAAGCGAATGGAAAGCGCCGGGGCGATCGTCGTCAGCCACTCCATGGATTTGATGAAGGCCCTTTGCACCTCCGGCGCGGTGCTGGAAAACGGCCGCCTGTTTTACTACGAACGCGTCGAACGCGCTGTGGAGCATTATGAGAACATGCTGCTCGGCAAGAAACCCCCGCGACGGCGACCTGCGGCTCCCGGATAATTCCAGCGCGCCACAAGGTCAGGCTATGTCAAAAACGGTGCCGCCAATTTGCAGATTGATCTCGTCCTGAGCGTTACCATCCACCAAAGCCCAGATAATCTGACCGGTCGGCTTGTAGATCACAAAAGACTCCGAGACCCCCGAAATCCCGGCGTTTGCGGTTTCGGCAACGTTGACTTGAAAGTCGTCGACGCTCGCAAAAGAATCCGCGAAGACCAGAACGTCGCCATCAGCGGAATTGTAGTCTTGAATCCAGTCTGAGCCATGGCCGCGGATGCCAAGATGATAGAAAGAGTCGCCCCCTGCACCACCGTTAATTCGGTCATGGCCGAAACCACCATTCACGAAGTCCGCACCGTCGCCACCAAAGATTAGATCGCTCAACGGGCCGCCGGTTATCACGTCATCTCCAGTTTGCCCAATGAGTCTGTCGGTGCCGAAACCGCCGATTATTGTGTCGTTGCCGGCACCGGCATAGACTTCGTCGTTGCCATAACCAGAGTCGATATAGTCATTGCCGCCGCCGGACGAAATCTCGTCACGCAAGTCGGCTGAATCAGCGCCGCCATAAATAAAGTCGTCACCGCTGCCGGTATCGATTCGGTCAAATCCATTGCCGCCGTAGATGGTGTCGTTGCCACCGCCGCCTGTCAGCACATCGTTGCCGCGATTGCCGTGAAGCTCGTTGTCCTGCGCGTTCCCAATCAGCCGGTCATTTCCGTCCCCGGAGGTGACATTTTCGAACTGGTTCGCGCTAAAGCTGGCCCACTCGACACCCTGAACGGAAACGCCCGTGTTGAGGTTCAGAATCACATTTCCCGAAACCGCCGCAAAGTTCAGCCAGTCGGTGCCACCATCTGTGTCTTCAATGGTCGTCCTGCCGGAGTCAGCATTGGCGAGCTCCATGAAATCGTTGGTAAAATGCTGGATATCATCCGCGCTGGCGTTTGATCCGTAAAACTCCAAGGAAACGCTGTCCAGACGACCTCCGTTGCCGCTTACGTTGTCGTCGATGCGCACGGACCAGTCGCCGGCAGAGCTTTCGCCCTGCAAAGCCGAGATGCCAAAGGTCCAATTCCAGCCGTAATCCATTAGGTAGCTGCTTCCGACACCCTCAAATAGCATGTATTCTTGACCCGACGGCGAAACCAAATAAGCAGACAGATTGCTGGCATAGCTGTGCGTTATGTCCAGCGTGACGTTCACGTACTCGATCTGGATATCTTGGTCGACCGTGAGCGTGGATGTGACACTGCCAATCGCGGGTATTGTGTCAAAAGGCGAGCTTGAGACCGTCACCGAAGACTCATTGCCCGAAACTGCCGCCTCTTGCGTCATGTAGGACCATGCTTCCGCCATGCGGACTGCGGCCAAAGCATCAATCAGGCCAAAACCGTAGCTTAGGTTGAACGATGCGCCGCCGCCGTTCCAGTTGGTCGCGTCATTGGCAAACCAGTCGCCTTGCTCGTAACCCGTATGGGCATTGCCAAAAGTCGAGCCGGTCTGGGCCGCCGACATTGCCAGCACTGTTTGAACGTCGCGCCATCCAAGGTCACCATTGGCCTCTAACATCAGTGCGACAACACCAGAAACCACCGGCGTGGCCGCAGATGTGCCTCCGAACGAGTTCGTGTAGTCGTTGTAGCTGTAACCATCTACACCAGAAATATCGGTGGTCACTGACGCAGCCGGGGCGCTGATCAACAGGCCTGTCCCGAAGTTGGAATAGTCGGTTACATTGTCGGTTCTTCCGGTGGCGCCCACGGTGATCGCCCAACGATTGGTATGCTCGCCGGTGCCTTGCACGTTCAGCGCATCATTGCCCGCCGCTTGAACGATGATCGTGCCAAACCCGTCCCGTCCCTGCTCGGCATTACCTTGATAGGCGTCCGCAAGATCGCTCAGGCTTCCGTATCCGCCGCGTGAATTTTGGAAACTGGCAAACAGCGGTTCATAACCCCAGCTATTCGACGTGATGTCGAATGTGCGCATATGCTCCATTGCCGTGATTTCATCGAGACCGTCTAGGTAGACATCGTCGAAAACGTCCACAGCACCGAGTGTGGCCTCATAGGCGATGCCGACACCGCCTCGGTTGTTCCCTGCTTCGGCAGCGATGATACCTGCAATCGCCGTGCCATGGGCGTTTACGCCCACATTCGGAAACGCGTCCCAGTTAATCCCGCCAGTCACAAGGTTCAGGCCGCTGTCGAAATTTCCGTCCAGATCGACATGATTGTAGTCAATACCGTCATCGAAAACACCAACCGTGACGCCGTTGCCACTGTAGTCGTCCCAAACAAGTCCTACATTGATACGGCCAAAGTGCCACTGGTTCGAAAATAACGGGTCACTGAATGAGGCCACTGGGAAATCTCCGCCTGAAAAATTTTCTATGCGTTCGATTCACAAAGAAGTGGCGCTTTTTTGAGGCAATTATGAGAGGTTTTCAAGCCAACAAATCAAAGACTTCCGAACTTGATCCTATTTGAAGGGAAATTTCATCCTGCGCCGCCCCATCAATCAATGCCCATATAATTTGTCCTGTCGGGCGGTAAATTACGAAGGCTTCGGCAACTTCGTTTTGCCCCGCATTGTCTGTCTCCGCAAAGTTCACTTGGAAATCAGCCGCGGTTGCGTCGCCATCTGCAAAAACCAGCGTGTCACCGTCAGCGTGGCTATAGTCTTGAATCCAGTCGGAACCGTGATCGCGAATACCTAAATGATAGAACGAGTCCGCCCCTGCCCCGCCATTTATCCGATCGTGGCCAAACCCACCATTGATGAAGTCCGCACCATCACCACCAAAAATCAGATCGCTCAGAGGGCCGCCGGTTATCACGTCATTGCCCGCCTGCCCAATCAGCATGTCCGCGCCGAAGCCCCCCAGAACGAAGTCGTCACCGGCACCTGCATAGACCTGATCATTGCCGTAGCCTGCGTCAATATAATCATCGCCGGCTCCCGAATTGATTTCGTCGCGAATGTCTTTCGAATTGAATCCGCCGTAGATCACGTCGTCACCGTTGCCCCCCTGAATCTGGTCATAACCATTGCCGCCATAAATCGTGTCATCGCCGTCGCCCGCACTCACAACATCGTTGCCCCCGCCGGCGCGGATGGTGTCGTGCGCGGCGCTACCGACGAGGGTATCATCGCCCTCCGTTCCCAGAAGCAACGCGGTTGCGGGAGGGTCAGGCTCTACCGGCGGATCGGGTTCCATGGGGGGGTCAGGCTCAACCGGCGGGTCCGGCTCCACGGGAGGGTCAGGTTCAACCGGCGGGACAGGCTCAACCGGTTCATTCGGATTGATTTCCGGCACACCCGGCGCATTCCCGACAAATTGGTGCTCCAGGTCGAAAAACGAGCTGGCTGAAAAATCTGATGTGCTCAGGCTCGATCCATCGTCGCTTTGAACTGTTAGCGTGACTTCCCCGTACCCAATCACGGCACCCGTCGCCGTGGAGGTGATCGAAAGCTGTGACATGTTGCGCAGCAGGACAAAGCCGGGGAAAGAAATCCGGTCATGCCCGCTCTGGAAGTCCGAAATGGTCCCGAGCGATCCGATGCTCTCATAGGAGGCTTCGAAGACGAAATGGTCGGAACCCGCGCCTCCTGTCAGGGTAACATCCATCGCGCTGGCGATCAGAAGATCATCCCCTGCTCCCCCGGCGACAGAAGCCCCTGATGTGTCAGCGAAGTGGGTGAGGCCCAAATCGTCTCTGGCAATTTCAAAGCTTGATATGCCCGCGTCGCGCTGGCTGGATACGAAGACCTTGATGGTCGCGGCATCCAGCGTTGCCACAATAGAGCTGACGTTTTGCAACACTGCGCCCGAGCTGTGCACAACGGTTTGAAGATGAACAAGCCGGCCGGTCGGCAACAGTTGCAGGACGCTCATGCCGCCATCGGTCCCAGCAGCAAAGACGAGCGTGCTTCCATCAACCTCAAGCGTGGTCATCGCCGACAGGTTGGCAAATCTGGTCCCGAGATTGTCGGTCACATGGTCAAGCGGCATCAAGGTTCCGTCGTCCTGAACCCTGATTGCGGTGATTGACGAACTACCGCTGCTGCCGACCAACAGCAGGGCGTTGCCCCCTATCGTGGTGCCAATCAGGATATCGGGCCCGTTCACCCCCAATCCGGTTTCGGCTCCTATGCGATCCGTTTGGGTCAGGGCCCCACTCACGTCGACGTGAAAGCTTGTCAGGGAGTCCGCCCCTGATGCACTCGCGACCAGCCATTGCTGCCCGCCCGCCTCAACCATCACAAGATCGCGCAAGGTAACGGCACTGCCGGTCTCGGCAGGTGGTCCGAACACGGTGATGGCTTGCGTTGACGCGCTTGAGCCGCCGACGAGTTTGTCAATCGTAATTTTGTCGTCTGTCCCGCTGATCGAGAACGAGTATCGGCCCTGACCGGTTTCCGCGACAACGAGGGATTGGAGCGGGCTTAAAGCGTTGCCAAGCGTGGTAACCGGAGGTTCGGGTAAAAAGCAGCCGTCGACATCAAGCGCCAGCTGCCGCGCTTCGGAGGTCCGGCCTTCGGTCACCCACACAACGCCGGTATCTGCTATCTCGAAGCCAACGCCACGGCCAACACCTGTATGGCCCGAGCCAAGCAACATATCCCGCTGCACAAGGTTGCCATCGGCCATCAGCTCATAGCTGACAAGGTCGCCCGTAGCCTCGTAGGCGGTGACGAGAAACTGCCGTTCCCCGTCGCGCCAGACAACCATTTCGGTGATCCGTGACTGAGGCTCGAAGCCTGTCACCTGAACAATTGGTCCTGATAAGATTTGCATGTTGGCCCCTCGATTTCACACCTGCATTTAGATTGGGAGGGGGCGAAGTTTTGAGGCTGGAAATCAGTCAAATTCGGGGCGATCACCGATAAATTTAATAGACTTATCGGCGGCTCCGCCCCGACCGGTTTGATCCAAGATTGACACTCGGCGGTGCATCCACCAGACAAGATAGGCGACACAGACAGCCGCCTGAACCAATTTCGGACATCCGCAACCATGAGAACCCCTTCACCAAGCTGCGCTGTCGCCGTCTGCACCTACAATGGCTCCCGCTTCCTGCGTGAACAGCTTGACAGCATCACAAATCAATCGCTCCGCCCCTCCAAAATTCTGGTGTCTGACGATGGCTCCAGCGACAACACGCTCGCCGTAGCCGAACGCTTCTCAAAGGAGTGGACTGCCGGAGATACGCGGATTCTGAATGGCCCGGGGCGCGGCTATGCGGTCAATTTTCTGGCATCGCTGGCACGGATTGCCCCCGAAACTGACTTGGTGGCGTTGTCGGATCAGGATGATGTCTGGACGCCGACCAAGCTGAACCGCGCGCATAAAATGCTAGAGCCGCTCGGCGATATGCCGGCACTATATGGCGGTGCGACGTGGATTTGTGACGAGGGACTTAAGGTCACGAGCAAGTCCAGACCCCTTCGGGTTGCCTTGGGGTTCCGTCATGCCATCGGCCAAAATTTCGCGGGCGGCAACACTATGGTACTGAACAACGCCGGTTTGCGGCTGGTCCAAAAGGCATGGGCGATGTCGCAAAACGCGGTGCCGGTTCATGACTGGTGGCTTTACCAGCTTGTCTCTGGCGCCGGGGGCCGTGTTGTTTATGACCGCGAACCCTGCCTTTTTTACCGTCAGCACAGGACCAACCAGATTGGTGATGCCGCAGGGCTTTTGGCCATGGGGAAACGGATGCGTCGCATGGTCCGCGGTGATTACCGCGACTGGAATACCGCCAACCTGAAGGCGCTGAGCGCATGCTATCCGCTGTTAAGCCAAGCCAACAAAGCTGTGCTGGAAATCGTGCTTGCACAACGAAGCGGCGGAATGGCGCAAAGGTTGGCTTTGATGAGGTCACCTGGGCTCTACCGCCAAGGGACGTTCGGGCAGGCTGGGCTTATGGCCGCCCTTGCGTTGAACCGTTTCTAATCCAGCAAGGACGAAAGATACTGGCCGTAGCTCGACTTTTTGTAGGTCTCGCTGTGGCCCCGCAGTATCTCTGCGTCAATCCATTCCTGCTCATACGCAATTTCCTCGGGGCAGCCTGTTTGCATCCCTTGTCGGGACTGCAATGTCCGCACGAAATTACCCGCGTCAAGAAGGCTGCCATGCGTGCCAGTGTCCAGCCAGGCAAACCCGCGCCCCATACGCTGAACATTCAAAAGCCCATCTCTCAGATAGGATTGCAACAATGTGGTAATCTCCAGCTCGCCCCGCTCCGATGGTGCAATCTGTGCCGCACGCTCAGGCGCAGTCCCATCCAGAAAATACAGACCCGTCACCGCGAAGTTGCTAGGGGGATCGACCGGTTTTTCGACCAAATCAATAACTTGCCCGTCCTCGTCCATCTCCACCACGCCATAACGCTCCGGGTCGGTGACGTGATACCCGAAAACGGTGCCGCCTTCAGACACGCTGTCGGCTTCCTCCAGCAACTCCGACAGACCGTGGCCAAAGAAAATGTTGTCGCCCAGAACCATCGCGCTTGGGGCGCCGTCCAGGAAGTCTTTCGCCAAAAGATACGCCTGCGCCAGCCCGTCGGGGGTTGGTTGTTCGATGAACGTCAGGGAGACGCCCCATTGGCTGCCGTCACCTAGAAGCCGCTTGAACTGCGCCTGATCCTCGACGGTGGTGATCACGGCAATCTCCCGGATCCCCGTAAGCATGAGCACGCTCAGCGGGTAATAGATCATCGGCTTGTCATAGATCGGCATCAGCTGCTTCGACACGCCCTGTGTGATCGGATATAGCCGTGTGCCGGACCCTCCGGCGAGAATGATACCTTTGCGTTGCGTCATAACAGCCTGCCTTCTTAAAGTTCGTTGTCTGCGCGAGCACCCAGCTCTTGCACGATATCCGCGACGTCCTGCCGCCAGTTTGGTCGCGCTATGCCGAAAACCTTTTCCAGTGTCGCACAATCGAGCCGCGAATTCAGCGGTCGCGTTGCCGGCGTCGGATAGCTTGCAGTGGGGATATCCGTCACCGTAACCGACCGGTCGGCAAGCTCGAAAACCGCGCGGGCAAGATCTGCCCAACTCGCGTCAGGGGCCCCGCTGAAATGGTAAATGCCAGAGCAGGCCGCGCCCTTGTCCCGCAGTGCTTGTGCAATCGTCATGCAGGCCGTTGCGATGGAGCGGGCCGCTGTCGGGCCGCCAATCTGGTCTGCCACCACAGACAACGCGTCGCGGGTCTCGGACAGGTGCAACATCGTTTTCACGAAGTTGCTGCCATGGGCTGACACCACCCAAGAGGTGCGCAGGATACAATACTGACCACCCGCGTCTGCGACGCCCTTTTCCCCTGCAAGCTTGCTGCGGCCATAGGCATTCAAAGGCGCAACCGCGTCATCGGGCGACATCGGTGCGGTGCCCTGACCATCGAAAACGTAATCCGTCGAAATATGCACGAAAGGGATGCGCAACTCCGCGCAGACCCGCGCCATCGCTGCGGGCGCCTGCCCGTTGATCACAGTGGCCGCCGCTTCTTCCTGTTCGCAACGGTCAACGGCGGTGTAGGCCGCCGCGTTGATAACCGCGTCGGGGGCGTAGTGCCGAATAGCCGCTGCGCAGGCTGCCGGGTCCGACAAATCCGCCTCGGCGCGGCCAAGGGTCGTGACCCCGTCAAACCGGGACAATTCCAGGGCGACCTGCCCCGTCGCGCCAAATACCAAAACGCGCATTAACTTTTCCCCAGACGGGTGCCGACGCCATCACGGTCTTGCAGCGCACGCCACCAGTCTTCGTTGTCCAGATACCACTGCACCGTTTTCCGCAAACCCTGCTCCAGCGTGACAGACGGGCGCCACCCAAGCTCAGTGCGAATGCGCTCCGGATCAATCGCGTAGCGAAGATCATGGCCGGGGCGGTCGGTGACAAAGGAAATCTGTTCTTCATAGGGCGTATTTGTCGGTCGCAACTCGTCGAGCAACGCACAGATCATCCTGACAATTTCGATGTTCTGCGCCTCGTTCTCGCCCCCGATATTATAGGTGCGCGCGTTGGCTCCGTTTTGCAGAACCGTTAGCAATGCGTCCGCGTGGTCCTCTACATAGAGCCAGTCGCGCACGTTGTCGCCTTTGCCGTAGACCGGCACAGGTTTGCCCGCCAAAGCATTCAAAATAACCACCGGGATCAGCTTCTCGGGAAAATGGTAGGGGCCGTAATTATTGGAGCAATTGGTCAGGACGTAGGGCAACCCGTAGGTTTCCCCCCAAGACCGTACCAAATGATCGGACGCCGCTTTCGACGCCGAATAAGGGCTATTGGGGTCATAAGGGGTCGTTTCGACAAACTGCCCCTCCGCCCCCAGAGAGCCATACACTTCGTCAGTCGAGATATGGTGAAAGCGAAACCCCTCCGGCCGCCCCATTCCATCCCAATATGCCAACGCGGCTTGCAGCAATGTGAATGTGCCAACAATATTAGTCTGGATGAAAGCCTGAGGGCCATCAATAGAGCGGTCAACATGACTTTCGGCGGCAAGGTGCATCACTGCATCCGGCTTGTGCGTCGCAAAGATGCGCTTCATTTCCGCCGCATCGCAAATATCGGCCTGCTCGAATGCATATGCCGGATCGGTATCAACGGCGCTGACATTGGCGAGACACGCCGCATAAGTCAGCGCATCAACATTTACCACCTCATGACCATCTCGGATGGCCTGCCTTACAACCGCCGACCCAATGAAACCGGCTCCACCTGTGACGAGAATCTTCATATCTTTTGCACCCTGCTAAAATGGGGATTTGAAATCGGCGAAGCGCGGAGCTTGCGCGTCTTTGTCTGATAGTATGGCTCGCTCGGGCGCGATTCTCCAATCAATGCCAAGCTCCGGGCTGTCAAAGTAAACGGCCCCATCGCAGTCAGGCGCATAGATATCAGAGCATTTATAAAGAATTTCGGTGTTTGGGACCAGCGTCACAAAGCCATGCAGAAAGCCCTTCGGAATCAACAATTGCTTGCCATTCTCGGCGCTCAGCTCAACCGCGACGGATTTCCCGTAAGTCGGGGAGCCAGTGCGAATGTCGATGGCGACGTCCAAAAACGCCCCCGTCCCACAGCGCACGAGCTTGTCTTGCGCATGCGGAGGGCTTTGAAAATGCAAGCCGCGCACGGTGCCTTGCGCCGCCGAAAAGGAATGATTGTCCTGAACAAAGTCAATATCAACGCCTGCTTCTGCCAAAGCATGGCGGTTCCAAACCTCGGAAAAAAATCCCCGGTCATCGCCAAATCGCTTCGGCGTAATGACCAGCACCCCATCAAGAGTAGTGTTTTCGACCAGCACGTAAAGTTCCTTTTTCTTTGAGATGCTCTACTAGCAGCGTCTCGGTCGAGTGTCACGGAACACTCTGTTGGAAGCCGAAGAGCGTCGGGTTTTTTCGCGAAGAGGGTACTGCCCGCCTTACGGAAGCGTTAACCCTGCTCAAACTGATTGCAACCCCAGAGCCGTATTCCCGCAACACCAGAATGCCAACAGGGTCAACGGACGAATCTGACAGCCGTCCCCTCCAGAAAACGACATCCAACGCGCTACCCGTCGGTGCCGACGCGTGCGTTCGGGCTGGCTGTGGTGGCTTCAGCCGAGAAGTTCATCTGTTTGAGGATGAGGTTCGCGCCGACGGTTAAGAGCACCGCCGCGCCAATTGCGACAAGAAACGCTTTCATGCTCAGGCTTCCTTCGTCGTAGTGGTGGGCTTTTGGGCGGTGACTTCATCAACCCAGAGGCTGTGGTGTTCGCGCGCCCATTGCTCCTCGACCTGACCCGATCCCATGGCGTCAAAGGCCCCCTCCATCCCGACAGAGCCGATATAGATATGGGCGAAGACTATCGCGATCAGCACCAGCGACACGATGGCGTGCCAAAGTTGGGCGAATTGCATTTCCTCTTGCGGGGACAGGGTCGCGGACAAGTCCGCCATACCAAACCAGCCCGGCGCGCCGATCGCGTTCAGCTTTGCAAAGGTTGGCCCGAATAACTGCAGGTCAAACGGGAACAGCAGCGACAGGCCAGTCAGCGAAATGGAGCCGCCCAGAATAATCACCGACCAGAAAATCAGCTTCTGCCCCGCGTTGAACTTCTTGGCCGGCGGGTGCCCCTTGGAGAAGATGCCGCCGCCTTTGGCCAGCCAGTTCAAGTCCGTGCGATCTGGCAGGTTGTGCACAACCCAGACCACGAAGATGATGACCAGCGCCACGATAAACGTCCAGGAGATGTTGTTATGCACCCATTTGGAGCCAATCGCGATGGTCGAAAACGCGTCATGCCCGAATGTGGGGATCATCACCTTGCGCCCGAAAAGGGAGATCAGGCCCGTCAGGCCCAGCACAAGAAACGAGCTTGCCAGCAGCCAATGACCAAACCGCTCGAATGCTTTGAACCGCTCGATCTTGCGGCCGGTTTTTTCACCGTCAATGCGGATGCGGCCCCGGATCAGGTAGAACAGCGCCAGCAGCAGCAATGTACCGCCGAGTAGGTAGCTGCCATAAGTCAGCAGCGGGCCTTGGCGGAATTCCAGCCACCACATGCCACCATCTTGGATCAGTGTCTTGGCAGCGGGGCCGCGTGACTGTGTGGTGATGTCTGCTTTGCCATAGCGCAAGGCGCGCCACAGTTCCGGGTCGGATGCCCCTCCAAGGGTTCCCAACTGGTCCGCCGAGGGTGCGGCGCGGGCCGGATCGCCGATGGCGTCGCTGCGGAAGCTGTCATCCATCGCCTGACCGGCCTGCCGCGCCAGAATATCTTCAAGCGTTTGAGCGCCACCCGTGCTGGCACGAGGGTCGGCTGCACTATCCTGCGCGGCAACCGGGCCAAGAAGGGCAAAGGCAGAGATCAGGACGATCAGCATAAAGCGCATCGGGTGCTTCCTTGCGTGTAAACCAAAACGGGACGGCCCAGATTGAGCCGCCCCTGATGTCTCAAATCAAAAAGCGGCGGTGTTAGCCACCCTTTTGGTCATAAGCGGTGCCCCAGCCCCAAGCGCCGGACCCGAAGCCACGGGCGACGACGCGCTCGCGGTAGATACCCGACACCACATCGCCGTCACCGGCAAGCAGGGCCTTTGTGGCGCACATTTCGGCGCAGATGGGCAGCTTGCCTTCGGCGATCCGGTTGCGGCCATATTTGGAGAACTCCGCATTAGAGTGGTTCTCTTCAGGGCCACCGGCGCAGAAGGTGCACTTGTCCATCTTGCCGCGCGAGCCGAAGTTGCCCGCTTGTGGATATTGCGGCGCACCGAACGGGCACGCATAGAAGCAATAGCCGCAGCCGATGCACAGGTCCTTGGAGTGAAGCACCACGCCGTCGTCGGTCTGGTAGAAGCAGTCCACTGGGCACACGGCCATACAGGGCGCGTCCGAGCAGTGCATGCACGCGACCGAGATCGACCGCTCCCCCGGTTTGCCGTCATTGATGGTGACGACCTTCCGGCGGTTGATGCCCCAAGGCACTTCGTGTTCATTCTTACACGCGGTGACGCAGGCGTTGCATTCAATGCAGCGTTCAGCGTCGACGAGGAATTTTGCTCTAGCCATCGTCAGTCTCCCTTATGCTGTCCAGATTTTGCAAAGAGTCGCTTTGGTCTCTTGCATCTGGGTTACGCTGTCATAGCCATAGGTTTGTGCGGTGTTGGTGGATTCTCCCAACACGTAAGGGTCGGCCCCCTCGGGGTATTTGTCCCGCAGGTCCTTGCCCTCGAAATGGCCGCCGAAGTGGAACGGCATGAAGGCTACGCCTTCGCCGACCCGTTCGGTCACCATCGCCATCACCTTGACCTTCCCGCCTTCGGGGCCTTCGACCCAGACCTGCGCGCCGTCACGCACACCAAGGTTGTTGGCATCGCGGGTGTTGATCTCGACGAACATGTCCTGCTGCAATTCCGCAAGCCACTTGTTGGAGCGGCTCTCGTCGCCGCCCCCCTCATATTCGACCAATCGGCCAGAGGTCAGGATAATCGGATAGTCTTTCGAGAAGTCGTTTTCCTGAATGGAGGCATACATGGTCGGCACCCGCCAGAAGGTCTTGTCCTCGTAGGTCGGGTAGTCGGCCACCAGATCGCGCCGGTTGGAGTAAAGCGGCTCGCGGTGGGTGGGTACAGGATCCGGGAATGTCCAGACCACGGCCCGCGCCTTGGCGTTGCCGAATGGTGCGCAGCCATGCTTGATCGCCACCCGCTGGATACCTCCCGAAAGGTCGGTTTTCCAGTTCACGCCGCCAACTTTTGCAGCGTAATCCGAGGGCATCTCGCCAGTCTGGCTAGTTTCCCCAACCTCCTCACCGCCGGGGCGGGTGTCGCGGAAACCCGAGACCCATTCGATCGTCGCACGCTCTTGAGCGGTCAGGTCGCTGTCCCAGCCCAAATCAATCAACATCTGCATGGTGAACTCGGGGTAGCCGTCCTGAATTTCCGAGCCGGGGTTATACACCCCTTCCGCCAGAAGGTTGTCGCCATCCCGCTCCACGCCAAATCGGGCGCGGAAGGTCAGACCACCGTCGGCTACCGGCAGCGACATGTCATACAGGTTCGCTGTGCCCGGATGGTTCATCTCGGCGGTGCCCCATGTTGGCCATGGCATACCGTAGTAGTCCCCGTCAGCGGGCCCACCAATGGCCCGCAAAGTGGTGCGGTCGAAGGTGTGCTGGTTCGCCATATGCAGTTTCATCCGCTCCGGCGACTGGCCGGTATAGCCGATGGTCCACATGCCTCCGTTGAACTCGCGGGTGATGTCCTCGATATTCGGCTCGCCGCCTTCATCAATCGCGATGTTTCGGAAGATGCGGTCATGGAAACCGAACTTTTCGGCAAACATTGCCATGATCGTGTGATCTGGCAGCGATTCAAATAGCGGCTCCACCACGCGGTCGCGCCACTGCAAGGACCGGTTCGACGCCGTGACAGAGCCACGGGTTTCAAACTGGGTGCAGGCCGGCAGTAGGTAGACACCGTCGGTCCGGTCTTGCAGCACCGCCGAGACGGTCGGGTAAGGGTCCACCACGACAAGCATGTCGAGCTTTTCCATCGCCGTCTTCATTTCTTTCATGCGGGTCTGGGAGTTCGGCGCATGGCCCCAAAGCACCATCGCCCGCGTGTTGTCGGGCTGTTGCAGGTTAGCTTTGTCTTCCAGCACGCCGTCAATCCAGCGGCTAACCGGAATGCCGGTCAGGTTCATCATCTCGGTGTCGCCATAGCTTGCGTCCGAGAAGCGGCCTTTCAGCCAGTCCATATCTTCTTCCCATACGCGGGCCCAATGCGCCCAAGAGCCTGCCGACAGGCCGTAATAGCCCGGCAGGGTGTCGGCCAAAACACCAAGGTCGGTTGCGCCTTGAACGTTGTCGTGACCGCGGAAGATGTTGGTGCCGCCGCCGGCGGTGCCCATGTTGCCCAAGGCCAGCTGCAACACGCAATAGGCACGCGTGTTGTTATTACCGTTGGTGTGCTGGGTGCCACCCATACACCAGATCACGGTGCCGGGGCGGTTGTTGGCCAAAGTGCGGGCCACGCGTTGCAGTTGCGAGCCGGGGGTGCCGGTGACGCGCTCGACCTCTTCAGGTGTCCACTTGGCCACCTCTTCTTTGATCTGGTCCATGCCCCAAACTCGGGTACGGATGAACTCTTTGTCCTCCCACCCGTTTTCGAAAATGTGCCACAGAATGCCCCAAACCAGCGCCACGTCGGAGCCGGGCCGGAAGCGGACATACTCATCAGCATGGGCCGCGGTGCGGGTGAAACGAGGGTCGCACACGATCAGCGGCGCGTTGTTTTCCTCCTTGGCTTTCAGCATGTGCAGTAGCGACACGGGGTGCGCCTCGGCAGGGTTGCCACCGATCAGGAAGATCGCCTTGGAGTTGTGGATGTCGTTGTAGCTGTTGGTCATGGCGCCGTAGCCCCATGTATTCGCCACACCGGCCACCGTAGTGGAGTGGCAAATCCGCGCTTGGTGATCGACGTTGTTGGTGCCCCAATAAGCGGCAAATTTGCGGAACAGGTAGGCCTGCTCGTTGCTGTGCTTGGCCGATCCCAGCCAGTAAACTGAGTCCGGCCCGCTTTCGTCGCGGATTTTCATCATGCCGTCGCCGATCTCGTTGATCGCGGTTTCCCAACTGATGCGAACCCATTCGCCGTTTTCTTTCTTCATCGGGTATTTCAGGCGGCGCTCGCCATGGGCGTGTTCACGCACCGCGGCCCCTTTCGCGCAATGCGCTCCAAGGTTGAACGGGCTGTCCCAGCCGGGCTCTTGGCCGGTCCACACGCCGGCGTCGACTTCCGCAATCACGGTGCAGCCAACCGAGCAGTGGGTGCAAATCGACTTGATCGACTCCACCGCCGTCTTCGCCGCAGTTTGGGCCGTAGCGGGCGCGATCGTGCCGCCGGTTGCGGCAATCGCCGTCAGGCCGCCAATGGCCAGACCAGAGCCGCGCAGAAATGTCCTGCGGTCAACCGATTTGGATGCCACCTGCGCCACCATCGAAGGCCGTTGCCCACGCGTTGCGACACGAGTTGTCTTTTTCCTCAGCATGTCTTTTCTCCCTTTCCCGCTGCCGCGCCCCTGCGGGCCAATCTACGGGGAACTATTGTTTGCGCGCCGATCAGAAGCGGGCGCTGTCAAAATAAGCCCGCGTATGTGCGGTGTCCTGCATGGTGTCAGATGACAGGTCCGGTGCCGCCGGGCCTGCCTCGGCGGCGGTGCCGGTTGCTGCGGCCGCAAGCGCCGCGGGTGCGGCCGTGCCCGCCAGCTTCAGAAAATCGCGGCGGCTTTTACCTTCGGTCTTGTCGCTCATGGGATGTCTCCCCTTTCTGGTTTTGGCGGGCATCCCCGCCAGTGAAGTGGCAGGCCCGTCAGCCCGCCGTCATACGAAATGCTTCTTTTTCGATCTCCATGAAGGCTTTGCCCACAGCGCCGACAGACGCATAGAGAACGGATGTCTTGGCGGCTTCAAGGTCCGAGAAGAAATGCGGGGCCCAAACGCCGATATGTGTGTTGAAGAATGTCTTTTGCTGATCCAGTGACGCAGGCACCCCGAAGCGCCCGACAATCATGCCGCCCATCATTTCCATCAAGGACGCGATGTTGTCCTCCGGCTCGAACACGTTCGGCGCGCGGCTCATTCGCAGCGACGCCATGTCCTTACGCAGACGCGCCAGCGGCTTCTCGTTCAGAAAGCCGGTCAGGTAATAGCTTGCATAAGGCAGCAGCTCGCCCCGGCCCAGCCCGATGAACAGCGCGTTATATTCGGCGCTGACACCGCGCGGCTTGCTGACATTCGCTACGCGGGCAAGGCTGGTGATCGCTTTGCCCAACGCACCATCATCGCCGTTAAGCGACGCGGTCTGGGACAACAGCATCTCGTCAGGCGGGCCGGCCAGAAGCAGCCCAAGGAAATTGTAGAGATCCGCCCGCAGGCGATCTTCCTCGGCAATCTGCAAATCCGCGGCGGCGGTGGTCATGCAACGTCTCCCTCGAAATGGAATTGCATCCGGCGCGGTGCGGCGGGTGTCGTTTCTTCGGTGTCAGCTTCAGACAGCTCATAAGGTGCATTGACCTCACGTGCTTCGACAGCCTCGCCTTCCGGCTCGTCGTCGACAACTACGACTTTGGTCGTATCTTCCACTACCGTCTCGCCGTCATCGGCTGAGTCGGCCAACGCCTTTTGGCGGGCCATCTCTTCCACATGGGCAAGCAAACCCTTGCCCACTTGATAGGTTGTTTTGATCGGGCCGTTGCCGGTGCTGCCGGTCAGGTAGTCGTCGTCATAATCGTTCAAACCGTCAACGCAGGCCAGCACAGGGTTGCTGCGCCACAGCCTGCGCAACGCGCGATTACGCAAATGCTGCGGGACGGCCTTCACCATGAACGCAGCAAAATCGTCACCCGCCTGCAGGCTGTCAGGGTCGGGCAGCTCCAGCATCTCCAGAATCTCGGCATCGGTTTTCGGCGCGTCCTCTGGCAGCACTTCGGCCATCGCGGCAGCTTCCGCTTCGGCCTCGGCTTCCTGCTTGACACCCGCAAGGCGGCGCGACCAGAAAGAGCGTTCTTGCGTCATTGCGCGGCCTCCTTCTTGCCGGTGGGTGCGCGGTAGACGTCAGAAGGCTGCGCAATGCGCGGATCGCCTATTCCGTCTTCCTTGCCATCAACGCGATTCTTGTCGCGGCGGCGTTTGACGAAGACCTCTTCCTCATAATGGCGTTCTACGAAATCGCGGACCCATGCCAGCATGCCCACGGGCATTGGCACCTTCTCCACAACCTCTTCGCCCGAATCTTCGTAATCCTGCGCCTCGTAGGGGGATGCCGTGATCAGCACCACATTCAACGGAGTGTCATCGGTGACCCCGTCGCGGCGCATCACCACATAGACGGAAGGCTGGCGTGTGCCCAGTTCGTGCACATAGGCCTCCGCGTCGGAGACATATAGCGTCAGATCGCGGGTGGCGGCGTGATATTCGGTAACGCCCTCTTCGTGGCGCAGGATTTTCCAATCCGCAGGCCCGGCCCCTGGCAACACGCCAATGGCCTGCCAGGCCCATTTGGCCCAGCGGGTTACTCCTGGTGATTTACGGATGACGATGCCGACCGGTATCGACTCCGACTGCGGGTAAACGAACATTATTCCCCCTTGAGGCTTACAGGTTGCAACAAGAGTCGGATTCTTCAAAGGCTTTTCTGTATGCAGTCGTGCGCAATTAGACGTTTTGGCAATAGGCCGACGCTCTCCGGTATCAGGAAAGCACCTTTACCTTCCGCACAAATCTTGGCTAGCTGTCCTACGGGGGACGTATGGCGCTACATGCCAACGCGCAGAAAGCGGGAACCACATGGCCAAAACTTTGATGATTTGCGACTGCTTGGGGAGCCAGCCGATAGACGCCAAGGCCCTGTCCGATGCGACGGGTCTGCCCTGTTCGCGCAAATTCACCAGCCTGTGTGCAGCGCAGCTTGGCGATGCTGCCGACGCAATTGGCGCGGGCGAGGTGATGATCGCCTGCCAGCAAGAGGCCCCCCGCTTCATCGCGCTGGCCGAGGAGCTGGGCGTGCCGGAGCCGTCTTTCGTCGACATTCGCGACCGCGCAGGCTGGTCAGACGAGGCCGCCAGCGCCACTGCTAAAATGGCCGCTTTGGTGGCAGAGGCCGCCCTGCCCCGCGCTATGCCCAAAAGCGTTGATGTCGTGTCCGAAGGCACATGCCTGATCCTAGGCGCGTCCGACGTCGCGTTTGAGGCGGCGCAGCAACTGGCCGATATTCTGGCCATCACCGTGCTGATGCCCTCGGGCGCGGAGATTGAAACCGCATTCGGGTATGACACCGTCACCGGCGCGCTGCGAAATGCCAGCGGCACGCTCGGGCAGTTCGACATCCGCATTGATGCGCTGCAACAGGTAATCCCCGGCGGGCGCGGCGCGGCGCAGCTTACCCCGCCGCGTGATGACGCGCTGTCGCAGTGCGACATCATCCTGGATTTGCGCGGCGCGGGCCCGCTGTTTTCCGCCGACGACAAACGCGACGGCTATCTGCGCGCCGATCCCCGCAGCCAGCCTGCGGTAGCAAAGGCGGTGCTGGCCGCGTCGCAACTGGTCGGCACCTTCGAAAAGCCGCTCTATGTGCGCACAGAACCAAGCCTTTGCGCCCATTCCCGCGCCGAGCAGCCCGCCTGCTCCCGCTGTCTGAATCTTTGCCCGACAGGGGCCATCACGTCGGCCGGGGATCACGTCACTATCGACCCCATGATCTGCGCCGGATGCGGCGCCTGCGCGGCAGTCTGCCCGTCAGGTGCGATTGCCTATGACGCGCCCACCATCGATGACACATTCCGCCGGATCAGCACATTGGCCTCCACCTTCCGCAAAGCGGGCGGGACCGCCCCGCGCCTGCTGGTCCATGACGAGGATCACGGCGCGGACATGATCCGCCTTGCCGCCCGTTTCGGGCGCGGCTTGCCTGCCGATGTGATCCCGCTGGAGGTCAGCGCATTGGCCGCCTTTGGTCACGCCGAAATGCTGGCCGCCCTTGCTGCCGGATTTGCCTCCGTCACCGTGCTGATCAGCCCGAAGACCGAGCGCGAGGCCCCCGACAGCGAAGCCGCGCTGGCACTTGCGTTGGCCGGTCGCGACACGGCGGTGACGCTGATCGACGCCACTGATCCTGACCAGTTGTCCGACGCGCTTTATGCGGAAGCTACCCCTAAGCCTGTGACCACCCCTGCCCTGCCCATGGGCACGCGGCGGCAGGTGGCGCGGCTGGCCGCAAAGACCTTGCAGCCTGAGGTTGAAACCGTCGCCCTGCCCGAAGGGGCGCCTTATGGCGCCGTTTTGGTCGATACCGATGCCTGCACGCTCTGCCTGTCTTGCGTGTCGCTGTGCCCGTCCGGCGCGCTTGGTGACAATCCCGACCTGCCGCAGCTGCGTTTTCAGGAGGATGCCTGTCTGCAATGCGGGTTGTGCAGCAACATATGCCCTGAAAACGCGATCTCCCTGACCCCGCAGATGGACCTGACCGACGCGGCCTTCACCCAGACTGTGCTGCACGAGGAAGAGCCCTTTGCCTGCATCGAATGCGGCGATCTGTTCGGGGTGAAATCCACGGTCGAGAAGATTACCGAAAAGCTGGCGGGCAAGCACGCGATGTTCCAAAATTCGCAGGCGGCGCGGATGATCCAGATGTGCGACAATTGCCGGATCAACGCGCAGTATCATTCCGAGAACAATCCCTTCGCGGGCGGCGAGCGTCCCAAGCCCCGCACCACCGATGATTACCTCAGCAAGCGGCGGGATCACTGACTTTGGATCGGGGCCCCCAGATCGGCTGGCGCAAGCGTGGCCACGTAGGCAAGGATCGCCTCAATCTCGTCTTGCGTGATCTCCACCGGCACAATAGCCGGCGGGCGACTGGGATCGAAGGCGGGGGTAATGTCTGCCACTTGGGTGAAGCTGGGATGCGGATTGAGAACGTAGAACGTTGCAAAGCGGTTTTCCCAATCGCCCAAGGTGCGCAGCATCCCGAAGGACGGCGTGGCCCCCATGCCCTTCATCCGGTTGGTCTCGTTTATCACATGGCAGCGCCCGCAATGGGCAAAACTCAGCTTCTCACCCTGCACCGGGTCACCTTCAAAGCTGATCTGGACCTTTGCCACGGCAGGGGCAACATCGCTGGTGAACAACGCCGCACCGTCTTTCTGAAAGGCTGCGATGGTGTTGCGCCCCACTTCAGACCGCAACCAGTTGGCGAATTTTGCGGCGCCCGCATGTCCGTCATGCTGCAAAGCCCAGACCTGACCCAGCCCCGCAAAAACCGACACGCCCTCCGCACCCAAGCGCGCGTCGGCAAAGTCGGTGTCCGCCACGCGGGTAATGCGAATGCCATGCTTGAGCGAAAACCGCGGCACGATATGCTGCATGAACCCGCTTTGCTCCAACACGGCAGGCACCGCGAGGCGAAAGCCGCTGTCCTGCGCCAAGGCGGTGGTGGGCATAAGCAAAACCAGTATCACAGCTATCAGTCGCATCCGCGCCCTCCGTTGGCCATTGCCGCCTGATAATTCAACCATAAAGGAAAACAGACCATGAGCGAAGATTTCAATATGTCGATGCGCAAATTCCTCAAGCAGGTGGGCGTCACCTCGCAACAGGCAATCGAGCAGGCCATGCGCGACGCAGGCGACACCGCCGGCAAGACCTTCGAAGCCAAGATGGTTCTGACCATCGACGGCGTTGATCTGGAACATGTCGTCACCGGTAAGATCGAAGGGCAGTCCTGACGTGCCCGTCACCCGCGATGACGTCTTGGGGCTGCTCAAGACACTGAACGATCCCGTCAGCGGTGCTTCGCTGGTCGAGGCTGGCTTGGTAAAGGCGCTCACCGTGAGCGATGACAACGCCGTCCGTTTCGTGTTGGAGGTCAGCCCCAGCCACGCCGCCGCCTATGGCGAGGTGCGCCAGCAAGCCGAAGACGCGGTGAAAGGCTTGGCAGGTGTCAGCACCGTGTCGGTGGTGATGACTGCACACAGCAAGCCATCCGCCCCGCCCGACTTGAACTCGAAACGCGCAGCACCGTCCGGCCCGCAGAAAATTCCCGGCGTGGACCGCATTCTTGCAGTTGCGTCCGGCAAGGGCGGCGTGGGCAAATCCACCGTGGCCTCCAACCTCGCCTGCGCGCTTGCAGCGGAGGGGCGCCGCGTGGGCCTGCTGGACGCCGATGTCTACGGCCCGTCGCAGCCGCGCATGTTGGGCGTGTCGGGGCGGCCCGCCTCCCCCGATGGTAAAACCATTCTTCCCATGCGCAATTTCGGCGTCACCATGATGTCGATCGGGCTGATGACCAATGACGACCAGGCCGTGGTCTGGCGTGGCCCCATGCTGATGGGCGCCTTGCAGCAGATGATGACGCAGGTCCAATGGGGCGCGCTGGATGTGCTGATCGTTGACCTTCCGCCGGGCACCGGTGACGTGCAAATGACGCTGGCGCAAAAGGCCCATGTGGACGGCGCGATCATCGTCAGCACCCCGCAGGATGTAGCCCTAATGGACGCCCGCAAGGGCATCGACATGTTCAACCAGCTCAAGACACCGATCCTCGGCATGATCGAGAATATGTCGACCCATATTTGCTCCGAATGCGGCCACGAGGAACACGTCTTCGGCCATGGCGGCGTCGCCAAGGAGGCTGAAAAGCTGGGCGTTCCCCTGCTGGCCGAGATCCCCTTGCATCTGGATATCCGCCTTGCCGCTGATGGCGGTGCGCCCATCGTGGTGTCCAAGCCCGACAGCGCGCAAGCGGCGGGCTTCATGGCGGTGGCGCAACGCCTGATTGCTGACGGGCACGCATGACCCAGCCGCAATTCCCGCCTTTATTCACTGGCGAAGCCGTCACACGCGATCCGTTCGCGCAGGCCTGTGCGCGCGCCGTTGAAGGGTGCGATGCGGGGTTGGTGCTCTACGATCTGGCCGCCGACCGGTTGCGCGCGGCCATCGTCTTCGCGCCGGAAACCGCGTTGCAAGACGCACTGGCGGCCCTGCCCGTCTGCGGCGTGGGGTTCCAGAACGCTTTGGGCGCGCTTGGACCGCCCGAAGTCGCGGTGCATCTGGGCTGGGATGGCCCGATCTACGTCAACGGCGGGCGCTGCGGGGCGTTCCGCGTGGCGGCGTCCCCTAGCGATCCGGAAGCAGAGCCGGACTGGCTGGTGGTCGGTCTGGATTTGTGGCTCTGGCCCGCAACGGACGAGGGCGGCCTGACCCCCGACCAAACCGCGCTCTATGCCGAAGGCTGCGCCGAGGTCGACGCGGTGGAGCTGCTGGAAGCCTGGGTGCGTCACACCCTTGTCGGGCTCAACTCCTGGGCCGATGACGGTCTGGCCAGCCTGCACCGCGAATGGGGCGGTCTGGCCCATGGCAAAGGCACCGACATTGACGTATTGGGGCAAGCGGGGCATTTCGTCGGGGTCGATGAGCGCTTCGGCCTGCTGCTGCGACAAGGCGACACGACGCGGCTGATTGCCCTGACAGAATTGCTGGAGACCCTGCCATGAAACTCGCCCGTGCGATCCATTTCGACGAAAGCGACACCCGCGTGTTCCACAGCCCTGCCCGCACCGGCGAATGGTGCGTCTCTGGCGGGTTCGAGTTCTCCAACTGGTCCGAAGGTGATCTGGTCGGTAAGGCCCGTCAGGCCTTCTCAAACGGGTGGATGGGGTGCGAGACGTTCGGGCGCGTCAGCTTCGTCGCCGTCACCCAGATCGAACCTTTAGAACGCGAGTGGCTGATCGACCTTCTGGCGCAGCATTTCGTCGACATCTACGGCGCACCTTCGCTGGACGCCGCCCGCCCCGTCGCCACCGAAGAGGTCGACCATATGGCGTCCCTTTGCAAGGAACACGTGGCCAACACGCTGCTCACTGTGGCGCGCGAATTGACCGACGCAGGGGTGCGCGAAAGCTACCGCGTGATCGAGGCGCAGGAGGCGGGCTTAGAGCAGTTCGCTATCCACGGATCGCTGGATGACGAACCGCACCAGCATTAGGTTTATTCAGCTTTGGCGTTGAACACGAACAGCGTCTCGCCGCCAATGGTGTAGCCGTCAATCAGTGCCTTCGCCGTGTCGCCGACAAGCCAGTCTTCCAACTGCATCACCAGATGGTTTTTGACATGCGGATGCTTGGCCGGATTGACCGGCAGAAAGGCGTATTGGTTGAACAATGCCGGATCGCCGGAATAGAGCAACGCCAGCCCTGCCTTGTTGCCGAATTTCAGCCAGCTTGCACGGTCTGACATGATGTAGGCGTCCATGCCCGCTGCGGTGTTCAACGCCGCGCCCATGCCAGCGCCGACGGCATTATACCAATCCCCGAATGTCGCCGCGTCCAAACCAGCCGAGGCCCAAACCGCCAGCTCTGCCTTGTGGGTGCCGCTGTCGTCGCCTCGGCTTACAAAGGCAGGCTTGGCGTTGGCGATATCTTGCATCGCCTCAATGACAGAGCTGTCACCGGCAATGCCCGCAGGGTCTGCCTTGGGGCCGATCACCACAAAGTCGTTATACATGATCTCGCGCCGGTGGGTGCCATGTCCTGCCGCCAGAAACGCCTCTTCGGCTTTGCGCGAATGGACCAGGATCGCGTCCACATCGCCTGCCTCGCCCAGCCGGATCGCTTGCCCCGTGCCCACAACCAGAAGTTGCACATCAAGGTCCAGATCCGCCTTGATCTGCGGCAGCAGAACATCCGCCAGCCCCGAGTTTTCAAACGATGTCGTCACTGCAAGTTTCAGGTCATCCGCCGCCGCAAAGGCGGTCGAGGCCGCAAGCGAGGCGATCACAGTTAAAGTCTTGATCATTCGACAATATCTCCGCGTAGAAAGGAAGCGAGTTCCGGTGTCTTGGGGGTATCAAAAAAGGCCGGCGCAGCGGCCGAGTCGTGGATACGCCCACCCAAAATGAACAGCGCGTCGGTTGCAAGCCGCTTTGCCTGCCCCAGATCATGGGTGGCCATTACAATCCGCGTGCCGCTGTCGCGGGTCGCCAGCAAAAGGGTCTCGAATTCGCGGGTCGCGCGGCCATCAAGGTTGGCGCAAGGCTCGTCCAAAAACAGAACCTCAGGCTGCCGGATCAGCGCCCGCGCAAGGGCCAGCTTTTGCCGCTCCCCGCCCGAGAGTCGGGTGGCTTGCATCTGGCGTTGACCCTGCAGCCCGATCCGCGCAAGCCAATCCGCCACCAGCGGGGTCGCCTCGCCACGCGCCATGCCAGAAAGGCGCAACGGGTAATGCAGGTTGTCTGCCACCGACCGGCGCAACATGATCGGGGATTGGAAGACATAGGCCTGACGCTCGCGCGCGCAGTCGTCATTCATCCCCCATTGCACCGTGCCGCCGCTCAGCCGCTCCACCCCGTGCATCACCCGAAGCAGACTGGTTTTGCCAGCCCCGTTTGGCCCGACAATAATCGTCAGCCCCTGCCCGTCCAGTTCCAGATTGACCGGTCCAAGGATGGTCTTGCCACGACGTCTCACTTGCGCGTCACTCAGCCGCAGGGGGAACAGGTTGCTCACCACAGGCCCTCCCGCTCGGTGCGCGACAGCCAGTGGATCGCGAAGTTGACCAGCAGCGCCAGCGCGATCAACACAAAGCCCAAGGCCAGCGCCAGCGCGAAGTCGCCCTTGCCGGTTTCCAGCGCAATCGCAGTGGTAAGAACCCGAGTGACATTGTCGATATTGCCACCGACGATCATAATCGCGCCAACCTCGCCAATGGCGCGGCCAAACCCCGCCAAGGCCGCAGTCAACAAGTTGCGTCGCCCGTCCCACATCAGCGTTTTGACTCGCTGCCATTTGGAAGTGTGCATCGAGATCAGCAGATCGTGGTATTCGGCCCAAAGCTCCCGCATCGCCTGATGGGTAATTGACGCAATCAAGGGAGTGATGATGATTACCTGCGCAATGACCATTGCCGTGGGGGTAAATAGCAGCCCCAGCACGCCAAACGGGCCGGACCGCGACAGCATCAGGTAGACAATCAGCCCGACCACCACGGGTGGCAGCCCCATCATGGCGTTGACCACGGCAATGACCAGCCGCCGCCGCCGGAAGCGGGAAATGGCCAGATAGGTGCCAAAGGGAATTGCGATGACGCAGGCGATAGCCAAGGCCGAAAGCGTCACCTGCAGGGACCGCAACGCGATGTCGATCAGCTCTGGATCAAGCGCAATAACCAGCCAGAACGCCGCGCGCAGTCCTTCGAAAATTTCTGTCATGCCCTCAGCACGTCCCTGCCCATTCCGTCGACGCCGGTATTCTTCCCGACGTTGCTAGGAGTGTTGGCTGCGGCTGTCCAGTGCGGTGGGGAAGATTGTCCCGTGCCCTGTCACTCGGTGATGATCACCTGCGACACGCCCGACTCGACGCTTGGGCAAACACGCAGAAGTTTGGTGGCGAAATGGGGTCTGTTGCATTAATTTGACTGGTTTGTGTTATGGACTTATGGCGTCCTTCTGTCAGGCAGCCAAGCCAAATAGGCTTTCAACAAAACGGATT
>NZ_FQUV01000006.1 GCF_900129235.1 Litoreibacter ascidiaceicola | reverse complement strand
AATCCGTTTTGTTGAAAGCCTATTTGGCTTGGCTGCCTGACAGAAGGACGCCATAAGTCCATAACACAAACCAGTCAAATTAATGCAACAGACCCGCCGGAACAGTATCAACGTTGGGGTCGATCAGTGGGGGTTCACACCAGTGTCGCTGGAACAGATCAGGGCGCGCTCTACGACCCTACCAGAGAATTGCACTGGTCAGATGTCGAATATGTCGAAGAATCGGTTTGACGTGGAAGCGTTTGGCCTCGATCCTGTCATGTCGTTATAAACTCGACTAGGCGCTCCTTCGATTACCAGTTCTTCACTAAAAGAATACTTTGGATTCTGAAATTCGGCCCGAAAGCGGGCGTTTTTAAGTACAGAAAACTTGGTCGAACCGCGTTCTTTTGGAGAAACTCTCAATCCCTTAGAAGCATCGCGCCTCACAATCAAAGGTGCAGTTTGTGATTGTGGAAGGTGTAAGTGACGTTTGTGGCAGAAACCCTGCTAATTTTGGGCGACTCTCGTGACGCCTGACAGTTATTGAAAAAAGTGGTGAGCCCTGATGGGTTCGAACCATCGACCTACTGATTAAAAGTCAGTTGCTCTACCAACTGAGCTAAGGGCCCACTGAGGGTGCTATCTAGAAAGGTCGCCCCATGGGGTCAACCCCCAAATCCACGTGAATCTGCACCATGTCTTCCATTGTGTCCGCGCGAGGGTTATATCGCGGCTCATGCAACACGCAGATGCCTCCCTCGGCCTGCCCTTCATGAAAATGCACGGGCTGGGCAATGACTTCGTGGTTATTGACCAACGGGGTAACGACGCACATGTGTCAGAAGCCCTCGCCCGCGCCCTTGGTGACCGGCATCGCGGTGTCGGATTCGATCAGCTTGCGGTTCTAAATGACGTGGCGGGCGCCGATATCGGCCTGACTTTCTTCAATTCCGACGGGTCCACCGCGGGCGCATGTGGCAACGCCACGCGCTGTGTGGCGCGATTCGAAATGGCGCGGCGGGAGATCACGTCTCTCACCCTCAAAACCGAACGCGGGTTGTTGAGTGCCGAAGACGCAGGGAACGATCTAACACGCGTGAATATGGGGGCACCTCTGCTAGACTGGCGAGACGTGCCGCTTGCTCGCGAAATGGATACGTTGGAGTTACCAATCGACGGCAATCCTACCGCGACTGGAATGGGTAACCCGCATTGCACATTCTTCGTGGAGGACGCCGAGTTGGTCGACCTACCCAGTTTTGGCGCGGCACATGAACATCACCCTCTGTTTCCAGAGCGGACCAATGTGCAAGTCGCCCACTTGATCGGTAAAAACCATTTGCGCATGCGCGTTTGGGAACGCGGTGTCGGTGTAACCTTGGCCTCGGGCTCATCCTCCTGCGCCACCGCCGTCGCTGCAGCGCGTCGCGGGCTCACAGGTCACCAAGTGCGCATCGATCTTGACGGCGGGCGCATCGATATCGATTGGCGCGACGATGGCGTCTGGATGACCGGCCCCACAGCGCACGTGTTCTCAGGCCACCTGACGCCCGAATTTCTGGCCGCACTATGAAGCCGCCGATATTCTCGACCCATGGCTGTCGCCTTAACGCCTACGAGACCGAGGCCATGCGCGACCTGACACAAGGTCAGGACAACCTGGTCGTGGTGAACACCTGCGCGGTGACTGCCGAGGCCGTGCGCAAAGCCCGCCAAGACATCCGGAAGCTGCGCCGAGAGAACCCCGATGCACGCCTTGTGGTCACCGGCTGCGCCGCGCAAACCGAGCCGGAAACATTCTCTAACATGGCCGAAGTCGACAATGTCATCGGCAACACCGAGAAGATGAATCGCGCCACGTGGGGCTTCCTGCCTGACACCGAGAAAGTGCAGGTCGACGACATCATGAGCGTCGAGGAAACCGCCGGTCACCTGATCGACGGCTTCGGCACCCGTGCGCGGGCCTATGTGCAGGTGCAAAACGGCTGCGACCACCGCTGCACCTTTTGCATCATCCCCTACGGTCGCGGCAACTCCCGCTCCGTTCCCGCGGGCGTGGTCGTTGACCAAATCAAGCGCCTCGTGGACAAAGGCTACAACGAGGTGGTGCTGACCGGCGTCGACCTCACCTCGTGGGGTGCGGATCTGCCTGCCACGCCGCAGCTTGGCGATCTGGTGCTGCGCATCCTCAAGCTGGTCCCTGACCTGCCGCGCCTGCGCATCTCCTCCATCGACAGCATCGAGGTCGATCCTTCCCTCATGCAGGCCATCGCAACCGAGCCACGTCTGATGCCTCACTTGCATCTCAGCTTGCAAGCTGGCGACGACATGATCCTGAAACGCATGAAGCGCCGCCACCTGCGCGACGACGCGATCCGGTTCTGCGAAGACGCGCGCAAACTTCGCCCGGACATGACCTATGGTGCCGACATAATTGCAGGCTTCCCGACAGAAACCGATGACATGTTCGAAAACTCGCTGAAACTGGTCGAAGACTGCGACCTGACATGGCTGCACGTCTTCCCATACTCGGCAAGGCAGGGAACGCCCGCCGCCAAAATGCCCGCCGTCAACGGCAAGGACATTAAAGCTCGTGCCGCGCGTTTGCGCACGGCTGGCGAGGCGCAGGTCCAAGCGCACCTCGCCTCCCGCGTCGGTCACACTCATAACATCCTCATGGAAAACCCGCGCATGGGTAGAACCGAGCAATTCACCGAAACTCTGTTCGACACTGACCAACCCGTAGGCCAGATCATCCCCGCTCGTATCGTCGGGACCAAGGGCACCCGGCTACGCGCATGAGTCTTCATCTTGGCGAAAATATTCCCGCCGGAGGCACCCCAATTCTCTACAGCTTCCGCCGTTGCCCCTATGCGATGCGGGCGCGTCTCGCTATTCACGCGGCTGGATTGACCATGCAACACCGCGAAATAGTGCTGCGAGATAAAGCCCCCGAGTTTCTGGAAGCCTCTCCGAAAGGCACTGTGCCAGTTGTCATAGCATCTGATGGGGTGATCGAAGAGAGCCTCGACATTATGCTATGGGCGCTTGATCATAACGACCCCGAAGAATGGCTACAAAACCGCGAAAACAGTCTCGCGCTGATCGCGCAGAATGACGGGCCCTTCAAGACTGCTCTGGATCGCTACAAATACGCGAACCGGCACGACAACGATCCCGAAACCTGGCGTACGCTCGGAGCGAGCACTTTAGAGAAGTACGACTCTATTCTGGCCCAAAAGCCGTATTTTCTTGGCAAACAGCCTTGTCTCGCGGACATGGCAATCTTCCCGTTTATTCGACAGTTCGCCAACACCGATCGCGCTTGGTTTGACGCGCAATCATGGCCGCATTTGCACAGGTGGTTGGATACACATCTCACCTCCGACCGCTTCGCCGCAATCATGGTGAAATACCCCAAATGGCAGGCTGGTGATCCGCCAACCCTTGCGCCCTTGGCCTAACCCCGCCAAGGATAGCATCATGCATCCCAATCCCGCCTTTCGCCACGAGACAGCTAGCCGAAATATCGGCTTCGTCCGCGAGCGCGGGTTTGGCACTTTGGCCATAAATGGAGAGGACGGCCCACTCACAGCACATATCCCGATCCTGTTGAACGAAAGCGGCACGCAGGCAGAGCTACACCTTGTCCGCTCCAACCCCATCGCCCGCGCGTGCAAGGAATCGGTACACGCGGTGTTCACTGTAACTGGTCCGGACAGCTATATCTCGCCAGACTGGTACGGCGTCGAGGATCAGGTCCCGACGTGGAACTACGTCGCCATTCGCATCACGGGTACCCTACGCCCCTTGCCGCAAGATCAGCTGCACCCGTTGCTAAACCGCCTTTCCGCACATTTTGAGGCGCATCTCCTCCCAAAAGCCCCATGGACTACCGACAAGATGTCCGATGGTGTTCTTGAACGGATGATGCGTCAGATCCAGCCGTTCCACTTTGAAGTCGCCAAAATCGATGGCACGTGGAAGCTAGGCCAGAACAAACCAGAAGACGCCCGATTAACTGCCGCTGACCATGTCGCGGGATACGGTATCGGGCAGGAAACACAAATACTCTCCGCACTTATGCGCGGAGCCAAACCGGAGACCTCCAAATGAAGCTATTTTCAAGCCCGACATCCCCCTATGTGCGCAAGGTGCTCGTCCTTTTGCGTGAAACCGGCCAGCTGGACGACGTTGAAATGGTGCCAGCTGGTGGCACACCCATCGATCCGGGCACGATGCCGCGTGATCTGAACCCGTTGGGAAAAATTCCGGCACTGGCGCTTGATAGCGGCCAGCCCATTTATGACAGCCGCGTCATTTGCCGCTTCTTCGACGCGCGTGCCAAGGCGGGTCTTTACGGCTCTGGTGACGCGACATGGCAGCTGCAAACGCTTGAAGCCACCGCCGACGGTATCCTCGATGCGGCAATCTTGATGGTCTACGAAGCCCGCGTGCGTCCTGCAGACAAGCAGTTTGCGGATTGGGTCGAAGGCCAGTGGCGCAAAATCAACACGGCACTCGATGCGCTTGAGGCGTCATGGATGGAGCCCCTAACGGCCGAGGGATTGAACATCGGTCAAATCGCTGTCGCCTGCGCGCTCCCTTATCTTGATTTCCGCCACGCTGACCGTGATTGGCGCAAGGGCCGCCCCAATTTGACCGCTTGGGAGGCCGAGTTTGCCAAACGGGACAGCATGATCGCAACTGTTCCACCGGCTGGCTAATATATGGCCCAGATTGACCGCACAGACGACATTGCCACCTGCCTTCACATCAGGCGGGTGGTTTTTATCGAAGGCCAAGATGTGCCTGAGGCCGAGGAGATAGATGGCAAAGACCCCGAATGCATCCACTACCTTGCTACCGTGGACGGCACCCCCGCCGCTACGGCGCGGGTTAAATCGCTTGGTCCCAAGGCAAAAATCCAGCGTGTCGCAGTTCTAGACACGCATCGCGGAACCGGTTTGGGGGCGGAGCTGATGCAATTCATCCTGACCGACCTGCGCGCAGATTTCGACGAGGTGGTCTTGGGATCGCAAACTCACGCCATCGGGTTTTACGAAAAGCTGGGGTTTGAGGTTTTCGGGCCAGTATTCAACGACGCTGGAATTCCTCACCGTGATATGGCCCGCTCACTAAAAGACTAATTAGAATGACGCTTCATCATAGCATCATGCACCGACGCCATTCCGCGCGCGGCAAGATCACTGACCTCTGCCGCATGGGTTTGCAGAGCTTCCACCATTTTCGGGTCATCCGACGTCTGCGTCACGATTAATCCATTATCCGTCGGCTCGATGTCGGTGGTTATCCGCTCCGGGTGGTCAAACAAGTAGTCCAAGGTCGGGCTTTGGATCGGGATGTGCGGATTGCGGCTTTCGTCAACACGGGCGATCATCCCGACAGCATGATTGACCAACGCTTCCAAAAGTTCAGGGTCGTCGGTTTCAGTGACTGTCCTGATCCCGTTGGGCAGGTTCTCCACCGTTCGTTCCAGAGATGTGTGCTCTGTGAACAGTGCGCGTAGCTCTTCCACTTCCTCGGGTGTCGTGTCCTCACCATTCAGCATGGGCATTCGGACTTCGTCGTGGCCTTGGCCGCCGTTGTGGTGACCGGACATCATACCGTGCTGAGCAACCGCACCGCCCCACATCAAAATGCCCGCTGCTGCAACGACAGTGAACCCACACAGAATGTAGCGCTTTTTCATGTGAACCCCTCACGATTGACCGCGTTAACGCGAACCTAAGCAACTAAACGGACAAAACAACCTTTAGGCAAGATCTCGCAACTGCCGATGCGCCTCCGCTATCGCAATTGCTGCGGAAATCGCCACGTTCAGGCTCCGCCCGCCACCGGGCATGGCTATTTTCACCCGCCCATCAGCGGCCTCGTGAACGTGATCCGGCACCCCGGCACTTTCGCGCCCCACTAGCAGGCAATCTCCATGTTGAAATTCGAAATCCCATAAATCAGTCGCGCCTTTGGTGGTCAAAAGCACCAGACGTCCCGGTTTTGCCGCCTCGAAGGCGTCCCAGCTGTTATGATGGTGAAGTTCAGCTTTTTCGCCGTAATCCAACGCACGCGTTCTCAACAATTTTAGCGAAAACGGGAATCCACAGGGCTCGATAACGTGGATCGGGGCGTCGAAGCAGACGCCCAAGCGCACCAGTGACCCCAAATTCGGGGCCAAATCGGGCTCAAACGCTGCAATTTGGACATAGTGCGACAAATGGCTTCCCTTACAGTACGTTCATGGGTGGACGTGGAGGTACCTTAGAATATATCTAGCCCCGATATCCTGCGCCCTCGGTGCGGATTCTTCAATTTTACCGGCCGCACAAGCGGTCCGACAAGGGAGAAGTTCTCGTGTCCCACGCAGACGACCACAGCGGCGCAACCCGTCGCGACTTCCTGTACTACGCAACAGCGGGTGCAGGCGCAGTGACTACAGGGGCCGCCGTCTGGCCCTTGGTCAATCAAATGAACCCCTCCGCTGACGTGCAGGCTCTGGCCTCTATCGACGTTGATATCTCCGGCATCGAGCCAGGTACTCAACTGACCGTCAAATGGTTGGGTAAGCCGGTTTTCATCCGCCGCCGCACCGCGGACGAGATCGAAGCCGCCCGCGCTGTCGCGCTGTCGGATTTGCCTGACACCGGCGCAGAGAACAACAACCTTGGTCCAGAGGCAGATGCCGAAGACCAAAACCGCACACTCGACGAAGATGGCGAGTGGCTGGTGATGATCGGCGTTTGTACGCACCTTGGCTGCGTGCCTTTGGGCGACGCCGGCGACTTTGGCGGCTGGTTCTGCCCCTGCCACGGATCGCACTACGACACAGCTGGCCGTATCCGCAAAGGCCCTGCGCCGCGCAACATGCTGGTGCCTGTCTCTCAATTCACGTCGGAAGACGTGCTGAAACTCGGTTAAGGGAGAAACGATTATGGCTGGTATCCCACACGACCATTATGAGCCGAAATCCGGTGGCGAGAAGTGGCTTCACACGCGCCTGCCGATTGTCGGCTTGCTCTATGACACCCTGATGATCCCAACTCCAAAGAACCTGAACTGGATGTGGATCTGGGGCATCGTCCTGACATTCTGTCTGGTTCTGCAAATCATCACCGGCATCGTGCTGGCGATGCACTATACCCCGCATGTCGATCTGGCCTTCGCCTCGGTCGAGCACATTACACGCAATGTAAACGGCGGCTACATGCTCCGGTATCTGCACGCCAACGGCGCATCGCTGTTCTTTGTGGCCGTATACGCCCACATCTTCCGCGGCCTGTACTACGGCTCCTACAAGGCCCCACGTGAAATCACGTGGATCATCGGCATGATCATCTATCTTGCCATGATGGGCACCGCCTTTATGGGCTACGTGCTGCCATGGGGTCAGATGTCCTTCTGGGGCGCGACTGTTATCACCGGCCTGTTTGGCGCCATCCCGGGCGTTGGCGAAATGCTGCAAACGTGGCTGCTCGGCGGGCCTGCTGTGGACAATGCCACGCTGAACCGCTTCTTCTCGCTGCACTATCTTTTGCCCTTCGTGATCGCCGGCCTTGTCGCCGTTCACATCTGGGCGTTCCACACCACGGGCAACAACAACCCGACCGGTGTTGAGGTGCGTCGCACATCCAAAGAAGACGCCGCGAAAGACACCGTTCCGTTCTGGCCTTACTTCGTGATGAAGGACCTGTTCGCGCTTGGCGTTATCATGATCGTCTTCTGGGCAATCGTGGGCTTCATGCCGAACTTCCTTGGCCACCCCGATAACTACATCGAGGCCAATGCGCTCGCCACGCCTGCGCACATCGTGCCGGAATGGTACTTCCTGCCCTTCTACGCCATTTTGCGGGCCTTTACCGCTGATGTGTGGGTCGTGCAGCTTGTGTCCTTCGTAACCGGTGGCATCGTTGACGCTAAGTTCTTCGGTGTGGCTGCCATGTTCGGCTCCATCGCCGTTATGGCGCTGGCACCTTGGCTGGACACGTCGTCGGTTCGTTCGGGCCGTTACCGTCCAATGTTCAAATGGTGGTTTGCGCTGCTGGTTGTCGACTTCTTCGTCCTGATGTGGGTCGGCGCACGTGACACCGAGTTCCCGCATGACTGGATCTCGCTGATCGCGTCGGCATACTGGTTTGGCTATTTCTTGGTCATCCTGCCGCTGCTGGGCGTTATCGAGAAGCCGCTGGCCCGTCCGGCGACAATCGAAGAAGACTTCGACGCGCATTATCCCGCCAAAGGCTCCGACGCTGTCGCGAAGCCTGCAGAGTAAGAGGAAGATACCGATGCTCAAAAAACTCTCACTCGCAACAGTCTCGGCTGTGGCTCTCGCTTCCGGCGCTTTTGCAGCTGGTGACGCGGGCCACACCCACGATGTGGATTTCTCCTACGAGGGGCCGTTTGGCACCTTCGATCAAAACCAGCTTCAACGTGGTCTGAAAATCTACACAGAGGTGTGCTCGTCCTGTCACGGCCTGAAATTCGTGCCTATGCGCACGCTGGCAGATGAAGGCGGCCCTGCGCTGCCCGAAGACCAGATGAAAGCTTACGCAAAGGCGTTCCCGATCAACGACGAGCTGTCAAACCCGCAACTCTTCGACAAAACGACCGAAGAGTATCGCACCTTGCTTCCGACGGACAATTTTCCGGCGCTTTACTCTGCCAATGCACCTGACCTGTCCTTGATGGCGAAGGCACGCGCTGGTTTCCACGGCCCATTGGGTACCGGGATCAACCAACTCGTGAACGGTATCGGCGGCGCTGAGTACATCGCGTCGATCCTCACCGGATATACCGGTGAAGAAAAAGAAGAAGCCGGCACCACGTTCTACGAAAACACCGCCTTCCCGGGCGGCTGGATCGCTATGGCGCCACCGCTCTACGGCGAGGATGTCGAATTTGCCGACGGTCACTCTAACGAGTTACACCACGAAGCAGAAGACGTCGCGGCCTTCCTGCGCTGGACGGCAGAGCCACATCAAGACGCCCGCAAGCGCACAGGCTTCATCGCTGTGTTCTTCTTGGTTATCCTGACCGTGTTGCTCTACCTGACCAACAAACGCATCTGGGCGCCGATCAAGCGTAAAGACTAAGCACTTTCGCTATTGATTTTAAAAGGCGCGTCCCTCGGGGCGCGCCTTTTTCTATGTGCGACACGAAAGGTGTTGTGAACCGGGTGCAGCGGCACCATCTTCATCACAAGCGACTAATGCCATAGAAACCGGAGCAAGCCGATGAAACATCTACTGACCGCAATCCTGTGCTGCCTACCTTTCACGCTTGCCGCTGAGGAAGTAGGTCGCGTCGGGGTGGACTGGGTCGGCAACGACATCATCATCGAAGCCATTCCCGATCCCGACGTAGAGGGCGTGACCTGTCACATCGCCTATTTCGACCGCAGCCTGATCGACCGCCTGTCCAACGGCAACTGGTTCGAGGACCCCTCCAACGCGTCCATCGACTGCCGCCAGACGGGGCCGATCACGATTGGTGATATTGACCGGTCCGACGACGGTGAAACCGTGTTTCGCGAAGGAAGGTCAGTCATCTTCAAGTCCCTGCGCCTGTCGCGCATCTACGACGAGGAGAATCAGGTTCTTATCTATCTGGCGCATGGCAACGAGCTAACCCAAGGCTCGGCAAAAATGTCGATCTCGACTGTGCCGCTCTATCAAGCGCAATAAGTCAGCCGCCAAGATAGGCCCGCAACACGTCCGGCGGGGCGTCTAGAAACGGTCCTGTCGGAACAGGCGCATGGGCAATCCCATCGGCCACCAGAATCGTGCTCCCGTTCAACTGCCGCGCGTCTTTGGGGTCATGGGTCACCATCAGTACCGTTAACCCACGCTCCTCAGCGATTTCCACCATCAGGGCCAGCATCTCGACCCGCAACGCGGGACCAAGGGCCGCAAAAGGCTCGTCCAATACCATCACGGGCTTGTCGCGCAACAGGACCCGCGCCAGCGCCACACGGCTTTGCTGTCCGCCGGACAGGGCCGCAGGCTTGCGCGCCTCGAAGCCGTTAAGTCCCACTCGCGCCAAGGCCTCCGCAACGCGGGTATGCTCTTGCGCCGTCAGTTTCAGACTGGGCTTCACCCCAAGCCCCACATTCTGCGCCACAGTCAAATGTGGAAACAAGTTGCTGTCCTGAAACACCATCGCCAACGGGCGATCGGCAGGCGTGGCTTTCGTGATGTCGGCGCCCTCCCACAAAATGCGCCCGCTGGTGACAGGCACAAACCCCGCCAGCGCCGACAACAACGTCGACTTGCCCGCCCCCGACGGCCCGATCACCGACACTTTCGCGCCCACAGGCACCGAAAAATCCGCGCTCAGCGAGAAGTCCCCCTGCACGATCTCCACCTTGTCAAACGTCAGCATCCACGCGACCTCCTCGATCGAAAAGCCAGAACAGGGTCAGACTCAGCACCAGCAGCACCAGTGCTGCGGCGAATGCCTGCTCCATCCGGTAGGCCGTCATCAGGTTATACAATGCCAACGGCAAGGTCGCGCGGCTGGGGTCGGCGAACAGCGTGATGACGCCAAGATCCCCCATCGACAACGCCGCAGCCAATCCCGCGCCAAAGCCCAAAGGGCGGCGCAAGCGAGGCAGCACCACGATCCTCAGCCGCGTCCACCCCGACAGTCCCAGTGAAGTTGCCAAACGCCCGTAATCTTCCTCCACCTGCCGCAATGCGGGCGACAAGGCGCGCAAGGTAAACGGTAGGCTCATCGCCGCGTTCACGACGATTGTAACTGGCAAGGCGAGCAAAACAGGGTCTATCCAGCGGTAAGTCAGGATGAACAGCCCCGTGCCGATCACCAAAGGCGACGCCGCTACGGACAGATACCCGACAGCCTCCACCCCGCGTCCCCATTTCATCGCCAGCAGCGCCAAGGCCAGCGCCATGAGCACCGTCAACGCCGCAGAACTCACCGCGACCCACACCGACCGCCAAGCGGCGCCCAAGATGCTCGGCGACAAATCAGGCAATCCCGGCAAGCCCTTCGCTACGATCATCGCCAGTGGCGTAATGAGGAACAACGCCACGACAGCAATCGCAAACCCGTCCAATACCTTGGACCCATCGTTGCGCGGCACCACGCGGTCCAGCCCCGCGCCTTGTCCCGAAGGAACGGAAACCGTCAGAGACACCAAAGCCAGTACCGCGCAGATGGCGAACTGCACCAACCCCAGCAATGCCGCTTTGCCAAGGTCGAAGTCAAACCGGAACGCTTGGTAAATCGCCAGCTCAATCGTCGTCGCTTTCGGACCGCCGCCCAAGGCCAACGCGACCGCAAAACTCGTGGTGCAGATCAGGAAAATCACCATGACAACACCAGGCAAAACCTCCCGCAGCATCGGGCGTTCCAGATGCCTTTCGATGTCACGTGAGGTGAAGCCAAGCGACTGTGCCAAGCGGAACCGCTCCGCCGGAATGGATAGCCAGCCTTGCAAGATCAGCCGCGTCGCCAGAGGCAGGTTGAAGAACACATGCGCGAGGATGACGCCATGCCATCCGTAAATCGAAACAGGCTCTAATCCTGCCCAAACTAAGGTATCCGAGACAATTCCGCTACGCCCGTAAACCGCCAGCAATCCCAGCACCGCGACGATCACGGGCAAGATAAACGGCGCGCCCAGAATGGTCAGCAGCGCCCCCCGCCCCCAAAACTGACGCCGCGCCAACGCGCGGGCTACAGGGATCGCGCAGACCGCGCTTAGCACAGCAGACACTGCCGCTTGCCACAACGTGAACCATACCGCAGACCAGTCATTTCGGGATAGTGCCGACACCTCTTCCGCCCGCCACGCAACCGCGCCGAGCGTGCCAAGGGTCAGCACCAATAGCAGGGCGACAACCGCCGCCCCGCCAAGGGTGGACAGGCTTACTGGCTGAACGCGCTCAGCCATTCGTCCAGCGCGGCATCGCGCAATTCAGCGGCTTCATCTTCTGAGTAGAACAGCGCCGTCGCAGGCATATCCAATTTCTTGAACCCGTCCGGCAGCTTGTCCGCATCCAGTTTCGCGGGGAAGGACCAGTTGGCAGTCGGGATCATCGTCTGGAATGTCTCTGACAGTACAAAGTCCATGAAGTCCTGCGCCAGTTCCGGCTGCTTAGAGCCTTTAACCTGTGCCGCCAGTTCCGTCATGAAATAATGGCCGTCGTCAAAAATCGCCGCCCGCTTGGTCTCGTCCTCTTCCGCGATGATGTGGTAGGCAGGCGACGTCGTGTAGCTCAGCACCATGTCGGCCTCGCCGTCGGTGAACATGCCGTAACTTTCCGACCAGCCTTTGGTCACGGTCAAAGTCTTGCGCGCCAGCTTGTTAAACGCCTCTTGGCTGTCATCGCCATAGACCGCCTTCACCCACAGCATCAACGCCAAGCCAGAGATCGAGCTACGCGGGTCCTGCAACACAACCTTGGCGTCCTCATCCGCCAAAAAAGCGTCAAACGTCGTCGGCGCATCAGCCATTTTCTCGGTGTTGTAGATGAACGCCGTATGCCCCCAGTTGAACGGCAGGAACACGTTATCCGTCCATTCGATCGGCAGGGTCAAATCGCTGGTATCCTGCCCATGAGGCAGGAATAGACCCGTTTCACGCGCCTTCTTGGTGACATCGGTGTTCAGCCCGATCACCACATCCGCCTTGGTCCGCTCGCCTTCCAAAAGCAGGCGCGGCAGCACATCGCCCGCCACGTATTTCACGTCGCAAGCACACGTCTCTTCAAACGCCGCTTCGATCTTCGGGCCGGGGCCCCATTCGCTGGTAAAGTAATCAGGCGCGTAGATCGTCAAAACGGGCTTGTCCTCGGCAAATGCCGTGGTGCCCAATGCAATCAGTCCTACGCTCAGAAGGGTCTTTTTCATCTCATTCCTCCAAAACGACGGACGGAGTGGGGGAGTGAGAGCATCTCAAACCTTCCCTCCGCCGGTCTTAACCGGTTCAGGTTCAACGGGTCAGCTTGCGCTATCTCAGCCAGTGATGGCCCCCCGAGGTATCGTGATATCTAAGCCCCATCCCCCACATCGGCAAGGCGAAAGGTCTTGAGGGTGACGCAGGGCCTCGCTAGACCTCTTTCAAAAGGGAGACGCCCCATGTCGATGAACAGCTTTGGCCATCTTTTCCGCGTGACCACCTGGGGCGAAAGCCACGGGCCGGCGCTTGGCGCGACCGTCGACGGCTGCCCCCCCGGCGTTCCTTTGACGGCGGAGATGATCCAAGTCTGGCTCGACAAGCGCAAACCCGGTCAGAATAAATACACCACCCAGCGCCGCGAAGCGGACGAGGTGCGCATCCTGTCCGGCGTGTTCGAGGGCGTCACGACTGGCACGCCGATCCAGTTGATGATCGAGAACACTGACCAACGCTCCAAGGATTATGGCGATATCGTCGAAAAATTCCGCCCCGGCCATGCTGACATCACCTACTGGACCAAATACGGCATCCGCGATTATCGCGGCGGCGGGCGGTCCTCTGCCCGCGAAACCGCGGCGCGTGTGGCGGCAGGTGGCGTGGCGCGGGAAGCGATCAAGATGCTGGCCCCCAACCTGAAGATCACCGGATTCATGGTGCAGATGGGCGAGCATAAGGCCGACAAGCGCGATATGGACCAGATCGACCAGAACCCGTTCTGGGTGCCTGACGCCGACGCCGCCGCGACTTGGGCTGACTATCTGGATGGGCTGCGCAAATCCGGCAGCTCGGTTGGTGCTATGATCGAGGTCGTCGCCCAACATGCCCCCGCAGGGCTTGGCGCACCCGTTTATGCCAAATTAGACACTGATTTGTCCGCTGCAATGATGTCGATCAACGCGGTCAAAGGTGTGGAAATCGGCGCAGGGATGCAAGCCGCCATGCTCACCGGCGAGGCCAACGCGGACGAGATCAGCATGGGGCCTGATGGCCCTGTCTTCAGTTCAAACCACGCAGGCGGCATTTTGGGCGGCATTTCCACGGGGCAGGACATCGTCGTGCGCTTCGCAGTGAAGCCCACCAGCTCCATCCTGACCGCGCGCAAGACCATCACCAAATCGGGCGAGAACACCGAGATTATTACCAAAGGCCGCCATGACCCTTGTGTCGGCATCCGCGCCGTTCCGGTGGGCGAAGCGATGATGGCCTGCGTGATCCTTGACCACATGCTGTTGCACCGTGGCCAGATCGGCTCGAACCAAGGCAAAATTGGCTAAATTATCTTTTGCTTCGCCAGTTGCACCGCAAGGATGCCACCGGCGATAATCAACACGCCGATCAGGTCGGTCATGCCGATGCTCTCGCCAAGCAGCACAGCCGCGATCCCGACACCAAAGACGGGGTTGAGGAAGTGGAAGGTTGACGCTTTCACTGCCCCGACGCGGCCTACCAGCATGAACCAGACCCATGTCGCCAAAAGCCCGGGCACCAACGTTGTGTAAACGAAGGCCGCGATCCATGTCGGGCTCAGGGTCACATCCCATGTCTCCAACGGCACCGCGACGGCAAACAGGCAGGCCGATCCGACCAGCATTTGCAGCCCGACGATCATCAACACGTTCCCGCCTGATGCGGCACCTTTCACCGACAAGGTCGCAAAGGTCAGCGCCATGGCCCCGATCAAGCAGAACACGACGCCCAAAACATCGACGCCGCCACTGATCCGGCTGCCCATGATCAGCACAACGCCCGCGATCCCCGCGACTAATCCGATCATGCCTATCAATGGCACGCGGTCCTTGAACACAAGCCATCCCACCAATGCCACCAGCAGTGGCATGGTCGATGCAATGATCGCCGCAAGCGACGCCTCGATCCATTGCATGGCGACGAAGTTCAGACCCAAATACAGCGCATTCTGGCAAATCCCAAAAATCCACGTCGCCCGCCATTGCGCACGGGTCAACTTCCACGTTTGCCCCAGCATCTTGGCAATCAAAATGCCAAGCAATCCCGAAATCAAAAACCGCAAACTCAGCGAATAGAGCGGCGGGGCATCTGCCACGATAATCCGCGCCGAGGTGAAGGCGCTGGACCACATCAGGGCAAAGGCCAGCCCCATCAAAATCGCTCTAAAATCCACGCCGAAATCCTTGCCTGTTTCGCGGCACTTTCACGCGATTAGGCGCAAAAGAAAAGGGCCGCCCGAAGGCGACCCCTAAATCTGAAACCGTAGCTGGCGATTAGCCGTTTACGCTGTCTTTCAGAGCTTTCGCGATAGTCATTTTGACCACCTTGTCAGCGTCTTTAGAAATTTGCTCGCCAGTGGCGGGGTTGCGAACCATACGTGCCGGACGTTCGCGGCAGTAGATTTTGCCAACGCCGGGCAGGGTCACTGCGCCACCGCCAGATACTTCGCGGGTGATGATTGCGATCAGACCGTCCAAGGAAGCAGCTGCGCCCTTCTTGTCGGTGCCTGCTTCTTCAGCCAATGCTGCGACCAATTGTGTTTTGGTCATAGGTTTCGTTGCCATGAGCTCTGCTCCCTCTCTATTGCCCCACCTTTGGGGTGTTATCGCGAGAACCTAACTGAATATTGAGGGGTCGCACAACAATTAGTGTGCAAAAACCCCTTCTTTTTCACGTTTTTTCGCAGTTTACCTAGGGTCAAAGGAACGCAGTTTCCGCAAAACTGCGTAATTTCCGCGAATGGAGCCGCTCTAACGGCATTTCTCGCAGATGCTCCATCGCGCGAATTCCGATCAAAAGGTGTCGCGAAACCTGCGTTTTATAGAAGTCAGAGGCCATGCCGGGCAGCTTCAACTCCCCATGCAGCGGCTTGTCGGACACACATAGCAACGTCCCATAGGGCACGCGAAACCGGAACCCGTTGGCAGCAATCGTCGCGCTCTCCATATCCAACGCAATCGCGCGGGACTGGCTTAACCGCTGAACCGGACCGGACTGGTCGCGCAACTCCCAGTTACGATTATCAATCGTCGCCACCGTCCCCGTCCGCATGATCCGCTTCAAATCGAACCCTTCAAATTGCGTAATCTCGGCCACGCTCTTCTCCAAGGCGATCTGGATCTCCGCCAGCGCCGGAATTGGCACCCAAACAGGCAGGTCATCGTCCAGCACGTGATCCTCGCGCAGATAGGCATGCGCCAGCACGAAATCACCCAGACTTTGAGAGTTCCGTAAGCCCGCGCAATGCCCCACCATCAACCACGCATGTGGGCGCAATACCGCGATATGATCCGTCGCTGTTTTGGCATTAGACGGCCCGACCCCGATATTCACCAAAGTGATGCCAGAGCCATGCTTGCGCTTCAGATGATAGGTCGGCATCTGCGGCGTTTTCTCGGTCGTAGGAATGACTCCATCGGCCTCTGTCAGCACGTGGTTCCCCGTGCTCACGAAAGCCGTGTACCCGCTGTCGGGGTCGGCCAACATCTGTCGCGCGTAGGCTTCGAACTCCTCAACGTAGAATTGGTAGTTCGTGAACAAAACGTGGTTCTGGAAATGCTCCGCCGCCGTCGCCGTATAATGCGACAAGCGCGCCAGTGAATAGTCGATGCGCTGCGCCGTAAAGGGTGCCAGCGGCGCGGGAAAATCCGCCATCTCTTTGAGCGTGCCGTTCACAATATCATCATTGGTCGTCGCCAAATCTGGCACGTCGAACACATCACGCAAAGTGAAATCCATCGCCCCGTCTTGCGGCACCGTCAGGTCGGTCGCGTTCGCCACGGCGAAGTGCATCGGCATCGGGGTCGTAGACACGCCGATTTCCACCGAAACCCCGTGATTGTCGACCAACAGTTGAATCTGTTGTTCCAGATAATATTGAAACAGGTCTGGTCGTGTCACAGTGGTCGAATAGACTCCGGGCTTGGCAACGTGGCCAAAGCTCAAACGGCTGTCAATCTTGGCGAAGCTCTGCGTCGTGATCGTGATTTCCGGATAAAAAGCGCGGTAGCGTTCGGCGGGCGGATTGCCCTCAAGGCTGTCGCGAAACCGTTCGATCAGGAAAGAGGCCGCCTTCTCATATAGCTCACACAAGCGTTGAACTGCGGCCTTCGGGTCGCTGAAAAGTTCCGCGGGCGGGGTATCAGGCGTGCGAATGGGTAGATTGGCATCGGTGCCGTTCATTGAGTTTCCTCTATCAATTCTGTCAGTTCAAATTTGGTCACGTCCACCAACCCCAAATCGGATATCCGAAGCGATGGAATGACCACGAGCGCAAGCAACGAATGCTGCATATACGCGTTGTTCAATGTGCAGCCGCAGGCCTGCATGGCAGCGACCATTTTGTCGGCCTTGGCGGCAACTTCCTTGGCGGGGCGGTCAGACATAAGCCCGGCAATCGGCAGTTCGACCAAGGCCAGTTCTTCGCCGTCTTTCCAGACGGTGACCCCGCCGCCGACCTCCGCCAAGCGGTTCGCCGCCAGCGCCATCTGCGCGCGGTCGGTGCCGACGACGATCATGTGGTGGCTGTCATGCGCCACGGTCGACGCCATCGCCATCTTGCCCTCATACCCGAAGCCTTCAACCAATGCGTTGACCACCTCGCCGGTGCCTCGGTGCCGTTCGACCAAAGCAATTTGGCAAACAGCATCTTCAGGCTTTAATAGACCCTGTTTCACCACTATCGTGCGTTTCAGGGCTTCCGTTGGCGCTTGGTTTTCGACCACACCAATCACCTTGGCCGTGACGGTCTTCGCCCCGTCAGGTGCCCTAATCTCGAAGTCAGCCGTGCTTAATTCACGCCCCAAATGCACCGTCTGCCGCACATCCTCCGGCCAGTCCAGATGCGGGCAGGTCACGGAAATCTCGCCCCCCTCCGCCACGGTCCGCCCCTGCGCGATCACCCGCTCAATCGGCAACTCCCGCAGGTCAGACGTCACAATCAAATCAGCCCGCCGCCCCGGCGCGATGGAGCCCAATTCCCGCTCCACCCCGAAATGTGTTGCGGTGTTGATCGTCGCCATCTGCAACGCCACCAGCGGATCGCAGCCGCATTCAATCGCATGACGCACAACGCGATTCATATGCCCGTCATTCATCAAGGTGCCGGAATGGCAATCATCCGTGCACAAGATGAAATTCCGCGAATCCAGACCCTTTTTCGTCACCGCCGTGATCTGCGTCTCCACGTCATACCACGCGCTGCCCAGACGCATCATCGACCGCATCCCCTGCCGCACCCGCGCAATCGCGTCCGCCTCGCAGGTGCCTTCATGATCATCCGCAGGGCCACCCGCCGCATAAGCATGAAAGTCAGGCCCCAAATCAGGCGAGGCATAATGCCCGCCCACAGTTTTCCCCGCATTCTGCGTCGCCGCGATCTCTGCCAACATCTGCTGGCTGCCATTCACTACGCCAGGGAAGTTCATCATCTCTCCAAGCCCGATAATCCCCGGCCATGTCATCGCCTCGGCCACGTCATCGGGGCCAATCTCATACCCCGTGGTTTCCAAACCGGGCGCGGAGGGCGCGCAGCTTGGCATCTGCGTATAGATCGAAATGGGCTGGATCAGAGCCTCATCATGCATAAGCTTCACACCCCGAAGCCCTAGCACATTGGCAATCTCGTGCGGGTCGGTGAACATCGTCGTGGTGCCATGCGGGATCACCGCGCTGGCAAACTCCGCAGGGGTCAGCATCCCCGATTCAATATGCATATGCCCGTCGCACAGCCCCGGAATCAGGTAGCGCCCGCCCAACTCAATCACATCTGTATCCGGCCCGATGCAATGCGTGGCATCCGGCCCGACATAGGCGAACCGCCCGGCGCTGATGGCAACCTGCCAGCCGTCCAGCACCTCCCGCGTATGCACGTTCACGACTTTCCCGCCACGCAGAACCATATCCGCAGGCGCACGACCAGCCGCAACGGCAACCAAGGTTGCAGCGCTGTCGGCCCATGATTTGAGGGGTTGGTGTTCCATGTTCCAATTGTCCAGACTTTGCCCACGGGTGCAAGTCGCAAAATCGCTAGTCATATCGCGCCCAAAATGCCTTACTTGCCCAAAGTGAAAGGAGCATGACATGGACGGAACACACGCAAATATCGAACACTGGGCGGAGCGGGTCGACCTCGCCGCCGCCTTCCGCTGGACCGCGCGACTGAACATGCATGAAGGCGTGTCCAACCACTTCTCCTTCGCCATTAACGACGACGGCACCAAGTTCTTGATGAACCCCAATCAGGTGCATTTCTCGCGGATCAAGGCCTCCGACATGCTGGTGATCGACGCCAATGATCCGGACACGCTAAAAGGCCCTAACGCGCCCGATCCGACCGCTTGGGGCCTGCATGGCGGGCTTCACCGCCACTGCCCGCACGCCCGATGCGCGATGCACATCCACTCCATCCACGCCACGGTCCTTGCCTGTCTGGAGGACAAAATCCTCCCCCCGCTCGATCAAAACGCCGCCATGTTTTACGACCGTCAGGTGGTCGATGACAGCTACGGCGGGCTGGCCTTCGAGGAAGAGGGCGAGCGCTGCGCCCAGCTGTTCACCGACCCCAAAAAGAAGGTCATGATCATGGGCAACCACGGCATCATGGTCATCGGCGACACTGTGGCCGACACCTTCAACCGCATGTATTTCTTCGAACGCGCCTGCGAGGTCTACATCCGCGCCCTGCAAACAGGCCGCCCGCTGTCGATCCTACCCGACGACATCGCCGCAAAAACCGCCGATGAAATCGAAAACTACCCCGAACAAGACATCCGCCACTTGGCCGAACTCAAGGCCATCCTCGACACAGAACAACCGGATTACGCGACTTGATGCAATATGGACTGACCGAAGAGCAGGAGATGATCGTCTCCACCGTCCGCAGCTTCGTGGAAAAGGAAATCTACCCGCATGAAGAACTGGTGGAACGCACAGGCGAGGTGCCGCACGAGATCGCGCAAGACATCAAGCAAAAGACCCTAAACCTAGGATTTTACGCCTGCAACTTCCCCGAAAGCGTCGGTTGCGCAGGTCTCAGCCACCTTGATTTTGCGCTCGTCGAGCGTGAATTGGGCCGCGGCTCCATGGCGCTCAACCATTTCTTTGGCCGACCGCAGAACATCCTGATGGCCTGCGAAGGCGACCAGAAGGAACGCTACCTTATGCCCGCCGTGCGCGGGGAACGCATGGACGCCCTCGCTATGACGGAACCCGGCGCCGGCTCCGACATACGCGGCATGAAATGCGCCGCTGTCCGTGATGGCGGCGATTGGGTGGTGAACGGCACCAAGCATTTCATTTCCGGCGCTGACCATGCCGACTTCTTCATCGTTTTCATCGCCACCGGCGAAGACGATACGCCAAAAGGCCCTAAAAAGCGGATTACCGCGTTTCTGGTCGATCGCGGCACCCCCGGCTTCACCATCCGCGGCGGCTACAAATCCGTGTCGCATCGCGGCTACAAGAACATGATCCTCGACTTCGACGATTGTCGTCTGCCTGACGCTCAGGTTCTGGGGCAGGTCGATGGCGGCTTCGAGGTGATGAACACATGGCTCTACGCAACCCGCATCACCGTCGCCACCATGTCCGTCGGCCGTGCCCGCCGCGTGTTCGACTACGCGCTGAGCTACGCCGCAGAGCGGGAACAATTCGGCCAGCCAATTGGCAAGTTCCAAGGCGTCAGCTTTCAACTCGCCGACATGATCACCGAGATTGACGCCGCCGACCTGCTCACCCTCGCCGCCGCCGATAGACTCGACAAGGGTCTGCCATCGAACCGCGAAATCGCGTCGGCCAAGCTTTACGCCTCCGAGATGCTGGGCCGCGTCACCGATGCCGCGATCCAGATTCACGGTGGCATGGGCCTGATGGACGACTTCCCGCTGGAACGGTTCTGGCGCGACGCAAGGGTGGAACGCATCTGGGACGGCACCTCCGAGATCCAGCGCCACATCATCAGCCGCGACCTGCTGAGGGCGCTCGGTGCCTGACCTGTCGCGCCTCCTGAACCCCAAATCCCTCGCCGTCATCGGCGGTGGGGCATGGGGCGAGGCCGTGCTGCATCAAGCGAAGAAATTCGGCTATCAAGGCTCGCTCTACGCCGTCCATCCAGTTAAGAAGGAAATCGCCGGAATCAGAGCCTATCCCAGCGTAATTGACCTTCCAGAAGTCCCCGACGCCGCCTTCATTGGCATCAACCGCGAGGCGACCATCGGCGCGGTCGAACGTATGCGAAAGCTCGACGCAGGCGGCGCGGTCTGCTTCGCCTCCGGCTACGCCGAGGCCAGTGGCGAGGACATTTCCGGCACCGACGCTCAGGCCCGTTTGCTCAAGGCCGCAGGCGACATGCCGATTCTCGGTCCCAACTGCTACGGCTTCATCAACGCGCTGGATGGCGTCGCCGTCTGGCCCGACCAGCACGGCTGCAAGCGCCTTGAAAGTGGCGTCGCGGTCCTCACGCAATCCTCCAACATTTCGATCAACATGACGATGCAGACGCGCGGCTTGCCCATCGGCTACATGATCACCGCTGGAAATCAGGCACAGACTACACAAGCGCATATCGCTTTGGCTCTACTCGACGATCCCCGCGTCACCGCTATCGGCCTGCATATAGAAGGCTTCGGTGACCTGACCCATTGGGAGGCTCTCGCCGCCAAAGCGCACGCCAAATCCGTCCCCCTGGTCGCGCTCAAAGTCGGCAAATCCACCCACGCGCAGGCCGCTACAATCAGCCACACCGCGTCGCTTGCAGGTGGCGACACCGCCGCGCAGGCGTTCCTCGACCGGCTTGGCATCCTGCGATCCCCCGACCTGCCCAGTTTTCTGGAGACCCTCAAACTGCTGCACGTCACGGGGCCGCTCGCCTCCAACCAGATCTCCTCCATCAGTTGTTCCGGCGGCGAGGCATCGCTGGTCGCCGACATGGCCGAGCATCACGATCTGAGCTTCCCGAAACTCACTTCTGAGCAGAAACAGAGCCTGTTTAGTGCCCTCGGCCCCAAGGTCGCCCTCGCCAACCCGCTCGACTATCACACCTATATCTGGCGGGACGAGGACGCGATGACCGCCGCGTGGTCCGCCATGGCCGCCCCGCATATCGCGCTGACGCTAGTGGTCCTCGACTACCCGCGCGGCGATATCTGCGACCCGTCCGATTGGGCCTGCGCCACCAACGCCGCCCTGCGGATGCGCAAAGCCACCGGCAAGCCCGTCGCGGTTGTCGCCACCCTCCCCGAACTCATGCCCGAGGCCATCGCGACGCAGCTTATGGACGGCGACGTGATCCCCTTCGCCGGATTGGCCGAGGCCCTGAACGCCGTTGAGGCCGCTTCAAGCCCACGAAACACACCTTCCGCCGAGCCCGTGCTCAAACGCCCGCTGGCTGAGAACACCGAAACCCTGTCCGAGTTCGACGCCAAAGCCGCCCTCGCACATCACGGCCTGTCGGTCCCCAACGCGATCCAGACCAACCACAGCGCAACCGGCCTCGACGCGCTGACCTTCCCCGTTGTGGTCAAGGCCGAGGGCATGGCCCACAAGTCCGATGTCGGCGGCGTGATCCTCGACTGCAATTCCCGCGCCGAGGTGCGCGACGCGATGGACAGCATGACCAACGCCACCTCCTTCCACGTCGAAGAAATGTGCGACGCAGGCGCGGAGCTTTTGGTCGGCGTCACCCAAGACCCCGCCCATGGCTACCTGTTAACCATCGGCGCAGGCGGCATCCTGACAGAGCTGTTGAACGACACCCAATCCGTACTGATCCCCAGCACGCCGGAAGATATAAAACAGGCTCTAACACGCCTTAGAATGTATCCCTTGCTCACCGGCTATCGCGGTGCGGCCCCTTGCGACATCGACGCAATCACCAACGCAATCCTTGCCATCCAATCCTATGTCATTGCCCAAGACGGCGCAGTGGCGGAGGTCGAGGTAAACCCCCTCATCTGCGGCCCAGACAGCGCCGTCGCAGCAGACGCACTCATCCGGAGGACCCCATGACCAACCCGATCAAAACCCGCCGCGAAGGCACCATTCTCGAAGTCACGCTCGACCGCCCCAAGGCAAACGCCATCGACCTCGCGACCTCCCGCATCATGGGCGATGTCTTTGCCGATTTCCGCGACGATCCCGACCTGCGCGTGGCTATAATCACCGGCGCGGGCGACAAGTTTTTCTGCCCCGGCTGGGATCTGAAAGCTGCCGCCGATGGCGACGCCGTCGACGGCGACTACGGCGTCGGCGGCTTCGGCGGGTTGCAGGAGTTGCCCAACCTCAACAAGCCCGTCATCGCCGCCGTGAACGGCATCGCCTGTGGCGGCGGGCTGGAACTGGCTCTTTCCGCCGACATCATCCTCGCCGCCGATCACGCCACCTTCGCGCTGCCCGAAATCCGCTCCGGCACCGTCGCCGACGCGGCCTCCGTTAAGCTGCCAAAGCGCATCCCCTACCACATCGCCATGGAATTGCTGTTCACCGGTCGCTGGTTCGACGCCGAGGAGGCGCGCGGCTGGGGCATCGTTAACCACATCCACCCCGCCGATAAGCTGATGGAGGAAGCGTGGGACATGGCCCGCCTGCTCGCCTCCGGCCCGCCGCTGGTCTATGCCGCGATCAAAGAAATCGTGCGCGAGGCCGAGGACGAGAAGTTCCAAGACACGATGGACAAGATCACCGGCAGCCAGTTCGAGACGGTGAAACGGCTCTATTCCAGCGAAGATCAGCTTGAGGGCGCAAAGGCTTTTGCTGAAAAGCGCGATCCGGTCTGGAAAGGCCGCTAGGCGAAATCGCTCACCGCGTAGCCTTGCAGGAACAGAAGCGCGGTCAAATCCCCGTGGTTCACCCGTATCTTTGCCTGCGCCTGCACCGTCGGTTTTGCGTGTAGCGCCACGCCCGCGCCTGCACGTTGCAACATGCCAAGATCATTGGCACCGTCTCCTACGGCCAGCACGTCAGCCTCTGAAATCCTCAACCGCGTCGAGATTTCTTCCAACGCCTGCACCTTCGCCTCGCGCCCAAGAATCGGCATAGCCACCTGCCCTGTCAGCTTGCCACCCTCTTCCAGCAATGTATTCGCGCGGTTCTCGTCAAATCCCAGCGCCGCCGCGACCGAGGCCGTGAATGCCGTAAACCCGCCAGACACCAGCGCCGCATAGCCGCCATTGGCCTTCATCGTCGCTACCAGCTCTTTTCCTCCGGGCATATAGGTGATCCGTGTCGCCAAAACAGTCTCTATTACACCGGAATCCAGCCCTTCCAGCAACCCCACACGCTCTTTCAAAGCAGCCTCGAAATCCAGCTCCCCGTTCATCGCCCGCGCCGTAATATCCGCCACACGCGCGCCAACGCCTGCCTCGTCGGCCAATTCGTCAATACATTCCTGCTGGATCATCGTGCTGTCCATGTCGGCCAGCAGCATCTTCTTGCGCCGCCCCTCCATCGGCTGGATCACCAGATCCACGCCCAGCGCCTGACACTCCTCCCACACCACGTCGAAATTCGCTGGAACGCTCGCTAAAGCAAACTCCGCCGCCACATCCGGCATTAACCAGATCACATCCCCCCCGCCCCACGCATTGCGCAGATTTACAGGCAAAGCCGCGTCCAGTTTGGGGGTGGACGGATCGCAAAGAAGGGTCGCTACGAACATTGGGAAGTTTCCTATCGTGGAGAAGCATGTCGCAAATAATCACTCAAGCGGCGCTATAGCGACGTTTTCTCTATTGTGAAAGCCCGCGCCCTTCCGTAGTGACGCCAGTGGGACACCTCTCCCCAACGAGAGGCAATATATCTGTAAGGGTAGACATTATGACTACGAAAGCTCCGGCCACCAAGCCGACGAATCCACGCTTTTCCTCCGGCCCCTGTGCCAAACCCCCCACTTTCACGCTCGATAAACTGTCCGACGCCCCTCTGGGTCGCTCGCACCGTGCCGCTGTCGGCAAAGCCAAGCTGCTTGCCGCGATCGAGACCACCCGCGAGGTGCTGGGCATCCCCGCCGACTACAAAATCGGCATCGTGCCCGCCTCCGACACCGGCGCGTATGAGATGGCCATGTGGAACCTGCTGGGCGAACGCCCCGTGGAAATGCTCGCATGGGAATCCTTCGGCGCTGGCTGGGTCACCGACGTGGTCAAGCAGTTGAAGATCGACGCCAAAGTCACCACCGCCGATTACGGCGAGATCGTCGACTTCGCCAAAGTGAACTTCGACAACGACGTCTGCTTCACATGGAACGGCACCACCTCCGGCGTGCGCGTTTCGTCGAGAGACTCTATTCCAGCCGAACGGGCCGGTTTGACCCTGTGCGACGCCACCTCCGCCGCTTTCGCGACGGACCTTCCGTGGGACCGTTTGGATGTCACCACCTTCAGCTGGCAGAAAGTGCTGGGCGGCGAAGGCGCGCATGGCGTCCTGATCCTGTCGCCCCGCGCCGTGGAGCGTCTGGAAAGCTACACACCCGCGTGGCCCCTGCCAAAAATCTTCCGCCTGACCAAAGGTGGCAAGCTGATCGACGGCATATTCACGGGTGCCACGATCAACACGCCCTCCATGCTGTGTGTCGAGGATTACCTCTTCGCGCTCGACTGGGCGAAATCCGTGGGCGGTCTCAAAGGCCTTATCGCGCGGGCCGATGCCAACACCGCGGCAATCACCGATTTCGTCGCGGCGCATGACTGGATCGACTTCCTCGCCACCGACCCAGCGACCCGCTCCAACACCTCCGTGTGTCTGAAGTTCACCGACGACCGCATCAACGACGGCGCGGCATTTGCCAAGGCGATTGCCAAGCGTCTGGAGTCGGAAAACGTAGCGCTCGACATCGGTGCTTACCGCGACGCGCCTCCGGGTCTGCGCATCTGGTGCGGTGCCACGGTCGAAACCTCCGACATCGAAGCAATGCTTCCGTGGCTCGCCTACGCCTTCGAGGCCGAGATCAAGTCCTAAACCCGTTTCGTGCCATACGCTTTGCCGACGCAAAGCCGACGTAAATCATACCGCAAAATATAGGAGCCCATCATGGCCCCCAAAGTACTCGTATCCGACAAACTCTCCGAGACCGCCGTCCAGATTTTCCGCGACCGCGGCATCGACGTGGACTTCATGCCAGAGCTTGGCAAAGACAAGGAAAAGCTGCTGTCGATCATCGACCAATATGACGGCCTCGCCATCCGGTCCGCCACCAAGGCGACCGAGAAAGTGATCGCCGCAGCAACCAATCTGAAGGTCATTGGCCGCGCTGGCATCGGTGTCGACAATGTCGACATTCCTGCCGCGTCGAAAAAGGGGATCATCGTGATGAACACCCCGTTCGGAAACATGATCACCACCGCCGAACACGCCATCGCGATGATGTTCGCCGTGGCCCGTCAAATCCCCGAGGCGTCCGCGTCCACCCATGCAGGCAAGTGGGAAAAATCAAAGTTCATGGGGGTAGAGCTGACCGGTAAAACCCTTGGTGTCATCGGCGCGGGCAACATTGGCGGTATCGTCTGCGAACGCGGCGTTGGCCTTAAAATGAAGGTGATTGCGTATGATCCCTTCCTCTCCGAGGAACGCGCCGAGAAGCTGAACGTGACCAAAGTGGAGCTCGACGAGTTGTTCAAACGCTCCGATTTCATCACGCTCCACGTGCCCGCAACAGACAAGACACGCGGCATGATTTCCAAGGAAAACATCGCCAAGATGAAAGACGGCGTGCGCATCATCAACTGCGCCCGTGGCGGTCTGGTGGACGAGGCCGCGCTGGCTGACGCGCTGAAATCCGGCAAGGTCGCAGGTGCCGCCTTCGACGTGTTCGAGGTTGAGCCCGCAACCGATAGCCCGCTGTTCAACCTGCCCAACGTCGTCGTAACCCCGCACCTAGGTGCGGCCACCACGGAGGCACAGGAGAACGTCGCCCTGCAAGTGGCCGAGCAGATGTCCGACTACCTTTTGACCGGTGCGGTTTCCAATGCGCTGAACATGCCCTCCGTCACGGCGGAAGAGGCTAAAGTCATGGGACCATGGGTAAAATTGTCCGAACACCTTGGTGCGTTCATCGGCCAGATGACCGACGAGGCGATGAAGGAAATCCAGATCACCTATAACGGCAACGTGTCCCAAATGAATCTGGAGGCGCTGAATTGCGCTGCGGTGGCAGGCATCATGAAGGCTACCAATCCAGATGTGAATATGGTGTCGGCGCAGGTTATCGCGAAGGAGCGTGGTGTAAAAATTTCGACCACGACGCAGGACAAATCCGGTGTATTTGACGGCTATGTCAAGCTGACCGTTGTCACCGACAAACGCGAGCGGTCGATTGCAGGCACTGTGTTCTCCGACGGCAAACCTCGCTTCATCCAGATCAAAGGCATCAACATCGACGCTGAGATCGGGGAGCACATGCTCTATACCACCAACGAAGATGTCCCTGGCATCATCGGCACGTTGGGCCAGACCATGGGCGAGAACGGGGTGAACATCGCCAACTTCACATTGGGCCGTTCATCCGCCGGCAAAGGTGCGATTGCGCTGCTGTATGTCGATGAACCCGTACCAGCACCGGTCCTCAAGAAACTGACGGATACTGGCATGTTCAGACAGGTGAAAACACTGCATTTCGACGTGGCATAATCTTCACTCGCCACGCATTTTAACGCCGCTGCCTTTAGGGTGGCGGCGTTTTTCGTTGGCGTTTAATCCTTGCGGATCAAGCCCGTGATCGCGCCCGCGCCCAGCGCTGCCACGATCCAGCCGATGGACTTGGCAAACCACCGCACCCACCACGCGATCTTGCCCAGCGGGGAGCGTGAGGTGGACGGCGCCCAAGCGCCCTCTTGTCCGAAATTCACCAGTGGAATAACGACATCCGCGGCGTAGGCGAAGGCGTTGAACGTCTCCCAATCCTGCCCGCCCTGACCGGGGGCGGACCAGAACACCGCAGGGTTTTCAGGATGCGTCCGGGTCGCGGAGACCCAGTCTTGTGACACCAGAATAGGGGCCGCGTTCGGGGCCATGTCCCCCGCATCCCAAGTCCGCTGGAAGAACACGCCAAGCGAGACGATCATCAAGATAGCCACCACCACGGCCCTGCCGGGTCTGTAGCCGTAGCCGATGCTCCACCGCAGAAAATCATCCGCCACCCGTGCCAAAGCTCGTCGCGGACCGGTTACTCCTCGCTCCGCCATCAGACGACGATCTTCCGCGCGCAAAAGGCGCTCCTTGCGCATCAGAACCGAGCGGGCATCTTTGCGGTGACCTAGCGATTGCAGCACGGTCGCAAGCTGCTCGTAGGGTTGCGAGGTGAACGGCATGTCATCAGGCTTGCGCGCCAGCCAGTCCAGACGCGCCGAGATCTTGGTATCCACATGGCGGGAAAAATCGCTGTAGCGGAACCCGTCGAGCCTGATCGGATAGGCCGCCCCGGGCCCCACAGGTTCATCCCTGAAACGCGCCACTTCGGCGGCGGCCAGATTTACCATGCCCTTCGTGATATGGTTGTCGGTCATATACAGGATGCCGTTAATCCGCGCCCGCGCGAGGCTCAATGCCATGCCGTAGCCATGCTCCTCGCTGGGGTCGAAAACGGGGGCCGCAATGACGTCATTCTGCGGCAGGCTGATCGAGGTGTTGGTGATGAAAAAATCGTGCTCGACCCGCGCCGACGAAAAGAACAAAAGCCCCGTCGCGTGCAGCTCTGTCACGCTGTTGGCATAGGGATAGTTGCCCAGAAATACCGAGCCTTCCACCCGCAAGGACGGCGCGAAGATGGCGTCTTGCGTGGGGCTTTCGATGGTCGCGTCGCATATTTGCAGATCGCCGCTGATCCGCGCGCCCGCCATGGAAATCTCGCCCATGACGATGGTGCCTGCCCTGATATAAACCGACCCTGAAAACGACGTGTTGTCGGCAGATAATCCGGTCAGATAGCACGCCGATAGATGCAGCCCGCGCAGACGCGCATTAACGAGATTGATCGGATTGCTCAGATGGCAATGCGACAGCGAAATATCCCGCTCGCAATCGCATCCCTGCAAATCGAGCGTCCCGCTGATCCACGCCCCGCGTAGGCGGATACCCTTGTCGTGAAGCGCGTCGAATCCCAACAGCAAATGCCGGATTAACTCGCCCCTGATGGTCTGTTCGGGGTCAGCGGCCTTGGGCAAGTTTCCATCCCCGACGCTGGTGCGCTCGGGGTTTGTCGCGTCGTCGATGAGTTTCTGTTCTGCCGTAGAGAACGGGGCAAAGATATCTAAAGAATTCATCAGGCGACCGTGGCACGACGCCGTGGCGCGGGCAAGTTCATGATACAGAAAAGGCTTTACACCCCTACCGCTTGCGTGATTCCGTGCGCTTCATGAGCAAGCGTTACCTTCCCTACTGGATCACCTTCGGCATCCTTGTCGCCACGGCACTCATCCTGCTTTGGATGGGCCGTGTCCCGATGTGCAAATGCGGCTACATCAAGCTGCTGCATCTGGAGACCATGAGTTCCGAGAACTCCCAGCATATCTCGGACTGGTACACGCCCTCGCATCTGCTGCACGGGTTCATCTTCTACTTCCTGTTATGGCTTGTCGCGCGGCGCATCGACATTGGCTGGCGCCTCGCCATCGCCACCCTGATTGAAGCCGCTTGGGAAATTCTCGAGAACACCGACGCCGTCATCAACCGCTACCGCGAGGTGACGATTGCGCTGGATTACTACGGCGACAGCGTTTTGAACTCGGTCTTCGATATTATCGCGATGTGGGCCGGTTTCTGGCTCGCACGGCGCGTTCCTGTTTGGGTGAGCGTCGCCATCGTGATCATCGCCGAAGTGGTCGTGATGGCGGCGATCCGTGACGGGTTAGCGCTCAATATTATCATGCTGCTCTATCCGCTGGATGCCATCCGCGAATGGCAGGCAGCGGGCTAGACCTGATAGTAATCGCGATACCATTCGACAAAGCGGGCAACACCCGTGCGCATATCGGTTTTTGGCTGATACCCCGTCAGGCGTTTTAGTAGATCAGCCTCGGCCCATGTTGCGGGCACGTCGCCGGGCTGCATATCCATGAAGTTTTTCTTTGCTTCATGGCCCGTCGCCGCTTCAATCGCCTCAATGAATGCCATCAACTGAACCGGCTCACCATTGCCGATATTGACGGCGCGCCACGCGGCGACGGGTGACAGGCTGTCACCGTCCTCGACCTTACCTTCGGAGCGTTCCGGGGGAGTGTCGACCAGCAGCCGGATACCTTCCACCAAGTCGTCAATATAGGTGAAATCGCGGCTCATATCGCCGTGGTTGTAGACGTCAATCGAAGTCCCTTCGAGTATCGCCTTGGTGAATTTGAACAACGCCATGTCAGGCCGCCCCCAAGGACCATACACCGTGAAAAAGCGGAACATCGTCACGGGCATGTCGTACAGGTGGGAATAGGAATGGGCCATTGCCTCATTCGCCTTTTTGGTGGCGGCGTAGAAGCTCATCTGAGTGTCGACCTTGTGGGTTTCCTCATAAGGCATGACGGTATTTGCACCGTAGATCGACGACGTGGACGCCATCAACAGATGTTCACACGGATACGCCCGCACAGCCTCCAATACATTGAACGCCCCGATCAGATTGGCGTCGACATAAGCGCGCGGGTTTTCGATGGACCACCGGACACCGGCTTGCGCGGCAAGATGGATAACAACGTCCGGCTTGTGGTCAGACATGATGCCCATGACCAATCCGTCCGTTTCCAACAAACCTTCGATCGGTGTGAAATTCGGGGATTGGGACAGCATCTGATGGCGTCGCTGCTTCAGCGTCACATCATAGTAATCCGTCATGCCGTCGAAGCCCACGACCTTGAAGCCCTCCGCCAGCAAACGGGCCGCAACATGGTAGCCAATGAACCCTGCCGATCCGGTGACCAGTGCGGTGCGTTTCTTAGCTGTCATGATGGGTACTCCCTGCGTTCAATATTACGTCTGCCAATTTGACGATCAGGTCAAACCCGAAAAAAGTGCGACTTTCCGCGAGTTGGTGCCGTTGCCCCTGTTTCGCTTGCATTTCGCCGTTGAGGCCACCAACTGTAAGGCACCCAACCGAGAGTAGCCCAATGAACCTGCTGCGTTCTTTTTTCAAAGGCAAGAAAGCCGCCACTCAGGAGCATTCTGACGGGCGGAACGTCTCACGGCCTAACCCGACCTCAGCCCATTTCGTGGTGGGTGACCTACACGGAACGCTCGATTTGCTGGAACATATTCTAGAGCAAATCGACCATGTTATCGGCTCGTTGGATCTTAACGATCCCAAGTTGGTCTTCGTCGGCGACTATGTCGACCGCGGACCGTCAAGCTCCGCCGTCCTGACGCGGCTGCACGAGTTGGCAAGCGAGTTTCCGCAGAACGTAACCTGTATCCTTGGCAATCACGAGCAGATGATGCTCGACTTTCTTGACGCTCCAGAAGCCAGGCATGCAAGGTGGTTCCGGAACGGTGCGGCGCAAACGCTGGCCAGCTTCGGTATCGACCTTCCTGACGAGGCTGATTGGCCCGCGACCTCCGGGGCCATCGCCGCTGCTTTGCGCGCGCAAATGGGCGACCAAGTAGAAGATTGGGTACGTTCCCTACCGATGTCGGTCAGGTCTGGAAATCTGATGATCACCCATGCCGGAACCGATCCGGGGCGCGCAATCGACGACCAGTCTTCGCGTGTTCTACTGTGGGGTCACCCCGAGTTCCTGAGTCGGGCGCGCTCTGACGGACACTGGGTCGCGCACGGGCACACCGTCATGGAGAACGCTATTTGCGAAGACGGGCGCATTTCGGTGGATACTGGTGGATATTCCACTGGCTGCCTGACTGCTGCCGCGATCCTGCCCGACGGAACCGTCGAGTTTTTACAAACCACGGAGCCTCGTCAAAACGGCTGAGGTACCGCTACCGTTCGAATTTTTGACAACGCAACGTAACCTCTACGCCCGTGAAGAAATGCGGTAAGGTTGGCGCGACACACACGGAGGACCCAGAATGACTGAAATCATGATCCTGAGCGGCGCACGCACGGCCATCGGCACCTTTGGTGGCGCGCTTGCCAGCACCCCCCCTATCGACCTTGGCGCAACAGTTTCGAAAGCCGCGATGGAGCGGGCGGGGGTCGACCCGTCCCAAATCGGGCATGTAGCATTCGGCCACGTGATCAACACCGAACCGCGCGATATGTACCTGTCCCGCGCCGCCGCTATGCAAGCGGGTGTTCCTGACACGGTTCCGGCGATGAACGTGAACCGGCTTTGCGGCTCCGGCGTGCAAGCGATTGTCTCGGTGATCCAGTCGCTGATGCTGGGCGATGCAGAGTTCGGACTTGCGGGTGGCGCAGAAAACATGAGCCGCTCCCCCTACATCATGCCGGACGCGCGTTGGGGCCAGAAAATGGGTGACATCAAATCCCAAGACATGATGCTGGGCGCTTTGAACTGCCCGTTCGGCACCGGCCATATGGGCATCACCGCAGAGAACGTTGCGGCGGAACATAACATCACCCGCGAGGCGCAAGACGCCTTCGCACTGGAGAGCCAGACCCGCGCCGCACACGCCATCGAAGCAGGTTACTTCAAGGACGAGATCGTGCCCGTCGAAGTCCGCGTGAAACGTGACATGGTGCCGTTTGATACGGACGAGCACCCGAAGGCGACCTCGCTTGAGGTGTTGGCAGGGCTGCGCACTGTGTTCCAGAAAGACGGCACCGTCACGGCTGGCAATGCGTCCGGCATCAATGATGGTGCTGGCGCGGTCGTGCTGGCCACGGAAGCCGCGGCAAAGGCATCCGGCCTGACACCCCGCGCACGGATCATTGGATACGCCCATGCAGGGGTGCGGCCAGAGGTCATGGGCATCGGCCCCGTTCCAGCGGTGCAAAACCTGCTGAAGCGCTCGGGCCTGAAAGCCAGCGATTTCGACGTGATCGAGTCCAACGAAGCCTTTGCCGCGCAAGCGCTGGCGGTTTCGCAGGAACTGGGCCTCGACCCTGCCAAAGTGAATCCCAACGGTGGTGCAATTGCTTTAGGCCACCCTGTTGGCGCGACCGGTGCCATCATCACTGTCAAAGCTTTGCATGAACTGGAGCGGACCGGAGGGTCGAAAGCGCTGATCACCATGTGCATCGGCGGCGGTCAGGGCATCGCCTTGGCAATCGAGCGCGTCTGATTATTCGGCAAAAATAGTGGTGCCCGCGGCGCGGCCTCGGGCATCAATCACCCTCACTTGCAGATATCCGCGTCCTGACGGGACTAGCTGCGCCTGACGCTCCCAACTGTTGGTGAGAACCGGCGCACCGTTTTGCAGCCATGTGAACGGTGCAACACCATCCCTGATTTGAACCGTCACTGCCCCGCCACGCCGCGCAACGCGCGCACCATCAGGTGGAAAGGCCACCTTAGGATGATCCTGTGCCACGCCTTTTTGCTCGGAGCGACTGGTGAACCGTTGCATGGGCCGCGGCAATTCAGCATTTCCTAACAGCAACGCATCGCGTGGCGGCGCAGGCAACGGGTCGCTCTGGGGTTTTACCTTGTCGAAGGCTTGGAACATGAGCGGCGCGGCCAGCTCTCCACCGAAGGCCCCCGGCACAGGCGTGCCGTCGACCCGCCCCATCCAGACACCAATCACATGCCGCCCGTCATACCCGATCGCCCATGCATCTCGGTGTCCGTAAGACGTCCCAGTTTTGAAGGCGACGTCTTTGCGCCCTGCCATGGCCGGACGTGGAACACCCTTCAAGATATCGCCGATATACCAACTTGCCCGTTTGCTCAAAACCGAAGACAAGGGCGCGATGTTCTTCTGGGTCGCCGCGAGGGTCTTCGCCCCGTCGGGCTGCGCGATAGCGGCATATAGCTGGACAAGTTCAGTGAGACTTAAGCCCAAACCACCCAGCGCAATGGCAAGACCAGCCTGATCACCCGCCAGCTGCGGCGACGTACCCGCCTGATGTAGTTTAGCAATCAGGTTGGCGGGGCCGAGCCTGTCCAACACACTCACGACGGGCAAGTTCAAAGAGGCCTGCAAGGCTTCCCTCACACGTATATCTCCGCGAAACAGGCCGTCGAAATTCTGTGGCGCATAGGCTCCGAATTGCATTGGCCGGTCAGAAATCAGCGATTCGGGATGGATTAGACCCTGATCGAACCCCATGCCGTATATCAACGGCTTCAAGGTCGACCCCGGAGAGCGACGCGCCTGCGTCATATCAATAAACCCGCCACGCCGATCATTCGCGTAGCTGGCAGAGCCGACGGACGCGATAATCTCGCCCGTCTGGTGGTCTGCCACCATGATCGCAGCCGACAGATGCTGGCCACCTTCGCCCACGGCCTTGGCAGCCAGCCGTTCCAGCTTTTGCTGAATGCCTGCGTCCAAAGTGGTGCGAATGACCTGTCCGCCTTCCGAGCTACGAACGCGGTCCGTCAGGTGAGGAGCCAGTGCCGCAAAGTCGTGACGCTTTGCGCGAAGTGTTTGCCCTGAGTTGTCCTCCGGCTTCAAAGCGCCGTCACCAACCAGACGCTCCAGAACACGGTTTCGCGCTAGCAGCGCGAGTTTTGGGAAACGGTCGGGTCTGCGGCTTTCTGGCGATTGCGGCAGCGCGATCAGCATAGCAATCTGCGTTGGGGTCAGGCGGCGCGGTTCTTTGCGGTAATAGGCCAGACTGGCCGCGCGCAGCCCTTCCAGATTGCCGCCATAGGGCGCGCGCACCAGATAGAGCGACAGGATTTGCTCCTTGCTCAGTCGCTGCTCCAACGCCAAAGCAAGCCGGATTTGACGCAGCTTTCCGGGCCATGAGCCCGTGCCGCTTTCCTCCAACAGACGTGCAACCTGCATTGTCAGGGTCGACCCGCCAGAAATGACGCGCCCGTTCCCTACCGCTTGAGCAGTCGCGCGCAACATCGCTACAGGATCAACGCCAGCGTGGCTGTAAAAGCGTTTGTCTTCATAGCGGATCAGGAGACGCAGAAATTCCGGATCAACGTCGGCGACGGATATGGAAAGCCGCCACCGGTCGTCTGAGGTTTGAAAAGCCCGCAGCAGTGACCCGCGCCGATCAAGGACTTCTACACCTGTTTCGATGGCCAGCTCCGGCATTTCGGTGCGATCGACCCATCCGTCAAACTGGTCACGCCCCAAGGCGGCCGCCCAAAGGGCGACAGCCAACACCCCAAATGTTCGGGCAAGCCTCACTAGCGGACGACCTGCACACGTCCCTCGTCGGTGCGGGCGCGGTAGAACGGGCGATACATATCTTCGACGCTTGCCGCAGGGTGGTGATAATCCCCGGGTGCCACGGCGCGCAGAATATAGGCCAGCTGAAACTCCTTCTTGCCATAGTGATCAACTGCGGCAAGGAACCTATCGTCGCGAAACTCCGAGTTGCGGACATTTGCGTCGGTATTGAGCCACGGTAGCGATTTGACGTCACCGCTGCGCAACAGGTTCGGGTTATCGATCTCGAAACCGGCAGGCAACGGATCGTTCACCATCAGTCTTGCTTCACCCGTGGCAAGCGGGGTCACGGTCAGGACTGAAACCAAGCGTGTTCCCGACGCCACGCGACCGGCATCAACGGGATTTCCGTCCAGATCATAGTAATCGCGCGCTATCCGGTATCCGTTTCCACCAGCTTCCACAGGGTCATCAGAGACGCCGATGGCCGTGAGTGTCACGATTGTTGCATCGGGCGAGGTATTGGTGATCTCGACAGGTTGCTGCGCATCCTCGTCCAGAACCTTGACCAATGGCCCGTCCACGATATCGCCATTCAACGACAGCCCCGTCCCTTGGCGGTCAATCAGTGCGTTGGCTGCCAGCAGTGTCCACACGGATTCCTGCGTCGAGCGCCCGACCACATCTCCGATGGAAGGTGCAATCTGCGCGCCGATCTCGGCCACGTTCAGCACGTTTGATCCGGCTTCGACGGCCAACGTCAGAACGGCAGCGGCATCCCGCAGGTCGGTGCCGTAATCGTCACGCCATACTTGTGCATTCCCCGTTGGCTTGTCCAAGAGGTTGGCTGCACGTCTAAACATTGCGTCGGCGCGCGACGGGTCACCGTAGGATGCAAGTGCCGCGCCCAATTGTGCTGCCGCCAAGGCTGTGGCGAAATCCGAAGCTTTCGTATCTGCATAGTACCGCAGGTCTCCGATAGATGCGGCACCCTCCCGGGCCAGAACCAGCAGGGCGTAGGCAAGGCCTTCACCGCCATACTCGAAGTCAGGCGCGCTGTTCACTTCGTTGCGCAGGTTATCGAGCGCTTGTCTGAACGCCACTTGCGGCACGTCATGGCCCTGCGCCCGTGCTCTGCTCAAGAAGTCGGTCACGTATGAATCGAGCCACAAATCGCCACGGTCGGGCCGCCAAAGCCCGAAAGCCCCGTTGGATGCCTGATTGGTCAGAACCAACGATATGGACTGGCTGATCCGCTCCGCGATGCCATCGCGGTCTTCCAGACCCATCGCGCGGGCGACCTGATCAAGATAGAGTAACGGCAACGCCTTCGACGTCACCTGCTCGGTGCAACCATAAGGGTACCTGTCGAGCGCGTTGAGCAATCCTGCCACGTCAAACCGGGCCAACGGACCTGCCGCAAGCGTCACGGAGCTGGAGCCAGCGGCGAACCCCGCGAAAGCGTTTTCATCCAGCGTAAATGTTCCGCCCGCCGCCAATGAGAACTGGCTGCGCCGTTGAATAGGCGGGTCGTTCCGGCGCAGCTCGATCCGGTGCGTTTGGTTCAGCGTTCGGCCATCAGGCAGCGTGAGCGCGACATCCACTGAAACAGCGTCGGTCCCTTCTGCGGTAAACGGCATGGATAGGCGTACTGTTTCCTTATCGCCAAGCGTCACAGAGTTCGGGACCTCGCCCGTGAGGCGCGCACCGCTCGCACGAACAGACAGTGGCATGTCTCCTGTCGGACCGTCCGCATGCACGATCTCCAACAAAAGCTGACTGCTGTCACCCGGTGCCAAGAAGCGCGGCAACGTGGCGGCCACCACGACGGGGTCGCGCACCAGTACCTCGGCATCCGCTTCGCCAACCCCGTCTTTCGACCAGACGACCGCCATCAAACGAACCGAACCATTGAAGGCCGGTAGGTCGAACACGGTCTCTACGATACCATCTGCACCGACTTTCAAAGGGCCGCTGACATAGGCCACGAGTTCTTCGGTTGGTGGTGGCGATTTTGCGCGAAGCTGCGCGCTTGCGTCGCCACCAGAGCGCACGGCGCCCAAGGCCCCTGTGGTGCCGTCAATGAGGCGGCCATAGACATCGCGAATGGCGACGCCCAGCTTGCGCTGACCGAAGTAATGATCCGAGGCATCCGGCGGCGTGAATCCCGTCAGATTGAGGATGCCCTGATCCACCGCGGCGATCATCGCGTAGACTTCGCCATCCGCGTTATCAACTTTGAGCCGTGCTGTGAGCGGGCCACGCGGAGCGGCCTCCTCGGCAGTTTCGAATTCCGCCGAGAGTTTCGCATTTTCAGGGTCTACAGACGCATGGGACAAGCCCAAAGCGCGCGCAGGGTTCTGACCTGCCACGGCATCCATCGGGCGCAGAACGGATGCAGACACATACGCCCCGCTTCCCCAGTCGTCTGTGACAGGAAGTGTGATCAGGTTCTCGCCCTCGGACACCTCAACCGCCTTCATATCAATCAGGCGGTTTGACATCACAGTGACCAAGGCCGTGCCCGCATAGCGCGACACGATGCGAAGCGTTGCAGTATCGCCGGACTTGTAGAGTTCCTGATCAAGAGAGGCTTCGAGGAGATCGGGTGTTTGAGCGGCGTCGGCACTTGCGTACCAACCGGCAGTGAAGCTCATCGAGGTCGCAACATAAGGGCCGTCAACGCGCTCGACCTTGATTTCGTATTCGCCCCACTCAACTGGTGCGCCGATTTGCAACGGCGCGCCCGCCGTCACGGTTGCGTCGCCGGATGCCACACTGCTGCGCGTGGTGATCGGGTCCCAGTACCAATTGCCGTAGTTTGAGTACCACTGATACTCGGTCCGCACGCGATTGATGGTCCAACGGACTTGCATGTCTTGTGGTGTCAGGTCGGGGGCCAGCGCGACAATATTGAAATTCGCCTCGGCATTTTCAGGCAAAACGCCATCAAAGCCCGGCTTGACTCCGATCAGCGGTTTATCGAGCAAAAGGGGCCGCGTGATACGGCGCTCGATCGGGCGGTTAGAGCCTTCGCGGACACGAACGACAACTTCAGCTTCCAACGGTTGCATCACCTCGGTCAACTCAGGCACATCAAGCAGTGCGGTTGCCATGCCAGCCACATCAGTGCGGACATTAGAGACAAAGCCGCTACGAATGGGGCGGAACGGGGTGTCGTGACGCCCGAAGCGGTACCCCTTGAAGCCATCCAGAGAGCCGGACGCACGAAGGACCATGTCGCCCTCGACCGCGAGGTCTGCGCCGGGCGCGCCGAACAGATATCGCGCCTCAATCCCAAGCTCGGGGGCATTCTGGCCCGCGATCATAGGTCCTTCGGGGAGCGTGAGAGTCGCGTCGATACGTTCCGGCAGAAAATCCTCCACCAACAGGTTTTGCGTAGACAGCGCAGGTGCGTCGGGGTCCGCAAATATGGCTAGGGTCCATGTGCCGCGAGGAACTTCCGTGCCAAGCGGCATCGCAAACATGCGGCCACCCGCGCCTGCATCCTGCTCGGTGGTTCGTGAATATTCGACGCCGTCAGGGCGGCTTAGGACTGCTGTAAGCGACAAATCATCAATCGACTTGGCCGTACCGTCCCGCGCGAGGGCCAAAGCGTTGATAGTTTCGCCTGCGCGGTAAGCCCCGCGCTCGGTGGTCACGAACAGATCGACGGGCTTAGCGGGCGCGTTGCCTTCTACACCGCGATCCGACAGATCAAATTCGGGGTCGCGTAGGGACAGAAACGCAAAGTCGTCGTCTTTTTGGACCGTCAGCAAACCGGGTGCGGCCGCACCGAGACCACGAATAAGGCCGGCATCAAAGCGGGCATAGCCTTCCGCATTGGTCATTACCGTATCCAACACTTCGTTGGCGCGGGAGATCAGCGAAACGGAAACCCCCTCTTTCGCCGCAACGTCGGAAAGACCGCGCACGAACACATGCATGCCGTCGACGCCCTCAAGGCTGGTCAGGCCAAGATCACTAATCACAAACCACTGCGTTGCGGGGGAAGCTTCATTGGTTGATTTACCCGAGACAGATGCCTGCAGAGCGTACACCCCTGGTTGCATCTGCCCCACGATATCGGAAACCGGCAGTCGGGTCGTGACATCACGGTTCAACTCGGTCTGAACGTCGCCTGTGCCTTTCCACACCTCAACACCCATGGAGGAGCGGAACTCCCGCTCGCCATAATAGCTAAGCGGTCGGGCGAAGAAGTCGCTTTGCATTGTGCGCAAGATGTTTCGGTCCGACACCTTATAAAGCGTCAGGTCCAACTTGTCGGTATTGACAGCGACCACAGGCAACGCGGCATCGCCGCTGCTTGGCAAGATATAGGCACGCCCGGGGAAGCGGACGGACGGGGCGCGGTCGCGCACGTATTGGGTAATCTCTATCGGCTTTTGTAATACTTCACCGGAGTCTGCGGGCAGGCCTTGGCGCAAGGTGAAGCGATAGCGCTCGCCGTGATTCAGGCCACCAAGACAAAGCTGACGATCTTGCGCTTCAATGCTGAGCCCTTCGATCTGTGACTGCACAAAGGACGTGTAGTCGGTGGTTTTGGACAATGGCTCGGAAAACGCGACGCAAATCCGCGGTTCCTCGGAATTGCTTTCAACATCTGTGTCAGCCACGTTGAAGCCGAACAGGCCGATCACCCGATCCAAGGCTTTTTCTGTGTCATCTCTGGGCTGCGAGGACTGCGCAAGCCGCAGCGGCGCGATGGCGTCACGCCCCCTGCCGTTCTGTTCAAACGCCTTCGCCATCGTCGTCAACGCATTGACAGACATCGCAGGGTTGGGCGCGCGTAAATAAGCGTTGATGGAGGCGGTCAAATAGAGCCGGTTAAACTCGCGTCGTTTGCTTGAATCTTTCTTGGCAGCCGACGCGGCATCGCGGGAAAACTGCTCCCATAGATCAGAGCGGTCCTCGACCGTGAGCCCAGCACCAATGAAACGCATCGCGACGTCGGGGTTACCTTCGCCACGGGATTTCGCCGCCGCTTCGACAAACTGTTGGGCCGTAAACGCATTTGCAGCATAGCGGCTCGTCATGGTGGATGCTTGCGTGAGGGCAGCGTTTAAATCGCGTTCGGTCAAGAATGGCGCTTGATCGCGCTGGGCTTCCGCTAATTGCAGCTCGGCTAGTGTCGCGTCACTAACCCTGACCGACAACGCGCCTTCAAAAGGCTCGCTCTGCGTGATGTCCGATTTGGGGAAACAAGCGCTGGATTTGGTGTTGAAGGTGAACGCCTTGCAAGACGCATCGGTCAGGCAGGCGCGCGTGCAGGCGTCGAAGCTGGTGTCGAAGATATTGGTGAGGTCACTGCCGTAGAAATCCACATTGCGCGACAGGGTCATGCGCCGCTCCGGGATCAGGCCGTCGGCAAGCGCTGCCGTTGCGGTCGCGACTGCAATAATACCTGCGAAGAGAATGCGGAACGCCATGATAACCTCGTTTTTCTGAATACTCCCTCAGGGTTGCACGACCACAGCGAGTCGGGCAACCCAATCACGTTAAGTGGGTGTTCACCAAGTTCAGCAAATCTGTGCCGATATACAGGCAGACGATTCGAGGATGATGGAACACTCCCTAGCAAATCACGACCTCATGCAGGAGCGGCGTGCCCGGTTGGCTGCTGAACGGTTATTGGAGCAAAAGCAAGCAGAGCTGACGGCTGCCAATCGCAAACTGTCTGCCCACGCTTTGGATCTGTCTGGTCAGATCGTGGATCAAAGGCGCGTTGTGCAAGAGCTGGAAGGGCAAAACACACGCGTGGCCAAGGACCTTGTCGCGGCCAATCACAAAGTGGTTGCCGTGGAGCGACTGCTTTGGGACGCGATTGACACCATCCGCGACGGTTTCGCTCTGTTTGACGCAAAACTGAACCTGATCGCGGCCAATCCGCCCTATCTCGCTGCTTTTGAGGGCGCGGGCGATATCGGTCCGGGATCAGGGTATGATGAAATTCTTGATCTTTGTATCGACGAAGGCATCGTTGATTTGCGTGGCCAAAAACCGGAAGACTGGCTCGACATGATGCAAGGTCGCTGGACCGGCGCAGAAATTGAACCGATCACCCTTCGTTTTTGGAACGGCGTTTACGTCAAAATTATGGACCGACGCACCTCGGATGGTGGCGTCGTGTCGATGGTACTCAACATCACCGAAAATATCCTGCGCGAAGACGAGCTGCGGGACGCACGGGATAAGGCGCAAGCTGCCGACCGTGCGAAATCCGCATTCCTCGCAAAGATGAGCCACGAATTGCGCACCCCGATGAACGGCGTCGTCGGAATGGCAGACCTGCTGCTTGAAAACGGACTAGACGAAGAATGCACGCTTTACGCCCAGACGATCCGCAGCTCAGGTGAGGCATTGCTAGATATCATCAACGATGTTTTGGATTTTTCAAAGATTGAAGCAGAGAAAATCCAGCTCAAGCCGCAACCATTTGATCTGGAGCGGCTGGTCCAGGATGTTGGTTTGATTGTCGGCCCGACCGTCCAGCAAAAAGGACTGGATTTTCAGATCGACTATGATCAGTTTCTGCCCGCCGAGTTTGTCGGTGACCATGGCCGTATCCGCCAGATTCTGACCAATCTTGTGGGTAACGCCGTGAAGTTTACCGATGAAGGCCACGTCATGGTCCGCGTCGTCGGAATCGTCGATGACGCAACCCGAAGCTGCCAACTGCATTTCACCATTGAAGACAGCGGGCTTGGGGTCGACACGTCTATGGTTGATCACATCTTTGGCGAGTTCAATCAGATCGAAGACGAGGCGAACCGCAAATTCGAAGGCACCGGATTGGGCCTCGCCATCACCCGTAAGTTGGTTGAGCAGATGGGAGGCGAAGTCTGGATCACCAGCGTCAAGGACGAAGGTGCCTGCTTTGGGTTTCAGATAAACCTGCCGCTGGTTTCTGATGCCGAAGCGGTGCCGAACATGATCCCGAAGACAATCAAGTCCGCAATCGTCATCGAGCCCAACGCCATGGACCTCGACATTCTTACACGGCAGATGGAACTGTTGGGCCTGCCGATGATCGCATTGCCGAACGCCGCAGCGGCGAAGACCGATATGGCTCCCGACATCATTTTCGTCGGTCATCACCACGAGTTTTGCGACGGACCCTCCACAATCGAAACCGTAGGTCGCGTTTTTCCTGATGTCCCGATAGTTGCAATGATCTCCCCCGCTGATCCGGCCACTGTCCCAACCAGCATCCCTACGCTTCGAAAACCATTTCATCGTCAGGACCTTTTTGACTGTCTAGCGAAAGCTGCACATACGCCAGTGCCTGAAAAAGAGACCCGTCAGTTGCGCATTCTGGCCGCGGAAGACAACAAAACCAACCAGCTGGTGTTTCGCAAAATGCTCAAGACAGTGACCGCTGATTTGACCATGGCGTCCAATGGCGTCGAGGCTGTCGAAGCCTTTGAGCACGGGCATTTTGATCTGGTGTTTATGGACATCTCGATGCCCGAGATGGACGGAATGGAAGCAAGTCGCTCCATTCGTCAATTGGAGAGCGCTCGCGGCTCTAACCCCGTTCCGATCATCGCTATGACAGCACACGCGATGGCGGGTGACGAGGAACGGATTAGGGAGGCAGGGATTAGCCACTACCTGACCAAACCGCTAAAGAAGGATAAAATTCACGCCCTCATAGAAGAACTTTCGCCCACGGAAACCGCTCCGTTTCAAAGCTGAATAAAGCCCGGGCTTAGGCGCATGTGGCCTGTGATCAGTCCGTTCCAGTTCGTAATTGGACCATGCAGCCGCTTCTTGGCCATTGGATGATTTGCATCGAGAGCCCCGTACTTCACCAAAAGCCCTGCGATTGCGGCCTCGGCGGCTCTCGTCCCGCCATCGACGATTTTCAACGCCATGCCTAGGCCTTGTTCAGGCAGGATCGCGACGAAAACCGCCTCTGCACCCGTTTTGATCGCAACCTTACCGTCCATCGCCCGCATCAGTTCGGTGCAAGCACGCCCTTCACCTGCGACCAGATCGGGATGGGCCCGCATCGCGTCAACCAAGCGGGTCGACGCCTTTGCGCGCGCATCTGATCCGGTCGGCTTGGCCATTCGGGCCATCGCCCGCGCCAGACCTGACACCGTTGTCGAAAAATTCGGCGCGGAGCACCCGTCGATCCCGTAAAACTCGGCCGTCTCTCCAGTCATTTCCTCGAAGGCTGCGCGGGCCGCGCGTTGAACGGGATGATCAACCTCCACGTAGTCCTGACCTGCACCAAGATGCTTGTTGAGTGTTAGAAACCCGCTGTGCTTGCCGGAACAATTGTTGTGAATTTGGCATGGCTGCTTGCCGGCACGGATCAGCGCCTCGTGCGCATCTTTGTCAGACGGTTTTTGCGGGCCGCAGCGGAAATCCGAAACCTGTAGGCCGAGGGTATCCAACCAAACCTGCACTCGGTCGGTGTGAATCGCGGCCCCTTTGTGAGACGCGCAAGACAGTGCCAATTGCTCCGGCGTCAATCCGTATGCGTCAGCGGCACCGCTTTCGATCAAAGGTAAGGCCTGCAACATCTTGCACGACGAACGCGGATAGATCACCTTTTCGTCATCACCCCATGCTTCGACCACGTTTCCACTGGAGTCGCACACGACCGCATGGCCCAGATGTTGTGATTCAAGCAGGTCGCCCCGCCAGATTTCGACCATCGGGATCGGTTGTGTCATAGACGCCTCCTTCTAAAGCGAAAATCCGCCAATTGGGCTTCCCCAACACATGCATTCTGGGCTATCGTTTGGCAATCGAGATAATAATATGCTGTGCTGGCACAAGTTGAATCCGTTAAGGGTCGTTCAGCACACAAGAGGCAGAAACAGCTGGAGCTGTGAGATACATGAAAAAAGTGCTGCAAAGCATGGCCGTAAGCGCGGCCCTTATTCTGGCCACTGGCCCCCTTTCCGCTCAGGAGCAATCCACAAATCGCGTTGCGTCCAAAACGGACTGGAGCGTGTTTGTCGAGGACAACCCGACGCAGTGTTGGATCGTATCCAGCCCTAAGGAAGTCGTGAACACCAAGGGTGGCCGCGTTGTGGCTGTGACCCGCGGCGACACGCTTATGTTCGTGAGCTATTGGCCCGGTGCCGGAAAGCTGGGCGAAGTTTCCTTCACCGGTGGCTACCCCTACCCGGACGGTGCAACTGTCAGCCTGAAAATCGGCGACAGCGAGTATGAGTTGTTCACCAGCGGTGAAACTGCTTGGGCGCCGACCCCTGCGGATGACAACAAGATCATCTCTGCCATGAAACGCGGTGCAGACGCTGTCATCACCGGTGTGTCGAAACGCGGCACGACAACGAAAGATTCGTTCTCACTGCTCGGCTTCACCGCCGCGCTGGAGGATGCCGCGAAGCGTTGCGGCGGGTAATTTAGTCAAATTTTTCAGGGTTAAGGGATCGGCTGCCAAGGTTCCTTAACTCGCTAACTCTAAGACCGGGACAACCGGCCAACAGGCAGCATCAAATGACAATCCACACCAGTACTACATCCATCCGTCTTCCCGTTGAAAAGAAGCCGGTCGCCGTCCGCCTTTCCCCCGCGGGGTTGAGCGTGGGAACGCCCGTCATGACCAGCACCGGGGAACGCTTTGTCGAGGACTTAAAATCCGGCGACCGCATATTGACCAAAGACCTTGGTATGCAAACCATCAAGTGCATTGCCTTCAGGGACGTGGACTTGACTGCGAAGCCTGAGAAATCCCCGATCCGCATACCTTCAGGTATATTCGGTGGTGATCGCCCAAGCGCGGACTTGTTTCTTGCACCCACTCAGCGAATTGCACTGCGGCACCAAATGTTCGACATGCTGTTTTCAGCGCGGGAAGTTCTGATTTCCGCCAAAGATATGTTGCACATAGACGGGGTTCGCCAAGTCGAAGGATTGCGAGGCGTAACCTATGTCTCCTTGGGGTTCCTTCAGAGCCATCTGCTCTATTGCGGGAATCTGGCAGTAGACTTGGGCCCGAGCGATCGCTCGTCCAACCGGCCCGCCCTTTCCGGAGAAGAAGCACGGCTTGCCTGCAGTCTTGTACGCCCGCAGGTCACCCATCCACAGCATGTGGCTGGTTTCCCTTTGCACTAATTTGGTGTATTCGGCGGTCTTCCTGCTCTCTGTGAGGCTCTGATGTCCGCGAACGCTCCTATCACGCAAGATTTAGTAACCATACCGCGCAAGCTGCCCGACAGCGACCGTGTCAACTTGGTTGGCCTGACCAGAGATGGCCTGCGCGACGCATTGATTGCTGCGGGGACCCCTGAAAAGCAGGCGAAGATGCGAACCGGTCAAGTGTGGCAATGGCTATACCAGAAGGGTGTACGTGACTTTGACAGCATGACGAACCTTGCCAAAGACTACCGCGCTCTGCTGGCCGAGAAGTTCGAAATCGCCCTTCCCGAAGTTGTGACCCGTCAGGTCAGCACCGATGGCACGCGCAAATATCTGGTGCGGATCGCTGGCGGTCATGAGGTGGAGGTCGTCTACATCCCCGAGGAGGATCGCGGCACCTTGTGCATATCCAGTCAAGTTGGATGCACGTTGACCTGCTCATTCTGCCACACCGGCACGCAAAAGCTGGTGCGCAATCTGACTGCGGGTGAAATCATCGGGCAAGTCATGCTGGCCCGCGATGATCTGGGTGAGTGGCCAGAACCGGGGCATAACCCGAATGACGAGGCGCGGCGCAAGCTGTCCAACATCGTGCTGATGGGCATGGGCGAGCCGCTCTACAACTTCGAAAACGTGCGCGATGCGATGAAAATCGCGATGGATCCGGAGGGAGTCAGCCTTTCTCGCCGTAGAATTACGTTGTCGACCTCAGGTGTCGTGCCAGAGATTGCCCGAACAGCCCAAGAGATCGGCTGCCTACTGGCGGTGTCCTTCCACGGCACGACGGACGAGATTCGTGACAAGCTGGTCCCGATCAACAAGCGTTGGAATATTGAAGAACTGCTCGCTTCGCTCAGGGCATATCCCAAGGCGTCGAATAGCGAGCGGATAACCTTTGAGTACGTGATGCTCAAGGACGTTAACGATTCTGATGAGGACGCGTATCGGTTGGTCGAACTGATCAAGGGCATTCCCGCGAAAATCAATTTGATTCCGTTCAACGAATGGCCCGGCGCCCCTTATGAGCGATCGTCAAACAACCGTATCAGGGCGTTTTCCGAGATCGTCTATCAGGCGGGGTATGCCTCACCTGTTCGCAAACCGCGTGGCGAAGACATCATGGCGGCGTGCGGCCAGTTGAAATCCGCGACGGAGCGCGCGCGTAAATCTCGCAAGCAGATCGAGGCAGACGCAGGACTGTCCAAAGACTAAGAAAACTTACATCCTGAACGTAGAAAAGGCGCCCGATTGCTCGGACGCCCCTTCAAACAGTTGGTTTAGCGTGCGCTTAGGAAGAAGCAGCGGCAGCAGCCAGAACCAGGAACAACAGTGGAATCAGAATGCCACCAGCCGAAGAAGAAGTTTCTTCAACGATTACAGGCTCTTCGATGATTGGGTCGGAAAGACCACCAGCGAAAGCAGAAGAAGCGGCTGCAGTGAAAACTGCTGCAAGTACGATTTTTTTCATCTCAATTTATCCTTCCAAGACACGCCCGCTGGAACCAGACTATCCGGTCCATCCACAGGCACCCAAGACAGTATCTCGTGACATTCTATAACCAAGGTTGAGAGGTTAATACAATGCCCCGACCCATCAGGTCAGATTCAACTATTCAGAATGTCGTCAAATTAGCAACACTTGTGTGCCCACTTTCGCTTTGGCGAATACCTCGGCGATGTGTTCGTTGAACAAACCGATGCATCCGTTCGACGAACGACGCCCGATTTTGCGCGTGTCGTGCGTCCCGTGAATGCGGTAATAGGTCCAACCAAGATACAGCGCATGCGTCCCCAACGGATTATCCGGGCCCGCTGGCACAAAGTCGGGCCATTCGGGGTTACGCTTTTTCATCGCAGGGGTCGGGCTCCAAGTTGGGCCGTCAACCTTACGCACAATACTGGTGCGACCGCGTCGGGTTAGGTCTTCTGAAAGCGGAACCGACGAAGGATATAAGCTATAATTCCCGTCTTCAGTCCACATGTGAAGGGCGCGACTATCAATATCCACAAGAATCGCACCATTGCGAAGGTTGCTGAAATGGGGCTGCCAGGTCAGCGACCGGAAGCTTGACATATTGCGGCGCACGACTTCAGTCAGATCCCGCTCATTCTCCGTCGTATCCGCGCCATTTTGCGCGAACGCGGGGACCGCAAGGCTGCTAGCGGCGGCACCAGCGCTAAGTAGGAAGTGGCGGCGGTTCACGCCAATTAAATTCTGTTTGCTCATGGAACATACCCTCCTCGAGTAAGTCTTCACCCCCTTAATATGGCGAGAATGCCTCAATCACAAATCAAACAATGATGTGATCGGCCATTTTTCACCACCGTGTTTGATCAGTCTCACGGTTCAGTTTAAGCATTGGCAAAATTCTAAGGAATAAATGGTATGGCAAGACTGATCCTCATCCTGATCTCCGCGTTCTTCGCGCTCTCGGCGTGTACGCCCACTGCACCGACAGTCGGCCCGGATGGCAAACCGCTTCCACGCGTTTACCGAATCAAGACTAAAGACACCGCGGCAATTCAGTTCCGTGTGCTCGATTCCGTCAACGCGTTGCGCGTCGCGGCGGGCAAAGGCTCTTTGGAGCTTGATAGCAAACTGACCGCAGCGGCTGCGACGCATTCGCGCGACATGTCTGTTCAGAACCGCCCTTGGCACTTTGGCTCTGATGGCTCTTCACCGCTCGATCGTGTTGCCCGCACTGGGTATGAGGGTGAAATGGTCGGGGAAAATATCTCTGAATCCTACGAAAACGAGTCCGAGACTGTAGCAGCCTGGATGGAAACACCTGCAACCCGCGATGTTATCTTGTCACCACGCGCCCGCAAGATGGGCTTCTCGTGGTTCCAAGAGCCTAGCGGAAAAATCTGGTGGACGATGGTAACGGGCAGCTAAGGCTGCCCGCTTACGGGAATATGTCGATAACCGTTCCGTTCTTCACCATCGCATAAAGCAGTCTCATTTCGCCATTTCTGATAGCGATACAGCCCGCAGTCCAGTCCGGACCGCGTTTACCTTTCAGGTTGGGCTGGCCGTGGATGAAAATATCGCCTCCGGGCGATTTGCCAATGGTGCGGGCATAGGCACGATCCGCTTCATTCGGGTAAGATATCCCCAATGACAGGTAAAACGAGCTGTTCGGATTGCGTCGATCAATGGTGTAGCGCCCTTCGGGTGTGCGCCCGTCGCCTTCAAACTGCTTGTGGCCCAGAGCACCAAACCCCAGATCAACATCGAAGGTTTTAAGGACACGGTTTCCGTGGAAAACCTTCAGCAATCTCTGACCCTTATGGATTTCGACCTTCGTTACCTCAGGGCCATTATAAGTGATAAATTTTGACGAGCATGCCGACAACACCAACAAAGAGGCCAATAAAAGACCGCGCAAAACCACAAAACGCATATGAGCTACCATCCCAGTTTTTGGAGACTATAACCAAAAATCGATCCCGCAGGAATCCACTAAATTCACCGTCACGCCTATGTGTTTTCGGCGGCAAGTAGCGCCTGAAGTCCACTACGGTAGTCTGGATAGCGCAAAGTCACCCCCAGCTCATCCTTGATGCGATCGTTACGCACGCGTTTCGATTCGGCATAGAAGCTTCGCGCCATTGGGGTCATGTCTGCGGATTCGAAGTCGACCGCCTCTGGCAATGGCATCCCCAACAGCTTGGCTGCATACCCGATCACGTCTTGTGGAGGAGCCGCATCATCATCGCAGAGGTTGTAGATCGCACCGGCGTTGGGACGCCGGATCGACGCTTCCAGAACTTGCGCAATATCGTCGACATGGATGCGGCTGAAGACCTGACCATCTTTGATTATGCGCCGCGCCGTCCCGTTCCGAACCTTTGAAAACGGCCCACGGCCCGGCCCGTAAATGCCCGCTAAACGGAAAATATGAAGCGGCAGACCCGTTTCGGATGCCAGATCTTGCCATGCAGCTTCGGCCTCGACCCGCCGCTTTCCGCGTCGAGTTGAAGGGGTGAGGGGAGTCGACTCATCCACCCAGCCTCCATTGTGGTCACCGTAGACGCCCGTCGTCGACAAGTAGCCAACCCATTCCAGCTTGTCGGCGACCTTCGAGATTTGCGAACGAAGCTCGTTCAAAACCGGATCACCGCGCTCGTCTGGCCCAGCCGATACAAGCAAATGTGTCGCTCTGGCCAAATGTGAGTCCATGCCCGTGGACGGCCAAATAACGGCCTGCACGCCGTCCTGCTTCAAGCTTTCCACCTTTTCCCGAGATCGAGTGGTTCCTGTGACGGTCCAGCCTTGATCAAGCAAAATCCTCGACAACGCCTGAGCGGAATACCCGTGTCCAAAGCTTAAAAGATGCGGCATCAGCTCAACCTTTTAACTGCCCAACGCGCGGCGTCGGCAATGGTAGGGTCTGAATCATGAATATGAGCGCGTGCTGAATTAACCAATTCCGCGTTTTCGGAGTTCCCGATGGCATACAGCACGTTGCGGATGAAACGGTCCCGCCCAATTCGTTTGATTGGCGAGCCGGAAAACTTCGCACGGAAGGCTGCATCATCTAGGGCCACCAATTCCGAGAGCGCTGGCGCGCGCAGATCGTCACGTGCAGCATAGCGCAGCTCCGTCGCGTCTTTAGCAAACTTGTTCCAAGGGCAAACCGCAAGGCAATCATCGCAGCCGTAGATGCGGTTTCCAAGCTTGCCGCGCAATTCTTCGTCGATCGGTCCTTTGTGCTCGATTGTCAGATAAGAGATGCAACGCCGTGCATCCAACTGGAACGCAGCGGGAAACGCGTCGGTCGGGCAAATGTCCAAGCAGGCGCGGCAAGTGCCACAATTGTCTGTTTGGGCCTGATCAGGCTCTAACTCCACGGTGGTGAAGATCGCACCAATAAAGAACCAGTTGCCCAGATCACGGGACAGGACATTCGTGTGTTTCCCTTGCCAGCCCAGTCCAGCCGCCTGTGCCAACGGCTTTTCCATAACGGGTGCGGTATCCACGAAAACTTTGATCTCGACCCCTTCGGCCTGATCTATCAACCAGCGACCAACGCGCTTCAGGCGTTTTTTTACGATGTCGTGATAGTCGCGGTTCTGCGCATAAACCGACACCGCCGCGCGGTCGCGTAGCTTCAGCGTTTCCAGCGGGTCGTGATCGGGCGAGTACACCTCAGCGAGCATGATAACCGAGCGGGCCTCGGGCCAAAGCGCGGATGGATCACCCCGCCATGTCATGCGCTCGGCCATCCACCCCATTTGGCCGTGGCGTCCTTCGTCAACATAGCTGCTTAGACGATCCGGCGCTTGAGGAATGGCATCTGGTGTGCAGATACCCATTTTCGCGAATCCTTCCGCCAGAGCTTGCTGCTTCAGCCGGTCCTTTAAACTCAAAAATCCAGATCCGCATAGTGCGGCGGCTGGATGAAGCCCGGCACCTGATCCGCAAGGATGGACCGGAAGGCGGGGCGAGATTTTATCTTCGCATACCAGTCCTTGACGTTAGCATTCCTGTTCCAGTCCACGTCACGAATGTAATCGAGGCATGAGAAATGGGCGGCGGCGGTGAAATCTGCCAAGCTGAGCTGATCGCCCCCCAACCAACGGCGTTGATCCAGCAGCCAGCCCATATAGTCGATGTGGTATTTGATCTTTTGCGCGCCCAGCTTCACGTTCCGGCTTTCAGGGTATCCTTGCCCCATGATCTTTTTGTTGACCCGCTCGTATAGAAGCTTCGATGTGACCTCTTGGTGAAACTTGTCGTCAAACCAAAACACAAGTCGACGCACCTCCGCGCGATCTTCCGGCTTCTTGGGAAGCAGGGCCGGCTCTGGAATGACTTCCTCCAGATACTCGCAGATGGCCTGACTTTCGCTCAAGGTCTGGCTGTCGATCTTCAGGATAGGCACCTTACCTGCGGGGTTGCGCTGCATGAAGTCGGCGCTTTGCTCCCAGTAACGCTCCTCAACCAGCTCAACCTCAACCTTCTTTTCAGCCAAAACAAGGCGCACCTTGCGGCAAAACGGAGAGAGCGGAGCGTGGTAAAGGCGGTTCATCACATTATCCAATGAGAGAATTCAGTCTGTTTGTCATGGCAATGTTGGAAAGGTTTTTCAACCTTCGAAACACTGATTGCGCCCGTCAGCGCGGATCGTAGCCGCCCCGGCAGCGATAGATCGCGCACGTTTTTGAATGTATGCGGACGGCCTTTTTGCCGAGCGCCCCTTCGGATTTGGCAATATCGCAGCAAGCAAAGAGGCTTGGCGCATAGTCAAATCCTTGGCGTCGACGCCAAAGTACCAAGGTGCTGCGGCACCGACGCCGAACACACCTTCATCGAACTCTGCGACATTCATGTAGACTTCCAAGATGCGACGCTTGGTCCAAATCGTCTCAACCACTGGTGTGATCGCAGCCTCGAGTGCCTTTCGCGTCCAGTTCCGCCCGTGCCAGAGAAATACGTTCTTTACGGTCTGCTGCGAAATGGTCGATGCACCGCGTCCACCACCATCTTCTAGCGCATCGCGGATCGCGGCCATGTCGAAACCCCAGTGATTGCAAAAGTTTGCATCTTCGGCAGCCACAATTGCATGTGCCATATGCGGCGAGATGGTTTCGAAATCGCGCCAGTCGCGCCTTGTATCCTCCAGCCGCCAGTTTTCAGAGAAAATATAGGCGGTCGTAGGGGGATTCACGAATGCGTAAAGCACCACGACAGTGAAAATGAACAGTGCTACCGCAATCACCAAGCGCCATCCCCAACGTACCGCCAGATAAGGCACCACGCCAATCCACCAGAAAATGGAGCGTTTGGGTTTTTCCTGCCTGATTTTCGAAGCTGGTTTAGCCCGTTTCTGGGGTTTCTTTACTGCCTTTGCCATATCGATGTTCTACCCCTATTGCGGGTGCGGTCAAAGGTCTGACGTGTGAGGGATCGCTAGCGGCAGGTTACGCTGGAAATCAAACCGGACCTATCGATATCAATGGTTAACCGATCGGGGCTGAAATCCATGGTGATAACGTCATCAGGGCGCAGAACCCGCGAAGATTTGGGCAAATCCACGTTGTCCAATGCCGACGCCTTTTTACCAAGCAAGCTGTAATAGGCCTCCGCGCCACAACGCGGTTGCCCGTCAAAATCTGCAGGATCTGCGAATTGATCATCACAGGCGGCAAGCAGGAGCAGAAGTGGCAAAAGGAATCGCATCACAGCGGTTTACTGCGTCTGACATACGAGAGCAAACCCATGGCGATTGATTTCAGCGCGACTATGCGCAAGGTTGACCTCAACGCACTGAAAGAGGATCACAACATGCGCACCAGAGCAGCCGTCGCCGTCGAAGCAGGGAAACCGCTTGAAATCATGGATGTGAATCTGGACGGCCCCCGCGAAGGTGAGGTGCTTGTTGAGATGAAAGCTACGGGAATTTGTCATACCGACGAGTTCACTCTGTCCGGTGCGGATCCTGAAGGTCTGTTCCCTGCCATTCTTGGGCATGAGGGTGCGGGTGTGGTTGTGGATGTTGGGCCCGGCGTCACGACCCTGAAAAAGGGGGATCATGTTATCCCCCTCTACACGCCTGAATGCCGTGAGTGCGAATACTGCCTGAACCCGAAAACCAATCTGTGTCAGTCTATCCGGTCAACACAAGGGCAGGGGCTTATGCCAGACGGGACATCCCGGTTCTCGACCCTCGATGGTGATCCGATTCTGCACTACATGGGCTGCTCAACTTTTGCGAACCACTCGGTTGTTCCAGAGATCGCTTTGGCCAAAGTTCGCGAAGACGCCCCATTTGAGAAAATTTGCTACATCGGCTGCGGTGTCACAACCGGAATTGGTGCCGTAATCAATACCGCCAAAGTCGAGATCGGGTCGCGCGCCATCGTGTTCGGGCTTGGTGGCATTGGCCTGAACGTCATTCAAGGCCTTCGACTTGCCGGGGCAGATCAGATCGTCGGCGTGGACATCAACCCGTCGAAGGTCGAGATGGCGACGCGTTTCGGCATGACAGATTTCGTAAATCCCACCGAGGTTGACGGCGATCTCGTTGCCTATCTGGTCGCCCTTACAAAGGGTGGCGCGGACTATACGTTTGATGCGACTGGCAATGTTGGCGTGATGCGGACCGCTTTGGAAGCTGCGCATAAGGGCTGGGGTGAATCGATCATCATCGGAGTGGCGCCCGCAGGTGCGGAAATCAGTACTCGACCCTTCCAGTTAGTCACAGGCCGCAGCTGGCGTGGCACTGCTTTTGGTGGCGCACGTGGCCGCACCGATGTTCCCAAGATTGTTGACTGGTACATGGACGGCAAAATTGAAATCGACCCAATGATCACGCATACAATGGGGCTCGACGACATCAACAAAGGTTTCGATTTGATGCATTCAGGCGAGTCGATCCGGTCAGTCGTGATCTACTAGTGGCTGAGCGTTCTCGACAGCTCTACGCGGTGTTAATCGACGCCGACAATATTCCTGCGGACAATGCGGAGGCGGTTTTGAAAGAGGTCACGACCTTTGGCGAGCCGGCTTTGCGACGCGTCTATGGTGATTGGTCGAGTGGGCAACTGAAGAAATGGACGGATAAAATCCGGGCGCTTGGCTTGGTAGCCCATCAGGAAACCGCAAATACCAAGGGCAAGAACGCGTCCGATATCGGTTTGGTCATTGACGCTATGGATATATTGCACACGGGTCGCTTTGACGGGTTTGTGCTGGTTTCGTCGGACAGTGACTTCACCCGTCTCGCGTCGCGCATCAGGGAAGAGGGTCTGGAAGTTATCGGAATTGGCGAACGCAAGGCACCGGAAGCCCTTCGAAACGTGTGCAACCGGTTTATCTTTATAGAAAACCTGATTGAGGAACCCGCGCCTGCGCGTGGAAGTGATCCCAAACCATCCACCACGAAAGAAAACCCGACCAAGGCAACGCCCCTGATCCTGAGGGCCATGGACAAGATGAACACTGATGACGAGTGGTATGACTTGGGTGCGCTGGGTCAGCTCGTGATGGCGGACAATCCGGATTTCGACACGCGCACATATGGTGAGAAAAAGCTAAGTGACCTAATGCGTAAGTTGAAGCATTTCGAGACGCGCAAAGACGGCAACAAACTTATGCTGCGGCGGGTTAACTAGACACCGTATCGCGCCAAGAACATGTCAACTGCCCCGTCGATGATGCGGTCCACTTCGGCGTCGGTCGGCTTTTCGATGATATTGAAGATCATCTTCACGAAGATTTCCGACTTCACGAGTTCTTGGAATTGCATTGCGGCAAGACCCAGATCGTCGATCTTCAACTCGCCACGTTCGCAGGCATGCTTGAAATATTCGCTCAGGCGGTCTTCCAACAGTTTAGGGCCAGACGCATAGAATTCACGGCCGAGTTCTGGAAAACGATCCGACTCGGCCACGCAAATCCGGAAGATGCGCTGCGCGAAGTTGGAGGTCAGAAACTCCATCATTTTATGCGACATGATCGTCAGCATTTCGCGGACCGGAACATCGGTTGAATCCACCTGTAAGGCGCGATCAGCCTGCGAGGCGCATTCCTGCTTGGCAACCTCGATGAACAGAATGCGCTTGTCCGGAAAATAGCTGTAGAGCGTGGCTTTCGAGACGCCGGCTTCACGCGCGATCAAGTCAACACTTGCACCTTCGAAACCCTGCGCCAGAAACACGTCGCGCGCACCTGCGATCACTTGATCGTATTTGCGGCCGCGTTTGATTTCAGGTGTGTTTCCGTCCAAGTGAGTGCCTCCCGCCTTAATGCGCTATTATAGACCATACAGTTTAGTTTGGGCAATGTCCGCCAATGATTAAGGGCGGGCTATGATGCCCGCCCAGACTCACGCTTCCAAGTAGGGGGAGCTACTCGTCCTGCGCAAGCTTGCGTTTTACCAGTTCAGATTGTGTGAGCGTACCGCACACATCTTTCTGAACGCCCGCACCAAGTTCAAGCAAGCTGCAACCCTTGGGGGCTTGCTCCAGCGTGCTGGATTGAACCCGAGTCACGGTCACATCCTGTGTAGGGTAGGTAAGGTTGGGGAAATATACGAATGACGCACCTCCGTCAGCCAGCGCAGGGCCAGCAAAAGCAACAGAGGCAGCGATCAGGGCAGACTTGAGAGTGTTCATGATTCTTATCCTTCAAAAAGTGAACCGATCAGTTCATATACAGCTATCTAAACCGAGTCGTTCACTTTTACAAGCGCGTTTTGAACCGATCAGTTCACTTTATTCTAAGGGTTGAACTCCCCAACGAATTCTCTATTTTAGAACTATTCTAATTTAGGAGTTCCCGATGCTTCCCTCCGTCAGCTTCCGACGTCGCTTCACTGATCTAACCGAGCAAGAAGTCCTCGCTTTGGCGATCTCGTCCGAGGAAGATGACGCACGCATCTACCGAGGATACGCCGAGCGTTTACGCGAAAGCTTTGCCGCAACTGCCGAGATTTTTGAAGCCATGGCTGCGGAAGAAGACACCCACCGACAGATGCTAATTGATCTGCACAAGAAGCGGTTCGGTGATGTCATACCTCTTTTGCGCCGAGAGCATGTTGCGGGCTTCTATGCACGTTCGCCCATTTGGCTGGTTGAAAACCTCGGTCTCGAAAAAATTCGCGAACAGGCCGGACAAATGGAACGCGACGCGCAACGGTTCTATGAACTTGCCGCCAAACGGACCACCGATGCCGATACCCGTAAACTGTTAGGTGATTTGGCCGCGGCGGAGGCTGGCCACGAGCAAACCGCAGCTGATTTGACAGCAAAAGTTGATGGCGAAGTACGCGACACCGAGGACAAGGAAGCGCACCGCCAGTTTGTGTTGACTTGGGTCCAACCAGGTTTGGCGGGTCTCATGGACGGCTCGGTCTCGACCCTTGCCCCGATATTCGCCGCAGCCTTTGCAACGGGCAATACCTGGGACACGTTCCTTGTGGGTCTCGCTGCTTCGGTCGGCGCCGGTATCTCAATGGGCTTCACCGAAGCGGCGTCAGATGACGGGCAATTGTCAGGTCGTGGCTCACCTTGGAAGCGTGGGTTCGCCTCGGGGATAATGACCACCGTCGGTGGTTTGGGGCACGCGCTGCCTTACCTGATCACGGATTTCTGGACTGCCACCACCATCGCCGCCATCGTCGTGTTCATCGAGCTTTGGGCCATTGCGTGGATTCAGAACCGCTTCATGGAAACGCCGTTCTTCCGCGCAGCCTTGCAGGTCGTTCTTGGTGGCGCACTGGTTCTGGCCGCCGGTGTTTTGATCGGCAGCGGCTAAGCCACTGTTGCCTTTCCCGAGACCGTGATATCGGGGAAGGCGATGCTGGAGATATTTCTGAAAACGCTGCCCTTTTTCGCCATTATCGGTGTGGGCTATTGGGCTGGACGGGTGAAGTTCTTCACACCCGAAGCAACCGGCTATTTGACGAAATTTGTTTTCTACTTCGCCTTGTCGGCCATGCTGTTCCGGTTCTCCGCCAACCTGTCACTGGTCGAGATTTTGGACTGGAGCTACATCGTCGCCTATTTCTGGGCCACGGCACTGGTCTATCTGATCGTCACCTCCGTCGCGTTGCTTCGGTGGCGATCGGTTGAGGAAGCGGCCATCGAGGCGCAATGCGGCGTTATCGGTAATGTCGGCTTTCTTGGCGTTCCAATGCTGGTTCTTCTCATGGGCGAAAACGCCATCGGACCAGTTATGCTGATCTTGGCGGTGGACCTGATCTTCTTCGGCAGCCTCGTGGTCATCCTGATCACCGGATCACGCGACGGGCGCATGTCACTCGGGATACTCAAAACCGTGGGAACGGGCCTGATCAAAAACCCGATGATCGTTTCTATCGTGCTCGGGTTTGCCTGGTCTGCTTCTGCAATGCCCATTCCGGTGCCACTAAACGAATTCCTGTCTATCCTTGGCGGTGCCGCAACTCCGGGAGCGTTGTTTGCAATCGGCGCTTCGCTCGCGACCAAATCAGCGGAACGTATGGAGGTGGCAACCTGGCTGTCTTTCTCGAAACTAGTGCTTCATCCCGCTGCGGTTGCTGTCTCGGCGTTGTGGCTGTTTGCGGTGGACCCCTATTCGGCTTCCGTGATGATTGCCGCCGCCGCCTTGCCAGTCGCGGGCAATGTTTACATGATCGCCCAGCATTATGGGGTTGCCCCGACGCGGGTTTCCGCCAGTATTCTTATCTCAACCGCCGTCAGCATTCTGACGGTGTCGCTGGTAATAGGTTGGGTCAGCTAAAGGAGACACCATGGAAACGATTTCCGAAAACGCGTGCTTTGGCGGAGTCCAAGGCGTCTATTCCCACCGCTCCGAAAGCTGCGATTGCGATATGACATTCGGGCTGTTTCTACCCGCCGAGGCGAAGGACGGTCCAGTGCCTGTCCTATGGTATCTGTCCGGCCTAACCTGCACCCACGAGAACGCCATGGTGAAAGCTGCCGCCCAAGGCTGGGCTGCGGAGCAAGGTATCGCGTTGATCTTCCCCGACACCTCACCCCGAGGTGACGACATCGCCAATGACGAGGCATTCGATCTGGGCCAAGGCGCGGGCTTCTACGTCAACGCCACACAAAACCCGTGGGCGCCACATTTTCAGATGTATGATTATATCACCAAGGAATTGACCGATCTGGTATTCGACAAATTCCCGCTGGATGTAACGCGGCAAGCAATCACCGGCCACTCTATGGGCGGTCATGGTGCGCTAACGATCGCGATGCGCGAAACTGGCCGCTTTGCCAGCGTCTCGGCATTTTCTCCGATCTGCAATCCTACCGATTCAGATTGGGGACGCAGACAGTTTACGGCGTATCTGGGCTTTGAAGAGGATGAATGGGCCGAACATGATGCCAGCCTGCTGATGGCGAAACACGGCTTCGACGGGCCAATTCTGATCGACACAGGCACGAAGGACCAATTCCTCGACCTGCTGAAACCCGAGACGCTCGCCCAAGCCGCGGCTGCCAAGCGTCAGGAAATTATCTTCAGGATGCAGCCAGGCTACGATCACTCATATTTCTTCGTCTCCACCTTCATGGAAGACCACATCACCTTCCACGCGGAGGCTCTATACGCATGATCAAGGCAGTTATCTTCGACATCGGCAACGTGCTGATCGAGTGGCAACCGGAGCGTTTTTACGACAGCGCAATCGGGGAAGACCGTCGCAAGGCGATGTTTGCCGAAGTCGATTTGCACGGAATGAACGACAAGGTTGATCTGGGTGGGCCGTTCAAAGAGACGATCTACGAGGCAGCAGAAGCGTACCCGAAATGGCGCGATGAAATTCGGATGTGGCATGATCACTGGATTGAAATGGCATCGCCCACCATAGACCATTCCGTGAAGCTGCTTCGGGCCTTGCGCAGCAAAAGCGTTCCGGTATTTGCGCTCAGCAACTTTGGCATCGGCAGTTTCGACTATGCCGAAACGGTGTATAGCTACCTTGGCGAGTTCGATCGTCGCTACATTTCCGGCCACATGCAGGTGATCAAACCTGACCCGAAAATCTACCAGATGCTGGAAGATGATTGTGGCCTTGCGCCTGAATCCTTGCTGTTTGCCGACGACCGCGTCGATAACATCGACATGGCGCTATCGCGGGGCTGGAAAGCCCACCTGTTCGAAAACCCGCAAGGCTGGGCAGACTGCTTGGTATCACACGGGCTTTTAAGTGCCGAGGAGGCTGCAGCTTGAGCATCGACATCATCGGATTCGAAGAAGGCGAGGCTGCTATTAGCTGGGCAGGCCTGACAAACGCGCTCGCCGCTGGTCATACGCTGCCTAAAGCCGAAATTGGTGATACCTTTTTGTACCGCGATCCCGATACATTGCTCTCGCGTTCCGCTTGGATCGACGGCTTGGGTGTGGCTGTGAAGTCCGCCACTATTTTCCCTGGAAACAAAGCTGCGGGGCGACCGGTGGTCAATGGGTCGGTCTCGATGTTTTCCGACGAAACGGGAGAGCTGGAAGCATTGGTCGACTTCCATCTGGTCACCAAATGGAAGACTGCGGGTGACAGCCTGTATGCCGCGAAGCTGTTAGCAAACCCTGATCCGGACACGATCCTTGTGATCGGAACCGGCACTGTTGCAGGCAATATGATCGACGCCTATCGCAGCGCTTTTCCGCATTCCCGCTATATTGTGTGGGGTAGAAATACGGACTACGCGACGACCTTCGCTGAGGCCAATGGAGCGACCTCCATCGCGGATTTAGCTGATGCCGTCCAGCAGGCCCAGATCATCTGCACTGCCACAATGACAACGGAGCCAATTCTCAAAGGTGAATGGCTTCAAGCTGGCCAGCATCTGGACCTAATTGGCGCTTACCGCCCAGATATGCGGGAAGTTGACGACAAGGCGTTGCAACGCGCGAAGCTGTTTGTTGACAGCTTCGAGACTACACTGGACCATATCGGGGAGCTGAAAATCCCGCTTGAAAGTGGAGCAATACAACGCGGAGATATTCAGGGCGATTTCTATACGCCAAGCGCGTTCAAACGATCGCCTGATGACATCACGATCTGCAAAAATGGGGGCGGGGCGCATCTGGATTTGATGACCTGCCGCTATATCCTTGATCAATGGAAAGCCGCATGATTTCCGACCAGCAGATTGCAGACTTCCAGCGCGATGGCGCCGTTGTGGTGCGTGGCGTGTTCAAAGACTGGGTGGACGTCATGTCCGACGGGATAGAGCGCAACATGCGTGAGCCAGGTGAATACGCGTCAGAGAACGCTGTGACCCAAGGACGCTTCTTCGACGACTACTGCAATTGGCAGCGCATTCCCGAATTCGAACGCGTGATCCGCGACAGCCCGGCAGCAGAACTGGCCGCCCGTGCAATGGTCTCTGATACGGCGCAAATCTTTCATGATCACGTGCTGGTTAAAGAACCGGGCACACCGAAACCGACGCCTTGGCATCAGGACTCCCCATACTATTTCGTCGAGGGCTCACAAACAGTTAGCCTTTGGATCCCGCTTGATCCTGTGCGCGAAGCCAGTCTTCGTTTCATCGCTGGATCACATAAATGGGACCGCATGGTCCGACCTGTGTCTTGGGCCGATAACAGCGATTTCTATGCTTCGGAAGATCAATGGATTGACGTACCGAACCCTGCCGACGACGACGTTCTGGAATGGCCAATGGAACCGGGTGATGCTGTCTTGTTTGACTTCAGAACCGCCCATGGTGCGCGCGGTAATGAAGCGGCAAGCCGCCGCCGCGCGTTGTCGTTGCGGTTTGTCGGGGATGACGCGCGGTTTGTTGAACGGCCCGGTCGCACTTCTCCGCCCTTTCCGGGTCACGGGATGAAAGCCGGTGACAAATTGCGTGAGGATTGGTTTCCCGTGGTCTACACCGGTTGAGCCGACCACGGTTTTTCCCGCACGGGTAAATGCACGATCGCACTGAACGCACCAACGCCGATACCGAGCCACCAAACCAGCGTATAGTCGCCTGTCACATCGTAGAGCTTTCCACCAAGCCAGACGCCCAAAAAAGACCCTAACTGGTGGGAAAAGAAGACGATTCCATAAAGCGTGCCCATGTAGCGAAGCCCAAAGATATGCGCCACAAGACCGGAGGTGAGGGGCACCGTCGCGAGCCACAGGCTCCCCATTGCGAGGCTGAAGATGATCACCGTTGTTGGCGTCATTGGGGTCAGGATGAACCACGCGGCGACGACCGTTCGCCCTGCGTAGATGCCCGCGAGCAGGTATTTCTTGGAGTGCCGCTTTCCCAGATACCCCGCAAGGATCGTTCCCCCGATATTGGACAGCCCGATCAGAGCAATGGACAGGGCGCCCAAAGCTGACGTGGTGGTAATCCCCATACCCGCCAACAAGCCGCCGCCTGAGATTGGGCCGCATACCTCTGTGATAAACGCTGGAAAGTGGGCGGTGATAAATCCGAGTTGATAGCCGCAGGAGAAGAAGCCCAGAAAGATCATCGTATAGGATGGATCCCTAAAGGCGCGCTTTAGGACTGTCCCCAAGCTAACTTCCAACTCCGACCGTGTCGCCATGGGTGCGCGCATAAGCGGAAGCGCAAACAATGACAGAAGCATGACAGCAGCAAAGATCAGGAAGACCGATTGCCAAGGGAAATAGCCCAACAAGAATTCCGCTGCGGGTGCGCCAAAAACCTGACCGGCAGAGCCCGCAGCAGTCGCGATTCCCAGAGCCATCGACCGGTTCTCGTCCGACGTGGCGCGGCCAACCATAGCAAGGATCACCCCGAAGCCCGTCCCGGCAATTCCGAAACCTACAAGTATCTCATAAAACTGGTGCTCGCCCGGCGTGATAGCAAAAGACGATAAAACTAGCCCTGCAGCGTAGAATAGGGCACCCAGAATAATCGCTTTCCGGTCCCCCATTTTTTCCGCAATCGCGCCGAAAATCGGCTGACCGATACCCCAAGCCAAGTTCTGGATTGCGATAGCGAGACTGAAATCGGCGCGCGGCCATCCAAATTCCTCAGCGATGGGAATCTGGAACACTCCAAAGCTCGCGCGGATCGAGAAGCCGAGCATCATTATGATGCAACCGACAATGAGAACCGGAGTGAAAAGAGGGGTACGTGTTTGTTCCATCGCGAGACCGTCGGTGAATTTCAGGTTTGCGTCAATTCAGGAATATTGCGACACGAGGTAAGCAATACTGATGAGACGTGCCACATGCTTTTGACAGACAGATACAACGCCAAGGTCCAAGCGGGGGAAATCAACCCAGACCCCGCGCAGATCGAGGCTCTGCCGTTTTTTGATATCGTCGCTGAAGAGATGGCAAATTCAACGGGCAAAAAGAAGCTGTTCGGATTGTTTGGTACAGATGATGTGCCTGTGAAGGGCTTGTATCTGTGGGGTGGCGTTGGTCGCGGCAAGTCGATGCTGATGGACCTGTTTTTTGAGACCGTGCCAGAACCGCGCAAGCGCCGCGTACACTTTCATGCCTTCATGCAAGAGGTGCACAGTGCGATGCACGAAGCGCGGAAAACCGGTGTGGACGACGCGATCAAACCGGTTGCCGATGACATTGCCCAAGATGTCCGCCTTCTGTGCTTTGACGAAATGCAGATCAGCGACATCACTGATGCGATGATTGTCGGGCGGCTGTTCGAAAACCTCTTTGCCAGTGGTGTCGTTATCGTAACGACTTCGAACAGGGTGCCGGATGATCTGTATAAGAACGGATTGAACCGCAATCTTTTTGTCCCGTTCATCGACCTTCTAAAGAGCCGTATGACGGTACACGAGCTGGCATCCGAGACCGATTACCGTCAGGATCGGCTGGAAGGCGAGCAGGTCTATTTCTCACCTGCAAACGCGGTGGCAAAGGCGAAGATTTCTGATATCTGGCAAAGCCTTACGGGTGGCGCAGCCGAGCCATTGATTCTTCGGGTCAAAGGGCGTGATTTGACCCTTCCGGCGTTTCGAAACGGGATCGCGCGGGCAAGCTTCTTTGACCTATGCGGCCAACCTTTAGGCGCGGCAGACTATCTTGCTGTGGCCGAAAACGTGCGCGTTCTGGTGCTTGAGGACATCCCCTGCCTTTCGCGTGACAACTTTAACGAAGCAAAGCGCTTCGTGACCCTGATTGACGCCTTGTATGAAGGCAAGGTTCGACTGATTTGCTCAGCAGCTGCGCAACCAGAACGGCTGTATCTTGAGGGCGAAGGCGTGTTCGAATTCGAACGCACCGCGTCGCGGTTGCGCGAAATGCAGGCTGCGGAATGGGGTACTGAACAGGCTCTAACTTAGCCGTTTTCGCGCAATACACCACCAGCAAGGTAAAGCGAGCCGCAAATCAGAATGCGGGCGTTTGGGTCGATTGAAGATATATCTTTGATCGCAGCCAAGACCGTTTCTGACTCCTGCGCTTGCAAGCCCGCCTCCCGCGCAGCGGTAGCAGTTTGTTCTGCTGATAACGTCGCCTGCTCCCCCGGAATTGGAACAGCGTGGAGAGTTTGGGCTATCTCGGCGAGCGGTCTCATATAGCCAACGACGTCTTTGGTATTAAGCATCCCACACACCAAATGGGTCGGTTTCGGGGGCAGTGTCTTCAAAAGTGCAGACAGTGCCTCCCCCGCTGCGGGGTTGTGCCCGCCATCAAGCCAGAGCTCCGCGGAACCTGCAGCATCCACCAATGGCCCAGTTTTCAAGCGCTGCATGCGGGCGGGCCAAACCGCTTGACCCATCGCAGCCTCGCAAGCGGTCTCATCAAAGCCAAGATGCCGGAGAACGGCAAGCGCAGCACCTGCATTCTGGATTTGGTGCGCACCCAACAGGGCGGGCAATGGCAGATCCATCAGGCCGCGTTCGTCCTGGAAAATCAGCCGACCGCGTTCTTCCCAGACGTGCCAGTGCTGCCCATACGCCAGAAGGGGAGCACCAAGTTTGGCTGCTTGTGCTTCGATCACTTCCATCGCTTCATCAGGCTGAGGTCCGACCACGCAAGGCACACTACGCTTGATGATGCCGGCCTTTTCGAAGGCGATCTTGGAAAGCGTATTACCCAAATAACTCTCGTGGTCGATAGAGATCGGCGTGATCACCGAAACCTCTGGCTTAGCGATCACATTCGTGGCGTCCAGCCGCCCGCCCAGACCTACCTCCAAAAGTATAAAATCGGCTCTAATACGGCTAAAAGCGAGCAAAGCGGCGACTGTCGTAATCTCGAAATAGGTGATCGAGTCAGGCCCGTTGGACGTGTAACATTCGTCAAGAACCTCGGTGAGGTACTCTTCTGAAATCAATTTCCCGGCAAGGCGAATACGCTCGTGAAACCGTGCCAGATGTGGCGAGGTGTAGGCGTGAACCAACTTGCCAGCGCCTTCCATTCCAGCGCGGATCATCGCTTGTGTAGACCCTTTTCCATTGGTCCCAGCGATGTGAATTACCGGCGGCAACTTGGTCTCGGGATGGTCAAGCGTTTCCAGCAAGCGCCATACGCGGTCAAGGGTCAGGTCTATGATCTTGGGGTGAAGCGCCATCATCCTGTCGAGGATAGCGTCGCTGGATTGTGTCACTTGGCGGGTTCCGCAGGCTTCACGCCCGCCTCGGCTTCTGGCGCTGGTGCCGGTAAATCGCCTTGGACCGCAGGGGGCAGGCCAGTGAGCATACGGATGATCGTTACCAATTCGTTCTTGATATTCTTGCGGTGTGTCACCCGATCCAGCATGCCGTGGTCGAGCAAATATTCAGCGCGCTGGAAGCCCTCAGGCAGTTTTTCACGGATGGTTTGCTCAATCACGCGCGCGCCTGCGAAGCCGATAAGCGCATTCGGTTCAGCAATCTGCACGTCGCCCAACATCGCATAGGACGCCGTTACGCCGCCTGTCGTTGGATGGGTCAACACAACGATGTAGGGTAAGCCCGCTTCTTTTAGCATCTCGACCGCGATGGTCGTACGCGGCATCTGCATCAGGCCAAGAATGCCTTCTTGCATCCGCGCACCGCCAGCAGCGGAAAAAAGAACCAACGGAAGGCGTTTTTCCACGGCGCGTTCAGCAGCCGCGATGATTGCATTCCCGACATACATGCTCATCGAGCCGCCCATGAAGCTAAAATCTTGCGCAGCAGCCACGATTGGCGTGCGAAGGATTTCACCTTCGGCAACCAACATCGCTTCCTTCTCACCGGTCTTCTTAACGGCAGCCTTCATGCGGTCCGGATATTTCTTTTGATCTTTGAAGTGCAGCGGGTCGGCCACAGGCGCGGGGACAGCAACCTCTGTAAATATCCCACCGTCGAACAGTGCGGTGAACCGCTCGCGCGCTGTGATCGGCATGTGATGGTCGCAGTTGGAGCACACGTTCTGGTTGTCAGACAGTTCGCGATGGAACAGCATCGTGCCGCACTCGTCGCATTTGGTCCAAAGGTTCTCAGGCACCTCCCGGCGCGAGAATAGCGAGTTGATGGTTGGCCGGACGTAGTTGGAAATCCAGTTCATGAGGCTCTGCTCCCGTTGCTTATGTCCAGATAATCCCGAGGCTGGGAAATTGCAATCAACGCAACGCGCGGCGGAGAACGGCCCAGATCACGAACATCACAGCTATATCAAGGATGATGTAGTTCATAAGGATGGACGTATCATCCATTGTGAATGGCGCATGATAAAGTGCAAGCCCCGACAACTCACCCGGAACACCGACCAATAGTAGCGCAACAAAGTTATTGGCGAAGTGAAAGCCCATCGCAGCGGCAAGATTGCTTGTTAAGCGGGTTAGATCCGCCGCGATAATCCCGAACATCGTTGTGGCAAATACGATCAATAGGGCAAGTGTCGGGTCTATCGTATCATCGTAGTGCCCCGCACCGAATAACAATGCTGGCAATATCATCCATATTATCGGGCTGTTAAACCGCGCTGCGAGCTGCTGTTGGAGGTAGCCCCGAAAGACCAGCTCCTCGGACGTGGTTTGGATGAACAGGAGCGGTACCGCCCAAGTCAAATGCTTGATCCAAGCCGCAAAGGGCACGTTGGGAGCATAGGTTTCAGGCGCGATGAGGCGCTCTGCCGCGAAGAAGATAGCATTCGCGGCGGCCAGCACCGCTATCGCAATGAAAAAGTTACGCCAAAACCTTGGCGAAGGTCCAAAAAGGGACGCAGGGCCACGCCAGTGCCACGCAGCCATCGCGAAGGCTCCCAAGCCCATAGGGATAAAGGTCGCAAGGATTAAGGCCATTTGGCCAGGCGATGTACCGTTACCGTAAAGAAGCGCGAAGGCATCCAGACCTTCCAATTCGGGGAACACACCGGAGAGCAGGTCGATCCCGAACCATAAGACAACCGCTGCACCCAACATGTAAACGCCGAGGCCTGTGAGCAAGCCTATGACAATTCGCCAAAATGCTGGATAGACGCGGGCGGGCGCTATAAAGGCCTCGAAAGCCGGAGTTCTGAGCATATGCAAGCGCCTCAACGTGGTTTTCGCCACGCTATCGCCGCAAAACCTCAGGTGCAATCGCGCTTGTGCCTGTTGGGCTTGGGCTTTATTCCGTTTCGCAACGCTTTTGAGGGAGCCATCCATGCTGAAGAAACCTACCGACAAAACCAACATGCCCAGCCGTCATGTGACCGAGGGCCCGTCGCGGGCGCCACACCGGTCATATTTCTATGCGATGGGCCTTGGCGACGAGGAAATTCACCAGCCTTTCGTGGGTGTCGCAACCTGCTGGAACGAGGCCGCCCCCTGCAACATTTCCCTGAACCGTCAGGCACAAGCCGTGAAACTGGGCGTCAAGCAAGGCAACGGTACTCCGCGTGAATTCACCACGATCACCGTGACCGACGGTATCGCGATGGGTCACGAGGGCATGCGGTCCTCTTTGGCGTCGCGCGAAGCCATTGCCGACACGGTTGAGTTAACCATGCGCGGCCACTGCTACGACGCTATTGTGGGCTTGGCAGGCTGTGATAAATCCCTTCCGGGTATGATGATGGCGATGATCCGCCTCAACACACCTTCGGTGTTTATTTACGGCGGCTCCATCCTTCCGGGCCGGCTGAACGGCAAGGACGTCACCGTCCAAGACGTATTCGAAGCGGTGGGCGAACATCAAGCAGGCAATATGTCCGACGAGGCTCTGCGCACGCTGGAGCGCGTTGCTTGCCCGTCTGCGGGCGCTTGTGGCGGTCAGTTCACGGCCAACACCATGGCCTGCGTGTCCGAGGCGATTGGTTTGGCGCTGCCAAACTCCGCTGGTGCACCTGCGCCATATGAGAGCCGCGATCACTATTCCATCGCGTCCGGCCAAGCGGTCATGAACCTGCTGGAGAAGAACATTCGCGCGCGGGATATCGTGACGCTGGAATCCCTTCAGAACGCAGCGCGGGTTGTTGCCTGTACCGGTGGGTCGACCAATGCCGGTCTGCACCTGCCAGCAATGGCGCATGAGGCTGGCATCGACTTCGATCTGGATGACGTCTGCGAGATTTTCCGTGACACGCCGTACTTCGTCGATCTGAAACCCGGCGGGCAGTATGTGGCCAAGGACCTTTATGAAGCGGGCGGTGTTCCTGTCATCATGAAAGAGCTGCGCAAAGCGGGTCTAATCCACGAAGACTGCATGACCGCAACTGGCTATTCCATCGGCGAAGAAATAGACCGCGTGGAGTTGGAAGCTGACGGCAAGGTGATCTACTCGATCGGTGAGCCGCTTTCGAAAACAGGCGGTGTTGTTGGCCTCAAGGGCAACCTCGCCCCTGAAGGTGCAATCGTGAAGGTCGCAGGCATGTCCTCCCAGCACCAGATGTTCACTGGCCCAGCGCGTGTGTTCGAGTGCGAAGAAGATGCGTTCGACGCGGTTCAAACGCGCGAATACGAAGAAGGCGAAGTGCTGGTTATCCGCAACGAGGGACCCGCGGGCGGCCCCGGCATGCGCGAAATGCTGGCGACCACTGCGGCACTTTCCGGGCAAGGCATGGGCAAGAAGGTGGCATTGATCACCGACGGTCGTTTCTCTGGAGCGACCCGTGGATTCTGCGTGGGCCATGTCGGCCCGGAAGCTGCGCATGGTGGTCCGATTGCGCTGCTCAAGAACGGCGACGTGATTACGTTGAACGCGATCTCTGGTGAAATCAGTGTGGATCTTACTGATGACGAGCTCGCAGAGCGCAAAGCCAACTGGAAAGGCCCGCGCGACACGATTTACGCTTCCGGTGCGCTGTGGAAATATTCGCAGCTGGTCGGCTCTGCGAAGTTTGGTGCCTGTACCCACCCGGGTGCTAAGGCAGAGCAGCATATCTACATGGATCTCTGATCCAGTGCGCTTGACGGTTGTTCTTACGGCAGTTGCATTTGCAGTATCGGCTTGCGGGGAAAACCCGCTGGCCGGACTTTCCAATAGCGGATCGAAAGCGGCCCAAACGGAGATTACCGTCACTGCCGACCGGATTGTTTTGCGCGGGCCAACTGGTTTCTGTGTTGACCGGGAATCCTCGAAACATCGTCCAGCACAAGCGTTTGTCGTGTTCGGCAACTGCGCAGCCATTTCAGGCGATGAAGAACTGCCGCAACCCTTTGTGAATGCCATTGCAACTGCGTCGGTGCTCCCTGCTGGAAAGAACGGTCCTACAATTGGTGAATCCGAAACGGCCTTGGATGAGTTTTTTAACTCCGAGTCCGGGAAAGCAGTGCTAAGTGCGACTGGAGATGCTGGTACCGTCGAGATACTCGACAGTTTTACCCGTAACGGGGCCTTTTTTGTTCACGCACGGGATATCGGCACGCCTTTGTTGGCAGAAACGACGAATACCTACTGGCGTGGTTACTTTGATGTGAAGAACTCGGTGGTAGCACTGTCGGTTCTTGGTCTAAAAGACGCGCCTATCAGCAGCGCGGACGGCCTTCAGACACTGTATGACTTTGGCAATGTCCTGATGGAAAGCCAAGCTGTGGCAACCAAGAACGCTACTCGCTCTTCTGTTGGAAATGTTGCCAAGACGGGACTCCTTCGCCGAATACTTGGTTGAAACCATTGTTTGCAATATAGAAACAATGCTAGCCGTCTAATTCAAAGCTAACAGGACTGTCTCAACACCTATGATGGATCGGATGCGAGAATTCGTGCGACGGCGGCTTCACCGCCGGACCTTGCGCCGTTGGGAGGCCGCGGTGCAAGACGCCGAGACCATAGATTTATCGCTTTTGCGGCACCTGCGCGCGCAAGCCCGTCAAATGCGTCGGCGGGTTGATCAGGTCACCCATGTAGCCGACGCACGACTGACCTTGCCCCGAATCGGCTCGAACGCTATCCGCAAACCCGCGCAATCGGATTGGTCGCATCGGCCAGAGCTTTGGCGTGGCCCGGTATCGCCCGTGGGTATCGCCGCCGTCGAGAGCCGGACCAGAATTGGCAATTCAGCGACAGTCTACCACGATTGCCAAATTTCCGAGCTGACTCTGCGCCAAGTACGAAACACCCGCGAAGGCGATCTTGCACCATTTGGACTTCGCATGGATGTGTTCAAATTTGATGGAAGCTTCCTGAGTTTGGTTATCGATTTGCCGGAAAATGCCATTGATGGCCTTAGGAAGAACCACATCCTGAGAATGGACACAGAAGTAGAAACCGAAAAACCGTTAGAAATTTTCGCACGTCTGAACATCAAATATGGCCCCAACGTGGAGCAAGTTGTGCGCGAGTTGCCGCTGGATGGCTCTGAGATGATGGTCGAGTTCGATCTAGCGCATACCAAAATCAGCGAACGCCGTTTAGAGCGTATCTGGATGGATTTGATATTCGAGGGTCCGGAAATGAACGAGATCAATCTGCGCGACGTGACATTCAGCCGCCGCCCGCGCGCCGATTTCTAAGGAACACGCCACATGAGCAAAGTCATCCTGACCAAAACACGTATTCAGGCCGGAACCTATGAAGCAGTCCTGAGCGCTGAAACCGTGGAAAACTACCATCCTGATTTGGTCGCGGTTCATCTGGAACGCGAATTGGATGGCTTGTCGGTCACCGAGGACGCAAGTCTCGGGAACACATGGCATGTGCGCTTCAATATCCCTCGCGAGGTTCTGACGGATGGAGTGCAAACCTTTCTGATCAACGAAAAGCCGACAGGCGATACCTTGGACAGCTTTACGATTGTGACGGGTGAAGTTCTGTCCGACGACATCCGCGCCGAGATGGACTTGCTGCGGTCGGAACTCGACATGTTGAAGAAAGCGTTTCGCCGGCATTGCGTCGAGACTGCTTGAAGATCAGACTTACCCGAGAAGTTGCGCGCATGACGCCGCGTTTTGCGTGACGTGCGCGTAAGCCTGAGTAATGCTGGGGCGAACTCTGGAGGACTCTCATGACTGCATATCCCAACCTTCTGGCGCCGCTAGACCTTGGTTTCACCACGCTGAAGAACCGCGTTCTTATGGGCTCGATGCATACCGGTCTTGAAGAAACCAAAGACTGGAACCGTGTTGCAGAGTTTTATGCCGAACGTGCGCGTGGCGGTGTTGCTTTGATGGTTACCGGCGGCATGGCTCCAAACCGCGAAGGTGGTGTGTTTCCGGGTGCTGCGGGTCTATTTTCGGATGATGATATTGCGAACCACAAAGTGGTTACCGACCGGGTTCATGAAGCTGGTGGCAAGATTGCCATGCAAATTCTACACGCAGGCCGTTACGCATATGGCCCCGAATGCGTCAGCGCGTCGGCCATCAAATCTCCGATCTCTCCGTTTCCGCCCAAAGAACTGGATGAAGACGGAATCGAAAAACAGATTGCTGACATTGCGACTGCAGCCAGCCGTGCGAAAGACGCTGGCTATGACGGCGTCGAAGTCATGGGCTCGGAAGGCTATTTTCTGAACCAGTTTCTGGTCACTCACACTAACAAACGCGAAGACCGCTGGGGCGGCTCTTATGAAAACCGGATGCGGCTGCCTATCGAGGTCATAAAACGGGTACGAGAAACGGTGGGCAGCGACTTCATCGTGATTTACCGCCTCAGCATGATCGACCTGATCCCCAACGGCTCCACTTGGGAAGAGGTGGTGCAACTGGCGAAAGAGGTCGAGAAAGCGGGTGCGACAATCATCAACACCGGCATTGGCTGGCACGAGGCCCGCATTCCAACAATCGCCACATCGGTGCCGCGCCGCGCGTTCACTTGGGTAACCAAAAAGCTGATGGGTGAGGTGTCTATCCCCGTTATCACGTCGAACCGGATCAACACGCCTGACGTTGCCGAAGCTGTATTGGCCGATGGATGCGCAGATATGGTGTCCATGGCGCGCCCATTTCTAGCGGACCCGCATTTTGTCGCGAAGGCCGAGGCTGGCAGAGCGGCCGAGATTGCGCCATGTATCGCCTGCAACCAAGCCTGCTTGGACCATACCTTCAACGGCAAAATAAGTTCGTGTCTTGTGAACCCTCAAGCCTGTTTCGAAACGGAGCTGGTGATCAAGACTGCCCCTACGGCCAAAATCATCGCCATTGTGGGTGCCGGCCCGGCCGGGCTGTCGACAGCGCTTACTGCGGCGGAGCGTGGTCACAAGGTGACCCTGTTCGATAAACAAAATGAAATTGGCGGCCAGTTGAACATGGCCAAACAGGTGCCCGGCAAGGAAGAGTTCTTCGGTCTTGTTGACTGGTACAAAACTATGGTTGCCAAAAGCAGCATTGACTTGCGCCTTGGAACTGAAGCCACAGCCGAGATGCTGACAGAGTTTGACGAAGTGATCATCGCGACCGGCGTCGCACCGCGTGATCCACAAATTGACGGGCAGGATGGCCCCAACGTGCTGTCCTACATTGATGTGCTGCGCGGCGGTGCCAAGGTCGGCAAACGTGTAGCGATCATTGGTGCAGGTGGTATCGGCTTCGATGTGGCGGAGTATCTGACCACCGATGACAGCCCGACCGTAGATCTGGGCGCGTGGATGGAAGAATGGGGTGTCACTGATCCCGAAGCCAAACGCGGTGGCTTGGCCGCCGAAGGGCCACAGCCCGAGCCGGCTGTGCGTCAGGTAACGCTGCTGCAACGCAAATCCGAAAAGCTTGGCAAGCGATTGGGAAAGACGACCGGCTGGATTCATCGCGCTGCGCTACAGATGAAGGGCGTGAACATGGTCGGCGGTGTCAATTACGAACGGATTGACGCACAAGGGCTCCATGTTTCCGACGGTGAAGCGCGGGAAAATCCGCGTGTGATTGAGGTCGACACCATCGTCCTTTGCGCGGGACAGGTACCAATGCGTGAGCTTGCGGATCAACTGGAAGCCAAGGGTACAGCGCTGCACATTATCGGTGGTGCAGATGTCGCCGCGGAGCTTGATGCCAAGCGCGCAATCAACCAAGGCATACGCCTTGCGGCGACCCTTTGACCTTCCAATGGCATCACTTCGAGCTTGGCGACCCCAAGCTGCCGGACTGGCTCTCTGCCAATGTGCCTGACATCGCGGCCTCTGCCCTAACGCAATCCGAAACGCGGCCCAGATGTGATCGTCTTGGCGATGGCGTGATTCTCAACCTGCGCGGCGTGAACCTGAACGAAGGTCAAGACGTTGAGGACATGGTATCCCTGCGGTTATGGGTGACGTCAGACATGATCGTCACTGTTCGTATGCGTCGAATTTTCGCGTTGGAGGACATTCGGAAGCAAATTGCCGAAGGGATCGGCCCGGAAACTGTCGGAGAGTTTCTGACATTGCTGGTAACTGGACTAACAGATCGCATCGAGAACACGGCCCTACGCCTGACATCGGCGACAGACGACATGGAGGATGCAGTGCTTGAAGGCGGGCGCGAAGACTTGGCGGGCTTGGGTCCTCTGCGCCACACGACAATCAAGCTCCGTCGCTACATTGGTCCGCAGAAAGACGCCTTGGTAAAATTGGCAGCGTTGGACAGTCCGGTCTTGACCGAGGCTGACAAACTGCAACTGCGCGAGCCTGCAAACCGCATGGCTTTGGCTCTAGAGGCGTTGGACGCGGTTCGGGACCGGCTTCTCGGCTTGCAAGACCATCTGGATATTCAGGCATCCCTTAGCCAAGGTCGAAACGGCTATGTTTTATCATTGATAGCGGGGGTTTTCCTGCCCTTGGGATTCTTGACAGGCCTGTTCGGAATGAACGTCGCAGGATTACCCGGCACCGAATGGCCAATGTCGTTTGCCCTGCTTTGTATAGCTATGGTCGCCGTTGCGGCAGCACTTGTTGCAGTGTTTAAGTGGCTCGATTGGCTTTAGACGCCATAAGGAAACACATGTTTACTTGTTTCCATGCCATCAACGATCCCTACAGATACCCCTGAATCGTCCAACGGAATTCTCATTCCTGCCCCAATTGAACGGGATAACGCCTCAAACGTCATGAGTTATTGAGGTATCCGAATGGACCGACTGACCGAAATGGAAGCATTCGCCACTGTGGTGGATCAAGGGGGCTTTACCGACGCGGCCCGCAAGATGGGGATTTCAAAATCCGCCGTCTCAAAGCACGTGTCGTCCCTTGAAACACGTCTTGGTGCGCGGCTGCTGAACCGCACAACGCGGCGCGTCAGCCCAACCGAAATTGGCCTCGCTTATTACGACCGCGCCCGCCGCGTTCTGAATGATGCTGGCGAAGCAGACGCCTTGGTCTCGTCGATGCAAAGTGCGCCTTCCGGCTTGCTGCGTATCTCCGTGGCTACAGATTTTGGTGTGAACCACATGTCACCGATCTTGGGTGACTTCCTTGTAGATTATCCCGACATCACCGTGAATATGGTCCTGAACAACCGATTTGTGGAGTTGATCTCCGAAGGATTCGATCTCGCGATCCGTATTGGCGAGATGGAAGACAGCTCGCTGCGTGCTCGCAAACTGACCGAGACCACGAAACGGCTTATCGCTGCACCGGGCTACTTTGAGCAGTTTGGCCGCCCCGAGAAAATCGACGACCTCAACAATCACAAGCTGCTGCATTATTCCAACCAATCGGCTGGCAATGTGTGGAAGCTAACTGCGCCGTCTGGTGAAAAGCGTCAAGTGCGCACACAGGGCTGGTTGACGGTCAATGACGGGCAGTCGCTGCTTAACGCTTGTGTATCGGGCTTGGGCATCGCCTACCTGCCAAGCTTCCTTTACGCAGATGCACTGCGTCAAGGTTTGGTCGAGGAGGCCATGCCGGAGCTTCCGAAAGAAACTCAAGGCATCTACGCCGTCTATCCGCCGGGCCGCTATACACAGCCAAAAGTGCGGACCTTTATCGACTTCCTTGTGGAAGCGTTCAAAGAAAAAGGCCCAGACGTCTGGACCAACTAAGCGACACGATTTTCCCCGATGTTTGGCAGCATCACTCCTGGGTCGAGGTGATAATCACCTCGACCCTTCTGTTTTGAGTCCGGCCTGTTTCAGTCAGGTTATTTGCCCGTGGGGCAAGATATCCGACGCCTTCCGCTTCAATCTGTTTACTCGGGATGTCGAATTTCTTGACCAGCCGAACTGCCACAGATTGTGCGCGCTTTCGCGACAGGCTGACGTTCCCCTGAAGTGATCCTTCCGCATCTGTGTGTCCAACAAGAGCGATGCGGAACTCCGGATTGGCTTTCAAGTATTCGGACAAATCCGACAGTGACTGAAATGCGCCTTCACCCAAGGCTGAAGACCCTGTCTCGAACTGCAAATCATCCAGAACGGCATGCCCGTCCCTTAGCAATGCTTCGATCACAGACCCTGCCACGACATTCGGCACAACCGGCGGCAATTGCTCATCCGCCTCACCCGACTGCGCTGTCACGGAGGTAGCTTCCGGACTGCCCACAAGGATCATCTGAACGAAAGCTGTGTCTGAACCGCGGCTGACAAACAAACTAATATATTCCGGAACCGCACCACCAAGCCGTTGGGCGGCGAGGTACCGAAAATCGCCCAAATCGACATGCATCACAGGCTCTGGCAGCACGTCAGTCGTGAAACGAAAATCGAAACCGCCGCATATCTCGGTCGTACATTCGTACAACAACTCGAAACCGGACGCCTCTAACTGCTGACGCAAATTGTCCATGACCAACAACGACGTCCCGACATCGATAGCAATCCGCCAAGCGCGTGTGATCTGCTGACCTTCTGCCACCAGAGTTTGCACGAATCCGTCCGCATAGGGTCCGACAGGCAGCTTGTAGCTGGCGAACGGCTCAACCTCGGAAAAAGTTTCTGTCGCAGGGCCGGGAAAAGTTAGCTCCAAATCGGCCCAAGCCGAACTAGCGAGCAAGCAGCCCGCCAAGCAAAGAGGCAATGCCCGGATCATCTATCAGCCGCGTGGTATTCCGCATTCGGGCGCATATCCACGGCGGAGGCCATTCGGTTCGTCATGTTGAAGAAGCTTGCGACTGCGGCAATGTCCCAGATATCGCGATCATTGAATCCCACTTTGCGCAACGCGTCGCGATCGGTTTCTTCAATCCGGTAGCTGGCTTCGGTCATTTGCACTGCAAAGTCCAGCATCGCCCGTTGTCGGACATCAAGCGGCGCCACACGGTAGTTCATCACCAATGCCTCACCCAAAGCCGGATCGCCGGACAACTGGCGCACCGCTGCACCATGCGCCACGAGGCAGTAGAAGCACTTGTTCACCGAAGAAACCGCGACTGCGATCATCTCGCGCTCCAGCTTGGACAGGTTGCTGTCGCCAAGCATCAAGTCATTATACATTCCGGTGAAGGCGTTTAGCTTGTCAGGATCGAACGCATAGGACTGCAGCACGTTCGGGATCATGCCCAGTTTTTCCGTGCAGATATCAAAGTATTTCTGTGTCGCCTCTGGCAGCGGGTCGGCCATCGGCAGATCAAGAGCAGTTACATTTGGATTGGTCACGGGGCAGGGCCTTTCAGGGTTTCATCCGGTAATGATACCGCCCAACCACCGACAAGCCCAGAGAGCTATAAAGCGATTGTGCTGCGACATTCGATCCGGTGGTAACCAACGAGAAATGCTCTGCGCCCTGCTCTTTTGCCCATCGCGCAGCGGCGTACATCATGTTTCGGGCAAGCCCGTGGCGGCGATAATCGGGCAGGACCTCCACCGCGTGAACCATTGCTGTTGTCCCGTGCATCGCCACGAATGCACAGCCCGCTGCACGGTCGGATATCCGCCCGAGGATGGATGTTTTAGGGCCTGTCACCCGCTCCATAACCGCTATTCGACCTGGACCGATACCGCCTTCGGACCAGACATCTTTCATGATCTGAAGGGGTGGCCAGATGTCAAATGCTGTGACCGGAGGGACGACTTCCTCAAACACCGGCCCAGTAAACAGGATCGACGGATCGAGCACTTCATAGCCCATTTGCGCCAGAATAGAGTCTAGTTGGCCGTCTTCAGGGCGAAGCGAGAACAGGGCTTGTTGTCCCAGCTTCTCCATCTCGGCCACTGCCAAAGCCACATCGTTCTGCGTTACAGGGCCAGCTGGCCGCGCAGCAGACACCCGTTTGCCACCACCTTGACCATCGCGGATCAACCATGGGCCAACTTGCGTTTCCTTCGCCGCAGGCCATGTGGCCTCAACGACGTCAAAGAGATCATTCGTGTTCAACGCCAAGCACCTTTGCCAATTGCCCGATAACCGCTTTTAGCCGCAACGGATCCGTGCCGCGGACTACCAAGTTGCTGCCATAGATCCCGTCCTTTTGGAATGGGTACGAACCTAAAGAGACGTCTTGATTGGCCTCAGCCAAAATTCCAAGGGGGCCTGCGACGTCACCCTCTCCGATATATACTCTCAAGGTTTCCGAAAGAAGGGGCTGCCCGCCTGTGAGAGTCGCCAAAACAGTCGCAACCATGGCATGAAACACTGTTGGGACACCCGCCATCACATGCACATTTCCAATGCTGAATCCCGGCGCAATCGAGACGGGGTTGTCGATAAGCATCGCGCCATCGGGGATGCGGGCCATCCGTTTGCGCGCATCGTTGAACTCCATGCCCTGACGCTTGTAATGCGCGGCCAACAGATCGCGCGCGTCATCACGGATGTCGACTTTAACCCCGAATGCGGCCCCGATTGCATCGGCCGTGATGTCATCATGTGTTGGGCCAATGCCGCCCGAGGTGAAGACATGGTCGTAACGTTTGCTGAGCACCCTTACGGCCTCGGCGATGCGGTCATGTTCGTCCGAGACAACGCGCGCCTCTTTCAGGTCGATCGCTGCCTCGGTCAACGCGCAGGCTAGATAGTTGGTGTTGGTATCTTTTGTGCGGCCGGAAAGAATCTCGTCCCCGATGACAAGCATGGCTGCGGTGGGGTTTGGCATGGCGTTATCCTTGATTGACGGCTTCCTTTCGGTATAGGCCCCGCCCATGCGCTTTCAAACCCCACTTGTGCCCGCCCGACTAATCCGTCGCTACAAACGCTTCCTCGCAGACGCGGTGCTGGAAAGCACGGGAGAGGAGGTCACCGTTCACTGCCCGAACCCCGGCGCGATGCTGGGACTTAAAGGCGACGGAACACGCATTTGGCTGGAGCCAAACGACGACCCGAAGAAAAAGCTGAAATACGGGTGGCGCACTGCTGAACTGGCTGGGGGCCATTTCGCCTGCATAGATACTGGTTTGCCCAATAAGGTGATCAAGGAAGCGCTCCTAAAAAATCAAATTTCCGAACTCTCGCACTATAACACGGTGAAGCCCGAGGTGGCTTACGGGACAGGAAGTCGCGTGGACTTTCTGTTGGCGCAAAACGGGTTGCCGAACGCTTATGTCGAAGTGAAAAGCGTCACCCTGCGGCGTGACGGAAATTGTGCAGAATTTCCCGATTGCGTCACTGAACGGGGTGCAAAGCATCTGCGGGAGTTGACCGAAATTGCACGCACCGGCGCCCGAGCAGTGATGCTCTATCTGGTTAGCCGAACAGATTGCGATCAACTGCGAATGGCCGCTGATCTAGACCCTAAATACGCCAAAGCTTTCGACATTTCCCGTGACGGCGGCGTTGAGATGCTGTGCTACGCTAGCACTATCTCCAATACGGGAATGTCGATTGGGAAAGCGCTGTCGATCGACCCGGCACCACAAAGCTGCCCAAGGGTGGTCTAACCTCGAACGGCATATTATATGTGTCGCAAGCAACACCGGAGTTACCTTTGGACGACACGACACATAAAGGCCGCATCACCAAGCAAGGCATCCGCATCTATGACGACGTAGATTTCGCAGGTATGGCCAAGGCTGGCGCTTTGGCCGCTCAGATACTCGATGACGTGGCCGAACTTGTGGTGCCCGGCACCACAACGGAGGTTTTGGATACAGCGATCACCAAAATGGTGAACGACGCGGGCTCTACCTCTGCCACCATCGGCTACAAGGGCTACCAACACGCGAGTTGCATCAGCGTGAATCATGTCGTCTGCCACGGCATACCCGGCCCGAAGCTGCTAAAAGAGGGCGATATTCTGAACATCGACGTCACGGTGATCGTGGACGGGTGGTTCGGCGACACCAGTCGCATGTATGTCGCGGGCAAACCCAACCGCAAGGCGGAGCGTTTGATTCAGGTGACCCATGACGCGCTGTTTGAAGGCATCAATGCCGTCAAGCCGGGGAACACATTCGGCGATATCGGGAATGCCATTCAAAAATTCGTTGAAGGACATCGCATGTCCGTTGTCCGCGATTTCTGCGGTCACGGGCTGGGCCGCGTTTTCCATGCGCCACCTAACGTGCTGCACTATGGTCGACCCGGCACTGGTGCGGTGCTGGAGGAGGGCATGTTCTTCACAATTGAACCCATGGTAAACCTCGGGCGACCCGAGACAAAGGTGCTCGCTGACGACTGGACCGCGGTGACCCGTGACAAATCACTGTCGGCGCAATTCGAGCATTCAATCGGTGTGACCGCTGACGGATGTCAGATTTTTACCTTATCACCTGGCGGGAAGTTCCACCCGACCTACTGAGGCGCTTAACCCGCAATTAAGTCGAATCATCCGAACTGGTGCCATGACACTGCACCAAGCACATATGATGGACGCCCTACCGGGGTTGCAGCCGCATCGGATCTCGATTTCCCACTCTCGGGAGGCGGAACAACACGGCCATCGCAAGCGTGTACGGGATAGGTTTTTGAAAGCCGGAGTCGACGCAACGCCTGAATCGGAGCTGCTGGAACTGGTGCTGTTTCGCGCGATCCCCCGCCGGGAGGTGCGTAGCTTGGCGCGTCGCCTGTTGGCGACGTTCGGTGACTTTAACGGAGTTATCGCCGCGTCCCCCAATCGGCTTTCTGCTGTGCAGGGTGTTGGGACAAGCGTTATTCAGGAGCTGAAAGTTGTAGAAGCTGCGGCGCAAACCATGGCGCGAACCAAGGTTATGCACCGCGACGTGCTGTCGTCTTGGGACGCGCTGCTGCAGTACTGCTGCGCAAAGATGGCTAATATGGAGCGCGAACAGTTCCGAGTGCTGTTTTTGGATCGCCGCAACCGCCTGATCGCGGACGAAGCACTGCAGACAGGAACGGTCGATCATGTACCTGTGTATCCACGCGAGGTGATCAAACGCGCGTTGGAACTCAATGCCTCCGCTTTGATCTTGGTGCATAATCACCCGTCCGGAGACTCAACACCCTCCCGTGACGACATCTCAATGACCCGCCAAATTCGCCAAGGTGCTGAAACCTTGGGTCTGGTCTTGCATGACCACCTAATCATCGGAAGCAGTGGGACTTACTCCTTCCGCTCCAACGAGCTCCTTTAGGCTCTATTTCACCCAAACTTCGACACGACGGTTGATGGCCCTTCCCCAATCCGTGTCATCACACGCCATCGGTAGTGCCTCGCCAAATGCGTCTGTGCGGAGTTTCAGGCGCTTGAAATCCGCGTCCGGCGCTGCCTCTTTCAGCAGGCGCAAAACCGTCTTCGCTCGTTTCAGTGATAAGATCAGATTGGGTTCCGCTGGCCCGTCGCCGTCACTAAATCCGGCGAGCAACAAATCTTGGTCATTGAACGCACCAGTTTCAATCGCGCGGGCAAGGCGGATGATGTTTTCTTGTGACTGCACATCAAGGCGGGTGCCACCTGTGAACCGGAATGTGGTCGAAAGACGATCTCGGTCGCGCAACGCCTCGACCATAGCTTGCAAGTTATCCAATGTGACTTCCAGTCCGGCTTGCGAAATTGCGTGGGCAAGCCGGTCACCTTGATCATCAAACCTTGTTTTGGTGATTGCCTGATCCACGAAGCCTGCCCTGCGAATGACCAGATCAGCGGCTGGATCTTGGGTAAAGTCGAGAAACTCGCGTGCGATCAGCGGCAAGCGACGCGCTGGTGTATAGAGCATCAAGGGCAATGTGAGCGGGTAATCCTCCGAACGCAAAGCAGAGAGCGTCGCGTTGGTCTCGAACCCGCAACTTCCGGCTACCTGAAGGGGAATTGCATTTCCAATCTCGCTAAGCGTTGTCAGGCCAATCGCAAAGGTATCGCCCGCCACAGCGTCTGCCAGATCTTCCAGAAATTCATGGTGCGTCGCACCTTCCGCGATGGGTACCGCATTCGGGCGCAATACGCGGTCTTCAAATGTCTCCAAGAGCCCCGATTCCGGCTTCGGAAGGTGACGGATGATCGGAATATCCGCGCCGCCAATGTCCGACCAACGCTTCACGCTGCCTGACAATGCGGCGGCCATTTGTTCCAAGGAAATACTGCGCAGCTGCAGACCCGGTGCGGTAATAGCCACAACACCATCCAAAGCCACGACACGGGCACGCCGTCCTTTCAGCAAATCACCCGAGGCCGCGCTACGTGCCATCGCGATTTCGGCGCTGCGCGGCTCACGCAAGACCAAGGCAATGTCCGCCTCCTCCGCAATTAGGTCTGCATACCCCTCCGCGGTAGTCCCTGATGACAACTCGAACCGCGCCTGCACCCGCTCGCTGTCCTTAAGCTCGAAAGTGGACTGACGGTCATTCGTCACCTCACGCGTTACCGAAAGCCCTTTCCGCATCGCGAAAGCCTGAATCATTGCAGGAATAAGAACGTCAGCCATCCGGTCAGCGCCCGACAGTCGAATGTTTGCAACAAATGCGTTTAAGTCGGGACAACCAGGGCCGTCGCATGTCACGCCCTGACCATCCAACGTCAGTGGCCCATAGATTGTTTCAACACGATAGAACTCGCCATCGTAAGTGAGCAGGGTCCCTTCAATCTGGATCGCACCATCGCGTGACGTCAGCTTCACGTCATTTGCGGACGCCGTCATCGCGGACGCGCAAATCCAGATTGCCGCCCATAAACTGCGCCGTAAAAAGTGCACGTGTTTTTCCGCCTTAGTTTCCCGCGAGTTTCAGGTCTCGAAGGATATTTTTCAACTCCAGACTTTCACCAACTGCCCCGCATCCTGGCCCTTTTAAGGTCAGATCGTAGGTTGAAGTCGGCTCGCCCGGCACCGTTCGATGTACGCGTGCCGCATGGCCAGCTTCACAGTTGTTTGCAGTTACCGCTGCTTGCATCGACAAGCGGACCACACCGGAGGCTGCGCTGTCGCCTATCCGGCTTGAAAAGACCTGTAAAACGGCGCCAGTTATATCAAGCGACTGCCCCAGATGAAAAACCTGACCATCCAAAACCTTCGGAACCTTCGCCACCAACTCACCCGGATCGGCTCCGCTCCATTGCAAAGCCACGCGGGCGAAGTTTTGCGCATCTGGCACATGGGCGGCTGCGGTCAGAACAGTGCCATCCGACAAAACCGCTTTTAGTTCGGCATGCTCATCAAGCGCGGGAAGCAAAAACGATAGTTCACCCGTGAGGGGCATTGGTTGCGTGAAGGCAAGGTTCTCATGCTCAATCCGCACGACATCATAAGGCAAACAAGGTTCAGAAACCCGGACGTTTAACATTGCATCCGGCTTGGTCGTTATGCTCAGAGACGACCCACATGCCGTGCCAAAGTTGGAGATGTTAGCCTGCCTTGCGACAATTTCCGTGACGGGGTCCTGATGCTCCGCAAATGGAGCTATCGCAGTGGTGAATGTTACAAGCGTTTCATCAACATCGTGCGGAAGCTCTGGTGACGGAAGCAAAACGTTCGGCCGTGGCGGCGTAATCGCCGCGGCTATTCCGTCTGCATGTGTCGGGGATACAATACCAAACCACGCAGCCAGCGCTGCGCCTGTCAAAATTCTGCTCATTTACCTGCCTTGCCGAGTATTCTCGTTGCAATAGAATTTTAGCGTAGCAGAAAATTTGCCCCGACGAAACAGTTGGGTTTTACCCTTAACCGAGTTCGCCGTGACAGTGCTTGAACTTCTTACCCGACCCGCAAGGGCAGGGTGAGTTGCGCCCGGGGTTGCCCCATGTCGTTTGATCGTTCTCGTCGAAGCCCGGAGCAGCAACACCTTCGTGTTCCGCTTCCAGCTCAGCTACGGGCTGGCCGCCATTTTGCTGTGCTAGGAACTGCTTCATCAGCTGTTCTTGCTCTTCCTCGCTTAGCGGGCGCACTTTTGACAGCTTTTCAGTGACATCGACACGCAAGCTATCCAACATGCTTTCGAAAAGCTGGAAGCTTTCAGTTTTGTATTCGTTCAACGGATCACGTTGTGCATAGCCGCGGAAGCCCACGACCGAACGCAGATGCTCCAGCTTCAACAGGTGATCGCGCCATTTACCGTCAATTGTTTGCAGCAACAGCTGCTTTTCGATGTTCCGCATCTGCTCTGGACCGAAGTCAGCAGCTTTCTTCGCCATGAACTTGTCGGACGCGTCATAAAGGCGTTCACGAATGTCACCATCGTCGACGCCTTCTTCCTCGGCCCAAGCGATGACTGGTAGGTCCATTCCAAGGGTTTCCATCACAGCGACATAAAGCCCCTGCATGTCCCACTGGTCGGCATAGCTTTTGGCGGGGATAAACTGGTCAACCAGATCGTCGATCACCTGATGGCGCATGTCTTGGGCGATCTCGCCAATGTCCTCGGCTTCCATGATTTCCATGCGCTGGCCAAAGATGACCTTGCGCTGGTCATTCATGACGTCATCGAATTTCAGCAATTGTTTCCGAATATCGAAGTTACGCCCTTCGACCTTTGCCTGCGCCTTTTCCAGCGATTTGTTAACCCACGGGTGCGCAATCGCTTCGCCTTCTTTCATGCCCAATGTGGACAGCATTTTGTCCAAACGCTCAGAGCCGAAAATGCGCATCAGGTCATCTTCCAGCGACAGGAAAAAGCTGGAGCGACCAGGGTCACCCTGACGACCGGAGCGACCACGCAACTGGTTGTCGATACGACGACTCTCGTGACGCTCTGTGGCCAAAACATACAAGCCGCCAGCGGCCTTCACTTCGTCTTCGGCTTTGGACTGTTCTTCCTCGATACGGGAGCGGATCGCTTCGGGATCCCCATCAGGGTCCGCTTCCAAAGCTGCCATGATTTTCATCTCAACGTTGCCGCCAAGTTTAATATCAGTCCCGCGTCCCGCCATGTTTGTCGCTATTGTCACCGCACCCAAGGTACCGGCGTTCCCAACAATCTCGGCTTCCTTTTCGTGCTGACGCGCGTTCAGGACGTTATGTGGAACGCCTGCTTGTTCCAGAAGCTGGGACAGAAACTCCGATTTTTCGATGGAAGTTGTACCGACCAGAACGGGTTGGCCAGTTTCGTGAGCCTTCTTGATCTCTTCGACGATGGCTTCGTATTTTTCCTTCGCCGTCCGGTAGATCGCGTCATGCTCGTCAATACGGGCGATGGGCTTGTTGGTAGGCATCTCGACCACGCCCAGACCGTAAATCTCGGCAAATTCTTCTGCTTCGGTCGCAGCGGTGCCGGTCATGCCGGCCAGCTTGTTATAGAGTCGGAAGTAGTTCTGGAATGTCACAGAAGCCAGCGTGATATTTTCAGGCTGGATGGGGCACCCTTCCTTGGCCTCGATGGCCTGATGCAGACCACCGGACAGGCGACGTCCAGCCATCATGCGGCCGGTGAATTCGTCAACAAGCATAACCTCGTTGTTTCGAACCATATAATCCTTATCCCGATGAAACGCCTTATGCGCCTTCAAAGCCTCGGTGACGTGATGCACAAGGGAGGTGCTTTCGGGGTCGTAAAGGGATTGCTCTTCCGGCAGCAGTTCCATCTCGCGCAGGCGAACTTCGATGAAATCGTTGCCAGCATCTGTGATAGTAACGACGCGGGTTTTCTCGTCGAGCTTGTAGTGCTCTTCGGTCAACTCCGGGATGAGTTTGTCGATGGTCAGATACAGATCGGATCGGTCATCGGATGGGCCGGAAATGATCAAGGGCGTGCGGGCCTCGTCGATCAGGATCGAGTCAACCTCATCGACAATCGCGAAGTTATGGCCGCGCTGAGACATCTCGGCGAGGTTCGAGCGCATGTTGTCGCGTAGGTAATCAAAGCCCAGCTCATTGTTTGTTGCGTAGGTAATGTCAGCAGCGTAGGCGGCGCCCTTTTCGGAATCCGGCTGCTGCGGATAAACCACACCCGTTGTCAGACCCAGCGCAGCATAGACTTTGCCCATCCATTCCGCATCGCGTTTGGCCAGATAGTCATTGACCGTAACGATATGAACGCCCTTGCCCGACAGCGCATTCAAATACGCGGGGAAGGTCGCCACAAGCGTTTTACCTTCACCAGTTTTCATTTCGGCGATGTTGCCTTGATGCAGGAAAATGCCGCCCATTATCTGGGTGTCAAACGCCCGCAGGCCCAGCGCGCGGCGGGCCGCTTCGCGGACGTTTGCAAAGGCTTCCGGAAGCAGGTCATCCAGTTTCTCACCGGATTGCGCCCGCATCGAAAGCTGCTCGGTACGTTGCTTGATTTCGTCGTCGCTCAGGGCTTCGAATTCGGGCTCCAGCGCATTGATCTTAGCGACCAGCGGGCGGACGGCCTTTACTTTGCGGTCATTCGGCGTTCCGAACACCTTTTTCGTAATGGTTCCCAAACCGAGCATATTTCCGCGCCTTTTGTGATGGCTGACAAATTCGTGTGTAGGTTCACCTTGCCCCTAGGGCCGTCGCACCATATCTCGACTGCCAAGACAAGACGCGCCTCAAACCTCTTGGCGATGTAAGGGCCGTGTCTGATAGTGTCAACGCCGCGCCCCCGTGCGGCCCCTGAGGAGACAGGTAATATGGGCAAATTTTCAACACTTCTTCGTGCAACCGGCCTTGCTGTGACCGTCGCAATGCCTGCGGCTGCACAAGATGCAACGACCGTAATGGCGACTGTAAACGGCACGGACATCACGCTCGGCCACATGATCGCGCTGCAGGAGCGCCTGCCAGAGCAATACAAGCAACTCGAAGACGCTGTTCTGTTTGACGGAATTCTTGAGCAGTTGATTCAGCAAACGGCCCTGAGCCAAGAAATGGAGAAAGACCTTTCCGGCGCGATAGAGTTGAGCAAGGAAAACGAAATCCGCGCATTCCTTGCGGGTGAGTTGCTTGCGAAGATCGGTACTGCCGATCTTGATGAAGCGGCTGTTGAAGCAGTCTACAAAGAACGCTTCGCCGAAGGTGAGCCGGATATGGAATTCAACGCGTCCCACATTCTGGTGGAGACCGAAGATGAGGCCAAAGAGCTGGTTACGATGCTTGCAGATGGTGCTGATTTTGCCGAACTGGCGAAAGAAAAATCCACCGGCCCAAGTGGCCCAAGTGGTGGCTCCTTAGGATGGTTCGGCAAGGGTGCGATGGTGCCTGCCTTTGAACAAGCGGTCGTCGCGATGGAAGATGACACGGTATCCGAACCCGTCCAAACCCAGTTCGGCTGGCACGTTATCAAGCGCAACGAAAGCCGTGTGAAAGAAGCGCCTGCATTGGACGATGTCCGCGACGAGATCGAGCGCGAGCTTCGCGCCAAGGCAATCGATGATGAAATTACCCGCCTTACCGACACTGCAGCCGTATCCCGCACTGAGGTTGAGGTTGATCCAGCTGCCATCCGCGATGTAGGCCTGTTGTCAAAGTAACTGGCACAAAAGGTCCATCACCATGGCCAAGATCACCAAAGTATCCCCCCTTGCACCCAAGGGGGGCTTTCCCAAGCTACCCGTGATCGACGGCGTACGCTTTTCGACCATCGCTGCCGGTGTCAAATATGCAGGCCGTACAGATGTGATGCTGGCTGAAATTGACGCTGGAAGCGCGATTGCCGGTGCGTTTACGCGATCTTCAACACGCTCGGCACCGGTGCTCGACTGTCAGTCGAAATTGGGCCGCGTCGAAGATGATGGCAAAGGCTTCGCGTTTCTTGTGAACTCCGGCAACTCGAACGCATTCACTGGCCGCGTTGGGGTTGAGGCGGTTAACGCCATTACAAACGCAACAGCAAAAGCCCTGAACCTGCCCTCCTCGCACGTCTACACCTCGTCCACTGGAGTGATTGGCGAACCGCTTCCCTACGAAAAAATCACCGACGCTTTGGGCGCCTTGTCGCAATCGCTTGATTCCAACCGTATCGAAGACGCGGCGCGCGCGATTATGACCACTGATACTTTCCCGAAAGGATCTACGGCCACCTGCGAGATTGGCGGCATCGAGGTAACGGTCGTTGGTATCGCCAAAGGATCCGGCATGATTGCGCCCGACATGGCGACGATGCTTGTCTATATCTTTACTGACGCCAAGATCAGCCAAGCAGGATTGCAAGACATGGTGTCGCGCCAGAACGAGCATACCTTCAATTCCATCACCGTGGATAGCGACACGTCCACCTCTGACAGCCTGTTGGTTGCCGCGACCGGCACATCCGGCGCGGATGTCGAGGATAACGAAACGTTTGAACGCACGCTTGGCGTCGTGATGAAAGACCTTGCGCATCAGGTCGTGCGTGACGGTGAAGGGGCGACCAAGTTTGTCGAAATTCAGGTTCAAGGTGCAGCCGACAATGGCGAAGCCCGCAAGGTCGCAATGTCTGTCGCAAACTCGCCCTTGGTCAAAACCGCCATCGCGGGGGAAGACCCGAACTGGGGTCGTATCGTTATGGCAGTTGGTAAATCCGGCGCACAGGCTGACCGCGACCGGCTTTCGATCTGGTTCGGTGACGTGCTGGTTGCAGAAAACGGTTGGGAATCGCCGACCTATGTGGAAGCGGATGCCGCGACACATATGAAAGGTGAAGACCTTCTTATCCGCGTCGATTTGGGAATTGGAGCGGGACACAGCACCGTTTGGACCTGTGACCTGACCCATGGCTATATCGAGATCAACGCGGATTACCGATCGTGAAAACTGTATTGGTTTCTGCCGTCGCACTCATTGACGCGGATGGCAGAGTGTTACTTGCCCAACGCCCCGAAGGAAAATCCATGGCAGGTCTGTGGGAGTTTCCCGGTGGCAAGGTCGAACCCGGTGAAACTCCGGAACATGCGCTAATCCGCGAGCTGCAGGAGGAGTTGGGCATTAACACCTGGCAAAGCTGCCTCGCCCCACTGACTTTCGCCAGCCATAGCTATGACGATTTTCATTTGCTCATGCCGTTGTTTGCCTGCAGGAAGTGGGAAGGTATCACGACGCCCCAAGAAGGCCAAACCTTGGAATGGGCGCGTCCCAACGCATTGAAAAACTATCCTATGCCACCGGCAGATATTCCATTGATACCCATTTTACGTGACTGGCTATAGACTTAACACCTGCGTCAAATTGAAAAAATATTTGGTGGCATAGATGAAAAAGCTGGCTAAACTCCGCCTGAATAACTTTGGGGGAAGTTAAAATGCTACGTACAGTGACAATTGGCAGCTGCGTTTCAATTCAGGGTATTTTCGTCAAGGCGCTTGAGAACGGGTTTATCCGCATCAAGGTCGATGGCAACATTTATGAGGGTCGCCCCGTGACCCCCAGAATGAACTAGACCCAACCCTTCAGGTTATCTTCAATGATCTGGGTCAGCGCTGCGATGTGCTTTGACTCGTCGTTGAGGCATGGAATATAGGTGAACTGCTCGCCACCGGCTTCTTCAAAGCTTTCTTTAATCTCTTCATTGATCTCTTCCAGCGTCTCGATGCAGTCGGCAGAAAATGCAGGGGCGATCACAGCGATCTTCTTTTTGCCAGCCTCCGCCAAACGAGCCACCTCTTCAACGGTGTAAGGTTTTAGCCATTCCTCACGGCCAAAAACAGACTGGAAGGTCGTAGTGATTTCGGTATCCGCCCAGCCTAAACGCTCCTTCAAAAGACGCGTCGTTTTCTGGCATTGGCAGTGATAGGGATCGCCCTCCATTAAATAGCGGATTGGCATTCCGTGATAGGAACAGACCAAGATATCCGGCCGCTCAATTCCCTCATACGCGCGTTCAACCGAGTGAGCGAGCGCGTCAATATACGCCTCGTTCTCGAAATATGCTGGAACAGTGCGGGCAGACGGCTGCCATTTCTCCTGCATCAAAGCTCTGAAGAACTCGTCATTTGCAGTGGCCGAGGTTGCTCCCGCGTAATGGGGATATAGCGGGAAAAACACGATCTTGTCGCAGCCCTTAGCGATCAGTTCCTTAACCTTTGATTTGGTCGACGGATTGCCGTAGCGCATGCAAAAATCTACTTCGACGGCGTCGCCGTATTTTTCGTGCATTGACGCCTTGATCGCTGCGGTCTGTTCTTTGGTGATCGTCAACAACGGGCTCTCGCCCTTGTCATGGTTCCAGATGCTTTTGTAAGCCTCGCCGGACGCGAAAGGGCGGCGCGTCAGGATGATCAGCTGTAGCAATGGCTGCCACTTCCACGACGCGATATCCACAACACGCTTGTCGGATAGAAACTCGTTCAAATAGCGGCGCATCGGCCAATATGTGTAGTCATCAGGCGTGCCAAGGTTGGCAACGAGGACGCCAATCTTTCCGAATTTTACTTTAGGGTGGTCTGCGTCTGCGTAAGGCAAGGGTGTCGGGTTCATCATATTCATTTCTATTGATCCTTGTCCCCATTAACGGGTTTTGCATCTGATCCCAACTCGGGCGTGCTTAGAAAATCCGCCAATCGCGTGGTGGCCGACCCGGGTTGCAACGGTTTTTGCTGCGTTTCGGAAGGAGCCCACCCGGTCAGGAATATCATCTCGAACGTGGCCGCCACCCGATCTGGTTCAGAACTATAATTGTCGGAGTAGATACGTGCCATGCGCGCAAACAGATCACGCGGTGGCGGGGTTTTCTGGCGGTCAAACAAGACGTTGCCCTCGCCCATCGCCCGCAAGTCATGAAGCAGGACCATTGGAGAGCTGTAGCTAACAGTGCGCTTGGAGCTATCTGCGACCGGTAATGCAAGCCCGGCGCGTTGCAGCAAACCACCCAAGTCACGAATTTCACCCATCGGTGCCACGCGGGGCGACAGGCCGGCGGTCAGGGAGACTTCGGCCTCCGACAATGCGGCCCGTAATTCGGAAAGCGTTTGGCCACCAAGGAATGCCGAAAGAAACAAGCCGTCGGATTTCAAAGCGCGGCGGCACTGGACCAGCTGACCGACAGGGTCGTTTGACCAGTGTAGGCACATTGCGTGAATAACCAGATCATGCGCCTCAGGCTCCAGCGCCAAGGTGTCTTCGTCCGGCACAATCCGTGCATTGGGGAAAGCTTTCGCCCAGAAATCCGGATGCCCCGTAACAATCGCGGGGGACGTAAACGACCTGTTAACGTCAATCAGCCTTTCTTGAACCTCAAACAGCGCCTCGTCGTGCAGGAACATCGCAGAGCCCTGCTGCTCCGCCCGTGCACGCTGCCGAAGCAGCGCCGCGCGGTCAGTGAGGAGGCGAGGTTGGGACAATGAAAAACTCCTGTGGCTAAGACGCCGCTACTTAGAGGAATGGTATGAAATTGCAATCCGCCCTGAGGCTGATCTACCCGCCACAATGCCTCACATGTGGCGCAGCGGTAGAGGACGATCTGTCGCTTTGCGGCGAATGTTGGCGCGAAACGCATTTCATTCATGGCCTCACGTGTCGCAGTTGCGGCTTACCGCTCCCTGGCAAAGATCGCGGCACAGACATGCAATGCGATGATTGCATGACCATTGCGCGGCCATGGAACCGCGGCGCGGCGGCGATGATGTATCGCGGGAAGGGGCGCGACATTGTTTTACGCCTGAAGCATGGCGATCGCACGGATCTTGCGCGACCCGCGGCGCGGTGGATGGCGCGCGTCGCACCGCCCGTTGAAATGGGCACACTCATCGTTCCTGTTCCGCTTCACTGGTTGCGGCAACTCAAGCGCCGCTACAATCAGTCAGCCCTTATCGCAAAAATTTTGGCGCGGTCGCTGAATGCGACCTATTTGCCAGACGCTTTGCACAGGCCCCGCGCCACAGAAACGATGGATGGAAAATCGCGCGATACGCGTTTTGCCTCGCTCGATGGGGCAATTGTTCCACACCATAAAAGAGGCCAACTGCTTAAAGACCGTTCGGTGTTGCTGGTCGACGATGTCATGACATCGGGGGCGACGCTCGCCGCTTGTACCGAGGCGTGCATTTCAGCGGGCGCGCGGCAAGTTGACGTGCTGGTCCTAGCGCGGGTGTCGAAAGATGACTAGATAAGACGCAAACACAATGTGACGAAGGACTTAGCCACATGGCGAATATTGAAATCTACACGACCTCTTTGTGCGGCTACTGCCACGCTGCGAAACGGCTATTGGCCCAGAAAGGCGTTTCCTACGCCGAAACAGACGTAGGTCGCGACAGCAGCGAAAAGGCTGCGATGATCCAGCGGGCCAACGGGGGCCGGACTGTGCCCCAGATTTTCATTAACGATAAGCATATCGGTGGGTATGACGATCTCAACGCTCTGGATCGGGCCGGCAAACTCGACGCGCTACTTGCATGAAAATCGCTCTCCTCCAGCTCAATGTATGCGACGACCCTGTCGCGAATTTGCCCGTCACGCTGTCGCTGATTGAAGACGCCGTGGCCGACGGGGCGGAGTTCATATTGACACCGGAGGTGACCAACTGCGTGTCGACAAGCCGCAGCCATCAGATGCAGGTTCTGTCCCATCAGGATGACGATCCAACCTTGGCAGCGCTGAGGGCTGCGGCAGCCAAGCATAGTATCTGGCTGCTGATTGGCTCGCTTGGGCTGAAAACCGACGATCCTGACGGGCGTTTTGCCAATCGCTGCTTTCTGATCAACCCCAAGGGAGGGATCGAGGCGTGGTACGACAAAATCCATATGTTTGATGTGCAGATATCCGAAAGCGAAAGCTATCGCGAAAGCGAAGGGTATCGGCCCGGTAATCGTGCGGTGGTAGCTGACGCGGGGTTTGCCAAAATTGGTATGTCGATCTGCTATGATATGCGGTTCCCGAAGCTTTACCGCGATCTGGCGCATGCAGGTGCGCAAATTATCACGGTTCCAGCCGCGTTCTCCCCCATAACGGGTGCTGCACATTGGGAAAGCCTGCTGCGCGCCCGCGCTATCGAAACAGGTTGTTTCGTGATCGCGCCTGCCCAAACTGGCAAACACCAAGCATCTAAGGGGAAATCTCGGTCAACGCATGGGCATTCAATTGTTATCAGCCCGTGGGGGGAAGTTATTCTGGACGCAGGGACCGATCCCGGTATGGTTTGCGCAGAGATCGATCTGGACGACGTTGCGAGGGCGCGACAGCGTGTCCCTTCCCTAACTCATGACCGTCCCTATACGATTTGACTTATGGCAGAGACCCAAGATCCAATCGCAGTATCGCTGTTTAGCGAGCTGTTTATGGCCGACCAACTTGCCCGTAGCAAGTTGAGCAAAGCGCTGCCCAAGGGGATGGAACTGTCCCACTTCACAATGTTGAACCACCTCTACCAACTGACCGAGCCCAGAACCCCCGCGCAATTGGCCAAAAGCTTTGCGCTCACCCGTGGGGCGTTGACCAACACACTCGCAAAGCTGGAATGGGCCGGTCACATCCACGTTTCACCAGACTGGGACGACGCACGGCGCAAGCAGGTGGTGATCAGCCCAGCAGGACGCCGCGCGCGCGATACCGCATTGGAGTCAATTGCCCCGATCATCTTGAAGATCATCGAACGCGTGGGTGCTGACAGGGTTCGGGACGCCGTTCCGGTTTTGCGCGACTTGCGCCGCAGCCTTGCGGATGACTAAGCGGGCTTAACGCTGGCTGTGACATAATTTACAGACAAGTCACGATCAGACAGCGACCAGCTCCAAGTGATCGGGTTGAATACGAATCCTTTGCGATCTACGGGGTTTAACCCCGCATTTGAGATCAGCTCGAACAACTCATCCGGCGTGATAAACTTGTTCCACTCATGGGTGCCTTTGGGCAACCAGCGCATAATATGCTCCGCGCCAACGATGGCCATCATGAAGCTTTTCGGATTGCGGTTGATCGTCGAGCACACCATCAGACCGCCCGGCTTCAACAACGTTTTGCACGCGGTGAGGTAGGCCAGCGGATCGGATACGTGCTCGACAACTTCCATATTCAGAACGACGTCAAACTGCTCACCATCCTCTGCCATCGCTTCGGCAGTTGTGTGACGGTAGTCGATTTCCAGCCCGGACTGCGCTGCATGTACTTGAGCGACCGGGATATTCCCACCCGCGGCATCCGCCCCTACGACGTCCGCACCAAGTCGCGCCATGGGTTCAGAAAGCAGCCCGCCACCGCATCCGATATCCAGAATGCGCAGGCCCTTAAATGGTACCGGCGCATCCAGATCGCGATCAAACTCGGCTGATATCTGACTGGTGATGTAGTCCAGACGGCACGGGTTGAGCATATGAAGAGGCTTGAATTTGCCGTTCAAGTCCCACCATTCGGCAGCCATGGCCTCGAACTTTGCGATTTCCGAGGGGTCGACGGTAGACGTATTCATGTGCAGACTCATCTTTGACTTGGTCATTTTCGGGCATGGTACCCAGCGCTCAACAAACTATATAGGGCTCTATGGACAGATCGTCAGGACAAAACCGCGCGGTGGCACATCTCTACCCACCGATTGACCCATTCGACCAGCAGATGCTGGACGTGGGCGATGGCCACCGGATTTATGTCGAGCAATGCGGAAATCCGGACGGTATTCCGGTTGTTGTCTTGCACGGCGGGCCGGGCGGTGGATGTTCTCCCGCAATGCGGCGTTACTTTGATCCGACCACATATCGTATAGTTCTGTTTGACCAGCGAGGCTGCGGCCGGTCACGCCCGCATGCCAGCGTCGAGAACAACACTACGTGGCATTTGGTCCGCGATATCGAGTTGATCCGCGCACGGTTCGGCATTGAAAAATGGATTGTCTTTGGTGGCAGTTGGGGCGCTACGCTGTCGCTGCTCTATGCCCAAAGCCATCCTGACCGAGCGGCACATCTAGTCCTTCGCGGCGTGTTTTTGATGACGCAGGCAGAGTTGGACTGGTTCTACGGTGGCGGCGCGGGGCTATTCTTCCCCGAACAATGGTCCAAATTCGCGGATCTTATTCCCGAGGACGAGCAGGGCGACATGATCGCGGCCTATCAGCGACGCTTGTTCTCAGGAGACATACCCCTTGAATCCCGATACGCGCGTGCTTGGGCTGGATGGGAAAATGCACTTGCGGCCCTGACCGTTTCACATCCCGTTGGCGATGCTCCGGCAGAATATGCCCGTGCCTTCGCCCGCTTGGAGAACCACTATTTCACCAATCAGGGCTTTCTGGAAAGCGATGGCCAGATTCTCTCGAACCGGGAGGCAATCGAGCATATTCCTGCCGTGATCGTTCAAGGCAGATACGACATGATTTGCCCGCCTATTTCCGCATATCGACTGGCTGATGGATGGGCGAAGGCCGACTTGCGGATGATTAAAGCGTCCGGACACGCGCTATCCGAGCCGGCCATCACTGCTGAACTTGTGCGCACCATGGACGATTTACGCGCCGTTTACGCGTAAATGAGACCTTAGGAATACAAAAATAACCTAATTCGGTGTTACGGGTTTACAGATCAAGAGCAACCGCTAGTCTCGCGTACTCTGGGAAACTGTTGGGATGTAGAAAGCCTGTGGCTGGACTTTTAGGGATTATCCTCCAAAGATTGTTGCTAGGGATCGCAACGCTCTTCGCTGTTTCCATAATCATTTTCGTCGCCGTGAATGCCCTGCCGGGTGATTTTGCACAGTCTATTCTTGGACAAGGTGCAACGCCTGAAGCCGTTGAAGCCATTCGCAACCAATTGGGCCTGAACGAGAGCCCTCCGACCCGGTATTTCAAGTGGCTTCTTGGTGCAGTGCAGGGCGATCTTGGCATACCAATGTCCCAAGCCTTGTTTCAGTCGTTCACGGGCTCGAGCACGGGTGGCGACGTCGTCACTGTTTTCGACCAAATCATTCCCCGACTGAAAAACACCATGTTTCTTGCCGGGGTGAGTGCCGCGATTTCGGTTCCCCTTGCTGTGACGCTCGGCATTTTGACAGCGCTGTTCCGCAATACCGCATTCGACAAAGCGATGAACGTATCGACGCTGTCAGCGATCTCCAGCCCGGAGTTCTTTCTGGCCTATATCCTGATCTTGTTTCTTGCAGTTCTGAATCCGGTGTTCCCATCCCTGTCCAACATCTTTCCGGGGATGGAGTTCGGTGACCGGTTGAATAAAACCATGCTGCCCGCGTTGACGCTTACACTTGCAGTCACGGCACAAATGATGCGCATGACACGCGCCGCCATCATCAACCTTCTGGCTTCGCCTTATATTGAAATGGCGCGGCTAAAAGGTCTTTCACCGATGCGCGTAATCGTGAAGCATGCTTTGCCAAATGCTTTGGCGCCGATCATCACCGTTGTTGCATTGAACCTTGCCTACCTCGTCACCGGCGTTGTCGTAGTGGAGGTTGTCTTCGTCTATCCGGGCATCGGCCAGCTATTCGTCGACAGCGTCAAAATCCGCGATATCCCGGTAGTGCAGGCCTGCTGCCTGATCTTTGCGGCTGTTTACATCCTGCTCAACCTGACGGCTGACGTCTTGTCCATCATTTCAAACCCACGCCTGAGGCACCCCAAATGAACGCACTTGTTTGGATCCTTGGCGGGCTTCTCGTCATTCTTGCGATCGCTTGGGTTTTCCGGTTTGCCACGCAAAAAGCAACGGACAACAAGCCCTACTTCCGCGACATGCCGCTGAGCGTCGCATTCGGCTATGTGTTCGCAGCAGCGGCGCTACTGCTCAGCATTTGGTACTTTTTCCAGCCCAAAGCCGTTGACGGAATTCCGTCAGCAGGCGTGATCTTCTTTCGCTGGGCTATCATCGGATTGCTTGGCTTTGCGGCGGCGGCCTGGGTCTTTCGCACAGTGTTTCGCAACGTCGGGTCAGAGAATAGCAAAAAGCTGTTCCGCTCCATGCCGCTCACCGCTGCCTTTGGCGTGATGATCATCATTGTCTATGCAATCGTGTCGATCTTCGCTGGCCTCATCGCCCCTTACGGCCAAGAAGAAATTCTAGGTGCGGCGAATGTCGTCGCTGGTGGCGATCCGGCAATTGGTGGCAATCCGGAGTATCCGCTTGGCACCGATCAGATTGGTCGGGATATTCTCAGCCGGCTTATTTACGGCGCGCAGAACACGGTCGGCATCGCCTTCATTACCACCTGTCTAGCCTTTATTCTGGGCGGCACCTTGGGCTTTCTTGCTGCGGTGTTAGGCGGCTGGCTGGACCAATTGCTCTCTCGGATGGTCGATGCACTTATGGCAATTCCGTCCCTGATCTTTTCGCTGTTGCTGATGACAATCGCCACCGCTTGGGCGGGCAGCGAGGCTTGGCTGGTCACCATCTACATGATCTTCATCATTGCCGTGATCGATAGCACGCGTGTCTTTCGACTGTCGCGCGCGGTCGGGCAAAGCATCGTCGTCATGGACTATATCGAAGCCGCGAAACTCCGCGGCGAAGGAATGGGCTACCTGATTTTCCGCGAGATTCTGCCAAATGCCTTGGCACCGCTGCTCGCCGAGTTCGGATTACGCTTTTGCTTTGTGTTCCTCACAATTGCGTCCCTCAGCTTCCTTGGTGTCGGCATTCAACCACCTAAGGCCGACTGGGGCACCATGGTGCGTGACCTGTCACCGTTCATCAACTACGCGTCGTTCGCGCCGAATGCCGCCGTTACGCCCTTGTTGGCGGCTGGCGCTATCGCCCTGCTAACAGTCGCTGTAAACTTTGTGGTCGACTGGATGCTTCATAAATCATCGGGGCTAAAAGAATGAGCGATCTGCTGCTAAAAATTCGTGGCCTGAAGATCGAAGGTCGCTCTGACGAGACATGGAACCCGATTATCAACGGTATCGACGTTGATCTGAAAAAGGGCGAAGTGCTGGGCATGATCGGCGAGTCCGGTGCCGGTAAGTCCACGGTCGGGCTTGCTGCAATGGGCTACACACGCGATGGCGTACGGATCAGTGAAGGCTCGGTCGAGTTTGACGGCGTTGATCTGGTAAAGGCATCCGCTTCGGTAAAACGTTCGCTGCTTGGCAAACGGATTGCCTATGTCGCGCAATCTGCCGCCGCCAGCTTCAACCCGGCTCATAAGCTGATCGACCAGCACACTGAAGGTCCTGTTCAGCATGGCGTCTCCAGCCGTGCCGAAAGCGAAATTGATGGTATCGAGCTTTACCGCCGCCTGCGCCTGCCAAGCCCCGAAGAAATCGGCTTCCGCTATCCGCATCAGGTGTCTGGTGGACAACTTCAGCGGGCAATGACAGCAATGGCGATGGCGTGTCGTCCTGATCTGATTATCTTTGACGAACCGACAACGGCCCTAGACGTGACAACCCAAATCGAGGTTCTCGCCTCGATCCGCGACATCGTCGAGCAGTTCGACACGGCCGCGATCTACATCACGCATGATTTGGCTGTGGTCGCGCAGATGGCGGATAGGATCAAAGTTCTGCTCAAAGGTGACGAAGTCGAAGAAGCTGACACGCGCACCATGCTTACCGCGCCGACAGAGGATTATACCAAGTCGCTTTGGGCGGTCCGCAGCTTTGAGCGCCCCGCAAAGCCGGCAATCAACGTGAATGCCACACCTGTCGTCAGCGTCCGCAACGTAACCGCAGCCTATGGCACCGTCGACGTGCTGCATGATGTAAGTTTTGATATTCACGCAGGTCGGACTGTGGCTGTTGTCGGTGAATCCGGCTCTGGCAAATCAACCGCGGCGCGCTGCATCACAGGGCTACTTCCTCCTCGCATTGGCCATATTGAGTTTGACGGCCAACAACTTCCATTAAGCTACAAGCAGCGCGACAAAAGCCAGCTGCGCCAAGCGCAGATGATCTATCAAATGGCTGATACCGCCCTCAATCCGCGCAAAAGCATTGGTGAGACGATCGGGCGACCGGTCGAGTTCTACATGGGCCTTAAAGGCCGCGAAAAGCGCAAGCGTGTCGAGGAGTTGCTGGCCGAGATCGAGCTGGAGCCGACAGAGTATTTCAATCGCCTACCGTCAGAGCTTTCGGGTGGCCAAAAGCAACGTATCGGCATCGCGCGCGCACTGGCCGCGGAACCGCAATTTATCATCTGTGACGAAGTGACATCCGCTTTGGATCAACTTGTCGCCGAGGGAATTCTGCGACTGCTTGCCAAGCTGCAAGACGAGTTGGGCTTGAGCTACATGTTCATTACACACGATTTGGCCACCGTCCGCTCCATCGCTGATGAAGTCGTGGTGATGAAAGACGGCGACGTGGTTGAGCAAGGCCCCAAGAAGGAAATGTTCAAGCCGCCGCACCACGCCTATACCGACCTTTTGCTAAGCTCCGTACCTGAAATGGACCCGGACTGGCTGACAAATCTTCTGCAGGAACGCGGAGTTGATAACATCGGCGACGCTGCTGTTGATAAGATGTAAAACGAATCGCCCTGTAGAGGGGCCGATATAATTGCGGAAAAACCGCTTTTAACTAAACCAACTGGGAGACACTCATGTCACAAATTTCAAGACGTAGCCTGCTTAAGACAGGTGTAGCTGCTGGCGTTCTATCCGCCACTGGCCTGCCGCTTCGTGCACAAGCCAAAAAGGGTGGAAGACTTCGCCTCGGCATCGCTGGCGCAAACACTTCTGACAGCTGGGATGGTCGTACCCACTCTGACAGCTATATGATCATGTGTGCCCACGGCGCCGTGTTTGATTGCCTGACCGAAATCGGTGCTGATGGCCAACTCAAGGGTGAATTGGCCGAAAGCTGGGAGGCTTCCGCCGACGCAAAAACTTGGACGTTCAAACTGCGCCAAGGCGTAACCTTCCATAACGGCAAGGCCTTTGGCGCTGACGATGTGATCGAGTCGCTGGGAATGCACACCGCCGAAGGCGCGAAATCCGCTGCTAAGCCGATCATTTCTGCCATCACCGAGATGAAGAAGATCAACGATCACGAAATCCAGATGACTCTGGAAGCCGGCAATGCCGACTTCCCATTCTTGTTGTCAGATTATCACATCTTGATGTTCCCCGCAGGCCAAGTGGATGAAGCAATCGCAAAAGGCATCGGTACGGGATTGTATCAGGTCGAAACTTTTGACCCAGGTGTTCGCTTTGTCGGCAAGCGTTTCCCCAACCACTACAAGGGCGATAACGCCGGTCACTTTGACGAGGTCGAGGTCATCGCAATCAACGACTCCTCTGCCCGCATGAACGCGTTGATGACCGGTCAGGTCGACGCCGTGAACCGTGTGGACGTGAAGACCGAAGCACTACTCAAGGCCAACCCAATGGTCACCATCATGGAAGTAACTGGCAACCAGCACTTCACGTTCCCGATGCTGACTGCCAACGCGCCGTTCGACAACATGAATGTGCGCAAGGCGCTAAAACACGGCATCAACCGTGAAGAGTTGGTCAATAAAATCTTGCAGGGTCACGGCCAAGTTGCCAATGATCACCCAATTGGCCCAGCAAACCAGTATTACGCCGCTGATCTGGAGCAGAACTCCTATGATCCAGACAAATCCAAGTTCTACCTAAAAGAGGCTGGATTAGACAGTTTGAGCGTAGACCTCTCGGCGGCAAACGCTGCCTTCCCGGGTGCAGTCGATGCGGCGCAATTGTATCAGGCTTCCGCCAAGTCGGGTGGCATTAACATCAACGTGGTTCAGGAACCTGATGATGGCTACTGGTCCAACGTTTGGTTGAAGAAATCCTGGTGCGCCTGCTACTGGTCTGGACGTGCAACCGAGGACTGGATGTTCTCGTCTGCGTATGAAGCTGGTGTCCCTTGGAACGACACTGGTTGGGAAAATGCACGCTTCCAAGAACTGCTTCTGGCGGCTCGTGCAGAGCTCGATAGCGCTAAGCGTAGAGAGCAGTATACTGAAATGCAGAGCTTGATGTCCAAAGAGGGCGGAACCGTAGTTCCAATGTATGCCAACTACGTTGACGCGCACTCGTCCAAGCTGACCAATTCCGGCACCACGGGTAACGTGTTCCAGATGGACAGCTCTCGCTTCATGGAGCGCTGGTGGTTCGCATAAGCGACCCTACCTAAAATTAGAAAAACGCCCCGTCCATTTGGCGGGGCGTTTTTTTTGGTTAGGCTGCGGTGGCAGCGCGTTCAGAGCGCTCCGCATCCCGTTTTTTCCAAGTGCGGTTCATCACCACATACATGACGGCCACGCCGCACAGAAATGCGCCGCCGCCAACAGTGGCGACTACGCCAAGGCTGCTAAAGTCCATTTTCGTTCTCCTTCCGAATTGACTGCAGCAATGGTTAATTTCGGAATAGGGCAGATTTTGGACAGGTTTGCGGCCCTTGCCGGAATACTCAGAAACAAAACTTGCAGACTCACCCGCCTTCCCCTATATCCCCCTCAACAGCGGCGCGCTGGTCTCCACCCCCAGCGCTCCACCGGGAAACATCAACGGGCCGCGCGCCCGTTTTTTTGTGCCTCTAAGGAAACTATGTCTGATCTGATTGCCAAAGCCGCCATCGACCGCCGTCTGGCCGAGATCGCCCAACCCGTTATTGAGGGTCTGGGCTATGAACTCGTGCGGATGCGCCTGCTCACAGGCAAAGCCGATATCGTGCAAGTTATGGCTGAGAAGCCCGAAGGCGGCATTGAAGTCGATGACTGTGCTAAGATTTCTACCGCCTTGTCTGCGATTTTCGATGTCGAAGATCCGATCTCTGGCGAATATAGCCTAGAGGTGTCGAGCCCCGGCATCGACCGCCCCCTGACCCGCTTGAAGGATTTCGAGATGTGGGACGGGTACGAGGCAAAGATTGAAACCGAAGAACTCATCGACGGCCGTCGCCGCTTTAAAGGGCAATTGGCTGGCGTTGAGGGTGATGAAGTTCTGATCACCATCGAAGAGGGCACAATCGGCCTGAAATTCGAATGGCTCACTGATGCGAAGCTTGTTCTGACCGACGAGCTGATCCGCGATGTTCTTAAAAACCGCAAAGACGCGGGCGAAATTGACGAAACCCAATTCGACGAAGTTCAACAGATCGTCGATGGCGAAGGAGACGACTAATGGCAATTACTTCAGCCAACCAACTTGAGCTGCTGCAAACCGCAGAAGCCGTGGCCCGCGAGAAGATGATCGACCCGGAACTGGTTGTCGAAGCGATGGAAGAATCCCTCGCCCGCGCCGCCAAGTCTCGCTATGGCGCAGAGTTGGACATCCGCGTTTCCATCGACCGTAAGACCGGTAAAGCAACTTTCACCCGTGTACGCACGGTTGTGGCAGATGACGAGATCGAGAACGACCGCGCCGAGTTGAATGTCGAGGACGCCAAAGATTATCTGGACGACCCGAAAATCGGCGACACAATCGTAGACGAAGTACCGCCGGTTGAAATGGGCCGCATCGCCGCGCAATCCGCCAAGCAGGTTATATTGCAGAAGGTGCGCGAAGCAGAACGCGACCGTCAGTACGAAGAGTTCAAGGATCGCGCCGGCACGATCATCAACGGTCAGGTCAAACGCGAAGAATACGGCAACGTCATCGTCGACATCGGCCGTGGCGAAGCCATTCTGCGCCGCAACGAAAAAATCGGCCGCGAAAGCTACCGCCCGAACGACCGCATCCGCGTTTACATCAAAGATGTGCGTCGCGAAGTGCGCGGTCCGCAAATCTTCCTGTCGCGGACCGACCCGCAATTCATGGCCGAACTGTTCAAAATGGAAGTGCCAGAAATCTATGATGGCATCATCGAGATCAAAGCGGTTGCCCGTGACCCCGGTTCGCGCGCCAAAATCGCTGTCATTTCGCATGATAGTTCCATCGACCCCGTTGGTGCCTGTGTTGGTATGCGCGGCTCCCGCGTTCAAGCTGTCGTGAACGAGCTTCAGGGCGAAAAGATCGACATTATCCCGTGGAATGAAGACCAGCCGACCTTCTTGGTGAACGCGCTTCAGCCCGCTGAAGTCTCCAAAGTGGTTCTGGACGAAGAAGCCGAACGTATCGAAGTTGTGGTTCCCGAAGAGCAGCTGTCGCTGGCGATTGGCCGTCGCGGCCAGAACGTGCGTCTTGCGTCGCAGTTGACCGGCCTCGACATCGACATCATGACCGAGGAAGAGGAATCCGCACGTCGTCAGGCTGAGTTCGAAGTTCGCACCAAGCTGTTCATGGAAACGCTGGACCTCGACGAATTCTTCGCACAACTGCTGGTCTCCGAAGGCTTCACCTCGCTGGAAGAAGTGGCTTACGTCGAAGTGGACGAGCTGCTGGTTATCGACGGCGTCGATGGTGACACAGCGTCCGAGTTGCAGGCTCGCGCCCGTGACTATCTGGAAGCTGCTGCCAAGAAATCCTTGGAAACCGCACGTGAACTTGGCGCGCAGGACAGCCTTATTGAATTCGAAGGTCTGACACCCCAAATGGTGGAAGCACTTGCGAAAGACGATGTTAAAACGCTGGAGGATTTCGCAACCTGCGCTGACTGGGAACTGGCCGGTGGCTGGACGACTGTTAACGGCGAGCGGTCGAAAGATGACGGTGTTCTGGAGCCCTTCGACGTGTCGTTGGAAGAAGCTCAGAACATGGTCATGACGGCCCGTATCCAACTTGGCTGGGTCGATCCTGCCGATCTGGTGTCTGAGGAGGAAGCCGAAGACGGCGCCGAAGAAGAAACTGCGGAGGCTGAGGCCTGATCTCAGGCCTCAGGGATCCCGGCATGAGCCGCGGCGGTCAGGAAAAAGAACAAAACGGCCCGGAGCGACGCTGCATCGCTACGGGAGAGTTGCGCGATCCTGCGTTGATGATCCGTTTTGTGGTCGGACCGGAAGGTCAGGCCGTACCCGACGTGCGTAACAAGTTGCCGGGTCGTGGCATCTGGGTAAGCGCCGACAAAGACGCCTTGGAAAAGGCGATCAAAACGAAGGCGTTCTCGCGCTCCGCCAAGGAGCAGGTAACTGTGCCGGATGGTCTGTTCGAACAGACCGACAAACTGCTGGCACGCAGACTGGTTGATCTGATCTCGCTCGCGCGTAAGGCGGGGCAGGCAGTCACCGGTTACGAGAAGGTAAAAAGCCTGCTGGAGAACGAGCGTGCGACGCTGTTGGTGCAGGCAAGTGACGGGTCCGAACGGGGCAAATCAAAGCTCCATTCGCCGCCCGGAAAAGACGTATTTATTGGCTGTTTGACCTCTCAGGAATTGGGTTTGGCTTTCGGTCGGGAAAGTGTGATACATGGCGCCTTAACGGCAGGTGGACTCAGCAGACAGATAAAAGCTGAGGGCATCAGGCTGAAAGGTGTCCGCGGACATAGCGGCGGAAAGAAATCCCGCCCGAAAGGAAAAGACGACGCATGAGCGATAGTGACGGTAAAAAACCCCTTGGCCTTAAAGGTGGCGCACGTCCCGGTAACGTGAAGCAAAGCTTCAGCCACGGGCGCACCAAGAACGTGGTGGTGGAAACCAAGCGCAAGCGCGTAGTGGTGCCTAAACCCGGTGGCGCTAAGCCTTCAATTACAGGATCGCCCTCTGTTGGTGATCCTTCCAAACGTCCTGCTGGTATTTCCGATGCAGAAATGGATCGCCGCATGAAGGCGCTTCAGGCTGCTAAAGAGCAAGAAGCAGCCGACATCGAACGCCGCGCCGCCGAAGAGGCCGAACAGCAAGAGCGCCGCGAACGCCGCCGCGCCGAGGCTGAAGAAAAAGAGCGTGAAGAAAAAGAACGCGAAGACGCCCTCAAGGCCAAGGCCGATGAAGAAGCGCGCAAAATTCGCGAAGCCGAGGAAGCTAAAACACGTGCAGAAGCACCTGCCCCTGCGGCCGCCGCGCCGGGCGAGCCCGCTGTGTCTCCGTCCGGTCCACGCGGTGGTGGCAAAGCAGCGCCGACACCTGCGGTACGTCGTGACCGTGACGATCGCGAAAGCAAAGGTGGCAAAGCCCGTGTCGATGACGCGCGCCGTTCCGGCAAGCTAACGCTGAACCAAGCCCTACGTGGTGGCGAAGGCCGTCACAAATCCATGGCCGCGATGAAGCGTAAACAAGAGCGCGCACGTCAAAAGGCGATGGGTGGATCTGTTGAGCGCGAAAAGGTTGTTCGTGACGTTAAGCTTCCAGAAGCCATCGTAGTTTCGGAGCTGGCCAATCGCATGGCAGAGCGCGTCGCTGACGTTGTGAAAGCCTTGATGAACAACGGCATCATGGCGACTCAGACCCAGTCAATCGACGCCGATACGGCTGAATTGATCATTGAGGAATTTGGCCACAACGTGGTTCGCGTTTCTGATTCTGACGTGGAAGATGTCATCACGGAAGTGGCTGACGACGACAAAGACCTTAAATCACGTGCGCCTGTGATCACGATTATGGGCCACGTTGACCATGGTAAAACGTCCCTGCTTGACGCTATCCGCAACGCTCGCGTCACCGCTGGCGAAGCTGGCGGCATCACGCAGCACATCGGCGCTTACCAAGTCGACCAAGATGGCACGAAGCTTACGTTCCTTGATACACCGGGTCACGCGGCGTTTACGTCGATGCGTGCTCGTGGTGCTCAGGTAACGGACATTGTTGTGCTGGTTGTCGCTGCTGATGACGCAGTCATGCCGCAAACCATCGAGGCGATCCACCACGCGAAAGCGGCTGGCGTTCCGATGATCGTAGCGATCAACAAAGTCGACAAGCACGATGCCAACCCTGACAAAGTTCGCACCGACCTGCTTCAGCACGAAGTGATCGTTGAGAAAATGTCCGGCGACGTCCAAGACGTCGAAGTCTCTGCAACCACCGGGCAAGGCCTTGATACCTTGCTTGAAGCCATCGCGCTTCAGTCGGAGATCCTGGAATTGAAAGCCAACCCTGATCGCGCCGCTTCTGGCGCTGTGATCGAGGCGCAGCTTGACGTGGGTCGCGGCCCTGTCGCCACCGTGCTGGTTCAAAACGGCACGTTGCGCCAAGGCGACATTTTCGTTGTGGGCGAGCAGTACGGTAAAGTCCGGGCGCTGATCAACGACCAAGGCGATCGCATCAAGGAAGCCGGTCCTTCGGTTCCCGTAGAGGTTCTAGGCCTGAACGGCACACCCGAAGCCGGCGACGTTCTGAACGTCGTTGATACCGAAGCGCAGGCCCGTGAAATCGCAGAATACCGCGAGAAAGCCGCCAAGGACAAACGCGCCACCGCTGGTGCCGCAACGACCCTTGAGCAGCTGATGGCCAAAGCCAAGGACGACGAAAACCTGACCGAGATGCCAATTCTGGTGAAAGCCGACGTGCAAGGTTCTGCAGAGGCAATCGTTCAAGCGATGGAGAAAATCGGTAACGACGAGGTGCGCGTTCGCGTTCTTCACTCCGGTGTAGGTGCCATCACAGAAAGCGACATCGGTCTGGCGGAAGCCTCCGGTGCGCCCGTGTTTGGCTTCAACGTGCGGGCCAATGCGTCCGCGCGGAACACCGCCAATCAGAAGGGTGTCGAAATTCGCTACTACTCGGTCATCTACGACCTTGTGGACGATGTAAAGCAAGCCGCATCCGGGCTTTTGTCCGCCGAAGTCAAAGAAACTTTCATCGGTTACGCCGAGATCAAGGAAGTCTTCAAGGTCACCGGTGTTGGCAAAGTTGCAGGGTGTATCGTTACCGAGGGTGTGGCTCGCCGCTCCGCCGGTGTTCGACTGCTACGCGACAACGTCGTGATCCACGAAGGCACGCTGAAGACCCTCAAGCGCTTCAAAGACGAAGTGCCTGAAGTTCAGTCGGGCCAGGAATGCGGCATGGCGTTTGAAGCTTATGACGATATTCGCCCACAGGACGTTATCGAAATCTTCACGCGTGAAGAAGTTGAGCGTTCGCTAGAATAAGCTCGCAGTTCATAAATTCGAAAAGGCTCCGCGCAGAAATGCACGGGGCCTTTTTTATATTTGAACCATTCTAAAATGCGCAAAGGGGCGCTTTTTCGTTTTTTACATATCGGTCAATCATATGCCGCACCCGCGCACCGGACTGTAATGGCCTCACAGGACATGGTTGCACCATCATGACTTTGGCAAGCCCCTCCGGAAAAAGGATCGCCAACTCTTCACGCGCAGTGCTTGAAACCGCTTCAAGCGACTCAGGCCCAAGATACAAGCTTTCTGCGGCCACGCCATTGGCGTTCAGAACGTGGTGGCCGTCCAGAAGCAGGTGGAAGTAAAAGAAGGCCGTCTTCGAGGTATCAATCGAAACACCAGCACAGCCCAACAAGTCTTTCGCGGGGACGAGAAGCTCGTTGTGGCCAAACATGCGCTGCGCAATCTTGCCGGTGACAAGAAGCCGGTGTTGACGCGACACGCGAAGTGGGCTTTGTCCGGTGGCGAGCCCGACAGCCTTCGCGTTGATGGAGATAGGTGCAAGATTGTCATCAGCCAGAAGATCCCAGGCGCTAACGCGCCGCGCGAATATCCAACGGATCGGCTGGAAACCATCGTCGCGGGTGTTCACAAAGTCACCCACGCGCAACCGCTCGATACTGGTAAATCCTTGCGGTGTTTCCAGAACGGCTCCGGAAGCAAAGCACACATTTTGCGAACCGGGCGTTGGAGTAGAATTGTTGGTGAAACTTGCCCCGCCGCGCTGAATCGAGAACCCGTCTTGATCATTTCCGAAGTTTTCGCCCGAGCCAACACGTGTGGCTGTACTCGAAAATCCAGTATAGTTAGAGCCTGTTGTTGGATCATCCAAGGCATCGCCGTTGAATGTGGCTTGAATGAATTCGTCATTCGCAGGGTCATAGACAACCAGATTGTCGCCGCCGTTGTTGAACACGTTGCTGCTATAATTGGCGTCAAACGCCAGATTGTCGCCAGTCACACTGGGAAGACTGCCTCCACTTTGGACATTGCGCACGACGACAGCTACCGCCCCCGATTCCAAAACAGTGCCAGGGGGGAAGGTAAACCAGTTGTCGCGGCCAGCGTCCCAAAGCTCGAGGCCTGAAATGTCTATTGCGCTGCCCGAGGTGTTTATAAGCTCAAGAAATTCGTCGCCGCCACGTGCGACGCCGTTTCCATCCGTGTCAAAGTTGTTTGCGCCATTGGGGTCAACGAGGACCTCGTTAATCGCAATACCGCCCAGTAATAAGTCGGGCACTGCTCTGCTCTTTATAATTTATGATCTAGACGATTCTAATTTACCTGAACTTTTAGGCAAAATTGCGGGGAAACGGTGCCACCCGAATGCAAGAAATCAATTCTGAAGGGTTTCTGACACCTCTTTGCGCTCACTCCCATCCATGACTATATGTCCTCAAAGAACTAAGGAGAGCGGCATGTCTGACGACAAATTTCCCGGCTGGCACGGCACCACCATCATTGGCGTCCGCAAGGGCGGTAAAGTGGTTATCGCGGGGGATGGGCAGGTTTCTGTCGGCCAAACCGTGATGAAAGGCACCGCGCGCAAGGTCCGCCGCCTGTCTCCGGGGGGGATGGATGTCGTTGCCGGTTTTGCGGGATCTACCGCTGATGCGTTCACTTTGCTTGAACGGCTCGAAAGCAAGCTGGAGGCCGTGCCCGGCCAACTGGCGCGCGCTGCGGTTGAATTGGCCAAGGACTGGCGCACCGACAAATACCTGAAGAATCTGGAAGCCATGCTGATCGTCACTGACGGTAAAGACCTGTTCGTCATCACTGGCGCAGGGGACGTGCTGGAACCGGAACACGATGTCACAGCCATCGGCTCTGGCGGGAATTTCGCGCTCGCGGCAGGTCGTGCCATGATGGACACCGACAAAGACGCTGAGACCATTGCGCGGGACGCAATGAAGATCGCAGCGGACATTTGCGTTTACACAAACGGCAATTTAACCGTCGAGACAATCGATGAGTGAGGGTGTTTCGCGCGACGATCTTCGCGCCGCGGTCGCGTCCGGTGTTTTGGACGAGGTCCAAGCCAGCAAACTGATGATTTTGTCAGACCAGCGGCAAGGCTACCGCGCCAACATGATTGGCGATGATGAGCCGTTCGAGCTGTTCAAGGGCTTTGCCGAGATTTTCGTGACGGTTGGCCTTGGCTTGCTGATGTCCGGATTGATCGGCCTGACAGCAATCTTCGGCGAGGTGGCCTTGATACCCGCATTCGCAATGGTGATTTCTGTTGCGCTGGCCTTCTACTTCACCAAGAAGCGCCGCATGTCGTTGCCATCAATTGCGCTTTGTATCGCGTTTGCCTCGACCCTCGCACTAACGGTCGTAGCGGCAATCATTGGTAAATACGGGGATATGACGCCCTTGAAAACGGTAATCCTTGGCGTGGTCGGCATAGCAGGCATGCTGGGCTATTTTCGCGTGTTCCGATTGCCTTTCGCCATGTTCGCACTTGGCGTGTTTGGCATCATCACGATCGTCGGCGCTGTTGACTTAATGTTTCCGGGCAGTGCATCGAACGATGCGGGTCTAACCGACTATTTCGATCTGCGACGCCAGCCATATCTTGCCCTTGGGACGCTCGTGTTTGGCGTTTTCGCCTTTGTTGGCGCGCTATGGTTTGACCTACAGGACCCCCATAGGGTTAGCCGCAAATCGGCATCTGCCTTTTGGCTACATATCCTCGCAGCCCCTGCCTTGGTAAACACACTGGTGATGTCGAATTATCAAGCCGGCGGCACTGTTGGCACGACCCTCGCAATTGTTGTTCTAGCGCTATTCACGCTGTTGGCGATCATCATTGACCGGCGCAGCTTTCTGACCGCTGGATTGGTGTATATGGGGCTGTTGTTGGCCTCGGCAATCAATGAAACGGGCGCCGATTGGGCACCCGTTCTGACCATGCTTGTGCTTGGCCTTTTCGTAACCTCGCTGGGTGCGTTCTGGACGCAAACCCGCGCTTGGCTGCTTGGTCTACTGCCCGACTTTCCGGGCAAACACCGCCTGCCACCCTATGAGGACGGTCTAGCGGTGTCCGAGTGATTACAGCTTGGCAACGCCCAGCGGCACGTTGAACTTTTCGCACCAGATCCAGACCTCGTTGTAGTCATCGGGGTTGATTCCCGCAGGAATCTTGTATGTGGAAGCGCCGTTGTTCGACTTTAGGGGACCCATCAAAGTTTTTGGATCGTACCCATTCTTGCCCAAAGCGACTTTAGGGTCGGGGGCGCCGTCAAAAGTGAAGTCGCCCATCAGCTCCACAGAACCTCCGGAACCAGACTTAACAAGCTCGGCGCGACCCGTGGTCTTGTGATTGCTTGCGCCTTTAAACTTGCCGATACGGCCGTGGCCGCCCGCAAATGCCGGAAGGGCTGCAACAGTCGAAACGGTGACCGCGCCGCGTAAAATAGCTCGACGAGAGATCATGGGATGCTCCTTTGGTTGAACTCTTGGGTTCGAGTATTCGACGGAATTCTGTAAATCGGAAGCCCTCACACGCAAACGTCAACACCTGTGAGGCAACCCTTCAAGTTGCGGGTGAGGAACCATAGGTCTAAAACAATCTCAAACTAGAAGGATGTCGCCGTGACCGACCTAACCCCCCGCGAAATCGTATCCGAGCTGGATCGATTCATTATCGGGCAAAAAGACGCCAAAAGAGCCGTTGCAGTGGCTTTACGAAACCGTTGGCGGCGCAAGCAACTGGCTGACGATCTTCGTGACGAAGTATACCCGAAGAATATCCTGATGATCGGCCCCACCGGCGTAGGTAAAACCGAAATTTCGCGCCGTTTGGCCAAGCTTGCCCGCGCACCGTTCTTGAAGGTCGAAGCGACTAAATTCACCGAAGTCGGTTATGTTGGCCGCGATGTGGAGCAGATTGTGCGCGACTTGGTTGACGCTGCGATAATCATGACCCGCGAACAGATGCGTGAAGATGTCAAAGCGGCCGCACATGAAGCTGCAGAAGAACGCGTTATTGATGCCCTTGCCGGAACTGACGCCCGCGAAGGCACACGTGAAATGTTTCGCAAGAAACTACGCGACGGGCTGCTTGATGATAAAGAGATCGAGTTGGACATCGCCGACAATAGCGGCGGCAACCCATTCCAGATGTTTGAAGTCCCCGGCCAGCCCGGCATGGGTGGTGGCCCCGGCATGATGAACCTCGGAGACCTGTTCGGCAAAGCCATGGGTGGCAAAACCACCAAGCGCAAACTGAAGGTGTCTGAATCCTATGAAGTGCTTGTTGCCGATGAAGCTGACAAACTGCTTGATCAGGAGGCCGTGACAGAAAACGCCATCGAAGCGGTAGAGCAAAACGGGATCGTTTTCCTTGACGAGATCGACAAGGTCTGTGCGCGTGCCGATGCGCGCGGGGCAGATGTCAGCCGCGAAGGCGTTCAGCGTGATTTGCTGCCACTTATTGAAGGTACGACAGTGTCGACCAAACATGGTCCGGTAAAAACCGACCACGTTCTCTTCATCGCGTCTGGTGCATTCCACATCGCCAAGCCTTCGGATTTGCTGCCAGAGTTGCAAGGACGTCTTCCTATTCGGGTCGAACTCCGCGCCCTGACGGAAGAAGATTTTGTACGCATCCTGACCGAAACCGATAATGCGCTGACGCTTCAGTACACAGCATTGATGGGCACCGAAGAGGTGAAGGTATCCTTCACAGACAATGGGATCGCGGCTTTGGCGCGGATCGCCGCCGAGGTGAACCAATCCGTTGAAAATATCGGCGCCCGCAGGCTTTACACCGTTATGGAACGTGTCTTCGAGGATCTAAGCTTCACCGCACCTGATCGCGCTGGCGAGAACGTCGTGGTCGATGCCGATTTTGTCGAAACACATCTGGGCGAGCTGAGCAGATCAGCGGACCTCAGCAAATACGTGCTGTGACAATATGAAAGCCAAAGCCCTCCTCCTTTTCGCTGTTATTTTGCTGACAGCGTGCACGCACAAAGGAGGGCTTGCCCGTATTCCTGCCGGTTTAACACCCGCGGTGGAGCGTCCGATCTTTTTTGCCACAACGCGCCAAACAGATCGTCTTCCGTTCGGAACGCTTCGCTCGCGCAAATCAATCTACGGTCTCGTGGATGTCTCCATACCGCCGGTTCACAAGGCGGGGCAGATCGAGTGGCCAAATGCGAAACCTGACCCACAGAAGCACTTCCTGTTGGCAAGCACCGAGGCTTTTGAAAACAGCACCGGAATGCGGGCAGCGTTGAACAAGGAGCTCGCGACCAAGAACGCGAAAGATCGCGCTGTGATCATCTATATCCATGGGTTCAACAACCGGTTCAGCGACGGCCTGTATCGTATCGCACAGATGAGCCACGATCTTGGCCTGCCCGGTGTCGCGATAACTTATTCATGGCCTTCTGCTGGGAACCCCCTGAATTATGCTTATGACCGTGATAGCGCGCTGTTCGCCCGCGACGGATTGCGTCGTTTGATTGAGGTTGCAACCAGATCAAACGCCCGCGAAGTCATCCTCGTTGCGCATTCCCTTGGCTCAATGGTCACAATGGAAACTCTGCGGGAACTTAGTGTTTCGGGTAACACGCGTGCGCTCAACAGGATTGGTGGCGTTGTTCTCATGTCTCCAGACCTTGATCTGGATGTCTTCAAGTCGCAAGCCGATGCCATCGGGGAGCTGCCTGACCCATTCATCATCTTCTCGTCCAAGAAAGACCGCGCGCTACGTTTGATCGAACAGCTAACTGGTCAGAAGAACCGACTTGGGCGGCTCGAAGATGTGAGCGAAATTGCTGAATATGACATCACATATGTTGACGTGACTGCGTATAGCGAAGGTGGAACTAACCACTTTCCGGCGGCCAAATCACCAGCGTTGCTAAAGCTGCTAGGTCAGATACCAGACTTGGAAAACGCTCTTTCCCGCGACGGCGCGCGCATCGGCCTATTGCCGGGGTCAGTTTTGACCGTTCAGAACGCCACAGCGTTAATCCTATCACCGGTGGCGAGCCGGTAGTGGATACCCTTCGATTTATTCGCAGCAACGCCCATTGGCTTAGCGCGGGACTGCTCCTCACATTCGCATCATCGTTCGGGCAAACTTTTTTCCTTTCGATTTTCGCAGGCGAAATTCGCGCAGAGTTCGGGCTGACATATGCGGCGTGGGGCGGCATCTATATGTTGGGCACGCTGTGCTCCGCCGCTGTGATGGTCTGGGCCGGCGTCCTGACGGACTTGCTAAGGGTGCGTGTTCTGGGACCAACAGTTCTTATTGTCCTGGCACTTGCCTGCGCCTCGATGGCCTTCGTTTCATCAGTGCCAATGCTCGTCGCGCTTATCTTTATGCTGCGCTTGATGGGGCAAGGAATGTCCAGCCACGTGGCAAGCACGGCAATGGCGCGATGGTTTGTGGCTGCAAGGGGCCGGGCACTCGCTGTTGCAAGCTTTGGGTTCTCGATCGGGGAGGCATTACTGCCAATCCTGTTCGTAGCCCTGATGGGGTTGATAGGTTGGCGCAGCTCATGGCTTATCGCTTGTGGCGCGCTTGTCGTCATCTCGCCCTTGGTATTTCTGCTATTAAAGCAAGAACGCACGCCCCAATCGTCGTCATCTGATGATCATGTATCGGGTATGGGAGGGCATCACTGGACGCGGCTTGAAGTATTGCGATCACCACTGTTCTGGATGGTTGTGCCTGTATTGATTGGCCCGCCCGCCTTCGGAACTGCGTTCTTCTTTCTTCAAGTCCATTTGGCAGACGTAAAAGGGTGGAGCCATCTCGAGCTTGTCCAACTCTTTCCCGTTTACACAGGCATGTCGATCTGCGCGATGATCGTGTCAGGCTTTGCGATCGACAGATTTGGCACCGGCCGGATGATGTCGGTTTACACGCTGCCCTTGGCTGTAGGGTTTCTGGTATTCTCACAAAGCACATCACTGGTCGGAGGCGCCCTTGGCATTGCGTTTTTCGCCATGACGTCCGGCATGCAGGCGACCCTTCCCGCAGCGTTCTGGGCCGAGTTTTTCGGAACTCGGTACTTGGGAAGCATTAAGGCAATGGCCACCGCTATCATGGTGTTTGGCTCCGCCATCGGGCCGGGATTAACCGGCCTGATTATCGACTTCGGGATTGATTACACGCGGCAGATGGTTTGGGTCGCCCTATACATGATCGCGGCAACTGCATTCGCAATGACCGGCCTGAAAAAGGCGCGATCTCATTTACCGCGTACGCCTGAGGTAGACGTAATACGCACCTGAACCGCCATGCTTCAGGCTTGCTTGTGTTACCTGTAAAATATGGGGTTTCAGCGGGTATTGTTGGAACCAATTCGGAACCTGATGACGCAAAACGCCCAACCGTGTGGGGATCGGCCCCCCGTCATCGCGGCTTTTTCCTTTGCCCGTGATAACCAGAACCAACCGTTTACCCTGCGCATGAGCATCGAGAATAAATCGGTTAAGACGCGGATGTGCCTGATCAAGGGTCATGCCATGCAAGTCCAGTCGCGCCTCGGGGCTTAGCTTGCCTTGCTTCAATCGCGTGAACGCTTTCTTGTCCATCGCCACGGGAGCCTTCGCCAAATGCTGGTCCAGACTTGGCGCCAGATTGTGTTTGGACGTCTTACTGGTTGCACGCTCTCCAAGCTTGAATGACTTGATGGGACGTGGCGACACGGGATCGGCAACTTTGGTTTTCAATGGTTGGTTCGAGATTTTTGACTTCGACCGCACCTGCATTGGAATTGCCGTCTCGGTGACGCGCGCCCAAAGCTCTTGCTCCTCTGGGTTTAGCTTTCGTTTACCGCGTCGCATCCGGTTAACCGCCGGGGGCCAGTGTGTAGGCAGTCTGGATCGGCATCAACGCAACCAACCTGCCGCGGTCACGGATGCGGCCCGCAGCGCGGCCTGCCTGATCACCGGTGCCATAGTAAATATCCGCACGTTGCGCGCCTTTGATCGCAGAGCCCGTATCCTGCGCGATCATCAAGCGGTGCAGCGGCTTTGCGCCACCTTTCTCTATCCAAACCGGTCCGCCCAAAGTATTGAACTTCGGATCAACCGCGATGGAGCGCATGGGAGTGATCGAGCGGTTCATTGCACCAAGCGGGCCCTTGTCAGCAGGAACCTCGGATACTTCGCGGAAAAACACGTAGGACGGGTTGTGGCGCAGAAGCTCCGCCCCCTCAATCGGGTTTCGCTGGACCCAACGCCGAATGACCTGCGCCGATACTTGATGGGGCTCATAAGTACCGCGGCGGATCAGCTCCTGACCGATTGACCTGTATTCGTGACCATTCTTGCCACCATAGCCCACACGCATCGCGCCGCCCTCGGCCAGCTTAACGCGACCCGATCCCTGAACTTGCAGGAAAAACTTTTCAACCGGATCGTCGATCCAGACCAGTTCCAGCCCTCGACCGTCCAGCAGGTTTTGCTCTTCAATCTCACGGCGCGAGAACCATGTGCTTCCGTTCTGAACTTCTGGAGGCTTGCTGTGGAGCGGGTATTGATATGGTCCACCGCGCCTTCGGGAACCGCGCAGCTCCGGTTCGAAATAACCGGTAAACAGCGCTTGGTCTTCTCCGTTGATCAAAACGGGGCGGAAGAACAGTTCAAAGAATGTGCGCGCTGATGGTTGGCTTGTCGCTAATGCACACAGGGTTGCCCACTCGGCATCTTTTATGTCGGCACAGGTTTCCTGAAACACAGCAAGGGCGGCGGAATGGTCGTCATCCTCCCAGCCGTCCAAATCCTCGAATTTGAGGATTTCATAGGTGGGCGCGGCGTCAGCTGAGTTGAGAGTCATGGTCGCCCCCAACGCAAATATTGCCGCTGCCCACCGGACATGCCTCATTCCCCGGTTGCGACCAATTGCCAGTTGGGATCGTCACTGCCCATGATGCGCGCAAAGGTCCAGACATCCTTGACCCGCTTAATCGCATTCGGGTCACCTTCGACAATGTCGCCGGCGGAGTCGCGGACAACAGATGTAAGCTCACCCACAAATCTGACCTTCAACTCACCTTCTTTGGTGTCTTTGTCGTATTCCGCGTCAAGCAGCGTCAATTCGCGGACGCCAACGAAGTTTGCTTGAACCAGAAGACCTTCTTTTTGGCGCTGCTCGATCACTTCTTCGAATGCCTCAAGAACATCGCCGGATAGGAACGGGGCGATTTCGTCGATCTCGCCCAACTCGAAGGCCATCAGGATCATCTCGTAAGCGCCACGTGCGCCGCCAAGAAAGTCACTTACCCCAAAGGACGGGTCAACGCGCTTCATTTCCGCAAGAGCCTTCGCGGCGTCGCTGTCTTCGTCAACGTGATCAGTGATATCGCGATCCACGCCGCCGTCGATAACCTCGAACTTTTGACGGGCCTTTTGTGCAGGGCCATTCGCGGGAGGTACCGGCAGCGGAGGTTTCTCAAAACCTTCACGTGTGCCGAGCACCGATTTCAACTTGAGAATGAGAAAGACGGCGATGCCCGCCAAGACAAGAAGTTCGATCATTGTGTGCTCTTCAACGCCTCTGTGTGCCGGAAAGTTGGCAAATTGGAACTCAGCCTCTTATGTAGGTGCTAGGGGGACACAAGTCCACCAAACGCTCTACTAGGAATAGGCTTTTGCCATGTGGCTATTTTTGCTCTTCGTGACGATCCCGATTGTGGAGATCGCATTGTTTATCCAAGTCGGTGGGTGGCTTGGCCTTTGGCCGACGCTGGCGATTGTGATTTTGACTGCTATTCTGGGGACGTTTCTAGTGCGTGCGCAGGGTCTTATGGCCATGTCGCAAATTCGGTCCAACTTGCAGGAATTTCAGGATCCAACTGAATCACTGGCACATGGTGCCATGATTCTGGCGTCCGGATTGCTGCTCCTGACGCCCGGATTCTTCACCGATGCTGTCGGCTTTGCTTTGCTGGTTCCTCCACTTCGTCTGGCATTGTTCAATTGGATCAGAAGCAAGGTGAAAGTGCAAAGCTTCGTTCAAACAGACTATCGCCGCGAGCAAAGGCCGCGGCCCGACAGTGATGTGATTGATGGCGATTTTTCCGAATTGGACGACGATGCCCCTCGCCCGACGCATCAACCACCTTCAGGCTGGACACGGCATTGAGTTGAGGCGAACGTGACGACCTGCTAAGCACATCGCAGCTTTATTTCTCGCTTTAAGGAGACGCCTCAGATGGCCGAAGAAAACGGCGCGGCACCTGCCGCCCCAACACCACCCCGCATGCAAGTTCTGGCTCAGTTCATCAAGGATATGTCCTTTGAGAATATCGCAGCCCAAAAGGGTCTGGGCGAGGGCGACCAGACGCCGGACATTCAGGTTCAGGTAAATCTCGACGCGAAAAAACGCGGCGACGAGAACCAGTTTGAAGTGTCCACCAAGCTGGAAGTCACCGCCAAAACCACTGGCGAAGGCAAGCCGATCTTCCTGATGGAGCTGGAATATACAGGCATCTTCCACGTTGAGAACGTGCCAGAAGACCAGCTGCACCCGTATCTGATGATCGAGTGCCCGCGCATGTTGTTCCCGTTCTTGCGTCGTATCGTATCCGACGTGACCCGTGACGGCGGCTTCCCGCCATTGAACTTGGAAACGATCGACTTCCTTGCGCTGTATCGCAACGAGCTGGCACGCCGTGCGCAGGCCGAGGCCGCAGCAAAAACCGCAGACGCTTAAGTCTGCGACTTCCACAAAGCAGCGTCGCCCAGTTTGTCTACGAAGACTTGGTGGGCGGCGCGCTCTTCCTCGGTAATCCGAGGCGCTAGCGGCTCCGGCCTTGGCATTGGACGCCATGCGTCTGAAGCCGCACCCTGGCTGGTTGATCCGCTTGAAGCAGACAGCACCAAATCGGGCTGACGGCCACCGATCAACTCCAGATACACCTCCGCCAGAATCTCGCTATCAAGGAGCGCCCCGTGCTTTTCGCGCGCCGAGTTGTCGATACCAAAGCGGCGGCACAGTGCATCCAAAGACGCAGGCGACCCCGGGAACTTCTTTCGCGCAATCGTCAAGGTATCGAGCGCCTGATTGTTGGGCAGCAGCGCGAACCCGCCCCACCCAAGCTCCGCATTCAGAAACTTCATGTCGAAAGCTGCGTTATGAATAACCAGTGTAGCGTCACCAACAAAATCCAGAAACGCCTGACCGACCTTTTTAAACACTGGTTTGTCGCGCAGGAATTCATCGCCAAGCCCGTGAACCTCAAACGCCCCTTGGGGCATGGAGCGCTCAGGGTTGATATACTGGTGGTACACCTTGCCGGTTGGCATGTGATTGAAAAGCTCGACCGCGCCGATCTCGACGATGCGGTCGCCTTCTCCCGGTTCAAAGCCGGTGGTCTCGGTATCTAGTACAATTTCACGCATGTCTGGCCCTCAAGTTCTCGACCAAAGATGTCACGTCAGCCTTGGTACCTTCAAGGGTCAAGGTTTCTATAATGTGGTCCGCACGGGCGCGTTTTTGCGCGTCGGGGAGTTGTTTGGCAAGGATCGCTTCAAACATCTCCGGCGACATCGTTCCCCGCTCAAGTACCCGTTCCCGCTGCACATGAGCTGGTGCTGAAACGACCAGAATCGCATCAACCTGATCCTGTGCACCGGTTTCAAACAGCAGCGGAATATCTAGGACAACAAGCTTGTCTTTGGCGTGACTTGAAAGAAACTTCTCTCGATGAGCACGCACCAGTGGGTGAATTACATTTTCGATTTTTGTCAGAACAGACGCGTCTGCAGCGATAGCTTGCTTCATTTCCTGACGGTCAGCCGCACCATCTACAACGAAGTTTGAGTTTAGCGCGTGCAACGCTTCAACTGCACCGCCGCCTTTCGAGTACAGTTCAGCCACTGCCTGATCTGCGTCCCAGACGGGCACACCAAGATCGCGGAACATTTGGGCTGTCGTCGACTTTCCCATCCCGATGGAGCCGGTCAGGCCCAAAATGAAACGCTTGGTGGTCATCCCAAAACAGCGCGACGCAGGTCTTCATCCACTTCAGGCGCCCTGCCAAACCATCTCTCGAACCCCGGTACGGCTTGGTGAAGCAGCATTCCAAGTCCGTCCACAGTGAAGCACCCACGTTCTTGGGCGCGCGCAAGGAATGGGGTGATCAGCGGGTTGTACACAATGTCGGTCACCAGCGTTTTTGGCGTCAGCGCATCCAAGTTGAATTTCAGCTCTTCCTTGCCAACCATACCCAAGGCGGTTGTGTTGATAAGAGTGGTAGCCTCTTCAAGGTGGCTTGCGGCTTGTGTCCAGTCCACGACTTTGATTTTTCCGCCAAAATGCGCCTTTAACGCGTCCGCTCTGGCTCGGGTGCGGTTGGTCAGGATAATTTCCGGTACTTTTTCATGCAAAAGCGCGGCAACGATGGCCCGCGATGCGCCACCCGCGCCAAGAACCAAGGCAGGACCCGCTTTGGGATCCCATCCTGGTGCTTCCTGCTTCAAGTTCGAGATGAACCCGATGCCGTCGGTATTGTCCGCATGAAGCTTTCCATCGCTTTGGAATGTAAGCGTATTCGCTGCCCCGATAAGCGCAGCTCTGTCAGAGATGACATCCGCAATATCCAGAACGCTTTCCTTGTGGGGCAGCGTGATGTTCACCCCTCTGAATCCCATTTTCGGCAGGTTGTTCAGAACATGGGGCAAGTTCACGCTGGAGACGTCCATCGGAATGTAATGCCCGTTGATACCATATCGTTTCAGCCAGTGCCCGTGCAGCGCGGGTGATTTGCTTTGCGTTATCGGTTGGCCAATTACTCCCGCGAGGAGGATTGTCTCTTTGGTCATCCGTCAATTGCTCCCGACATGGTAAGATAGCCTAGTACTTCTAATAGCGGCAGACCGAGCACTGTGAAATAGTCGCCATCCACACGGGCGAAAAGCCGCGCGCCCTCGGCTTCCAGTTGATACCCGCCAACGCAGTGGCGGATTTCCTCCCAATTTCGTTCAACGTAGCCCTCGATATAGGCGGGGTTGAGCGTGCGCATGGTTAAACGGACCTGACCCACAGTTCGCCAGACAGGCTTGGCATCTTGATAGATGACGGCTGCCGATAGCAACTTGTGTTGTTTGCCCGACATTTGGTTGAGTTGAGCGATTGCGTCGTCCGGAGACTTTGGCTTCGACAAGATTTTGCGTTCAAACTCGAGAACCTGATCACTGCCAATGACGACTGCTTCCGGGTGCTGATCGGCGACGCGGCGCGCCTTGAACTCGGCCAAGGTGTCGGCAACATCGCGGGCTGATGCGTCCTCGGCAAGAAGCGAGGCTTTAATACTATCTTCATCAATCCGCGCAACTTTGGATGTGAAGGACAGCCCTGCCTGACGCAGCATTGTCTGTCGCGTTTCGGAGCTGGATGCGAGGATAATTGGTCGGTTCATGTGGATAACTCTGAGGGAAACCTCAGGGATACTTATTGCGTTAAGGAAGTCTTATCCACCGCGTTTGCACGGATCAGTCATTCCACCCACACTGTTCGTTTTTTGGACCTGCCCTTATCCCTTGTGGAGTACGCTAAACACGGGTGTGTGCAAGGGAACTCAAGGCAATTCCATACACTATTTACTCACAGATTCTCCACCAGATATAATTCTCATAACTTATTGTTATTTATAAGTTTTTATTGGATCGGAGTTTTCTGTTAAGAAATCTTCTCTGTCAATCGACAATCCGTGGACAAGTATTTGATCCACACTATCCACTGTACCTACTAACAACATCATCTTTTCTTTCTTCTTTATTTATTTAAGAAGGAACTCTTTAGAGCGAGGCGAAAATGACAGATTTTCTGGCAGAGATTTACCCTTGGACCAAAAGTCTGCATGTGATGTCTGTAATCGCATGGATGGCAGGGTTGTTCTATCTGCCACGTTTGTTCGTTCATCATACGGAGAAAGTTGAAGTCGGGTCCGAGACAGACAAGCTGTTTCAAATAATGGAGCGGAAGTTACTCAAGCTTATCATGAATCCAGCGATGATAAGCACTTGGATTTTCGGGCTGGCCCTGGTTTTCACACCGGGCATCGTGGATTGGTCGGAGGGTTGGCCTTGGATCAAAGCTGGTGCCGTGCTGGGAATGACTTGGTTTCACGGCTGGTTGGATCAGCGCCATAAAGAATTCAGGGATGGCCAAAACACGCGATCCGGCCGGACCTACCGGATGATGAACGAGCTACCGACTGTTTTTATGATCATCATTGTTATCATGGTGATCGCGCGTCCGGTTTGACGCGCATTGACTCATGCAGTCATGGTTGCTACCCAGCACCCCTAGCAGCCGTCCGGCTGTGATGACTCCCGAACTTATACATTTACGACCTGGCTTAACTGCCACCTGAATTGGGTGATCCCTTATGTCTGAAGACACGCTGAATCTCGCTGACCTCAAGAAAAATAGCCCTGCTGATCTGGTGGCTATGGCTGAGGAGCTGGAAATTGAAAACGCTTCCACGATGCGGAAAGGGGACATAATGTTCTCGATCCTCAAGGAGCGGGCGGAAGAAGGCTGGGAAATCTCGGGCGACGGTGTGCTGGAAGTTTTGCAGGACGGCTTCGGCTTTCTGCGCTCTCCAGAGGCAAACTATCTGCCGGGTCCTGACGATATTTATGTATCGCCTGATATGATCCGCAAGCACTCGCTACGCACAGGGGACACGGTTGAAGGTGTCATGAGCGCGCCGGGTGACAATGAAAGTTACTTCGCGATCACATCGGTGACGCTGATCAACTTCGAGGATCCCGAGAAAGCGCGTCATAAAGTATCTTTCGACAACCTGACGCCGCTTTATCCTGACGAGCGGATGACAATGGAGCGGCAAGACCCGACCGTGAAAGACCGCTCTGCACGGATCATCGATTTGGTTGCACCCATCGGTAAAGGCCAACGGTCTTTGATCGTGGCACCACCGCGGACTGGTAAAACGGTTTTGTTGCAGAATATCGCCAAGTCGATCGAAGAAAATCACCCCGAATGCTACCTGATCGTCCTGCTGATTGACGAGCGTCCCGAAGAGGTGACGGATATGCAGCGCTCGGTTAAGGGCGAAGTTGTGAGCTCCACTTTTGATGAGCCTGCGACCCGTCACGTCGGTGTGGCAGAAATGGTTATCGAGAAAGCCAAGCGTCTGGTCGAGCATAAGCGTGATGTTGTGATCCTTTTGGACTCCATCACCCGTTTGGGCCGTGCGTTTAACACCGTGGTCCCTTCATCCGGTAAGGTTTTGACCGGTGGTGTCGATGCGAACGCGCTACAGCGGCCTAAGCGCTTTTTCGGGGCTGCACGTAACATCGAGGAAGGCGGCTCTCTGACGATCATCGCTACGGCTCTGATCGACACCGGCTCCCGGATGGACGAGGTGATCTTTGAGGAATTCAAAGGGACGGGTAACTCCGAGATCGTTCTGGATCGCAAAGTTGCCGATAAGCGCGTCTTCCCTGCGATGGATATTCTTAAGTCTGGTACGCGGAAAGAAGAGCTGTTGGTCGATAAGAACGATCTTCAGAAGACTTTCGTACTGCGCCGTATTCTGAACCCTATGGGGACAACAGATGCGATCGAGTTCCTGATTGGGAAGCTCAAGCAAACCAAGTCAAACGCAGACTTCTTCGACTCAATGAACACCTAATTTCTGTTTAAAAACAGTAAGGTATAAGAATATGGACACGATATTCGCCCTCGCTACGGCGCGGGGTAAAGCTGGTGTTTCTATCGTCCGCCTCAGTGGGCCGTTGGCCTTTGAGGTAGCTGCTGTCTTGACTGGTCGCGATATTCCGGTCCGTAAACCTTTGTTAGTCGAGCTTCGGGATGGCAACGGGGGTCTAATTGACCAATCGCTTGTCCTTGGGTTTGCCGAGGGTGCTAGCTTCACAGGTGAGCGGGTCGTCGAGTTTCAAGTACATGGCAGTCCGGCAATCGTATCTGCCTTGTTGAAGCTGCTTGGCGACATGGATGGTGTGAGGCTTGCCGAGCCCGGAGAATTCACGCGCCGCGCTTTGGAAAACGGGTGTCTGGATCTAGCCCAAGTCGAAGGGCTAGCCGACCTGATTGATGCAGAGACCGAGGCGCAACGTCGGCAGGCGGTTCGGGTTTTCAGCGGCGCCTTGGGTGAGAAAGCTGAAGGCTGGCGCCGCGATTTGATACGCGCCGCAGCGCTTCTTGAGGCGACTATAGACTTCGCCGACGAAGATGTTCCGGTGGATGTTTCGCCTGAGGTTCGCGCGCTTACCTCCGGCGTTCGGAGTGAACTAGATCAAATGGCTGAAGGTGTTACTGCTGCGGAGCGGATCCGTGACGGGTTTGAAGTCGCGATTGTTGGTCCTCCGAATATTGGCAAGTCCACGCTGTTGAATACTTTAGCAGGCCGTGAGGCGGCGATTACGTCTTCTGTGGCGGGGACAACGCGGGACATCATCGAAGTTAGGATGGATTTACGCGGCTTGCCCGTGACGTTTCTTGATACTGCTGGGTTGCGTGACACGGATGATGAAGTTGAATCCATCGGTATTGACCGAGCGTTGAGGCGTGCAGAAATTGCCGATCTGCGCGTTTTTTTGGTGGAAAGCGCTGATGCTGTACTTCCGTTGAAGGTTCTGCAGGATGATATCGTTGTACGGGGGAAAGCCGATCAAACAGGCTCCGGTCTGTCTGGCTTGACGGGTCAAGGGGTTCCGGACCTGCTGGCAAAGGTGCATGCGGTTTTGGAACATCGCGCATCAGGTGCGGGTTTGGCGATAAGAGAACGGCATAGAATTGCACTGCATCGGGCGTCTGGCGCGTTGGCAGGCTGCGACCGAGAGATGCTTTACGGGATGGATCGGGCGGAGATTGCAGCAGAGGAGCTTAGGACCGCTGTCAGGGCGCTAGAAAGTATGATAGGACGCGTCGACGTCGAATCCGTGCTGGATGAGATATTCGCAAGTTTCTGTTTGGGCAAATAGGAGTGTTTCACGTGAAACATTCATCATTCGATGTGATTGTTATTGGCGGCGGTCACGCTGGTACCGAGGCCGCGCATGCTGCGGCGCGCACTGGTGCGCGTACCGCCCTAATCACCCAAAAGTCTGAAACCATTGGTGTAATGTCGTGTAATCCGGCAATTGGCGGCTTAGGAAAAGGGCATCTGGTTCGCGAGATCGATGCGCTTGACGGCTTGATGGGGCGAGCTGCAGACCTTGCTGGCATTCAGTTCAGACTTCTTAACAGGCGCAAGGGGCCTGCGGTACAAGGACCTAGGGCGCAGGCGGATAGAGCGCTATATCGATCAGCGATCCAAAATCTTATCGCGAATCAACCCAATTTGTCGGTAATCGAGGCGGAGGTCGAAGATCTTATCGTCGCAAATGACACAGTTGGCGGCGTTGTTCTATCTGACGGGTCTGAAGTTACGTCTCATTCAGTGGTGCTGACAGCAGGTACCTTCCTGCGTGGCGTTATTCATATAGGCGACGAATCTCGACCGGGCGGTCGCGTCGGGGATGCGCCTGTGGTGCGACTGGCAGAGCGGATCGATACATTTGGTGTAGAAATGGGCCGTCTAAAAACCGGCACACCTCCAAGGTTGGCCAGTGATTCGATTAATTGGTCTGTATTGGAGCTCCAGCCCGGAGATGACGAGCCGGAGCTGTTTTCCTTCATGTCCAAGAAGGTTTCGGCAAAGCAGATTTCTTGCGGAATTACGCACACGAATGAGAAAACTCACGAGCTCATTCGCGACAACCTTGAGCGGTCAGCAATGTATGGAGGCCATATCGATGGAATTGGCCCCCGATATTGCCCCTCGATCGAAGATAAAGTTGTGCGCTTTGCGGATAAATCCTCTCATCAGGTTTTCTTGGAGCCCGAAGGCATCAATAGCAACAGCGTGTATCCCAACGGAATCTCGACGTCTCTTCCTGTGGCTGTGCAGGAGCAGTATGTTCAATCAATACAAGGACTTGAAGCCGCCCTTATCTTGCAGCCGGGTTATGCGATCGAATATGACTACGTCGATCCGCGAGCGTTGAATAGAACGCTAGAACTTGATGTCATGCCGGGGTTGTATTTGGCTGGCCAAATCAACGGAACCACCGGATATGAAGAGGCAGGTGCTCAGGGATTGGTTGCCGGAGTTAACGCAGCTCGTCGCGCCCTAGGTCAGGACGAATTTATTCTTGGTCGTTCTGAGGCATATATAGGGGTCATGATTGACGATCTGATCACGCGCGGTGTTCAAGAACCCTACCGGATGTTTACCTCGCGTGCAGAATATCGAATGTCGCTGAGGGCTGACAATGCCGACCAACGCTTGACTGAAAGAGGCGTTGCCATCGGGTGTGTCGGGGCGGAGCGCGCTTCGGTGTATAATGAAAAGAAAGAAAAGCTGGTCAGTCTCCGTTCGGAAATGGAAGCAATTCGCGTCTCTCCTCAGGAGGCGGAAAAAGCAGGTTTGCGAGTTAACAAAGATGGCCGGTTGAGGTCTACATTCGAATTGCTTTCTTTCCCAGACGTGACGCTTGACGCGGTAGGTCCTTTGGTTCCTACGCTTTCTTCTTACCCAACTGAGATTGGGGTTCAGGTGGCGCGCGATGCGTTATACGCCAACTATCTGGAACGCCAGAACAGAGACGCAGAGGCGCTTCGTAAGGATGAGGCAATTGTTATTCCAAGAGATTTCAGCTTTGATGAGCTGAAAGGCCTCTCTAATGAACTGAAAACAAAGCTTACCCGCGCACGACCTTCAACCTTGGCTCAGGCGTCAAAGGTGGACGGAATCACCCCCGCTGCGCTTACGCTTATTCTTGGTAAGATTAAGGCTGAAAAGGCGCGTGCTAGTTGATGAGGAGTGAACAAAACCAGTTCGCCTCGCAGTACGATGTTTCACGTGAAACAATCGAGCGACTTTACGTTTATGAAGATTTGCTAAAAAAATGGACAACCAAAATCAATTTGGTTGCCAAGTCGACGGTATCTCAGATTTGGTCTCGACATTTCGCGGACTCGGCACAGGTTTTCAACGAAATACCTGATAGCTCAAAAAAACTCTGTGACTTTGGTTCTGGTGGTGGCTTTCCCGGTCTCGTGATTGCAGCACTAGCACAGGAGAAAATGCCGGAACTTCGCGTGTCCCTGGTGGAATCAGATGTTCGCAAAGCCTCATTCCTTGTCACCGCCTCTCGTGAAATGGGGTTAAGAGTTGATGTACATGCAGATCGCGTAGAGTCGTTGCAATCTCAGGCTGCAGATGTTGTTACGGCGCGCGCATTAGCGCCGTTGGCGGACCTGCTTTCTCTTGCCGAGATGCACTTACAGAACAATGGAACGGCCATGTTTTTAAAGGGTGAGCGGCATCAAGAGGAACTGGACATAGCCTCAACGATATGGGACTTCAAAGTGAACAAGCAGAAAAGCACGACCAATGATGCGTCAGCGCTTTTGATAATAACAAACCTGAGGCGAGCAGCTTAAATGGCCAAGAAGCCACCTAGAATCATCTCTGTCGCCAACCAAAAAGGCGGTGTGGGAAAGACTACGACGACGATCAATCTGGGTGCCGCATTGGCGGCGAAAGGATTGAAGGTCGCATTGATCGATCTCGATCCGCAGGGCAACGCATCAACCGGGTTGGGCATTGATCACACCGACCGCGATAAAACTACCTATGATCTGCTACTCAATGAGATGCCCTTGAGGGATATCCTGAGGAAAACAGCAGTTCCAGGTCTGGTTATTTCACCGGCGAACTCCGATCTCAGCTCTGCGGATTTAGAACTGGTTTCGACAGCACGACGGATATTCCTTATAAAGGACGCACTGACGGGACCTGACATAGACGTTCTTGATCTGGATTATATCCTGATTGACTGCCCGCCATCGCTAAACTTGCTAACTTTGAATGCGATGGTCGCCTCGGATTCCGTCCTTGTCCCTCTTCAGGCAGAATTCTTTGCGCTAGAAGGTCTTTCGCAACTGATGTTGTCGGTGCGAGAAATTCGCGAAACCGCAAATTCGAAACTTCGTTTGGAAGGTGTTGTGCTAACGATGTATGACAGACGCAACAACTTGTGTCACCAAGTGGAGCTCGACGTGAGGGAAAACCTTCGTGACCTTGTGTTTAAAACCATGATCCCAAGAAATGTGCGCCTTAGTGAAGCGCCGTCATACGGCCTCCCAGTAATCAATTATGATCCGAGCTCACTTGGATCGGTGGCGTACAAGTCGTTGGCGACCGAGATGCTGGCGCGGCACTCTAAACAGGATGGAGCTTAAGATGGCTGAAAAACGTGGATTGGGTCGTGGACTCTCGGCGCTGATGGCGGACATCGATGTGTCTGTGCCTGCAAAATCAGATAGCTCAACTGGAGCGGGTGAACGGATTGTCCCAATCGAGAGAATCGAGCCGAATCCTGATCAGCCGCGTAGAGATTTTGTTAAGGCTGATCTTGAAGAGCTTGCGGAATCGATTCGGGAAAAGGGCATTATTCAGCCGTTGATCGTTCGAATTCATCCTAAAGCTGCCGACAAGTTTGAAATTGTTGCAGGTGAGCGTCGGTGGCGCGCTGCGCAGATGGCTCAAGTACATGAAGTTCCGGTAGTTTTGCGCCAGTTGAACGACACTGAAGTTCTTGAAATTGCTATCATTGAGAACATTCAACGGTCTGATCTCAATCCGGTAGAAGAGGCGATGGGCTATCGTCAGCTACAGGACAAATTCGGGCATACACAAGAGCAGTTGGCGACCGCGTTGGGTAAAAGCCGCAGTCATATTGCCAACTTGATGCGCCTATTGAGTTTGCCAGAAGATGTTGTTCGCATGCTGCGGCAGGGAGATTTGACCAGCGGACATGCACGCGCACTCATTACGACTGACAACCCGAGTGATCTGGCAAGAAAAGTTGTGAGGGACGGACTATCTGTTCGCGAAACAGAACGGTTGGCAAAGTCTGGTGGGTCAAAGCCCAACCGCAAGAAGGAACCTCGGCGCTTGGAAAAAGACGCTGACACCAAAGCGCTGGAAGGTGATCTGACGGCGACCCTGAAAATGGGTGTGAGCATTGATCACACGGCAGGAACAGAAGGTGGCCTCGTTACAATATCCTATAAAAATTTCGAGCAGCTAGATGAGCTTTGCCGGCGCCTTGCAGGGAATTGAGTTTTTAAGTCACCAGTTGCGCTAAGATCGTGTTCAATAGGATTCTGGAGCGTGCAGGGACAGTTAGCTTTGATTGATTAACCTCCAAATGACCGGTGTCCGATAACTCTTTGATTTTATGAGTGGAAATCGCATTTCGATCAAGAGAGCGCAACCAATCTAGATCGCAGCCTTCGGCTAATCTGAGCGACATCAAAAGATACTCGAGCGCCTGTTCTTCTTTCGAGAGGTGTGAGTTGTTTGTTTCACCCGTGCCTGTGGCAGAGACAGATTCCAGCCATTTCGCAGGTCCAAGGTGGGTTTCGGTTGCTTTTCGTTTCCCGTCGACATCGAATCTACCATGCGCGCCCGGACCAACCCCCACATAGTCGCCTCCGCGCCAGTAAATCAGGTTATGGCGTGATTCCTGACCCGGTTTCGCATGATTAGACACTTCATAGGCGGCAAAACCATGTGCTTCCGTGATTGTTTGGGTAAGCTCATATAGATCCGCGGAAAGGTCTTCATGAGGAAGACCCAAGAGGCCGCCACGCGCAAATCGATCACCGAAGGCAGTACCGTCTTCGATGGTCAGTTGGTATAACGAGAGGTGATCGGCGGCCATAGTCAAGCCGAGGGTCAACTCTGCTTCCCAATCGGCGAGTGACTGGTTCTGGCGCGCGTAGATGAGGTCGAAACTGACCCGATCAAATGTGGTGCGCGCGATGTCAAATGCGTGCTCGGCCTCTGTCACGGTGTGAAGTCTGCCTAGAAGTTTTAAATCTGCATCGTTGAGCGCTTGTATGCCCATCGAAATGCGATTTACGCCTGCATGGCGGAATCCCTTGAACCGGTTTGCTTCAACAGAAGTGGGGTTTGCCTCAAGTGTGATCTCGACATCATTGGTGAACCGCCAGTTCTTTTGAATTCGATCTATAATAGCGGAAACGGTCTCAGGCAGCATCAGGCTGGGCGTGCCGCCGCCGAAGAAGATCGAGCTAACGACGCGATTTGGTGTGAGCTCTGCAAGGCGGTCCAACTCGGATAAATAGGCTCTAACCCAAGCGGATTGGTCGACATTTGCCGAAACATGGCTGTTGAAATCACAATACGGACATTTAGCCTGACAAAAGGGCCAGTGAACATAAATGCCAAATCCAGCTCTTTGCCAGTTTTCAGGTTTCAAAAGCTTCTACCAGTTTGGCAAAGGCGTTGGAGCGATGGCTGATCTTGTTCTTTTCCCAACGATCCATTTGCCCAAAGGTGATTTCGTATCCATCTGGCTGAAATATCGGATCGTAGCCGTGACCTTGATCACCGCGCATGGGCCAAACGACCTGACCCTCCATCGTACCGGTAAAGACTTCGTCATGTCCGTCGGGCCACGCTAATACAAGGGTCGCACAAAAGCGGGCAGTCCAAGGTGCTTTATGACCTGATTTTATAATCTCGTCATAGGTACGGCTCATCGCAACGACAAAATCCCGCCCGTCTGGCGTTTCGGACCAATCGGCGGTGTAGACGCCGGGTGCGCCATTCAAACAGTCAACCTCGATACCGCTGTCATCCGAGAGGGAGGGCAAGCCTGTCGCTTGAGCGGCGGCATGCGCCTTTATTCTGGCGTTTCCAACAAACGTGTTCTCGGTTTCGTCCGGTTCTGGCAAGTTGTGCTCTGCTGCGGAGGTCACATTGATCCCAAAAGGCTCTAATAAGGCCGAAATCTCTTCCAGCTTGCCTTTATTATGCGTCGCAACAAGCAGTGTATCGCCAGTGAATTTTCGCATGACTAGCCTTTCACGGCGGCTTTTTGCGCTGCAGCAAGTTCGGCGACACCTTTTTCTGCGAGGTCCATCAGTTGATTTAACTCAGTACGGGAGAATGTTGCGCCTTCGGCGGAGCCTTGGACCTCGATTAAGCCAAGACTGCCTGTCATCACGAAGTTTGCGTCGGTGCCAGCATCGCTGTCTTCAGGATAATCAAGATCAAGAACCGGCTGTCCCGCATAAATACCACAACTCACTGCCGCAACGTGGTCGGTCAATGGGTCGGTTGAAATGTCACCGGCTTTCATCAGGGCATTAACTGCAAGCCGCAACGCGACCCAACCACCGGTAATGGACGCGCAGCGCGTGCCGCCATCAGCCTGTATGACGTCACAATCCACGACGATCTGCCGCTCGCCCATTGCCACGCGATCAACGCCAGCGCGAAGGGAGCGACCGATAAGCCGTTGAATTTCCTGCGTGCGGCCGGATTGCCCACGTTTGGCTTCGCGATTCATGCGTGTATGGGTTGCGCGGGGTAACATGCCGTATTCGGCGGTAACCCAACCCAGACCAGAATTCCGCAGAAAAGGCGGTACCCGCTCGTCAATTGACGCGGTACACAGCACATGGGTGTCACCGCATTTGATCAGGCAAGACCCCTCTGCGTGGCGGGTCACATCGGTCTCAATGGTAATGGAACGCATTTCGTCAAGCTGGCGGCCGGAAGGGCGCATGGCATTTCTCCTGTTGAACGGGTCCAGATACCCTTGTGATACCTTAGGTTGCAAGCCACATTGAACATTGCCACATATCAGTCGGATTATAAGAGAAGTAACAAGATGAACCGCGAAGATCTCTTGTCGCAGATGAATGACCGCAGCCGAGAGGTGTTTCAACGGATCGTGGAGTCATATCTAGCCAGCGGTGAACCCGTGGGCTCCCGAACCTTGAGTCGCACCCTTACTGAAAGTGTAAGTGCTGCGACCATTCGCAATGTCATGCAGGATCTTGAACTCCTTGGGTTGTTAAACAGCCCACACGTTTCTGCCGGTCGAATACCTACCCAAGCGGGTTTGCGCATGTTCGTGGACGGGTTGCTGGAAATGGACGAGGTTACAATCCACGACCGCGAAAAGCTGGATGCAACCCTAGGGAGCAATGACCGCGATGTCGGGGTCCTTCTGGATCGTGTTGGCTCCGCACTTTCGGGCCTAACTCACGGCGCAAGTCTGGTTTTGACGCCAAAACACGAGGCCCCGATCAAGCATATCGAGTTTGTGAGCTTGGCGTCGGATCGCGCCTTGGTTGTTTTGGTGTTTGCTGACGGACATGTTGAAAACCGTGTGTTTACGCCTCCGCTTGGCCAAACGCCTTCGTCCATGCGCGAAGCTGCAAACTTTCTGAATGCTGTCGCCGTGGGCTCTACGATTTCAGAACTGCGTGGTCGAATTGAGAAAGAAATCAAATCCAGACGCCGAGAGTTGGATCATTTGGCGCGGGATCTGGTGAAAACCGGACTGGCCGTATGGGAGAACGAGGGGGAACAGACCGAACGCCTGATTGTCCGCGGAAGGGCGAATTTGATTGAAGACGCCGATGATACCGAGACGCTGGAGCGCGTAAGAGCCCTGTTTGATGACCTCGAGCGTAAGCGCGATATCGCTGAATTCCTCGAGCTGACCGATGCAGGCGACGGAGTTCGCATTTTTATTGGCTCAGAAAACAAACTCTTTTCACTTTCGGGTTCCTCTTTGGTGGTGTCTCCCTATATGAACTCTGATCGAAAGATTATTGGTGCTGTGGGCGTAATAGGTCCGACACGACTGAACTACGGGCGCATTGTGCCTATCGTGAACTATACAGCGCAGATGGTCGGCAAACTGATTTCGGACGGTGGCTAGAGGTAAAAATGTCGGACGTGAACAAAGACGATGATTTTCAAACAGATCACTTGGAGGCGATGGCCGAAGAGACTGTAGATATCATGGAAGAAAACGACGAGATGCAGGCGCTTGTTGAAGAGCGCGACCTGCTGAAGGATCGCCTTCTGCGCGCATTGGCGGACATTGAAAATACGCGGAAGCGTGGTGAGCGTGATCGGCGCGAAGCTGAAAGCTATGGCGGCTCGAAGCTCGCGAAAGACATGTTGCCGGTCTATGACAACTTGCGTCGCGCGCTTGATTCCGCCGACGATGCGCAACGTGAAGCCGCCAAGGCCATTTTCGACGGTGTTGAACTGACCCTGCGGGAGTTGATCCATGTCTTCGGAAAGCACAAAATCGAAGTTATTTTGCCCGAAATCGGTGACCGTTTCGATCCCCAACTACATCAGGCCATGTTCGAAGCGCCGCTGCCCGATACCAAAGCTGGCGACATCATTCAGGTGATGTCTGAAGGCTTTATGTTGCACGAACGCTTGTTGCGGCCGGCGCAGGTTGGCGTTTCGTCAACTCCGGCTTAATTCCTTCAACTCATAGAGCAATTGCAAAGCCTCGCGCGGCGTTAACTCGTCGGGCGAGACCTCGTTCAGCCTCTCATCTACTAAGGTTACCTTGGTCGTTGGCTGAGGGGTCGATGTGGAGGCGAATAACGGCAGGTCGTCGATCAGCGTTTTCTGACGCACTCCACCTTCACGTTCGCCTTTTTCCAGCTGCTCAAGGACGATACGGGCGCGGTCAATGACCGATGCCGGAAGGCCGGCGAGCTTTGCCACTTGAACGCCGTAGGATCGATCAGCGGCACCGCGCTTAACCTCATGCAGGAATATAACGTCTCCGTCCCACTCCTTGACGGTGACGGTTGCATTCTCAACCCCCGGTAGCTTCCCGGCGAGCGCTGTCAGTTCGTGGTAGTGCGTGGCAAAAAGTGCTCGGCAGGTATTCGTGGCGTGAAGGTGTTCTAAAGTCGCCCAAGCAATGGACAGGCCATCATAAGTGGCGGTGCCACGCCCGATTTCGTCAAGGATAACCAAGGCGCGTTCATCTGCCTGATTTAGAATCGCAGCAGTTTCCACCATTTCGACCATGAAAGTTGATCGCCCGCGGGCAAGGTCATCGGACGCCCCTACGCGACTGAACAGCTGTGAAACGATGCCGATATGGGCTGTATCAGCAGGAACGAAAGACCCTATTTGGGCTAAAAGCGCGATAATTGCGTTCTGGCGGAGGAAGGTTGATTTACCGGCCATGTTTGGTCCGGTGAGCAGCCAAATACTTGCTGCACTCGGGGCAGCAGACAGGTCGCAATCATTGGCCACGAATGGCGCTGCACCCTGTTCCTTGAGTGCTTTTTCAACAACCGGATGTCTGCCCCCTGCCACTTCAAACGCTCTGGATTCATCGACGGTGGGGCGCACCCAGTTCTCTGATATCGCCAGATCGGAAAGCGCCGCGAAGACATCGATTTGTGCCAGCGCAGCCGCCGCAGCAAAGAGGCCTGCGCTGACTTCAAGTATCTCTGCCTTCACGGAATCGAATATCTGAAGCTCGATTTCTATGGCGCGCCCACCCGCATTCAGAATCTTGGTTTCCAGCTCCGACAATTCCAATGTCGTAAACCTGATCGCGTTTGCGGTTGTCTGCCGATGGATGAAGCGCTCGGATAGCGGGGGCTTGAGCATCTTCTCAGCGTGCGCTGCCGTTGTTTCAATGAAATAACCGAGCACGTTGTTATGTTTTATCTTCAGGGTGCTGACACCCGTAATGGTGGTATACTCGGATTGATGTTCGGCGATAACCTTACGCCCCTGATCTCGCAGCTTTCGCATTTCGTCGAGTTCGTCGTGGTATCCAGCGGCAACAAATCCTCCGTCACGTGCCAACAGCGGTGGCTCGTTTGAAAGGGTAGCCTGGAGGAGGAATAGTGTTTCGTTGTGGCCTGTGAGGTCCTTGATGCTGGCTTGAAGGGGTGGGGTCAGATTGTCTGAATTCAGCAATTTTTGCAGTATTAGACACTGTTCTAACCCGGTTCTGATAGCCACCAGGTCTCTGGGGCCGCCCCTGTTCATAGCCAGTCGGGACAGCGCACGATCAATATCAGGAACGCGTCTTAACTCGTCTCTCAGTTGATTTCGCAAGTGAGAAGACTCGCAAAGCGCTTCTACCGAACTCAACCGAGACTGAAGTTCTCCAACATCGGTCGACGGGCTGGACAACCTGCGATCCAACAGACGGGCGCCACCTGCGGTTAATGTTCTGTCGATCGTATCGAGCAACGACCCTTTTCGAGTGCCGTTTAGCGTTTGAGATAATTCGAGATTGCGGCGAGTCGCGGCGTCGATCTGCATTGACCTGTTTGCGCTTTCACGGACGGGAGGGCGCAAAAGCGGAAGTTTGCCCTTCTGCGTTATGTCGAGGTAATCGACAAGAGCGCCGAGCGCCGCAACTTCGGCGCGTGAAAAAGTGCCGAAAGCATCTAGGGATTTTACGGAATAGAGACTAATAAGGCGTTTTTCTGCAGATGTGCTGTCGAAGCTTCCCTTGCTAAGGGGTGTCAGCGCAGAACCGGTTTCATCTACAATCGAGCGCAAACTGTCAAAGTCGAGTTCAGATACAAGAACCTCACTTGGGGCCAATCTTGCAAGTTCCGGCGACAGCCGCATCCTTGAACAAGGACCGACTCGCATTTCTCCGGTTGAGATATCGACCCAAGCAATCGCGCCATCACCGCGAATCTCGGAATAGGCTGCGAGGAAGTTATGCCGGCGCGGCTCTAACAGACTGTCCTCGGTCAAAGTGCCCGGCGTAACAAGGCGAACCACATCGCGTTTAACAACAGATTTCGAACCGCGTTTCTTTGCTTCGGCTGGGCTTTCCAGCTGCTCACCCACGGCAACGCGAAACCCTTTTCGGATCAGCGTCAGCAGGTAGTTTTCTGCGGCGTGAACAGGTACACCACACATCGGGATATCGTTGCCCAAATGCTTGCCGCGTTTCGTAAGGGAAATGTCCAAGGCTTCTGAAGCTGCAACGGCATCGTCGAAGAACAGCTCGTAAAAATCGCCCATACGATAGAAAAGCAGCGCGTCAGGATACTGGGCTTTGATATCCAGATATTGCGCCATCATGGGCGTAACAGATGCATTGGCGACGTTCAAAATTTCACCCCCCAGTGTGTTGGGAGGATTCTAGTGATCTGGGAGGGGGGGCGAAACCCCGAATTCCGATGGATGTTGTCGCGCGGGGTCAAGCTGGGTATCAATGGCGACGGCCCAACAGAAAGAACGTCTATGTCCAAGAAAAACCGCGTCACCGATGAAGAGGCACTGTCCTATCATTTGGAACCTACTCCGGGGAAACTGGAGATCATTGCTTCAACGCCAATGGCGACACAGCGCGATTTAAGCTTGGCCTATTCTCCGGGAGTCGCAGTTCCTGTGGAGGCGATCGCCGCCAACCCTGAAACAGCCTACGACTATACGACCAAGGGCAACATGGTTGCCGTGATTTCCAACGGCACTGCGATCTTGGGACTGGGCAACTTGGGTGCGCTTGCGTCAAAGCCGGTGATGGAGGGTAAGTCGGTTCTGTTCAAGCGGTTCGCCGACGTGAATTCCATTGACCTTGAACTGGACACCGAAGATCCGGATGAGTTCATCAATGCCGTCCGTTTAATGGGCCCCAGCTTCGGCGGCATTAACCTTGAGGACATCAAGGCACCCGAATGCTTTATAATTGAACAACGTCTTCGCGAGATTATGGATATTCCGGTCTTCCATGACGATCAGCATGGCACCGCAGTGATCTGCGCGGCAGGGCTGCTAAATGCATTGCACCTGACAGGTAAGAAAATTGAAGAATGCAAAATTGTGCTGAACGGTGCTGGCGCTGCCGGCATTGCTTGTATCGAACTGATCAAGGCGATGGGAGCCAAGCACGACAATTGCATCGCGTGCGATACCAAGGGCGTCATTTACCAAGGTCGCACCGAGGGCATGAATCAATGGAAGTCCGCCCACGCCGCGAAGACCACTGACCGCACGTTAGAAGAGGCGATGACGGGCGCGGATGTTTTTCTTGGCGTTTCAGCGAAAGGGGCAGTGACACAAGGCATGGTGAAGTCCATGGCCGACAACCCGGTCATCTTCGCGATGGCGAACCCTGATCCGGAAATTACGCCAGAAGATGCTCATGAGGTTCGTCCTGATGCCATCGTAGCGACGGGTCGTTCGGACTACCCGAACCAAGTGAATAACGTCCTGTGTTTTCCATACCTGTTCCGCGGCGCTTTGGATATTCGCGCACGCACGATCAACGATGCGATGAAGATTGCGTGTGCGGAGGCCTTGGCGAAGCTTGCTCGGGAAGATGTGCCGGATGAAGTCGCCGTAGCCTATGGTCAGAAGCTAACCTTTGGCCGCGACTATATCATCCCGACGCCGTTTGACCCGCGACTGATTTACACCATTCCGCCCGCTGTTGCGCAGGCCGGGATCGACACTGCGGTTGCGCGTAAACCGATTGTCGACTTTGACGCCTATACCGTCAGTTTGCGGTCCCGGATGGATCCGACGGCATCTATGTTGGAAGGGCTTCATAACCGCGCCAAAACCAAAAACGCCCGCATGATTTTTGCAGAGGGCGACGACATTCGCGTGTTACGCGCAGCGGTTGCGTATCAGCGTTCTGGGCTTGGGCAGGCCTTGGTCGTCGGGCGCGAGGACGACGTTAAAGCGAAGCTGACAGCGGCGGGGATGGAGGATTCCTATCGTGAGTTGAGTATCGTAAACGCGCGCAACACCGAGCATCTCGATACCTATCGCTCGTTTCTTTACAGCCGCCTTCAACGCAAAGGATATGACGCGCAGGATGTGCATCGCTTGGCGTCGCGGGACCGTCACGTGTTCTCGGCTCTGATGCTTGCGCACGGGCACGGGGACGGTTTGATCACAGGCGCAACTCGCAAATCGGCGCATGTTTTGGAATTGTTGAACCACGTTCTTGATGTATCCCCAGAAGACGGCGCGGTTGGTGTGACCGCATTGCTTCGCAATGGGCGCATAGTCTTGATTGCAGATACGTTGGTGCATGAATGGCCTGATGAACACACACTGGCTGATATTGCCGAACGCGGCGCTGCCACCGCGCGGTCGCTTGGGCTTGAACCGCGCGTTGCGTTTGTGAGCTTCTCGACCTTTGGCTATCCGGTTAGCGAACGTGCCGAGAAGATGCACATCGCGCCCAAGGTGCTGGATCAGCGCGGGGTGGATTTTGAGTATGATGGAGAGATGACGGTAGACGTTGCGATGAATCCGGACGTCTTGGCAAATTATTCATTCTGTCGATTGAGTGGTCCAGCCAATGTTTTGGTCGTACCTGCGCGTCATTCATCGTCGATATCGGTGAAACTGATGCAGGAAATGGGCGGTGCGACCGTTATCGGCCCGATCCTGAGCGGTGTAGATCACCCTGTGCAGATATGTTCCACTACATCGACATCCAATGACATTCTCAACATGGCAGTCATGGCGGCGTGTAACGTCGGGTAAAAAAGAAGCGCCCGAATTGGGCGCTTCCTTTAGCTCTTCATGTCTTCCCAGAAGGACTTTACCTTGGAGAAGAAGCTTGAAAGGTGAGGATTGTTCTCCTCGCTCAGCTTTTCGAACTCTTTTAGCAGTTCTTTTTGCTTGCTGGTCAGGTTGACCGGGGTTTCCACCGCTAGTTCGATAAACATATCACCGGTTCCGGCACCACGAAGCGCTGGCATGCCTTTGGAGCGCAGACGCATCTGACGGCCGGATTGGCTGCCCGCTGGAACTTTCACACGCGAGCGTCCGCCGTCTATCGTTGGAACCTCAACGTCGCCACCAATGGCAGCTGTCGCCATGGCAACGGGGACCCTGCAAAACAGATCAATGCCTTCACGTTGGAACAGTGCATGCTCCGTTACTTCGATGAAGATATACAGGTCACCCGACGGTCCACCGCGAAGACCTGCTTCGCCTTCTCCAGCAAGACGGATGCGCGTACCGGTTTCAACGCCTGCGGGAATGTTAACACTCAAAGAGCGTTCTTTTTCTTCGCGACCAGAGCCACCGCAGGAACGACAAGGGTTCTTGATGATTTGACCGATGCCGGAACATGTCGGACAGGTGCGCTCTACAGTGAAGAACCCTTGCTGCGCGCGAACCTTACCCATGCCTGAGCATGTCGGGCAGGTTTGCGGCTCCGCCCCGCCTTCAGCCCCAGAGCCATCACAGCCCTCGCATGAGACGGAAGTTGGAACGGTGATCGTCTTTTGCAAACCCGCATAAGCATCTTCGAGCGAGATGCGCAGATTGTAACGCAAGTCCGAGCCGCGCGTGGCGCGTTGGCGCCCGCCACGTTGTGCACCACCGCCCATGAAGTCGCCAAACAGGTCTTCAAATACGTCAGAGAATGCGGAGGAAAAATCGCCGTTACCGTGTCGCTGTCCGCCACCGCCCATGCCATTTTCAAACGCGGCGTGGCCATATCGGTCATAGGCTGCTTTTTTGTCCGCGTCTTTCAGGACCTCATAGGCCTCGTTCGCTTCTTTGAACTGCGACTCTGCGTTGGGGTTGTCAGAGTTGCGATCGGGGTGCAGCTCTTTCGCCTTTGTGCGGTAAGCTTTTTTCAGCTCGTCAGCTGACGCTCCGCGGGCGACACCTAGAACTTCGTAATAGTCACGTTTTGCCATGGATCAACCTTCCCAAAACTCGATCCCTGAAACATGCAGACCGGCCCGTTTTTTCGGGCCGGCCTTTGATTTCAGGACTTGGCGACATTAGCCGCGTTTGTCGTTGTCCAGATCTTCGAAGTCGGCATCCACGATGTCTTCGTCAACACCGCGCATTTCATCGGGCTCTTCGGAAGGCTCTGCCGCCGCAGCTTCGTCTTGTTGCGACTTGTAGATCGCTTCACCCAGCTTCATGGCCGCGTCGGTCAGGTTCTGAATGCCGCTTTTGATCTTGCCAGCGTCTTCAGATTCCATGGTCTCTTCGAGGGCCTTAAGGGCCAACTCGATGACTTCCACGGTAGAGCCGTCAACTTTATCGCCATGCTCTTCCAGCGACTTCTTAGTGCTGTGGATCAGGCTTTCAGCCTGGTTGGTCGATTCCACCAACTCACGACGTTCAGCATCCGCATCGGCGTTAGCCTCCGCATCTTTGACCATTTTTTCGATGTCATCATCGGACAGGCCACCGGACGCTTGGATCGTGATCTTCTGCTCTTTGCCTGTGCCTTTGTCTTTGGCGCCAACTTCAACGATGCCGTTGGCGTCGATGTCGAAAGTTACCTCGATCTGAGGCAGGCCGCGTGGTGCGGGCGGGATGTTTTCAAGGTTGAACTGACCAAGGATCTTGTTGTCTGCAGCCATTTCACGCTCGCCTTGGAACACCCGCAACGTCACAGCGTTCTGGTTGTCTTCAGCAGTCGAGAAGATTTGCGACTTCTTGGTCGGGATCGTTGTGTTGCGGTCGATCAGGCGGGTGAACACACCACCAAGGGTTTCGATGCCCAAAGACAGCGGGGTCACGTCGAGAAGAACAACGTCCTTCACGTCACCTTGCAAAACGCCAGCCTGAATGGCGGCACCCATGGCGACGACCTCATCAGGGTTCACACCTTTGTTGGCTTCGCGACCGAAGAATTTGGAAACCTCTTCGATGACTTTCGGCATACGGGTCATACCACCGACCAACACGACTTCGTCGATGTCAGAAGTGGTAAATCCCGCATCTTTCAACGCAGCCTGGCATGGCTTGATCGACGCCTTGATCAGGTCGGCCACAAGGCTTTCCAGTTTGGAGCGTGTCAGCTTCATGACCATGTGCAGCGGCTGGCCACCTTTAGGGTCCATGGAGATGAACGGCTGGTTGATTTCGGTCTGCTGGGCAGACGAAAGCTCGATCTTTGCTTTCTCGGCAGCTTCTTTCAGACGTTGCAGCGCCATTTTGTCTTTGGTCAGGTCGACGCCGTTCTCTTTTTTGAACTCGTCGGCGAGGTAAGACACGATGCGCATGTCGAAGTCTTCACCACCAAGGAACGTGTCGCCGTTGGTGGATTTTACTTCGAACAGACCGTCGTCGATTTCCAAAATGGTAACATCGAACGTACCGCCACCAAGGTCATAGACAGCGATGGTTTGGGTTTCTTTTTTATCGAGGCCATAAGCCAACGCAGCCGCTGTCGGCTCGTTGATGATGCGTAGCACCTCGAGGCCAGCGATCTTGCCAGCGTCTTTGGTTGCTTGGCGCTGGGCGTCGTTGAAGTAGGCAGGAACGGTGATAACCGCCTGCGTCACGTCTTCGCCCAGATAGCTTTCAGCGGTTTCTTTCATCTTTTGCAGGATGAAGGCCGAGATTTGCGACGGGCTGTATTTTTCACCTCTGGTGGAAACCCAAGCATCGCCATTGCCACCATCGACCACGTCGAAGGGCAGGTTCTTCTTGTCTTTTGCAAGGTGCTTGTCGTCAAAGCGACGACCGATCAGGCGTTTCACGCCAAAGATCGTGTTGTCCGGGTTGGTTACGGCTTGCCGTTTGGCGGCCTGACCGACTAGACGCTCGTCGTCCGTAAAGGCGACGATAGAGGGCGTTGTACGTGCACCCTCGGCGTTTTCGATAACGCGGGGTTGAGAGCCATCCATGATGGCCACACAGGAGTTTGTTGTACCAAGGTCGATACCGATGACTTTTGCCATGAGCGTAGGTCCTTTCTTCGCGGCGATGTTGAGGAAGGCAGGCCCAATCTGGCTCCTGCTCTCCGATCCCTAATTGACCCGGGGGCTTAGCCCCATCGGAATTCGAAGCGTATATAAGGCTGGCTCATAGGTGCTGCAAGGCGCAGGGTCGTCGGAATCTCTCAAATTCGTGAGAAAGACGGCTGAAAGGGGGTCAGGGACGAAAATGAGCGACAATTTTGGGAGAAAACCACCAGATTTGGTAATCCGAGGGTTTGAGGTTTTTGAGAGATTTCTCGATGAGCCCTTTCAGCGCGCGCTGCTGAATGACCTTCGCAAAGTGGTAAAGGCGGCACCGCTATTTGCCCCCACGACAAGCCGTGGCAAAGAGATGTCCGTCCGCATGACTTCAGCAGGCAAACTGGGATGGGTATCTGATCGAAATGGCTATCGGTATGATGCGCTTCACCCACAAGGTGTCGCGTGGCCGGCCATTCCAAACAGCATCCTGAATATCTGGCGGGCAGTCGGGTCCGAAAACCGCGAACCTGACTGTTGTTTGATCAACTTCTATAATGCCAACGCGCGGATGGGTCTTCACCAAGACCGTGATGAGGCAGATTTCTCGTGGCCGGTGGTTTCGATATCGCTGGGCGACGATGCATTGTTCAGAATTGGGAACCAAACGCGAGGCGGCAAGACCGAAAGCGTTTGGTTGCGATCCGGTGATGTTGTGGTCATGGGAGGAGACGCGCGGCTGACATATCACGGTGTGGACAGGATCAAGGCGGGCACCTCCCTATTGCTGCCAAAAGGTGGACGCATCAACTTGACGTTGCGGGTGGTAACTTAGCGTCCGGCACTCCAACTGATCGAGGCATGGCGACGTGCTTTGAACTCGCCCATAAGGCCAACCATGATCAAGGTTATCGAAACGATCAACGGATAGCTGATCGAGCTGAAATGCGGATTGTAGTTGATAAAAGTGAAGCCGCGAGCTTGGTCGATGCAATGAAATAACGGGTTCCAGTCGAAAAATGCCAAAATAGCCGAGGGCATGTTGTTGGCGACAAACATCTTACCAGAGGCGACCATGTTGGCACGGCTGTAAACGGTTGATGCGATGGACGCGAAGCCGGGAAACCATGGCTTGATTGCTAAGAAGACCATTCCAACAGCGACACCAGAGAACCACGCAAGCAGGTACATCCCGATGGCTCCGGTGGTATTGTCGATGATAACCGGATGCCATGTGACATTGACCAGAAACAGAATTAGAACCCCGGAAAGGGTTTGAATGTAGAGAGCAGACAACGCTGCCGACGCAATTGAAATCGCCGTATTCATTGGCGCGTGTTTCATCATCGCAGATGTCGGTCCTTCCGACCCCATGATCGCGCTAACCGCCTTGGTGTGCGTCAGGAAAAGGAATATACCCGACAGAAGGTACAAAATGAAATCACCGCGAATGGCGCTGCCGCGTAGCCCCAAAACCGAGAACATGAGGTAGAAAGCGGCAACCATGATGACTGTTGCCATCATGTTCATGGCCAGCCCGATAATGGCGTTGCGGTGCGATTTTCGGATATGCCGGACGGTGCTGACGTAAATCAATTCAGCCAGCGCGATGGCTGACCGAAAATGCGTATTGCGCTCTTCAATTCTGAACATTGGTGCAATCCTGCATTGCCTACGGCCGGAGCTCTGATTCTTAAACGCCAGAAAACTTGCCGATCCGTTATCAAGGAAGCATAAGTAGGCGGAAACGTTAAATCAATTATCCGGCAGGAGAGCAGCTTTGGACTATAACAAGATGGCAACGGTCTTTCGAGAGCTGGCGTTAGAAGCTGGTGACAAGATCATGGAAATCTATGACGCCGATGATTTTGACGTGCGTGCTAAGTCTGACGATAGCCCGGTCACAGCCGCGGATGAAGCCGCGGATGCGTTAATCTCGACTGGCCTACGCGCGGAGTTCCCCGATGTTCTATTGGTGACTGAAGAACAAGCTGCGACCCACACGGAAAGCGCGGCAAATTTTATCATCGTTGACCCGCTGGATGGCACCAAGGAGTTCATTAAGCGGCGAGGCGATTTCACGGTGAATATTGCTTACGTTGAAAACGGTATTCCCGTGCGCGGTGTGGTTTATGCCCCTGCCAAAGGGCGCATGTTCTACACGGATTCTGATGGTGTTACGGTTGAAGAGGTTGGCCCCTTTGATCGTAAAAAACAGGGTCTAACAAACCCTATTCACGTAAAAACTCCTGACAACAAAGCGCTTATCGTGGTCGCCTCCAAGTCTCACCGGGATCAGGCTACCGATGACTACATCTCCAAGTACCAGACCACGGATATGACCGGGGCCGGCTCATCGTTGAAATTCTGCCTTGTGGCTGCGGGCGAAGCTGACCTTTACCCTCGGCTTGGCCGCACGATGGAGTGGGATACGGCGGCTGGGCATGCCGTTTTGAATGGCGCAGGTGGCGCGGTGGTCCGATTTGATAATCACGAGCCGCTCACTTACGGCAAGCCAATCTATGAAAACCCGTTCTTTATCGCCTACACACCCGGCGTCGATCTGAAGCCCGCCTGATGTCCGTTACAATCGTCATCCCCGCCCGCTATGCGTCGACCCGATATCCGGGGAAGCCGTTGGTGACGCTTACTGGCGCAACCGGTGAAGCCCGAAGCTTGATTGAACGGTCCTGGAACGCGGCGAAATCTGTTTCCGGGGTTGATAGGGTAGTTGTTGCCACCGATGATGAGCGGATCAAGCATGCCTCGGAGGCGTTCGGGGCAGAAACTGTGATGACGTCATCCGATTGCTTTAACGGAACCGAACGGTGTGCAGATGCGTTGCCTGCGCTGGGTACAGAGCCGGAAATCGTCGTAAACTTGCAAGGCGACGCGCCACTAACCCCAGCTTGGTTTGTGGAGGATCTGATCAAAGGCCTGCGCGCAGCGCCAGATGCTGCCTGTGCGACACCTGTGTTGCGTTGCGACGGATGGGCGCTGAACGGGTTTTTGGAGGATCGCCGTAACGGGCGCGTTGGTGGAACGACAGCCGTATTCGCGCAGGACATGACGGCCCTCTATTTCTCTAAAGAAGTCATTCCTTTCACATCCAACACATACTCTAACAATGCCGAAACCCCCGTTTTCCACCATGTCGGTGTTTATGCGTATCGTCCTGATGCTTTGCGCGCATATGCGGCGTGGCCTGTTGGCCCGCTGGAGAAACTCGAAGGGTTGGAGCAGCTTCGCTTCCTTGAAAACGGTCGCAAGATTTTGTGTGTTGAAGTTGAGGCGCGTGGCCGCCAGTTCTGGGAGCTTAATAACCCGGAAGACGTACCACGTTTGGAAGCGATGTTGTCGGAGATGGGCCATCCATGAATGATCTATCGGTCAGTGTGGTTGTCGTCAGTCGCCACCGACCGGATCATCTCCGCCGCTGCGTTCGGGCGCTGGAGTTTCAGACTCAACCTAGTTTCGAAGTTGTTTTAGTAACGGATAGCGATACAGCGGCGTTGTTGCCTGACAACGTTCCGCACGACCGGGTCAAAAGTGCAATTTGCAATGACGCCAATATTTCAAAAGCCCGCAACATTGGAATTGGCTTGGCGGCGGGTGATTTGATTGCGTTCATTGACGATGATGCCATCGCGGAACCCACATGGTTGGAACGCCTCGTCGAGCCCTTTTCCGACCCTAAAGTTGCGGCATCCGGTGGTTTTGTGAGAGGACGCAACGGTATCAGCTTTCAATGGTGCGCAGAGGAAATCGGCGCGGATGGCGTGTCGCATCCGATCTCGATAGATGGCACCGCAATACTGAAAGCGAAGTCCGGCAAAGGCGTTAAAACGCAAGGCACCAACTGTGCATTCCGTCGTGATGCCTTAGTCGAACTGCACGGATTTGATGAGAACTACAAATTCTACCTAGATGAAACCGATCTGAACATGCGTATCAGTCAAGCGGGGCATTATACGGCCATTGTGCCTAATGCAGAGGTTCAACACGGTTATGCTGCTTCGTCGTTGCGTGGAAATGACCGACGCCCGAAGTCGCTATTCGAGATTGGCGCAAGCCAAGCATATTTTTTGAAAAAGTTCGGGCGGCCTGCGAGCGATTTGATGGCCTTTCGAGAAACTCAGTGGGCGCGGCTTGAGGTTGCGCTGGTAAAGGGCTTGCTCGAGCCTCGTGATGTTCGCCACCTCAGAGATGACCTTGAGGCTGGAATTGCGGAGGGCTGTAAGCGCACTCCGGCATCGAAACCTGATTGGCCGACCCTATCGCTATTCAAACCTTTCATAAGTGACCGAAAAGCAGTTGATCACTGCTTCATTTCCAGTCGCTGGATTTCCCGTCGGCGAGCTTACGCCGCTGGCAAATCGTGCGCAGAACGGGGCATTCCCAGCACTGCGATAATCCTGAGCCCAACGGCGATTTTTCACCGACGCTGGTTCCATGACGACGGGTTTTGGGTTCAATCAGGGGGAATATTCGGCAAGTCTTCCCGTACTGATCGCATCTGGTCTTGGTTAGTTCGGGAGAAGCGCTTTCGCCGAGAGCGAGAGTTGCTTCAAAGAACGCGGTAACCGAAGTGGCTAAGGTAAGTGATTGGCGGTGCTTGGACACCACAGGCACTTAGATTCGGTGATGTGAAGTTTGAAATTGTAGCGAAACGTTTGAGTAATGGGTACAACGGTCCAAAAGAATGAGGCACGGCCAATGAAGCGTAAAGTCACGAAGGCGGTTTTCCCCGTCGCTGGGCTAGGGACTCGGTTCCTTCCTGCGACAAAGTCAATTCCTAAGGAAATCATGACCTTGGTCGATAGACCGTTGATCCAATATGCAATCGATGAGGCCCGTGCTGCCGGAATCAAAGAATTCATCTTTGTGACGTCTCGCGGCAAGGGAGCGCTGGAGGACTACTTTGATCACGCCCCAGAGTTGGAAAACTCTCTGCGCAAGAAAGGTAAGACAGAGCTTCTTGCGACCCTCAAAAGTACAAACATGGATAGTGGGGCGATTGCTTATATTCGTCAGCACAAAGCGCTGGGTCTTGGGCATGCGGTATGGTGCGCCCGCCGTTTGATTGGGAATGAGCCCTTTGCAGTTATCCTGCCTGATGATGTAATCGCCGCTGAAAAACCGTGTCTTCAGCAAATGGTCGAAGCTTACAACGAGACCGGTGGCTGCATGGTCGCTGCGATGGAAGTTCCCCCAGAAAAGGCATCTTCCTACGGTGTTTTGGATGTCAAAGAAGATATGGGCTCGATGGTCTCTGTTCGAGGTATGGTCGAGAAACCGAGCGTTGAATCAGCTCCTTCGAACCTTGCTGTAATCGGCCGCTATATACTGACGCCGCAAGTTCTAAAGAACCTCAACCAGATCAAACAGGGTGCCGGTGGTGAGATTCAGCTGACTGACGCTATTGCGCAAGAGATCGAGGCTGATCGTGACGTTTATGGCTACCGCTTTCGGGGCCAGCGCTTTGATTGCGGCTCCAAGGCTGGCTATCTGCAAGCGACAGTCGCATTCGGGCTAGCTCGCGACGAACTTCGCGATGAACTTGCAAGCTATCTTGACGAGATGAAGGCTTCCCGCAAAGCGGCCCAATGATTAAAGGACCACCTTATGGCAAATGTGCTGGTTACAGGTGGTGCGGGCTACATTGGCTCGCACGCTTGTAAGGTTCTGGCGGCTGCGGGATTCAGGCCTGTCACCTTCGACAACCTGTCCACGGGGTGGCAGGATGCTGTGAAGTTCGGACCGTTCGTACAGGGCGATCTTCTAGATCGTAACCAGCTGGACGAAGTCTTTGCGGAATATGCGCCTGTTGCTGTGATGCATTTCGCAGCACTCAGCCAGGTTGGGGAATCGACCACAGATCCGGGGCTTTACTGGCGCAACAATGTCGGCGGTTCGCTTAACCTTATTGAAGCGGCCGCGGCTGCCGGATGCGTCAACTTCGTTTTCTCTTCGACTTGCGCCACGTATGGGGATCAGGATGGCGTAACGCTGACCGAGGACACGGAACAACATCCCATCAATGCCTATGGTGCGTCGAAGCGGGCGGTCGAAGATATCTTGCGCAACTTTCAGGACAGTCATGGAATGAAGGCCGTGATTTTCCGGTATTTCAATGTTGCTGGTGCGGATCCAGAAGGAGAAGTCGGCGAGTTCCATCAACCCGAGACCCATTTAATCCCTTTGATGCTTGATGCGATCGACGGCAAGCGTGACGCTCTCACGGTGTATGGCACGGACTACGACACACCCGACGGAACTTGCATTCGTGATTATGTCCACGTGATGGATTTAGCTGCGGCGCATGTTAAGGGTATCGAGTGGTTGCTGGAGGGGCGCGAACCGCGGGTTTTCAATCTTGGAACGGGCAGCGGCTTCTCTGTTCGTGAGGTTATTGACCATAGCCGTGCAGTGACTAACAAAGAGGTACCAATCATTGAGGGCCCGCGTCGTGCAGGTGACTGCACAAAACTGGTGTCTGGTAGCGATCGTGCGATGTCGGAACTCGGCTGGTCGCCAGAACGCTCAACCCTGGAGGCAATGATCACCGATGCATGGCGCTGGCACCAAACCGGACACTACGAAAAATAGACCCTACAATGCGGTTTTAGACATAACACGGCTTACGTCTCGTGTGGGCCGTGGTCCGTTTACGGGTGTTGACCGTGTCGAGCTTGCCTACCTGGACTGGTGTTTAAGCGCTTCGGAGCCGTTGTACGGGCTTGCACGGATATCTGGCGGCCATGTCGTTTTGGATCGCGCGGGGTTGCTAGTCTTCAGATCAAAGCTTTTGGGGGAGCTTCCTTGGGGTGCCCGCGACATCCGAGCACGATTGGGTGTGAAAACACCAAAAGCGCGAGGGGAGGCTGAATCTGATTTGCGGCGGCTCGCCGTTGTTCGATCCGGGCCGAATATCTTGCCACAACTTCCTGTTGCGGACGGCGTCTACTTTAACATTGGCCATTCAAATTTGAACAAGGTCAGCCTGTCAGGCGCTCGTGAAGCTGGGTTAACCGTTGCGACGCTGGTTCATGATCTCATTCCGCTGGACTGGCCCCAGTTCCAGCGTGAGGGAACGGTTCAACGGTTTGAGGAAAAGATGCGTGTGGTCGCGCGTTATAGCGATCTGATTGTCGCGAATTCGGCTGATACGGAAAGCCGCGCAAGGTACTATTTCGACCAGTGGGATGCGCATCCTGACTATGTGACGTCACATCTTGGCCTAGCACCGTGCGACGAAAATTTTCGCCCTTCTGTCAATAATAGATCCAATTTCGTCACAATCGGCACAATTGAGCCCCGCAAAAACCACGGCCTTTTGCTAGACGTTTGGGGCCAGTTCGAAAGCGAGCTTCCAGATGACCAGATACCGGCGCTACACATCGTCGGGCAACGCGGTTGGAAGAACGAAGAGACGTTCAAGCGCTTGGACCTTTGGCGCGGCAAGTGCTGGCTGCACGAACACAATGACATGGACGACCCGGCTTTGCGGCAATTGCTGGTGGGGTCTCACGGGTTGCTTTTCCCTACGATCGCAGAAGGATTTGGTTTGCCCTCACTCGAAGCTGCGCAGATAGGTATTCCTGTGCTCTGTGGCGATCTTGCCATTCATCGTGAGGTGTTGGGCGACTACCCCGTTTACGCAGACCTGCAAGACATATACCTTTGGAAAAAAACAATACTTGAGCAGGCAAAGCAGAGGCAGAAAGACCTCGTTCACGCACACAAGGCAAAGAAACCGAAAATTCCGACTTGGTCGGATCATTTTGATGCCGTTAACGCGGCGGTTACGAAGCTACTCTAAGACGCGTGGTCAGGGGTGACGGATAATGGGTCTCCTGAAATCATATAGACTCCGTATGGAACGGAAGCGGTGGCGTTTGCGGGCAATTCGCAAGCGGCGTCAGCTTACGTCTGTGAAGAACAGAACAAGCCAGATTGCGAAGTCTGACATCATCGTGTTTTGCACTTTGCGCAATGAAGTCGTTCGATTGCCGTTCTTTCTGAAATACTATCGGGAGCTTGGCGTTGATCATTTCGTATTCGTTGATAACGGCTCGGATGATGGGACCACGGACTACCTTACCGCCCAGCCCGATGTATCGGTTTTTGGCACGAACCATAGCTACAAGCGCTCCAGATTCGGGGTTGATTGGATAAACTGGCTGTTGCGGAAATACGGACACGGGCATTGGTCGCTTGTGCTCGATGTCGACGAGTTTCTTGTCTACCCCTTCTGTGACACGCGTCCGATTAGAGCGTTGACTGACTGGCTGGATGCGTCCTCGGTCAAGTCGTTCGGGACCATGCTGCTGGATATGTACCCGAAAGGACCAATCGACTCTGTTAGGTATGAGGCTGGTCGTGATCCATTTGAGCACGTCCACTGGTTCGATAGTGGAAATTATTCCATCCAGAAGAACGAAAGATACGGAAACCTCTGGATCCAAGGTGGCCCGCGCGCCCGTGCATTTTTTGCTGACAAGCCAGAAAGGGCCCCTGCTCTAAACAAGGTTCCGCTTGTTCGATGGGACCGCAGCTACGCTTATGTAAGCTCGTCGCATATGTTGCTCCCTCGCGGGTTGAACCTCGTCTACGACGAATGGGGGGGCGAGAAGACGTCCGGCTGCTTGTTGCACGCGAAGTTTCTCGACACCTTCACAAGTAAATCTGCTGAGGAATTGCAGCGCAAAGAGCACTTTGCCAACAGTCACGAATACAAAGCGTATCATAGCGGCCTGTCCGACGATCCTGATTTGTGGTGCAAGTGGTCGGAGAAATATATCAACTGGCGGCAGCTCGAGATCTTGGGCCTGATGTCTAAAGGAAACTGGGCATGACCGTTGGATTTGTCATGTTGGTGCACGACGCACTGGATCGCGCAGCCCAGGTTGCAAGACATTGGTCCGAGCACGGGAAACCCATTGTTATCCATGTCGACAAGCGTGTGGATGGCCCGACCTTTGAATATTTTAAGGGAAAGCTCGCCGATCTGGAGAATGTCAGGTTTTCCGACCGTCACGCCTGCGAGTGGGGAAACTGGTCGATTGTCGCGGCCACGCAATCTGCTTGCGAGCTGATGCTGGATACCTTCACCGAGGTGCGTCACGTATATCTTTCCAGTGGATCGTGCATACCCTTGAGGCCGGTGGAAGAGATTCAAACCTATCTGGATGAACGCCCGCGTACAGATTTCATCGAGTCGGTTACGACTGATGAGGTTGACTGGACGGTCGGCGGTCTGGATCAAGAACGGTTCACGCTGAGATTCCCGTTTTCGTGGAAGCGGCAGAGGCGGTTGTTTGACCGCTATGTCGATCTACAAAGACGCTTGAAGATGACCCGCCGCATTCCGGATGGCCTGACACCACATCTTGGTTCGCAATGGTGGTGTTTGACGAGACAGACTCTCTCGGCAATTTTGCAGGATCCACGGCGCGAAGAGTTTGACCGCTATTTCAAGCGCGTATGGATTCCCGATGAGAGCTATTTTCAGAGTCTAGCACGGTTGTATTCGACGCAAATCGAAAGCAGGTCGCTGACCTTGTCCAAGTTCGATTTTCAGGGAAAGCCGCATGTTTTCTACGATGACCACCTGCAATTGCTACGTCGTTCGGATTGTTTTGTAGCAAGGAAAATCTGGCCTCAGGCGGAGCGTCTCTACCGCGAGTTTTTGGTCCCTGCGTCCAGTGCTTTGGTGATGGCAGAGCCAAACCCTTTGAAGATTGACCGGCTTTTCAGTCGTGCGACCGAGCGTCGAACGCGTGGGCGCGCGGGTCTTTATATGCAAGGTCGATTCCCGAACGAGGGATGGGAGAATGGGAAGACCAGCGGTCGCTACACCGTATTCGAAGGTTTCGCCGATCTGTTCGAGGACTTCGAGGCCTGGATTGCCCGACGGACTGGTAACCGGGTGCATGGGAATTTGTTTGCCAAGGATCGCGTCCATTTTGCTGGCGGTGATGCAGTCTATAACGGCGCATTGCCAGATAGCGCGCCGCTACGGGAGTATAACCCACGAGCATTCTTGACGAACTTGGTGTGGAACACGCGAGGGGAGCATCAGTGCTTTCAATTTGGCCCAGCGGACGACCAGAAAATTTCGGAGTTCTTAGCCACAGACGGGAATGCCCAAATCTCGGTCATTTCAGGCGCATGGGCTATTCCGCTTTTCCATTCGAACCAGAACTTCTCGGAATTGAGGAAAGAAGCCGCACATCTTCAACGTGTTGAAACCGCTCACTTGGACCTGCTTCGCATGGGCAAGACCAAAGCGCGTGTCCGTATCTGGAGCCTTGCGGAATTCATCGAAAACCCGATGGAAAATTTGCAGACTATCCTTGATGAGGTTGGTGGTATCGGACAGCGACGCCTTTCCGAGGTTCCGGTTATGGCGGACCTAAGCGGATTTGGGCAGTTCCTGCAGAACCTGAAAAATCAGGGCATGAGCCCGCATCTGATGGGTGATTTCCCGTTGATTCAGGACAGCGCTGAAAAACCACAGGGCGGCCGCCCCTATTTGGTGAAGTAGATTATGAGCAAGCAATTCGAATATTTTGTTGTCTTCGCAGAGATGCGTACCGGCTCTAACTTCCTTGAAGCCAGCCTGAACGAGTTCAGCGACCTTCACTGCTATGGGGAGGCTTACAATCCGCATTTTGTCGGACACCATAATAAGGATGCATTGTTCGGTGTTGACATGGCACAGCGAGAGATTTCACCGCTGTCGTTGATAGAACGGATGAAGGAAAATACGGACGGGTTTCCCGGTTTCCGCTTCTTCAATGACCACGATCCGCGGGTCATGGCGCATGTGCTTGAAGACCCGAAATGCGCCAAAATCATTCTGACGCGAAATCCGTTAGACAGCTATGTGTCGCTTAAGATTGCCGCGCAAACGGGGCAATGGAAGCTCTCTGATATGAAGCAGCTCCGCTCCGCAACGATTACATTCGATCGGGACGAGTTTCTGACCCATCTGGAAGCCAAGCAAGCGTTTCAGCTGGATATTCTCAAGGGTATGCAGGTATCGGGCCAAACCGGTTTCTATGTCGCTTACGAAGACATCGGCGATGTCGATGTGTTGAACGGAATGGCGCGGTTTATCGGCTCAAGCGAACGTATTGCTGCTACACCTAATTCGGTCAAAAAGCAAAATCCAAGCGAGCTGGAGGACAAGGTCACCAACTATGACCAGATGGTGAAAGACCTTGCGAGCATCGACCATTTTGCGTTGTCGAACACCCCGAACTTTGAACCGCGTCGCGGCCCGGGTGTTCCCGGATTCTACCTAGCGGCCGAGGCTCCACTGCTGTTCATTCCCGTAGCCGCATCGCCAAAAGCCTCGGTTCTTGATTGGCTTGCGGCTCTTGACGATGTTGACGTGGAAGATCTTCAAACGAACCTGTCGCAAAAGATCTTGCGTCAATGGAAGCGTGGCCATCCGGGGCATCGCAGCTTTACCGTGCTTCGGCATCCTTTGGAGCGCGCGCATCGTGTATTTTGCGAATACATCCTTCCTAAACGGGACGACAATTTTTCAGATCCTCGAAAGGTCATGCGAAACAAATATGGCGTCGCGGTTCCCAACCAAGGTGACATGGATGGGTACACGAAAATCGAGCATCGGGCCGCGTTTGCGAAATTCCTGAAGTTCTTGAAAGGTAACCTTGCGGGCCAAACCAGCATCCGCATTGATGCAGTGTGGGCCACGCAATCGGCGTTGCTGCAAGGTGCTGCGGGCGTGGTGCTTCCAGATGCCATTCTGCGCGAAGACGAGTTATCCGACGGGCTGAACGCGCTTGCCGCGTCGCTTGGGGAGGAAACGGTTTTAATACATAACGAGCCAGAGATTGGCCCGTTCAGTCTTGCTGACATCTACGACGATGAATTGGAAAAACTGGCTATGGCCGCCTACCGCAAGGACTACATCAGCTTCGGCTTCGGGCGTTGGGACGGAAACTAAGCCGCTTTCGATTCCTGTGCCTCGGTCAAAATCGCATGAAGTGAGGTCGGATCGGTGTTTGCCCGCAGTTTGGTGCACACATCGTTGTTGCGCATCGTCCGGGACACCAGTGCCAGCGCCTTGAGGTGATCAACGCCCGCGGATTCCGGTGCAAAAAGCGCAAAGAACAAATCAACCGGATGCCGGTCAGCCGCATCGAAGTCCAGTGGCCGCTCAACGCGCAAAAATACAGCCACGACGTGATCAAGGTCTTTGACGCGAGCGTGCGGTAGGGCGACCCCATGGCCCACACCCGTCGGGCCAAGGGATTCGCGTTCTAAGAGCGCTTCCAGTGAAACGCCTGTTGGTATGCCATGCGCGGAGTGCGCAATCTCGGAAATCTCCTGAAAGAGACGTTTCTTGCTGGTGACCGACGAAACGGCTTTTACAGCCGACTGGGTCAGGATTTCCGAGATCTGCATGGCCTGCTCTCTGAACGTGGCCGTTAAGGCCTTTTAGCTGCTTGCGGGGTCAATCCAGCCGATATTGCCATCCTCGCGCTGATACACGACGTTGACGTTCTTATTTCCTTCATTGCGGAATACTAGCACAGGTGCGCCCGCAATTTCCATCTGCATCACGGCCTCCCCGACCGATAGCGAAGGGATGTTGGTTTCCATTTCCGCAACGATGATTGGTTGCAGGTTTTCGGGTTCTGAGTCGTCCGACCCCCCGCTTGCGGCAAGGATATAGGAGGATGCGCCCGAGAGTTCAACTGGTTGTGATCGATCCTTGTGATGGTCCTTCAGACGGCGCTTGTAGCGACGCAGTTGCTTGTCCATTTTCTCGCCGCAGGAATCAAAGGCAGCGTAGATTTCGGTGCTATGGCCACGTGCTTGGGTGGTGAGCCCAGTGCTGAGGTGAACAATAGCTTCACAGACATATTCGTGGGCGTTCTTGGAGAAGATGACAGTCGCATCAGTGGGTCGCCCTGCATATTTTTCGAGTATGCTACCCAGTTCGGTTCTGACGTGAGTCTGAAGCGCTTCGCCAATGTCAATTTGTTTGCCCGTGATCTGGTACCGCATGGCGTCTCCTTATTGATCTATAGGGGAAATTACCGACCAAAAATTGGAATTCGTGGCCGGATTTGGATTGAGTGTCTGGTATCGCCCGAGGGTGCGGGACGTGTCCGTTTCGAGGTTTGCGCAAGGCAAGACCAAAGCCTGGGGCCGTCGATCACTCATTGACCCCATTTGGCGACGAGCGGGGGCCCTGTGTCAACCAGATTGATTGGGAAGTTGGGTTTTTGGGTCCTGAAAGGTTTAACTAATCCGGAAATTCTGCCCAAGATAAACCCGACGCACGTTCTCGTCTTTGACGACCTCATCGGTGGTCCCGCTCATCAGCACATGGCCGTCGTGCAAAATATAAGCACGATCCACGATCTCGAGCGTTTCGCGCACGTTGTGGTCTGTGATCAGCACGCCAATACCGCGTTTCTTGAGATCAGCGACAAGTCCACGAATTTCACCAACGGCAATCGGGTCAACGCCTGCAAAAGGCTCGTCCAAAAGCAGGTATTTCGGATCAGCGGCAAGGCACCGCGCGATTTCCGCGCGCCGTCGTTCGCCACCGGACAGGGACAAAGCAGGTGCGCGACGAAGGTGCCCAATGGAGAATTCGTTCAGCAATTCCTCCAGTCGTTCCCGACGTTTAGTCCGGTCTTTTATGGCGATTTCCAAAATCGCCAAAATGTTATCCTCGACACTCAGGCCGCGAAAGATAGACATTTCTTGCGGAAGATACCCGATACCAAGTTTTGCGCGCCGGTACATCGGCAGCAATGTGACGTCTCTCCCGTCGATAGTCACCGTGCCTGCCTCTGGCGTTACCAGCCCTGCGATCGAGTAGAAACAGGTCGTTTTGCCAGAACCGTTCGGTCCTAGGAGTGCGACGACCTCGCCGCGGGCCAACTCCATCGAGACGTCGCGAATAACAGGGCGACGCTTGTAGTTTTTGCGTAACCCCAGAACCTTCAGCCCAGATGAGCCGTCTTGAACGCTAAGGCTCGACCCGTCGCTCATTTGTTGCCGCCGGTTTGAAAGATCGTCCGCACGCGGCCTTCCATGCGGCCGGAACCGGATGTTAGATCAACGGTGAGCTTTTCACCTGACAAGGCATTGATGCCTTGGGTCAGGATCACATTCCCCGTCATCACGATTTGTGAACCGCCAACGGAATAGACGGCTTTCTCTGCTTCTGCTGCCTCTGCGCCGTTCACCAGCGTAACGTTGCCAGTCGCGACCAATTGGTCGATCCGTCCCGTGGCTTGCCCGTTTTCGGTTGCATATTGCACCTGCACGCGACCAGCGCTCAGGCGCATTTCGCCTTGGCCAGCGACGACATTTCCGGTGAAAACCGCGCTTCCCGTTGCCTGATCAACGGTCAATTCATCCGCAGTGATTTCGACAGGTTGAGAGGCGTCATGTTTTAGCCCGCCAAAGGCTACCGAAGCCCCTTGGGCGTGAGCCGATCCGGCAATCAAGAAGAGGGCAAGCGTCGTTGCAGCAGCAATTCTGGAAATAACAGTCATGGTCACCCTCTACTCTTTCGGATCGTATACCAGCTTCACGCCATTCTTGAAAACAAGAACCTGTGTAGTGCCGTCGGTAGTAAGCGCCATTGAGCCGGCTTGCAGAACACCGGCTGGCGCGCGTCCAGTCACAGTGTTGGGCGCGGTGATTTCAGTTGCGACCAGATTTGCGACCAACTTATTCGTTTCAAGCTTGTATCCGGTGGAGGTGGATAGGCGCACATCGCCTTCTAGATCGAGCGTGTTGACGGTACCGTCATACACTGCGGAATTTGCGATGATGCCGTAAGATGGGCCGCTGATAGATTCGATCCGCGCGACGACTTTGCTGATGGTCAAGCGACGCAGATCAGTCAAATCGGGAACAGCGCGCTCAGCATCGACAACAATGGCAGACCCATCGCTGGTCGTGCCTGAAAAACGCGGGGCGGTCAGTTGCTGTTCGCGTGCGATTTTCTCAACGTCAATCTCTGCAAAGGGGATGGCGTCCGACGGGTCTAGATTGCGCGAAAAGAGGAACATTGTCGACAACAGGCCAAGTGCCACCAAGGGGAAGATGATCTTCGCCCACTGCACGAAGCGAGAGTACCTGTTGTCAACACGGGCCATGCGTCAGGCGACGCCAGCGCGCAAGCAATCGTGAATGTGCAAGATGCCCAGTGGTGCGCCGCCATTGCCCGCCGCAGTTACAAACAGGCAGGTGATCTTGCGCTCATTCATATTTGCGACGGCTTTTTCAGCCAATGCGTCTGGCGCGATGGTTTTCGGGTTGGCGGTCATAACTTCGGCTGCTGTCATGTCGAGCAGCCCCTTCATATGACGCCGCAAGTCACCATCGGTGATGATGCCCGCTAGGTCGCCCTCAGCTGTGACCACGCCCACCACACCAAACCCTTTTTGGCTAATGGCGATCAGCACGTCCGACATTGGGGAGTCCATGGCGATAAGCGGAAGCTCTTCGCCGGAATGCATCAAATCTGACACCTTGGACAGACGCGCGCCAAGCTTTCCACCGGGGTGAAAATCACGGAAGTTTTCAGGGGTGAACCGACGATGCTCCATCAACGCGATGGCCAGCGCGTCACCCAAGGCCAAAGTCATGGTGGTCGATGTTGTCGGTACAACGCCGGTGTCGCAGGCTTCTTCGGCTTTGGGCAAAATCAGTGCAACGTCGCTTTGCTTTATCAAGGTGCTTTCGGCGCGGCTCGCGACGCCGATCATTGGAATGCTGAAACGGCGGGTATAGGCGATCACATCCGCAAGCTCCGGCGTCTCACCGGAGTTGGACAGGATCAGGGCCACGTCACCTTGAGCCATCATGCCCAGATCACCATGGCTGGCCTCCGCAGGGTGGACAAAATGTGCAGGTGTTCCGGTCGAAGCCAAGGTCGCCGCAATTTTGCGGGCAACGTGACCGGATTTCCCCATACCGCAGATGATCACGCGTCCGGTGGCCCCGAGCATCAGCTCTACGGCGTCGGCGAAGCTGTCGTTCAAGCTATCTGCCAGAAGCTCCAGCGCCGCTGCTTCGCGGGCAATGACACGGCGGCCAATTTTCAGAAACGTCTCGGGTGAGGTTTTGTTTTCCATCTACTTTATCTAGTGCGCGAAGATGTCAATTTCAGGCCAGCCGGCCAAATCCAGCCGAGCGCGGGTCGGTAGGAAGTCGAAGCAGTTCTGCGCCAATTCCATGCGACCTTCACGCTCCAGCATCCGGTTCAGCTCTGTTCTTAGCTGGTGCAGGTGCAAAACGTCTGATGCGGCGTAGTCGTGCTGCGCTTTCGTAAGCTCAGGCGCGCCCCAGTCGCTGGATTGTTGCTGTTTGGAAACGTCGACGTTCAAAAGCTCTTGCAGCAGGTTCTTCAAGCCATGACGGTCGGTGTAAGTGCGCACCAGTTTGGAGGCGATTTTGGTGCAATAGACGGGTGCAGTGAGTGCGCCGAACGCTTTATACATCGCGGCGATGTCAAAACGGCCAAAGTGAAACAGTTTCAACACGTTGGTGTCTTCAAGCATGCGACACAGATTTGGGGCTTCCGACTGGCCGATGGCAATTTGGACCAGATGCGCATTTCCGTCACCACCAGACAGTTGCACAACACACAGCCTGTCACGGTGCGGGTTCAAGCCCATCGTTTCGCAATCAATGGCTACAATTGAGCCGAGGTCTAGATCGTCAGGCAGGTCGCCTTGGTGCAGAAAATTGGCCACGCGTGAGGCTCCCTTGAAGTTCCCCCAGCGGAATAAGCGCTTTGGGTTCGATATTCAATAACGGCGACGTCTATCGGGTTGGCAACCTCAAACCTTGCGGTAGAACGCGCGTGTCAGGATCGGGGTCAAGTACATCGGCACTTGATAGCAGCCCAAGAAGATCAGCAGGGGCTCGGCTGCTTCCGGCGACATTGCCACAAGGAAAATGGCGACGTTTCTGTTGCCGGATACGATCGAGAACGGCACGATTTCGGTGTCCCAACCCAAACGGCCGAGCACCAGGAATGTTAGAAACTGCATGCCAATATTGACTGCGAAAGCGAGCAGCATCCAACCCAACACCTCTGACGGTGATTTCTCAAATGCGGGGCGCAGGGCGGCCATCAAGCCAATCACGATGACAAACAAGGCCACAGTCATGGCGCCGTCAAAGGCTTCGGTTTGCTCCTTGCTTGGATTTGGAAGCGCAAACAAGCGAAGAGCAAACCCCAAAGAGATTGCCACGCCGATTGCGCCAAGCATACGGGCGGCGCCAATGATGGCTGATTGGAGGTCACCCAATTGGGGCAGCAGCCAGAAGACGGGCAGCATCGTGATCGGTAGCAGGGCTGTGCCCAGAACCAGCAAGCGGAAGGCGGGTTCTGGATCAGCCCCCAGCATGATCGACAGGTTTGGACTGCCGCTTAGGGCCGGGGCCGCTAGAACCAGAACCAATGCCAACACGTATGGGGAGTGCGACACCCCAAGCAGATGCGAAACGGCAAGCGCTGCGAGCGGAAGCGCCAGCTGGAAGGTTAGCACCACAAACAGCGTTGGCCGGATGTTCGACAGGCCCTTCAATGCGCCGGCGGGCCCGATCCTAATCGCTGTCAGAAATAGCAAAAGAACCACCAGTTGCGGCAACCACGGCTTCAACCTTGCGGCCAGATCCGGCAGCAAGAATCCGGCCAAAAGCCCTGCTACCAAAGCATACCGACCATGATGCGCCAAAGCGCGTAAGACAGTCAGCAATGCTGTTCCTTCCATAGCAGGATGCTTCTAATCGGTGATGATACCCAAACTTGCGTGTTATGCCATGGGGGCAAAAGACAGTCTTCCTTTCAAGAGTTCGCTGTGGGACACAAAAAGCAGCAAACAGAATGGTGAAGAAATGCGGGTCATTGTAGTCGGGGCGGGGATTGTTGGTGTGTCATGTGCAATATGGCTGCAACGCAGCGGGCATGACGTCACCATCGTCGACAAAGCAGGTCCGGCAAGCGGGACGAGCCATGGGAATGCAGGAGTACTTGCCGCCGGAGCCGTGGTTCCGGTGACGACTCCGGGTCTCTTGAAACGGGCACCGGGAATGCTGTTGAGCCCGAACGCGCCGCTGTTTTTGAAGTGGTCCTATCTGCCGAAGTTGCTGCCCTTCCTTGCGCGCTATCTGGGCTATGCCACCGATGTGCATGTGGATTACTATGCCAACGCGATGGCAACTCTGCTGCATGATAGCGTCGAGCAGCACCGAAGCCTGGCAGCAGGCACCGGGGCCGAGGCCTTTATCGGTGCGGAAGACTACTGTTTTGGTTACGCGACCAAGGCCGCCTATGACGCCGATAGCTATGGTTGGGAAAAGCGGAAAGCTGCTGGGTACGACTACGAGGTCGTGGATGGCGCGACTTACGTAAATTATGATCCGATCTTCGGCACTGCGTTCGAGACGGTAGTACGGTGCAAAAATCACGGACGCATTTCTGATCCCGGCAAATATGTGAAAGCACTCGCGGATCACTTTGTGTCGCAAGGTGGCTCGCTACACATTTGTGAGGTGAAGGATGTCGAGGTGGTTGATGGCGAGATTTCGGCTCTCAACACCGCCGATGGCGACATGTCGGCGGACCATATCGTTTTTGCCATGGGGCCATGGTCGAAGGCGATTGCGCATAAGCTTGGCGTCAAGGTCCCGTTTGAAAGCGAGCGCGGGTATCATATCGAACTGACCAATCCGTCTCAGATGCCGAAATCTCCGATGATGGTTGCCAGCGGTAAGTTCGTCATCACACCCATGGATGGCCGGTTGCGGGCTGCGGGTGTGGTCGAGTTCGGCGGGCTGGAGAAAGGGCCAAGCCGTGCGCCGTTCAATTTGCTTCGGCGACAGGTGGCAGAGTTGCTGCCCAACCTGCGGTATGACGAGGTCATAGAGTGGATGGGGCACCGCCCTGCCCCTGCCGACAGCCTGCCGCTAATCGGGGCGAATGACCCGTCAGCACGAAGCTTCAGCGCTTTCGGCCATCAGCACGTCGGCTTGACAGGTGGCCCCAAAACGGGTCGGATCATCGCTGATCTGATTGACGGAAAGAAGCCCAACATAGATTTGGCACCGTTTGATCCGATGAAACATTCAGCACGTTAAGTGCAAGATCGTCTGGGAGGACAGCTATGAAAACGATTATGAAGACAACCTGCGCCAGTGTTTTCGGCGTATTGGCGGCAAGTACGGCTATGGCTGACGGCCATGCCCAATCTTGGGATATGCCGATGGCTTATGCGTCCACGAACTTTCATTCCGAGCATGGTGTTATCTTCGCGGACAAGGTGCGTGAGTATACCAATGGCGCAATCGACATAACTGTGCACGCGGGCGGCTCGCTGTTCGGCGGTGGTGACATCAAGCGTGCGATCCAGACGGGTCAGGTTCCGATTGGCGAGCGTTTCATGTCGGCCCATGCCAACGAAGCCCCGCTGCTGGGTTGGGATAACCTGCCCTTCATTGCCACAAGCTACGAAGACAATGCCCGCCTTTGGGATGCGGCCAAAGACACCGTGAACGCTCAGCTTGCCGATCTGAATTTGGTGGCATTGTATACCTGCCCATGGCCGGGACAGGGGTTCTACTTCAACAAGGAAGTGAAATCGTCGGCTGACACCCAAGGGATCAAGTTCCGGTCCTACAACTCCGCAACCGCGACCTTTGCCGAAGAGCTTGGAATGATCCCTGTGCAGATCGAGGCGGCTGAACTGAGTCAGGCCTTGGCCACGGGTGTCGCCTCGGCGTTCATCTCGTCTGGCTCTACCGGATATGACCGCAAGGTTTGGGAGCATCTAAGCCATTACTACAAAGTGAACGCATGGCTGCCACGCAACTATGTGATGGTGAACACCCAAGCATGGGAAGGCCTTGACGATGATGTCAAAGCTGGCGTGCAAAAAGCTGCCGACGAGACCGCCGCATCATGTGCTGCGAAATCGGCGGAATTGTCCGACTTCTACTTTGAAGAGCTGGCCAAAAACGGCATGACGGTAACCGATGCGGGACCCGAGTTCCTTGCCGAACTGGAAGCGATTGGCGCAAAAATGACCGAAGAATGGCTGGCAACGGCTGGTGCCGACGGTCAGGCAATCATTGATGCCTATAACGCCAATTAAGTAACGCATAGCCAGCCCTGCAATATGTGGGGCTGGTGCACTTTTCCCTAAAGAATTGAGGCCATACCATGCGCGACTGGTCGCCCGTCATGGGTCTGCCCCTTTGGGTCTGGCTGTTTGCTCTGCCAACGGCCATAGGCGTGATTTGTCTGATTGCCGGTCCTCGTATGGAGCGATTACTGCGCCCCCTATGGCGCGTGCTTGACGGAGTTTATCTTGCAAGCGGCGTCGTGTCCGCGGGCTTCATGGTGACGATCCTGCTGCTGATTGTGGCGCAAATGATTGCCCGCTGGACCGGTGTCGCTTTGCCCGGCACCACGGAATTTGCGGGCTATGCCATGGCCGCCACGTCCTTTTTCGCGCTGTGTCATGCCTTAACGAGGGGTGCGCATATCAGGGTGTCGATTATTCTGAACTCCACGCGGTTCCTGAAGCGGTGGCTTGATGTCTTCGCGGTCTTTGGGGCCGCTGTCATTGCGACGTATTTTGCCCGCTACGCGATCAAGGCGAACATCTTTTCCGAGATGCTCAACGACCGGACCCAAGGCCAAGACCAGATCCCCGAATGGGTTGTGACGCTGTTCTCTCTGCCGGGCCGTGCAGTCGGGGAGTGGGGGCAGGCCATGTCAGGCAGCTCGTCCGAGCTGGTCTATACTCCCGTCTGGATCCCACAATTGGCCATGTCCATTGGCACCGTTTTGCTGGCAATTGCCCTTTGGGACACACTTTACCGGATGCTTGTTACCGGTGTGAATCCCATTGTGTCGGAGGTGGTCGAATGACCGAAGCTTACGCCACCATCGTTTTCCTGTTCGTTCTGTTTACCCTGCTGGGGTCATCTATCTGGATTGGCCTTGCTCTGATGGGTGTCGCGTGGGTTGGCATGGAGATGTTCACTAGCCGCCCCGCAGGCGACGCGATGATAACCACCATCTGGACAGGGGCGAGCAGTTGGACCCTGACCGCGTTGCCCTTGTTCATCTGGATGGGCGAAATTCTGTATCGCACCCGATTATCACAAGACATGTTTCGCGGGCTGGCTCCGTGGATGCGTTGGCTGCCGGGGGGGCTTTTGCACACCAATATTGCCGGCTGCACGATTTTCGCCGCGGTCTCCGGCTCGTCCGCTGCGACACTGACAACCGTGGGCAAGATGTCTATTCCAGAGCTTCGCAAGCGCGGCTACCCCGAATACATGATCGTCGGGACGCTGGCAGGCGCGGCGACACTTGGCTTGATGATCCCACCCTCGCTGACCCTGATTGTGTACGGTGTGTCGATCAACGAGAGCATCATCAAACTGTTCATGGCGGGCATCATTCCCGGTCTGGTACTGGCGGCGCTGTTCATGTCCTACATCGTCGGGTGGCACTTTCTACGCCCGCATGAACGTCCCGAGCCTGAACCCTCCATGAGCTTTGGTGAAATGTTGGCCGAAAGCCGGTTCCTGATACCGGTCCTGCTTTTGGTGTTTGCGGTTATCGGCTCGATGTATTTCGGTTGGGCGACCGCAACGGAAGCCGCTGCGGTGGGTGTGTTGGGGTCTCTGACGCTTGCGCTGTTCCAACGCTCCCTGACGCTAGACGCGTTCTTTGAAAGCCTTATGGGGGCCACCCGAACTTCCGCGATGATCGCGTTGATCCTGATGGGTGCCGCGTTCCTATCGCTGTCCATGGGGTTCACAGGACTGCCACGGGCTTTGGCCGCATGGATCGACGAGATGCAACTGTCGCCCGTCGTTCTGATCGCGGCGCTGACGGTGTTCTATATCATTCTGGGCATGTTTCTTGACGGGATTTCGTCGGTGGTGCTGACCATGGCCATTGTCGAGCCGATGATCCGCCAAGCCGGCATCGACGTGATCTGGTTCGGCATCTTCATTGTCGTGGTTGTTGAAATGGCGCAGGTTACGCCACCCATCGGGTTCAACCTATTTGTGCTGCAAGGCATGACGCGACACGAGATCGGCTATATCTCGAAGACCGCGATCCCCATGGTCGGATTGATGCTGCTGATGGTGGTGATCCTTGTGGCGTTCCCCGGGCTTGCGACATGGCTGCCTGAAAACATCCGGCAATAGATATGGAGTCTCCTGCGGTTACAGTGTTGCAACTGGATACCGACTTTCCACGGGTGCCCGGTGATGTTGGCTGTCCGGCGACCTATCGCGGGGCGGTCGAGATTCTCCGCGTCCCGAAGGCGACGGTCGCTCAGGTGGTCAGCGCCCGCCCTGACTTGATTGATATTACGCCCTTCGAGTCTCCGTTGGAGGCGGCAAAAGGCGATGTTGTCACCACCTCTTGCGGGTTTCTGTCCTACTGGCAGACCCATCTTGCCTTGCGCAGTAAGAAACCATTTATCAGCTCCTCGCTGATTGCGCTCGAAAGCCTCAGCCAGCGCTATGATCCGCATGAGGTCCTGATCCTAACCTTTGATGCAGCCAGCCTGACCGATCTGCATTTCGGGGTGAATTTAAGCTTCAGGAATGGAGTTATCGGGCTGCCACCGGACATGCATTTGCGGCGCGTCATCACGGAAAATTTGCGCGAACTGGATACCGAGCGCGTGGCTACAGAACTGACCAGTTTCGTTTCGGGCCACCAACGATCACACCACAAGCACCTGCTGCTGGAATGCACCAACCTGCCGCCCTACAAAGCCGAGTTGCAACGCGCAACAGGTCTGCCGGTCACGGATATCCTCACCTGCGTTGAGGCGGTGCGTGGGAGTACGATCCAAGCAGAATTCCTGTCGTGAGGGGGCTGCATCAAGCAGGCCATACATCTCGTCTACAGATGGAGTTTAGGCCCAACCCGCCGCCTACATCACTTGTGATTTAGAAATGGTGCCCAGGAGAGGCATCGCTTTGGCCATTCATCCTGTTTCATTCTGACCTAATTTGCATCTTTACAATTACTTAGTTGTTCCAAGGCAGTCCAATGTTTTCCCTCCTGCTCAATATTTGAGGGTGGATAAGAAGGTGGACAGATTTGGCGGCCATTCACAAGCTTACAGGTTTAGGCATCAAGTAGAGCGAACCGGGGAAATATTCAGACGGCGGAGGTCTCTGGCTACACAAACGTAGGGATGGTGGTGCGCAATGGTTTCTGCGCATTACTGTTCACGGCAGGCGGCGAGAAAAGGGGGCTCGGACCCTTATCTCAAGTTATTCTCAAAGAAACTCGTGCGAAAGCAGCCGCGACCAGATCAATCGCACAATGCGGCTTAGACCCGAAAAAGGAGCGTGAGCGCAGGAAGCGAAATGCAGCTAGGTATATCCACTTGCTGCGTGATATTACGGAAGACGCATATGAAAGCGGTAAGGCTGATTTTAAGGGTGACGGCAAGGCGGGGCGATAGATGTCTCCTCTCCAAATCCATGTTCTTCCCAAACTCGGCGAGATTCCCGTTGCTGATATTGACCGGCGTGACATTCGAGATACCCTCGCCCCAATCTGGCACACAATAGCAGATATCGCCCGTAAAGGAATGAACCGACTTAGTGTTTGTTTAATACATGCTGCAGCGCTGGGCTTAACCGTCGATCTTCAAGCCCTAGAGAAAGCGAAAGCCTTATTGAGCAAGACGAGGCACAGACCCAAAAATGTACTCGCATTGTCGTGGCAAGAGCTCCCCTCCTTCTATCTATGAGTTCCATTCCGATTGCATCGGTTTACGTGGGAAGGGTACTTTGTTGCCGATCCAATTTCATTAGCTCATATCGGAAGGCTTCAGCTGGCGATGAAAATCGGGCGGGCTGGCCCCGTCGCCTTCAGCCACTAGCGCAGCGTTGAACACTCTACGCTGGAACTAGGCCAAAGTGTCAACTGAGATGTCAGGAAATTGACACGCATCAATCGCGATCGGGCGCGACGCGGTAATTCGGTTTGGAAATGACCGGAGGCTTACGATGACCACTGACCCGACCCCAAAACACACAACCTACATAGATGTTGCCGAAGCTGTTGGTGTCTTTGACAGTTTTGAATCCCTTCAAGCAGCGATCTATGATTTGCGAATGTCTGGTTTCAGCCGCACCGATATCAGCCTGCTTGGTGGCAAAGAGGCGATGACGGAAAAGCTTGGGTCAGCTTACTGGCATGCCGCTGATCTGGAGGACAATCCCGATGCACCACGCGCGGCCTTTGTGTCCGAGGAGGCGATTGGAGAGTTGGAGGGTGCCATCGGTGGAGGCTTCTTCTTTCTAGGCTCCTTTGTTGCAATGGCAGCGATGCTTACGCCTGCCAGCGCCTTGGCAGCTTCTATCGCAGCAATCGCGATTGGCGGTGTCCCTGCGGTTGTCGTAGGTACATTGCTGGCGCGCCGTGTAGGTCAACACCACAAAGAATACTACGCCAACCAGATCCGCAACGGCGGCATCCTCTTGTGGGTTCGCACCGTTGATTCCGCGAAAGAAGATTTGGCCGTGAAAATATTGAAGGGCCACTCTGGTAAAGACGTTCATGTCCATCCTTGGAGTGAAGCCTGACGCGCGCATGTCGACATGTTCATCTCGCACCCCCATTTATTCGACAGGAAACACCATGACTGAAAACAGCAAAACTTTGAAAAATTTACAGACCGCCGTTTCAATGGAACTCGCTGCGGTAAATCAATACTTGCTGCATATTCTGACGACCGAAAGCTGGGGCTTGGACAAGCTGGCGGTTAAGATGCGCGCAGAGATGCTGGAAGAGCTGGGGCACGCCGAAGAATATGCGCGGCGGATGATCTTTCTGGGGGGCGTCCCAGTTATGACGGCGGCAAAAACTCCGACATTGTCGCAATCCCTGCAAGAGATGTTTGAAGCTGATCTCGTCGATGAAAAAGACGCGATCTCATTCTACTCTAGGGCTGCGCGCGAGGCCGACGACGCCCATGACATCGGCACACGAGACCTTTTTGAACGCACAGCAATGGACGAAGAGGGCCATATGTCGTGGCTCGAGCTGCAACTATCGCTGCTGCAGCGGATGGGAGAACCGGCATTTATCGCGATGCAGATAAACGCGACGGTGGTTGAATAGCCGCCGCGTTTTCGTGTCGAGTTCGCTTGCGCACCAACACAGAAGGAAATCTCCAATGACAACTAATACCGACCCGTTTGTGGCAATAGATTCCACGACCATCTTGACCAAGTTGCGCACAGGTCTCTTGTGGGGAGGTATAGTGATGATCTTCCTCGGTGTGGCGGCCGTCCTCATGCCATTGTTCAGTTCGTTGGTTGTAGAGATATTGATCGGCTGGCTTTTGACTATCAGCGGCGGCGTCGCTGTGGTGGGCGCGTTTTCGCTGCGTAGCACGAGGTTGTTTGTGTGGGAGATGATCTCTGGGCTTATCACACTTGCAACTGGTCTTTTGATGTTGGTCTTTCCACTTCAGGGACTAATCGCGCTGACGGTTTTGGTCGCAATAGTTCTGATGTTGACAGGCGCGGCACAGATGGCCTTCGCATTTTGGGCGCGGCCTGCTTTGGGATGGGCATGGGGCCTTGCGTCGGCAGTCATTAGTATCGTTTTGGGAGTTTACATCTTGACTGTCTTACCAGAAGCGTCGGCGATAATCCTCGGTTTGCTCGTAGGAATCGACTTCATCAGTACAGGCACGGCGCTGGTGCTAATTGCGCGGTCCGCGCGTCAGAACTTGACTGTGTAAACCTTAATGCGCTTGGCCGACGTGCAGCTTGGCTATTGATGAAGGTCAAGCAGACCTGCGCAATCTCCCGTAGCCATAAAGGAATAAATCCAAGAAAGGACGCTTCCAATGAAAAACTTTCCTGAGATCGCCGCTGAGTATCAATCAGGCTATGCTGATCTGGCAGAATTGATCCCCGATACGACATCAGCATTTGGTCGATTGGTGATGAATGCGACTGAGAATGGGACACTGTCTGTAAAGACAAAGGAATTAATCGCGTTTGCAATCGCAATTGCGGTGCGCTGCGATGGCTGCATGGCCCATCATTCCCAGGCCGTTCTGAAGGCAGGTGCGAGCCGGCAGGAAGTGGGTGAGATGATTGGTGTTGCGATCTTAATGGGTGGCGGGCCATCGACTGTGTACGGTGCCGAAGCGCTCCGCGCCTATGATGCCTTTGCGCACGCGACGGAGTAGGCATGTTTGGTCACACCGAACTGATAGGCTGTACCCGCAAAATGCAGTTGGTCAGCCTATGCGAGCATGGATGCCATGGACTGAACGTCTGACTTAAGGGAACCTTTTACAAATCAGCTACGAAAACCCGTCAATCGCCCGTACAAGTCAGAAGGATACTACGCATGAAACGCGTTTTCGCGACCTTAGCATTGCTTTTTCTTTCCACGAACACACTTCCTGCCGAGACCTTTTCTGCCGATGTTTGGGCCGATAACTGGTTTGAAATGCGTATCAACGGCACGCAAGTAGCCGAAGACAGCGTACCGATCACGACCGAGCGATCATTCAACGCCGAGAGCTTTGAATTCGAGGCAGAACGGCCATTTGTGATTGGTCTCGTTGCCAAGGACTTCAAGGAGAATGACTCTGGCCTAGAGTATATTGGGACGCGTCGACAGCAGATGGGCGACGGCGGCGTTATTGTCCAAATCAAGGATGCGGCGGGTGCAACTGTTTCCATCAGCACTGCCGACTGGCAGTGTCTGGTTACTCATACAGCACCACTGGATAAGTCCTGCGAAGGCGAGGCGAAACCCGTCGCGGGTAAAGGAGTCTGTGCCTTCGAGGCAATGGACGAGCCGAACGGGTGGGATCGGACGGGCTTCGATGCCTCGAACTGGCCGCAGGCAAAGGAGTTTTCCGAACGCGAAGTCAGCCCCAAGGACGGCTACGACCGGATCGACTGGGTAGAGGATGCCCGCCTGATTTGGGGGCCTGATCTTGAGCAAAGCAACACTATCCTGTGCCGCCAAACCGTCGAGTAGGTCACAATATACTGGAGCCAGAACCATGATCCGATTCCCTGCTGTTGCAATCGCCACATTGGCCCTGATCGCCACCGCGACTGCCGCGTCAGCCCATGAAGACCACTGCACCGCGGTCAGGGACTCCGTGGCTGACGCGGGATTTGACGGGAGCGTCTCGGTCACCTGCACCGACAGCCACGCGATCATTCGATCTGACACCTATCCGGACCATGAAAAAATGACGGGCATTGTCGGAACGAACGAACAAGTCCCAGTACCAGCGGACTACGCAGCGCCGATCCTGTTGGTTTCGACTCTCGGCACGATGCCGCTGACACGTGACGCTGCGTTGGGTGTCGCCGTCAACGGCGTGCCGATCTACGACTACACAGGCGGCGGCGAGATGACCGAGACCGATTTGGCGCATCATCAGGCGCGGCACGACACGATTCAGACGGGGCAGCTCGATGTCTGCGGAGGCCATGCCGGACGCGGTGATGACTACCACTACCATGCCAAGCCGACCTGCATGATTGTCCAGATGGCGAATGTGGGTAGCGCCGCGATCATCGGGTGGGCGTTCGATGGCTTTCCTATCTATGGCGACAACAATCCGGATGGATCGCAGATTGCCAAAGGTGACCTTGGCATCTGCAACGGGCAGCGGGACGAGGTTTTCGGTTATCGCTACCACACCTCGTCGGGCGCGCCTTATATCGTGCAATGCTTAAAGGGTGTCGTGACCGATTTTGATCGGCTCCCCCGCGTGCGGCCACTAACCGCTGCAGGCGGACGCGGTGCTGCGCCAGGAAGGCCGCCGCAAGGTGGGGTTGAGAACCTCGTCTTTACCGAGAACCCCGATGGAAGCCGTAGCATGGATTACAGTTATGAAGGTGAGGATCAGTACATCCGCTACGCGCCCTCGGAAAAGCCCGGTTGCTACGACTTTACTACGCGGACGATCACCAATGGGGGCGAAGTCCAAGCCGGCGAATATTGTCGATAGAACAGTCTGATTTGCGTCCATCAGTTCCGTCGGCTGATATAACCAATTGATACGCAGATAGAGACCTTGGGGTAGTTGATTATTTTTCCCGAGGCATCGAAGTGGGAAATTATCCGAAATTTGGAGGTAGAGAATTGTCCGATAAAGTTGCGATCCTCGTCCAGCGTGTCCGCGCGATGGAAGATGAGCTTGAGGAAGAGTTTAACCGACGGCGAAACCAATTCAATTACCGTTTGGAGCGGGGTCGCGCGGTGTTCGAGCAAGATGTTCGGCGGCATCATGAGGCGATGAAACAGAGTTTGTCGTCCTATCTTTCTGATGCGCGACCCTTGGTCGTTCTGACTGCACCAGTGATCTACGCGATGATAATTCCGTTCGTTTTGCTGGATGTTTTCATAACAATTTATCAGGCCGTTTGTTTTCCAATCTACCGCATAGAGAAGGTGAAGCGTCGCAACTTTATCACGTTCGATCGAAAGCATCTTTCTTATCTGAACGGATTGGAAAAGCTGAACTGCATGTATTGTTCCTACGGCAATGGATTGCTGGCCTATGCCGTCGAGATCGCGGGCCGTACTGAAAAACATTGGTGCCCAATCAAACATGCAAAACGCATGGAAGGGCGTCATGCGCACTACCATGAGTTTGTAGAGTTCGGTGATGCTGAGGGGTTTCAGCGCACCAAAAAAGCGTTGCATGATGCCACCAAGTGACTGGTGGTATCTCACGTTAATGTGTCAGGAAAACTGCCTGATCCGTTTGCTAGATCAGGGCGCGCATGAGAATACTTTCGCTCTTTGTGATCAAAGGATAGAGGGAGGTCTGTTCGATCCGTAGGTCTAAGATGTGATCCACCCCGATCGCATCGACAACGACTGGTTTCGTCAGACTGGAATGGCGTGCTTTTCGTGGGTTTTTCCCATATCCATCAGCTTGGTCATTTCAGCGGCGTAGTCGTCCATCGCTTTTTTGACGAAGTCTGCCTGAATTTTCTGAATCTCACCAATGTCTTTCGCTTGCAAAAGGTCTTGTTGTGTCTGGATATCCTGCTTGACGCGCTCCGACATGAAAGCCAGCATTTCCGTGCCAACTTTATTCATGGTTTCAAACCATTCCAGTCCGAAACCGGGCATCATTGTCGTGCTGGCTTCTTGCATTACTTCCATCAGATTGGTCATCGGAGAGCCAGTATCTTTGGCCTTTTGATCCTTGTTCATTTTCAATCCTCTCACTTTGGGGTTGTTCACAGATACCTTCCGGCTGAACGTGAAGATTGACGAACATCAATCGGCAGCTTTTTCACCAGCTGCCCGCTCCTTATTTGATGAATGTCCGTTTGCAGTTTGCCGAATGCGCCTTACCGAATATTAAAGTAGCGACGGAAATTGCAGGAGCAGCGGCGTCGATCCCATCGCTTCCGTTAGAACGGTTTCGTCTTTGATGAGCGCCCTCAGGTATGAAATGGCGGTTGGTGAAGTCACTGCAGTAAGATGGTTTCTAGGATCCCCTCCTGTAGCATTGGAAAGATCAACCACAACAATGGCGAGGCGCTGCAATGCGTCGATATCATTGCCCTCTCCCAGCCTCACCTTGCCACCCGCTAGGCGCTGCGATAGGCGCAGTAGACGGTCTTTTTGTGATACGATCACCAGAGTCTGGTCCGGCAGGGAAGGGATATTTTCCACCTGAGATATGAAAACTTCCATACCGATGTCGGGTGAAATCAACACGAGCCCCGCGAGGCGATCAGCCAAGGGCCTTCGAGCAACTGATGCTTGTTTTAGCGTTTCCATTAACAATAACGCCCCCATGGAATGGGCCGCGACTGCAACCCTGTTAGGAAAGCGCGCGGTCAAACGCTCCAGAAAACGCAGCAGTGCATCGCGGGCGACAAGCACGTTATCCCTGTCACCAAGATAGCCTAGGGGTTTGCCTTCCGAAGGCCAGACAAAGGTGATTTGAGGCCCAACCAGATCGAAATCATGCGCAATTTGTGCATGCCTGTAGATTGCTTCGGGGTAGGTTGTGTTGAAGCCGTGGATGAAGACGCCAATTTCCTGATCCGGCGATAGATCTTTGGCGATTGCCCCTAGAAAGACCTCCTCTGTCGTCAAGTTTTCCAGATCAGAGACAAGAAAATCCCGTAGAGGATCGGGGTCTGTGTCCGGCCATTCGACTTGGCCAAGCGCATGGTGCTCAGGAATTGAGACCTCTATGTGGGCGAAAGGAGAAATCGATGCGATCTTATCGCGAAAGGCTGGATTGGCGGCGACCATGCTTGTGCCGGGTGCCGCTGCTACCCAGATCAGTTGCGTCTTTGACTTCTCCGAAACCCCCGCCATCGAGAGCACCCCGCGCGGTGCACAAGCCGACAGGGTGGCCCCGCTCAATGACATCAAAAGAGTGCGTCGGGTCATGCCACCTGTATCAGGCGAATGGGCGGCAGCTGTAAAAACCTGTGCAGGCCTCGGCTCTGACTTTTTAACCCTCATCCCGATCCTCCCGCGGTGCGGCCCATCCGCTTCCCGTGGCAATCTGCAATCTGAGCCAATTGGCGGCGTTTTGCTGCACCGCCTGAGCCAGCAACCCTCGGGTCTGGGTGAGCGTGAGTTCTGCCTTGAGAAGATCCAACAGCTCGATCGCGCCGTCCTGATAGGCTTTTTCAGTCAGATCAAAGGCCGTTCTGTTCGCCGAGACCGCCTCGCGCAGGCGTGTCACCTTTTGCCGCGATAGCCGGTACGCGCTCTGTGCGCTTTGTACGTCTTGAACAGCTTGTTCGACAGACGCGCGCCACAGAATCTCTGCTTGCCGCGCCGTTGCGGTGGCCGCGTCCCGTCTGGCTTTCAATGCGCCGCGGCTGAAGACTGGTAGCGTAAGGGAGGGGCCGAAGAGCGATCCGTCACTATCGCCATCAAGCGAGATCGTCCCACTCAAGGCTAGTGTAGGATAGAGCTTAGCTTCGGCGACCCCAATTGACGCCACAGCCGCTGCATAGCGCCGTTCTGTTGCGCGTATGTCCGGCCGGTTGCGCAGCAAGTTTGCAGGTGTCCCGATGCGAGGTGAAGTCTTGGGGGTCGGTTGCAGGGCACCGGCCTGCATATTCTTCAATAGAGGCCCCGCAGGTTCCGACACGAGTGTCGCAATCCCGTAAACACTTGCCAAAAATGCAGCTTCAAGCGTCGGCAATTGCGCTGATACATTTGAGAGTTGTGCCTTTGCCTGCGCTACATTCAGTTCAGCAGCCTGCCCGATATCGCGTTCGCGTTGCACGATTTCCAGGATGCGACGATTGTTTGCTATGGATTGGCGCGTTAGTTCCAACCTCTCCTGATAATATCTCGCATCAATGTAGGCACCGACTACGCTCGACAGGTAGGCAAGGCGGGCGGTTCCAACATCAAAGTCGGCTGCGTCGAGGGAGGCCAGCGCTTGTTCCTGCCTCCTGCCGATGCCTGCCAAGGCCGATCCCGCGCTTAGGGTGGCGGAGCGGAAGGTGTCGGGCAGCAACCCAACCGTGTCCGCGTCGACATCCACTCGGTATGTCGACGCGCTGAGATCACCGCCGATCTGGTTGGTGACACCTGCGGCGCGGGCATTGGCCTGAGCCGCATTGGCCGCCTGAAGCGCTGCGTGGACTCTCAAGTTCTGTCCGAGACCTTGGGTCACGATATCGTTCAGCTTGCGATCATTCAGATCTGTCCACCATTGGATCTGGGTGGTTTCGCCCTTTTGCGCTGAGCCGCCCTCAACGAAACTGTCAGCAAGCGCAATGGTTGGCGGCGCATAATCTGGACCAACGCCACTACAGGCCGCAAGAAACGACAAAGAGACGCTAAGTATCGCGTGACGGCAATTCTTGCGTACTCCAAGAAAATGTTGGCAAATTCGAGGTCTTGCGGTTTCGATTTCGGGCAGCATGAGATTTTACATCCATCAATTTCTTAGATTTCGATTTCATTTTTGTATTGGGCGGTTGGCGACGATGCTTCGGCATGCCTTGGCAACAACGGCTTCTTCATTCGTCGGCAGCTTCAGAACTGTCACGGTTGAGTGGGATGAGCTGATTGTCGTTGCGTTCTCATCGTTCGCTTCGCTGTCCAAGCAGAGACCCATCCAAGCGAGGCGGTCGCAGATCAGGTGTCGCATAAGTGCTGAGTTTTCGCCGATGCCTGCTGTGAACACCAAGGCATCGAGACCGCCAATGGCGGTGGCGAGACCGGCTAGAACACTGGCGGCACGGAAGGCGTAAAGTTCGATGGCTTCGCGCGCATGCGGATCGTCGCTATCTTGCAAAACCTGCATATGGTTACTGATCCCGGACACCCCAAGTAAGCCCGATTGGCGATACAGCAGGGCCTCGACCTGACTGACAGTCATGCCCTTTGATTGCATGAGATAGAGCACGACGCCCGGGTCGAGAGTTCCGCACCGGCGACCCATCATCAGACCATCGAGTGCCGTGAATCCCATACTGGTCGCAACGCTCTGCCTATTCTTCATGGCACACATGCTCGCACCATTTCCGAGATGCGCGACGATCACGCGCGCGTCCGCTTGCTGTCCGAGATGGTGGGGGAGGACACTAGCTATGTATTCATAAGACAACCCATGAAATCCGTATCGAACGATGCCCTCGTCGCTCAAACTCCGAGGCAGAGCAAAAAGCGACGCCACCCGATCTTGAGTTTGGTGAAACCCGGTATCAAAGCACGCAAATTGAGGGACTTCGGGATGCCATTTCGACACCGCTCGAATTGCAGCAAGATTGTGCGGTTGATGTAGCGGGGCGAGAGGGTTGAGTGTTTCGAGTTTGTTTAGCACATCATCGGTGATGCGGGTTGGCGCTGCGAAGAAGCTGCCACCATGAACAACACGGTGTCCAATTGCGATGAGCGGTCGGTCCTCAAGATGTTGTTTCAGCCAAGCCAGCAGAAGCGCGATAATGTCTTCGTGGCTCGATGCGGTATTGATGTGATTCAGAATGCCTTTCTCAAGATCCGCACCATCGCCAACTCGTGCCGAAAATTCGGGAGCTCGCCCGATCCCCGTGATTTTTCCGCTGATGCTGGCCGTGGTTTGCGTCGTATCAAATTCAAAAACGGCGAACTTCAGGCTGGAGGACCCCGCGTTAAGGGTCAGAATGACTTCGCTCATGACAAGATGCCTTTGGCAAAATGATGAACGAACAACTGAGCTATGGCGGCTGACGCGATGCGCGACGTCAAGCCGTCCGCTCGGCTTGTCAACACAATCGGGATTCGTGCCCCTAGAACAACGCCCGCTGAATCCGCGCCCGCGAGATAAATCAACTGCTTGGCCAACATGTTTCCGGCTTCAAGATCGGGCACAATCAGGATGTCGGCGTTTCCTGCGACGTCCGAGACAATGCCCTTGGCATCTGCCGCGGAGCGAGACACCGCATTGTCAAAGGCCAGTGGCCCATCGAGTTGCCCGCCGGTGATCTGTCCGCGATCTGCCATTTTGCACAATGCGGAGGCGTCGACGGTCGACGGGATGCTCGGTGTGACCGTTTCGACGGCTGACAGCAGTGCAACCTTTGGGCATGAAATGCCAAGCGCGTGACCAAGGTCGATTGCATTCTGAACGATGTCGCCTTTCGCTTGCAGATCGGGAAAGATGTTGATCGCGGCGTCGCTGATGAGGAGTGGCTTTGGGTAGTTTGGGACATCGAGCGCGAAGACATGACTCATGCGCCGTTCGGTGCGGAGACCTGTCTCGCGGTTCACGACCGGTTCGAGCAATTCGTCGGTGTGAATCTTGCCTTTCATGAGCATGCCCACTTTGCCAGCGCGCGCCAACGCCACGGCCTTTTCGGCGGCTGCGTGGCTATGCGGGACATCGACGATTTCTATCCCGGTCAGATCTCGATTGCCAGCTTCTGCGACGGCTCTGATCTTGGCTTCGGGCCCTACTAGCACCGGCACGATCATTCCTTGCTCGGCAGCCGCCAGCGCTCCTTCCAACGACAGGTCATCGCAGGGATGTACGACGGCGGTCGGCACCGGGGCGAGGAGTTTCGTTGCAGCGATGAGCTCATTGAACCGAGCGCCGCATTCATGAAGGTGCACTTCCGGCAGGTTGACGCGTGGGCGGCGTACCTTCTCGGTTGGAGCCATAACCAGAGCCTCGCCTTCGATCACGATTTCTCCGCTTTGGTTTAGGCACAGACAATCGAGGGTGACGCGATGGTGTTCGGCTGCTTTTTCCGTGACAGTTACGCGAACAGTGACTGTGTCGCCCAAGCCAACAGGGCGGCGAAAGCTCAGGTTTTGATTGAGATAGATCGTTCCGGGTCCTGGCAATTCCGTACCAAGGACTGCCGATATCAAGGCACCACCCCACATTCCGTGCGCAATGATTTTGTGAAAGACATCGGACTTGGCAAAATCTGCATCGACATGGGCAGGGTTTACATCGCCTGACATAACGGCAAACAATTCAATGTCTTCCGCTTTTAGATTTCGTGTCAGTTCGGCGCTGTCACCAACTTTGATCTCGTCAAAAGTTCTGTTTTCGATGAATTGCATTGATACCGGCCTTTCTTCTTTGCCGCGCCTCAGGAATTGAGGGATGCCTGTTCGTCTTTGGTTTTCTGGCCTTCAATCTTCTCTGCAATATCCTCGGCTTCGCGGAACGCGTCCCCGGCCGAGGGTTTGCCATCGACGTGTGCCGTTTGCTTGTGGTTGATTTTCAGATCAGCCTCGCCCCAAGGGTGGGTGTCGATTTCCAGATCATCGCCATTTGCCGTTGAGGTGAAGCGCTGCTCGGTCGCTCCTTTGCCAGCGGGGTAGCTGAGGTCGGGTTGCCATTTGAGTGTCTTCTTGGTCATTTGTAGCTCCGTTGTTTTGTGTCGGGCCGGCTCACACTGAGTGTTGAGCGGCGATGCAATCGGCATCAGCACCTGCGAGAACCAAGATTGCGCGCCCGAGGCTGTGTGGTCCGTCCATAACAAGCGTTGTTCGTGCCGTTTCGTTTTCCTTAAGTGCTGGTGTGGGCTTCATGCGCGGACGTGATAACCGCCATCGACAAAAGCGATGTTGCCGGTCACTTTGCGTGACAGGTCGCTGACCAGTCCGACCGCCATCTGACCAACATCTTCGATACCCACGAGGCTCTGTTGGGGTGCACGATGACGCGCGGCTTCGATCAATTCGTCGAAGTGGTCAATTCCGGAACCTGCGCGGGTTTGCAGAGGGCCAGGCGAGATCGCATTTACCCGGATTTGTTTCGGGCCAAGCTCGGCGGCCAAATAACGCACTGTTCCCTCCAGCGCTGACTTGACGGGCCCCATGATGTTATAGTGATCGACGACTTTGTCGGCACCATAATAGCTCATTGTTAGGATGCTTCCGCCGTTAGTCATCAGTGGGGCCGCAAGGCGCGCCATTCGGATCAGGGAGTGAACCGAGATGTCCATTGCCTGAGCGAAACCCTCCTTTGAGCATTCGCTCACCGGGCCATGCAAATCATCCTTAGGGCAGTAGGCGATTGAGTGTAGAATGAAGTCGAGCTGACCCCACTCGCGATTAATCGCCTCAAAAACAGCCTCGAGTTGTCCATCGATCTGAACGTCCAAAGGTAGGAAAATCGGTGCGTCCAATTTGGCCACGACGGGAGCAACAAAAGGCTTGGATTGTTCTTGAGCATAGGTCACCGCGAGGTCGGCCCCTGCCGCATGAAATGCCATGCCGCAACCTGCAGCAATGGAATGCTCATTTGCAATTCCAACGACAAGACCGCGTTTGCCTTTTAGTAGAGTATCAAGCATCTCCGACTACTCCTGGAACACGAAAGTACCGGGCGCATCACAGAGTGGCGCATAGCCCTTCGCCTTTGCTCCAAGCGCTGGAGGGGTGACCTTTTCACCGGACCGTTCTGCGACCCAACCTGACAAAACCGGCCACCAAGATCCGTCCACAGAGGATGTTTCGTGTATCCAGCGACCGGGGTCGATATAGGAATCGTCCTTAGCTTTTTCCCGCACGCGGTAGTGGCGGTGCGGATGCCCTGGTTCAGACACGATGCCGGCGTTGTGCCCACCACTTGTCAAAACAAAAGTCACGTCCGTGTCCGAAAGCAGGTTGAACTTGTAGACAGATTCCCAAGGTGCCACGTGGTCGCGCTCAGTGCCCACAAGAAACACCGGCACGCGGATGTCAGAAATCGCGATTGGCTTGCCATCGACAAGATACCGACCTTCGGCCAAATCGTTGTTCAAAAACAGCTGCCGTAGGTATTCCGAGTGCATTCGGTATGGCATGCGGGTAGCGTCGGCGTTCCATGCCATCAGATCATTCATCGGGGTGCGTTCACCCATTAGATAGTCATGCACGACCCGCGACCAGATCAGGTCGTTCGAGCGTAGAAGCTCGAACGCACCCGCCATCTGCGTGGTATCCAAGTAGCCTTGGTCCCACATCAAATCTTCGAGAAACGTCAACTGGCTTTCATCGATAAACAACATCAACTCGCCCGCTTCTGTGAAGTCGATCTGGGTTGCGAGCAGTGTCAGGCTTTTGAGGCGCGCGTCGCCGTCACGCGCCATCGCGGCGGCAGCAATCGACATCAATGTGCCGCCCAGACAATAGCCTACCGCATGAACCTTGTGCCCGCCGCCAATCGCATCGACTGCTTCAAGCGCATCCATGACGCCCAAGGAAACGTAATCATCCATCCCCAGATCCCGGTCATCTGCATTCGGGTTCTTCCATGAAACTATGAAGACGGTGAAGCCCTGCGCCGTCAGATAACGCACCAGCGAGTTTTGCTCGCTCAGATCAAGAATGTAGTATTTCATGATCCATGCGGGAACGATTAGAATGGGTTCTGGATGGACCTTTTCGGTTGTGGGCTCGTATTGGATCAGTTCCATCAGGTCGTTGCGGTAGACGACCTTTCCCAGCGTGGTCGCCATGTTGCGCCCAACTTCAAAATCCTCCGAACCAACAGGGCGTTTTCCAGCGCTGGCGCGCGATAAATCCTCGATGAAGTTTTGCCACCCGTGATACAGGTTCATTCCGCCCTCTTGTGCGGTCTGTTTCAGCACTTCGGGGTTTGTCATTGCGAAATTTGATGGGGAGAATACGTCGAGCAGTTGGCGCGAGGCGAACTCGACGACGTTCTCGTGCTGCTGCGTCACCCCTTCGACACCTGTGGTCGCGTTGTGCCACCATTGTTGGTTTAGCAGGAAGCTCTGGTACATTAGGTTAAAGGGCCATTTCTGCCAGCTTTCATCTTTGAAGCGCCGATCCTGAGGCAATGGCGTGATACAGGTGTCAGACGTGTCGGGATTGCCGACACAATGGGTCGCATGATTTGCCAGCCGCCAAGTTTTCTTCCCGGCCTTCTCCAATAACTCCAGGCGCTTTCCCGGAGCAGATGCCAGATGCATGGCCCAATCAGAATAGGCAGAGGCCAGCGCAATCGGAGAAAGGCCCGCCGTAAACTTGGCCAAGGCCGCTTTTAGCCCTTTGTCTAATGCTTGCTCCATCGTGGTGTGGGTGTGCGAAAGCGGGTTTGAATCTTTGGCTACGCTTATCGCTTGGGAGACATTGCGGGGTGGCGGCGCGCCAACCTTTTTCTGTGGAGTTTTTCCGTCCCGAAGGGGTGTGATCTTTGCCATTGCTTGGACCTTTCTCAAACTATGGAATTTGAAGGTGAGCTATCGTCAAGCTGGTGACTGCCGATTGATGTTCGTCAATCACCAGACAAGCTGGGATGGCAATTGGCGGTCATTGAGCGACCTAAGACACGTCGTTCCCCTCACGTTTCGGGAGTATTTTTGATGGATTGCAGATCATGAACAAGAAATGGGTGATCTTAGTCGTAGCCCTTCTTGCCGCTGTTGGTGCTGGTGCGCTTTGGTGGCAAAACTCGGTCGATGCGTCGCTACCAGATGGCATTGGCTCTTCCAATGGACGCATTGAGGCCGAGAGGATCGAGATAGCCACAAAGCTTGCGGGTCGGATAGCCGAGGTGGCTGTGGCAGAGGGAGACTGGGTCGAGGCCGGACAGCTTATCGCAGAAATGGAAACATTCGAGCTTGATGCGCAGCTACACGCGGCGCAGGCGACAGTTCGTCAAGCCGAGCAGCAAAAGTTGCAGGCGGAGGCCCTGTTGCGTCAGCGCAAATCAGAGGCGTTAACGACTGAGACAGAGTTTGCGCGCGTCGAGAAGCTGACTGCGGATGGGTTCTACAGTGAAGCACAGTCGGACACGCAGCGCACTGTTCTCGATACAGCACAGGCTGCCCTTGCGGCAGCAGAGGCAGGGATACCTCTGGCAGAGGCTAACATCGCAGCGGCTGAGGCTTCTGTCGAACGCCTTCAAAGCCTAATTTCTGATGCAAAACTGACCGCACCACGGGCAGGTCGTGTTCAGTACGTCCTAGCGCATTCCGGCGAAATCCTTGGTGCGGGAGGGCGGGTCGTAACACTCACTGATCTTTCTGATATGTACATGTCGATTTTTCTTCCGTCTGGTGATGCAGGACGATTGGCTATCGGAGCCGAGGCTCGCATCGTTCTTGACGCGATTCCAGATTACGTCATTCCCGCCAGAGTCACCTTTGTTGCAAGCACGGCTCAGTTCACGCCCAGATCGGTTGAGACTCAACAAGAGCGGGATCAGTTGATGTTCCGGGTCAAATTGACCATCGCGCCAGAACTGCTTGCAGATTATCAGGATCGAGCGCGTGCCGGGGTTCCGGGTGTTGGATACGTATTGGTCAAAGAAGGTGCCGTCTGGCCTGCTGATCTTGCTGTCCGTCTTCCCCAATGACCGATGCGCCCATTGTCCAATTGTCCAGCGTAACCCATCGCTATGGGGCGACTGCGGCGCTGGACGACATTAGTTTGGATATTCCTGCGGGCTGTATGGCAGGATTGATCGGCCCAGACGGTGTTGGTAAATCGACATTGCTGGCGCTTGCTGCGGGTGTACGCAAGGTGCAGACGGGGCAAGTGCAAGTTTTAAGGGGCGACATTCGGGATCGCCACCATTTGAAGGACTGTAACACCCGCATCGCTTACATGCCGCAGGGTCTGGGGCGGAACCTTTATCCAACGCTGACGGTCACAGAAAATCTGGACTTCTTTGGCAGGCTCTTCGGGCAATCCAAGGCGGAACGCGAGGAGCGTATCGCTGATCTGTTGAAAGCCACCGGACTGGACCCGTTTCCAGATCGTCCCGCAGGAAAGCTGTCTGGTGGTATGAAGCAAAAGCTCTCACTGTGTTCGGCACTGATCCATGATCCTGATCTATTGATTCTGGACGAGCCGACGACGGGCGTTGATCCGCTTTCGCGTCAGCAGTTCTGGGACCTCATCGACCGTATCCGGAGCGAACGCCCTACCATGAGCGTCATCGTCGCAACGGCCTACATGGAAGAAGCTGAGCGTTTTGATTGGCTGGCAGCCATGTCTGATGGCAAAGTCATCGCGACCGGAACCCCAGAGGATGTGCGGATACAATCCGGCCAGTCTACGTTGGAGAAGGCCTTCATCGCATTATTGCCCGAAGCAGCACGCCAGGGTCACCGGGATGTGGTTGTGCCGCCGCGCGCGCATGTCGAAGGGACCCCTGCAGTTCAGGCGATATCTCTAACCAAACGGTTCGGCGATTTCGTTGCGGTAGATGGTGTGAATTTCGAGATTGAACGCGGCGAGATCTTCGGATTCCTCGGCTCCAACGGCTGCGGCAAGACGACGACAATGAAGATGTTGACGGGCCTGCTTCCGGCTAGTGATGGGCAGGCCTTACTGTTCGGCGAGCCGCTGGATGCGAACGACATGCGAACCCGCCAGCGGGTTGGCTACATGTCGCAATCCTTTTCGCTTTATAGCGAACTGACAGTGCGCCAGAACCTCGATCTGCACGCTGAATTGTATCAGATCCCGGTTGCCAGACGGGCAGGGCGGGTGGCCGAAATGCTGGATACTTTTGCACTACGTGACGAGGCTGATCAGAAACCAGACGCGCTACCGCTTGGTATTCGTCAGCGGCTACAGCTAGCTGTTGCGGTCATTCATGCGCCCGAAGTTCTGATCCTTGATGAGCCAACGTCAGGGGTGGACCCCATTGCACGAGACGCGTTCTGGCAGCATCTAGTGGGTTTGTCGCGCGATAATGGAGTCACCATCTTTGTCTCAACTCACTTTATGAACGAGGCAGAGCGCTGTGACCGGATATCGCTGATGCATGCCGGGCGGGTTCTGGCGGTGGGTGCACCGACAGAGATCACAAAATCCAAGGAAGCGGCAACTCTGAATGACGCCTTTATCAGCTATCTGCGAGAGGCAGCAGGCGATATCGAGGAAATGCAAACGACACCTGCATCGTCATCGCCCACCCAATTCAGAGCACCGGAACCTCAGCGCCAAAGCGGCTTCCAGTTCGCACGCCTCTGGGCCTTTGCCTTGCGCGAAACAATGGAAATTCTGCGCGACCCGCTGCGATTGACCTTCGCCTTTCTGGGGCCGGTCATCTTGATGCTGACCTTCGGCTACGGCATTTCTTTTGACGTTACGGACCTTCCCTATGCTGTTCTTGATCAGGATCAAACGTCTGAGAGCCGTACCTTGCTCGAGGCCTTCTCCGGGTCGCGGTATTTTGCGGAACAAGCCTCAGCGACGAGTTCAGAGGAACTGGAGGCGCGACTGCGAGCAGGCGAAATCGCAATCGCAATTGAAATTCCCCCTGACTTTGGGCGTATGCTTTTGCGGAATGAGTCACCCGAAGTCCGCATCGCCATAGATGCCGCCATGCCGTTTCGCGCTGAAACCGCGCGCGGGTATCTGCAAGGTCTGGCCTTAACCTACATGGAAGATCAGATTGAGCGCACTTACGGCGAGGCAATAGACACCAGCGGCGCAGAGATCGAGACCCGCTTTCGCTACAACCAGGCGTTCAAAAGTGTCTTTGCTATCGTGCCGTCGGTCATCATGCTGATGCTTGTCCTGATCCCAGCGATGATGGCGGCCATGGGGGTCGTTCGGGAAAAAGAGACTGGATCAATCGCCAATTTCCGCTCGACGCCGGTGACGCGGACCGAGTTCGTTTTGGGCAAGCAGTTGCCCTATGTCGTAATTGCGATGCTGAGCTTTCTGACGCTTCTGGTCGTGGCCTACGCCGTGTTCCACGTCCCTGTCCGGGGATCGGGGTTTGCTTTGCTTGTTGGAACCTTTTTGTATGTCTTGGCGACTACTGGCTTTGGCGTGTTGATTTCGACATTTACCAGAACGCAGGTCGCAGCCACTTTTGCAGCTGCTATCATCGCAATTATTCCAGCTGTGAATTTTTCCGGCCTGCTGGTCCCGGTCTCGTCGCTGTCCGGCGGCGGTCGCATGATTGGTTTGGGTTTTCCATCAGCTTGGTATCAGCAAATCAGCGTTGGCACATTCACCAAGGAACTTGGATTCGCGGAGCTTTGGCAAAATCATGTCGTTCTGGTCGGCTTTGCATTTCTGTTTATTGCTGTGTCGATCCAGATGCTTGGCAAGCAGGAAAAATGAAATGATGCAGTGGTTGTCAAATATCTATCGGCTCGGGTTGAAGGAACTGCGCAGTCTTCGTGCTGATCCAGTGCTGCTTTTGCTCATAGTCTATATTTTCAGCTTTGCGGTCTACGCCGTGGCGACGGGGGCAAAGCTGGAAGTTGTGAATGCCTCGGTGGCTTATGTCGATCTGGACCGTTCGGACCTGACAGGGCGGATCATAGAAGCGATTCTGCCACCTGAGTTTGACACGCCTGAGGAGATTTCTGCGACCGACATCGACCGCGTGATGAACAAAGGCGACTATGTCTTCGTGCTGTATTTCCCTCCCGGATTCGAGGCGGACGTGATCGCGGCGCGCCTTCCCGAAGTTCAGTTGAACGTCGACGCGACGGCGATGGTGCAGGCCGGGAACGGGTCGGTCTTTCTTCAGGAGATCATCTCGGCTGAAGTCACCAAATTCATCGCGGGCGATGACACATCCACATCTCTGCCCATCAATCTGGTTGTGACTGCGAAATTCAATCCAAACCTGCAATCTACATGGTTCTCTTCCGTGATGCAGGTCATCAATAACGTAACCATTCTGTCTGTGTTGCTCACGGGTGCGGCCCTCATCCGAGAGCGCGAACATGGAACGATTGAGCATCTTCTCGTCATGCCCGTCTCGCCAGCGGAAATCATGCTGGCGAAGATCTGGGCGAATGGTTTGGCGATTAACGTGGCGGCTGTCTTGTCGCTCTGGCTGGTGGTGCAGGGCATTCTGGCAGTTCCCATCGCAGGATCGATCACGCTTTTTGTAGCTGGAACGGTGCTCTATCTGGTGTCCGTCACGGGCCTTGGAATACTTCTGGCAACGTTCACAACATCGATGCCACAGTTTGGCCTTCTGGCGCTGCCGGTTCTGGTGATCATGAACCTTCTTTCAGGCAGCACCACGCCCATGGAGAGCATTCCCGATTGGCTGCAAACAATCATGCAAATCTCTCCGTCTACGCATTTCGTCGCCTTCTCGCAGGCAATCCTCTATCGGGGCGCAGGGCTCAATACTGTTTGGCCCGATATGCTTGTAATGGCAGGGTTGAGCGCGATATTTTTTGTACTTGCCTTAATGCGGTTCCGGAAAACCATGGCTGCGAATTAACACGCGTTTCAACGACGTGTTTGCGGCTTGACGCAGGTCAATCCTGCCCATGTCCGTTCGGTCAAATGTGTCTCGATGCCCAAATCATCACCTGCGGGGTGAGATAGCTTTTCGAAAGGACACAACAGATGCCGATCCATGCAGTCAAAGATCATTTGCACCCAAGTATCGAAGATATCTATTCGACGAGTTCGTCGGAGCGAAGTCTGCCAAAATATCGGATGCCAGACGGCCTGACTGAAGCGCATGCGGCCTATGCACTCGTCCGGGATGAGCTCTTGCTAGATGGCAATGCGCGCCAGAACCTTGCGACCTTCTGCACAACTTGGGTGGAAGACGAGGTTAAGCAGTTGATGACCGACGCTGTCGATAAGAACATGATCGACAAGGACGAATACCCCATGACTGCGGAAATTGAGAGCCGCTGCGTGCATATCCTTGCGGATCTTTGGCATGCGGAAAAATCTTGGGACACGATTGGGTGCTCAACAACCGGATCGAGTGAGGCCGCGATGCTGGGCGGGCTTGCACTCAAATGGAAGTGGCGGGCAAGGCGCGAGGCTGAGGGCAAGGATACAGCCAAACCCAATATCGTGACGGGCCCAGTCCAGATCTGTTGGAAGAAATTCGCTCGTTATTTCGATGTTGAGATCCGTGAAGTGCCTTTGGAGGGCGATGCACTTGGCCTGCAACCGGCGGATTTGCGGGAACACTGTGACGAAAACACGATTGGTGTCGTCGCAGCATTGGGCGTCACCTTTACCGGCATCTATGAACCTGTCGAGGCGTTGGCGCGGGAGCTTGACGCAATGGAGCGTGATCTCGGCCTCGATATCCCGATCCACGTTGATGCGGCCTCCGGTGGGTTTATTGCCCCCTTCATTCAGCGCGACCTAGTTTGGGATTTTCAAATTGACCGTGTGCGTTCGATCAATGCATCGGGGCATAAATACGGCTTGGCACCGCTGGGTGTGGGCTGGGTTGTCTGGGCGTCAAAGGACGATCTGCCCGATGATCTGATTTTCTATGTCGATTATCTTGGTGGCAATATGCCGACCTTCGCACTGAATTTCTCGCGCCCCGGTGGCGAGATTATTGCGCAATATTACAACTTCCTGCGTTTGGGGCGTGAAGGGTATACCGCCATTCAGCAAGCCTGCTCAGATACAGCGCAATGGTTGGGCGCTGAGTTGGCCAAGATTGGCCAGTTCGAGATGGTTTATGACGGGCACGGCGGTTTGCCTGCGGTGGCTTATAAGCTGAAAGAGGGCGATCACGGCTTCACGCTATATGACTTGTCCGAGCGGGTGCGCATGCGTGGCTGGCAGATCGCGTCCTATCCGCTCCCCGCTGACCGCGAAGAAACTGTCGTCCAGCGCATTCTGATCCGGCACGGCGTGAGCCGCGATCTTGCAGCGCTTTTGCTTAAAGACATCAATCGCGCGATTGAGCATTTGTCAAAGAACCCCGTGCCGCATTCAACAGCCAAGCCGGGGTTTCATCATGGCTAAAGCACATGATTGCGTTGGCGCAATTACGCAGCGCAACACCCACTTTCTTTTCGCGCCATTGCTTCTGATTGGTGGTCCGGTTGTCGCACAAAGCGGCGGAACCACTACTCCTGAAATTGTTGTCGGGCAGGTCTTGGACAGAATCGAACCGGTCACGGAAGCGGGGCTCCACGGCTTTTTTCAGCTATTGGGAAACCAGCCAATCGCCTTCGTCTTACTGGCGCTTGCGATGGGGTCGCTCATTGGTAAATATAGCCTCAAAGGCATCTCACTGGGGTCTACCGCGGGGACCTTGCTTGTGGGCGTCATCTTCTCGATGATCGCCGAAGCGGCTTACGGCATCACGTATACCATTCCCGGAATTCTGTCGTCTTTCATGCTATTGTTGTTCATGTATGCGCTCGGTCTAAAAGTTGGGCCGCAGTTCTTTTCAGGGCTGCGCAAGGGCGGTTTGGCTTTTGTCGGGATCGGGCTTATCGTCTTTGTCTTGAACTGGCTGATTTGCTATTTTGGGGCCGCGTGGGCCGGGCTGGCACCGGGATACGCGACGGGACTTATTTCCGGCAGCTATACCATCACCGCCATTTTAGGCGTAGGTCAGAATGCACTGGCCAGCGGCGCCTATATCCCGCCAACTGATATGACAATCGAAGAAGTCGGGGCGAACATGGCGGCGGCTTATGCCATTAGCTATGTGCTTTCGAGCGTGGGTATCATCCTGTTGATCCGCTATCTTCCGCGCATCTTCGGCTATGATGCTGTTGCAGATGCAAAACAGGCCGAGGCTGATTTTAGCGGGGGTGCCGTCCATCCAGTTCCCGGCGCACCCGGAGCTCTGACGATCGGGTTTTCGCCCTATGATCTTCGCGCTTTCGAGGTCAGACATGAGAGCTTTGTTGGCCGCACATTGACAAAGTTGGCGAGTGACTTTCCGCAAGTCCCGATCCTGCGTGTCGTGCGCGACGATGTCGTGCTGGATCCGGCAGAAAACCCGATCATTTCTAGCGGCGATATCGTGACCGTGCGCGCAAATGTACATGATCTCATTCTGGAGGAAGGGGAGTTGATTGGGCCGGAATCCGATAATCCGCTGGCCCGTAACGTCCCGATGGAGGTTGCTGACGTTCACGTAGGTTCACACGCCATTTCGGGAAAGACACTGGAAGAGCTTGAAAGCCAAGGCACAGGCGGTATCGCTGTGCAGGCCCTGTTTCGCGCGGGCAACGAACTTCCACTGGGTCCCAAAAGCGACGTGCGTTTTGGGGATGTACTGCGGTTGACCGGGCCTGACGGGGCGCTCAAAGCAGCCGCCAGCCAACTGGGTGGCCATGTCATTTTGCCGACCTTGAAGTCCGAGGTGCTTTACCTGTCTCTTGCGATGTTGGTGGGATATCTGGTTGGTATCGCGACCGTTCATATTTCGGGCATCCCCTTTGCCTTAGGGACGTCAGCTGGGTGCATACTCGCAGGTGTTGGCGTCAGTTACTTTCGCAGCCGGAACCCTGAATTTGGGGGTCCGGTGCATGAAGGTGCCCGCAGCTTCCTTCAGGATTTTGGTTTGAATGCCTTCGTCGCCGTTCTCTCAGCAAATGTAGGTCCGAAGGTAATTTCAGCCCTAGGGGGTGACACGATCCTTTGGTTAGCATTGATCGGGACTGCCGGAGCGCTCATTCCGCCATTGGTAGCCTTTTGGGTCGGGACCAAGGTCTTCGGTCTTAACTCGATTATCGCTGACGGTGCGACAACTGGCGGACGCAACAGCACGCCGGGCTTGAATGCAATCATTGAGGAATCAGGAAGCTCAATTGCTGCAGTGCCCTATCCGGTGAGCTATGCCCTAACAACCGTCCTCGCGCTCATTGGTGGCTACTTTTCAATGATCCTGTCGTGATCGCAGATCACTAAAGCCAGCTTGATCGGTTTCCAATTGATCGTCCTGTCTGCCTATTGACGCACGTCAATCCTGCTTGGGTCAGTCCTGTATTTTTAGCCTGAAACGCAAAGGAGTGTGCCGATGTCGACCGATCTGACAGCAAAAGACGATTTATCGACCCAGACCAAATCCGGCACATTAGGTTTGCTGCCGTTGACGGCTCTCGTCGTCGGATCCATGATTGGTGGTGGGGTCTTCAGCCTGCCGCAGAACATGGCCCGCGGGGCATCCGCTGGGGCTATCACCATTGGCTGGCTCATTACTGGTGTCGGGATGCTGGCGCTTGCCTTCGTGTATAAGAACCTGTCCACCCGCAAACCTGCGCTTGACGCGGGGCCGTATTCCTATGCGCGTGCTGGGTTCGGCAATTTTGTGGGCTTTAACAGTGCTTGGGGTTACTGGATCAGCGCGTGGATCGGCAACGTATCCTACGTCGTTCTGATTTTTGGCGCGCTCAGTTATTTCTATGCACCCTTCGGTGAAGAGGGGAATACGTGGCAGGCCATTGTCGGTGCCTCGATCTGTGTATGGCTTGTTCATGCGCTGGTTTTGATGGGGGTGCGACAGGCGGCGATCATCAATACGATTACTACGGTCGCCAAGCTGGCACCCATCTTTCTTTTCATCGTCCTTGCCGTCGTGGGTTTCAACATGCCGACGTTCGAGCTGGATTTTTGGGGCACTGAATCCCTTTCACTCGGAAGCATCACGACCCAAGTTCAAAGCACGATGCTGGTAACACTGTGGGTCTTCATTGGGATCGAGGGGGCCAGTGTCGGCTCCGGTCGTGCCCGTAAGCGCAGCGACATCGGCAAAGCCACCATTCTTGGCTTCGTCACAGTTCTCTTGCTATATCTGCTTGTCTCTCTGTTGTCGCTTGGCGTCATGTCCCAACCCGACCTCGCGGCCCTGCCTGCCGCCGCCTCCATGGCTTATGTACTTGAGTCAGTCGTTGGCCCTTGGGGCTCGGTGTTGGTCAGGTTCGGCCTTGTGATCTCGGTCGCTGGTGCGTTCCTGAGCTGGACTTTGCTGGCAGCTGAAATTGCGTTTCGAGCTGCCAAAGAAGGCATGCTGCCAGAGGCCTTTGGCAAAGAAAATGAAAATGGGTCCCCATCTGGTTCACTCTGGATCACCAATATCTGTGTGCAAGTTGTCCTGATCGTAACACTATATGCGAACTCGACCTATCTCGCGCTTTTCTACATCGCGTCCACTGCCATTCTAGTCCCATACGTGTTCTCTGGTGCCTATGCGCTCAAGCTTGCGATGACCGGCGAAAGCTATGATCTGCAAGAGAGTCGTGGTCGTGATATGGCTATTGGAGCGCTGGCGATGGTTTACGGGGCATGGCTGGTCTATGCGGCAGGGCCAACGTATTTGCTGATGTGTGCGATCATCTATGCGGTCGGTATCCCTGTCTATGTCCGGGCGCGTAAGTCCGAAGACGAAAAGATGTTCTCTCCCGTTGAAATCCTGATTGCGATTGGCCTCGTCGGGGCCGCCATTGTTGCGGCCTATCTGATGTTGACAGGTGCAATCAGCGCCCTGTGACTCGCGCTTTTCAAAGGAAAATCTCTATGGAAAATGAAAAAAAACTGGGCGTGTATTCCGAAACTGGAAAACTGCGACAGGTGATCGTTTGCAGACCGGGTCTGGCGCACCGTCGCCTAACGCCTGAAAACTGCCAAGACTTGCTTTTTGATGACGTGTTTTGGGTCAAACAGGCGCAAAAGGATCACGATGTCTTTTCCGCGACAATGCGCGCTGAGGGCGTCGAAGTTCTGGACGTCAATGATCTGCTGGCCGAGACGCTGGACATCCCCAAAGGCCGGGATTGGGTGTTGGATCACCGGATCACACCAGATCAGATTGGCGTTGGCATGATGTCTGAGTTGCGCAGTTGGATGGATGAACTGTCTGGCGTGCAACTTGCTGAGTACTTGCTGGGCGGGCTTGCCACGGATGATCTAGACTTTGAGGCAACAGGGCTTTTCGGCAGTTATCTCGGCCAACACGGGTTCATACTGCCGCCTTTGCCCAATGCTCTGTTCACTCGCGACAATTCTGCGTGGATATATGGTGGCGTGTCGGTCAATCCCATGCATTGGTCGGCAAGACGGCCAGAGACGCTGTTGAATACCGCAATCTACAAGTTTCATCCCAAGTTCGCGGGCAAAACGACGATCCACTGGGGCGATCCCACACTAGACCACGGGCTTGCGACAGTGGAGGGCGGCGACATCATGCCAGTAGGCAACGGCACTGTTCTGGTCGGTATGGGTGAGCGGTCTTCGCCACAAGGGATCGGGCAACTGGCCGAGGCGTTATTTGATACAGGGGCGGCTGAGCGTGTCCTGGCGTTCCGCATTCCCAAGTCGCGGGCCGCGATGCATCTGGATACGGTCTTTACGCTGTGTGGCGGTGACGTGGTGACGACCTTCAAAGAGGTCGCGGATGAGTTGATCTGCTACGACATTCGCCCCGGCGAGGGCCGCGCGCCACTGGAGTTTCGCCTCGACCCGCGTCCGATCTTCGACATTGTCGCCGAGGTGCTGGGTTATAAAAGCCTGCAAATCGTGCCGACCGGTGGCAACACCGAGGAAGAGCGCGCACGTGAGCAATGGAACGACGGCAACAACGTTCTGGCTCTGCGTCCCGGCGTGGTGATTGGCTACGATCGCAACGACGACACAAACGCGGCGCTCAAGGCGGCCGGAATCGAGGTTCTTGCGATACCTGGTGCCGAGTTGGGCCGTGGCCGCGGCGGTGGGCATTGCATGAGCTGCCCGACAATCCGTGATCCGGTGTGAGGGGGGTAAAACATTGAGCGATTACACCGCCACCATGGATACTTGCCGCCGCCCGCTCGACACACGAAGCCGTGCGCCCATGCGCCGGAATCGGGAATTGGTTCGCTACGCCACATTGGCTACCAACAGCCACAACACGCAACCGTGGTTTTTCGACGTCAGTGAGGACCGCATCACGGTACATATTGATCGTAGCCGCCGTTGCGTGGTTGTCGATCCTGACGATCACCATCTTCACGTCAGTCTCGGCTGCGCGACAGAAAATATTGTGATCGCTGCGTCAGGGTTCGGTATCGTCGCGACGCCATGTATTGCTAGCGACGGCGCCTCAGTACAAATTGACTTGGTCGAAGAAGCCATCCCGGCTTCACCGCTTATTGCGGCAATTCCATTGCGGCAAACGACACGTTCCCTGTTTGATGGCAAACCGCTGACTGAGGCTGAAAAACTGGCATTGACCGATGCAGCCGCTGGTCCGGACGTGACATTTCACCTGATACAATCACCGGAATGTATCGCCGCATTGCGTGAAATGGTCGTTGTTGGCAATGCAAAACAAATGGCTAATCCCAAGTTCGTTGCTGAGCTTGTGCTGTGGATACGCTTCAGCGCGCGAGGGGCCAGAATTCGGCGCGACGGGTTATTTGGGCGGTGCCTTGGCAACCCGAGTTTGCCCGAATGGGTGGGTCGCGTGATTTTCCCCTTCGTTTTCCGGGTAAGTTCGGAAACCGCCAAAATTCGTCATCAGATTTCGAGCGCTTCTGCTTTGGCCGTATTTGTCAGTGACCGGAACACGCCAGTGAATTGGGTCGAAACTGGCCGTGCATTTCAGAGATTTGCGCTTGCCGCCACCTCTTTGGGGCTGATGAACGCGCATATTAATCAGGCGATTGAAGTCTCCGAGCAGCGTGATCAAGTTGCAACGCTGCTTGGGGAGACAGAGGGCCGCCCTTCTTTGCTGCTACGAATAGGGCGTGGAGAGCCGATGCCCTACTCTTACCGCCGAAATGTCGAAGAGGTCATGACCGAAACCAGGAAATGGAACTAATACAATGGCTTACAATCTTAGAAACCGTCACTTTCTGACCCTGCGGGACTTCACACCTCACGAAATCACGTTCCTGTTGAAACTTGCAGCAAACCTGAAGACCGCGAAGATTACCGGAACGGAAGTTCCGACGCTGCAAGGCAAGGACATCGCGCTGATCTTTGAGAAAGACAGCACGCGCACGCGCGTGGGTTTCGAGGTGGCCGCTTATGATCAGGGTGCGCGGGTCACATATCTTGGACCCACAGGATCCCACATCGGGCACAAGGAATCCATCAAGGACACCGCGCGAGTCCTAGGGCGGATTTACGACGCGATTGAATACCGTGGCTTTGGGCAAGACGTCGTCCAACAGCTTGCCGACTTCTCTGGTGTGCCGGTCTATAATGGCCTTACCAACGAATTTCACCCCACGCAGATTTTGGCTGATTTCCTGACCATGCAGGAGCATGTCGATAAGCCGCTGCATCAGGTGTCCTATGCGTTTCTGGGCGACGCCGGCAATAATATGGGCGACAGCTTGTTGATCGGTGGGGCCAAGATGGGGATGGATGTGCGGCTTTGCGCGCCCCAAAGCCTTTGGCCCGTTCAGGCGATCCGCGACGAGGCACAAGCGATTGCCGCCGAGACGGGTGCCCAGATTACCATTACCGAAGATGTGGACGAGGCCGTAAAAGGGGCCGATTTCATCTACACGGATGTTTGGGTGTCCATGGGCGAGGCCAAGGAGAAATGGGGTGAGCGGATCAAGCTGCTGACACCGTATCAAGTGACCGCCGATGTGATGGCCAAAACGGGCAATCCGCGCAGCTGTTTCATGCATTGTCTGCCCGCATTCCATAACGCCGAAACCACCGTGGGGGCCGAGATCAAAGCCGAGTTCGGCATTGATGCGATGGAAGTCACTGAAGAGGTGTTCGAGAGCGCTGCGTCCATCGTCTTTGATCAGGCCGAAAACCGGATGCACACAATCAAGGCGGTTCTTGTCGCCACCTTGGGAGCCTGAGATGTTGGTCGTCGCAGCCGTGGGCGGCAATGCGCTGCTGCAGCGCGGTCAACCGCTGACGGCGCTGGCGCAGCGTGCCAATGTCCGGACGGCAGCAGAGGCGTTGGCCCGGATCGTGCGCGCTGGCCATCAATTGATCGTCACCCATGGGAACGGGCCGCAGGTGGGGCTTCTGGCTTTGCAAGGCGCGGCCTATAAGCCAGATGAAGCCTATCCTCTGGATGTTCTGGGGGCCGAGACTGAAGGTATGATCGGCTACCTGATAGAACAGGAGTTGGAAAATTCTCTTGGCCATGACCACGCCGTTGCCACGTTGCTCACTCAGGTCATCGTCGATCCAAAAGACCCGGCGTTTCACACGCCAACCAAGTTCGTCGGGCCCGTTTACACGCGGGGCGAGGCCGAAGCGCGCGCCAAAGCGGCTGGGTGGACCATTGCGCAAGATGGCGAAGATTGGCGGCGTGTCGTGCCGTCGCCTGCGCCCATTGAGATTCCGGACATGCGCGTCCTGCGGTTGTTGCTAGATCAAGGCGTGATCGTGATCTGTGCGGGGGGCGGGGGTATACCTGTAATTCGGCGCGCCGATGGCAGCATGATCGGGGTAGAGGCTGTGATAGACAAGGATGCTGCCAGCGCCATGCTAGCTGCGGACATTGGTGCGGATGCCTTGCTTCTGCTGACGGATGTTGATGCCGTCTATCAGGCTTTTGGCTCAGACGCCGCGACGCCCATGGCTCATCTGACCCCGGACCAGGGGCGGGCACTTTCCATGCCCAAAGGGTCGATGGGACCTAAGGTCAGTGCTGCGTGTGGATTTGCCGAGTTGGGCGGGTTTGCCGGTATTGGCCGTCTTGCCGATGCGCTGGCCATCCTTGAGGGCAAGGCGGGCACGCGAATTGCAGCAGAGAACCGAGACACACCATGACAACCAACACCTCTCCCAAACCAGATGCTTTGATCAAAGGCCACATTGCTGCCATTCGTGGGGGCGTTGTGGATGTCGTGTTCGACGGCACGGTCCCACGTATTCACGATTTGCTTTATGCAGGCGAGGTAGCGTTGGAGGTTTCATCACTGATCGGGCGCGGGATGGTTCGTGCGATGGCTATGGCTCCTGTGCGAGGCCTCGGCCTTGGTATGCCGGTCCGTTCAACGGGTAGACCGATCATGGTGCCGGTGGGCGAGGCGGTGCTGGGCCGGATGCTCAACGTTTTCGGAGCGCCCATTGATGGCCTTCCAGCGCCGGACGTGGCTGAGCGTCGAGCGATTCACAAAAGCCCACCTAAATTGAGCGACCGCGTGCTGCATTCCGAAATCCTTGAAACGGGGATCAAGGCGATTGATCTTCTGTCACCCATCGAGCGCGGGGGTAAGACCGGGCTGTTCGGCGGCGCAGGCGTTGGCAAGACAGTGCTGATTACGGAACTAATCAACAACACCGTCCAACATCATAACGGTGTGAGCTTGTTTTGCGGTATCGGTGAGCGGTCCCGTGAAGCAGAAGAGTTGTACCGTGAGATGGGTGAAGCGGGCGTGCGCGATAAGACCGTGATGCTGTTTGGTCAGATGAACGAGGCCCCTGGTGTGCGATTTTTGGTGGGGCAGACTGCTCTGACCATGGCCGAGTATTTCCGCGATGACAAAGGGCAGGACGTTCTGCTGCTGATCGATAACATCTTCCGCTTTGTGCAGGCGGGGTCTGAGGTGTCAGGTCTTATGGGTCGGATGCCGTCGCGGGTTGGGTATCAGCCGACTTTGGCCACGGAATTGGCAGGCTTGGAAGAACGCATCACCTCGACCAAACGGGGTGCCATCACCTCGATCCAAGCTGTTTATGTGCCTGCAGACGATTTTACGGACCCAGCCGCCGCGCATATTTTCTCGCACCTCTCGGCCTCGGTAGTTTTGTCGCGCAAACGGGCCAGCGAAGGCCTTTATCCGGCGGTTGATCCGCTGGCCTCTGCCTCGGTTATGCTGACGCCTTCCGTTGTGGGCCAGCGGCACTACGACATCGCCCGCGCAGTGCGCCGCACCTTGGCAGAATACGAGGAGTTGCGCGACATTATCGCCATGCTGGGGTTGGAAGAGCTGTCCTCGGCAGATCGCGCGACCGTTTCGCGGGCGCGGCGGTTAGAGCGGTTTTTGACACAGCCTTTTGTGACGACTGAGTCTTTTAGTGAGACCAAAGGCAAAATGGTGCCTGTCGCTGAAACACTGAATGGATGCGAGACAATCCTGGACCAGACAGATTTTGATCTGCCGGAAAGCGCCTATTATATGATCGGCAGTCTTCAGGATTTGGAGGCGGCATCATGAGCATGGCAGCCGACATGAATGTGACCCTGAGGTTGCCTATGAGGACGCTGTTTGAAGGGCGGGCTGAACGTATTGGTGCCGTGGCCCCGAATGGCGCTTTCGGCATTTTGCCCAACCATATCGATTTCGTTACCGCGATTGTACCTTCGGTTCTGACGCTGCGGCTGGAGGATGGCTCCGAAGAGATTTTCGGTCTCGACGAGGGGCTTCTGGTCAAAAAAGGTCACGAGGTTGTCGTTATCGCCCTGCGCGGTGTGCGCGGGGATGACCTAGGTACATTGCAGGACACTGTAGAGGCAAATTTCATCCAGATGGATGAAGATGAACGGCAGGCGCGGTCGGCCTTGTCGCGCCTTGAGGCTGATATGGTGCGCAGGTTCGCCGAACTGCAAAGGCCATTGTCATGACGGAGAATCCTAAGAAACCGGTGGACGATATCGCACGCCAGGCCAAACGGATGAAATCGAACCGTGACAACCCTGGTCCAAGCCCGTTGCGTGGGATTGGGACGTTCGGGATGATCGGCTGGTCAATTGCCGTTCCAACCGTTGGAGGAGCGTTTCTGGGGCTCTGGCTCGACCGCGTCACCCCTAAAGGGTTTCCATGGACGCTTGCCCTGATCCTCGCGGGCGTGGTCGTCGGTGGATTTATCGCAGCGGCATGGATCAACAAGGAAGGAGGTGACAAATGATGTCTTTTGATTGGAGCTCCTTGATTTTGGGATTGGCAATCGGTGCCGCGACGAGCGCCGTGTTCTTTGCGGGTCTCGGTTTGGGCATGCGGATGGCTTTGCGGTCGGTGAAACCTGTCGCTGTATTGGTGCTCAGCGCCGCAATCAGGATTGCAGCCCTTCTGGGTGTTGGTTGGATTGTCGTGGAGCAGGGTGGTCCATGGTCCCTTTTGGGATACGCCGCCGCCTTCGTCATCGTCCGCTTCATTAGTTTGACCGTTGCAAGCGTCAGCACCCCATCTGGAGGTGCGCAATGAACCTGTCCCCGGATCAAACCATCATGTTTCAAGCGTGGGGTGTCCCTATAAACGCAACGATTTTCTACACATGGGTGGTTATGGCGTTGCTGACGGTTTCTGCGATCTTAATCACGCGCAATTTGCGCCCGGATGTCCCGCCAAACCGCTGGCGGACCATGTTGGAAGTGATTGTACAAGGCATCGAAGCCCAGATCGAAGAGGTGGCGGGCCGCCGCGAACGACATCTTTTATACTATGTCGGAACGCTGTTCTTGTTCGTCGCCATGTCGAACCTCCTGTTGGTCGTACCCGGGTTTGAACCGCCAACGGCGTCACTCTCGACAACCACAGCGCTGGCTCTGTCCGTTCTGATCGCGGTGCCGCTTTTTGGGATTACCAGTCGGGGTCTGGGCGGGTATCTGAAAACCTATCTTGAGCCGTCTTTCATCATGCTGCCGTTCAACATCATCTCAGAATTTTCACGCGGCATCTCTCTCGCCATCCGCCTCTACGGGAATATCATGAGCGGTGCCGTTATCGCGGCGATCCTGCTCGGTGTTGCGCCCTTCTTCTTCCCAGTTGTGATGGACGTTCTGGGCCTGCTGACGGGGCTGATCCAAGCCTACATCTTTGCGATTTTGGCGACTGTTTACATTTCCAGTGCCACTGCCACCCCTCCAAATACAGAAAAGGAAAACCCATGACTGACCTAGGCTTAATCGCTGCAATCTCTATCTTTACGGCGGGGCTGACTGTAGCGTTCGGCGCAATCGGTCCGGCCCTTGGCGAAGGGCGAGCCGCTTCAAACGCGCTGAATGCTATCGCCCAACAACCCGATGCAGCCTCAACTATTTCGCGCACCCTTTTCGTCAGTCTTGCGATGATCGAATCTACAGCGATTTACTGCTTCGTCGTTGCGATGATCCTGATTTTCGCAAATCCATTTTGGACGGCTGCGGTGGAAGCGGCGCAGGCGGCAGGTAGTTGATTTATGTCGATTGACTGGATCACTGTCGCGGCACAGATCGCCAACTTCCTGGTGCTTGTCTGGCTATTGAAGCGTTTTCTATACCGGCCCATTCTGGACGGCATTGATGCGCGTGAAGTCGAGATCAGAGATCGAATGCAAGAAGCTGTTCTTGCCAAGGAACAGGCGCGGGCGGTGGAGAAGGCCTACCAAGACAAGGTGCATGCCTTGAACGTCGCACAATCTGAGATGACGGAGACGATCCGGAAATCGGCCGAAGAACAGCGCGACGTTCTGCTGGCTGACGCGCAAAAGCGGTTGGAGCGGGAACATGACGCGTTGAAGACGCATCTGGACGACGAGGCGCAGAAGTATACAGCGAAGATGCATCGCGCAGGGGCTGGGGCGCTTTTGTCACTGACCCGCAAGGCGCTCAGAGATCTCGCGGATGAGACGTTAGAAGTGCGGATTGCGCACCGCTTGGTCGAACAAGCCAAGCCGATGGTGCCCGATTTACAGCGCGCGGCGGGGCAGGCGACAGAGGCAGTCATAACGTCGCAAAGTTCCTTGCCAGATCTGGTGGAAGAAGAATTGACCTCGGAACTCCGGGGAGCGTTCCCCGAGGTTGCAGTGCGATTCGGCACTGATGAAGCGCAAGCACCGGGTCTCGTTTTGCGGGTTGGCGGGGCACAGCTCGCGTGGACTGTTGATTCCTACATCGACGGTCTTGCCTGCCTGATTGAAGAACAATTGACGGCGGGCAATGATCTTAGGGTGAAATCCCATGAGCAGTGAAGTCACGCGAGCCCGAGCAGACCCCGATAGAATTCTTGATTTTCTGATAAACGCACCGTCACCCACTCCGCAACTCAGCGAGATCGGATTGGTGGCAGAGGTCGGCGACGGGATCGCCATCGTTGCCGGTTTAGAGCGGGCGTTATCCGATGAGTTGCTGCAATTTGCCAGCGGCGTGCAGGGCATCGTTCTGGACCTTGAACCGGGACGGCTTGGCGTAGTGTTACTGGGGTCGTCCGACCGGGTTACCATCGGTGAGAGCGTGATGCGGACCCACGAGGTTGTCAGCACAGTGGTTGGTGACGCATTGTTGGGGCGTGTTGTGAACGCCCTTGGTGCGCCAAGCGACGACAAAGGGCCAATCCGCGTGCAAACTGTTCGGCCGGTCGAGGCGGAAGCCCCGCAAATCTTGGATCGCCAAGCGATCGCGCGCCCCTTGGGCACAGGGATCAAGGTCATCGATGCGGCTGTGCCCATCGGGCTGGGTCAACGCCAGTTGATTATCGGTGACAGGCAGACCGGTAAGACATCGGTAGCGGTTGATACAATCCTCAATCAGAAAAACACCGATGTGATCTGCATCTACTGCGCCATTGGCCAGCGCGGGGATGCGGTGGCAAAGGTGATTGGCGCGATACATGACGGTGGGATGTCGGAGCGCACGATTGTTTTAGCTGCAGGAGATGAGGAAGCGGCAGGGCTGGCCTATGTGGCACCTTATGCGGCGCTCACGATGGCGGAGTATTTTTCGGATCAGGCGCGGGACGTCTTAGTGATCCTTGATGACCTTACCCACCACGCGCGTTCTTACCGTGAATTGTCGCTTCTCTTGCGCCGCCCACCGGGGCGTGAGGCGTTTCCCGGAGATATTTTCTATATCCACGCACGATTGCTGGAACGGGCAGGGCAGTTCACAAGCGGCGGGTCGATTACCGTTTTGCCCGTGGTCGAGACGCAGGCAGAAAACCTGTCTGCTTATATCCCCACAAACCTGATCTCGATTACCGACGGGCAGATATACCTATCGCCGAGGCTTGTGCGCAAAAACCAATTTCCGGCGGTCGATCTGGGGGTCTCGGTCAGCCGGGTGGGCGGCAAGGCACAAACCAAGGCGTTCCGGTCTGTCGCGGGCAACCTGCGCGTGACGCTGTCGCAATTTGAAGAGTTGGAGGATTTTGCCCGCTTTGGCACTCGTTTGGACGACGCAACGCGCGCGCGCTTGACACGCGGTGCGGCGGTGCGTGCAGCACTACGACAGGCCGAGCGGGATCCGATGCCAGCGGTGGAGCAACTGGCAGTTCTGGTGGCGGCGATGGAAGGTCAGTTCGACGGCTTGAGCGAGGCAGAGACCGGGACCGTAATGGCCACGCTTAGACAAGCGGCTGCGTGTGAATTGCAGGACTTGGCAACGCGCATTGCAGACAATGCACCCCTGACCGAAGACGACAAAACCCAGATGATAGCCCTTGGACGCGCTGCGCGCGCGAGTACGGGAGGCGAGAATGGCGCAAACGCTTGAAGTCCTGTCGCGGCGCACCGCCAGCATGGAAGGTATCAGGAGCATCGTGCATACGATGAAGACACTATCGGTGATCAATTCGGCGCCATATGAACATGCTGCCCGTGCAATTGAGTCCTATCACGAGACTATTCTGCTCGGGCTCCACGCTCTTCTCAGCCAGATTGGTCCGCTTGAGAGCTCATCTTCAGCGGCAAGGACCAAAGTCCTGATCGTGTTTGGGTCGGATCACGGGTTGTGCGGAAGTTACAACGAGGTACTGGCCAGCCATGTTGCGGAACAGCTTGTCGACGCCTCGCAACAGACCATCGTTTTGTGCGTCGGCGCGCAGATGGCGGACGCTTTGCGGGATCAGCGCCTTGCGCCTGAGACAACGTTCTTTCCGCCCGCATCCGTGGATGGGATTGGCCGGCTTGCCAATCTGCTTACCCGACATCTTGATGATATGCGACGTGACCACGGAACAGATGATGTGGCGGTCTCGCTCGCTTATTTCACGCGGGACGGGAACAAAGGTCAACGACCCGAGGTGATTGCCCTTTTGCCCCTCGACCGAGATCTCGTGCAAGAACTGCAGACCAAGCCTTGGGTTTCACGCAGTCTTCCAGCTTTCTCTATGCCGCCGACTACGCTCTTTCAGGCACTCATTCGTAACCACCTGTTCGCCAGCATGTTTCGGGCGGCAGCTGAGGCGCTTGTGACCGAAAACGCCGCACGTTTGGCTTTGATGAGCCAAGCGGAGCAATCGGTGGACGATCGTTTGGATGCGCTAATGTCTGAGACACGGTCGATGCGGCAGAGCGAAATCACGACCGAACTTTTGGACGTGATCATCGGGTTCGAAGCGCTGAAAAAAAACCGCCACTCCAAGACCGCGCTACCTAAGAAAGAGTCGAACTGAAGCGCCTATCATCGTTGGAACAATAACACTTCACAATCTGCATGACCAATCTTTGGCCATACAAATAGAGAACCAAGCGATACCATTCGGAATGGATCGCTTGGATTCAGGTCATAGCAAAAATGTGCTGTTATTTCTTGTTAATCACACAGGACTCAGCCGCGCTGTCGCCCGAATCTGTTTTCTCCAGGCAATTCTTAAGTGTTTCCATCCGCACCTCATGGGGGCTGGCCAGAAATACTTCGCGCTCTGCCGCGCTCATATTATCAAGTGCCAACGTGATTTGAGCAGCGGTCACATCACCTGTGGAATGCTCTTGTACGATTGTTTCTGCGGCGGAATCGTTGCTCATGGCAAATAGCTCAGCTGCCGTTGTTTCGGCGAAAGCTGGGGCAGACAATGTGAGTGCTGTCAGGGCGGTCGTGAGGAAAAGTTTCATTTTAATCTCCGTTTAATGAGTTAGTGAAGCATCCGGCAGACCTCTCAGTTGTGAGAGTCCTGGGGCGATACAGAAGTAATCATTAAATGGCTTGGAGACCTTGTGATTGACGAACATCAATTGCCTGACGGTAGCATCGCCGTCACTGGGCGGAGCTCATTTTGATCTGGCAAGAGATGTGTTGGAATGTAAGCTCAAAACATGCTGGGAATTGTCCTTTGTCAATTCTGCGTAAACGGATTTGCTTATTATAAATGGGTACACACGGTCACTAGTGATGAATTTCAGAATTAGTTCGGTGTGGCCGTTAGTCGTATTGTATGGAGACCAAAATGGTCACGCTTCTGACATGATCTAAGCCGCTTGAGGCATCGCTGAGATTCATTGTCTCCAGGCACGCGCAATTACCTTCACATTATGAAAAAGGAAACAGAATGAAGACTCTCATCATGCTTGCACTCTTAGGTACAGTACTGGCCATAGCTGGATGCACAGAGCCCGGGCACTATCCGGTAAGCAATCAAGAATGTGGCCCGGAAGATCCTGTCAAGGATATGGATGTAAACGATTGTGGCTCGCCTTTGGTCTGAGCTAGATTGATAGGAGAGGTTGGAGACGGATTCTACCGTTCCAATCTCTCTTATGAATGCCCGAACTCTTTAGTTTGGCCGATGCGACGCGCGAGGAAATGTCGAGAGATGTTGTGCAAGCGACGCCAACATTCTTACCTAGCCAACAAGTCTGAATTTTTCCGGCGTGTTCATCTCGATAATCCCGCGATTTTTCAGATCGCTGAACGAGCGGCTGGCCGTTTCGACCGTCATGCCAAGGTGATCTCCGATATCTCTGCGACTCATCGGCAGCGCAACGAACCCCGAATTGGATCGATTAGCGGAGAAATCTTGAAGGAAGCCAAGCAGTCGCTCAGGCGCTTTCTTTGAAATCATGGAAAGAAGCTGCCGTTCTCGTCGCACCAACAGTTCGCACATAAGTTCCCTTACTTCTTCGCGTAGCGAAATCTGCACCGCCAATGCTTGCTCTAGGATGGGCCGGGAAACGGACCTCACTACAACATGATCGACAGCTTCGGCTGTGAAGTGCCAAGTATCCATATCTGAAATTCCGATAAGATCGCCTTTTCTGGCAAACGTGAATATTTGCCGCAAGCCATCCGCATCTATCGTACAGCAACGCACTGTTCCTGACGTAACCTGATACAACGTGTCGGCTGGATCGCCATGCAGCAATATGGTGCTTTCAGGCTGGAAATGCTGCTCGAACGAGGACTGGTCAAAAAGCGCGTTCAGGTGCTTGTGTTTGTTTCGATCTTCACGCGTTTCTACGCTGGGGGCTGACCTTACTGCATCATGTCTTACTGGGCCGATACTGCGGTTGTCACTTTTTTTGGTTCGGATCATTGGCAACCGTCCAGTTGGGACAATTCGGCTTTCGCGTGCGGGTGATGCAAAGGGGACACTTAAATTTGTCATGGGGCAGCTCCTGACTGGGTCGGTCATTTCTGGGAGAGGGCCTTTCAGCGGTCCCAAGGGGTATGAGGGGCGTAGTTAGGTCTTTGTGCGTGTCGCCTCATCGGTTGAGGTATCCGCTTTTCGATAAATCCGAATGGCAGCTTTAAGAGCGTGCCATTGCCGGTCTCGGCTGGGCGATGCAGCGGCTGTTTGACTTTGGTGTTGCAATGCCGCGATTTGTTCGAGAACTGACTCAGTTTGCGCCCTCAGGTCCGCGAATTGCTGGACGAAGGTTTGAGTTTTAAACGTCAGATTGGCTTTGAACCCTTGCTCCAACTGGGAAAGCTCCAGATTGAGCCTTACTAGGCATGTTTCTGCCAGTGATAAGTCGCTGTTATCTGGACCCATTCTGGGATTCCCATTACTAAATTGATCTGGCGCAACGTCAGGGCCGATGCGGTTAGCGCAAACATGACTGAATAATTAATGAGACTTAAGTGACTCACAGTTAGGTTGGCGGTGTACATGCCGCAGACGCCTCACCTTGGCGCACCAAAAATGGCGGGGCCGTATCGATGCAATTGACGACATCACTGCCCAAAGAGGTGGTCGAAACACAACTTGCACGGATTTTGGGTAGCAGGCAGTTCTGCAATGCGCCGCGTTTGACACGCTTTTTGACATATGTTGTTGCAGAGTCTCTCGCAGGGCGGAAACACCGGCTGAAGGGCTATACCATTGGAATAGAAGTCTTCGACAAAGAAGCAGATTTCGATCCGCAGACAGACACAATCGTGCGTGTTCAGGCTCGGGCCCTTCGCCAGAAGCTGGACCAATACTATCGGCAGGATGGGAGGGATGATCCGATCCATATCACGATCCCCAAAGGGTCTTACGAGCCGTCTTTCTACGTGTCATGGGATGGCGAGAAGCCAAACGAGCCGGATAGTACTCCAGCTCTTCCAGAAACCAAAAAACCGTCTATCGCTGTGTTGCCGTTCGAGTATATTGGCCCGAAAACGAGTCTTGAATTTCTGTCTGACGGACTGACGGAAGGGACGATTTCGAACCTGTCTCGTTTTAGAGATTTGTCGGTGTTTTCGCGCGCCACAACTGAAAAAGCTAAACAGCAACATTTGAGCATTGGGGAGATGTTTGACCTCTTCCATCCAGATTTTGTGCTGGAGGGTAGTTACCGCATTCGCGATGACTTGATTGAAACAAGTATAAGGCTGATCGACGCAGCCGCAGACGAAATTCTTCTGACGGATCAAATCGACATGCGGATGGACGCGCGCCATATCTACGAAATGCAAGATGAGATAGTCGCGCGTATCGCCGCGCGCATTGCGGTAGAATATGGCCCCATCGGACACTATGCGCAGCAAGTCGAGCGTTCTAAGCCGGCGATCAAATGGGAAACCTATGCCTGGATATCTCGGTACTTTCAGTTCGGGATTCAATTGGATCAGGTAGGTCGCGACGAAATTGAAGCGGGCCTGAAGCATGCTGTAAGGAATGACCCGACCTCAGCCGAAGCTCACGCTGCCCTCGCGATGATCGAAATCGAATACTATCGTGCCATGACGGCGGATGCGGGCGATCTCGCAAGACTTGATCTGGCGATGAAGCACGCCTCGCTCGCTGTCAGTCATGATCCGCAAAACGCGATGGCACATCAGTCTTTGGCGCTGGCCTATTTTCACGCTCGGCGCTTTGTTGATTTTCGCGCTTGCGTCCGACGGGCCTTGCGGCTCAACCCGGGTCATTCCGACATGTTGGCGATGTTCGGTATCTGCCTTGTCAGACTTGCGGATTGGGATGAGGCGATACCTTTAATCGACCGCGCCATTGCTTTAAACCCGCTGCATCCCAGCTGGTATCACATGCCGAAGGCGATGTTCTTGATGATGACAACGGGGGCCGATGAGGCAATCACAGAGCTTGAAAAATGTCCAATGCCTGGCTTCTTTGCTTTTCATTATCTGCTCGTTTGGTTCCACGTGGAGGCAGGCGATTTGGACGCAGCAAAAGTTGAAAAAATGCGCCTATTGAAGGTGGCTCCGGAAACCGAAACCTTTGCGAGGCGGTATATCAATGCGATCTGCCTTTGCGATGAAATTGCCAATCGCGCGATATCGGCGTTTCGCAAGGTGGATTTGCACATCGTGGAATGAGGCTAATCTTAGTGTCGCGGAGGGTAGGTTTGTCCTCAAATTGGCCAAATCGACCTCGCTCATTTAGCGCATAAGGGCGTCGCTCTCGGAGCACCTCGATATCCAGATGCCTCGTGAGTGGTGACTGGGTTGCTGCTTACACATTCAGGCAATAATTAACACAAATTGCACTTCGCCGTGAGTTCAAAATAAAATTTCTGTTGAATTGCAGGGACAGCGACCTCTTGCCTTCTAACTCAAAACTGCCGTTTGTTTTGTTGACGTCTAAGTTGGCTCTGCGGAAAAAGGGTGAATTCGCTGCAATTGCACCGATGTCGGCTATGGCGGAACCGTTCAACAAATGGTGGCTCTTAACAGAGTGCAAGTGTCTGCTTAGAGCCCAACCTACCGTCGGGATTAGACTTCTACGAGGGGCACTATCTCTACAAAGTGTTAAACAACGTGAATCGGACAACCTTAACCTGTCCCACCAACATGCGTTTGACGAAAGTCGCCGCCATCGCGATGGATAAAAACGGCGGTCAGTCCAAAAGCTTTGGCCCAGATTTCACTTTTCTGCCGACCAGAAACCATGAAGGCCGTCGCCCAAGCATCTGCTTCCATGCAGGTCTTGGCCAGAACGGTCACCGATGCAGGCGTGTCCCTTAGAGGGCCAGCGAGGGCCGGGTCCATCGTATGTGAGAGCCGTTTCCCACCAGCTTCGATCCAATGACGGTAATCACCTGATGTGGCGACAGCAGCATCGATAAGCTCAATCATGGACAGCGGTGCCCGCGTTTCATAATCGGGGCGCTCAATTGCCACATTCCATGCTTGACCATCTGGTCGCGCGCCAAGGGCTCGCATATCACCATCGAGGCCCACAAGAGCGTCAGTGATCCCGAAACTACCCAGCACTGCCATCATGCGGTCAACTGCATAACCTTTAGCAATTCCCGACAGGTCCAGTGCAAGTGGGGCAAGTTTGCGGACTTGTAGTGCATCGGGATCAAGCTCCAGAAACTCGTGCGAAGAGGCACGCGCCTTGCCCAAAGCAGCACGAATTTTCTGTACATCCGCATCTTGCGGGCCAAACCCCCAAGCGGTAACGATATCCCCCATTCCGATGTCGAAGGCTCCATCCGAAAGCCTTCCGATCCCCAACCCCTTCGCAAGCACTTCCATCAATTCCGCAGGAACCGGCACCCAGGTTCCTACTGGTGCACGGTTGAGGCGCATCAGATCGCTGTCAGGTTTCCATGTGGACATTTGGCGATCCACAGCATCCACGCTTTCAGCGAGTGCAGCGCGGATCGGTTCAAGGGCTGCCACTGTAGGGGCATAGAATAGCGCCGACCAACGGGTGCCCATCGTTGGGCCGCTCAAGGCATGACGCTTAAGGTTAGTAGGTATCTTCAACATAACGTCTCTCTGCTTTCAGCGCGGCGGGTGTCAATCCGGCAGGTGCTAAGATATCGGTCAGCGCATCGGTCACACCAACGGCCATGTTACGTCCGCCGCAGACCAAAATCTGCGCGCCTTCATTAATCAACTTGGCAATATGGTCTGCATCGGCGCGTAGGGCGTCTTGCACATAGGCCCGTCCACTGGTGCGAGAAAAGGCGGTGGCAACGGAGGCAAGACGACCCTCTTCGTGCCATTCGCGTATTTCCGTTTCGTAGAAAAGATCGCTGTCAGGATGCCGAGTGCCAAAATAAAGATGCATGGGTCGTCCCGAATGGTTGGTGCGCGCAAACCCAGCCAGCGGTCCGATGCCGGTGCCAGCCCCGATCAGAATGACCGGTTTGTGACCCCGAACAGGTCGAAAATCAGGGTTATGACGTATGAAACCCCGCACGTTATCGCCGATGCCCATATCCAGAAGCTGTCCCGAGCACAGCCCACCGGGATGGCGACTGACGCAAATCTCGACAAAGCCATCTTCGCGTCCGGAGGCCAAGGAATAGAAGCGCGGCACATGTGAACCTTCGGGAACAATGCCGAGCAAATCTCCGGGTGAGAACCGACCCAAAGCCCGCCCCGCAAGCCGCGCCCAAAGCCCGACCTTGGGAATTGCGAAACGAAGGATCGCGGCAGGGGTCTGCATCTCGGCCCCATAGTCGCGACGCGAGATGAGCGTCAGTGCTTGGCTGCGCGGGATCGCCGGGCTGTGCGATAGCTCCAAAGGCTGGCCAAGGGCGCGACCCAGATCTCGCCCCCAGCGGGCGAATTCTTGTGGTGACTGACGGTCGATTGTCGCCATCGGCAACATTTGCACCCAGCCTTTTTCCTCGGCCATGCGGGTTACATCGCCGGCATAGGCGCAGAACTCGGAGAACTTGCTGTCACCGAACCCCAGCACAGCCAGCGTCATATCGGGGGCTTTTGGTAAAGCCGCCAGCCGATCAAGGAACCCCTTGGCCGAAGCGGGTGCTGTGCCCTCGCCGTAGGTCGCGGCCAGCACGATTACCCGTTCGGCAAGGCTATACCGATGTGGCGAAAATTGCGACATCGGGGATGCGTGAACCTTATGGCCTGCTTGTGTTAATGCATCATGCAGGGTCGCGGCAAAGCCCCAAGTGCTGCCCCCTTCGCTACCGACCAGCAGGATCGTGTCAGCCTGTATGGCCGCAAAATTACCTTTGATCCGTGGCCGAGCACGGCGTGCGTGCACCCAGAGGATCACGCCAGTTATGGCCATGAACGGCGCCCCAAGCGCCATCAGCCCGAGGATCACCCCCAGCCACGCCATACCCTGTCCGGTGTGCAGCATGTAGATCGTCTCATTGACGCGTTGCCATGCACCTGCATCGGCCCAGATCAAAACCTCCCCTGTTCCCTGATCGAGATACCCCTCGCCCGAGTCTGTCTTGAGCAAGAACGCATCGGTGGGGTCGTTGGGATAGGGAAAGGTCAATTCGCGCAAAGTATCCACCGGAGTGTCTCGCAGCAATGCCATTATACCAGGCGTCGCACCGGTTTGGCCGCTGACTTGCGAGGGAAACGCGACAACGCTGCCCTGTGGGAGTAACTCAAAGGTGCTGGCGGTCATGAAGAGCGCAGTGGCTGAAGACAGCAGAAGCCCGACAACAGTCACCCGCGCCACTTCGACATGCAGCCGCCCCATGAGCGGGCCACGCAGACGAGAGAAGAAACGCCGCCAGCCCCCGACACGCCGTGCTGTCAGCATCAGCCCCGAGATCGAGAGCACCAGAAGCGATGCCGCCCCCGCCGCTGCGGTCAGCCGTCCTGCGTCGTCCAGAAACAGTGAGCGGTGCAAGTTGGTTATCCAGCGTTGAAAGGCCGAGGGCTCGTAATTCGCCACGCCCTCACCTGTCGCGGGGTCGATGATCACGGCACCGGGTTGCCCGGCCTCAAAATAGAATGCCGTGATCTGCCCCGACGGCGCGCGTCGGATTTGTTCAACGCCGGGGTAGGTGATGGCAATGCGATCCGCCAAAGTGGCAATGGTCAAGCTCGAGTCGAGCTGTGAGGGGGCCTGCACAGCCTCCAGTGTCGGAAGAACGCTTAGCACCGCCCCGCTGAGCGTCATGACGACGATCAGCAGAGTTGCGAACAGGCCAGGGAATTTGTGCAGGGCGCGCAGCATGGTGAGGTTCCTTTGATGTGTATTACATGTCGTAGGTGAAATCGCGGATATAGCGGCGACCGGCGGCTGGCTGACCCGCACCCGTTGTAGTCAGCGGCACGACCACTTCGGACGGGCTGTCGCGCATGTCTTCGACCGAGGCGTCGATATGTAATTCGTAGCCGGCGTCAAACAGCGCATCCGCAAGATCGAGTGTGATCTTTAACTGCCGCCCCGCGCCAACACTGGCACCGGTGATGCCGTTGATCTCGGCTGTGTTGCCGCCTGTCGCACGATACCAGTCGCTCAGATGTTCGTAGTATTTCGACTTGCCGCCTGCCATCCACAGGCTGCCCTTATAGGTGCCATTTGCATCAGTGACGTAAAGTGCAAGGTAAGCACCATCGCCGCCATACTGCTTCATGTTTGCGGTCAGCGTAACGGGTTTGGCAATTGCCAAGGCAGGAATGGTCAAGGCGGTGGTTAATGCTAGGGCGAACAGCAGGGTTTTCATCGGGAGTCTCCATATTGGGTTGCTTTGAAATTGGTATGTAGGATTCGGCTGATGTGTCCCTGACGAAAAACCGGCAATCACTTCAGCTGGGCGTCAGGTTTGGCTAAAAAAAGCCCCGTCGCCCTTGGGCTGGCGACGGGGTTAGTTGGCGAACCATCGGGACAAACAGCTCGCAAATTCGGCCTTGTGCCAGGCGACTTCAATTAAGGCCAAATGCTCATTATCGCGGACATTCGCGGTGCCGCTGGCCCTAAGGGCATTGAATGTAGATTACTGTTGAACGACGGGCGCCGTGCCGGGAGTGAATAACCCGTTCGCGGGTGGCTGCACTGATCCCGTTGGCGCGACGGTGCCGCGACCACGATTGCCATCGTCGTCGTCATCTTCGTATTCAAACTCGACCATGGCCAGCGTGGCGGGATCAACCTTGACCTCAATCTCGCGGCCCGTTGCGTCTCGGCCCTTGATTTCATAGCAGCCATCGTCCGTCTTAATCCGGCGCACGGTCCAGCCTTGGGCTTCTGCCATTTTCTGCACAGCCTCTCGCGGTTGCCAGTTTGCCATCGGCACCCGACAATCATCGTCATCGGCAAGGACGACACCTGCCGCACCAAGACCAATCAATAGGGTCGTTGCCATCAGATACTTTTTCATTATGCCATCTCCTGAAGCTCGTGTTGATGGCGCTTTGTCACATATCGACCTGACGCGGACCTGAAGTGCTCCGGTTTTGTGCTTCAGGTGCACGTCAGCTTTGCCGATGATAGAGAGATCACAAACGGAACAGGAAAAGACAGATATGCGTGTGCTGCTGATCGAGGACGATACTGTGTTGGGTGATGCGGTGCGCGACCAGATTGCCGCTGACGGGCATTCCATCGACTGGGCCATGCGGCTGGACGGCGCGGGCGAATATCTGGATGTCGCTGCCTATGACCTGATCCTTCTTGACCTGATGCTGCCCGACGGGCGGGGTCAGCCATTCTTGCGTGCACTTAGAAAGAAGGGCGATGTAACGCCTGTGATCATTCTGACCGCGCTGGACCAGATCAGTGACCGGATCGAGGGGCTGAACGCAGGTGCTGACGATTACATGGTCAAACCCTTCGATTTATCCGAACTGTCAGCGCGCGTTGCTGCTGTGGCTCGACGCTATGCTGGCAACCCGAACCCTCTGGCCACTCTGGGCGATCTGGAGGTCGACCTTGCCGCGCGGTCTGTCTTTAGAGGCGGTAAGTCGGTGGCCCTAACCGCTCGTGAATGGGTTCTGTTTGAGGCATTCGTTCAGCGACCCGGTCAACTTTTGTCCAAGGCTCAATTGGAAGAGCGACTTTATTCCTTTGATACCGAGGTCGAGAGCAACACGATTGAGGTGCATGTCAGCCGCCTGCGCAAGAAACTGGGGCGCGAGCGGATCGAAACGGTGCGCGGCCTCGGCTATCGGCTGGGTACGACATGAGAATGCCAAGCTCTCTGCAAGGTCGCCTGGCGTTGGCGCTCGGGCTGGGTTTGACGGTGCTCTGGCTGGTGACCGCTTGGGCCACCGCTACCCTGCTGCGCAGTGAGATGAACGAGGTGTTTGACTCCACGCTGGAAGAAACTGCTCAACGCATCCTTCCCTTGGTGGTAGTGGACATCATCAGCCGCGAGGAAGAAGGGGTTAGCCAACGTATCGCCACCCTGCGCGAGCATGAAGAGTTCTTTACATACATTGTGCGCGACGATCAGGGGCGTGTCCTGATACGGTCGCACGCAGCTGAGGATGCGGATTTTCCTGTCTTTGATGGAATGGGCTTTCGCCAAACTGCAACCCACAGACTTTACTATGACGCGGCGTTGCAAGGCACGATTACCATCGCCGTCGCTGAGCCGCTCAGCCACCGCGCGGAGGTTTCCCGCGAGGTTTTGATTGGGCTCGCCTTACCGCTGATTGTTATCATTCCATTTGGTTTGTTTGGTGTGTTTTGGATTGTGCAACGCAGCCTGAGTCCCGTGCGGCGATTTAGCAATGCACTCGCCAGTCGTGGTGCGCAGGATCTGTCGGCGGTTGTTGATCGCAGTCTTCCAGATGAAATCAAACCTGTGGCCAAGGCCGTCAACGAAGTGCTCGACCGTCTTGAGCGCGCGCTCGTGGCCGAGCGTAGCTTTACCTCCAACGCAGCACATGAATTGCGCACACCGGTGGCGGCTGCACTTGCACAGACGCAACGGCTGATGACCGAAACCTCTGATACCATTGCAGCTGGACGGGCAAGCGAGATCGAGGTCGCGCTCAAGCGGTTAACCCGCCTTTCCGAGAAACTTATGCAACTGGCGCGCGCTGAGGGGGGGCGGTTACGCAGCGATGCTTTGTCGGACCTATGCCCTGTGCTGAATATGGTGCTGGCGGACTTCGACAGCACAGCAGGACTTGTGCGCATCCAACGCACACTTCCAACAGACCCGGTACTGTCGAATCTTGATCCGGACGCCTTCGCGATCGTAGTTCGAAACCTGGTTGAGAACGCGCTGCGTCACGGCAGCAGCGACACCCCAGTTAAGCTACTACTGACCGGCGACGGCACGTTGCGCGTGATCAATGATGGTCCACCAGTTGCCCCCGAAGCTTTGGCGCAGCTGACCGCCAGGTTTGAGCGCGGACCGACCAACGCACTGGGCAGCGGACTTGGTCTTGCCATTGTGAAGGCAATTGCCGATGGGACGCAGGCAAAGTTAGCGTTTCACTCGCCAGCGCAGGGGCGGACGGACGGGTTCGAGGCCGTCTTTAAGCTTCCCGACGGTGGGTCAGAAGGTTAGCGTCGCTTCACTCCGCTCTCATGGCCCCGCGCCCGATATAAGTCCAAGCAACAAAAGATATTGCCGCCCAAACGCTCGTGCGCAGGATCATGGCCCCGACCGTTCGCACCTCATAAGCACCGCCTTGCGCCATGTGCAAACCGAAGGCCAGCATCACCAGAAATGTTGAGCCAAGTATACCGATTGATACCCAAACCGCTGGACGGTGTCGCAAAAACAGACCGATCCCTGCGACGACATATGCGAACCCGGCTAGAAAGTTGAACCATAGCACAAATGGCACCGCATCACCGACGGCTGCGCGGGCTACTTCGCTGCCGAAAAGCGCACGACCACCGGACAAAACTGTCAGCAACCCGAAAACGATTGCCACACCCGCTGCAATCTTCAAGGTGCGATTTCCGAAGCCATTTTCCACGATTCATCTCTCTTTGCGATCAACTGTTCGATGCTTAATTATTACATGAATGTCTTGGATGTCGGTTGACTTGCGTCAATGTCAAATGGCTTCCAGCGTTGTAAATATATAGGATGGAATTGCTTGCTGATCAGAACCATCCGCTTGTCCGAGAAACTACCACACGTCTGACGCAAACTGAGACAACCCCTCGCGGCAGGTTTGAACAGCTATTCTATTTCGTTCGGGATGATATTCAGTTCGCGTTTCCCGACGATGGCGACTTTGTTAAAGCGTCAGACACCATTCGGTTAGGATATGGGCAGTGCAACACGAAGGCGACTTTGTTGTTGGCTCTTTGCAAGACCGTGGGCATTCCTGCCCGCATCCACTTTTCGCTGATCTCCAAAGACATTCAGAGAGGGTTTTTTACAGGCATTGCATATTGGCTCATGCCAAGGGAAATCTCTCATTCTTGGATCGAAGTTGAGATAGATGGCATCTGGCGACGTATCGACACCTTTATCAACGACCTGCCGCTGTTTACCGCTGCGAAAGCCGAGGTCAAACGTCGCGGTTGGTCAGTTGGCTATTCGATTGCATTGAAAGACGGTGACGCCAGCGCAGATTTCAACCTTGAGCACGAAGCTTTTCAACAGATGGCGGCCGTGACGGATGATCACGGCACTTGGGATGATCCATCCACCTACTATAAAAGTGCGAAATACAAGAACCGACCCGACGGAATACGGATGTGGTTCTACCGACACATGATCGGCGGGATAAACCGCCGTGTTGAGCGATTGCGCTATGAGAACAATTGAACTGGCAACAGTCCTGCCAGCCGACACTGCAGTTGTTTGGGATCATGTCCTCCAGCCGCGCCTCTTGTGCTTTGTCGCGAAAGGGATGCTGACGTTTCAACCAATCGCGCCTAGGGAGTTTCCGGAACGCTGGTCAGCAGATCGGTTCAGGGTTCGAAAGCTATTGTTGGGGTTTATACCAATCGGATGGCAAGACATCAGCATTGAGTTCTTGCCGGATCAAGGCCGGATGCACAGGTTGCGAGAGAATGGTTGCGGCTGGCTCATACCCACTTGGGATCATACAATGGAAGTCGAGCCTGTTGAGGGTGGAACGCGATATGTCGATGTCGTAAAGATCGAAGCCGGAGTTCTAACGCCCATAGTCGTGGCGTTTGCTCGCCGCTTCTTCGCCCACAGACAAAGGCGCTGGTTAAAACTCGTTGAAGCGAATTTTGATTACTCAACTTCCTGAGCGCTACGAAACCGCAAGACGGCATTCAATTAGCTTCATTTCTAACCGCATCACTTATGGTTTAGTGGCTTCGTGTACTCCAGACCCCTTGATCTATTGGCACCTGCCCGACATCGGCCGCTGTCGACACAGTAAAGTGCACACAGCGAACAGAAGTATCAGTCAGACTTAACATTTGTCCCGCAATGCCACCGTTGCAAGATCACAAGCGCCGCCTGATTCCCGAATTATCGTGCCGGATGACCGCGGTGAACTCAAACTGATCATCAGAAACATAAGGGGGCTGGATAGACGATTTAGCATCAAGCTTGTGCCAAAGTTTCGCTTCCATCACGCTGATAAAAGCATCATCACAATCAAAGAGTAGCCCGGCCTTATGCAGAAAAATGCAGGTTGCCCCGTTCCTTTAAGAATCCAGCGACTCCGCAACTCTGCGGACCAACCGCAGGTCATGTAAAACCATATAGGCCGCCGGTGTCACAAACAGGGCTAGCAGTGTTGCGCCGGACAACCCGAAAGCCAAACTCGCGACGATCGGCCTCAGGAACTGGGCTTGGGTTGACTGCTCGAACAAAAGTGGGCCAAGCCCCACAACGGTGGTCAACGATGTCAGGAAGATCGGGCGAAACCGATCCCGCACCGCGCTAACCCCGGATTCCATCAGGTCATCGCTGGTGTTATGGTGGATTTTGATGAACTCGACCAACAAGATCGAGTTGTTCACAACGACGCCTGCAAGCGTTGCCAAACCCACGAAACTGGGCATAGACAACTGCATTCCAAGCGCAAAATGCCCCCACATCATCCCGATAACACCCAGCGGAATTGCAAGAAAAACCGCGATCGGCTGTATGAAGCTGCGGAACTGGTAAGCAAGGATCAACCAAACACCGATGAGTCCCATCGCGAGGTTGCGCATCAGTGACGCGCCGGTGGTGGCGGTGTCTTTGGACTCGCCCACAACCACGACGTTTACGTCCGGGTGGCGCTGGCTAAGCTCAGGCAGAAAATCAGCGCGCATGGCTGCCATCAGCTCGCGCGAGTTTGCGACATCGGCATTGATAGATCCTGTCACCGACACCGTTCGCATACCGTCAATTCGGGTGATCGAGGCATAGCCTCGTGTCAGACTGATATCGGCTACGGATGAAAGCGGCACCAATGCACCACCTGTTCCGGACACGCGGATATTGGCGATATCGCTGGCGGAATTACGGTCCGACAAATTGAGACGTGCGACGACATCGAGCCCGCCCAGAGCATCCTGCACCTCTAAACCGGTATCCCCCCGAAAGCTCGCCCGCAGCTCTGTGGCGATGCCTTGCGCTGTCACTCCGAGCGCCGACGCGGCGGCAGGACGAAGTGAGACAACGTATTCAGGTTTACCCGGACGCAGGTCGTAGGCCACGTCGCGCACGCCTTGGAATGCACGAAAGAAGGCACGCATTTCGCGGGCGGTTGTCTCCAATGCTGCCATATCCGGTCCTTGCAAACGCACATCAATTGGCTTGCCGCCAACGCCGCGTTCCTTGTCCGTAAATCTTAGGCTGGCCATGTCCGGCATTGGGCCAGTGGCTTTTTTCCAGTCGTTGACGATTTGTGTGACTGTCGTTGTTCGGGTACCGGCAGGCAGAAGTTTTGCGCTGACGGTTGCGAGATGGGGGCCACTCTCGGAAGCGGCATCGGCATTTGACCCGAAGGATACCGTCACACTCTGAACAAGCGGCTGCGAGTCGGGTTGTTTCGGTGTTTCCGCAGCGTTGAGTTTTTCCAGTGCGGCGACGACTTTTTGCACACGCGCCTCGGTTTGTGACAGTGGTGCGCCCTGCGCGAGCAAGAGCCGTGCTTCCACTGTGTCGCTCTCCAGTGTCGGAAAGCTTTGAAACTTGATCAACCCCGCAGTGAACGGCGTGAGCGACACCAGAAAGATGAAACCAACGAGCCCCAAGGTGAAATAGCGAAACCGCAGGGCTTGGCGGGCGAGCGGCACAATGGCCCGGTCGCGGAGGATGTCGAAAAACCCATTCATCCAACGATTGACGCGATTGGGGCGCATGTCACCGCGCAGGGCGTGGGCAAGGTGGTTTGGGAGCACAAGAAACGCTTCGATCAGGCTGACAACGAGGGTGATCACCAAAACCACGGGAAGGAATTTGAGCACCGCCCCGATCTGACCCGCCATAAGTCCAAGCGGGCCGACGATCATGACGGTTGTCAAAAACGAGGCCATAACGCCGGGTCCGACTTGTGCGACGCCATTCAGGGCGGCTTGAACGGGCGTCTCCCCCGCCAGTCTGCGGCGCACGATGTTTTCGGATATCACAATCGAGTCGTCCATCAGCAGGCCAATCGCGACCAGGAGCGCGACCATTGTGATCATATTGATGGTCAGGCCCATCAGTTGCATCACAAAGATGGTGCCTAAAAAGGACACCGGCAGCGTCAACGCGACCCAGAAGGAAAAACGCAGCCCGAAGAACAGCCCCATCACAATCAGCACCAGAATCAAGCCTTGCAAGCCGTTGGTCGTGATGATCCGCAGCCGTTCGGTGATGTTGGATGTGCTGTCTTGCGAGATTTCCAATTCGATCCCGGCCGGGGCTTGCGCGCGCGCAGTGTCCAGTCGGGCTTCGATGGCAGCCATCACCCGCAACGCGTCTTGCGTCGAGGTTTTCGAGACGCTGACGATGGCCGCGCGTTTGGAATTGTAGAAGGTTGCGTTATAGTCGTCCGCGAACCTGTTGGAGATTTTTGCGACGTCACCAAGCAAAATTTCGGTGCCCAATTCTGATCCCAGCAAAGGAATTGTCGCTAACTCGCCAGGAGTTCGACGTTCACCGGCAAACCGCACCAATGCGTCCCCTTCGGGGCCTTCGAGCGTTCCGGTGGGAACGTCCAGACTGTTGCGACTCAACGCGGCTGCGACCGCAGAAATCGTCAGGCCATGGCGTTGCAGTGCCGTGGCTGATATCTCGATCACAATCTCCCGATCGGAAAACCCGCCAACGGTGGCTTGGGATATCTTCGGGTCGGCTTTCAGAAACTCGGCAAATTGATCCGCATAGGCAAAGAGTACTTTGGGGTCGGCCGGGCCAGTCACCGCGATTGAAGCAACATTTGCCACGCGCTCCATGATGCGGGTCACGGGCGCATCGGCCTTTGCAGGGTAGGCGGTGACGCCATCCACGGCGGCCTTCACGTCAGCGGCAAAGCGCGTCATGTCGGCGCCTTCAACGATTTCGGCGGTCAGGACTGCCATGTTGTCGCGGGCCTGACAGGTCAGTTCGGCGAGATTGTCGACACTTCGGATCGGGTCTTCGGCGACCATGCAGATGCCGGTTTCAACATCGGCAGGCGCGGCACCGGGATAGACGATGCGCACTTCAACATCAGAGGGTGGGATTTCAGGAAAGCTGTCGCGTTGCAGCGTTGGCAGGGCGGCGATGCCGAGTCCGATGAACAGCAGCATCAGAATGTTGGCGGCGGTTGCGTGGCGCGTGAACAGCGCGATCATTGTGCTGACGCCTGAGCGGCCAACGCGTCTACAAGCAATTGGTCCTCAACGGGTTTGACTGCCATGCCGGGTACGGCCACAGACGGGTCCGTGACCACCAGCTTATCGCCCGCAGCAAGCCCGCCCGAAATGACGGCCAGACCATCGGCTGTATAGGCAAGCTCGACCTTTCGCGGCTCAAGCGTTCCTTGCGCGCTGACAACAAGCGCTTGGTTCTGGGTGATCGCGGTAGATGGCGCGACCAACGCTTTGCGTGACGGCGCGCTAAGCACGACCTCGACAAACATATCGCGGCGCAGCGGTGGTCTTTGACCTGCGATGGCCTTTTCCCTCGGTTGGTCGACTCGAACCACAATTCTGGCGCTTTGAGTGCGCGAGTCGATGGCGTCACTAACGCGTGCGACCGTCGCGGGCCACTTGATGATACGACCGGCTTGGCTCAATTGAACCTGCGCGTTCAGGTCAAGAACGCTGGTGCCGGGCTCCAGCGACCTTATCAGCGGGCCCATTTGCCCGAAGGGAAACTGAGCCGTGATCTCCACGGCCTCGGTTCCATCCGCTGAAAACAAGACAGTACCGCGGGCCACATATTGCCCGACATCCGCCGCGACTGATCCGATTTGAACATCGAAAGGTGCAACCACCGACATGAACTCTAGGCTGCGTGCCGAGCTGGCGCGTTGCGCCAACAGCACTGCTCGCTCAGCCTCATTCAGTGCAAGTTGGTTTTGGATGTCGGTCAGTTTGGATCGGGCCGCTAATTCCGTCCGCGCGGCCTGATCTAGGGCGGTTCGTGTGGTCACGCCTTGGCTTTGTAGGTCTTGTTGGCGCTTTAGGTCACTTTCGCTAAGTGCAAGATCGGCGCGGCTGATCTCAAGGCTCGCGGTCAGGGTCTCGTCTTTCACCTCCAGCGCCGCCATTTGCGCATCCAGCTGCGCAAGGGTAAGGCGCACATCCGTGTCATCAATCTGCAAAAGCTCGGTTCCCATGGGCACATAATTCCCATCCGACAGAAGCGGTGAGGACATCGTGACTGTCCCCTCCACCCGCGCTATGGCGCGCCATTCGCGGGCTGGCGCCACAACGCCGTATCCGGTGACTCGCGGGACCAGATCTATTTCGCTCAAGGTAATGACGCGCACAGGCACAGATTGCGCAACGGTCTCCTTCGGGGCCGCCTCAGACTTGATGGAGCCTGAGTACAGAATCGCCATGACCCCCAACGCAAGAGGAATACCAACGGCAAAAAGCCGTCCGATAGCGGTGATCCATATGCGCATGATTGTGATCCTTTGGAGCGTATAACATTAAGGCTACGTCGGTCGACCAGGAAAAGCTGACCACCAGCAGCATTCAATTGGCTTGAGAAGATAATATATTCATTATTCAGAATGTATCTTTGACGCAAATCAAAATGCCTAGCTCTTGAGAATAAGATCTTTCGTGTGCTGCCTTCGCAATCCTTGCAAAATTCCGGATGGATGATGTCCAATCCTGCTGCAAATACGTGTTCTTTCCACTGAACGAACGGCGTTTATTAATCATAAGGTTGGCGTAAGGTTGCTGTGATCAAGAGCGCTCAATAGCAGCGCGGATCAATTCATATGACCACACACTCTTTGGTACGAGAACGTCTCCAAGATCTTCGAATGTCGGCTCCAATGTCGCCAATCATGTTAACAATTTTGACAGTCGCCTTCGTGTTTTGCGCCTACAACGCGACGTTCTGGACTATCGCCGTCGAAATTTTTGCAGGCCACCTGTTCTCGCTCTTTGGTTACATCAGCGCAGTCTTCTTCCTGACCCTTGCTGCGTTTAGCTTCTTTGGTCTCCCTTGGTTAGTTAAGCCGTTTTTGATTTTCGTCGTAATTTTGAGCTCGGTGTCCTCCTACTATACGGACAACTTGGGAGTGATTATTGACCGGGATATGATTCAGAACGCCATGGTCACAACAGTGACTGAATCAAAGCACCTGATTACTGCTGGGTTTGTCCTTCATGTTTTATCGCTGGGGGTGGTTCCGGCCGTTGCTATCCTTTCCGTCAAAATCAAGCCGGAAAGGACCCTTTGGAGGTTCGGCGCGCCTGTCCTCACCATACTGCTAAGTTTGTGTCTTGCCGCAGGCTTCCTCATGGCTGATCTAAAGTCATATTCGGCCACTCTGCGCGAGCGAAAGGACTTTATGAGCGCCTTTCAACCGGGTGCACCAATGGTGGCTACCATTCGCTATGCCAAGATGATGATGCGCTCCTCAAATGTGACGGTCGCAGCGGTTGGGCGAGATGCAAAAAAAGGCCCATCGTATAATGCTGGCAGCAAACCCGTGCTTACTATCGTTGTCGCTGGTGAGACGGCGCGCGCGCAAAATTTCAGCCTGAATGGCTACGATGTGCAGACAAATCCAAACTTGGAGCAGCTCCCGATTGTCAACTTCTCGAACGTGAGTTCTTGCGGGACGGCGACTGCGACGTCATTGCCGTGCATGTTTTCCAAATTTAGCCGTGACGACTATTCTTACGAGAAAGGTGTCTCGAACGAAAATGTTCTGGATGTGCTGGCCCATGCCGGATTGCAGGTCGACTGGTGGGATAACAACACTGGCGATAAGGGCATTGCGCGCCGCGTCGGTGGCTCCCGTTCTTTCACTCAAACGCAAAACGATGAGTTCTGTGCGTCTGGCGAATGTATGGACGGGATATTCATGAAGGCGTTGGAAGAATATTCGCAAACAATTACCCGCGACACGGTGCTGGTATTGCACCTGATTGGCAGCCATGGCCCGACTTATTACCTGCGCTACCCAAAAGAGTTTGAACGCTTCACTCCTGCGTGCAGCACAGCGGAATTCAAGAACTGCTCACCCGTCGAGATCACCAATGCCTATGACAATACCATTGCCTACACCGACCAAATTTTGGCGCAGACAATCGCTTTGCTAACCAAGGAAGACCGTCTTGCAACGTCTTTGTTATTCGTCTCGGACCATGGAGAGTCTTTGGGCGAGAAAGGGCTCTATCTTCACGGAGCACCATATTTCATGGCCCCCGAATATCAGACCAAAGTGCCGATGATCCTTTGGATGTCGAACGCATTTAAGGCCCAGTTCTCTATCGATCAAGACTGTCTTTCCGAGCAAATGTCAGATCCGCTGTCGCACGATAATCTGTACCATTCTTTACTCGGGATGCTGGACATCAAAACCACCGACTATGAGGCGAAACTGGATCTTTTCGCCTCTTGCAAAGATCATCAAAAGATTGCTCAAAATTGAAAGCTATATCTGAACCTCGTCGGGTAAAACCTGAACGCATCACCGGCATCGCCCATGTTTTTGCGGCGGCAGGCTATTCAATCGGTGGCCTTCGGAGGTTATGGCAAGAAACGGCGTTTCGGCATATCGTGTTTGCATTGGCTGCCAGCATAGTGCTTCTTGGCATCGCAGGGGCCACCTTTGGGGATTACTGTATTCAATTCGTCTTGTTCTTCGGCCTTGTGGCGGTTGAAGCTCTGAACACGGCGATCGAATGTCTGGTAGACCACTTGACCGCAGATTGGGAGGAGTTTGCGCGCGATGCAAAGGACCTTGGATCACTGGCGACCATGTGCCTCTTGATTGCTAACGCCATGTTCCTAATATCCGTTGTTGTTAGATATTTTATACTTTCATGAAAAGCGCTCTGTCAGATGGAACTCTAACACCCCAAGGCACCCAAGGACGCAAATGCGAGTTTTGTTGATTGAAGATGAGGCCGCCCTAGCAGGCCCGCTGATTGAGCATCTAGAGGCCGACTTTCACGTTGTGGAGTGGTTTTCAACTTTAGACGAAGCTGAAAGTGCCGTGCGCGCCTTGGAATATGACGTTGTGCTACTTGATCTGCATCTTCCGGACGGGGACGGATTGTTATTTCTCCAGTCACTGCGTGCTAGACGCATTCGGACGCCAGTCATCATATTGACTGCAAGAGATAAGATCAGCGACAGGATCAACGGGCTGAACCTTGGAGCAGATGATTATGTCATCAAGCCATTCGATCTGGACGAAGTGAAGGCTCGCATCCATACTGTTTGCCGTCGCAGCACAGATCAAATATCTCAAACGTTTCTTATCCATGACCTCAACATCTGTCTTGCTGATCACAGGGTCTCCAGAAGCGGTCAAGCTATTAAGTTAACGGCGAAGGAGTGGGGCGTGCTAGAGGTTCTTATCCGTCGGCAAGCAAAGATCGTTCCCAAGGCGGCACTGGAATTGGCCATATATGCTCACGGTGAAGAAGTAGAAAGCAACGCTATTGAGGCTCATATGAGCAGATTGCGTACGAAGCTTGGCAAGGACCTTATCATCACGCACCGCGGTTTGGGCTATGAGCTTGTGGCATGATTGTGCAGCGAAAGAGCCTGCTTGGGACGCTTGTTAAAAATCTCGCCATTCCATTCGCTGTAGCTTTCCTACTGGGTGGCTACCTCGTCTATAGCGTCGTGACTGAAGAATATGACGAACTTCAGGACGCGGGTCTGATCAGCAAGGCGCAACTGATGCTGAAAGTATTTGAATCGTATTCCGATGCAAGCGATCCTAACGGTGCGTTGGATGCGTCCGCGTTGTTGTCCTTCGAAGAAGCTACTCACGACAGAGATGAGCGCACGCTCTTCTGGTTTTTGAATGCTGATGGCGACGTCCTCGCTCAATCGCCGCTTGCACAGGCATCGCTGATGCAACCCTCTGCGCATGAAGGGCTGAGCACTATGAACGACCACCGTGTAGCACTTCAAACATCAAGTACCGGCAGCGGCATCGCAGTTTTAGTTGCCGAGCCAATGCGAGAGCGCAATGAAGCCATTCGCGGTGTTGTACTAGGCCTGCTTTCTAGTTTTTTGCTGTTGGGGGCGATCTTTGTTATCGCTGTGTTTTGGTCGGTTCGGCGAGCCGTCGATATTGTTGCTGACCTTAGCGATGACATCGCGCAAAAGAACCAGTTCAACCTAACCTCGATTGATCGCAGAAGCTCGTTTGCAGAAATCGAACCCGCAATTGATACGCTCGACGAGCTTATGGAACGGCTTGACACAGCGCTCGCAGCTGAGCGAGCATTTGCCACCAATGCCGCCCATGAGTTGCGTACCCCAATTGCGATATCTCTTGCGCAGGTGCAACGCCTGAAGTCGAAACTGGACGACCCCGACATTTCGGGCAATGTTGCTGAAATCGAGACAGCGTTGAAGCGATTGGTGCGATTGATTGAGCGCTTATTGGAGATGTCTAGGGCGCAGTCGGGGTTAGGTAGCTCCGCAATCAAGACGGATATAAATCAAGTGACACGCTTGCTCCTGAACGAGTTGCGCACCCGTGAGCCCTCTGAGGAGAAGTTGATTGTGAAACACCCTTCCGGGGAATGGTTGAGCCATGTTGACCCAGACGCATTCGGGATAATTCTGAGCAACCTTTTTGACAACATGCTTAAACATGCGTCTGGTGGCGCTCCGAGTGTGGTCGATGCTACCCAGTCGGGCCGCGTGACCATTTCCAACGATTGCGATCCGTTGGATGCCGCAGACGTCGAAGAGATAAAGGGGCGCTTTGTACGAAAGACCACCATGCCAAATGGGTATGGGTTGGGGTTGTCAATTGTTCAAGAGCTCTGCAATCAGTCTGGCTGTACCCTTGAGGTAGTCTCGCCACAACAAGGCAGAACGCGCGGGTATACCGCAACATTAACAGTTCCATCGCGCTAAGGGGCTTATGGCGGTCGCGACCGCTAGAAGGTCACAAATTTGGCCAACGGGGACAAGCCATCATGGTTACTTGGCAAGTATCGGCGCTGCTCTCGGCAGTGTTCGCTGCAATGATGCCAGTGTTGGCAAAAATTGGGGTGCGGAGCATTGACTCCGCATCTGGCCACGCTCCTTCGAACATGCGTTATCTTGGTGGTCTTATTGCTCTTCGTGACAGCCAAACAGGGATGGAATGAGCCTCCCCCTTTTGAGTGGTCCGCCCCTATAGTTAGGAAAGCGGAGGACCTGAGATGGCCATTAAGAGACCCAAGCCTGAAGAGATTGTCGTGAAGTTACGGCGGGTTGCAGCTCTGATGGGGCAAGGCGTGCCTCGGATTGATGCGAACCGGCAGATCAGTGTGACCGAACAAACCTACGACCGTTGGAAGAAGTACGGTGGAATGGGCGCAGAACAACTCAAAGAACTGAAGCGGCTACAAAAAGAGAACGAGCGTCTTCGGCGTGCGGTTTCTGACCTGACGCTGGATAAATTGATCCTGAAGGAAGCCGCATCGGGAAACTTCTAAGCCCCTCGCGCCGGCGGGCCTGCATCGATCATGTGCGCAGCCGGCTCAAGGCTTCCGAGCGGCGGCTCTGGCTGAACGATGGGTCATGCATCCGATTGCATCCAGAGTATCGCAACCATGTCTGGTCGTATGACTTCGTTCACCACCGAACCGACGATGGCAGGGCGTTCAGAACTCTCAACATCTTGGATGAACACAGCCGAGAATGCCTTGCGATCCGAGTGAAACGAAAGCTGAATTCGACGGAGGTTCTCGACGCTCCGACAGACCTGTTCATCCTGCGAGATGTGCCTGCCTATATCAGGTCGGACAATGACTCAGAGCTCATCGACGAGGCCGTCAGGGACTGGATCAAGGCGGCTGGGGCAAAGACCGCCTACATTGAGCCCGGGTCACCCTGGGGGAACGGAAATTGCGAGAGCTTCAACGGGCGGATGCGCGACGAGTTACTGAACGGCGAAATCTTCTGCTCGTGACGTGAGGCCTAAATCATCACTGAAAGATGGAGGAACCATTACAACACCAAACGACCACATAGTGCTCTGGGCTATCGGCCACCTGCGCCAGAGGCCATCGTACTGATGGACCAAAAGCCAATCATGCAATAATTCTAAATTTGGACCACTCAAGTAGGGCTGCTCATCTTCTAAGATTTTGGCTGCCTGACTGCGAGTTACACGAGCAATTGATCCATCTGGCAACACCGGTCGCGGAAAACGACTGATCCGTATTTGGCGCTGTTTCAAAATCTCGACCTCAACCTCTCGTGGACATCGACGAGGGGCAGCTCTCAACAAGCCCTCAATCGCACTTTGAATCTCATCTAGTGGGTAGTGAAAAAAACGTTCATCCAGACGCAGTTCAACTATCGCTCGCATCCACGATGCCAAGCGTGATTATGCCCTGTCGCTGATCAAAGAGAAGTATGAGGGCTTGCGCAAAGAATCGTTTGGTATGCTGAAGAATGGTTGGTCACCGGAACAGATCGCTGTTCAGATAGAAGCTTAGACAAGCAATAGTGACATTACTGGTGGAGTGTCAGCCGGAGCAAAGCTGCCTCGCGGCCTCCGCGGCAAGCTCATAGCGCTGTTCGAGAGGGATAGACTCCCATGGTGCGTCGTTGAACATGGGGCGCACGGGTTCCACAAGGGGGCTGGTCCAGCTGTCATCCCCGACAGACGACTTTGTAAACACCGAGAGCGGGAACAGGCATGTCTTGGGGGCCGAGATGTCCATTTCCAACATAGGCCGGGTGCGTCCGGCGGGGGCATAATAGGCCGCCGAAAGGCTCACTGAATGGCCGTCCGGGCGCTCCCATCGCGACAAGATGATACGCGCCACTGTGCCGCCCTGTTCTTCCGGAAGGGCCTCGAAAGCGTCGGCCACGGTGCGGCCCCATGCGTCGGGACGGCGCTTGTCCTGGGTGAAGTCCTTCACCCGCGCAAAGCCCGACGCCAGCAATCGGGCCTCGACGTCGGCATGGTCTGTCTGGTCCGTCGGGCAGAACAAGTCCGCACGCACCAGAAGGCCATCTGACAGGGCTATCCGGTACGCGCCATCGGGGCAGGTGAGGTGCAGATCATCGTTGCTGAACGCAATATCGACCCCGACACCTTCACCGCCGAAGCCGGGATGGACCTCGTCCGGAAGGAAGCCCAGATCAAGGCTGCTGCCCTGCTGCATCGCGTGCATGTTGGCGTAGGGCGCAAAGTCCAACGTCGGCTGCGGGGTCTGGGCCATCGCCAGCACCGCCAGCCCGCCAAGGGCCAGCGCCGCAACACCCGCGACAAATCTAGAACCCACGCGCATCCGCTGCCATCCTGCTGTGCTCTGCACCCAGATACCGCCTGTCGCCACCTTCGAAATACAACTCGTCAAACCGCGAGACAACCTGCACCGTGTAGGGGTAGCGGTCGCCAGCCTCCGTCAGCCAGCCGGGGCTGTCATAGGTCACGATAAAGCGGTCGGCAATCTGCGCATCCTTGTCATAGGAAAACTTCGCCGCCGCTCGGTAGCCCCTGAGAAGCAGGCCGATTTCAGCGGGGTCGAAGGGGATAATTCCGAAGATGTCGTTGTCGATCAGGTCATACATATATTCCTGAAGCGTGTAATTCTGCTCGTTATACAGGATCAGGCCGGTGCTGGCCTGTCGCCGCGCCTCCCCGCTATCCGCGCGCAGGGAGGCCATGATGCCGTCCTTGATAAGCCCGTCACGGTCCACCTGAATATTGCGCAGCTGTGGGAACATGCGGTTGCCGGGCTGCACCTCGTCCCACCAGGTTATGAAATTCTCCAAACAGATTTCGAACTCGGCAAGCTGCGCGTCGGAGCGTGGCCGCCCGTAGGTTTTGAAATGGCGGACGCAAAAATCGAAAATTGCGTAAATCTCGACAAACACGACCGCATTGCCTGCGATCAGCTTGTTCATGACACCCGTGATGGCGTTCAGATCGTGGCGGCCGGTGGTGTTCATCCCGCGCCGTTCCTGCTCGTAGACGACATTGCCGTAGCCGTGCACTAGGTCCGCGACCTCCCACCGCACCACGTTCGAGGCAAAGGCGGCAGCGCCTACGAAAGGGATCTGCACCCCAAGGCTTTCCAGCCATCTGAAACCCGCCGCATACAGCCCCGAAATCCGCGCGATGCGGTCGAGTTGCGCGTAGTAGCGCCGGATTTGCATAGCGGGCAGCGCATTGATGTAGCGCAGCATCGGATACCGGTCGCCCAGATCGGCGGTCAATTCATCATCGACGGGCAGTTGCAGCGCACGGATCACGCGGGACGCAGTCGCCTCGTAAAAAGGAATGCAATCGTGGCAGTTTTCGCACGCAGTGGAGGGTGGGGCCTGTGGAAAGCCTTCGGCGAAGGTCCAGCTGCTGCGGATGTTCATGGTGCGGTCTCGCGGTCAGGGTGGCTCAGATATGCGCGCACCTGTTCAGATGGATCACCATCCGACAAAAGGGCCGCTTTCAAGGAATGATAGAATGGATTGTCCAGCCACGCCACCCCAAGTGCGGCCCCCAACGCAATGGCAATCCGCTGGATTTCGATCGGGCGGCTTTCGATATCCGCGTCAAAGCGCAGGATCGTGATGGCGAACGCATTGAGCTCGGAATCGCTCATCACCCCAAGCGTCTTTGGCGCTACGTGGCGCAGCGTATCCGGCGCGCCATAGGTTAGTTTGCGCGCCATCAGCTCCAGCACCGCGTCCAGCGTGCCGGTTTCCACATCGGTCTTGTCGTAAAGGTCGCGCGCAGCGCTCAACCGCTCCGCTTCGGATGCGGATTTGGTGGCAATGGTCTGGCGTAGCTTGAGGTCGAACCGCAGGTCCTCCCAGAAGGCCAGCCCAAGCGAGGCGGACAGCGCGGTCAGTTTCGCCAGCCCTTGCTGGGTGACGATGCCCAACGGTTTTGCATGACGCGCCACCGCGCGTGCTAGTGCGGTCCAGTCGCGGTGATCAGGTGCAGCTGTCAGCCCAAGGGGAACTGTGCCGGCATTGCGCGACGCCATGCCCGCGCCAAGCGCCACAAAGAACGCGGCCTCCCGGCTATGACCGAAAACGACCCTGTCCTGCGGCAAAAGGCGCGTTCGAAGGGCCGTGCTGCGCACAGGCTCGGGCGCGGACAACCGCAGGGTGGTCACGGCATCCTGCGCGGGCCGCGTGATATGGATATCCGATGCCCCATCGGCGCGGAACCATGCCTGCCGCCGGTCTTCGATATCCGCCAGTTGCGTGAAATAGGCCCCGACAACACTGGGTTCCCAGTAGCGCAGGTAAAACCATTTTCCGGCCTCGTCCTGCGCACGGTTGAACCGGCGCAGGTGACGCCACATCCCGTCGATACCCCCCTGCCCGCGCAAAATCAGATGCGGGCCCTGATCCCACATATGCCATGGCGCGGGACCGCGGGTGAACAGCGCGCGGGTCAACGATCCGTCAGGGGTCAGCTCGGCCACCCAAGGGGCCTCGTCGGCAAGCGCGTCGTAGGCTTCACCTCTGTAAAGGCAGCGGTGCGGCGCGTCGGCGGCCTCCAGCATCTCGCGGCATCCCGGCAACCGCGCGCCGTCCAGTAGCACATAAGGCGCCCCTGCCCCACCTTCGAACATCGGCTTTCTCAAAACGTCGGGAACGCACCGTTTTTCGCGCACGCCAAATTGGGTGTCGAGCGGTACAACGCCTTCGACATCCTCGCGGATCAACGCGGACACGCGCTGCAAGGGCGCATTCGGGCCGTCGGCGACTTCGCCGATCCACGGGTCGTCAACCTTGTTCATCACAAGCCACCGGCCCTGACGACACCTTTTGTTTCCATGTCGGACAGTAACCCCTCAGGTTTTTGCGTCGTCGCCATCACTTAAAGGGCCGATATATATAAAGTCCTTGCAGTTCACCATCCGCGCCGGCGAAATCTTGTCAGCCCCCTCATGTGTCGTTAGGTTCATCGACATAAGGCCTAATTTGAATCCGCCATTTGCGATCCCGTGACGCGCACGGTCATTTCCTTTTTCCGAACCTGAGGGTGTCCTTTTGGTCAGCATCAATACGTCGGCTCTGCAACACTCGTTCGAGATCACCCATGCCAATGATCTTGCGTATATATTTCGCGAGTCCGTTCGGAAAGTCGGTGCGATTTGCGGGACCTCGGAGGTCACCCGCTTCTTTCGGCTCGCGACGGTACAGTCTGAAACATCCGGGTTCGAACTTCGCGGCGAAATTGTAAAATACGCCTTTCTTGCTCTGCATTTGGGCGCGTCTTTCCGCACCGACCCCCTGTACCAGCCTGTCAGGCAGTCGATGCTGTGGGGGCATTCCGGCGTCCACCCGAATGTCGGCTTGAACCGAATGTTTCGGAGCACGGATCTGATGATCGCCGAAGGTCTGTGCGCGGCAACTGACGGCGTCGCCCCCGGGTTTGGCGCAGCCTGCAAAACGACGCGGCAAAGCCGCCCGCACAGCGCAGTTCATGCCGCCTTCGAAATCTGCGCCAAGACGAACCCGAAACGGATCGAGGCGCTTGGAGCGGACCACGTCCGCAGCAGCTTGGAGCAGTATTCTTCGCACTTGACCCGCCAAGACCTGACACGGCACGACTTTGTCGTGGACTGGTTGATCTGCACCTATCACCTTGGCTTTTCTTTCGACCGTAATCCGCTTTTCGCATGGGTGCCGGAGGCGCTGGCGAAAGACGGGTTGTCACATATTGGGGATATTTTGGATGGCTGACACACGACTTCCCGTTGCTCAAAATGACAGCCTTTGGTCCATCGCCCAGAACTGCGGGATACCGGGGGGTGGCTCGAACTGGCAGGCGTTGGATGTGGACCGGAACGGACGGGTCTATGATCTGGGCAGCGAAACCCTGCCCGGCGGCCTTCAGCCCGGTGACACGGTGATCGTCCCCGAGGAGATGGAGCATAGCTGCCAAGGCGAGGTCGACGAAATCAGCGGCGGATTGGGCGGTGACCCACAGGCGGCCTCCCAACAAGGCGCGCAAGCGCAGGCCGCCGCAACGGCGCAGCCCGGCGGCGGCGTCTCTGCCACTGCAAACTGTTCTGCTACAATCATATTCGTGCTGGATCCCGGTCATGGTGGCCGCGGTGCGCAAGCCAGGCTTGCCAACGCCTCGCGGCTCAAACCCTATCAGGACGCTGTCGCCGCCGGCACCATGAGCCAGGCCGATTACAACGCAATGTTCGACGTGACCTCGTCGTCATGGAACAATGCGTTGGGGGCGATTACCAACACGCTGGAAAAAACCATGACGCATCGGTTGATCCCGCTGGTGCGCGACAAGATAGATGCCTTGAAAGGCGAGATCGTCGACAAGCTTCCCTATTTGGACGCGATCGAGGTTCACCTCACCAAAACGGATGAATTTGTAAACATGACAGGTGCGGACCGCGCGGCGGTCGCACGGGACAAATCGGCTGATTTCTTCTTTTGCTGCCACTTCAACGCAGAAACCACTAACGCGCATGTGCAGCTTGATATCACGAAAGTCTCCGGCATCGTCGACAGCTCTCGTGGCGTAAACATCACCACGCTGGATGCGGGCCTTCTGGGTGGCGTTTATCCCAAATCGGCATCCTCATCTTCCGGATCGCGCGGGCCTTTGATCCTTTACAGCGGCCACGCGAATTCACCAGCCGACACCGTGTCGCGTGCGCGCTCGGTCGGGACCGCCATCAGGACGCATCTTGCAGCCACATTGCAAGCTGCCGAAAACTCGACCGACACCGTCACCGAGCAGGGTGAAAATGCGCGCAGGCTTGCAAACATCTCGCCGATAAATCTGGGCTCGACGGATCCGGCAAAAAAGCAGGTGATTCCGATCTATCTGGAGGCCGATTTCATCAATGTCGAATCCGGTGACAGGCTTTGGAATACCGCCGCTTACAACGCGGAAATCGGCACAAGCCGCACGCGGTGGGGAATACCCGCAAAACCCGCTGGCGGCGCAGAATTGGCGGCTTGGAAGGCGGCCAATCTACGACGCGACATGCCGGATCTAGCAGCCGGTCATGACATGTATGACAAGGCCGCCGAATCCATAGCGATCAGCCTGCTGGCCAACATCAATCAAAGGATTTGCTAGGATGACAAGGTTTAGGGGTCTCTTGCTTGTCGTGATCATGACATGTTTCGGCACAATCTCACTTGCCCAGAAATCACCCCTACCGCCCGAAATCGACCGTGGCCTATTTCGCGCCACACCGGGCGGCATTGATGAAATTTACGTTTTTCCCCTATCCGCAAGCAAATCGGAGATGACATTTGTAAGCTGCCCTTTCGTTGAACTGCCTGACGGCAGTGAGGGCACAGCTTGCCATTTCGAGACGCTGTCAGGGGTGGGTGACGTCCTGCTGAACACCGCGAAACAGGACGTTGCGGGCTGCGCGATCAAGGATCACTGGAACATCGACTGTCCGGATTTCACCGCCGAAGGGTTCACCTTTTCGAACGCAAGAAAGCTTGCGGAGGTCGTTCAGGAGCGGCTGCAAGAGAGCACAAGTGAAATGCCCGTCCCCCCCATCAAACCCGACGCTGTAAGCACTGGAGAAGCCACTGCCGGACAGCTCGAAGCCTATAGGAACAAGCATTTCGAGGTCGTCGAGGACTGCACCTCTTTTGCCGGTGATCCCACCTTGCAAAAGGCTTGTACCAGCGGTTTGGATGCGCTCGCACCAGCGCCGGATATTTTGGGTGCGACAGCGCTAACAGTCGGCGCGCGTGCGTTTGTCTGTTTGGTATCAGTGGGGTGGAGTATCCCCGCCTGCGCCTCTGTGGTCACTGCCGAGCAATAGTCTAATACAGCGAACCACCCTGCTCATTTTATAAACGATCAATGACATTTTGACGAGATACTCCCATATCCGGATGAACATCAACGATCATTGAAATTTACCATGTCTTAGCCGCACATCATCACCGACCCCGCTACCCTTGGCAAAGCGATCCGAGCGCGCAGGCGGGCGCTTGGGCTGCAGCAAAGCGATCTGGCGATGCAAAGCGGTGTATCGTTGCCAATCGTCAGCGCGATCGAAAACGGCAAGGACACCGCTCGCATCGGCTTGGTGTTGCAACTGTGCCAAGATATTGGCCTGCGCCTGACAGTCGGGATTTGACTATGTAACTGGATGTCTTCCTTGACGGCTCCCCTGCCCCTGTTGGTCGCCTGACACGCGACGACAGCGGCACGACCGGCTTTCGCTATTTGGATGACGCGCCCGCGCGTCCTGTCTCGCTGTCCCTCCCCACTTGCGGGTGTGCAAGGCAAGGTGGCGCTGGCCCGCATGTCCGACGGTCGCTTCGCACTGCCTAAGTCGGGTTTGAACGCGCCGACGACCCACATTCTGAAATTGCCGCGCCCGTCGCAGATGCGGGTGGTGCAGGACGAGCATCTGTGATGGGGATGATGGCACGCCTCCGCACCGAAATGCCGGTACTGACCGACGCTCAGCTGACGCACCAGCTGTCTTTCGACATCGGCACCGCGGAGATGACGGACGAGATCACGCCCGCTGTCATGGCCTGATTTATTCACGACCTTGGCTACCCGCGCCTGACCCCTGCCCTGCGCACCCGTTTGCGCGACATGGAGCGCGCTGCGGTCGCCCACTTCGGCCAGGAGCGCGGCCCTGCCCGCAAAGCCATCGACGACCTTATTGAAGAACAAGCCAGGCAATTGGCCGCCGCTATGGAGATGGTCCTCGCCATCTCCGAGCGCGACATGGTCGTGATCAACCGCCCCTGTCGTCGCCCTGATCGGGCTGTAAATGCAAAAAAGGTTCCCCGCGGGGAACCTTTTGGGGGGTGATTTTCAGGAAAACCTAGTCGAGTGAGGTTAGAAACGCCTCGATTGCGTCCTGCAACTTTTCGCGGCTGACCGCCGAGAAATCCCTTGGCAGGCGCAATTCCACCTTGCCGTTCTGAGCGATCACCCGCGCCTCCCCTTCCGGTCTGGCCAGACGCAGGGAGGTTTTGGAGACTGATTTCGGCGCGGGCTGCTCTTTCGGCTTGGCCAGCGCATCGCGCAGGATTTTAGCCTCGGCCTCGCCATCGCGATCAGGAACCGCGTGCAGAGCGGCGGCGATCTGGACGCCGCGATCTTCTTCCGCCTCGAACAGCTTGAAAAGCTCGATCCCCAAGGCCCGTGGCAGCAGCTCGGGATAGCGTAGCGCATCGCCCAGAACGTGCAGCACGCGGGTGAACTGGCGAATATAGCGGCGCTTTTGCTTGAGCGCGGAGGCATAAAGCACCTTCACCGCCTCGCCCGGCTCAATGTCCTCATTCTCGGCATAGGACAACGCAAGCTGGGCCATCTCGCCGAACGAGATGTCTTTACGCACCAGATTTTCGTCGACCATCTTGCGATACAGCGCGGCCAAAGGTTCCCCGCGGGGAACCAACGCGGCGGGAATTTTGGTGTAGCGCGCGTCGCCGGTTTCTTCTGCCAGCTCCCTGAAGGCGGCCAGACGACGGTAGCCCTGGATCAGCTCGAAGCCGGTTCCGGTCTGCTCCACGCGTATCGGGTTTGAGAGCCCTATCGCCTGTATAGAGTCTTTCAACTCTTGCAATTCAGGGTCTGTATTCGCGGAACGGTCGCGTGTCAACTTTGTGATCACAACCGATGAAGTCTCAATCAAATCGGTGATCAAACCCAGTTTCTTCAGCCGCACATGCTCATGCGCAAGGGCGTCATTCTCGGCGCGGATGGCGGCTTCGGCGCTGACGCGTTCCGACGTGGCATCCGCCGCTTCGGTGATGGCGCTGGCCATGGGGCCGCGACGCGAGGGGGCGGCTTCGTTTTGCAACGGGTGGCCTTGCACGTTGAACGACTTTTTCTCCAGCTCCGGGTTCCCCGCGGGGAACCTTTCGGCGTCGGAGCCGTCCGTTTCTTCGAAATTGATGTCGAAAACGCTGCGCTTCTTAACCATCTATTCAGTCCTCCATCTTGTCCCAGGTCACGGTGAGCGTATCCCTGAATTCTTCGTAAGCCCGATCAAAAGAGGCGCTTGCGCGACGCCATGTTTCGCGTGTTATCTGCCGTTAATCGATCTCATTGACCGATGACAGGAAGCGGCCAGATTGTTCGACCGCGCGGGTCATCTCGATCGGGTGTTCGGCAACATGTGACTTAAAAACCTGACCAAATGCTGACTGCATCGCACGGTGCAGATCGGTGTTCGGCTCGAACCGGGTCGGCAGGAATTTGAGGTCGAGGAAGGCCTTGTCGCCCCCCGTATTTCCCGGCGTCTGCCCCTTGAAGCGGTCCAAATCTTCGATGGCTTCCGACAGCTGGCTGATGAAGCTGGTGGTGGAATCGTATCCCCAGTAGCCGGGACCCGAGGGGATAAAGAGCACGTCGGCGGCAAAGAATGACCATTCGGAGTTGAGGTGGCGGTACTGCGCGGAGGCAAATTCGACGAAGGCAGCGTTGGCGCAAGACGGGATCAGGTCGATCGACGGCCAGCTGGTCAGCTTGATAAAATCCGTGACGGGCATCTCGCTGAGGCCCATGCCGGTGCCGGCGGCGGGCAGCGGATCCACTTGGGATCTGGCGCGTACCATTCTACACCACGAGGACGCGGCGAACTATGGCAGCTGGTTCCATGTACTAAGGGTGGGCGACAGGGCAGGGGGCGACTGACGCTTCTGCCCCCCAACCGGTTCCACGCGGCCTATGTGCAGTCGCATTTTACGGTAAGGCTGCTGAATGTGTGCCAAAGCGTGGATGAGGGGGTCTCTCAGGTGGTCGTGGTCGCATAAACGATCTGGAAACAGGCTGCAGACGGGGACGTCGAGCAAATCGAGGTCGAAGAGCCGTCCACGAAACGCACTGTTACATCACTATTAGGTGCAAACGCGTGTTTAACAGTTTCTCATAAAAACTCGTTGATTACTGAGGAAATACCCGCGTCCAGCCCTCAAACTTCTCACATCCACCCAATTTGGCACAAATTTGAGCCATAATTCAAATGTAGCTTGTTTCCAAAGAAGTGCTGGATAGGGGCCGGAATCGTGAATGTAATGCTGAACAATGTTCCCAATGTGCAAGGAACTGAATTGGTAAAGAACCCAATTCGGTTCGTTTTGGACAACGTGAAGGAAAAAGCGACATTCGAAAATGTTGCCGTAGTCGGGCTTGGCTATGTGGGTCTTCCCCTTGCTGTCTGTCTTGCGGAGAAGTTTCAAAAGGTCGCGGGCTTCGATATCTCCAAGCAACGCGTTGCTGAAATCAACAACGGCTACGACGCGACGAATGAGCTGAGCAAAAACGTTGTGCAAGGCTCCGGTTTGGTCGCGAGTGCTGACGCATCCAGCCTTGCAGAAGCGTCTTTCTTCATCGTGACCGTTCCAACACCCATCAACGACGCCCATCAGCCTGATTTGTCGCCGCTGCAATCTGCCTGTGACATGATCGGACCCTATCTGAAGGCGGGCGATGTCGTCGTCTTTGAATCGACGGTTTACCCCGGTGTCACGGAAGATTTCTGCGCGCCGATCCTCGAAAAGCTGTCCGGCCTGAAAGCCTGCGAAGACTTTGGTTTGGGGTACAGCCCGGAGCGGATCAACCCCGGCGACAAGGTCAACACAGTTGAAAACACGATCAAGGTTGTATCGGGCGATAGCCCTGAGACCCTTGAGCGCGTCAAAGCCGTTTATAACACTGTGATCAAAGCCGGCCTGCATGTCGCGCCAACGATTAAAGTGGCCGAGGCCTCGAAGGTTTTGGAAAACACACAGCGCGATATCAACATCGCCTTGATGAACGAAATGTCCCAGATTTGCGACAAGGTCGGCATCAACACGAACGAGGTGATCGAAGCCGCAGGCACGAAGTGGAACTTCTTGAAGTTCACGCCCGGATTGGTTGGCGGGCACTGCATTGGTGTTGATCCCTACTACCTTGCGACGTTGGCGGAAAAAGTTGGCCACCACCCACAGGTTATTCTGGCAGGCCGTCGCACCAACGATGGTATGGTGCGCCACGTCGCCGATACGACCTTGCGGATGCTGATCAAAAAGGGCGGCGACATTCGCGATATGCGCGTCGGCGTTTGTGGCATCACTTTCAAAGAGAACGTCCCTGACATCCGCAATTCCAAATCCTTGGAAATTGTCGATGCGTTGCGCGGGTTTGGCATCACACCTTTGGTCCATGATCCAAAATGCACCGCAGATTCAGCCGTCGCGGCTGGCTTCGAGCTGTGCACCGCAGACGAAATGTCGAACCTGGATGCCATGGTTCTAGCCACGCCACATGACGCGTATTTGAGCGACCTGACGTTTCTTCAGAAAATCCGCGAAGACGGGATTCTTGTCGATGTACGGGGTGTCTACCGCAGCTCACCCGAAGCAAAGGCGCTGCGCTACTGGTCGCTATAAATTAACAAACTCGCGAAGGGGCTCGCGCTAATGTTTACAATTACACCAATCGGGTCGTGCCGGATCACGACACCCCTACGCCGGGGCCAATCGGTTCACGGTTTCAACCTGAACATGGAGCGGTGCTACGGCTACTGCCATTCGCCAGCGGAAGCCGTGCAGATGGCACGCTTTATGCAAGGCGTGGCAGACATTCCGCACGACATATGGCCGCTTGTATCGCGTGCGCATGATTTGAATGTTGTATCCGCAAATACTCATGATGCGTCCGACCTGTATGTGGTCGAGCTTGCATCTGCCAAAGAAGTGACCGTCGACGGCGTTTCCATCCAGCTGAACTATCTCAATGCAACATTCGCCGAGTTTTTTGCGGACACCACCCGTGCGCAATCCTTCTGGGCGCTTGCTGAATCCGGCGACACGGCCGCGCAGCGTGCTTTTCTGGATCACCACTGGGCGGCGACGCCACAACAGCGCGAAGACGCCCGGATGCTGGGCAAGATGCGCCTGCAATTCGTCACGCGCGACAGCCTGCAACGCGACATCAAAACCCTGACCGAGATGCTGCCGGACGTTCTGTTCGTGTCGCATGTCGACGCCCGCAAAGAGGACGGACGACCTATCGGGTCGCGGTCACGTTTCATTGAAATGGTTTCGGAAGAAGTGACATTGGCCGGGTGCAAGTTTTTCAACCCGACCGACCTGATGGACGTGTTCGGGCAGTCTGCGGCCATTGAGGACGAAAGCGCCGGCCTTGCGCATTTCACCGACGAATTCGCACGTGGAGTCATGGATCAGTGGATGGGCAAGGTGATTGCCCCAAAAACCGACGCGTTCGTTCGCAACGGTGTCTCCAACGCTATGGAAATTCACCTTCCCACCCAGATTGCTGCTGCCTGTGACACTGGCCGGTTTGCTCAGGCAATCGCGCGCCTGCGCGAGCTGTCGAACGATGGCGCAACGGTCGACGTTTTGCTGAGTGACGTGATGCAAGCGCAGCAGCGCGCGATCGAGGTTTTCAGGGCCAAGATTGCTGATGGCTTGACTGAAGGAGACCGCGAGGCGTTGGTGCTAGAAGCTGGCGAAATCGGCGTGTTCAAAGACGCTTTGACGCTGGCTGAAACCACCGCTCCTGAGCCTTTCGAGCTGCCCGTCCATGTCCTAATGCGGGTTGCTGATATCGCGGCGACGTCTGGTGACTTGGACACGGCCTTCGCCTTCTATCTTGCCGCGGCGCGCAGAGGGCATCGGCCTGTTTATGATAATCTTGCGAAGCTTGCGGTCACTCTTGATCTGGACCTGCTGGCGAAGCTGGAGACCGGTCAACGGGCGTCTTTCTTGTCGCATGTGACACCTGCCATCCGCATTCAACTTTTGCAGCTTAACGGTGCGGCCCTCACCGAAGCCGTTTCCCCTGAAACGACGCCGGAAGAAGCAGAAGAGATCGTGCGCGACCTAAGCGCGACGCATGGCATTGGCTACGCCGCCGAGGTTCTGGCCGCGTGGCGAGAGCATCAAGGCACGGACCGTATCACGCATCCGGGTCTAGTGGCTGTGCTGGACAGCTGGGCCGCAACCGCGTTGAGTTTCGAGGAACGCCTCGACCGCATCCATGGATTGCATGCGGTTCTGTTTGCCGCGCCCCGTCACCAACCTTCCCGTGTCGCGATGCAAGATATCCGCAAGGAGTTGGCGTTGCTCATTCGCAGCGCTGGCAAGGCGGGCGACATCGACCTGCTGGACGCGCTGTCCAGCGAGGCTGCCGCACTTTCCCAAGACCTGCCAGAGCTTGACCTGTGGCGTGCACGGTTGCGGTTTGCGCGGGGCGAATACATGACCGCGCTGCAGCTTGGAAAATCCGCCGCTGCGTTGTTGCCGGAAACGATCAACGTCTGGGTTCTTTTGATGCGCGCGGCCACCAAGGCGCAGCAAAAATCCGAAGCTGTCGAGTTTGCGCGCAACGTCATCGGGCTCGCCTGCCCGAAGACGGAAGCGTTGAAGTCCGAAGCCGAGGCCATCGTGCAAACGCATTTGGTAGGGGCCTAAGCCATGCAACCCCTGTCAGAAGTCCTGAATTTCGCCGCCGATGCGCCAGCCCTTCCGAAAGATTTTTCGGAAGAGGTCTACGAGATGAGCCGTGGCATTACATGCCCGGAAAAGGCAAAGCTGGTGTTTGAAAAGCTGACGCCGATCCTGCAAGGGTTCCGCGCCGACCACGACATTGCCATCGCCTGCGGGTTGCTGCTGGAAAAGCAGCGCAACGAAAAAGGAATGCGCGACATCTGGGGCGACCTTTGCAACCTGTACCCTGACGATTTGACCTCGTTGCGGATGCTCATGCGGTGGTATCGCCGCGAGCAGAATGTGGCCGCTGGCATCGCACTGATCGCCGAAATGTTTCCGGAATGCTGGCATAGCCTGACGCAGGCCAACAAAGCGATCCCCGCATTGGCCGAGCTGAAAGCCTGGACCGAAATCGACGAAATCATGTCATGCCTTCTGGTGCTTCACTCCGATGATCGCCCGATCCGTATGACGTATATCAAACTGCTGAACGAGCAATCGCGCTTTGCCGAGGCCGCAAAACTTGCCGAACATGTGCAGGGGCAAAGCAGCATGGGCAAGGCCTCGCAGGATCTGCTCGGGTCGGTTAGCCGTCATGCACGGACTTTGAGCAAGCACAATCTTGCCACAGCCAATGACGGGATCTCGGACCTTATCGCACAAGCTGATGCGCCGCGCGCTTTCACCAAATGCGACAACGTCGTTTTCTTCACAGGGCAGCTTGGCACGGGCGGAGCAGAGCGGCAGATGACGCGCATCGCTTGCGCCTACCAAGACCGCTACGATGCGGGCCAGGCGCTTGGCATCGCGCCCAAAGTCTGGGTGAAACACGCGACCGCATCCAGCGGTGCGGATTTTTACCGTCCGTTGCTGGCCGAAACAGGCGTCGAAACCACGGTTTTGGCCGAAATGCCCGAAGTGACTGTCGCGGCATTGGAGGGGCTGACTGACGATGTGAAGGAGCTGCTCGAGCTGCTGGCGCCCGATGTTTTGCGCCACACCTGCCAGCTCTATTCGATGTTTCGCGAAGACCAGACCGACGTCGCCTATCTGTGGCAGGATGGCGGTATCGTTCAGTCCGCCATTGCCGCCGTTCTGGCGGGTGTTCCGCGGATCGTCACATCCTTCCGCGGGCTTCCACCGAACCTGCGGCCTAACCTTTACCGCGACGAGTTGCCCGTGCTGTACGCGGCCCTCGCGCGCCTGCCTCATGTCACGTTCACCGCGAACAGCCAGAAGGCCGCGACCGCCTATGAGCAATGGCTCTCGCTGGATGCGGGCACGGTCATCGTCGTTCCAAATGCCACTCCGGCAGTTTTGCCAGAAGGCGATGACACGGATCACGCATTTTGGTCAGACGTCCTCGATGCCTCCGAAGGGTGCAGCAAGACGGTGTTGGGCGTGTTCCGGTTTGACCAGAACAAGCGCCCGCTGGAATGGATCAAGGCGGCTGCCCGCTTGATCGCCCATCGCGACGACACCCGCTTTGTCATGCTTGGTAGTGGTGCGCTGCATGGTGAGTGCGCGGCATTGATCGAAGAGTTCGGACTTTCGAACCGTATCTTCCTTGCGGGCATTCGCAGCAAGGTCGGCTTCTATATGCATCGCGCCGACCTGCTGGTTCATCTGGCCGAGATGGAGGGCCTTCCCAACGTCCTGATCGAAGCGCAACTTGCTGGAACGCCCGTGTTGGCAACCCCGGCGGGCGGCACCGACGAAGTGGTGTTTGACGGCGTGACGGGGCATATTCTATCAGCGGCAACGACCTTGCCGGAAGCAGAGCTTGACGAGACGCTTGAACGCCTTCTGGCCGATGAAGACGAGCTTGCAAAGCTAGGCGCTGCGGCGATGACGCAATCCGGCGACCGCTTTTCTGTCGAAACAATTCTCGGACGCACGACCGAGCTATTCAATACACCAAGACTGGACACTAAATGAGAACCGTTTTCGTAACCGGCACCGCCGGCTTTATTGGCTTTCACCTTGCGCGACATCTGTTGGATGAGGGCTTTGCCGTGGTCGGCTTTGACGGCCTGACTGACTATTACGACGTGGAGTTGAAGAAATCGCGTCATAAGATGTTGGAGAAAAACCCGAACTTCCGCGCCCATATCGGCATGTTGGAAGACCACGAGTTTCTATCGAAGGTGGTGGCAGAGGCCAAGCCGGACGTCATCGTGCATCTCGCGGCGCAAGCAGGCGTTAGGTATAGCCTTGAGAATCCCCGCGCCTATATCGACACCAACCTGACGGGCACGTTCAACTTGATGGAAGCCGCGCGCGAAACCGGCGTGGACCAATTGCTGATGGCCTCGACGTCCTCGGTTTACGGCGGCAACACGCAGATGCCGTTTGAGGAAACCCAGAAGACGGAACTGCCGCTGACGCTTTATGCCGCGACCAAGAAAGCGAATGAAGGCATGGCGCATTCGTACTCGCACCTGTGGCACATCCCCACGACCATGTTCCGGTTTTTCACCGTCTATGGTCCCTATGGCCGCCCCGATCTGGCGCTGTTCAAGTTCGTTCGTGCAGCGCTCGCTGACGAGGCGATTGACGTCTACAACCACGGCGAGATGGCACGGGATTTCACCTATGTGAGCGATCTGGTGCACTCGATCCGCTTGTTGATTGATGCGGTTCCGCCAATGCCGAACTCTGGTGCTAAAGCTGTTGAGGGCGACAGCCTCAGCCCGGTTGCGCCGTTCCGCACGATAAATATCGGCAACGGCACCTGCGTGCCGTTGATGGAGTTTATCTCCGAGATCGAAGACGCGCTTGGCCAGCCCATCAAGAAGAACATGATGGACATGCAGAAGGGTGACGTGCCGGGCACCTGGGCCAACACCGATCTTCTGGAAAGCCTGACAGGCTACCGTCCCAACACCTCGACGAAGGACGGCATTCGCCAGTTCGTCGCGTGGTATCGCGACTATTATCAAGTGTAATTCATGATCGCAGCCCAACATATCACCCCTCCGAACGCGTTCACCCGGATCGCGGTTCTGGTGGAGCGGGAGCGCAGAACCCGCTTTTCCGGCGGGAAGCTGGGCTATTTGTGGGCCTATATTACGCCTGTTGTCTGGATCGGTCTGATCGTGGCGCTGTTTTGGGTTCTTCAACGCACGCCACCTATCTACGTTCGCGCCGAGATCTTCATTGCGACCGGCATTTTGCCATATCTGATCTTTCGGCAAACCGTGACCGCGCTAAGCCGGACGCTGACGGCAAGCCGCTACATGCGGTATCTGCGCCCTGTGTCGAACAACGACATCATGTCTGCAACGATGCTGCTGGAAGCGTTCAACATGCTGACCACGGCGGTTTTGATCTTCGGTGCGGTAACGGTTCTGTTTGGCAGCGCGTTGCCCGCGTACATGCCCGGCGTCCTGTCTAGTCTGGCATTGGCTTGGGGCATCGGGTGCGGCATCGGACGCTTCGTGGCCGCCGCCGGTATGCTGAGCGATGCGTTTGCGCGCGCGGTCCCTTTGATCTTGCGCCCACTTTTCTGGCTGTCGGGCATTTTCTACACGGCGACGGACCTGTCGCAAGAGATGCAAAACCTGCTCTGGTACAGCCCGTTTCTTCACATCACCGAGCTGGTCCGCCAGTCCTACTTCCTTGGCTACACCTCCCCGATTGCGTCGATGTGGTACCCCGTTGCTGTTGGCGCGTTCTTCTTCCTCGCGTCCGTCCCGCTGGAGATATTCGCAACACGCAGGCGCATCATGCGGGGCCGGTTATGATCAGGTTGGACAACGTCAGTTTGCTGAAGCCCGGCTTTCACAGCCGCGAACCAATCGTTCAAGACGTGAATACGGTCTTTGGCTCCGGTGAGCGGGTCGGCATCCTTGCGGCGCCCGGTTCGGGGAAGTCGTCTTTGGCGCGATTGCTTGCGGGCATTGACCAGCCTGATCGCGGAAAGGTTACGCACGCAGGTCGCGTAAGCTGGCCGATCGGTTTTGCTGGCTTCCTGCACCCGAACCTGACCGTGCTGGAGAACATCAATAACTTCGCGCGTCTGGTTGGTACTTCGCCTGCCGCTGTCACTGCATTTTGTCGTGAGGTTCTCGGGATCGACCATGGCCCTCGCAAGGTGATGCAGGATCTCTCCCCGACCCAACGCAGCCTGTTGGCCTATGCGTGTTCCCTGTCCATCGAAGGTCCGGCAACATGGATCGCGGACGAGACCATTACCGTTGGGGAGCCGGCAGATCGCATCGCGTGCGATAAGATTTTGGCCCAACGGCTTGAGACCGGCGGGTTGGTGTTTTTGTCACGCAACGCGCGCCAACTTACGGCCTATTGCGATAGATTCCTTGTTCTGATTAACAAGCGGCTGGTACCTTGCGACAACCTTGTCATTGCACAAGAAGCACTTGAATTGTCGAAATTGACGTCCGTCGAATTGGAAGAAAGGTGTCTGCATGTCTAGTTCCAAACCGACCGACGCCTCCGAGGACGCGCGGATCAAGGCATGGCGCGCAGAGCGGGCCCGCATCGCCGAGGCCGACAAAGCCCAGCGTATCCAGCAAAAGCAGGCCGAGATGCAGCAATCTGCAAAAACCATGAAACAGGACCAAACGTCTGCGGCCCTTACGTTGTTGTCATCCGTGACCCCGCCGCCGGAGCCTGAAGCCGAGGCGAAGCCGTCGCGCAAGCTGGTCCCATTCGCGAATTGGAGCAACTGGCCGCTTTTTTGCGCGGTCGTTGTGGCGCCCATTTTGATAACCGCGTTCTACCTTCTGGCGGTCGCGACGCCGCTCTACGAAGCGCGTTCGGTCATCGCCATAACCAAGTCCGCAGAATCCGGGAACGCGTCGCGTTCGGGCTTGCTTGGTGGCGTTCAGGGACCTTCCAATCTGTCGGAGGTCTTCCGCGCCCATTCCTACGTTCAAAGTCAGGCTTTGATGGACGCGTTGGAAGCCGAGTTGGGGCTGATCACTGAATTCAGCGGCCCTGCAATCGACCCGCTGAAACGACTGCGCACGGTTCCGGTCCTGTCGCTGAGCAAGGGCTCGCAGTTTGGCCGCTACGTCGAGTCGTCGGTCGATATCCAAAGCGGGTTGCTGACCTTGTATGTCCGCGCGCCAAATGATGCGCAGGCTATTGCGATATCCGATGCCGTTTTGCGCAACACCGAGGCGCAGGTTCTTGCCTTGGGGCAGCAGGTTTTCGATCAACGTCAGGAACACGCGACCAACGTGCGGCTGGCCGCGGAACAACAGGTAGCAGAGGCTCAGGCTGCTCTTATTGCCTTGCAAATCAAGTACCAAGAGGTCGACCCGAGAAACCGCGTAGAGGGCATCTATACGACGATCAAAGATCTCGAAGCCGAAGCCATGAAGCTGAACAGCGAGGTGCAAAAAGCGCAGATCGCCGGTATCGGGGACAGTCCGCAAACCCAGCAAACCGTAGCGCTCGAAGCCCGTCTGCGGCAGCAGATCGCGGACCAGCGGGCGCGTCTGGTCGCACCTGATGGCGCGTCAGCGGGATCGTTGAATACGTTGTTGATGGAATACGAACTGGCCACCTTGGAGCTGACTTTGGCGCGCGAGGCCGCGCAAACAGCTTTGAAATCACAAGCGGCAGCTGGGCAGGAAGCGGCGTTGAATCGTAGCCTGTTCCAAGTCGTCGTGCCCCCAAGAACGGCGCAGGTCGCAGTTTACCCAAGGATACCCGGCACGCTTGCGTTGGTACTGGTAATTTGCTTGGCAATTTTCTCGGGTTTGACGATGTTTCGGACAGCCCGAACCTAGTATCGTCGCGCGCAGAGTGACGCGAAAAAATCTCACCCTTACAAATGTTTATGCGTAATTTTTCCCATCCAAGGATAGTCTTTTCTTACGCGTGTTCATGCCGAAACCTGCTGACATAGTTCGATCACATTTCGGTCGCTTTCATACCCTGATCAAGCCCTCGATTGACCGCAATACTGGTTAAGAAACGCTTAACGAAATGAATCACTCAAAGGCTGCTGCTGGCCCGCGATTGCGTTTGAAAGAGACTGGGGGGTCTGCTGACATTTGCACTCACTTGGATTGGCTATGTCTCTCACAATTTAATCCAGGTGACCTGTCCATGAAAAAGAAATTCCGCTTCGGCAAAGACAAGCTCAAAGTCAAAAATATTCCAACCGAAATAACGGTTGATGAGGAAGAGGGGTCATTTGTTGACCTTTCTGCGATGAAGTTCCGTTTCAAAGGCGCTCGGAAAGAACTCATCACCATTACGTTGACGACTGACTCGGGAACCTTTGAAGCGAACAGCAACAAGCGCGTGGACGTTGAGGGTTCTGGCACCAACACGATTACGTTCACCGGAACGGCCAGACAGATAGACAGATTCCTGAACAAGAACGCTGCACTGAAATTCAATCCGGACCTCGAGACACCGAATGACGGTACCGCGAGCTTCAGCATGACCGCACAGTACAAGAATAAGACTGTGACGATTGCGACGATTGAAGCCGATATCCCTGACGTGGCCGAGCCTGATGCAGGCACCGAAGTCGTAGGCACTGCCGGTGACGACGTTCTTGTCGGTGGTGAAGGTGATGACACGGTAACCGGCCTTGACGGCAATGATAATCTTGATGGTCAAGCTGGTGACGATACGGTTGATGGCGGTGCGGGAAATGACGTTGTGCGCGGAGGCGAAGGTGCCGACACTTTGACCGGTGGCGAAGGTGAAGACACTCTTCAGTATGTTGGCTCCACCTCGGGCGTCACCGTTGATCTGAACGCGGATGGCGCGGGGATGCAATCGGCATCCGGAGGCCACGCAGAAGGCGATGTGGTGTCAGGGTTTGAAAATGTATACGGCTCCGATTTCGGTGATGTGCTGACCGGTAACGCCGAAGACAACGTGCTGTTCGGCTACGGTGGCGATGACGTCATTGATGGCGGGGCAGGAAACGATGTGATCCGCGGTGGCGAAGGCGCTGACACCATGACCGGCGGTGCCGGTGAGGACTGGCTGCGCTATTTGGGGTCCACCTCAGGCGTCACGGTTGATCTGACTTTGGATGCTGCGGGCTTCCACCAAACCTCTGGCGGTGACGCCGAGGGGGACATCGCTTCAGGGTTCGAGAATATCTATGGCTCGGATTTCGGTGACACACTGACGGGCGACGCGTCTGCGAACTATATCATCGGCTTTGGCGGCGACGACGTTATTGACGGCGGTTCGGGTGACGATGTGATCCGCGGCGGCGCGGGTGCGGACACCCTGATCGGCGGCGACGGTGTCGATGACCTGCAATATGAAGGCTCCGATGCAGGCGTAACGGTCGACCTGTCTCTTGACGGTGTCGCGCAAACATCTGCTGGTGATGCGTCCGGCGACATCATTTCCGGCTTCGAGAATGTCACGGGCACCGAGTTCAATGACACGCTGACCGGCAATGACGACCGCAACTTCCTCTATGGCCTGGACGGCGACGACACCATCAATGGTGGTGGCGGAAACGACGTGGTGCGTGGTGGCACGGGGGCAGACACGCTGGTTGGCGGCGCTGGTGCTGACCTTTTGCAATATGCGGGCTCGACCGCTGGTGTGTCGATTGACTTGAACGCAGATGCCGCTGGTTTCCAGCAGGCTTCTGGCGGCGACGCGGAAGGCGATATCATTTCCGAGTTCGAGAATGTCTACGCCACCAACTTTGACGATGTGTTGATTGGCAACGATGCGCGTAATATTCTCTATAGCTACGATGGCGACGATACATTGGACGGCGGTGCCGGCAATGACGTGCTGCGTGGCGGTGCTGGTGAAGACACGTTTGTTTTCAGCACGACGCTTGGCGCTGGTAATGTGGACCGCATTACTGACTTTGTCGCGGCTGACGACTCAATCCAGCTTGATAGCAGCGTCTTCGCCGGGTTGGATGCCGGGGATTTGGATGCAATCGAATTCCTGTCGAACGACACGGGTCTCGCTGAAACTGCGGACCAACGCGTCATCTATGATAGCGTGACTGGCAACGTATACTTTGACAGCGATGGAAGCGGAGCTGGGGAGGGCGTTCAATTCGCGACACTCTCAGCTGGCCTCGTTCTCGATGCGAGTGATTTCATTATCGCTTAGGGTAAAGCAGAGCCCGCTCCCATACGAATGACCAAATTAAGATATCCTCTTCCGGCACCTAGATCGCCGGGAGGGGATTTTCACGTTTCTGAAAGTGACGGCCAAGTGTTGGATGGCGACCCATTCTAGGGGGTCTGTTGCATTAATTTGACTGGTTTGTGTTATGGACTTATGGCGTCCTTCTGTCAGGCAGCCAAGCCAAATAGGCTTTCAACAAAACGGATTTCGCCTGTGATGCCAGCTTCCTTACCGTGGACATGGCCACGCTTGATGGTCCTGATTGCTTCGATACCGTGTAGCGTTGCTTTGGCTGAGGACAGTGATTTGAAGCCGCGCATCGGGGTGATTAGCTTCTTTAGGGCGGCATGATCGCTCTCGATACGATTGTTTTCCCACTTCCGGTTGATATGAACAATACCTTCGCCGGGAAGCTCAAAGCGGCAATACCAACGAACCGCACACAGGATCACATCTGGCGGAAATCGATGATGCTTGAACGGACTATGCTGCATGAGGAGCCTCCACGAGATGAGCAAACCTCAAATATCAAACCGAAGACAGATTAGTGCAACAGACCCGCAAAAAGTGGAAATCAAGAGTTTAGCCCATAAACGCCCTTATCAGCCGCACATCACTCCGTTGTTTCAGATGGATCAACGATTCGGCCATCATCAATTGCGGGCAATCTATCTGTAAGGTTATTAAGCGCTCGTCGCGTCCGAGTTCAGCTTCCGAGACAAATCCTATCCCTGCACCTGCAGCGACAATCTCTTGTACAGCTTCACGGCCCTCAACTTCAAAAGTGGGTTGTAGCAAGACCCCTTGGCGCAAACCCTCTTCCTCTAACTTTTGCCGCGTTTTCGATCCTTTCTCACGAAAAATTAATGGGTACTTTGACAATTCCCTAATAGATATTGTTGCCGTTGGATCTTTCATGAATTCTTTAGACGCGAAAGCGACGATTTGGAACGTACCCAAACTGATGACTTCCATGTCGGGTCCCGGATTCAAGCTGCCAACCAAACCAATCTCAGCGTCATAATTGCGCAATGCCGTCAGGATGTCCGCGGTGTTACCCGTTTGAACAGAAACAAGTACCTTGGGATGCTTGGAACGAAAAACCTTGAGGCGGTGCGTGAGATGAAAGGCGCTATCAGCGATTATTCGCAGAGTCCCTTCTAACGCAGTTCGGTTCTCAGACAGCACATCAGAAATCTGTTGTTCAACTTCAAAAAACTGTTTGGTCGCCAGCAAGAGCCGCTCACCCGCAGAGGTTAGAGTGACTTGCTTGCGATTGCGGTTAAAAAGCAAAACGTCATACTCGCTTTCCAATTTTCTGACCTGTTCTGAAACTGCCGGCTGGGTGAGCGATAAGGCCTCAGCAGCACGTGAAAACCCTCCACTGATAGCGACATAATGGAATGCTCGTATCTGGCTGTACCGCATTGATCACCCCTTAAGTTTCAAATTTTTACTGGCTCCACCTATAAGCACACCTTTTGATACCATCGCAATTAACAATTTTCCATATGGTGCACTCCTCTCTAGACAAAGGGTATGGCATGGAAATCCAAGGAGCTTGGAATGGGTACCAAAACGAGCGATATTGAGCCACCAAGACTGGGAGAGCCCTATCTTCTTACACCCGGGCCATTGACGACATCCTACGCGGTGAAAGAGGCCATGCTCCGCGATTGGGGTAGCTGGGATAATGAATTTCGTGAAATGACGCACAAGATGCGGACACAACTGCTTGCCCTTTTGGGCCCCGGCAAGTCAGAGTACGATTGCGTTCCAATTCAGGGATCAGGATCCTATTGCGTTGAAGCAATGTTGGGATCATTTGTGCCCAAAGATGGCAAAGTGCTGGTTTTGGCGAACGGTGCTTACGGGCTGCGTGCCGCGCAAACAATGGAATGCCTTGGCCGCGCCTACAAATTGCTGAACAAAGGTGACTATCTGCCGCCACGTGGTGACGAAGTTGCTGCCATCCTCGCCGAAGATCCTGCAATCACCCATGTATTGATCATTCACTGTGAAACGAGCTCTGGCATCCTGAACCCTGTTGAAGAGATTGCAGATGTCGTCCACGCGGCTGGACGGAAGGTTTTGATCGACAGCATGTCTGCCTTTGGGGCCGTTCCACTAGATGTCGAGCGAACCAAGTACACGGCGATGGTGTCGTCGGCCAATAAGTGCATCGAAGGTGTTCCGGGTTTCGGCTTTGTGATAGCCCGAACAGATGAACTCGAAGCTGCAAAAGGCAACAGTCACTCTTTGTCTCTGGATGTCTATGCACAATGGGCCGCGATGGAAAAAACGGGCCAATGGCGATTTACGCCACCAACCCACGTGGTTGCGGCCTTTCTTGTCGCGCTTGATGCTCACGAGAAAGAGGGAAGCGTTGCGGGACGAGGTGCGCGTTATGCGCGTAACCGCGACGTGATGGTTGAGGGCATGCGCGACCTAGGGTTCGAAACCTTGCTTGCAGATCGATGGTTGAGCCCGATCATTGTTACATTCTTCTGCCCAGCCAGCCCTGCGTTTGACTTCCATAAGTTTTATGAGTTGATGAGAGATCGCGGATTTATCATTTACCCAGGAAAACTAACCGTTGTTGATAGCTTCCGTATTGGTTGTATCGGCCAGATGGATGAGCACGTCATGCGCAAGGTGGTCGCTGCTGCTGCTCAAGCCCTCGCTGAGATGGGCGTAAATGATGCCTCACCGCCCCAAGCGGCACTTGATGAACGCAAAAAACTAGCTGCTTAGAGCAGAAGGAAAAACTGATGCCAATTACCAAAACTGTTGTCGCGAATGATCGCACGTATGCTACGCCTAAAACCTGTGCCATTGCTATCTGCCTGGACGGGTGTGAACCGGAATATCTGACAAAAGCAATCGCGGACGGCCTAATGCCAACGCTCAAACGCATGCGTGAGACCGGCACAGATCGGCTTGCTCACTCTGTCATTCCATCCTTCACCAACCCTAACAATCTGTCGATTGCAACTGGCCGTCCACCTGCTGTGCATGGCATTTGCGGCAACTATTTGTATGAGCCGGAAACAGGCGAAGAAGTGATGATGAACGATGTCCGTTTCTTACGGGCGCCAACAGTGTTCTCAAAGTTCTACGAGGCCGGTGCTCGGGTGGCCGTCGTCACCGCCAAGGACAAGCTGCGGGCGCTTTTGGGGGCCGGCCTGAAGTTCGATGAAGATCGCGCGATGTGCTATTCGGCGGAAAAGTCTGACACGTCGACCAAAGCTGAACATGGTCAGGATGCCGCAAGTAAATGGCTTGGGATGGCACAGCCCGAAGTTTATTCGGCGGAACTTTCCGAATTTGTTTTTGCTGCCGGCGTTAAGCTGTTGAAAGAGTGGAACCCCGACGTAATGTATCTGACCACGACAGATTACGTTCAGCACAAGTATTCCCCCGATCAGGCCGAAGCGAAGTCTTTCTACAAGATGTTCGACAAATACCTGACTGAACTGGATGCAATGGGCGCGGCAATCGTTGTGACTGCGGATCACGGCATGAAGCCCAAGCACGATGCGAACGGTGACCCACAGGTTATTTACGTGCAAGATTTGCTTGATGAATGGTTAGGTGAGGCTGCGGCCCGCGTGATCCTGCCAATCACCGACCCTTATGTTGTGCATCATGGTGCGCTTGGCGGTTTTGGCACGGCTTACTTGCCAGATGGAACAGACCAAGCCGACATCATCGCCCGTCTTGCCGCCCGTCCCGAGATACTTGAAGTGATGGACAAGGCCGAAGCTGTCCGTCGTTTCGAATTGCCCGGCGACCGCATTGGTGACATCGTGATGATCTCAACCGAGAATATGACAATTGGGACCTCTGCCCACCGCCACGACCTCGCAGCGCTAAACGAACCATTGCGCAGCCATGGTGGCCTGACAGAGCAAGAGGTGCCGTTTATCTGCAACCGTGTGCTTGATCTGCCGTCGGCTCCCGTTTTGCGAAATTTTGATGCATTCTTTTATGCGGCTCAAGCCGCAGCGATGGAAAAGGTAGAAGCATGACCGCCATGGATAAAATCGACATTCGCCATGAAGGCATGCGCATCGGCGGGGAAATCGTCTTTACCGATGATGTGGTAGAGGTGAAGTATCCGTACACCGACGAAGTGATTGGCACAGTTCCGGCAGGCAAAGCTGAACATGCTGCAAAAGCCTTTGAAATTGCAGCGAATTACAAGTCTAAGCTCAGTCGCTATGAGCGCAGTCAAATCCTGCAACGCGCAGGTGAGCTGATTGGTGAGAGGCGGGAATATCTGGCCAAGTGGCTGACTCTTGAGCTTGGCATCTGCCATCAACACGCGATTTACGAGACCAAGCGCGCGCAGGACGTTTATCAATTTGCCGCCAGTCAGGCGATGAACGATGACGGCGAGATTTTCTCTTGCGACCTGACCCACAACGGCAAGGAACGCAAGATCTACACCACCCGCGAGCCGGTGAAAGCGATCAGTGCGATCACTCCGTTTAACCACCCGCTTAATATGGTGAGCCATAAGATTGCACCGTCCATTGCAACCAATAACTGCATGGTCTGCAAGCCTACCGAATTGACACCACTGACAGCAATTGCGCTTGCGGATATTCTCTATGAGGCGGGTTTGCCGCCAGAGATGTTTCAGATTGTCACGGGGATGCCGCAGGACATCGGTGACGAGATGATCACCAATGAAAACATTGATATCATCACCTTCACCGGCGGCGTGCCAGTGGGCAAGATTATTGCAAGTAAGGCTGGCTACAAGCGCCAAGCGCTAGAGCTGGGCGGTAATGACCCTTTGATTGTTTGCAGCGATCTGAGCGACGCTGACCTTGAGAAAGCCGCGACAATTGCGGTGGCTGGCGCGACTGGAAACTCCGGCCAGCGGTGCACAGCGATTAAGCGCATTCTTGTGCAAGAGTCTGTGGCGGACAAATTTGTTCCAATGGTGCTGGCGAAGGCCAAGAAGATCAAGTTTGGCGACCCGCAGGATCCTGAAACGGAACTGGGCTGTGTGATCCATGCCCAAGCGGCAGAGTTGTTTGAAAACCGTGTTTACATGGCTGGAAAACAAGGTGCTAAAATTCTCTATCATCCAAAGCGTCAGGGCGCGTTATTGCCACCCATCGTGGTGGACCACGTCCCCCATGATAGCGAATTGGTGATGGAAGAGACCTTTGGTCCGATCATCCCCATCGTGCGGGTGCCCGACAATGACGAAGAGGTTATGGCGATCTCGAACTCGACCGATTTCGGGCTTTCCTCAGGTGTTTGTACGAACGACCTGAACCGTGCGATTGCCTATATCAACGGTCTGGATGTGGGAACTTGCAATATTTGGGAACAACCGGGCTACCGCATCGAAATGTCTCCGTTTGGCGGCATCAAGGACAGCGGCAACGGCGTGAAGGAAGGCGTAATTGAAGCGATGAAATTCTTCACAAACGTCAAGACATACTCTCTGCCTTGGCCGGGCTAGGGCATACCTCTCCCTTAACTGCAGGGCCTCGTTGGCCCTGCTTTTTTATTAGGACCGCAAATGCCCGCGACGATCCACACAGAAGGTGAGCCGAACACATCAGCAGCCCGCAAGGATTGGTCATCAAAAGAAACCGATGCTGCGGCCATCGGCTTGTTGCAACGTGACGCCGACGCGTTTCTTCATCAGAGTTTATCCAGCCCTTGCGTCTCCACGATCGCAAAGGCGGAAGGCATCTGGATCGAAGATGTGGCCGGGCGACGCTTCATGGATTTCCATGGCAATTCAGTTCATCATATCGGCTACGGTCACCCTCGTTTGGTTGCCGCGATCAAGGATCAGCTGGACCAACTTTCCTTCTCTCCACGGCGCTTTACCAATGACGTCTCCGTCGCGCTGGCCGAACGGCTGGAGAAGATCACGCCGGGAAATCTGGGCAAAACGCTATTCACCACCGGTGGATCTGACGCGAATGAAGTTGCTCTGCGCTTGGCACGGGCCGCGACAGGAAGATTCAAAACGCTGAGCTTTTGGGATTCCTTTCATGGCGCGGGGTTTGGTGCAGCGTCGGTCGGTGGCGAGGCCACTTTCCGCAGCCATATTGCCGGCCCACTGCTTCCGGGTGCAGAACACGTCGCACCATTCCATTGCTATCACTGCGCCTACGGTCATTCGGGGCCGGAAAACTGCGGGCTGGCTTGCGCCAAGATGGTCGACTACGTCCTGCAACGCGAAGGGGATGTGGCCGCTGTCATTGCCGAGCCGATGCGCGCGGTTCCTGTGGTGCCTCCGGCGGGATATTGGAAATCAGTTCAAGAGGCCTGCCACCGTCACGGCACATTGCTGATCATGGATGAAATTCCGACGGGCCTAGGCAAAACAGGCGAGATGTTTGCGTTTCAGCATGACGACTTTATCCCTGATATTGTTACGCTCGGAAAAGCGCTTGGCGGGGGTATTTTGCCGATTGCCGCAGTTGTTGCGCGACGTTATCTGGATGTAGCAGGTGACTTTGCAATCGGGCATTACACTCACGAGAAAAACCCGGTGACCGCACGGGCCGCCTTAACGACACTGGATATCATCGAGGACGAAGGGCTCGTCGAATGTGCCGCCACGCTCGGCACCCACGCACAAGATCGTTTGCGTGAAACCTTGAGTACCCATCCCAATGTCGGCGATATCAGGGGGCGAGGCTTGATGTTTGGCATTGAGATCGTATCCGCCCAAGATACCCGCACGCCGGCGCCTGAACTGGCTGAACAGATCTATTATTCCTGCCTTTCGAACGGTCTGAGTTTCAAGATCAGCGCAGGAAACGTGCTAACGCTTTCACCGCCGTTGACGATTTCCCGCACTGAGTTGGACGAGGCGCTTGGCATTGTCGAAAAAGCGGTACAGGGTTGCAAATCTTGAGCCTGAGCATCTTCCTCATTGTCGTCTTCGCTGCGTTTCTTCACGCATTATGGAATGCCATCGTAAAAGGCGCAGGTGACAGGACGATCGTGCTGGGCCTTGTCGCTGCGGGGCATGTTATCCCGGGATTTGCGCTTTTGGCGTTTAGCGCGGCCCCATCCTCAGCCGCAATTCCATATATTGTTGCCTCGACGGTCATTCACTGGGGATATTACGCGTTGTTGAGCATCGCGTACCGGACCGGAGATTTAAGCATCGTTTATCCTATCGCGCGTGGTCTTTCTCCCGTGTTGATTGCCGTTGGCGCATTAATTTGGGTGGGCGAAGAGCTGCCTTTGGTTGTTTGGCTGGGCGTTTTCGCGGTCTCTGCAGGCATCCTGCTTTTGGCGCGCGGCGTATTTACGTCTGGCATTTCCCGTGCCGGGCTGGTCGCAGCCGTTGGTGTCGCCGTTGTTATCGCCAGCTATTCCATCGTGGATGGCGTTGGGGTCCGCGTCTCGGGCAGTCCGACGGGCTATATCGGTTGGTTGTTCGTGTCCGAACTCTTCGTCGTGGTATTCGTTTTCACAAGCCGATGGGAGAGACTTCAGAATATGTCCGGCCGCGCCATTGCGATTGGCCTTTTTGGCGGGGTCGTTTCTGGGGCGGCTTACGGGCTGGTTCTATACGCAAAAACGCAAGCCCCGCTGGGTGTCGTTTCAGCTTTGCGTGAAACATCCGTAATCTTTGCTGCGCTGATGGGCGTGTTTTGGTTCTCCGAAGGCCCCCGCCGCGACCGTTTGCTCGCTGCTCTAATCGTGGGCCTGGGCATCGCGACAATCGCTGGGGTGAATGTCTAACAATGATCATTATCTCATTCATTGTTGAGTTGATGGGCGCCACAATGCTGCTGCTGTTTGCGGTACGCATGGTGAGGACCGGTATTGAGCGCGCTTTTGGGTCGTCCTTCAAGCGTGTCGTCACCGAGAATCGCAACCGCGTGAGCGCCGGTGCAACGGGCCTTGTGCTTGCCATTATCCTGCAAAGCTCCGCTGCGGTCGCGTTGTTGGTCGCCGGATTTTCCGCGACCGGTGCCATTTCGTTCGGTGTCGGCTTGTCCGTCGTGTTGGGGGCAGACCTTGGATCAGCACTTTTGATTCAGGTGTTCTCTTTCGATCTGGCGTGGTTGGTCCCAGTTCTACTGGCGGTGGGCGGCGGTCTTTTTGTCAAGTCAGAGCAACGCAAGCTTCGCCAAGCGGGCCGAATAATACTTGGCATTGCCTTTATTCTGATTTCGCTCCGGTACCTTCGAGAAACGATGGACCCCATCCGCGACAGCACTTTCTTGCCAGTAATTGCAGACTACCTTGCGACGGATTTCCTGACGGCATTTATCGTCGGGGCCTTATTGGCTTTCTTGATGCACTCGAGTGTTGCGGTCATCCTGATGTGTGTGACGCTGGTCTCGATTGGCGCGATCCCGGTTGCTGCTGGGGTGTCCTTGGTGCTTGGTGCCAATCTGGGCAGCGCTATCATTCCTGTGTGGCTCAGCAGGGGCATGAAAAATGCGGCGAGGCGGGTTCCAGTGGCGAATTTGGCCGTGCGCGGAAGCGGTGCCCTAATCGCCCTGTATGTGATCAACAAATTTGGCCTTTTGCAATATTTCGGATCTGAGACCTCCGCACAGACGTTAATCAACACACACATATTGTTTAACGCGCTTCTGTTGATGGTATTGATCTTTGCGCACAGGCTGGAACGTCCATTTTTGAAATTTCTGCCTGACGACCCTCCCACCGCAGAAGAGCAATCCCCACTCTATAAGACAACGCTTGACGAAGCCGTTCTGGACAAGCCGCATCTGGCGATTACGAACCTGAAGCGCGAAGCGTTGCGCATGATCCAGTTGGTCGAGACCATGGTAACTCCGGTTATGGATATCTATACAAAATATGATCCTGACCGCGCCCGTATGGTTCTTTCGCAAGATGCTTTCGTGAACACGGCATTGGACGATGTTCGGCGTTATGCAGCTGCGCTGCAAAACACGGACCTTTCTAAACAGGACAATAAACGGGTTCGCGAAATCACCGAGTATGCGATCGCAGTGGAAACTGCGGGGGACATTGTGGCCAAACGCATGATCCCACTCGCGAAAGAGATGTACGAGAAGGGTATCCGGTTTTCCCAAGACGGGGCCTCAGAAATTACAAATATGCATGAGCGGACCAAAGCGAACTTGCTGCTGGCCTCTAACCTTCTCGTTTCCGATGATCTTGAAAGTGCACGCTTGCTGTTGGAGGAAAAGCAGGAAATGGCGCGGCTGGAGCGTAAAAGCCGCAAGCGCCATTTGAAGCGTCTGAGCGAAGGGGTCCAGATCAGTTTCGATTCCAGCGACATTCATCTTGAAACCGTCGGCGCGTTACGTGACTTTAACAGCCACATAGCCTCGGCTGCTTACCCGCTCCTTCACAGGGGCGGCCAGTTGCTTGAAACACGCCTGATTGAGCAGGATTACGACGACCTAGACGTGCGTCAGCGTTAGAATGTTGTTTTCTGTCTGATCGGTGGAAAGATAGGGAAAGCCACTGATGTTGGCGACAGAGCGACACGCGATAATTCTTGAGCGGCTTGACCAAAAGCCGACGGTTTCTATCCGGGCACTGACAGAACAGCTTGGCGTGTCGCGTGAAACGGTTCGCAAAGACATCGAGCTTTTGGCCCAACATAAAAAGCTTGAAAAGATACGCGGCGGCGCGACCAAGATCCGCACCAGCGAACTGCCCATAACCCGCAGGTCCAAGCTGAATATTCAGGGTAAGTTCCTGATCGCACAATATCTAGCGTCGCAAATTCCAAACGGAGCTTCGCTATTCTTGGACAACGGGTCGTCCGTGCTCGCCTTGGCCAAAGCCCTGACACATCATAGCGGCCTGATCGTCTATACCAATGATCTTAAAGTTGCTGAGGTGATCGCCCAAGCAACGGCCGAGCTGGTAATCATTGGTGGCAAAGTCGATGTGACCGAAATGGCCGTACAGGGTGTTGAGGCGTTGGAAAGCGTCGCGCGATACCGCGCGGATTTTGCCGTCGTGAGCGCGGGTGGCCTTAGCCCGTCAGCGTTTTTGACCGACTTCAGCCGCGAGGCGTCCAGCATGCGCCACCTGATGCTGTCCCAATCACAAAATCCGATTATGGTGGCCGATAGCCAAAAATTTGGTGTCGTCGGGCATGTGGTTTTTAATGCGCCTCCAAAACCGACGCGTATCGTGACGGATATTGCGCCAGATGATGATATCCGCCGCGCGATATCGCAACGAGGGTATCGGCTTGATATCGCTTCCGAGGCGTAGATTTTGTTTGCCAAGTTTTGCCAAATAACGCAATCTAATGCAAAGCGAATTTGCATTGGAGAGTTGGCATGGCCAAAACGGAACTTCCCGAAAGAGCGCAATATGTAATCGTGGGCGGCGGCATCGTCGGGTGCTCCGTTGCTTATCATCTGGCAAAAATGGGCCACAACGATGTGGTGCTGCTTGAACAGGGTCAGTTGAGTTGCGGAACCACATGGCACGCCGCCGGATTGGTCGGTCAACTGCGCAGCCAACCCGCCATGACGAATCTGATCCGCTATTCGACACAACTCTACGCCGACCTTGAGGCAGAGACCGAACTTGCAACGGGATGGATGCAATGTGGGTCTGTCACCGTCGCCCGTACCGAAGATCGCATGACGATGCTCATGCGCACGGCGGCCGCAGCGCGCGCGCAAGGTGTCGATGTTGATGTACTCACCCCGCAGCAGGCGCAAGACAAGTGGCCCGTCATGCAAGTGGATGACCTTAAAGGGGGCATATGGATGCCCGGTGACGGCAAGGCCAACCCCACTGATTTGACCCAATCCCTTGCCAAAGGTGCCAGAATGCGCGGCGCAAAGGTGATCGAAGGGATCAAGGTAACAGATGTTCTGACAAAGGACGGTCGGGTAACGGGAGTCGAGACAGATCAGGGCAGGATCGAAGCGGAAGTCGTGGTGAATTGTGCGGGCCAATGGGCGCGCAGCCTTGGCAAGATGTGTGGCGTGAACGTCCCGCTTCATTCCGCAGAGCATATGTATATCGTGACCGAAACCATGAAAGGCGTTAATCCCGACCTGCCGGTTTTGCGCGACCCCGATGGCTTTATCTATTTCAAAGAAGAAACCGGTGGGCTGGTCATGGGCGGGTTTGAGCCAGAGGCGAAGCCCTGGGGCATGGATGGTATTCCTGACAAATTTGAATTCTCGTTGTTGCCCGATGACTGGGAGCAATTTGAAATCTTGCTCGAAAATGCCCTGATCCGGGTTCCAGAAATGGAAACCACAGGTGTGCGCAAATTCTACAACGGCCCTGAAAGCTTTACACCCGACAACAACTACCTGCTTGGCGAAGCGCCAGAGTTAAAGAATTTCTTTGTTGGCGCCGGATTCAACTCAATGGGTATCGCGAGTGCGGGTGGCGCAGGCCGTGCCCTTGCTGAGTGGATCGTGCACGGAGAGCCAACGTCAGATCTTTTTGCCGTCGATATCCGCCGCTTTGCTGATTTTAACAATAACCCGACATGGCTGCATGACCGAGTCAAAGAAACGCTGGGGCTGCATTACGCAATGCCTTGGCCCAATCGGGAGTTGGACACCGCACGCCCCTTTCGCCGTTCTGCACTTTATGATCGGCTTGCAGCAAAAAATGCGGTGTTCGGTTCCAAGATGGGGTGGGAGCGGGCGAACTGGTTTGCACCCGAAGGCACAACACCTGAAAACGAATACAGCTTTGGCCGCCAGAATTGGCACGATGCCGTAGCCGCAGAACACAAGGCGACACGGGAAGATGTTGCGGTATTCGACCAAAGTTCCTTTGCCAAATTGCTGGTTCAGGGCTGTGACGCTTGCACGGAACTCAACAGAATTTGTGCTGCCAATATCGACGTCGCGGTCGGTGGCACCGTTTACACGGGCCTGCTGAATACCCGCGGAGGGTTCGAAAGTGACCTGACTGTTTTGCGACTGAAAGAGCAGGAGTTCCTGTTGATCACCGGATCAGCACAAGCCGTTCGGGACGCTGATTGGATTGGCAAGAATTTCTCGCCAGATGCACATGTCTTTCTGACGGACGTGACGGCGGCCTGGTCTGTCCTGGCACTCATGGGGCCGAAGTCACGCCAAGTACTTCAGCAGTTAACCAAAACCAACTTGTCAAATGCCGCTTTCCCGTTTGGAACTGTGCAAAAAATTGATCTGGGCTATGCCACTGTCTGGGCTAACCGCATGACATACGTGGGTGAATTGGGTTGGGAACTGATCGTTCCGGTGGAATTTACTGTCGGGGTCTACGAAGACCTGAAACGGGCTGGACAGGATCACGGTATTATTGACGCAGGATATTATGCGCTTGATGGCTTGCGTCTTGAAAAGGGCTTTCGCGCTTGGAGCCGTGAACTGACGCCGGATATCACACCTTTGCAAGCGGGCCTCAGCTTTGCTGTAGATTTTGACAAGCCCAGTGGATTCATTGGAAAGGACGCACTAGTTGCTGCCAAAGCCGATCCCAATCACCTGAGCAAGCGGATCATTCAATTGGTCGTTGAAGATGAAATGGTTCAACTTTGGGGTGGCGAAGCGGTCTTGTGTGACGGCGTCGAAATCGGCGAAGTGCGCTCGGCCGGATATGGACACACACTTGGCGCGGCTGTTGCGTTATGCGAGATCAATGCAACCGAACCGGTGAAGGCTGATTTTATCAAGGCACATTCCTTTGAAGTTGATGTGGCCGGGATGCGCTTCGCAGCCAAAGCGCATCTTCGCACGCCCTATGATCCTAAATCAGAACGGGTCCGGGCGGATGGGTGACAAACAAAGTACGGCTTGAGGCTCGATAAGGTCGGTTAATAGATTGAAAATCTTTATTTTTATGGAGGGCGAGGAGGAAACTCTTCGCTCCAAAAACCATTGGGATCAGCGCAAATAACACATAAGCTTACCCTATACATTTAAAGGAAATATCAATTTGGTTTGTTATCTTTTTCTGCGAGAGTAATGCAATACCTCCGAAACCACATCAGAAGGGCTTCGGAAAACTCGAAGGGAGTTAACAAAACATGACTATTTTTCAAAAAGCAATGACAAGCGTTGCAGCCTTGGCGATCAGCGCCACAGCCGCTTTTGCAGAAGCTGAATTGACAGTTTATACCGCAATCGAGGCCGAGGATCTGGCCCGTTACGCAGAGACCTTTAATGCAATCCACCCGGATATTAAAATCAACTGGGTACGCGATTCAACCGGTGTTATAACCGCAAAGCTGCTAGCAGAACGTGATAATCCACAAGCTGACGTGGTTTGGGGACTGGCCGCGACTTCGTTGTTGCTGCTTAAATCCGAAGGCATGCTGGAGGCTTATGCGCCTGCTGGCGTTGAAAAGCTCGATCCGAAGTTTGTAGATAAAGACGAGACGCCCGCGTGGGTTGGCATGGACGCATGGGTTGCGTCGGTCTGTTATAACACTGTCGAAGCAGAAAAGCTTGGCTTAACCCCGCCGACGTCGTGGAAAGACCTTACGGACGCCCAATACAAGGGCCATATTATCATGCCCAACCCCGCTTCGTCCGGCACCGGATTTCTGGATGTATCCAGCTGGTTGCAGATATTCGGTGAAGATGACGGCTGGGCTTTCATGGATGGACTTCATGAAAACATCGCGCGGTATACGCACTCAGGATCCGCACCATGTAAGCTAGCAGCCTCAGGTGAAATCCCGATTGGCGTTTCCTTTGCCTTCCGCGGTGCCAAGTCCAAAGCTGCCGGTGCACCTCTAGAAATCATCGTCCCTTCCGAGGGTGTTGGCTGGGACATGGAGGCCACGGCCATTGTCGCGGGCACTGATGATCTGGAAGCCGCACAGAAGCTGCTTGATTTCACGATCACCAAGGAAGCCAACGAAATGTACAATGTTGGCTATGCAGTCGTGGCATATCCTGGCATTGCCAAACCGGTTGAGCACTTCCCAGCAAATCTGTTGGACGCGATGATCGACAACGACTTTGAGTTTGCAGCAAACAATCGGGCTGCAATCCTAAAAGAATGGGCGGGCCGCTATGACGGCAAGTCTGATCCAAAGTAAGCGATCTAGACTTCGCAAGAGCGCCTGATGACTGGGCGCTCTCGCACCTCTTAAACAACCCCCTCCTCTTTCCAGAAGACCGGTTCTTCGCCGGAATTTGTTCTGCGATGTAATAAGGATGTTTGCCCTTGCCTCTTGACGGATCAGAGCCCTATCTCAAAATTCAAAACCTCTGGAAAGCTTTCGGAAAGTTCCTCGCGCTCAAGGATGTCTCGCTTGATATCTATGAGGGTGAGTTGATCTGCTTTCTTGGACCTTCGGGCTGCGGCAAGACAACGCTGCTGCGCGCAATTGCGGGACTGGACCTGCAGACCAAAGGCAGTGTGCATCAGGGCGGCAAGGACGTGTCAAACCTGCCCCCTTCTGAACGTGATTTTGGGATTGTCTTTCAATCTTATGCGTTGTTCCCGAACCTAACGATTGAAAAGAATGTGGCGTTTGGATTGGAGAACACCGGACGCTCAAAACCTGAGATAAAGGCGCGGGTGTCCGAGCTTCTCACCATGGTGGGGCTGGTCGATCAAAGCAAGAAGTACCCAGCACAATTGTCTGGAGGGCAACAACAGCGGATCGCTTTGGCGCGCGCGATCGCGACCAACCCCGGCTTACTGCTTTTGGACGAACCCCTGTCGGCGCTTGATGCCAAAGTGCGCGTCTATTTGCGTCACGAGATCAAAGAACTGCAACGCCAACTTGGTGTGACGACAGTGATGGTGACGCATGATCAGGAAGAGGCCCTCGCGATGGCCGACCGCATCGTTGTCATGAAAGACGGGGTGATTGAGCAGGTTGGAACCCCAACTGAAATCTATAGCACCCCCAAAACACTGTTCGTGGCCGACTTCATCGGTGAAATGAACCAGATTCCAGCCCTGGCTGGGCCAAGCGGTGCAGTCAGCTTTGGGAGTGCAACTATGCAATCTTTGGGGCATGATTTCGCTGAAGGCCATCCAATTATCGCCGCAATTCGTCCCGAAGATGTAATCCCACACGGGGACGAAACCCATGTGCTGGGATCGGATGACGTTATTGAAACGGAGGAAAACGCCCTTGAAGTCGTGGTGGGTGAAATGGAGTTTCTCGGATCGTTCTGGCGTTGCAGATTGCATCACGAGCGCTTTGGAAACAGCGAGTTGATTGCAGACTTTTCTATCAACGCTGTGCGCAGACTCAGCCTTGAACAGGGTGGCAAGATGACCGTTGAACTTCCAAAGAACAGATTGATGGCATTTGAGCGGCCGGAGGCGGCGGAATGACCGACGCGACCCAGCAAAGCCTTCCCGCCGGCCCCACCATAAAAGGAAAGCTCTCGCGTGATGACCTTATCATGCGGGGCAGCATGATGGTGATCGGCCTCTACCTTCTCATCACGATGGTGTTCCCACTCTATGCCATGCTGTCCAAATCCTTTTCGACATTTCAATTCGATCTGTCAGCTTACGAAGTTCAGGTAAGTGACCAAGCGGGAACATTCTATTCCGACGCCGTTACATTCGCGCTTTTGAACGACCAGCTTCAGGCGCTGGACGACAGCGACCTGATCGCAGGATCAGATGGACGTGTTGGCGTGACGCAATTCTTTCCCGACTTTAGTTTCCGCAGCCCGGTCAAGTATCGTCTTCGCAACACAACTGCCGAAGGTCGGTTTCTGGTCGGATCAACGTTGAACGACAGTACCGAATGGGTTGAATTGGACAGCAATACCTTTCGCCGCGTTCAACTCCGCCCGGTCAAATCAACCGGCCTTGGGAATTTCAAAAACTATTTTAGCACGCCTGCCCTTTCGAATTCGATCAAGAACTCCGTCTTTATCGCAACCATAAGTACGATGATCACTGTCACACTGGCCTTTTGGTTTGCCTATGCACTGAGCCGTTCCTGCATGCGTTTCAAAGGCGTGTTCCGCCTGATTGCGATGGCTCCGATCCTCGTCCCATCGCTGTTGCCGGGCATTGCGCTGGTGTATCTGTTTGGTAATCAGGGGTTTCTAAAAGAGATGCTGTTTGGTGCAAGTATCTACGGCCCGATTGGAATTGTCATCGGATCAGTGTTCTTCACCTTTCCACATGCGTTTTTGATCATTTCAACGGCTTTAGCGATCTCAGATGGGCGGCTCTATGAGGCGGCCACATCACTGCGTGCGACGCCGTGGCGGACCTTTTGGACTGTGACCATTCCAGGTGCACGATATGGTTTGGTCTCGGCGGCTTTTGTGGTCTTTAACCTTGTCATTACTGATTTTGGCCTGCCCAAAGTTATTGGCGGACAGTTCAATGTATTAGCCGTAGATATCTACAAACAAGTCATCGGCCAGCAGAATTTTGAGATGGGTGCAGTGGTGTCCGTGGTCCTCATTCTGCCAGCGATCCTTGCATTTGCAATCGACCGCTTTGTGCAGAGCAAACAAGTTGCGCTGCTATCGGCTAGGTCTGTTCCTTATCAACCAAAACCAAACAAAAAGGCCGATTGGATATTGTTCGGCTATGCAAGCCTTGTTGGCATATTTATCATCGGTATTCTTGCCGTGTGCCAGTTCGCCGCGTTGGTAAAATTCTGGCCGTATGACCTTAGCTTTAGCCTGAATAACTTCCAATTTGACCGTATGGACGGTGGAGGTTGGGGCTCATATTACAACTCGATCAAGCTGGGCTTGCTTACGGCTACTGTAGGCACTGCGATCATCTTTTTTGGGGCGTATCTTGTTGAGAAATCCAACGGCTTTAAGACCGGGCGTGCGCTATTTCAGATGTTTGCAATGCTGCCAATGGCTATTCCAGGGATGGTTCTGGGGCTTGCCTATATCTTCTTCTTCAACAATCCCGATAACCCGCTACACATAATCTACGGAACAATGGCGATCCTTGTCGTTTGCTCTGTAACCCACTTTTACACTGTGTCGCACCTTACTGCGACAACCGCGCTTCAGCAGATGGACCGGGAATTTGAATCGGTATCGGCGTCGTTAAAACAACCATCGTTAAAACTATTTGGCCGAGTCACTGTGCCTGTTTGTCTGCCGTCCATCCTAGATATTTCGATCTACTTGTTTGTGAACGCAATGACGACAGTCTCGGCCGTCGTGTTCCTCTATTCACCATCAACGTCCCTCGCATCTATCGCGGTTCTCAACATGGACGACGCAGGTGATATCGCTCCGGCTGCAGCTATGGGGATGATGATTTTCTATACAAATGCTGGCGCGCGGATATTCCATCTTATTGCCTCGCGCGGAGTTCTTGGCCGTACTCAGGCCTGGCGTAGCAGGTAAATAGCGCACTCTAGTAGGATCGTTGATCTATCTTAAACAGCGTAGTGACGTCCGACTGATCAGAGCTTTCATGAGTTAATGGTGTTGATTTTCTAGTTCGCTGCGCCGTAAACTACTGACGGTGAAAACTGAAAGAGGCAGTTATGGGAAAAATTCAAGATTTCTTGGGTCTGTTGCACTAATCTGTCTTCGGTTTGATATTTGAGGTTTGCTCATCTTGTGGAGGCTCCTCATGCAGCATAGTCCGTTTAAGCATCATCG
>NZ_FQUV01000008.1 GCF_900129235.1 Litoreibacter ascidiaceicola | reverse complement strand
CCATTCAGCCCGTCCAGCGCCCCGACACTGCATCACTGCCCTGCCGGTGAAGGGGGTTCTAGGCCCACTAGCCCACGCCCGCAACACCTTTTTTGAAAATTCTAAAAAAATCTCGAAAGACGGTAAAATAAATCATTATAAACAAAGACTTATGGAGATTTTCTTTTTGCAAAATTGTAGCAAATTTCTGCGCCTGCGAAGGTGCCCTCGGGGCAACTTCGGCCCCCTCTTGGTGTTATCCACAACACAACCACAAAATGTGGATTCTTTGAGGCTTAAAACTGGAGACTCAGCTGCGATTCAGTTTTCGATCAGCCAAATGAGTCGGAATCAGGGCATCAGACGTTTGCCGCGCAAAGCCAACAAACCTGCGATCACACCCAGATACACCAAAGGTTCGGTCTCCCAGACCTTCTGAACCATGACATAGTGCAAGCCACCCAAAAGAATTGCCGGGTAAGCAAGCTTGTGTAGACGTTGCCAAGCCACAGGACCCATCCGGCGGATCATCGCATTGTTGGACGTCACCGCCAGAGGTACCAGCATGAGGAACCCAAGCATTCCGATTGTAATAAATGGACGCTTCAGGATGTCGGCCCAAGCCTCTGTCCAGCGGAACTGGATATCCAGTCCAAGCCAGACACTCAGATGCAAGCAGACATAGAAGAAGGTCAGCAATCCAAGAGGGCGGCGAAATTTGATCAGCTTTAACCGGAAGCGATCCCGCAGCACCGAGATCAACATGGTAGCAATGAAGAACTGTAGTGCCAACTCCCCCAACCAGTGCTCGATCGTGCGGGCGGGGTCGACGCCAAGACTGTTCCCGAACAGGTCAAACGTGCCGGACAACGTCAGAGCGATGCCCGCCACGATATAGAGCCCCGGCAATGCACCGAGCAAATAGACCAGCCAGGTCGGCACCGGGCGCAGAACGGCATTGATCCGTTCCGCGGAGGTCAAGGCGTGCGACATCAGGAGGGCTTAGAAATTTTTGGCAAGGTCCATGCCCTCGTAAAGGCTAGCAACCTGATCCGCGTACCCGTTGAACATCGGCGTCGGGATGCGTTTGGCCAGAAGCCCGCCGCCGACACGACGCTCGGATGCCTGCGACCAGCGCGGGTGATCCACCGCGGGGTTCACGTTGCTATAAAAGCCGTACTCGCTGGCGTTGATCATGTTCCAGCTGGTTTCAGGCTGTGTGTCGGTCAGCGTGATCTTCACGATCGACTTGATCGACTTGAAACCATATTTCCACGGCACAACCAGACGCATGGGCGCGCCGTTCTGGTTCGGGATCGGCTTGCCGTAGATCCCCGTCGCCATAATGGTGAGCGGGTGCATCGCCTCGTCCAGACGCAGACCTTCGCGGTAGGGCCATGGAACGAAGCGCCGCTTCTGGCCCCACATCTCCTCGGGGCGGAGCAGGGTTTCAAACGCGACGTATTTGGCTCCGCTTTGCACGCCAGCCATGTTCAGCAAATCGGCCAGTTCAAACCCGTTCCACGGGATGACCATCGACCATGCCTCGACGCAGCGGAAGCGGTAGATACGTTCTTCTACGGTCATGGCGGCCATGATGTCTTTGAAGGAATAGGTGCCGGGCTTGTCGACCAAGCCGTCGATTTCGACTTCCCAAGGATCAGTCGTCAACGCCCCTGCATATTCAGCAGGGTCGGACTTGCCCGTCCCGAACTCGTAGAAGTTGTTGTACTGTGTGATTTCATCCCACGCGTTGGGCTCTTCGTCAGTCGAGTATTGAGAGGCCAAGGCAGGCCCCGCGATGCCCGTGGCGGCCAAGGCCGAGGCACCAGCCATGAAGGCCCGCCGGTTCAGGAATACGTTTTCGGGGGTGACGTCGCCCCGAGTCAGATCAGATTTGAACCGGTTGGCCATAATATCGAGTCCTCGCTTTTGCGTGTTCCCTTATGACTTACGCGCGCCAAGGCACAAAACCAAATGAGGCTAGCTCACGAAACTGTGGGATTAGTGTCATCGTAGCGTGAGCTGTTTCACTTCGCGCGCGTCAAAAACATCAATACAAACGGGTTCTCTCGTCGGCAGAATGATCATCTTGTACCTCATCCAAGGTTTGTTTCCGCGCTACAGTTTCAAGAACCCACTCCGCCAACGTCGGGGCGGTTTTACGTGCTGGCCAGCTGTCCGGGTACCAAAGTCGGGACCGAATTAACGATTTGGAGCAATGCATAAATGCTTCCTGCACCTCGACGACCATGGCCAGAAGCGGCTCTTTGCCATTGATCGCGAGACGTTCGTTAATCGCCCGATCCTTTACGATCCGGGCTTTGCCAGCGACACGAAGAGTGTCGCCGTGATCCGGAACAATGAATAAAATAGCCACATTTGGATCTTCAAGAATGTTCTGGAAACCATCGACTCGATGATTGCCCAATCTATCAGGAATTATCAGCGTTTTGTTGTCATAAACCTCGACAAAACCAGCGGGGTCTCCCTTCGGTGAAACATCAATCAATCCCTCCGAGGATTTTGTGGCCACAATTATAAAGGGTGCGTTGGCAATGAACCTGCGCGCGACGACGTTAAGCTGATCTGTGACCTTAAGAAACGTGTTGGTGAAGCCCTCGGTCGGTAGCAGTTCACGTAGTCGCGACACACTCGTAATTTCTTCATCTACCGTTAGCATCAGAAAACCCTTTCTTCGAAATCGCCATGCAGTACCTGCCGGCGAGACTACTATAGCAAGTTTTGAAGACATCTCGGGAGATCAACCATTTTGGCCTCCAATCGCCCATTGCACAATGTGTCAAACGGTTCACCTAACCGGCGTCCTTCACCGGATACAGCACATCCATCGGCACCGATTTACCCGTGTCCTGCACAAGCCGCACATGTTCGCGCCGCATCTGGCGTGGTTCGGGCACACCGACGGAGTGGGCGATCAGCTCCACCTCCTTGACGATGCCTTTGGCGTAGCGCGCGACCTTCTTATACTTGTCCTCCGGCACCAATCCTTGCTGGAACCTCGGATCATGCGTGGTGATGCCCGTCGGGCAGGTGTTCTTGTTGCACTTCATGGCCTGAATGCAGCCAAGGCTAAACATGAATCCCCGCGCGGACGTGACAAAGTCCGCTCCGGCGGCCAGCGCCCAAGCGACATCGCCAGGCACCATCAGCTTGCCGGAGGCAATCAGTCGTATCCGGTCTTTCAATCCGTATTCCCGCAGCAGGTTCGCGACTTCTGGCAAGGCTTCCTTGATCGTAACCCCGACAAGATCCATCAGCGGAAGGGGGGCCGCACCGGTTCCGCCCTCTCCGCCGTCGATGGTAATAAAGTCAGGGGCCTCGTCGCGTTGCAGCACCAGATCAAAGAGGTCGCGGAACGGCGCCTCCGATCCAAAGACCGTTTTTATCCCCGTCGGCTTGCCTGTCACTTCGCGGACATGGGCAATCATGTCCAATAACTCAGCGACGTTGGATACCTCGACATGGCGATTGGGTGAAATGCTGTCTTGCCCCTCGTCGATCCCGCGAATGGCGGCGATTTCGGCGGTGACCTTGGCACCGGGCAGGATGCCCCCTTTGCCAGGCTTTGCCCCTTGCGCCAGCTTGATCTCGAACATCTTCACTTCGGGATGTGCCGCCACTTCGCGCAGCTTGTCGTCATTGAGCGATCCGTCTTTGTTGCGCACGCCATATTTGGCAGTGCCGATCTGGAACACGATGTCCGCGCCACCCTCCAGATGATAGGGGCTGAGCCCCCCCTCACCCGTGTTCATCCAGATACCTGCTTCCTTGGCTCCACGTGAAAGGGCGGTCACCGCAGGTTTCGAAATCGCGCCGTAAGACATGCCGGACAGGTTGAAGAACGATTTGGCCTCGAAGGGATGTCGTGACGTGCTGCCAATTACCAAAGGCTCGGAGGACGCAAATTGATCATCCAGCGGTGGAAACGCGGCATTCACAAAAAGCGGCGTACCCACCACCGAAAGATCGCGGGTCGATCCGAACGCGACTGTGTTTCCCTCACCGCTGGTGGAACGGGATATCCAGTCTCGCTGCGCCCTGTTGAACGGTAGCTCCTCACGATCCATCGCGAAAAAGTATTGACGGAAGAACTCGCCCAGCTCGGTGAAGAGATGCCGAAACCGTCCGATGACTGGGTAATTGCGCCGAATGGCGTCGCTCGTTTGGGACCGGTCGATGGCGAACAGCACCAACGCCAACAGCGCCGCGATACCGATGACACCTACGAAGGCCAATGCCATCACTTCGATCACCCAGCCCGCCCAATCAAACATCCACATACCGGATCCCCATTTTATGTTTTGCGTACTGTCGGATGCGCCGCCAGAACACGCAAGTGAATGCTCCATAAGCCGCGCTGCGATCACGGGCGATAACAAGAATGTCATTGGAAAGCGGGGAAACCGTTTGCTTAGGCCAAGCTCGAGATTGGTCAAGAATGAAAAAGTGCTGATCGGCGGCATCCTGCCGTGGGGTTTGTGCGTATCGGTTCCGATGCTCAATCACGAGCGTCTTTTGTAGTGAACAGGAGACCACGATATGATCCGCAGAACTTTTATCGCTTTGACCGCCGCCGCAGCCCTGACGGCACCAGCCTTCGCAGATGGCCACTCCAAGGACATCGTCGATACAGCCGTTGCCGCTGGCAGCTTCGGCACCCTTGTGGCCGCTGTGCAAGCGGCAGGCTTGGTTGACACCCTGAAAGGCGAAGGCCCGTTCACCGTCTTCGCCCCCACGGACGAGGCGTTTGCCGCCCTGCCCGAAGGCACGGTCGAAACTCTGCTCAAGCCAGAAAACAAGGATCAGCTAACCGCGATCCTTACCTATCACGTCGTTGCTGGCAAAGTGATGTCGGGCGATCTGTCCGACGGCATGACGGCAGCAACCGTCCAAGGCGGCGAAGTGACGATCAAAACCGAGGGTGGTGTGATGGTGAATGATGCCAACGTAACGGCGGCTGACATCGAGGCGTCTAACGGCGTCATCCACGTTATCGACAAGGTCATCATGCCCGCAAGCTGAAGGGCCAAACCTGAATAGTGAAAGGGCGCCCGAAGGCGCCCTTTTTACGTTAATGAACCACCGCGTCGTCCGGCTTTGGTCTGTTGGACGCGCTAATGCGCCCACCAACCAGCAATCCGTCCGGCCCTGCGCTCACTTCGACGGTCGAGCCATCAAGCACCTCGCCTGCCAAGATCATCTCGGCCAGCGGATCTTGCAGCGCACGCTGAATGGCACGCTTCAATGGCCGAGCCCCGAACACAGGATCGTAGCCTTCGTCAGCCAGCCATTGCTTGGCATCCTCGTCCAGCGCCAAAGTGATCTTGCGACCAGCAAGACGTTTTTCCAAACGCGCCATCTGGATATCCACAATCGCGTTCATGTCGTCGCGGGCTAGGCGGTCGAAGATGATCGTCTCGTCCAGACGATTCAGGAACTCGGGGCGGAAATGCGCCCGCACCGCGTCCATCACGTCGCGTTTGGCATCCGCTGCGTCCGCGCCTTCAGGAAGCTGGCTTAGCGCCTGCGCCCCTAGGTTCGACGTCAGGATGATCAGCGTCTGCTTGAAGTCCACGGTGCGGCCTTGGCCGTCCGTCAGAACCCCGTCATCCAGCACCTGCAGCAGCACGTTGAACACGTCAGGGTGTGCCTTTTCGACCTCGTCGAACAACACAACCTGATAAGGTCTGCGTCGCACGGCCTCGGTCAAAACGCCGCCTTCATCATAGCCCACATAGCCCGGAGGGGCACCGATCAGACGCGACACGGCGTGTTTCTCCATGAACTCGGACATATCAATACGCACCATCGCGCTGTCATCATCGAACAGGTACTCCGCCACGGCCTTCGTCAGCTCGGTTTTACCCACGCCGGTTGGCCCGAGGAACAGGAAGCTGCCAAGTGGGCGGTTCTCGTCGTTCAGCCCAGCACGCGCACGACGCACGGCATTGGCGACCGCTTGGACAGGAAGACGCTGCCCGATCACACGGCGACCCAGCTCTTCTTCCATCTTCAGAAGTTTCTCGCGCTCGCCTTCCAGCATTTTGGAGGTCGGAATACCGGTCCAACGCTCAACAACGCTGGCGATCTGCTCAGGCCGCACGGCCTCTTCGACCATCTGCGTCTCTTCGCGGCTTTCAGCCTCGGTCAACGCCTTTTCCAGATCAGGGATCACGCCGTAAGACAGCTCCCCCGCTTTGGCGAGGTTGCCTTCGCGTTTGGCAATATCCAACTCGGCCCGCGCACGGTCCAGCTTTTCTTTTAGATCACGTGCGCCTTCCAGCTTGTCGCGTTCCGCCTGCCATGCGGCCGTCATCTCGGACGACTTTTCTTGCAGCTCGCCCAGTTCCTTTTGCAAGGTCTCCAAACGATCCACCGAAGCGGCATCATCCTCTTTTTCCAGGGCAGCGGCTTCAATTTGCAGTTGCAGGATTTGGCGATCCAAAGCGTCCAGCTCTTCGGGTTTGGAATCCACTTCCATCCGCAACCGCGACGCGGCTTCGTCTACAAGGTCGATGGCTTTATCCGGCAAGAAACGGTCGGTGATATAGCGATGCGAAAGCTCTGCCGCCGCAACCAAGGCACTGTCCGAGATCCGCACACCGTGGTGCAGTTCGTATTTCTCCTTGATGCCACGCAGGATCGACACCGTGTCTTCCACCGTAGGCTCTGCCACCATCACGGGCTGGAAACGCCGTGCCAAGGCCGCATCTTTTTCAACGTGCTTGCGGTATTCGTCCAAAGTGGTGGCACCAACGCAGTGCAATTCACCCCGCGCCAAAGCAGGTTTCAACAGGTTGGAGGCATCCATAGACCCCTCGCTTGCGCCCGCACCGACCAGCGTGTGCATCTCGTCGATGAACAGAATGATCTCGCCCGCAGCGGCGGTAACCTCTGACAGGATCGCTTTCAGACGCTCCTCGAACTCACCGCGATATTTCGCACCCGCAATCAGTGCGCCCATGTCCAAGGACATCAGCCGCTTGTTGCGCAAACTTTCCGGGACGTCACCATCAACGATGCGCAAAGCAAGGCCCTCGGCAATCGCGGTTTTACCCACTCCCGGCTCCCCGATCAAAACAGGGTTGTTCTTGGTGCGGCGTGACAGAACCTGCATCGTGCGACGAATTTCTTCGTCGCGACCAATAATCGGGTCAATTTTGCCTTCTCGCGCAGCCTCGGTCAGGTCACGCGCGTATTTCTTCAGGGCGTCATAGCCTTCTTCGGCATTGGCGCTGTCGGCAGTGCGGCCTTTACGAACATCATTGATCGCCGAGTTCAGCTTTTGCGCCGAAACAGCGCCAGCGTCCAACGCGTCCTTCGCGGGGCTTTTCACCATCGCTAGGGCGCATAGCATCCGCTCCACCGGCACGAAACTGTCGCCAGCTTTCTTGGCCAATTTCTCGGCCTCATCCAGCACTTTGCCGGTTTGGCTGTCCATGTAGACCTGCCCACCGGATCCGGTGACTTTCGGGATTTTTTCCATCGCCAGCTCAACGGCTTCTTTAACGCGCGCAGGCGCGCCGCCAGCGGCAGAAATCAAGTTGGAGGCGAGCCCCTGCTCGTCATCCATAATCGCTTTGAGAAGGTGTTCAGGGGCAAGGCGCTGGTGGTCCTCACGCATTGCGATCGTTTGCGCGGCCTGGATGAATCCGCGGGCGCGCTCGGTGAATTTTTCCAAATCCATTGGGTACGTTCCTTTCATTAAGCCTTTGTCGAATTGTAGCCCGCTAGGCGGCACTGTGCTTTGACAAATCTCAAACCTTAGATGGGGAGTAGCCTCCACCTGCTCAAGGGGTGTGATCACAAAATTTCGACGTTACAATGATTCACTACGTTGTGACTGCCGTTTAGTGGCGACGGAACCTTTTCGATCCTACGTTGTTAGTAATGAAAAGGAGGTAACTATGAGCAGTTATCAAACAGAAGTGCAAAACTTGAACTACAATGCCGCAACGCGGTGTTTCGAGGCCTTGGTTGTGTTTCACGAGGGGCATGAGACCCGTAAGGTTCCGACCTCCGCTCCTTTACCGATCGCGACAGATTTCGAGGCGGTTTCAACCGTTCTGGTCGCACGCGCCAAAACGCATCGCGCGAAGGGCCGTGCGAAGTTGATGTCGCGCTCACCCACTCAAAAAGCTGGTCGCCTCATCCACATCAACGACATGATCCGTCAACTTAAAGATACCATGGGTCTTAAGGATATGCAGACCGCCGCTTGACGACACGGCGTCAGACGGGCAGCTAGGGCCAAATCCTAGCTGCAAAGGCCTGCTCCCATGTCCGATGACCGTCTGATCGTTGCAATTGACCTCCCCAATGCCCTCGCCGGGCTGGATTTAAGCCAGCGCCTTGGCGATAGCGTAAATTTCTACAAAATCGGCCTCGGGATGCTGACCGGTGGTGGCCTTGCACTTGCCAACGAGCTGAAAGACGAGCACGGCAAACGCATCTTTCTTGATATGAAACTGTTCGACATCGGGGCAACTGTCGAAGCAGCCGTCCGTGGCCTTGCGCAGTTTAATCATGACTTCCTAACCGTCCACGGCGACCCCCATGTCGTGCGCGCCGCCAAGGAAGGCGCGTCGGGGACTAACATGAAAATCCTTGGCGTGACGGTTCTCACGTCGCTCGATCGCGCCGATCTGGATGATGGCTGTATCAAAGCTGGCGACATTCACGAGATTACGCTCGAACGAGCGGCAAAAGCCCTAGAGGCGGGTGCCGACGGCGTCATCGCATCCCCGCAAGAAGCCGCGATGATCCGCGCCCTCCCCGAGGCCGAGGGTCGTTTGATCGTCACCCCCGGCGTGCGCCCGTCCGGTTCGGCGCTTGGTGACCAAAAACGCGTCGCAACTCCAGCCAAAGCAATCAGCGACGGGGCCGACCACATCGTGGTAGGCCGCCCGATCTGGCAAGCAACAAACGCACGCGAAGCGGCCCAAGCGATCCTTGACGAGTTGCCATAAGAAAACGGGCCCCTCAGTTAAGAGGAGCCCGCTTCTGGTCTCGGGAGGAGATCGAGTAGTTTAGTTGAGCGTTGTACGCTCAGCGGCAGAGTCGTTGCTGAGTGCGAAGAAAGCTTGCACGTCGCGACTTACATCAGCGCCACCGATCATTGCGTTCATTTCTGCTGCGGATTCATTGGCCGAGATGCCAACTTTCAGCGCTTTCGCCACGTTGCCTGTCGATGTTTCGCTCACGGTCAGTTCAGCGGCAGAATCGTTGCCCATGGCGAAGAAGGCTTGCGGGTTGCTCACGTCAGCAAAAGCAGGTGCGGTTGCGGTCAGGGCGATAACAGTTGCGATAATAGTTTTCATTTTAAGTACTCCGGTTTCGATTTTAAGGTTCAGCGTTGTTGCTGTTGATGAACCCAATTTGGAGCTTTTCTCGCTCACACTCAATGAACAGATTCGTGAGAATTGCGCACGATTGGTGCGCATATGAACAGACTTGGTGCAAGGTTGAGCAGCGGATAACAAGCCCGTTAGAACTGATCAATTCACAAAATTATTTGAAACTATTCGGCGTCTGGACGCGTGAATGCCCGCACCAATGGCACGGGCATGTGATCTTTTTTACGCGGTCGAAAAAAGGAATCAGTTCTCGTTGATATCTTTGTCCCAGACTTTGACCTGACCGTTACGGCGACCAAAATATTGGCGCAGCCCCAACCATGTGATCAGCGACGCTGCCCCATAGACCGATAGAGTGATGGGCAACGAGTCCATCATCATACCGGCAGGCCAGACACCAACTGCAAACACAACACCCATTGCCGCCGCCGCGACTGCGAAGCCCAGCAGGATGTAGCCCGGCATCAGGATTTCGAACACGCCCAGCAACAACGCCAGCGCGAACCAAACCCAGTATTGGTTCCACAGAATGAATTGTTCCATCAGGTCCTCCCCTTCAGAAGTTTAAACGCGTCGCCAAAGGCGTCCAGCGCGGCGGTCGGCAACAACACGGTTTGCTTGCCAGCCCCTTGAGCGACTTCAGACAGAGCCTCGACCTGCTTCAAGGCCACTTGATACTGTGCAGCCTCCACGCCGTTTTCCTTGATCGCGACGGCAACCACTTCGGTTGCATAGGCCTCGGCGTCCGCTTCGATACGGCGGGCTTTGGCCAATTGCTCGGCCGCATAAAGCTGCGCGTCGGCATTCAGCTCCACCGACCGCTTGGAGCCTTCGGCTTCCGTCACTTGCGCACGGCGCGCGCGTTCTGCATTCAACTGCTGCATCATCGCGGCGCGGGTTGCGTCATCAAGGTTAACGTCCAAAATCTCGGCCCGGGTTACCTCAATGCCCCAGTCATCCACGACCTTCTCGAGCGAAGATTGAATGCGTTCGATCAACTGTCCACGGTTGGACTGGACTTGGTCCAGCTCCAGCGTACCCAACTCGGAGCGCACGATACCAACAACAGTGGTCATGATCGCCGCGTCGATGTCGCGAATACGGTAAACCGTCTTTTCCGGTTCGATGATGCGGTAAAACACGCTGCTTTCGACCTGCACCAACACGTTGTCTGACGTGATTGCATCTTGGCGATTAGTCGGCAGTTGGCGTTCCAGAATGGAAATCTTGTGCGCCACACGATCCAGAAACGGCACGATAAAGTTGATGCCAGGCCCAAGCACCGAGCGCAGGCGGCCAAATCGCTCAACGACGAACTTGTCGCTTTGAGGGACGATCCGCACGCCCGCGAGGACGACGACGACCAAAAAGACGAACAACAGCAGGAACACTGCGTTATTGCCCAAAAATCCCAAAATAATGTCTTCCATCAATAAATTCCCTTCACTGTCCTAAGGTTTATATGGGGTGCAGAAGGCCCGTTTAGAAGAAAGAAACAGTCTGTTTCGGTCGATATCGGCAGCTAGAGTCTTTCCAGATACACCCGTAAGCAATCCTGCAAATGCGCGATAGCATCGCTGCGGGACAGGAATTCTTCTGGTGTCATGAGCTTCCAGCGCTGCCCTTCATCCCCGAAAACTACGCCCGATTCCGCTCCGGTGGGCAAATGAGCGGCAAAGAAATACGCGGTCCCTACCGGCTCCCGCGTCTCATATACGGATTTTCCGACCAGTTGATCGGGCGGCAACGAAAGCCCGAACTCTTCTTTCAACTCGCGCAACACACATTCTTCGGGGCTTTCCCCCAACTCTCGTCCGCCTCCGGCAAAATCCCAGCACGCGGGAAAAGGGATGTGATCAAAATCATCGCGCAACGCGACCAACAGACGCTCGCCGATAAATACCGCTACTTTTGCGCCGTGAAATTCCATGCACCACTCATAGCAGAAGATTGCCGCCTACACCCCTCTGGCGTATCACCACTCCATGCCTTCGCTTTGCCGCACCTGTTTCCACCAATATGACCAAGGCGCCCGCTGCCCCGCCTGCGGGTCGCCCCGCGTCATGTCACATCCAGAACTGTTCGAGCTTTCAATCGCCCACATGGATTGCGACGCCTTTTATGCGTCGGTCGAAAAGCGCGATAATCCGGCCCTGCGCGACAAGCCCGTAATAATTGGAGGCGGCAGGCGCGGTGTTGTTTCTACTGCCTGCTACATCGCCCGCATCAAGGGTGTGCGTTCCGCCATGCCGATGTTTCAGGCGCTCAAGCTTTGCCCCGAGGCCGAAGTCGTGCGTGGCCGCATGGACGTCTATGTGGACGTGTCCCGCCAAATCCGCGCCTTGATGCAGGAACTGACCCCCGCCATCGAACCCCTGTCACTGGATGAGGCTTTTCTTGACCTCACAGGCACTGAAAAACTGCATCATGCCCCGCCCGCGGTTATCCTGGCGCGGCTGGTAAACCGGATGGAAAGCGACATCGGTGTGAGCGGCTCCATCGGATTGAGCCACAACAAGTTCCTAGCAAAGGTCGCGTCCGACTTAGACAAGCCGCGCGGTTTTTCTGTTATCGGCAAGGCGGAAACCGACGACTTCCTGCGTGACCGCCCCGTCTCCTTGATCTGGGGTGTCGGCGCGGTAACCCGCGAGAGTCTGGAAAAGGCCGGTATTCGCACATTCGCCGACCTGCTCCGGTGGGACCGCCAAGACTTACACGCGCGCTTTGGCTCGATGGGGGATCGCTTGTGGCATCTTGCCCGTGGTGAAGACCGCCGCCGTGTGTCCGCCCATGAGCCGGTCAAAGGGATCTCGAACGAAACCACGTTCCATGATGACACCGCCGACACTGACCTGTTGGACGGTCACCTATGGCGCATGGCCGAAAAGGTGGCGGATCGCGCGAAGGCCAAGCAAATTGCGGGCCGCGTCGTCACGCTGAAGCTGAAGACCGCCAAGTTCAAACTCATTACCCGCCGCCAATCCTTGCGAGACCCGACGCAACTGGCCGACCGCATATACCGCACGGCGCGGGACTTGATGGCCAATGTAAACGAAGGACCTTACCGCCTGCTTGGCGTCGGCATTTCCGATCTGATGCCTGAAACTGACGCCGACCGCACGCCAGACCTGCTCGACCCTGATGCTGCGAAGCGCACGGATGCCGAGCGGGCGACCGACAAGATTCGCGAGAAATTCGGTAGCGATGCGATCAAGAAAGGCCGCTCCCTGCGGTAGCGTCTATTCGGCGGCCAAGGGCAGCTCTTGGCGGCCCAGATCCGCAATCTCCGCGACGACGTTTTCCATCAACTGGCAAAAGCTGTCGAAATTGCCGTTCGGCCTGACAAACTGCTCGTTCATATATAGGGCGCGGTCGATCTCGATCTGGATCGCATGATGGCCACGCGACGGACGACCGTAGACCTGCGTTATATATGCCCCTGCAAAGGGTGCGTTCCGGCTGACCCGCAATCCGGCCTCAAGAAATATGGTCTCGATCCGGTCAACGATGTCGCCACCAGCCGCCGCGCCGAAACGGTCACCTAGCACCACCTCAGGGCGGGAAAACCCCACCTGCGCCACAGATTGCACGGCTTCATGGGGCATAGAATGGAAGTCGACCAACACCGCGCGCCCGAAGGTCCGGTTGGTTTCCTCCATCAGGGTCCCAAGGCATTTGTGATACGGATGCCAGTACTGCTCGATCCGCGCACTGGCCTCCTCTATCGACAGTTTCCCCGCGTAAATTGCCCGCCCGTTCGCGACGACCCTTGGGATAACTCCAAGCCCCGACGCAATCCGAGGGTTGTGGCCAGGTCGGCGCACGCCTTGCACAACTGCGGGATCCAACTCGTCGCAGGCGCGGTTCAGGTCAAGAAAGGCCCTAGGCATATTCGCCGCCAGAAAGGGCGAGCCATACTTGGCCGCAGGAGCGACCAGCCTGTCCACGAACGCATCTTCCGATGAGCGTATCTGTAAATCGTCCAGCACCGTGCGCCGCAGAAATGCGCGGCTATAATTCCGCCCACTATGCGGGCTGGAAAAGACCATGTAACTGGTTTGGACCTCTGGTAGGGTCAATGTGTAAGCGTCGTTCGTCATGCCCGCTCCTGTTGCCTAGAGTATAGGGCTAAAAATTGCGCATTCAAAAGCCCTTGAACAGCATTCCGACTCCTTCTATAGAGCGCGGACCAACGTGCTCCGGCTGCGTCCCCTTTGCTGTGGGATAGGATCGGAAAATGAAGGTCAGATGGGCGCTTAGCTCAGCGGTAGAGCACTTCGTTGACATCGAAGTGGTCACTGGTTCGATCCCAGTAGTGCCCACCATCTGAACGAATTGTAATTGAAGGCGCCCTACCGCGCTGGACGAATAGGAGAAGAGACATGAAGGTTAAGAACTCACTTCGCTCCCTGAAGTCGCGCCACCGGGATTGCCGGGTCGTGCGCCGCAAAGGCCGCGTTTACGTGATCAACAAAACCCAGCCTCGCTTTAAAGCCCGCCAAGGTTAATTTCTTGGGCCAAGCTTGAGCGCTTCGGCGTTTTGGACTGAACAGAAAAAGGCCGCTCTCTCGGGAGCGGCCTTTTTTAATTCCAATATCAACCAACGCTAAATGCTCAAACATTCGAGCAACTTCGCAGACGTTGATCAACGCGCCAGTTAGCTACCGATCAGACGCCCGAGCAACGAGCGCGGTTTTTCCGCTGGTTGTTCAGCAGCCTGCGCAACAGGTGCGGGGGGAATCGGTGGTAAGGCAGCTGCTTTTGGCGCCGCTGGTTTTTCAGCCTCGACTGCTGGCGCTGCGGCCTCGGCAGATGGTTCAGGAGCGCTTGGCGCTGCGGCTTCTGGCTCTTGCACTTCTGGCACAGTTGGAAGCGGCATCGGCGTTTGAGTCTTCTTCAACGCCTCTTCTTCCAATAGCTCTTTGATCGTTTTCATTGTAAAGGCTGTTTTCTCCCGACCGGAGGCACCCTTCATCGGCTGAAGACGTCCATGTTCCATTCTCTGACCTCCTAAATCCTGAGTAAATTGTTAAAACTCACGCAAATTTTCCTTCGCGTGGTTGGAACAATCCTCTTAAATTATGGCAATTTTGCGATTTAGGTTGGGCGAAACGATGCCGGTGCATTCGCTTGGCAGCCCTTTGTGGCACCTTAACCCGATCTCGGGCTAGCTCCGCCAATCAAAGAAGTTCTTTGGCGCTCGCGCGGTCAACCGGTCTGCCACCGCACGGCCCATCTCGGCAGCATCTTCGATCGAAGCGGTTTCAGCATCACTCAATGCTTCTGATCCGTCAGGGCGCAAAATCTCGGCACGGAATTGCACAGTTCCCCCCTTCAACTCCGCCAAACCGGCGATCGGCGTCTCGCAAGAGCCCTCCAATTGCGCCAGATAGGCCCGCTCGCAAGCCAGCCTCTGACCTGTGGGAACATCATGGATCGCGGCAAGCATCTCTGCCACGCGGGTATCATCCTCGCGTCGCTCAATCCCGATCGCGCCTTGTGCGACGGCAGGAAGCATCTCGTCGGTTGCTATGCTGGTCGCAGGAACGCCATCCATCGCAAGCCGGTTCAGCCCCGCCATCGCAAGGAAAGTACACGTCGCGACCCCGGCATCCAGTTTCTTCAGCCGTGTCTGCACATTGCCACGAAACTCCACCACATTCAGATCAGGGCGGCGGTTTAAAATCTGCGCACGCCGTCTCAACGACGACGTTCCGACCGTTTCGCCGACCGCCAAATCCGCAATGCTTTTCGCCTTGAATGACACAAACGCATCGCGCTCGTCTTCGCGCGGCAGGTAAGTGTCGAGCAGCAAGCCCTGCGGTTGCTCCACCGGCATGTCCTTCATCGAGTGGACAGCAATGTCGATCTTGACCGACAACAAGTCCTCCTCGATCTCTCGGGTGAACAGCCCCTTGCCGCCAATCTCTTTTAACGACCGGTCCAGAACGGCGTCACCCGTGGTCTTGATCACCACAACGACGAACGCCTCTTCCGGCAAATCAAACGCCGCCATAAGCCGCGCACGCGTCTCGTAGGCCTGCGCCAGAGCAAGCGGTGATCCGCGGGTGCCAATCCGCAAGGGTGAGGTCGGGGTGGGTAGGTTCATTGCCATGACAGCCTGCTTAAATGGGCGCACTTATGCTGACAAGCTGTCGCCTTGACATTCGGTCACCCGAGCGCGGACAAGAGGTCGCAACATAAGGAGTGTGGCCATGGCCGAGCAGAAGAAAATCATGCGTGCATTGGCAGGCGAAACACTGGATACGCCACCGATCTGGATGATGCGCCAGGCGGGTCGGTATCTGCCAGAATACAAGGCGACCCGCGCGCAGGCCGGCGACTTCCTGTCGCTGTGCTACAACCCTGATTTGGCGACCGAGGTCACACTTCAACCGCTCCGCCGCTTCGACTTCGACGCGGCCATTCTGTTCGCCGACATCTTGCTGCTGCCGCAAGCCTTGGGGGCGGATCTGTGGTTCGTCACGGGCGAAGGCCCGCGCCTGTCAACCGTGACCAGCGCCGCCGACTTCGCCAAACTCAAAGGCCCGTCAGACGTGCACGAGCATCTGTCGCCGATCTACCAAACGGTACGCAACCTTGCAGGCGAGCTCCCCAAGACCACTACGCTGATCGGTTTCGCAGGTGCCCCGTGGACCGTGGCCACTTACATGATTGCGGGCCAGGGCACACCCGATCAAGCCCCCGCCCACAAGCTGCGGATCGAACAGCCCGAGGTGTTCGACGCCTTGATCGAACTGCTGACTGACGCCACCATCGAATACCTGTCCGCGCAGATCGACGCGGGTGCCGAAGTGGTGAAATTGTTCGACAGTTGGGCGGGTTCGCTGTCCGGCGATGCGTTCAACAAATACGCCCTCGCCCCTACAACAAAGATCATTACCGCACTGAAAGCCCGCCACCCGAACACGCCAATCATCGCCTTCCCCCGCGAAGCTGGCGACAACTACATCGGGTTTGCCAAAGCAACGGGTGCAGATTGCGTAGCGCTCGACAATTCCGTCTCCGCCGATTGGGCCGCCGCAAACGTTCAGGTCGATGGCTGCGTTCAGGGCAACCTTGCTTCGCGCCACATGGTGACCGGCGGGAAGGATCTCGTCGAGGAGACCCGCGCCATCGTCAAAGCCTTTTCCAAAGGCCCGCACATCTTCAACCTCGGCCACGGCATCACCCCCGACGCCAACCCTGACAATGTGCAACTGATGATCGACACCGTCCGCGAAACCGCGTCGGCCTAGGCGCATATTTCACTGGAACACCAACCGCCCGTCCCGCTAGGGTCAGGCGCATGATGACTCGTATCCTGTTCGCGCTCTGCGCCGTTTTCGCCCTGTCCATCCCCGCCCTGTCGCAAGAGGCATCAAGCGACGGCCAGGACGTGACGTCCCCGTCACAAGCCGTCTCGGTCGAACCTACGGCGCGGGACGAGCAGATCGCCGACCGGATCGTCGGCATCCTCCGCTCGACCGGCTGGTACAAGTTTTCGCGTGTCGAAGTGAAGGACGGCATCGTCTTCCTCGACGGGCGCACCACCAATGCCGATCATAAACGATGGGCACGCGATCTCGCGTCACAAACTCAAGACGTGGTCGCGGTCGTCAACCGCATTCAGGTGGTGCAAGAGGCCAACTGGTCCTTTGCCCCCGCACTGGGTGAGATCAAATCTGTTGGGAAACGTATCGTCACCTCTCTCCCCTTGATCGTACTGGCATTAATCATCCTGCCGCTGACATGGTGGCTGTCATCGCTCGCGGCCAGGGGAATCCGCCGCTGGCTTTTGAGCGGCATCGCGTCGCCTTTCCTGCGCGACATCGTCAGCCGCGCCATCGCGCTGCCGATATTCCTGATCGGGTTGTTCGTGGTGTTGCAGGTGGCGGGCCTCACGCAAATCGCCGTCTCTGTTGTCGGTGGCGCGGGGGTGATCGGCATCGTCGTCGGTTTTGCCTTTCGCGACATCGCAGAAAACTTTCTGGCGTCGCTGCTGCTGTCCATTCGCCGCCCGTTCCAGTCCGGTGACTACATCGAAGTGGCAGGCATGGCAGGCTCGGTGCGCTCGATGAACACACGCTCGACCGTGCTCCTCAGCCCCGAAGGCAACCACATCCAGATCCCCAACGCGATGATCTTCAAAAGCACGATCGTCAACTACACCAGTTCTGCCAACCGCCGCGACACGCTGGTGATCGGGGTCGGGTACGATGTATCGGTTGCCCGTGCCCAAAGCCTGATCCTCGAGGTGATCGCGGGCCACGAAGCCGTGCTGAACCAGCCGGAGCCGATGATTCTCGTCGACGGCCTCGGCAGCTCTACGGTGAACATCAAGGCTTACTACTGGGTGAACGCCAAGGACTTCTCCGTCCTCAAGGTCAAATCTGCCCTGCTGCGCCAGGTTACCAAGCGGTTGACCGAGGAAGGCGTCTCCATGCCCGACGACGCACGGGAAATCATTTTTCCACAAGGCGTTCCGGTCCTGCAACTCGAAGGGGCCGCCGAGAAATCCGCGCTCGCCATCGCCAGTCAGGAGTTTTCCGAAGGCGCTAAGCAAGTCGCCGCTGCGGCCGCCGCAGACGATGCAATGCCGGAGGTTGAGGGCAACCTGCTCAACGAACAAAGCGACGTCGAACAAGCCACCGCCGACGCCGTGGTCACCGAAGAAGACGGCGCGGACCTTTTGTCAGACAAAGCCTGACCCCTCCCCGCTTTTCATCTTGGCAAAAATATTCTCAGGGGGTCCGGGGGATGAAGTCCCCCGGCCGGTCGACGCGCGCCAGCGCGGCGAAACTCAATACCACTTCGCGACAGGCGGCAGGCTCATCAATACCGCATTGGCGTCATGACCCGTCTCCAGCCCGAACTTGGTCCCACGATCGTAGACGAGGTTGTATTCCGCATACAGCCCGCGATGCGCCAGTTGCGCCTCCTTGTCGGCCTCTGACCACGGTGCATCCCGCCATTTTTCCGTAACCCCCATAAACGCCGGTAGAAATGCGCGGCCCACATCCTGCGTGAACGCAAAATCCGCATCCCAATCACCGGTGTTCAGATCGTCATAAAAGATGCCACCAACGCCACGCGCGCGGTGACGATGCGGAACATAGAAATACTCGTCCGCCCATTCCTTGAACCGCGGGTAATAACCGGCGTCATGCTTGTCGCAGTACTCTTTCAACACATTGTGGAAAAACGCAGTGTCTTCCTCACGCTCGATGCAAGGGTTCAGGTCCGACCCACCCCCAAACCACCACGCACCCGGCGTCCAGAACATGCGGGTGTTCATGTGAACGGCTGGTGTTTGCGGGTTCTGCATGTGGGCCACCAGCGAAATTCCCGACGCCCAGAACCGCGGGTCCTCCGCCATCCCTGGCACGCCCCGTGCGGCCATGGCCTTCTGCGCCCGCTCGCCCAACGTGCCGTAGACCGTCGAGACATTCACACCGACCTTCTCGAATACGCGCCCGCCGCGCATCACGCTCATCAAACCACCGCCCGCATCTGATCCGTCGTCAGAGCTGCGCGTGGTCTTGGTCACTTCAAACGCTCCCGCTGGCTGGTCCGCAAACGGCCCTTCGGTCTGGGTATTTTCCAAGCCTTCGAAGGCGGCAACGATATTGTCGCGCAGGCTTCGGAACCATACAGAGGCTTGGGCTTTCTTGGCGTCGAAATCGTTAGTCACAGGCTTGTCCTATTTGCTTCACGTCGTGCTAACATTTGTCGGCGACAAGTGTCACGTTCCCTTGGCGTCGCAGCTGGAGTATTATGGTCTCATGAGAAAAATTCTGATTGTCCCGCTTTTATTGCTGTCCGCCTGCGCCAGCCCACGCGAAACCTGCATGCAAGATGCGGTCAAGGATTTGCGCATCGTGCAAGCGCTCATTGCCGATACGCAGGCCACCATTGATCGGGGCTATGCCATTCAAACCGAAACACGCACGGTGATTTACACCAATTTTTGCGTCGGCACCGGAATAGGCGGCGACGGGCGATTCAGTTTCTGTAATTACCCGCAGCCTGTGACGACCAAGAAGCCTGTGGCTGTCGATCTGGATCAGGAACGGCGCAAACTACGCTCGCTCAAAGCGAAGGAAACGGAGCTGAAGCGAGAAAGTTTACTGCAACAACAGCGCTGTGAATTAGAGTTTCCTGAGGCATCCTGATACCTTTTTCCAAATATCTAGTGGGTCGCCACGACCCCGCCACTAGATGTGGGTGAGACACTTCAACGACACCCCCAAACTGCCTGAAACTAAACTGTTTTCTGAATCCGATCTTTGTGCTAGCGGTGTTTCAAAGGTCGGTGATCGGCTGAAAAATAATAATGGGGATGCAACGTCATTCCCGAGGCAAAATGGGCAGACGTCGTGGTTTTACGTCTTTTGAACGCAGTCCGTGTAGGACTGGTTATTCTTGTGGCATCCGCTTGGGCTGGGGCAACCTACGCAGCGCCCTATGCGGCGCTTGTGATCGACGCGCGCACTGGCGAGGTGCTTCACGCACGAAACGCTGACACGCGACTTCATCCAGCGTCTTTGACCAAGATGATGACGCTCTACGTCACCTTTGACGCGATCCGTCGGGGCGAGCTGACACTCGACACCAAGGTTAAAATTTCCCGCAAAGCCGCCGCCGAGCAGCCTTCGAAACTCGGCCTGAAGGCTGGCCAACGCATTGCAATCCGCTATTTGATCCGGGCCGCATCCGTGAAGTCGGCCAATGACGCTGCCACCGCGCTTGGCGAAGCCGTCTCCGGCTCCGAGGCCGCGTTTGCACGCCGTATGAATGCCATGGCCAAAGCCCTTGGCATGACCAACACCACTTTCAAGAATGCTCACGGTCTGACCGAAAACGGCCATATGTCCACCGCCCGTGACATGACAACCCTTGGTCGCCACCTGATCTATGACTACCCGCAATACTATAACCTGTTCTCCCGCCAGACGACTCATGCGGGTGTGAAGCAGGTATCCAACACCAACCGCCGCCTTTTGCAAAATTACAAAGGCGCTGACGGCATCAAGACGGGCTATACCCGTGCCGCTGGTTTCAACCTCGTCGCCTCCGCCGAGCGTGGCAACGAGCGTGTGATCGCCACCGTGTTCGGTGGTACATCCTCTGCCGCCCGCAATGCCCGCGTCGCCGAGCTGTTGGACATGGGCTTCAAACGCGCGCCCTCCCGCGCCAAGTTGAGCAGACCAACCCGTCCGAATCTTGCCGCACAGACCGTGATCGAGCCGAAGGTCATCAAGGTCGCCCCGACCATCACCGCGCGTCGCTCCAGCCCAAGACCGTTGCAGCGACCTGACCGCGCGCCGTCCGAGGACATGCTGCTCGCCATCGTGGAGAGCGTCGACAATAACGTCAGCCAAGCCCGTGCAGAGGTGGCGACCCGCGCCGCTCAAAGCACAGAACTTGCAAGCGCTGGAGCCGTCGTCACACCAATTCGGAAACCGCAAAACCTGGTACAAGCAGCCATCGACACCACGGAGCCCGCGCGCAAGCCCCAGCCCCGCCGGATCATCACCCGCGCCTCAACGTCAGGCGGGCGTCATTGGTCCATTTCTCTGGGCAACTACACCACGCGCAACACCGCCGAGCGGCTCTTGCTGAAAACGGCATTGCAGGAAATCGACACGCTGGACGAAGCGCTACGTAAGGTCGTAAATCGCCCGCGCGGATGGGAAGCCAATTTCGTGGGTCTGTCGCAAAATAAAGCCACCTTGGCGTGCCAACGCCTCAGCGCGCGCGGTCATGATTGTGAAGTGCGTGGCCCGGGGGCCTAAACGCCCCCTACTTCGCCTTTAGCTCCAGCGCGGCTGCCAGCAACTGCTGGGTGTAGGGAACTTTCGGGTTGGCAAACAGCTCTTCGCTGTCGCCGATCTCGACCACATCGCCCTGCTTCATCACGATCACCTTATGCGACATCGCCCGCACAACCTTCAGATCGTGGCTGATGAACAGGTAGGCCAACCCGTATTTTTGCTGCAAGTCGCGCAACAACTCCACAATCTGCACCTGAACCGTCATATCCAACGCGCTTGTTGGCTCGTCCAGCACAACGAGTTTGGGGCGCAGGATCATCGCGCGGGCAATTGCGATCCGCTGCCGTTGACCGCCTGAAAATTCATGCGGGTAGCGGTGCATCAAGTCGGGTTTTAGACCCACCTCTGTCATGATCTCGGAGACCATCTCGCGCCGGTCACGCCCCGGCTCGGTGCCATGAACGCCCAAGCCCTCGGCGATGATCTGCTCCACCGTCATACGTGGGCTAAGCGAGCCATAGGGGTCTTGAAACACGATCTGCATATCTGCCCGAAGCGGGCGCAAATCCTTGGATGACAGGCCCTGAATATCGCGGCCTTCGAACTGGATCGCCCCCTTGCTCGAAATCAGCCGCATGATCGCCAGCGCCAAGGTGGTCTTGCCAGAGCCGGATTCTCCGACGATGCCCAAGGTTTCCCCCGCACGCACCGACACGGTCGCTGCGTTGACTGCCTTCACATGGCCTGTCGTGCGCTTCAATAATCCCGTCTGAATGGGGAACCAGATGCGCAGGTCTTCGGTGGAAACCATCTCTTCAGCGTTTTCCGGCACGGGGTCGGGAATACCTGTGGCCTCCGCCTCCAACAAAAGTTTGGTGTAAGGATGCTGCGGGTTGTCGAATATTTCTGCCGTTGGTCCCATCTCGACGATCTGCCCGTGCTGCATTACGCAAACGCGGTCCGCAATCTTGCGCACCACGCCAAGATCATGGGTAATGAACAACAAGGACATGTTTTCGCGCCTTTTAAGGTCCGCGAGAAGTTCCAGAATCTGCGCCTGAATGGTCACGTCCAACGCCGTGGTCGGCTCGTCCGCGATCAGCAGTTCCGGCCCGTTGGCCAGCGCCATCGCAATCATCACCCGCTGCCGTTGCCCACCAGACAGCTGGTGCGGGTAGCTCGACAGGCGGCTCTCTGCGTCGCGGATGCCGACCTTTTCCATCAGCTCGATCACCCGCGCCCGCGCAGCCGCACCGCGCAAACCTTGGTGCAACTCGATGCTCTCGGTGATCTGCCGTTCCAGCGTGTGCAGCGGGTTGAGCGAGGTCATCGGCTCCTGGAAAATGAAGCTGATGTCGTTGCCGCGCACCTGACGCAACTCGCGCTCGCTCGCCGCAGTCAGGTCTTTCCCGTCATAACTAATCTGCCCCGTCACCGTCGCACTGTCAGGCAACAGCTGAACGGTCGACAGCGCCGATACCGATTTGCCCGAGCCGGACTCGCCCACCAAAGCCACGGTCTCACCGCGATCCACATGGAAGGACACGCCCTTGACCGCTTCGGTCACTTCACCGTCTTGGCGGAAGCTGACGGACAGGTCTTTGACCTCCAGTAGCAAACTCATTGGAAGGTCTTTCTGGGGTCAAACGCGTCGCGCACACCCTCGAAGATGAACACCAGCAGCGACAGCATCACGGCGAAGGTGGTGAAAGCGGTAAAGGCCAGCCACGGGGCTTGCAGGTTCTGTTTCGCTTGCAAAGTCAGCTCCCCCAAGGACGGGGCCGAGGATGGCAGGCCGAAGCCAAGAAAGTCGAGGGACGCCAGCATCCCGATGGTCCCCGTCACAATGAACGGCAGGAAGGTCAGCGTCGCGACCATGGCGTTGGGCAGCATGTGGCGGAACATGATTGTGGTGTTGGAAACCCCCAGCGCCCGCGCCGCGCGGACATATTCAAAGTTGCGCGCCCGCAGGAATTCGGCCCGCACCACACCGACCAAAGCGGGCCAGCCGAACAGGATCGACAAGGCGACCAACAGCCAGAAGCTTCGTCCAAGAATGGCGAACATGATGATGATGACGTAAAGGCTCGGGGTGGCCCCCCAGATTTCCAGCACCCGCTGGAAGATCAGGTCCGTGCGCCCGCCAAAGAACCCCTGCACGGCCCCCGCGGCGATACCGATAAGGGACGACACCACAGTCACCACAAGCGTGAACACAATCGACAGACGGAAGCCGTAGATCACCCGCGCCGCTACATCGCGCGAGGTGTTGTCTGTCCCCAGCCAGTTCGTCGCGTCCGGTGCCGCAGGCGCGGTTCCGGGGCGGTCGACAATGGTGGTGTAGCTGTAGGGAATGATCGGCTTGATGATCCACCCCTGCTCCACCGGCTCACCATTGAACGTACCAGTCGCGGCCTCTTCCATGACAGCTTCGGGATCGTCCCAGCAATCGTCGATGCCGCCAGTTTTGATCAAACACTGAACCTCAATATCGCGATAGATGGCTTCGGTCCGAGAGTCGCTACCAAATGTTGTCTCGGGATAGAACTCGATAAACGGGGTGAACAGCTCACCACGATATTTGATCAGGATCGGCTTGTCGTTGGCGATAAGCTCCGCACATAACGACAGCCCGAACAGGATGGCAAAAATCCACAGCGACCACAGCGCGCGACGGTTGCGCTTGAAATTGGTCCAGCGACGTTGGTTCAGCGGCGACAGCGTCATGTTTCGCGACTTTCAAAGTCGATGCGCGGGTCAATGAAGACATACATCAGGTCTGACAGGATGCCGACGATCAGGCCGATCAGCCCGAAGAAATAGAGCGTCCCGAACACCACCGGATAATCCCGCGCAACCGTCGCCTCAAACGCCAAGCGCCCCAAGCCGTCCAGCGAGAAGATGGTTTCGATAATCAACGATCCCGACAGGAAGATGCCCAGAAACAGGCTCGGGAAGCCCGCGATGACGATCAGCATCGCGTTGCGGAAGACGTGGCCATATAGCACCCGTCCCTCGGACAACCCCTTGGCCTTGGCCGTCACCACATACTGCTTCTTGATCTCGTCCAGAAACGAGTTCTTCGTCAGCAAGGTCAGCGTCGCAAACGCGGCGATGGTCGAGGCGGTCACCGGCAGCGCAATGTGCCAGAGGTAATCCAAAACCTTACCCACCGCACTCAGGTCGTCAAAATTGTCAGACGTCAGTCCACGAAGCGGGAACCACTGGTAATAGGATCCGCCCGCAAACAGCACCAGCAACACAATGGCGAATAGAAACCCCGGAATGGCATAGGCCACGATGATCAACGCCGAGGTCCAAGTGTCAAAGCTGGACCCGTCGCGGATAGCCTTGCGGATACCCAGCGGGATCGAGACGATATAGGCGATGATCGTCGACCAAAGCCCCAGCGTGATCGACACAGGCATCTTCTCCAAAACCAGATCAAGCACGCCGATAGAGCGGAAATAGCTCTCGCCGAAATCGAACCGCAGGTAGTTCCACATCATGTTCAGGAACCGCTCCAACGGCGGCTTGTCGAAGCCGAATTCTTTCTCCAGCTTGGCGATGAATTCCGGCGGCAGCCCCCGCGCGCCCTCATATTTGCTGTCGGAGCTCAGGCTCTCCAGCTGGCTGTCGTTACTGCCTCCCGAGAAGCCTTCAAAGACATCGCCCTGACCTTCAAGGTTTGCGATGATCTGTTCGATCGGGCCGCCCGGCACGAACTGCGTCAACGCAAAGTTCACGATCATGATCCCGATCAATGTCGGGATCACCAGCAAAAGCCGTCTGAGGATATATGCGCCCATGTTCGGGTCTTACCGCCTGTTTTTCCGACGCCTCTAGAGGGCGCCTTTTGCCTTCAAGGCCGCAGCCTTGTCGGCGTTATACCACCAAAAATCCAGATGACCCAAGGCCAGTGGCGGCAATTTTTCAGGATGCTCGAACATATCGTAATATGCGACCCAGAACGTGTCATTATACCAAGCAGGGATCATGATCCGCGCGGCGCGCAAGATACGGTCCGTAGCCCGTACCGCCGCCTGCATTTGGTCCAGCGTCTCGGCGTCCAGCATCTTTTTGATAAGTTCGTCCACTGCTGGTGAGCTATATCCCGACGGGTTGAACAGCGAATACTCCGCGTCTTCCGAGCCAAAGCGCTGCGAAATGCCGCTGCCTTCCTCGAAATAGTTGACGTAGCCGTCATAGACCATGTCCCAGTCAAACCCGCGCTCGCGGTTGGTGTATTGGGCGGGGTCCACGCGGGTATATGTCGCTTGAATGCCGATGCGTTTCAAATTTTCGATATAGGGCTGGATCAACCGGTCATAGGCCGGGCTGCCGGACAGGAACTCAAGCTCGAACGGCTTGCCGTCCTTGGACAAAATACCGCTCGCGTCGGCCTCCCATCCTGCTTCGGAAAACAGTGTGTTCGCTTTGCGCAGGTTCTTGCGGTCCAGCTGGCGCGCGCTGCTTTCATGGGCAACCACGACAGGCTCCGTCAGAACCGACTTGTCTTCCAGCATATGTTCCACCGATTTCAGATATTCGAGCTCCAGCCCTTCGGCGACGCCTTTCGCCTCCAGATCGGTATTCTGCCAGAACGAGTCACGCTGGGCGAACAGCCCGAATTGCAGCGTCTCGTTCGTCCAGGTGAAGTTATACATCAACTGTAGCGCCTCACGGACCCGAGGGTCATCGAACTTGTCTCGGCGCAGGTTGAACACCATGCCATAGGCGGGCGGCAAGTTGCCGTTCGGCAGCTCTGCCTTGACGACGGTGCCATCCTCGATGGCTGGGAAGTCGTAGGCTGTTGCCCACTTCAAAGAGCTGCTTTCGCGGCGAAACGTATACACGCCGCTCTTGAACGCTTCCAATGCGGCCGTGTCGTCCGCGAAATACTCGATGCGGATGCGGTCGAAGTTCCAGCGCCCCTTGTTGATCGGCAAGTCCGCGCCCCAATAGTCAGGGTTGCGCTCGTAGACGATCCTCCGCGGGGGGTCGACCACCACCGGAACGTAAGGGCCCGAGCCTATCGCCGCATTCAGCCGTGCCTCTTTGATGTTGGCATTGTTGTCCTCGAACCATTTTTGAGAAAACGCAATCGACACGCCCGCTTGGCTGATAAGGCCTTTGCGCGGAATGCCTTCGTTGAAGGTGAATTTGATTCGATGGTCGTCCAGCGCCTCGTAGCTTTTGTAATACTTCGACACGGCCTGCGCGAAAGATGGCAGGCCGTCGGTCAGGAAAGATTTCACGGTAAAGACCACGTCATGCGCGGTCACTGGTGTTCCGTCCGAGAACTTCGCCTCCGGTCGCAGGTTGAAGATCACCCACTCCTGGCTTTCGGGGTATTCCAGCGTCTCGCACAGCAGGCAATACATGCTGTAAGGATCGTCATCGACGGAGCCCATCAACCGCTCGTAAGGGAGGCTGGACAACGCGCCGCCGCGGCCTTTGCGGCTGAACGGGTTCATGCTGTCAAACGTACCCGGCGCCGATACCGATATTTCTCCGCCCTTGGGCGCGTCGGGATTCACATAGTTCAGATGCGGATAATCCGCAGGGTATTTCAGTTCGCCAAAGTCGGAAAAACCGTGCGACTTGATGATCGTCTCGCTTCGAGCCGCAGTGACCGAGGCCATCAAAGCTGCAATCAGGAGCAACCCCGCCCCCATCCAATTCAACCGGGCACCAGCGTGGGATCGGGATTTTACAAGAGCTTGCGGGTGGCGGTTCTTCATTTGGATCCTCCTGAGACCTGTCATCGTCACGACACTAACCAGTTAATCCAAAAGAAGTCGGATTTGTTCAACAATCAAGGCCGATTGCGCGATTGTGAGCGAAGCGGATCGACTTGGAACGAAAAAGGCCGCCCAATCGGACGGCCTTTCGGAAATCATGTCTACGCCGGACTTAGCCGCCAATTGTCTCGAGATATGCGATTAGGTTGGCGCGGTCTTCAATCTTCTTAAGGCCTGCAAAGCTCATCTTGGTGCCCGGCGCGTAAGCCTTGGGGTTCTCAAGGAACGCTTGCAGTTGCGCCGGCGACCATTCGCCTTCTTTGCCGATCAGCACGTCGGAATATCCGAAGTCACCAACAGCAGCAATATCACGTCCGACGACACCATACAGGTGCGGACCTGTGCCGTTCGCGCCGTCTTCCAGCTTGTGGCAGGCTTTGCACTTGGAAAAGACCTTGGCGCCTTTCTCGGCGTCGGACTGTGCCATCATCTCGTCGAAGTCTACTTCCACAACTTCTTCTTCGACTTCGGCCTCGCCACCTTCAACTTCGATAACATAGGCTTGCTGATGCTCGTCCCCGTGACCGCCTTCGCCGCCGTGGTAGATCAGGTCGGCAGCCCAGCCACCCAGCAGGAACACCAGAAGCGATCCGCAGAGCGCACCCAGAACTTTGGTCATTGTCATCGTGTCAAACATGTCTGTCTCTCACCCGTTTGGCGTTTCGGCGGTATGTATCGTCTTCCCATACGGTTCTGCAAGGGCTAGACACCGCGACTAAACGCCTTTTTGCGGGAAAATGCACTATGACTCAGAAAATTGCGTTCCAAGGGGAGCTCGGCGCCTATTCTCACGAGGCCTGCGTGCGTGCGCGCCCCGATATGGAGCCCCTGCCCTGCACCACGTTCGAAGAGGTGATCGACGCCGTCCGCACGGGCAATGCCGCCCTTGCCATGTTGCCTGTCGAGAACACAACTTACGGTCGCGTCGCGGACATTCACCGCTTGTTGCCAGAGTCCGGCCTGCACATCATCGACGAAGCCTTCGTGCGGGTGCGTATCGCCCTCATGGCCCCCAAAGGCACCTCGCTCGACAGCATCAAAACCGTGCGCGCACATCTGGTCCTGATCCCGCAGTGTCGCGCGTTTCTTGAAGCGCACGGCATCCGTGGCGAGGCCGCCGCCGATAGCGCCGGTGCTGCAGCCGAACTTGCCGCACACCCGGAAGCAGGCATCGGCGTGCTGGCCTCCGAGATGGCCGCCGACACCCATGGACTCGAAGTGCTTGCCCACGACATCGAAGACCACGACACCAACACCACCCGCTTCCTGATCATGTCGCCCAAAGCCGACATGTCGCGACGCGGTGATACGCATATGATCACGTCCTTCGTGTTCAACGTGCGCAACATCCCCGCCGCGCTCTACAAGGCGATGGGCGGCTTCGCGACCAACGGCGTCAACATGACCAAGCTGGAAAGCTACATGGTCGATGGCGAATTCACCGCGACGCAGTTCTACGCGGACATCTCCGGTCACCCCGATGATATCGGCGTCCAGCACGCGATGGAGGAGTTGGAGTTCTTCACCTCCGAGATCAAGATCCTCGGCACCTACCCTGCCGCCTTCGCCCGTGACTGAGCCGCGTCGCCCCAAACTCGGGGCGATTGCCGTGGTCGTACACGAAGGCCATACACTGTTGGTCCAACGCCGCAACGCGCCAAACGCGGGTCTCTGGGGCTTCCCCGGTGGCCATGTAGAACTCGGCGAGACCGCCCTAGAAGCGGCCGCCCGCGAGTTGCTGGAGGAAACAGGCGTCATCGCGACACCCACAGGCTACCTCACGAACATCGACGTCATTGCGCAAGCGGACGACGGCGTGGTGCAACACCACTATCTGCTCGCCGCTGTGCTCTGCACATACGTCTCCGGCACACCCGTCGCCGATGACGACGCGATGGACGCCGCTTGGGTACCGTTGGACGCCGCCCTGACAGGAGACCGCCCGATGTCCGAAAATGTGGACAAGGTGTTGCGCCTCGCCCTTGGCCTTAGCCAGACGGCGGCATCTGGGGAAACTTAGGCAGGTCGTCATTGATCCCATGCCATTTCGGCGCGGATGAGACGTAGATATGCATCTCCGGCTCAAGGTCGGAATTGTCGTCCAACGCGCCCAGCTTCAATGCGAAAAACGGCTCATGCGCTGGAATGCTCCATAACGGGGTGCCGCAGTCACCACAAAACGCCCGACCAATGGTCCCGCCACTGCTTCCCTCGGATTGAAAGATGGACGGTTGTCCTTGCGTGACCTCCAACCCGTCTTTCGGGGTCAGGGCGACGTAGTTCGGACCTCCGCCCGATGCTTTCTGGCACTTCGTGCAATGGCACATCCCGACACCGATAAACGGCGCGGTGATGGTAAAACGAATAGCGCCACAGGCGCAGCTGCCGGTTCGGGTCATTGGGAAACTCCTGCTCGATTGATTCGAAGGGGAGTTATAAATCACGCCTCCTGACAGGTATTGTCAGGAGTGATTTGCTTGACCGCAGAAACGACCTCACGCTCACGCGGTGGTTGCACGGAGCCCTTTTTTGTATCGGTCTTCCAGATCACTCGCGAAATGGGCGATCCGTGTTTTGTAGCGGCGGTTGAGCGTATTCCGCGCCAGTTTGGCCGATTGCATCAGCAAACGGGCAGCCAGAGTTTGCGGTCTGACGTCTAGCTCGATCCGCATTCGCGTGCGGGTCCGCGACATTGCCACCAGTTCCACCAGAAACGTCGCAGCCATGTTCTTTGTTGTTACGTCGAACAGCATCTGGTTTGGGCGGTCATATTCGACCAGCTTCACAACGAAGTCGCGCTTTTTGCTGCGCACGGTCGCGCGGGCTTTCCAAGACATGCCAACGCCAACGGCGTCCATTTTGTCGGTGCGCGAGACGTCTGCCCCGTGGCGCAGGATCGCGCGTTCAAACCCGTCGAAATCCGACAACATCCCGAAGACGTCGTCGATAGGTATCTCAAGATCTTCCTTGGTGGAAAATTTCATGTCGGCCTGCTCTTGCTTATCTTTCCTTTAGTCTAACGTATCCCGAAGCCAGTTAAGCAACAGGAAATGCGCGATTGCGCCTTTGCGGGCGGCTTTCATTTTCGGATTGTTGCCCGCAAACGTCTCCATCATCTCTTCGCGGGTGACCCAGATTGCGTCTTCAATTTCTACAGGGTCGATGGTGATGTCCGTACTAAGCGCATGACCACGACACCCGAACATCAGCGATGCCGGAAACGGCCAGGGCTGGCTCGACAGATACTCCACCTCGCCCACCCGAATGCCCGATTCCTCAAACGTCTCGCGGCGCACTGCGGCCTCGATGGTCTCCCCAGGCTCCACAAATCCGGCAAGGCAGGAATACATCCCCTCCGGCCACCCCGGAGAGCGCCCCATAAGAACCGAATTGCCATGGGTGACCAGCATGATCACCACCGGATCGGTGCGCGGGAAGTGGTGCGCACCGCAGGCGTCGCAATCGCGCTGCCAGCCCGCCATGGAAATCGTGCTTTTCGCACCGCATCGGGCGCAATATCCATGCGTCTCGTGCCAGCTGCCAATGGCTTTTGCCGCTGTAATCAACTCTGCATCGCGCGGCGTCAGATGCGTCATGATCGCCCGCAGCTCCGAGAACCGCTCGTCGTCGGGCAACCCCGGATAATACTGCTCGGACGGGTCAAGAAACTGGTTCAGCGTGTCCAAATTCTCGTCCGGCTCCCAGCCCGATATATCACGCGCAAACCGTGCGACCCCGTTGTCCAGACCCAAGAAGATCGGTGCTTCGTCCGCCTCGGAAAAAATCGGATGGTTCGCAGATTGCCATGCAGGGCGGTCCCGGTCTTCGCCGCCAATCAACGGCTTACCCCGCCAAACGGGCAACACACCCGTATCCGGATTGTCCAGCAATGAACTCAACGCGTCCGCATCGCCACGCAAATGCGCCGCGCGATCCAGCCCCGAGCCGCCAAAGGTAACCGTTTCCGCAAGTTTCACCGTAAGTCCCTCGTTTGATTGCTCCGCTTCTGGCACGGGAATACAAAGTTGGCAAACCTTGCGTTCGCGAGAATCTGTGCCTATATCGGTCTTGAGGGGTTGGCGCGGGCAAGTGCCTCGCCAACCTGGTCAGATCCGGAAGGAAGCAGCCACAACGAGCCCCACTTGGGTCGATGTCCAACCTCTCACCCAGCGCGCCTGATCTATGGCGCGCTTTCTTCTTTCCATCACCGCTCGAAGCCCTATCCTTGCCAATTATGAGCAAAGATAACCAAGACCTTGCCGAAGAGCGCACCGACTGGGCCGAAGATCGCACGATCATGGCCAACGAGCGTACCTTCGCCAGCTGGATGGGCACCGGGTTGGGCGCGATTGGCGTCGCCATCGGCCTGAAAGCCGTGTTCGGTGATTTCGACCCCACTTGGGCCGCCAAAGCCGTGGCCTCAATGTTCCTGATCGTCGCGATCCTGATTTTCTGGTCGGCGCAGAGGCAAGCCACCAAAACGTGGGACCGCCTCAATGAAACCAATGCCGAGGCGACCCCCAGCCGAAATTTCCGCTTCCTCGCCCTTCTGATGAGCCTCGCCGCCGCCGCCGTCGGCGCGGTGCTGTGGAGTCTCTAGTGGACCTCGCCGCCCTCGCGAATTAGGCTCTGGGGCGCACCCGAATCCAAGGAACTCCCATGACTGAAACGACCAGCGGCGGCTATCAGGTTCTGGCGCGGAAATACCGCCCTGCGACATTTGCCGACCTGATCGGTCAGGATGCCATGGTCCGCACCCTGAAAAACGCCTTCGACGCGGGCCGCATCGCGCAGGCCTTCATCATGACGGGCATTCGCGGCACCGGCAAAACCACCACCGCGCGGATCATCGCCAAAGGTATGAACTGCACTGGTGCCGACGGCACAGGTGGCCCGACCACGGAGCCTTGTGGGGTCTGCGACAACTGCGTCGCCATCGCCGAAGGCCGCCATGTCGACGTCATGGAAATGGACGCGGCATCGCGCACAGGCGTCGGCGACATCCGCGAAATCATCGACTCTGTGCATTACCGCGCCGCCTCCGCGCGCTACAAAATCTACATCATCGACGAGGTGCACATGCTCTCCACCTCCGCCTTCAACGCCCTGTTGAAGACGCTGGAAGAGCCGCCCGAGCACGTCAAATTCATCTTCGCCACCACAGAAATCCGCAAGGTTCCGGTCACCGTCCTGTCCCGTTGCCAGCGCTTTGATCTGCGCCGCATCGAGCCGGAGGTGATGATCGCCCACCTGCAATCCATCGCCGCCAAGGAAAACGCCGAAATTGCCGAGGACGCGCTGGCCCTGATCACCCGCGCCGCCGAAGGCTCCGTCCGCGACGCCATGTCCCTGATGGACCAAGCCATTTCCCACGGCGCGGGCGAGACCACAGCGCCGCAAGTCCGCGCCATGCTCGGCCTCGCCGACCGTGGCCGCGTGCTGGACTTGTTCGACCTCATCATGAAGGGCGACGCCGCGGGCGCGTTGCAGGAGTTGTCCTCGCAATATGCCGACGGCGCCGACCCCATGGCCGTGCTGCGCGATCTGGCCGAAATCACCCACTGGGTCTCCGTCATCAAGATCACACCAGAGGCCGCAGACGACCCCACCGTCGGCCCGGACGAGCGCACACGTGGCGCACAAATGGCCGAGGCGCTTCCGATGCGCGCCATGTCCCGCATGTGGCAACTCCTGCTGAAATCTCTCGAAGAAGTCGCCAGCGCCCCCAACGCCATGATGGCCGCCGAGATGGCAATCATCCGCCTCACCCACATGGCCGACCTGCCCTCGCCCGAGGAACTGGTGCGCAAGATGCAAGACACGCCTCCGCCGCCCGCGCCACCCGCGGGCACCACCGCCCCGCAAGGCGGCATGACCACCGCACGGGCGCAAACCCAAACGGTAAGCGCTGGCGGCGGCACCTCCGCCGCGCTGGACCTGTCGGCGGAAACCGCGCTGGCACACTACCCCACCTTCAACCACATCGTCGGCCTGATCCGCACCAATCGCGACGTGAAGCTACTGGTAGAGGTCGAAGGCTACGTGCAGCTCGCCCACTACTCCCCCGGCCGCATCGAATTCGTCCCCACCGACGACGCCCCCCGCGACCTCGCCGCGCGTCTCGGCGCCCGCCTGCAGCAATGGACCGGCCAACGCTGGGCCGTCACCTTGGTCAACGAAGGCGGTGCCCCCACGCTGGCCGCCGAACGCGACGCCGAGGCCAACGCACTCAAGGCGGAGGCAACTGAACACCCGCTGATGCAAGCCACCCTCCAAGCCTTCCCAAGCGCCAAGATCATAGAAATCCGCACCGCCGCAGACTTGATCCAGGAAGCCGCCGTCGAGGCGCTTCCCGTGGTGGAAGACGAATGGGACCCGTTCGAGGACGACTAGTCACACCCGCTTGTGGCCCCTATATGCCCTCTGTCATAAGCACCCCAAACACGATTTCTCAATTGGAGACACTCAGATGCTCAAAGGACTAGGCAGCCTCGGCGATATGGCCGGAATGATGAAAAAAGCCAAAGAAATGCAGGACAAGATGACCCGGATGCAGGAAGATCTGCAAAACATCGAAGTCCAAGGCGAAAGCGGCGCGGGTCTGGTCAAGGCCACAGCCACCGCCAAAGGCATCCTGACCGGTCTCGACATCGACCCGTCGATCTTCCACCCCGACGAAAAGGAAGTCGTCGAAGACCTGATCCTCGCCGCCATCAAAGACGCGCAATCGAAAGCCGCGGCAAAGGCCGAATCCGAGATGAGCAAGCTCACCGAAGAAATGGGTATTCCCGCCGGAATGAAACTCCCCTTCTAACCTATCATTGCTTCAAAAATACCTCCGCCGGAGGCTCCGACAGCAACACAAGGCGCGCCCGTTTGAGTAGCACGAAAGACATCGACGCTCTGATCGAGATGATGGCCAAGCTCCCCGGGCTTGGCCCCCGCTCGGCCCGTCGCGCGGTGTTGCACATGATCAAAAAACGCGCGCTGTTGATGACACCCTTGTCCGACAGCTTGCAAAAGGTCGCCGTCACCGCGCGCGAATGCCTCAACTGCGGCAATATCGGCACGTCTGACGTCTGCGATATCTGCACCTCCCACAAGCGCGCCAATGGCGAGATTTGCGTCGTCGAAGACGTGGCCGACCTCTGGGCAATGGAACGCTCCGGCGTCTTCAAGGGCCGCTATCATGTGCTCGGCGGCACGCTCTCCGCGCTGGACGCCGTCGGCCCCGAAGAACTCCGCATACCCAAGCTGATGACCCGCGTCGCGGAGGAGCAGATCACCGAGGTGATCCTCGCCCTGAACGCCACGATCGACGGTCAAACCACCGCCCATTATATCGCCGGAGAGCTCGAAACACGCGGAGTCGCCGTCACGTCCCTCGCCCAAGGCGTCCCCATCGGCGGGGAGCTCGACTATCTTGACGACGGCACAATCTCCGCCGCGCTGAAAGCCCGCAAAGCGCTCTAGCGCAGCACTGAATCCGCCAGCAAGCGCACCAGAGTTTGCTGGTTCAGGAACCCCGTGCGCGGCAGGTTGCGCGCCTCTTGATACCGTCTGATCGCACGGCGGCTGTCATCATCAAATGTTCCGTCCACGGCTCCGGGTTTCAACCCCAGTGACTCCAGTCGATCCTCGACCAATCGCCGCGTGGTGCCGTTCAACCCCAGCCGTTCCTCGTTGCGTTGTGCCGCTTCCAGCGCGCCCGCATTCTTCGCCTCGAATTCCAGCTCGGCAATCTTCGCGCGGGCTTGCTCGACAAACGCCCCTTCGGGGTTCGCCTGAACATAGCCCTCATAGGCCGCGAGCGACCCGACGGACTCGGCCGCATCCCAAGCTGCACGATCCTGCTCCGCCGCCGCAGCGCGACGCGCCTCTTCAAACGGCTCCAACCGAGCGGTGGCAATCTCTGCGAAAACTCCATCAGGATAGCGTTCCAGATAGGCGCGCAGCCCGGTCTCGTCACCACCTTGACCGGTCGCTCTCCAATAGGCGCGGTCTTTGCGTTCCAGTTCAATCTTGCGTTTCTCGGCCTCTATTTCCAATTCCTGCGCCCGGCGGTCCGCCTGCGCGCCCAACCGTTCAATCTGCGATTGCGTCACGAAGCCAGTCGCAGTTTCACCATTCACATTCTGCCATTTCTGAATCGCCGCACGCGATCCTCGCCCGAAAATCCCGTCGATCCCTTTGGGGTCATACTCCAGCAGCGACAGTGCGCGCTGAATTTCCCGCCGCCGGTCGCGGCTAAGGTTCAGCGCCTTTTCGCCCTGTTCTGCCAACAGCAAGGGTTGCGCTTTGATCTTGTCGATCTCGGCCCGCGCGTCAGCCGCAAACAGCCCGTCAGGATGACGCTTCAAATACGCCTCAAACGCGTCCATCGTACCAATGTCCTGCGTCACCTTCCAAAACGCTTTCTGCTCTGCATCAGGGTCAGCTTTTGCAACGACAGGCGGCGTCGCCCCGTCACTTGGCAGGAACGGCACCAACGGTGCCATGAACCCCGAACCGGTCAAACTCGGCCACGCATTCAGCGCGTTGGCGATCGATTGCCCCTTCTCGCCCAAAGCATCCTTGGCGTAATCCGCCACGTCACCCGAAGGGCCGGTAATGACACTCACGCCTTGCGGGATGTCCAACCCGTCTAGTCCCGGCCGCACACCCGCACCGAACTCGAACTCCGCGTCTTCCATTCCAAGCGCAACCACTGCACCTCCCGGTGCACGGGCCGCGATGTCCATCAGTATATTCAGAGGAACCGACTGCGTAGCAATCACGCCCAAATCCGGCGCTTCAGCATCCGCGCCGATAATCCAGTTCCCGCTCAAGCTATTCCCGAAATGTCCTGCCAAAGCGATGACGACCCGACCCGTCCCGTCCACCTTGGCGTTTAGCTCGGATACCAGTCCCGCCAACGCTTCAGCCGTCAGATCCGAGCCGCTCAGCACCTCGAACCCCGCCTCTTCCAGCGGCGCAACCGCATCCAGGATCTCGTCCGCCGCGCTCAAATCGCGCCCGTTGGCATAGTCCTCGTTGCCGACGACAAGGGCCACATCCCCCGCCCAAACCGGCACCGACATCATCAAAAAAGCGGCTAGGCTGGCACGAAGTCTCATGGCAAAATCCTTATCTAGTCGTAACTGCGCTGGTCCTCGATCACGAGCCCATCGTTGGGCAGGCTGCCCACAGGGACAACGTCCACCGCGCCTTTTAGTTTCAAAACATCTACAACAGAGGCGGCGTAAGCATCCGCATCCCCGCCTTCAGCCTCGATCAAAACGCGCATCGTGTCCATCTCGCCGTCGCGGGCGGCGACAACCCGCGCACGGGCAATCTCCGGATGCTTGGCCACCAAGTCAGCCACCTGTTCGGGCCGCACGAACATACCCTTGATCTTGGTCGTCTGGTCGGCGCGCCCCATCCACCCCTTGATGCGTGTATTCGTCCGCCCGCAAGGCGACACACCCGACATCACGGCGCTCATATCGCCCGTGCCAAACCGGATCAGCGGATAGTCAGGATTAAGCGAGGTCACAACGATCTCCCCCACCTGCCCCTCGGCCACAGGCTCCCCCGTGCCCGGCGTCACAATCTCCACGATCACGCCCTCGTCGACGATCATCCCTTCCATGGCCTCCGACTCGTAAGCGATATGCCCCAAATCGGCGGTGGCATAACACTGCAGACATGCAATCCCGCGATCCGCATAGCCCTGCCGCAGCGACGGGAACAACGCCCCGCCCGACACCGCGGCCTTGGTGAAGCCCAAAGCTTCCCCCATCTCGTCGGCTTTCTCCAAAATCACGTTCAGGTAATCCGGCGTCCCCGCATAGGTGGTCGCACCCACATCCTTGGCCGCACGCACCTGCAGCTCGGTCTGGCCGGTTCCAGCCGGCAAAACCCGCGCCCCCACGGCCCGCGCACCGTTTTCGAACATCATCCCCGCAGGGGTCAGATGGTAGCCAAAGCAATTCTGAACCACGTCAGACGCGCCAATCCCGCAGGCATGCAAAAACCGCCCGAAGCGCCACCAATCATGGCTCACCCCGCCCGGCTCGTAAATCGGCCCGGGCGACTGGAACACATGTGCCACGTCACCCACATGCATCCCGCCAAACGGCGGCTGTGCCTTCTGTTTCGCCGACAGATCCGACTTGCGCAACACCGGCACGCCAGCCAACTCCGCCAAACTCCCCAGCTTCACCCCAAGTGCGCCCAAAGCCGCCAGATGAGCCGCTTCGCGCGCATCCGCGCTGCGGGTCTCCAGATCGTCATAGAATCCCACGTCACGTCTCCATTTGGTTAAAAATACTCGAAAAAGCTACGACAGCCACCGCTTGCGACGCCGGTAGCTGCGCACATCGCGGAACGACTTGCGCCCTTCATCCGACATGCCAAGGTAAAACTCCTTCACATCCGGATTCTCCCGCAACTCCGCGGCAGGCCCGTCCATCACCACGCGGCCGCTCTCCAGAATATACCCGTAATGCGCAAAGCGCAGCGCCACATTGGTGTTCTGCTCGGCCAGCAAGAAGGACACGCCTTCCTTTTCATTCAGCGATTTCACAATGCCGAAAATCTCTTCCACAAGTTGCGGCGCCAATCCCATCGACGGCTCGTCCAGCAGGATCGTTTCCGGCTTGGCCATCATCGCGCGGCCAATCGCAACCATCTGCTGCTCCCCGCCAGACGTATACCCCGCCTGCGACGTCCGCCGCTCCCGCAAACGCGGGAAGTACGCATAGACCTTTTCCAGATCAGCGGCCACAGCCCCGCGCCCGTCAGATCGCGTGTAGGCCCCCGTCATCAGATTCTCTTCAACCGTTAGGTGCTCAAAACAGTGACGCCCCTCCATCACCTGAATAACCCCGCGCTTCACCATATCCGCCGGATCCAGGCCCGCGATATGGTCACCGCGATAAATGATCGAGCCCTTGGTGACCTCGCCCCGCTCCGAATGCAGCAGGTTTGACACCGCTTTCAGCGTCGTCGACTTGCCCGCCCCGTTGCCGCCCAGAAGCGCGGTAATCCCGCCTTGCGCCACTTTCAGGGACACGCCCTTCAGCACCAGAATGACGTGATTATAAATCACCTCGATGTTGTTGACCTCCAAGAGGGTCTCGGTTTTGGAACCATCCAGCATTTCAACATCCCATTAAGGTTAACACGGCCCGCGTCTTCATACGGAACGTCGTGGTTTCATCTTGGCAAAAATATTCAAACTCCCCGGCCCGCCACGACAGCGGGCCGGAGATATTTTACGACTTACTTACAGCCAGCCTCGATACCGGCTTCCGCTGCAAACGCGGCGCTGTCTTCGTCGATCAGCGGCTGGATCACGTCTTGATCGGAGCCTTCATAGCCGGTGATCAGCGACCATTTCTTCGCCGCTGCATCCCATTGCGCCACAGCGCCAAGGCCGTTGCCGCCGTGATTCTGGCAGGACACCTTGAACTCCGGACCAAAGCCCGGCAGGCCGATCTCAGCCATTTTGGCTTCAGTCATCTCCAAAGCTTCCATGCCATCGCGCATCATCGCAGGGGTCAGGTTTTTCTCGCCCGACAGTTCCTGCGCGGTCTTGGCAGCCTCGGCAGCCAGCATGGCCGCGTACATGCCACGGTTATACAGCGCTGTGCCAAGCTGGTCGCCCGCACCCGCCGCTTTGCCCGCATCGACCACGTATTTGCGCAGGTCGGCGTATAGCGGATAGTCGTCGCCCAGGTTGTGGAAGGTCAGCGCTTTGTAGCCATTGGCGCGGTCACCCGCTGGCAGCACGTCGTTCTCGGAGCCGGACCACCAGATGCCGATGAAGTTCTCCATCGGGTAGCGGATGTTGGCCGCTTCCTGAATCGCAACTTGGTTCATAACGCCCCAGCCATACATGATGACATTGTCAGGCTTTTGCTGGCGGATTTGCAGCCATTGCGACTTTTGCTCCTGACCGGGGTGATCCACCGGCACCAGCATCAGCTCGAAGCCATGCTTCTTCGACAGCTCTTCCAGCGTGCGGATCGGCTCCTTGCCATAGGCAGAGTTGTGATACACCAACGCAATCTTCTTACCCGAGATGTCGCCTTGGCTCATGATGTGGTTCACAGCATGCGACGCGCCATCCCAATAGTTCGCAGGGTAGTTGAACACGTTGGAGAAAATCTCCCCGTTCTTCGCCGAGGTCCGGCCATAGCCCATCGTGTGCAGCGGGATGCCGTCAGCGGTCACTTTCGGGATCAGCTGGTAGGTGATGCCGGTCGACAGCGGTTGATAGATCAACGCGCCTTCGCCCTTGGTCGCCTCGTAGCATTCCACGCCCTTCTCGGTGTTGTAGCCGGTCTCGCATTCGATGACCTTGGCCGGAACGCCGCCGATGCCGCCGTCGCGCTCGTTAAGCAGGGTAAAGTAGTCCTCATAGCCGTCCGCGAACGGGATGCCGTTGGCCGCGTAGGGGCCGGTGCGGTAAGACAGCGACGGGAACACAAGGTCCGCCATCACCGGGCTGGCTGCCATCACGGCTGCCACTGCAAGTGTTGTTAGTTTCATCTTTAGTATCCTCCCTTGGATTTCAAAGTAGGCGGGTCTCCCCGCCACACCGCTAATGCGGAAACGGCCAGAGCCGTAGTTTCTCTTTCGCGACCCGCCAAAGCTGCGCCAGCCCGTGCGGTTCCAGAATCAGGAACACGATGATCAGGCCACCAGACACGATAAACTGCAAGTGCGCAGCCAGATCGGTGGGCCAGCCCAGCATGCCGACAAACACGTTTTTCAGGAATACCGGCAGCAGCACCATGAACGCCGCCCCCGCGAACGACCCGAAGATCGAGCCGAGCCCGCCAATAATCACCATGAATAGCACCAGAAACGATTTATCGATCCCGAAGCTCTCGCCCACTTCCGCCGCGCCCAGATAGACGCTGAAGAACAGCGCCCCAGCGATGCCGATGAAAAAGCCCGACACGGCGAACGCTGTCAGCTTGGCCATCATCGGGTTCACCCCGATGATCTCGGCGGCGATATCCATGTCGCGGATGGCCATCCACTTCCGCCCGATCGAGCCGCGCGTCAGGTTGCGCGCGATCAACGCCGCCAGCGTCACGAAGATCAGGCAGATCATGTATTTAGCCCAAGCCTCGGTGTTCGGCCCTGTCACGATAATCCCGAACACACTGCGTTCCGGTGACGAAATCTGCCCCGAGGCCGAATAGTTGTAAAACCACGGCACCTTGTTGAACAGCCACACCAGAAAGAACTGTGCGGCCAGTGTCGCCACCGCCAGATAGAACCCTTTGATGCGCAAACTTGGCAGGCCGAAGATCGTCACGACCCCCGCCGTCACCAGTCCCGCCAGCGGCACGTGGATCAGCATCGACACTTCTGGAAACGCCGTCATCAACTTGTAGACCGCATAGGCCCCGACAGCCATGAACGCCCCGGTCCCAAGGCTCACCTGCCCGCAATATCCGGTCAGGATGTTCAGCCCGATCGCCGCCGTGGCGTAGATCAGGAACGGAACGAACACCGCGTTCGCCCAGTAGTCGTTGATGAAGAACGGGATGACCAGATAGGCCACCGCCAACACCAGATAATAGCGATACCGGTCAAATTTGATCGGGAAGGTTTGGCTATCTTCGGGATAGCTGACCTTGAAGTCACCTGCTTCACGGTAGAACATTAGGTCGCTCCCTCTTCATTTTTCCGCAGGTGTTCCGGTACGCGGTTGCGCGGTTTGGCATAGCCGGAGGCCTCGGAGTGGCGCACCAGTTGCAGGTAGGTGAACAGCCCTACCCCCGCGCCCAGAACCGCCAGAACGCCCGCGACCATAATCTGCGTGGTGTTCCCGACGTCGGCGCTTAGCGCCAGATATCCGAAGGCCCAGAAGCCCGACCACGCGATGACATTCAATATCGCAATCACCTTGCTCATGCTCAAACCCTCTCGATAATCTTCTCGCCGAACAGCCCTTGCGGGCGGAACACGAGGAACAACAAGGCCAGCACATAAGCGAACCAGTTTTCAGTCGCGCCGCCGACCATCGGGCCGATCAGGAACTCGAACAGTTTCTCGCCCACGCCGATAATCAACCCGCCGACAATCGCACCGGGGATCGAGGTGAACCCGCCCAGCATCAGCACCGGCAGCGCCTTCAAGGCAATCAATGACAGCGAGAATTGCACGCCGGACTTCGCGCCCCACATGATGCCCGCAACCAAGGCGACGAAGCCTGCGATGGACCAGACCAGCACCCAGATGAAGTTCAGCGAAATCCCGACCGACAACGCCGCTTGGTGGTCATCCGCCACGGCCCGCAAGGCGCGGCCCTGCTTGGTGTATTGAGAAAAGATGATCAGCGCCGCCACCAGGAAAATCGCCACAATCGTGGCCGAGATATCAAGGTTGTCGATAAAGAACCCGTAGCCGAACGCCTCGAACGTGGTGACGTCGATCCACTCGTTGATGCCCTGCGGCAGACCCACATCCAGCTTCTTGATGTCGGAGCCCCACATCAGATCGCCCACCCCCTCAAGGAAGTACGCAAGCCCGATGGTTGCCATGAACAGGATGATCGGCTCTTGGTTGACCAGATGCCGGAAGATATATCGCTGCACCAGCCACGCAAAGACCACCATGACCCCTGCGGTCAAGATGATCGCCAGCAAGGCAGGCACGTGCCAGCCGAAATGGTGCAACTCGGTCCCGAAGGTCGCGTTGATGATGTGGCTGAACGGCACTTGCCCGTCCATGATCCCCACCAAGGTCAGCGCCGCAAACAGCGCCATGACGCCTTGGGCATAGTTGAAGATACCCGACGCTTTGAAGATCAGAACGAAGCCCAAGGCCACCAGCGCATAAAGCACACCGGCCATCAGCCCGTTCAGGATAACTTCCATCGCAAAGAGAAACTGCTCAGGCATTGGAGCCTCCATTTAGTGGTTCACGATTCAAGGTCGGTCTCCTCAACTGAAACGGCAAACGTATCGTTCCGTGTGTTAAAAAACACATTCAAGCGCGGCTCACGCCACTCAGTCGATTGAAATCCAAAATCATAGTTCTCGCCATTCATTGGCGTATAGCGCTTCGCATCGACTAGGGCGTTCATATGCTTCAATCCGCGCACGAGGATCTTATCAGTCGACTCTCCAGCGTCCGCTCCCATGCCGCACCCGACGCTCTGGTCGCCGAGCACTCCTGATACATAAAAATAGACTTCGGCCGTCAGCACGAACACATCACTTGGTGAGTCAGGATTGGGAGGTGGAACAAACTCCAGATTTGAACTGATAGGAGCTTCGACATTCTCCATCGGCACCAAACACCGCGTCTCGAATTCTTCCCAAGCGCCGGCCTGCGCGCCGGAGGTGGCCAAAAACACCACCCCTAGCGGTCCGACAACCTGCCCGACGCAAAGCCGACGCATTGCCGACGTTATGCAGACGCCGAATTTAGTCATGCGCCACACCCAGATACGCATCAATCACCTCTTGGTTGTTGCGCACTTCATCCGGTGTCCCGTCGCCGATCTTTTTGCCGTAATCCATCACGACAACACGGTCCGACAGGTCCATAACCACGCCCATATCGTGCTCGATCAACGCGATGGTCGTTCCAAATTCATCATTAACATCAAGGATAAAGCGGCTCATGTCCTCTTTTTCCTCAACGTTCATCCCGGCCATCGGCTCGTCCAGCAAAAGCAGCTTCGGCTCCGCCGCTAACGCCCGCGCCAACTCCACCCGTTTCTTCAAACCGTAAGGCAAACGGCCAACAGGTGTTTTCCGAATGGCCTGAATTTCCAGAAAATCAATAATCTTTTCAACGACTTCCCGATTTTCAGTCTCTTCCTTCTCGGCCTTGCCCTTCCAGATCATCTGGCTCAGCATCCCCGATTTCATATGCGTCAAGCGACCCGTCATGACGTTATCCAGAACGCTCATCCCCTCGAACAAGGCAATGTTCTGAAACGTCCGCGCAATCCCCTGCCGCGCCACTTGGTAGGGCCGCATCTGGGGGCGCTTTTTGCCGTGGAACCAAACCTCGCCCTCTTGCGGATTATAGAACCCAGAGATCACGTTCAGCATCGACGATTTTCCGGCCCCGTTCGGCCCGATAATAGCGCGAATTTCGCCCTCGTTGATGTCGAAAGAGATGTCCTTGATAGCCACCACCCCGCCAAAGCGCAGAGTGATATTTTTCATTTCCATCATGGTGTTACCGATCTTGCGGCCGTCCGCAGTCGTGTAATTTCCACCTGTCAAAGCGTTCATAGGGCTACCTCACGGGATGGCGGGCGGGGCGATGATGAAATCGAGCGTCGCACCGTCATTCCGCCGCAACTTTCCGGATTTCAAATACTCGGGCATCGCGCACCTCAAGTGTCGCTTTGATCGACCCTTTACGCCCGTCTTCATAGGTCACTTCCGTCTCGGTCGATATGTTCGAGGACCCGTCATAGAGCGCTTCAAGAATATCTGCGAACTTCTCTTCGATGATCCGACGCCGGACCTTCAACGTCCGCGTCAACTCCCCGTCATCCGCATCTAACTGCTTGTGAAGAACAACAAATCTATGCACCTGACACCCCGACAACATCGGGTCTTCCGCGACGCTCGCGTTCACCTCTTCCACGTGGGACTGCATGGTCGCCAGCACCTCGGGGTGACCGGCCAGCTCCTGATAGCTGGAATAAGCAATGTTGTTGCGTTCCGCCCAGTTCCCGACGGCTGTCAGGTCAATGTTCAAAAACGCGGTGCAGTAGTCTTTGCCACTGCCGAACACAACAGCTTCCAGCACGTTGGGATAGAATTTCAGTTTATTTTCAACGTATTTAGGTGCAAACAAAGACCCGTCAGCCATTTTTCCGACGTCCTTGGCGCGGTCGATAATCCGTAGATGACCGCTCCCTTCTTCGATAAATCCGGCGTCGCCTGTCGCGACCCAACCCTCCGCGTCCTTGGTCGAAGCTGTGCTTTCGTCATTTTTGAAGTAGCGCACAAATACGCCCGGCGAGCGGTAGAATACCTCACCATTGTCGGCGATTTTCAGCTCTACGCCGGGGCTAGGGACACCCACCGTATCGGACCGCACTTCCCCGTCAGGTTGTTGCGTGATGAACACCGAGGCTTCTGTCTGGCCATAGAGCTGCTTCAGGTTGATCCCCAGCGAGCGGTAGAAGTCAAAGATCTCCGGCCCAATCGCCTCACCCGCCGTATAGCCAACGCGTACCCGCGAAAACCCGAGTGTGTTCTTCAAAGGCCCGTAAACCATCAGCTCACCAAGCTGGTACTTCAGCTTGTCCCCGAACCCGACCGGCTTTCCATCCAACAAGTCTGGGCCCACCTTCTTGGCATGTGCCATGAAATGGTGGAACAGCCACTTTTTGAAGCGACTTGCATCCTCCATCCGGATCATCACATCTGTCAGTTGGGTCTCGAAAACCCTCGGTGGTGCAAAGTAATATGTCGGCCCGATTTCGCGCAGATCGCTGTGCATCGTGGCCGGACTTTCGGGGCAGTTCACACAGAAGCCGGTCCAGAAAGCTTGCCCAATGGAGAAGATGAAATCGCCAACCCATGCCATCGGGAGATAGGCGAGAATTTCGTCCTCGGCCCGCAGGTCATCAAACTCGGAAGATGCCTTGGACGTCTCGATAATGTTCCGGTTCGACAGAACCACACCTTTCGGCTTACCCGTTGTGCCAGAGGTATAAAGCATGACGCATGTATCGTCGTAGGTCGGCTTGTCGCGACGGCGGTTAAGCTCGGCACGGTCTCCATCAGCACGGCCTTTTTCTTGCAAGACCTGATATTTCGTCAGCGCGCTGTGGTCGTATTTGCGCATGCCGCGAGGATCCAGATAAACCATGTGCTCGATGCCCGGAAGCTGATCATGCACTTCAAAAACTTTATCAACCTGTTCTTGATCTTGCGCGATCACAAACCGTGCGCCGCAGTGATCCAAAACATAGGCCAACTCCTCCGCGACCGCGTCTTGGTAAAGCGGAACAGGAATAGCGCCGACCATTTCGGCAGCCACGAAGCTCCAATAAAGGTAGGGGCGGTTCCGGCCGATAATCGCGATATGATCGCCTTCGTTTACACCAAGTGTAAGAAGGCCCAGCGCCAAGGCTTCGATCTCTTCCGCAACTTCAGCCCAAGTCCAAGTTTGCCAGATGCCGAACTCTTTTTCACGATACGCTGGCTTGTCGCCATACTTGGCAACATTGCGCGCCAGAAGACGAGGTATAGTATCCAGACCAGCCGAAGCAGTTGTTGCGTGAACCAAAATTTCCTCCCAATGCCGGAATGACCGACGGTGAAGCTAAGCGCTTCCTATTGGGGGAATACTGGTCGGCAGGCGCTGCAACGTCAAATGTTTTTTTGAACACTTGTTCAGATAGCGCTATCAACCGTCTGAATTCGGCGGACAACAACTTATATTTAAGAGATTTTGCGCCATTAGTGGCGAAAGGGCGCCCCCCTGCCTCCGCCGTAATAAGGGCCGAGGCAGGGGTGATATTCGAAAATCAGAATCAGTCGTTCTGCGGCTGTCTATTCTGCGGGAACAGGTTGATCCGCGTTCTCGACACGAACCGCCGCAAACTTGAATTCCGGAATCTTACCGTAAGGATCGACTGCGGGGTTGGTCAGAATGTTGGCCGCGGCTTCAACATAAGCAAAAGGCAGGAACACCATGTCAGGTGCGACCGCACGGTCAGACCGCGCCATGACATTGATCGACCCGCGCCGCGTTGTCAGCCGCAACATGCCACCGGGCTCCACCCCCAGCTTGCGCAACGTCGACGGGTGCAGCGAGCAGTTGGCCTCTGGCTGCAATGCGTCCAACACCGAAGCGCGACGGGTCATAGACCCTGTATGCCAGTGCTCCAGTTGTCGGCCAGTCGTCAGAATCATCGGATACTCGGCATCAGGGACCTCATCCGGCGCAATGACGTTCGCGGGGGTAAATTTCGCGCGGCCATCAGCACGCGGGAATCCATCGCCAAACACAATCGGTTGCCCGGGGTCTGTGGGGGAAAGTGACGGATAGGTCACCACGCTTTCCATCGCTAAGCGGTCCCACGTGATGTTGTCTAGCGAGCCCATGTTCTTTTTCATCTCCGCAAAGACGTCAGCCGGACCACTATAGCTCCAGTCCAAACCTAAGCGCTTGGCCAGCTCAACCTCGATCCACCAGTCCTCTTTCGCGTCACCAGGTGGCGGCAAAGCAGGGCGGCCCATTTGCACCTGACGATTGGTGTTGGTCACAGTGCCGGACTTCTCGGCAAAGGCTGAGGCAGGTAAAATCACATCGGCAAAGTTCGCGGTTTCGGTCAGGAAGATGTCTTGGACGACCAAGTGATCCAGCTTCGCTAACGCATCGCGGGCGTGTTCCACATCAGGGTCCGACATCGCCGGATTTTCACCTAGAATGTACATCGACTTGATGTCGCCCGCGTGGACCGCATCCAGGATTTCGGTCACAGTCAGGCCCTTCTCGTTCGAGAAGTCATCCGAGCCCCAAACTTCGGTGAAGGCAGAACGAACACCGTCATCCATCACGCTTTGATAGTCCGGCAAGAACATCGGCACGAGCCCCGCATCCGACGCGCCTTGCACGTTGTTCTGACCGCGCAGCGGGTGAAGACCGGAACCGGGCCGGCCCACTTGACCCGTCATCAACGCAAGGCTGATCAGGCAGCGGGAATTGTCGGTGCCGTGAATGTGTTGCGAGACCCCCATGCCCCAGAAAATCATAGCCGCTTTGGCACCAGCAAAGGTACGGGCCACATCGCGCAACATCTCAGGAGCGATACCGCAAATCTCACTCATCTTCTCAGGTGTAAATCCCGCAAGGTGGGCCTTCTCGGCCTCCCAATTCTCGGTGTAGGCGTCGATATATTGTTGGTCGTAGAGGCCTTCCTCCACGATCACATGCATGATCGCATTCAGCATCGACACATCTGCACCAGGGCGGAATTGCAGCATGTGGCTAGAATGGCGTTTCAACGCTTGTCCGCGCGGGTCCATGACGATCAGCTTGCCGCCACGCTTAGCGAACTGCTTGAAATAGGTCGCCGCAACGGGATGGTTTTCCGTCGGGTTCGCACCAATGACAATCGCAACGTCTGCGTTTTCAATCTCGTTAAACGTCGCGGTCACAGCACCGGACCCCACGTTCTCCATCAGCGCCGCGACTGACGACGCATGGCAAAGCCGCGTGCAGTGATCGACGTTGTTGTGACCAAAGCCTTGGCGGATAATTTTCTGGAACAGGTAGGCCTCTTCGTTGGTGCATTTAGCCGACCCGAAACCCGCGACCTCACGGCCCCGACCCTTCATGCCGCCCGCAGCCATATCCAGCGCCTCGTCCCACGTCGCCTCGCGGAAGAACTCCTGCCAATTGCCAGGGTCGACATTCAGCCCCTTAGCAGGTGCGTCGTCACGGCGGATCAACGGCTTGGTCAGGCGGTGGTCATGGTGAATGTAGTCGAAGCCAAAGCGGCCTTTGACACACAGGCGGCCTTCGTTGGCGGGGCCGTTGATCCCGTCCACATATTTCACCTTGCCGTCTTTGACCTTCAGCGAAATCTGGCACCCGACACCGCAGAACGGGCAAACGCTTTCCACTTCACTGTCAAAATCCTTGCTGTCACCAATTTGGTTCTCGTCCGTCACGGTTGCAGGCATCAACGCACCGGTCGGGCAGGCTTGAACGCATTCACCACAAGCCACGCAGGTGCTGTCGCCCATCGGGTCGGCGAAATCGAAGGTCGGATAGGAGTCGTGACCACGGCCCGACATGCCGATCACGTCGTTCACCTGAACCTCTCGACAGGCGCGTACGCACAGGCCGCATTGAATGCACGCATCCAAGTTCACCGACATCGCCACGTGGCTGTCATCCAGCAACGGGATGCGGCCTTCCTCCAGCTTCGGGAACCGGCTTTCCGACACGCCCTGCATCGCCGCCATGTCCCAAAGGTGGGAAGATTTATCATGCGCCTCGTCAGGCGCGGGCTGATCCGCGACCAGCATCTCCACGACCATTTTTCGCGCGGTTTCCGCGCGATTGGAGTTGCTGGTGACGACCATCCCTTCAGCTGGTTCGCGAATGCACGACGCGGCCAAAACCCGCTCGCCCTCGATCTCGACCATACACGCACGGCAGTTGCCGTCGGGGCGATATCCGGGTGCCGGTTTGTGACACAGATGCGGGATCACAAGGCCACGGCCATTGGCCACTTCCCAGATGGTTTCGCCCGCTTGGGCCTCTACCTGCTCACCGTTGAGCGTGAATTTGATCGTGTCGGTCATTGGCGTGTCTCCCTGCGTGCGCCAAGTTAAAGCATCGGGCGGGCAATTCCAGAGCATCATGCGCGACCTCAAACACCGTATTTGCGTCAGCCTGTTTCCCATGGGCGCAGGGGTGGCGCGTATTGGCGGCCTCGCGTAAGTCTTAGGGTAACACTTAAAGGGAAACTGACATGACACATCTTTGGGTTCGATCCGAAAGCCGAGACCATGAGCAACGGGTCGGCGTGACGCCTGAAGGGGTCAAAGCGCTTATGAATGCAGGGATCAAAGTCACCGTTGAGGAGAGCTCCTCACGCGCAATTGGTATCGATGGCTATAGTGCGACGGGCTGCGAAATTGCGCTCGAAGGCAGCTGGACCGACGCCCCTCGCGAAGCAATCATTTTCGGCCTCAAAGAGCTGCCCGAAGACGGCACACCTCTGCCACACCGCCACATTATGTTCGGTCACGCCTTCAAGGGGCAACCCTCGGGCCGCGTGTTGCTGGACCGCTTCAAGGCGGGCGGAGGTGCCATATATGACTTGGAATATCTTGTGGGCGAAGACGGCCGCCGCGTTGCTGCGTTCGGGTATTGGGCGGGCTACGCGGGGGCAGCAGTCAGCCTGATGTGCTGGATTGCCCAACAGAACGGAAGCATTGTGGAGCCAGTTGGGGTCTACGCATCGTCAAAAGCAATGCAAGATGACCTGAACGAACGCATGGCGGCCTTTAGTGATAAGCGACCTTCGGCCCTCATTATCGGCGCCTTGGGCCGCGTGGGAACGGGTGGTGCAGACCTTTGCACGTCCATGGGGGTACCCGTAACCAAATGGGACATGGCAGAAACCGCCAGCGGGGGGCCGTTCCCCGAGGTGTTGGACCACGACATTTTCCTGAATTGTATTCTTGCGCGCCCCGGAACGCCGGTATTTGTTCCGGCATCGGCAAAAACGACAGAGCGCAAACTCTCGGTGATTGGTGACATCGCCTGCGATCCTGACAGCGACTTTTCCCCGATCAAGGTCTATGATCGTGTCACGACGTGGGACGCGCCAGCCCTACGGGTTCACGACGACCCCGTGTTGGATGTGACAGCCATCGACAATCTGCCTTCCATGCTGCCCACCGAAGCTTCCGAAGATTTTTCCAGCCAGTTGTTACCAAGCCTCCTCACGCTCGACGCGCTGGACGCAGGCGTTTGGGGTCGCGCGAAGGCGACGTTCGACGAACATCTCTAAAGAAGCTCTTCTTCCGCATCCGACAGGTCAAAGCCCATCATTTCAGAGCCGTTTTCAAGATGGTCTGCAAGATGAGGGATTCCCAAAAGGTAATCCTCGGTAGGGCTCACCTTCTCTTGCCGCGCCGTGAGCAATGCCTCGTCCCATTCGCTCGCATCAAAGCTGCCGCGTCCGATCCATGTCAACGCGACAAGCTCGGCCTGCTCGTCCTCGTTCAATCCATCGATGAACGCGCGAAGTTCGCCCTCTGCGCGGTCGATTTCGTGTGCAAACAAGACAACTTGCGCAACCTTGTGTAGGGAAATGTCCATCGACAATGCTCCTCCGTGTTGATGATCCACTGTAGGCGGCAGCATAGCCTTCTCCAATGATATGGATCAAACAGGAACTCAGGAGAAAATGCGGTAATACAGCCAGTCCGGCAGGAATTGGCTGCCTCTGAAAACAAGACTGAACAGAGTCGGAAAGCTGCGTTTGAAACCACCGGACTTCATATGGTCGAACACGATCTGCGCGGCCTCTTCCGGCTCCATAATGAACGGCATGTTGAAGTCGTTCTTGTCGGTTAGTTGGGTCTTGATAAACCCCGGATTCACCACCTGAATATCCACGCCTGTTTCGCGCAAATCAGCATACATGCATTCGGCCAAACTCATAGTGGCCGCCTTGCTCGCTGTATACCCGATAGAGCCAGGGAGGCCTCTAAATCCGGTCAGGCTGGACGTGATGACGATATGTCCGCCGTCTCGTTGAACCATGTTCGGAACGACCTGCCCTAAGACACGCGCCAAACCGGTGAAATTGATATCGCACATGGCGTTCACCTGATCGGCGTCCCACTCTTTCGCGCCTTGCGGCCAATAAACACCCGCCAGATGCACATAGCCGTCGACCTCACCGACTTCTGTAGCCGCGCGGATCACGTCGTCATTTTCGGACACATCAACGGTTACGTAGGACGCTTTCGTGCCGATTTCGGACACCGCCTGTTTCAGCCCATCTTCGCCGCGAGCAGAGATCACCACTTCGGCGCCGGCCTCCACCAGCTTATCGGCCAAAGCACGGCCCAGCCCAGCGGAGGCACCAACCAACCAATATCGCTTCCCGTTAAAATCTCTCATCCGGCAGCTCTCGTTAATGTTGTTTCATCGGTTTCAGCGGCACTCATCTCGATACCTTTTTGGATGGCGGTTCGGGGTGTGCACGAAATTTTGCGCCCTTCCACCACAGTTTTAGGGCCTGCCAATGGATTAGACTCAAAACGCGACGCGATCCTAACGGGCGGCGTAAACACGCCCTCAATATCGACCAGTTGGTCAGCGGCGCACGCTTGCCAGTTAGAGTCGCCAGCAAGCCGTTGTTCCCGCAAGTGTAGTCGATCCAAACGCCCACCTTGTCGTCTGTGAAGTCAAAGCGGAATGTGTATTCACCTGCGACCGGCTGGAACGGCGAGACGTAGAATATCTTTCGTGCAGTCAGTCGGTCAGTCGGCAAGATAGCGCGGTGGTCATCATGGAAACAAAGGTAGCAATGCCGATCTCCATAGGTGTTCGAGACCTCGGGTATAACTGCGCACAAGCTACCCTCAGCATCAAAGCCAAGCCAGAAGCTCACCGGATTGAATACATGTCCCAAGACACGCGGCTGGGCGAGCAGTTCAATCCGGTCGACGACAGTCATCAAGCCTTCGGCCTCAAAGACCCCGCGCGCCCAAGATGCGCCCGCACCTTGCTTCGGATCGCCCCCGTGGTCGCTGTCGTGCAGAGATACCAGATTGGCGCTGTTGCGTGAAAACAAAGCCGGAGATGTTACCTCCGAGGTGGGGTCCAACAAGACGTAGTCCACGCCATATCGGAAGGCGTTTTCGATCGCCCCTTTGCGCCCGTGAAAGGTCACGCCTGCGATATGACTGATTCCGCTCACGCAGCCTCGGACGTTTCTAGTTTCGAGGCGAAGCCCTGAGCCACATCAACCGCACTAGACAGGCCGTCCTCGTGGAAGCCGTTTTTCATCCAAGCCCCGCAGAACCATGTCCGGTTTGTCCCGTTCATGGCCGAAATTTTGTCCTGTGCTTTCAAAGCGGCGACATCATAAACCGGATGATGGAATGTCTTCGTATCATAAATCAGATCCTCACAAATCTCGCGGGTCGAGTTCAGGGTTACAAAGAGCGGATCATCATGCGGGATCGGCTGAAGGGAGTTCATCCAGTAGGTCAGATCAATTCTGTCTGAAGACTTGTGCTTGTCTTCGCAATATACCCAGCTGGCCCAGACCTTGCGCCGCTTCGGCATCATTGACGGGTCGGCATGTAGCACGGCTTCGTTGGGTTGGTATTTCACCGCCCCTAAGGCTGCACGCTCTGCAAGGGACGCATCGGTCAGCATGGCCAAGCTTTGATCGGCATGGGAGGCGAATACAACTTCATCAAAACGCTCAAGCACCCCTCCGACAGGCGTAATCTCGACATGGGTTTGAGCACGCTCAACCGACTTGATGGGTGTTCCCACGCGGATGCTTACGCCTTGGTTCCTCAATCGCTCTTCCAGTTTGCAGACATATTGCGTTGAGCCCCCTTGCACGGTGCGCCATTGGTGCTGGCCCGAATATCCCAGCAGGGCGTGATTTTGCATGAAGCGTATCATCGCTTGCGCTGGAAAGGCCTCCATCCGCTCTATTGGTGTAGACCAAATCGCGCCGGTAAACGGCAACAGGTATTTGTCGCGGAACCATGAACCGGTGCCGAGCTGCCCCAAAAGCTCCGAAATGGAAATGTCAGGGTCGTTCGCAACATCCACCGCGCGGGCGTTGAAGCGAACGATATCGCGGATCATCCGAAGGAAACGTGGGTCCATGGCGTTGCGACGTTGCGCAAAGATCGCGTCAATGCTGTGCAGACCGTATTCCAACTTCCCGCCCCCGATCGAGGCACCGAAGCTCATATTGCTTTTGACCGTTTCGACCCCGAGGTCGGCAAACAGATTTACCAGATGAGGGTAGTTGGTTTCATTGAACACGATGAACCCAGTGTCCACAGGCTGGTCACCGCGCTTTCCAGCAATGATGGTACGCGCATGGCCGCCCAAGCGGGGTTCCGCCTCGAATAATGTCACCTGATGCGATTTCGACAGCATATGTGCGGCACCCATGCCGGAAATTCCCGCCCCGATTACGGCAATACGCTTCGGGGCTATAGTCATGGGTTCAAACGGCATTTTACGCTCCAGCACGGAAAAATTTCTTCTAAGGGTTTTACGTCTGCGCGGTCGATATGGATCAATGAAGGCGAAGTGATCCGAAATAGATTTCTGGCCGTAGAAGGTACATGTTGACGGCAGACACATCTTTTGACGACTCTGGGCTTGTAATGCAGCCTGTATGCAAACCGGTGCGCCGCGAGGGTGGCGTCAGAAAGGGTCGTGAGAAGATTGTGTCCATGAAGGAACAAGAAAACCTGCGATTTGTAGAATGCGTTCTGTTGATCCGCGATGCTCAGGATAAGGCGGCATTCGCAGAACTGTTCAAGCATTTCGCCCCGCGCGTGAAAGGGTTCCTGATCAAATCTGGAACTGACGCTTCGATGGCGGAGGAATGCGCTCAGGACGTCATGGCAACGCTGTGGCACAAGGCGCATCTGTTCGACCCGACGCGGGCCAGCGTGAGCACTTGGGTGTTCACTATCGCACGGAACCGGCGGATCGACATGTTGCGAAAGCAGCGGCGGCCCGAGCCGGACGAATTGACATGGGGCCCAGAACCTGAGCCGGATGCGGCCGATGTTATGGAGCTTCAACAAGAAAGTACCCGATTGGTTCAGGCATTAGCTGAACTGCCGGACAAACAGAGGGATTTGATTCAGAAAGCCTATTTTGGCGATCTGTCGCATAGCGAAATCGCTGATGAGACAGGGCTGCCACTGGGAACGATCAAGTCAAGAATTAGACTGGCGCTTGAAAAGCTGCGCCACGTAATGAAGTGAAACGGACTATGGAAAACATCAAACACCATATCAACGATGGGTTGTTGATTAGCTACGCAGCAGGCACATTATCCGAGGCATTCAGCCTCGTGGTCGCGACGCATGTGAGCATGTGCGACGCTTGTCGCGTGCGCCTTGAAGCGTTTGAAGCCGTGGGCGGTGCGATTCTATCGGACACGTCAGAGAGCGATAGTACTCGTGACGTGGATGTGGATTTGATCGCAACTTTGGCTCTTATTGACGCCGGTGAGAAAGCCCCTATTCGCATCCATCACACCAAGCCCGGGCTGTTTCCATCGGCATTGCAAAGCTATGTCGGGGGGGATCTGGATTCCGTAAAATGGCGTTCGGTCGGAATGGGCGTCCGGCAAGCAATTCTACCGACGTCGAAAGATGCCTCCGTCCGTTTGCTCCATATCCCCGCCGGGTGTGCCGTGCCTGACCATGGTCACCGTGGGACTGAATTGACTCTGGTTCTTCAAGGCGCCTTCCGCGACGAGTTTGATCGTTTCGGACCGGGTGATCTGGAAATTGCCACGGAAGAAGACGAACACACACCTGTGGCAGAAGCAGGTGTAGATTGTATCTGCCTTGCAGCTACCGACGCGCCGCTGAGATTCCGTGGCCTTGTGCAACGCATCGCGCAGCCGTTCTTGCGGATTTAATCCGGAGACTTGCCGAGTGGCACAACGTTGGTCTCCTCGGGCACCAGTTCCTCGAAATCGAAGTTGTCCAAGCGGTCCGCCCGTTTACCCGCACGCGTAGCGGCGGTCAGCACGCCCGACACATCATCGCCTGCTTGCCGCAGGTGCGTTTCCAGCTTGCCTGCCTTCTCGCCGATAATCTCGACATCGCGGTGAAGCTGGCGCAGAGCTTTGCGAATTTCGCCTGTTTGCTCGCGCATCCGCGAGTCCTTCAGGATCGAGCGCATCGTGTGCAGCGTCGCCATACATGTCGTGGGCGAGACAATCCATACCCGTGCAGCGAAGCCCTCACGGATGATGTTGGGCAAACGGGAATGAAGCTCCGCATAGACCGCCTCGGAGGGTAGGAACATCAGTGCCCCATCAGCGGTTTCACCTTCGATCTGGTAGCTCTCGGAGATTTTCTTGATATGCACCCGGACCGCCTGCCCCAAAGCAGTCAACGCGCGCGCTTGTTGCTCCTTGGTTTCGGCGGCGACAAGCGCTTCGTAGGCCTCCAACGGGAACTTCGCATCGATCACGATCGGCCCAGGAGGGTTGGGTAGCTTGATCAGGCAGTCCGCCCGCTTGCCGTTCGACAAGGTGCACTGAAACGAGTAGCTGTCAGCAGGCAAAGCCTTGGACACGATATCGTTCAGCTGGATTTCCCCGAACGCCCCGCGTGTTTGCTTGTTCGACAAGATATCCTGCAAGGACAACACATCGCCCGACAGCTTTTCGATATTGGTCTGCGCCTTGTCGATGGTCGCCAATCGTTCTTGTAACTGCGTTAGTGATTTGGTGGTTTTCTCGGAGGAGCCATGCAGCGTGTCGTTCATCCGCTCCTGCAAATCCGACAGGGACCGCGCCGACTTCATCGCGTTCTCGTGCAACCGCTCTGCCATCTTTTGCTGCACTTCAGCCAGCCGGACTTCCATGGTCTGGATCGTCATGCTCTGACTCTTCGACAGGCTCTCCAGCCCGCCTGACAACTGCGCCTGACCTGTTCCAAGGCTTTGCACGGTTTGGTTCAACTGCCCCATCTGCATCATCATCGGCTGCGCCATTTGTGCGGCCCGTCCTGCAGACCGAACTACTGTGATCAGCAAAACGATCATCAAAAGCAGAACAGCGGCACCCACGAGGCCCGCAATAACCAGCGGGTCATCCCACTGCAAAATCGTATCGCCAAACTGGATCATGTGCGTCCGAACAATCGTTCAATATCGGCCAGCTTCAGCTCCACATAGGTGGGGCGGCCGTGGTTGCATTGGCCCGAGTGAGGCGTCGCCTCCATCTCGCGCAGCAGGGCGTTCATCTCGTCCGCCCGCATCCAACGACCCGACCGGATAGAGCCGTGACAGGCGACGCGGCTTAACACCGCCTCTATCTTGTCGGTAACCAGTTGCGTGTCGCCAAGGTCGTCGAGTTCATCAAGGATATCTCTCACCATTGCTTCCGCGTTAACCTCGCCCAGAATCGCAGGGGTCTCGCGCACAGCGATTGCGCCTGCGCCAAACGGCTCAAGCGTTAGCCCAAGTTTGGACAGCGCGTCAGCATGGCTCAACAGTGTTTCGGCATCCGCACCGGACATTTCCACGATCTCGGGGATTAGTAATGCCTGCGCCGCAACACCGTTCTCGGCCATCTGCTTCTTTAGTTTCTCATAAACCAACCGCTCATGTGCGGCGTGTTGGTCGACGATCACCATACCGTTTTTGGTTTGCGCGATGATGTAGTTCTCATGCACCTGCCCGCGTGCCGCTCCCAAGGGCTGGTCCACCGGTTCTGCGGCAACAGGCTCGACCACGTCAACGCGGCTATAGACTGCCTGCGTTTCGGCAAATCCGGGTGCTTGGGCCTGATAAGACGCCCGCATGGCCCCCAGCGATGGGCGGTCCATTTGATACACGGGGCGTTCCACCCGCTCTGGCTGGAACGCGCCCAACGTCGCGCCCGCCACAGTCGTCGAGGCACGATGCCCCGCATCCGCCAGCGCGTGCTTCAGCGCTGAAACGATCAATCCCCGTGCCATTCTCGGATCGCGGAACCGGACTTCCGCCTTGGCCGGGTGGACGTTTACGTCCACTTTGGTCGGTTCCAATTCCAGAAACAACGCCACTACGGGATGTCTGTCGCGGCTCAGGAAGTCCGAATACGCGCCACGTAGCGCGCCGACCAACAGCTTGTCTCGCACGGGACGTCCATTCACGAACAGGAACTGCGAAATACTGTTACCGCGTGAATAAGTCGGTAACGCCGCGTAGCCGGTCAGGGTGATCCCCTCGCGTTCCGCATCAATGGCCAAGGCATTGTCCGCGAATTCCGCGCCAAGGATCGAGCGCAACCGCCCGCCAAGCGCATCGAACATATCGCCCGACTGCGGGTCTGCACGGAACGTCACGCGCCCTGTATCATCACGCGACAGATCGCGGATTGTGAAGCCGACGTAAGGCTCCGCCATCGCCAGCTTCTTGACCACGTCGGAGATCGCGCCCATCTCGGCGCGGTCGGTGCGCAGGAATTTCAGCCGTGCGGGTGTCGCATAAAACAGGTTGCGCAACTCGACCACTGTGCCTTTCGACAGGGCCGCAGGAGTGACCTTCCCCATCGCGCCGCCATCCACGACGATCTGCGCTGCGTCCTCGCCTGCGACGCGCGACGTGATCGTCATGCGACCGACTGCGGCCATCGACGGCAGCGCCTCGCCACGGAAGCCGAAGGTGTGGATGTTCAGCAGGTCAGTCCCGTCGATCTTCGATGTGGCGTGCCGCGACAAGGCCAGCGGCAAATCCCGCGCGGGGATCCCATGCCCGTCATCGGTCACGCGGATCAGGGTCTTGCCGCCGTCCTTGACGCAAAGCTCAATGCGGGTCGCGCCTGCGTCCAGCGCGTTCTCGATCAACTCCTTAACCGCCGAGGCGGGTCGTTCGACCACTTCGCCAGCCGCGATCCGGTTGACGGCCACTTCATCCAATTGCTTGATCTGAGGCCGTTTTGCGGGCTGACTATCGCCTATGTTGGGGGTCTGAGCGTTCATACCCCAATTTGTAGCACGCCCAATCCCGATTCGGCCATTGGGCTTGGCTAGTTCGACGCATCCAATCCGGTCGGCTTTCCGACGACGACAAAATGCAGGTTTTCAGGCTTCAGAAGTCGTTTAGAGACGCGCTTGATATCTTCTAGCGTCACCGCTTCAACCTGCGAATTACGGCTGTCGATGTAATCGATCGGCAAATCATCGAACTGCATTGAAGCAAGAATGTTGGCAATACGTGCGTTGCCGTCGAAGCGTAGCGGATAGGCACCGGTCAAATAGGTCTTGGCCGTCTCCAGCTCTTCCTCAGTCACGCCCTCGTCAGCCATCTTCGCCCATTCGTCACGGATGACCGAGATCGCTTCCGCCACGCTGTCATTCGACGAAGACACCTGACCCATCACCAAGTTCACATGCTCCCGAAGAACCAGATATGAATATACCCCATAGGTGAGCCCGCGCTTTTCACGCACCTCGTCCATGAGGCGGGAGCCGAACCCGCCGGAACCCAGAACTTGATTCATAACATAGGCTGCAAAAAAATCGGGATCAGTTCTTTCGATACCTGCATGACCGAAAATGGCGACAGATTGCGGCGTGTTATAGGGAACCACAGTCTCGCCGCCGGACAGCAGGAATGGCGCGGGACCGGGCAAATCTGGGCCAGTTTCTGGCAATGCACCCAACAGTTCATCCAGAATGACACCCAGTTCTTCAGCGGAGATATCGCCCACCGCACCAACGTAAACGCGGTCGCGGGTGAGGAGTGATTTATGCGATGCAATCAGATCATCGCGTGTCAGCATCGTGACGGATTCCGCCGTGCCTTCAAGCTTGGTTGCATATGGGTGGTCACCGTAAGCAAGCGACGCAAAGGTCTTGCCTGCGATGTCGTTTGGATCTTCTGAGTCAGAGGCGATAATCGACAGCACCTGCGCACGTACACGATCCACCGCATCTTGATCAAACCGCGGCTCGTTCAGCGCTTTGCGCAGCAATTCGAGGGAGGCGTCACGGTTTTCCGTCAGAAACTGAGCAGACACTGAAAAACTATCAGAAGACGCGTCAAAATCGTACTTGAATGCGAGTTCTTCAGCGGCCAGAGCGAATTCAGTCGAGGTCAGATCACCCGCGCCCTCGTCCAGCAGGCCGGACATCAAATAGGCGGCGCCACGCTTTCCCTCAGCGTCCAGCGACGCACCGCCTTTGAAGCGGATTTCCAGAGCGGTGAATGGTATCGAGGTTTCTTCGACCAGCCACGCTTTGATACCACCCGGAGAGGTCACCTCTTTAATGTCAATAGCGGCAGCAGGGAAGGTAATGAGGGCCAAGCAGGTGGCCAGAACAACACGGATCATTGGGAAACCTCCTCCGCTGACGGCTTGCGGAACCAACCGGTTACCGCCTTTTTACGGTCAAGCACCAAGCGTGCCGCTTGCATTATATCTTCCTCGGTGACGGCATCTAGAACGGCGGGCCATTGCTGCACGTCTTCGACCGTCAAACCGGAGGTCAGAGCCGCACCATATTCACGACCCAGAGAGGCAACATCGTCCTGTCCGTAGATCAAGGATGCCCGAATTTGCGACTTCACTCGCGCCAGATGCTCCGCGTCGACGCCATCCTCAAGGAATTTTGCGATCACTGCATCCATCTCGTCCTCGCCTTGCTGCAAACTCAGACCCGGCGCTGGAACGATGAACACTCCGAAAGTCGTGTCGTCGTAGTTCATGCCTGAATAGAACGCCGATGTGTAGACCGCTTTGTTGCTCTCGAATTGCAATGCACGACCAAGCACGGACGTCTGCCCGGGTCCACCAAGAATTTTGGCAAGCAAAGTCAGTGCAGCGGCCGTTTTCTGGTCTCCGGCATCCCGTTCCGGAGCCATATACGAGCGGATCACATAAGGCTGCGCAGCTTGCGGGTCTTCATAGACAATTCGGCGCTCGGCACGCTGCGGTGGCTCTTCGGGGCGAACGCGCGCTTCCAACCCAACGGTGGGTTCCAACGGGCCGTAGTGCTTCTTGGCCAGCGCTTCCACTTCGGCAGGGTCCACGTCGCCCGCAACAATCAGCACGGCCGCGTTCGGCGCGTAGTATTTTCGATAAAAGCCAAGTGCATCTTCGCGGCTTAGTTTGGCCGCCTCATGACGCCAGCCGATAATCGGGCGACCATAGGGGTGGTTCAAATATTGAGCTGCATTTCGTTGCTCACCGAACAAAGCACCCGGATCGCTATCTGTGCGCTGTGCCCGTTCTTCCAGGATAACTTTACGCTCGGTCTCCACATCCTCCGCGGTCAGGCGAATATTGCGCATCCGGTCCGCTTCCATACCCATCATCAGATCGAGGCGATCCGCCGCGATCCGCTGGTAGTAGGCCGTATAGTCCCAAGAGGTGAACGCGTTGTCCGACCCGCCATTCGCCTCGACCACAGCCGAGAACTCACCAGCCTCCAGCTTGTCAGTGGCCTTGAATAGGAGGTGTTCAAGAAAATGCGCGATGCCAGAAACCCCCGGTGCTTCGTCCGCAGCGCCCGCTTTGTACCAAAGCATATGCACCACGACCGGCGCACGATGATCTTCGAGCACGACTGCCTCGAGACCGTTATCCAAGGTAAATGTGGTGATCTTTTCGGCGCCAAGGGCCGGAAAGACCAGAACAACCGGAGCAATCAGACAAGCAATTAGACGGCGCATAAGCATCCCTTCAGATAATCACGTTATTAGAAAACATGGCAGGAGTTGCCGAGAATTCAACCTGAGCCACGGCCTTGTGACTGGCCTGACTATTCGTAGCCTTCGGGCGGCGCGGAATTGGTGCGCACACCAAGCCGGCGCAAGCGCTCAAGCTCGGCGTACTGATCAAGAGATTGCTTGCGGTAAGCCTTGAAGTAGACATTCACATTAAAGACGCGTTCAAGCAGGCGGCCATCGTTCTTGCGGCGGAATTCCAGATCTTCGGTTGCAAGAGCGCCCCGGATATCGGGAGAAACGCCATAGCGCGACGCGTAGTTTACCAACCCGCCATCACTGATACCACCGTTTGGATTGCCCCCGAGCGCCACCACGGCATCGGCCAGTGGCGTCACATCGGTCCGGTTGGTCCCGCCCTTCGTTGGCGCAGGCAAGGCCTTGTAGTCATCGGGAAGCGTCAAAGGCTTGTTTGGCAGGATCGCGAACTCGTCTGGCCCGCCTTCCTGATTGGATTTCACGTTGAGCAACTGGGGCTGTTTATTCCGGTCACATGCCGACAGCGCCAGTACGGCACAGACCATCCCGCCAAGGATCATCGCTTTACGTTGCATGAAAGGCCACTCCTGCTCTTCTTTTGATGGTGTTTTAACGTAATCCGACGCGGTCGTCACGAGGGTTCTTTATCCTGACTTATGCTCGCCCTTGGTGTCATCAAATGCAACCAAGGCGAAAGCGCCTGCAAATATGCCGATGTCGGCGATATTGAAGGTGTAGGGATTGCTGATACCGCAGCAGGACATGTTCAAAAAATCGGCAACGGCCCCGTAAAGTACGCGATCCAGCGCATTTGCAAGCGCACCACCGATGATTGCCCCCGCCCCCATCTGCGTGATTGTCCGGCCAAGATTGCGATTGCCCCACCACAACAGGAAGCAAGACACCACGATGGCCAGCGCGACCAGCACGTAGCGCATGATCTCTGGGCTGTCCGAGAATAGGCCGAAATTGATGCCCGTGTTCCAGCCCATGCGGAAATTCAACAGGGGTGGCAGCACGTCGACGGAAAGCCGCTCGATCAGGTTCATCTTATGGACGACAGCCCATTTGGAAAACTGGTCGATCCCGAAAACGGCCAGTGCAGAGAGAAGTATAACCCTCATGATCAGTGCCGGAAATGACGCATGCCGGTGAAGACCATCGCAAGGCCAAGCTCGTCAGCAGCTGCGATCACTTCATCATCCCGCATGGAACCGCCGGGCTGGATTAGCGCGGTCGCCCCTGCTTCGGCTGCGGTTTGCAAACCATCCGCGAAAGGAAAGAACGCGTCGGAGGCCACTGCGGACCCGATTGTGCGTGGTTCAGGCAGTTTCAACAACTCCGCCACGTCTTGCGCCTTGCGCGCCGCGATGCGGGAGCTATCCACGCGGCTCATTTGCCCTGCGCCGATACCCACGGTCGCGCCATCCTTGACGTAGACGATCGCGTTGGACTTCACATGTTTCGCCACGCGCCATGCGAACAGCATGTCGGCAAGTTCCTGCTCGGAAGGTGCGCGTTTGGTCACAACCTTCAGGTCGCCCGCCAGAATGCGGCCGTTGTCTTTGTCTTGCACCAACAATCCGCCGGACACTTGGCGCACGGTCAGCGCTGCGGCGACTGGATCAGGCAAACCGTCCGTCGTCAGCAAACGCAGGTTCTTCTTCTTGGCGAAAATCGCACGTGCATCATCATCCGCGCCGGGGGCAATCACCACCTCGGTAAAGATGCCGCTAATCGCTTCGGCAGTCGCCCCGTCAAGCGGCTGGTTCACTGCAATGATACCACCAAAGGCCGACGTCTGATCGCATTCGAAGGCCTTGTTGTAGGCTTCCGCGACAGTCGCGCCGCGGGCCACGCCACATGGGTTGGCGTGTTTGATAATGGCAACCGCAGGGCCGTCCTTGGGGTCGAACTCGGCGACCAGCTCAAACGCGGCGTCAGTATCGTTGATGTTGTTGTAGGAAAGCTCTTTGCCCTGATGCTGCTGCGCGGTCGCAACGCCGGGGCGGGCAGAACCATCCGTGTAGAACGCCGCCTGCTGATGCGGGTTTTCGCCATATCGCAGGGTTTGAGCCAGAGTGCCTGCAAAGGACTTGCGGCGCGGTGTTTCACCCAACGCGCCCGCCATCCAGCCGGACACCGCCGTGTCATAGGCCGCCGTGCGCGAATACGCGGTGAGCGCCAGACGCTGGCGGAAGGCGTAGGAGGTGGCGCCGTCTTGCGCCATCATCTCGGCCAGAACCGCTTCGTAATCCTGCACATCCGTCACGACGTTCACAAACTGGTGGTTCTTCGCGGCAGAGCGCAGCATCGCTGGTCCGCCAATGTCGATATTCTCGATGCAGGTCGCATAATCGGCGCCCTTGGCGACGGTTTCTTCGAACGGATACAGATTCACCACAAGCAGGTCGATTGCACCGATGCCATGCTCCGTCATCGAGCCGACATGACCTTCGTTATCGCGCAATGCCAGCAAACCACCATGAACAATCGGATGCAGAGTTTTCACGCGACCATCCATCATCTCGGGGAATCCGGTCACTTCGGACACGTCTTTCACATCCAGCCCCGCGTCACGGATCGCGGCGGCAGTGCCGCCCGTTGAAAGCAACTCAACACCGTGGCCCGCCAAGGCACGGGCGAAATCAATCAGGCCGGATTTATCGGATACAGAAAGCAGCGCGCGGCGCACGGGTACGAGATCGGTCATAGCAGTCCTTAAGGCTCAAGCAGCAGAGGTCATTTCAACGCCAGCTCAAGGTCCTCGTCCACGTCGCGCAAGTAAGACGGAGTGTCCTGCGCTTTAGCCAAAGACCAACTGACCTGGCTCGCATACTCCATCACGCGGGAGGATAAAACGATCTGTTTGGACGCACGTGGCTTTAATCGCCCTTTTTCCAGATAAACGCTGGGTTCAATCGTCATTTTCGCCGCGAATGACGGCCTGAACACCCAAACTTCACCACTTTTCAGTGCCAGTGAGATAGCCGTCCCTCCCATATCCAGAGAGGCATCTACCTCCGGATGTAAATGGAACCGGACCGAATACGGCACGCCCTGCAGTGAAATTTTGTCCATATGCGCTTCGAACCGGACCCGATCAGGGTCGGTCAAAGCCGCCAGAGTATCCTCACCTGTAACCCGGCGCCCATCCAGACTGACTTCCATTTTCCGGACATGGGTCAAACCATATTCCACGCAATAGCTGTTATGGCTCGCGATGATTTCGGTGGCATCGCTTCCAACATTGCGTTGCTCGGTGACTTTCGTCGGGCCGGATGTCAGAAATTCACCTTGTGGCTCTGCAATCAACTTGGCCGATGACACGCCGTCTATAGATAAGGTCGAATGAGAAGGTGTGGCGCGACCAGCCCTGCGCCATTCCGCACCGAACGGCGCACCGGACCCGCAATTCACAATCAATGCACGACGGCCAGACGTCAGCTCGAACGCCAAGGTGCTGGCATGTGCGACCCGTGACGCATTTCGTGCCGGTGGCGCGCTGACATCGGCAATCACTGTCGTGCGCCCACCTGACAGGCGCGCGTAGCCCATGGCAAGCCCATCCAATTGGGCCGCCTTAACGCCGGAGTAGGCCAAGGCATGGTCTAAACGCCCCTCCAAACCCCGACCGCCACCATGAAAACGCGCCAAGCCGCCATCAGCGTGGCGCAATGCCCGAAGCGTCGGGGCCATGCGCTTGATAGCGGCCAAATGCGCAGGTAGTGGCATCCGGCCTGCTTCTGTCAATGCGGCGGCGGCCCATGTCAGGAGAGTGAAAACCTCCAAAAGTTCTTCGGGATTTCGCGTTGGGATACCGCCTTCGGCGTCAATCTGATCGGCACATTCGCGCGCCAGCGCATTGGTTGACGGCGTCGCATACCGTTCCATCCCGCCGAGGCTAAGGGATGCGTATAACAGGCCGGTCAAAGCCTCAAAGCGCGGCAACCCGCGCGAGGCAACCGACCAACGTCGTCCTAAATAGGCTGTCTGATGCGCCAGTGATTTGTAATATCGGTCGTTGGCTTCGGGTGTCTGGCCATTCATCAAGAACAGCGCGTGGTTGATCCATCGGATCAGACGGCGCCCTGTAAGATCCGGCGACCAGCCCAAGCCGCGCCCGCGACCGAAGCGTTCGATCCACTCGTGCACCCACGCCTGCGCCAAAAGCCGCGAGTCCCGATCCCCGACCGAGGCCAGGTCGTCGAGCCAGGTGAAGCCGTTGAGCTCTGCTTCGTACATGGCATCTGGAGGCGTTATTTCCCAAAGGGACCGCCCTTCTGCCTGTACCAAATGACCACCAAACTGGAAATTTCCGGCGGCGAGCTGTTTGCCTTTGGCAAATGATCCAATCGTGCGCGGCTCAGGTTGCGAGACAAAGCCCGTCGCCTGCGCCCGCATGGCGCTCAGCCGTGCATGCACCTTGTCCATAAACGTAATGCTGCGTTCCACCCCGATGGATGGCGCGACTTTGGCCTCAATGCTCATATCACCGACTTTTCGCCTGCTTCTTTTGCCGCGATTCTACGCGGGCAAGGCGGGCCTGTCACCGATTATTCAGGTTTGCGCAGCGCAATCATGAAAAAGCCGTCCATTCCGCCACGGTCCGCCCAATAGCTGGGCGACAGTCGCAAGCCGCCGACACGGCTGCGCCATTCCGGCTCAATGCCCTTCAAGTCCGGCTCGATTTCGGTCAAACCATGCCGTGCCATCGCGGTTTTGGCCTGACGCTCGCCCTCGTCAAACAGCAAGGAGCAGGTGCAAAAGACCAAACGCCCACCGGGTTTCAACAGGCTCACTGCCGTGTCGATCATATCGGATTGCAGCGCGAACAGCTCGTTCAGTTGCGTGCCGTCCTTGGCATAGGGCAAATCAGGATGACGGCGGATGGTGCCAGTGGCCGAGCAAGGCGCGTCCAAAAGGATCGCGTCGTAAAGCACATCGTCAGGCGCGTTCAGCGCGTCTTCAATCACCAGCTTGGCGGTCAGTCCAGTGCGTTGAAGGTTTTCTTCCACCCACGCCATCCGCTCGGGCGAAATATCCAGCGCGGTCACGTCCGCACCGGTCGCCGCCAGTTGCATCGTCTTGCCACCGGGTGCGGCACACATGTCCAGCACAACCTCGCCCTTTTGGGCATTCAGCATACGTGCAGCAATGGCCGCTGCGGCATCCTGAATCCACCATGCGCCCTCTGCGAAGCCCGGAAGCTCGGTCACTTGGACCGAGCGGTCGATGCGCAAAGACCTGGTCGGCAGCAGCTCGGCACCCAACTGCTCGGCCCAATGCTCGGCCTTATCCTCGTCGCGCAGGGTAATATCCAAGGGCGCCCCAGCGAGATGGGCGGCTTCAATGGCCTGCGCCGTCGCTTCATCGAACAAATGGACTACGCGTGGGCGCAGCCATTTGGGCATGCGCGAAGGCGGAATATCCGGCCACATCTGTGGCCCTTCGGTCGCGACTTTGCGCAACACTGCGTTCGCCAGTCCCGCCATGCGCGGCGAACGGCCGGAGCGTTTCATCAAGTTCACCGCACTGTCCACGACACCGTGCGGTGCTTCGCCCTCGACACATAGCTCCACCACCGCGAGGCGCAGGATGTTCAGCGCCACTTCGGGCGGCATCTTCTCGACGAACTGCGAGATCACCACATCGGCCCGCCCCAACTCCCGTAAGGTCGTCGTCGCCAGACGCTGAGCGCGCGCGCGATCGGCGGGTTCCAACCGGTCCAACACACCACTGCCCAGCAGAACGGAAAGCTGTTCTTTTTCCTCCAGCACGCCCCGAAGCAGTTGTACCGCTGCACGGCGGGCATGAAGTCCAGAAGGTTGGGTGTGGTCTTGCGTCATACTTGTCTCCTTGCCCATGGGCCGTATATCAAGTGCAGGACCGGAACAAGGACGCGGGACATGACAGATAAACAAGACCTGCCCCCAGAGGCCCTTCGCGCATTGGAAGAGGCCGCTGCGCGCAAGAAGGCCAAAGGTGATCTGGAGCTACCCAACGAGCTGGGTGGTCGCGACGGGCCAGAGCCTGTGCGCTACGGCGATTGGGAACGTAAGGGGATTGCGGTCGATTTCTGAGGAGACCATTTTGAGTCCTAAGTAACTGTAAATGATTGCAGTCGTCGCCCTAAGCGCCCTAACCTCAAGAGCCTGATGGCACTGACGAAAAACTCGTAGCAGGACACTGATGACCTATACTCATTCCCAGCTCTATGAATTTGCCAAGAAGGGCGATTTGCCAAGATTCTTTAAGCACTTCCTTAAGCCGGATGAGGAGGGATGGATAGCTGTACACTATGCTGCGATGCATGGCGATTTACATGCCTTAGAGAGGTTAAGTGCTTGGGGTTTAGACGCACTATTTTTAGCACCTGATAGGTTAGACGCTTTCGAAATTGCATTAGATCATGGGCACTTCGCAGTTTGCGACTGGCTGCTAAGTATTGGTGCCAGCTTGGAACCTCGCCCTAATGATTACAGCGCACTAGACTACGCTGCGATGCAAGGAAATTTGGAAGCCGTCAGTTATCTTCTTTCAAAGGGGGCTCTGATTGATGGCGTCGTGGGAAATCGACCACCAATCGTCTGGGCCGCGCAGGAGCGACAGCTTGAAGTTTTTGAGGCATTGCTGAAACAAGGGGCTTCCGCTTCGAAATCAGGCGGCGATTTAGATCATATGACGGCCCTGCTCATGTCTGCGTCAGAGGGAAAAATGGAGTTTCTAGAGGCAATCTTCCGAATTGGGCCAACAATTGAGGTGAGTCATTTGATCGCGGCTGCGGAACTGGCAGAGGCATTTGGAGAGCTCAATGCGGAACGCCTAATTCGCTCAAAGGTTTGAGGCTTTCGAAAAATTCACGTCTGCCGCGAAGGCTAACTTTGTCCCGTAAAGCGGCCTCTCTAAAGCCCCAGCACGTCCAGCATATCGTATTCACCCGGACCTTTGCCCTGCCCCCAGAGTGCGGCCTTCAGCGCGCCGCGTGCGAAGACCGCGCGGTCGGTGGCGAGGTGGCGCAGCACGATGCGTTCGCCGTCGGCTGCGAAGATCACGTCGTGCTCTCCCACAACGTCTCCACCGCGGATCGCAGCAAAGCCGATGTCACCGCGTTTGCGCGCGCCGGTGATGCCGTCGCGGCCGCTGTCTTTGACGTCAGCCAGTTCAACACCGCGCCCCTCGGCGGCGGCCTCGCCCAGCATCAGGGCGGTGCCAGACGGCGCGTCGACCTTGTAGCGGTGATGGGCCTCGACGACTTCGATGTCGTAATCCTCGTCCAACGCCGCCGCGACCTTTTTGGTCAGCTGCACCAACAGGTTCACCCCAAGACTCATGTTGCCAGCGCGCACAATCGGCGCGTGGCGGGCGGCGGCTTTGATCTTGGCGAGGTCATCGTCGCTAAGTCCGGTAGTCCCAATCACATGCACCGCGCGGGCCTGTGCGGCTAGTTCGGCCATAGCAACGGTCGCAGCGGGCGTGGTGAAATCGATGATGGCTTGTGCGTCTTTGACAACCTCGATGGCATCGGACACCACGGGCACGCCCATCTTGGCCTGCCCCATCGCCAAGCCCAAATCCTGGCCGACCCAAGGGTGGCCTTCACGTTCGGTTACACCAACAAGATGCGCATGCTCCGAGACCTTTACGGTCTCGATCAGCATTTGCCCCATGCGGCCGGATGCTCCGGTAATCACGATGCCTGTCATAGTGTAACCCTCATATACTATAGCCCGAAGGGTGTAGGACCTGTTGCAAGGGACTGGCAAGGGGCTTAAGTGCGGGACCATGGCTAAGAAATCAAAATTCGCGGGCGCGGGTCCATCGCAACGTCAACTTCGTGTGGGCGAGCTTATTCGGCGTACACTGTCGGAAGTTCTGAACCGTGGGGAAATCCACGATCCGGACCTGAACCGCATGTCGATCACAGTCAGCGAAGTGCGCGTCACACCTGACCTGCGCATCGCCACGGCCTTTGTTTTACCGCTAGGTGGCAAGGACAAGGAGGAAGCATTGCAAGCGCTTGCCCGCAACAAGGGTGAAATCCGCCATGTCATTACCAAGCAAATGTCCGTAAAGCACTCGCCCGACATTCGCTTCATGCTTGATGACACGTTTGACCGCATCGAAGAAACCAACCGCCTGTTCGCCAGCGAGGCCGTTCGTCGCGATCTGGCTAAAGACGACGATGCTGGCGAAGATTAAATACGCCACTCTGGTCTGCCTCTTGGCATCCCCCGCGCTGGCCGATGGCTGTCGCGATTTAACGCATCTAGGCGACAGCTATACGGTCTGCACCGTTGATAACCCCACCACGTTGGAGCTTTGGCTGAAAGACAATAATGACCTCGTCATCGGAGAGTTCTTCAGCCTGCAAGAGCTTCTGGGCGAGCAAGGCAAGACACTGACTTTCGCCATGAACGGCGGCATGTTCCACGAGGATCGCCGTGCAGTGGGGTTGTTTATTTCCGACTACAAGGAACAGGCCCGTTTGGTGACACGCGAAGGTCCAGGCAATTTCGGACTGCTGCCGAACGGGGTATTTTGTGTCGAAGGGCAAACGGCGAAGGTGATCGAAAGCCGCGCTTACGCAGAGAACACGCCGACTTGTCGTATCGCCACGCAGTCTGGTCCAATGTTCGTGATCGACGGCAAGCTGCATCCCAAGTTCACCACCGACAGCACCTCCAAGAAGCGCCGTAACGGGGTGGGCGTCGACACGCAGGGGCGGTCGCATTTTGTTATTTCCAACGGGTTCGTGCGGTTTCACGACATGGCTACGTTGTTCCGAGATGAACTCGACAGCCCCAATGCGCTGTTTCTGGACGGCTCGGTGTCGCGCTTGTTCTCGGCAGAGCTTGGCCGTTCTGACGCGGGGCCTCTGATGGGCCCGATCATCGGACAGGCCTTGCCGTCGCAATAGACATTGACGCCCGCCGTCACCCGCAATAGCACCCGACCCTTCACTACGCAGGAGCGCACCATGGGACGCCGCAAAAAAGGCCGCGATATTTCCGGATGGGTCGTCATCGACAAACCCGCAGGGATCACCTCCACCTCGGTGGTGAACAAGGTGCGCTGGGCGTTCGACGCCAAAAAGGCGGGCCACGCAGGCACGCTGGACCCTGATGCGACTGGTGTACTGGCTGTGGCTCTGGGCGAAGCCACCAAAACGGTGCCTTTTGTAACCGACGCCATGAAAGCTTATCGCTTTACGGTGCGTTTGGGGCAATCGACCAATACCGACGACGCGGAAGGCGAGGTCTTGTCAGAAAGTGAAACAAGACCATCCGATGAAGAAATCGAAGCTGCCTTGCCTGCTTTAACAGGTGACATCATGCAGGTCCCGCCAAAGTTTTCAGCCGTTAAAATTGACGGGCAGCGCGCCTACAAGCTTGCCCGAGACGGCGAGGAAGTCGAGCTCACCGCCCGCCCTCTTTTTGTCGAAAGCCTTGTGCTTGTGGAGCGTTCGGACCCTGACCATGTCACGCTAGAAATGGTCTGCGGCAAGGGCGGCTACGTACGTTCCATTGCGCGGGACTTGGGCGAAGCGCTTGGCTGCTTCGGCCATGTTCGCGAGTTGCGCCGCACATGGTCTGGCCCGTTTGACGTTGAGGATGGCGTCACTCTGGAAGAACTCGACGCTGTTGCCAAAACCGACGCGATTATGGAGTTTCTCGGCCCGATTGAAATCGGCCTTGTAGACCTGCCAGAACTGCCCACCACCGAAAGTGGTGCTGTGAAGCTGCGCAACGGCAACCCCGGCATGGTGATCGGCACAGGTGTGCAATACGGCGACGAGGCGTGGGCCTCGCTGAACGGTCAAGCCGTCGCCGTGGGGCGCTTCAAGGCGGGTGAATTGCATCCCTCGCGGGTATTCAACACCAACTGATTGTAACAATTGCCCTGCCGCTCACGCGGATGTGGGGCATTGTTTCGGATAATTTGCCGGAACTGTAACAAAACTCACGACCCGTCCGCGCAGATTGCGCGATTTCGTGAGGTATCTGTTCACAGACGCACAAATCGCTCAGAAACACTGCAACACAGCATTTCTGGAGCATCCGATGATCACTCAAACCCATCTTTCCCGCCAAGTCTGGACCGTCCTTTTGGCAGGAGGCCTTGCCACCGTCGCGTTCGATCTGTTTGGCCAAGGCCTGTCACCCGCCTTCGGTTTCGCCAAACTCGCGCCGGTGGGCCTCGCCACCGCGACACTCAAAACCATCTTCGGGGACATACCGAAAGGTGCCGGCGACATCATGCACATCCTGACCGGTATGTTTGTCTACACCCTTGGCTACCTGCTGGTCGCCCGCCCGATCCAGCGCAAGGTCATTCCGAACCTGCATTGGGCCATTACCGCCACTGCCTACGGCATCGGCTTGTGGGTCTTCGCGTTGTATTTCGTCGCGCATCTTATCGCGGGCAACCCGCCGTTCCTGGGCTTTACCGGCATCACATGGGTCGCGTTCTGGGGTCATATCGTCTACGCGCTCGTCGCCGTCTATGTGATTGAGCGCGGACCTTTCAGCCAACAGCACGAGGCTTGAACCGAAGCCCATGGGCTGGCACAAGCTGGCCCATGATTACCCGTACACATTTGAAAGGCGATGCGGCCTCGACGGCGGTTTATTCCGATTGCGAACGATACCGCTACGCCCTGACCCGCATCTGGGACAATGGAGGCCGTAAAGTTTCCTTCGTCATGCTCAACCCGTCCACCGCGACCGAGGTCCAGAACGACCCTACAGTCGAGCGCTGCGAGCGCCGCGCGAGGGCGTTGGGCTTCGGTGCCTTTCGTGTTTGCAACATTTTCGCATGGCGTGACACCGACCCGTTCAAAATGCGCAAAGCCAAGGAACCTATCGGCGCTGCAAATGATGAGGCCATCAATGACGCGTGCCAGTGGGCGGATACAGTCGTCGCCGCGTGGGGCACGCATGGGGCACATTTGGATCGCGGCCCGACAGTCGAGGCGCTGATGCGGGCAACTGGAAGCTCGTTGTATCACCTTGGCCTGAGCAAGGCAGGGCACCCCAAGCACCCGCTCTACATCGCCTATGCCAAGCAGCCCGAGTTGTGGGATTGAATACCGTCAATTCGTAGCCAGCCCTTGATCGTGCCGCCGCTTGGCCTCCTTATGAAGTCGTTACATCTGGAGCGCGCAATGACCAAGCTAGAAACCAAATCAAAACTCCCGGGGTTTACCCGCCACGACGTTGACGTGGGTGGTGTGGTCTTGTCAGTTCACGTGGCAGGCAGCGGACCGGCGCTTTTGCTGCTCCATGGTTATCCTCAAAACCATATGTGCTGGCTCAATATCGCCCCGCATTTCGCAGAAAAGTTCACCTGCATCGTTCCCGATCTGCGTGGCTATGGCGACAGCGACGCGCCTAAAGACACAAGTGTGGATCACGCGACCTATTCCAAGCGTCAGATGGCTCAGGATATGGTTGGTGTGCTCGACCACTTTGGCCACGACCGTGCGCATGTACTTGGCCATGATCGCGGCGGGCGCGTTGCCTACCGCTTTGCGCTGGACCACCCCGAACGGCTTGATCGTCTTGGTATCATAGAGATCGTTCCCACTGGCGATTTCTGGCAGGCGTGGAATGCGGAGCTTGCGTATAAGGCCTATCACTGGACCTTTCTCGCCCAGCCTTACCCGCTTCCGGAGAACATGATAAATGCTAACCCCGAAGCATATGTCGATCACACACTAAAGAGCTGGGTCAACGCGAAGTCGCTGGATATTTTCCCTAAACCGGCGTTGGAAAGCTACCGTGCGCAGGCAAGGGACCCCGCCCGTATCCACGCGATGTGTGCGGATTATAGGGCTGGTGCGACGTTCGACAGAAAACTCGATGAGGCGGACAAAGCCCTTGGTCGGAAAATCGCAGCGCCCTTGCGCTTCCTTTGGGCAGAGGGCGGATTTCCGGGGCAAACTGGCAATCCCGAAGATCTATGGAGCAGCTGGGCCGATCAGGTCAGTTCCCAATCGTGCATCAGCGGTCACTTTGTAATGGAAGAAAACCCAGAAGCAGTGCTTGACTGCTTCTGGGCATTTTTTGAATCGAAATGAAGACGTAGGGGTTAAGCCGCAGCGGCTTCTTCAGCTGGGGTGGCAACCACAACAGGTGTAGCTTCCGCGGCTTCTTCCTCAGTAGCAACTTCTTCTTCGGCAGCAGGTTCTTCATCTGCCACCGCTGGAGCGGACCCCGGGCCGACACTGATCGTCGGGGTGACCTGAAGACTATCAACCAGTGTGATGTCCTCAACGGCGAGATCGCCAGGCGTGGTAACCTTGAGCACGACAACACCGCCAAGGGTGATATCCGCAGACCCGTCTGCATTGGAAACAATTCCAACTTCAGGCGCGTCACCCTCGGTGCCATCATAGCGAAGTTCGATGACATCTTCCTCGGAGTTGAAGTCTTTCACCGTACCTGCAGTTTCAGCGTTGATGAAGGTGCCGGTCGCAAAGGTGTCAGCACCGATCCCACCAGTGGCAACATCGCCGTTGCCAATGTAGAGGAAGTCGTCACCTTCATTGCCAAACAGCTGGTCACCTTCGTCGATTTCTTCGCCCGTTTCGAGCGAGAAGAAGGTACCGAAGACATAATCATTGCCTTGGCCACCACGCAAAATATCAGCGCCTAGGCCACCTCCTAGTTCGTCATCGCCAAGGCCACCGCCAACGATGTCGTTCCCGTCGCCACCAAAGACGAGATCATTACCAGCACCGCCGGCGAGCGTATCGTCACCTGCGTCACCCGAGATCGAGTCATTATCTGCTTCGCCTTCGATCACGTCATCGCCTGCGCCACCGCTCAGACGATCATCGCCGTTTCCGCCACCAATCGTGTCGTTGCCGTCACCACCACCGATCAGGTCGTTCCCGCCGCTACCGCGAATGGCGTCAGCACCTGCGCCACCCAAAATAACGTCATTGCCGCCAGCACCGATAATCGCATCGTCGCCGTCACCGCCGTCGATTCTGTCGTTACCGTCGCCACCGTTGATCTGATCGTCACCCGCATCGCCAAAAATCGTGTCGTCGCCAAAGCTTCCCCGCAGGTCGTCGTTTCCGTCACCGCCAAACACGGTGTCATCACCGCGCCCCGCTGCAATGGTGTCGTCACCTTCAAGGCCGGAGATCACATCATCGCCCGCATGGCCTTCCATAATGTCGATATCCATCGTGCCCGTCAGCTCGTCGTCACCATTGGTGCCAACAAGGTCGCCGGGCTCTACGGGGTCTACAGGCGCGGCATCATCACTATCAGAATCAAAAACAGTACTCAGCAAACCAACCAGCGCTAAAAGACCTATTACTCCGACCATCGTATTTACTCCCCAGGGATTTTTACAAAACAAACTTTGTTAATCATATGTTAAGGATTGGCTGACGGGCCAGTTAAATCGCCACATTTTGGACAAACTTTTGCCACACCGCTTCCATTGTTTCCGTTTGAGGAACAGAGACGCCAAGTGCGTGATTTTATGCGATGTAATCGTGCTAACCGGTACGGCATCTGCCTGACCTCGCCCGAAATATCACCTTTCAACGGTGTAAAGATTCGGGCTTCCCATTCATGCCAAAACGACCTATACGCGCCCATCCGCTAGCAACAGCGGTGCACTCCACGGGCCTTGCTGGACGACATCCCGGCCTGCGCCATTCACACTAACCTTTAAAAGGAGACCCCGATGTCGATTACTGCTGAAGAAAAAGCACGCCTGATGAAAGAATTCGCGACCAAAGAGGGCGACACCGGTTCGCCTGAAGTTCAGGTCGCTATCCTCACTTCGCGCATCACCACGCTGACCGAGCACTTCAAAACCCACAAAAAAGACAACCACGGTCGTCGTGGCCTTTTGAAGATGGTTGCTCTGCGTCGTAAGCTGCTGGATTACACCAAAGGCAAAGACGAAGCGCGCTACCAAGACCTGATCAAACGCCTCGGCATTCGTCGCTAGGCCATTTTGCACCACGCTTAATGGTCGGTTTCCTAGGAAACTTGCGTACCGCTACAGGTTGAAATCAATAGAACGCCCGCCCTACTTGGCGGGCGATTTTACATCTTGGGCACTGTATCCAGTCGAATTGGCCATAACGAAGTGCCCCGCCTGTCAGCCAGTCATAAAAACATCGTAGCGCGTTGATTTCCCCAGTATTTGATGGGAACACGCCCGTATCCCCTCGATTGGGTCGGCCTTCGCTGGCCATTTTAAAACCACTCGATTGCGTGCATTCTTAAGTGCCACACGCACAAGATCGGCGGCATCATCATCCGTTCCAACAATTTCGCGGACTTGGCGTAGCTCACGCTTCACCAGAGCAGAATTTTTGCGCGGCGGATGCATCGGGTCGATCAGAATTGCTTCGCAAGACAGGTCTGGCAGCACGTCTTTCGCATCACCTTTCAACAGTGTCATGCGGCTTACGATATCACGAAACTCGCCCCCTTCTTTGAGGGCGCGGTCCATGCCCTGCGCCAACAACGCATGCATGTGCTCCGACCGCTCGATCAAAGTGACCTGCGCCCCTAGAGACGCCAACAAGAATGCGTCGCGGCCCAAACCGGCCGTTGCATCGACAATCGCAGGCGTCTTGCCCGCGCGTAGCCCCATGGCTTTTGCCAGCGCTTGCCCGCGCCCCCCTCCGAACCGAAGGCGATGCGCGACAGCCCCGCTAACAAAATCAACGCGCAACTCTGCTGCGCCTTTTGTCATGCTCGGTTCACCGCATATTCCCGCATTCGTGTCAAAATCCCATTCCTAGGCTAGTAGCCGATTTTCTTCGGCTGTCATATGCTCCGAATGCCAATTTTGAAGATCAAACTCGTGGTAAGCCTGAGAAGCTTCGCGATGCAAATTGATATTGTTAGGCGGCATTGGCGCTCTGCCCAAGCTCCCCACTTCCCAAACGCCTCAAACCCCTATATAGCCCGCACATCTGAGACTGTGCGCCCTGACCCTAGGCGTATGCATAAAGGATAGGGGTCGGCGGCAATGGGGCCGCCATTTACACGGGAGACCCGGAACGCCGGGAGTGCTCCCATATAGGAAACGACACATGTTTAACGTGACTAAAAAATCCATCGAGTGGGGCGAAGAAACGCTGACACTCGAAACCGGCAAGATTGCCCGTCAAGCTGACGGCTGCGTGATTGCCACCTACGGCGAGACCTCCGTGATGGCCGCCGTGACTTTTGCGAAAACGCAAAAGCCGGGTCAGGACTTCTTCCCGCTGACCGTTCACTACAACGAGAAATACTACGCCGCGGGTAAAATCCCCGGCGGCTTCTTCAAGCGTGAGGCCCGCCCCACCGAAAAAGAAACACTGACATCGCGCCTGATCGACCGTCCGATCCGCCCGTTGTTCGTCCCCGGCTTCAAAAACGAAGTTCTGGTGATCTGTACTGTTTTGTCCCACGATCTGGTTAACGACCCAGATATGGTCGCAATGATCGCGGCCTCTGCTGCGCTGACCATTTCCGGCGCGCCGTTCATGGGTCCGATTGCGGCCTGCCGCGTGGGCTTTGAGGATGGCGACTACATCCTGAACCCAGAACTCGATGACATGCACAACCTGCGCTATAACCCAGAGCAGCGCTTGGACCTTGTCGTTGCAGGCACCAAAGACGCCGTGATGATGGTTGAATCGGAAGCCTACGAGCTGTCCGAGGAAGAAATGCTTGGCGCCGTGGAGTTTGCTCACGAGCAAATCCAACCTGCGATCGACTTGATCATCGACTTTGCTGGCGAATGCGCCAAAGAGCCGTTTGACTTCACACCTCCTGACTACTCCGACCTGTACAAGGCCGTTGCCAAGTCTGGTGAAAAAGCCATGCGTGCCGCTTACGCGATCACTGACAAGCAGGAGCGCACCGCTGCTGTTTCGGCTGCTAAAGAGACCGCCAAAGAAGGCCTGTCCGAAGAGCAACTGGCTGACGAGAACCTTGGTTCTGCGCTGAAAAAGCTCGAATCCACTGTCCTTCGTGGCGACGTGGTGAAGAACAAGAAGCGCATTGACGGTCGTAACCTCGACGAGATCCGCGACATTGTGAGCGAAGTTGGCTTGCTGCCACGGACCCACGGTTCCGCCCTGTTCACACGTGGCGAGACTCAAGGTCTGGTTGTGACCACGTTGGGCACCGGCGATGACGAGCAGATGATCGACAGCCTGCAAGGCATGTATAAGTCGAACTTCCTGCTGCACTATAACTTCCCTCCCTACTCGGTTGGTGAAGTTGGTCGTTTCGGCCCTCCCGGTCGTCGTGAAATCGGTCACGGTAAACTTGCATGGCGCGCCCTTCAGGCCGTACTGCCTGCCCCGACCGACTTCCCGTACACGATCCGTCTGGTCTCCGAGATCACCGAATCCAACGGCTCGTCCTCCATGGCGTCCGTTTGTGGTGGCTCCTTGTCCATGATGGACGCTGGTGTGCCATTGAAAGCACCGGTTGCCGGTGTGGCCATGGGTCTGATCCTTGAAGACGACGGCTCTTACGCGGTGCTGTCTGACATCTTGGGTGACGAAGATCACCTTGGTGACATGGACTTCAAAGTGGCTGGTACCGAGAACGGCATCACCTCGCTGCAAATGGACATCAAGGTTGCAGGCATTACGCCAGCCATCATGAAAACCGCTCTGGCGCAGGCCAAAGAGGGCCGGATGCACATTCTGGGCGAGATGAACAAAGCGCTGTCTTCGGCTGGCGACTTCTCGGTTCACGCACCACGCATTGAGACCATGCAGATCCCAACGGATAAGATCCGTGAAGTGATTGGCTCTGGCGGCAAAGTCATCCGTGAAATCGTGGAAGTATCCGGCGCAAAAGTGGACATCAATGACGAAGGCATCATCAAGATTGCGTCTCCAAACGGCGAAGCCATCAAGAAAGCCTACGACATGATCCACTCGATCGTGGCAGAGCCTGAAGAAGGTGCCGTATATACCGGTACTGTCGTGAAAATCGTCGACTTCGGCGCTTTCGTGAACTTCTTCGGCAAGCGCGACGGTCTGGTCCATGTGTCCCAAATCGAAAACCGCCGTTTGAACCACCCTTCCGACGTCCTGAAAGAAGGCCAGGAAGTGAAGGTCAAACTGCTGGGCTTTGACGACCGCGGCAAGGTTCGCCTGTCAATGAAAGTCGTCGATCAGGAAACTGGCGAAGAAGTCAAAAAAGAGGAAGCGGCAGAGGAGTAAATCCCAGCCCGATCCTGAAATCAGCAGCCCCGGTGGAAACGCCGGGGCTTTTTTTATGATTGCATGACAGATTGCCGAACGCTGCAGCGGTGCTACAATTTGAGTCCCCCGTTACCCAACAGGAGATACTCCAATGCAACGCAAGAAAGCCTCCGACTTCGACCCTCGCCTACTGGAACTCTATGACGGCTATGTCCACGGCAAGATGACCAAGCGCGCCTTCATGACAAATGCGACTAAATATGTGGCGGCCGGTGTCACCGCCGCAGTGGTTCTGGAAAGCTTGCAACCGAACTATGCCTTGGCCCAGCAAGTTGCCCCGGACGACCCCGAGATCGAAACCATGACTGTCGAATATGAAAGCCCCGAAGGTCACGGCACCATCAAGGGCCTTATGGCGAAGCCAGCCGGGGCCACCGGAAAACTCCCTGCCGTACTGGTGATCCACGAAAACCGCGGGCTGAACCCCTATATCGAAGATGTTGTGCGACGGGCGGCCAAGGCGGGATATCTGGCCTTTGGACCTGACGGGCTGACACCTCTCGGTGGCTACCCGGGCAACGACGACGACGGTCGCGCCATGCAAAAGGAACTCGACAGCACAAAGCTGATGGAAGACTTCTTCGCTGCGTTCGAGTTTCTTGCTAGCCACGAAGGATCAACTGGCAAAGTTGGCGCAGTCGGCTTTTGCTATGGTGGTGGCGTCTGCAACGCTTTGGCGGTGGCTTATCCGAACTTAGCCGCCTCAGTACCTTTCTACGGACGCCAGCCCAATGCCGAGGACGTGCCTGCGATCAAAGCGCCACTTCTGATCCATTACGGTGGGTTGGATGAGCGCATCAACGCCGGATGGCCTGCCTATGAGGCTGCGTTGAAAGAAAATGGCAAGTCGTACGAGGCACATATTTACGAGAACGCAAACCATGGCTTCCACAACGACACAACGCCCCGCTACGATGAAGCAGCTGCGAAATTGGCCTGGGACCGAACACTGGCGCATTTTGCTGCTAACCTAAGCTAAGTTCGTAAATTGATGCGGAAGGGGTAATCACGTGGCTGTTATTGCCCCTTTCGGCAATTCTCCGCTACAATGCGCGAGTAATGCCACCTCTCGGACGTTAGGGAGGATAGTAAGGGACATAGAATGATTGACCGTCGCACACTTCTCACCACATCCATTGCTGCCGCAGCAATCGGCACACCCGCGCTGGCGCAACGCAAGCCGTGGGTTATGCCGGAAGAATACAAACCTCGTATTGTCACCCTGCAAGGCGACCTGCCTGCTGGTGAGGTGCATGTCGACCCACGCGCTTTTGCGCTTTACTGGACACTGCCAGAGGGCAAGGCCATCCGCTACACATGCGGTATCGGCCGCGCAGGCCTGTACGAGTCCGGCACGTTCACCGTTGGCGCCAAGAAAGAATGGCCTGCCTGGACACCGACGCAAGATATGATCGAACGCAATCCTGCGGCTTATAAGAAGTGGGAAGATGGCCAGCCCGGCGGACCCGACAACCCGCTTGGCTCACGCGCGCTCTATCTATTTGTTCCGCGCAAGGGAGATACCTTCCTACGCATCCACGGAACGTCTGCACCCTGGACGATTGCATCCGCAATTTCCAACGGGTGTGTGAGGCTTACAAACGCCCATATCGCGCATCTGTATCAACAGGTGCCCAAGGGCGCGAAAGTCGTTTTACACTAAAAATGCCGACATTAGACACGAAGAAGGCCGACCCGTTGGGGTCGGCCTTCGCATTTTTGGTATTAACAATTGGCTTACGCGGGCGCTTTGACAGTGCGCAGATACGGCAACACCTCTGTTACTTCGCCAAATTTCGCCGCCGCGTCTTCGGCGTTAACCGAGGTCGGGACGATCACGTCCTGACCCAACTGCCAGTTGGCTGGTGTCGCGACACCCTTAGCCGCCATCTGCAGGCCGTCCAGCGCGCGTAGGATTTCAGCAAAGTTACGGCCGACTGTCATCGGATAGGTCATGGACAGCTTCAACTGCTTGTCCGGCCCCACGATAAACACCGAGCGTACGGTGGCACTGTCGGCAGGCGTACGGCCATCTGGCAGATAAGCTTCAGCGGGCAGCATGTCGAAGGCTTTCGCCATTTTCAGGTCTTCGTCGGCCACAATCGCGAACTCGGCCTTGGCTTTCGCCACCTTTTCAATGTCGCGCTTCCATTTGACGTGATCTTCAACCCCATCCACAGACACGCCCAGAACTTTCGTGCCTCGCTTGGCCCACTCGTCCGCAAGTTGGGCAACCGCACCGAATTCAGTTGTGCAAACTGGTGTGAAGTCTTTCGGGTGCGAGAAGATAACGGCCCAGTTGTCCCCGACGAAATCGTGCAGGCTGATATCGCCTTGGTCGGTCGTTACCGTGATGTTTGGAATTGTGTCGTTAATGCGCAGGCCCATGGCGGTCCCCTTCCATTTATGGTTTCTGTTCCCAATATAATACCGGCAATTGCCATACACACCCCCGAACGGAGCATCCCATGTCCAATCTCAAGAATTTCTACATTAACGGTCAATGGGTCGCACCCTCCGCGGCGAATGACTTTGATGTCATCAACCCGTCCAACGAAGAAGTCTGCGCTACGATTTCACTGGGTGGAGAAGCCGACACCAACGCAGCCGTAGCCGCCGCGCGCGCTGCTTTTGAGAGCTGGGCCTTCACGCCAAAGGCGGAGAAGCTTGCCCTGCTCCGTAAGTTGCTCGAAATCTACAAAGCACGCTCCGAGGAAATGGCTCAAGCGATGTCCATGGAAATGGGCGCCCCGATGAAGTTGTCGCGTGCGCAGCAAGTCGGTGCGGGTTCTTGGCACCTTGAAGGCTTCATCAACGCGTTCGAGACCTTTGAGTTCGATACGCCCTACACTGCCACCGAGATGACGCTGCGCGAGCCTATCGGCGTCTGTGCACTCATCACGCCGTGGAACTGGCCGATGAACCAAATTGTGCTGAAGGTTGTGCCTGCGATCGCCGCCGGCTGTACCGTGGTGCTGAAGCCGTCCGAAGTTGCACCACTGTCCGGCATTCTGTTCTCCGAATTCATGGACGAAGCGGGCTTTCCGGCCGGCGTATATAACATGGTCAATGGCGATGGGCCTGGTGTGGGTTCGCAACTGTCTGCACATCCTGATGTTGACATGGTGTCCTTCACCGGGTCCTCGCGTGCGGGTAAACTGATTTCGAAGTCAGCCGCCGACACATTGAAGCGCGTCTCGCTGGAACTTGGCGGTAAGGGTGCCAACATCATCTTTGCTGACGCCCGCGCAGATGCCGTGACAGACGGTGCCGTCCGCTGTTTCCGCAACACAGGTCAAAGCTGTAACGCCCCGACCCGTATGTTCGTTGAACGCTCTCGTTTTGACGAGGCCGTGGTCCAAGCCAAGGAGGCTGCGGAAGCCACGAAGGTTGCGCCCGCATCGGAGGATGGCGGCCATATCGGCCCGCTTGTGTCCGAGATGCAGTTCGACAAAGTGCAGGGCTTGATCGAAGTTGGGATCAAAGAGGGTGCGACGCTGCTCGCTGGGGGTCCCGGGCGTCCGGACGGGCTGAACCGTGGTTACTACGCGCGCCCGACGATCTTTACCGACGTCACGCCTGATATGACGATCTACAAAGAAGAGATCTTTGGTCCTGTCCTTTGCTTGATGCCGTTTGATAGCGAGGCTGAAGTTATCGAAATGGCGAATGACACACCCTACGGCCTGACAAACTACATCCAGACCGAGGACACCGAGAAACGCCGCCGTGTGGCACGTCGTCTGCGGTCCGGCATGGTTGAAACCAATGGCTCTGGCTTTGCCCAAGGATCCCCGTTTGGCGGATACAAGCAATCCGGCAATGGCCGCGAAGGCGGTGTGTTCGGGATCGAGGAGTTCCTTGAGGTGAAAGCTGTTTCCGGCTGGAACGACTAAGCATTTGGCTGTTGCGTTACTCGGTGGCGCAACAGCCTCCAACCACGATCATGCCGTCGCGGATTTCGAGCGGAACCGCATCAAGACCGCACTCTGCACCCTCAATGACATCGCCGGTTTCTGCCATAAAGCTGGCACCGTGCGCCGTACACATCAGTTTTGCGCCATCCGACGACAGCAGTTGGCTTCCACGATAGTCCAGCGGTAAATATTGATGCGGACACGCATTTACATATCCCTTCACGTCCGACCCGACTTTCACCAACAGGATGGGGAACTCCCCTTTCGCCGTGGTGACGGTCAAGGTCATTGCGCCCGATACGTCTGCAACTGGGCAGACAGGCGTCCCGTAGTCAGGAGCCGACGAGAAATCCGTCCAAGCCATCTGAAAGCTTAAGTTGGGTTTTCTTGCAGCACGCCGCGCTGGATTTGATCTTCTTCGATCGACTCGAACAGGGCGCGGAAGTTGCCCTCCCCGAACCCGTCATCCCCTTTGCGCTGGATGAACTCGAAGAAGATCGGCCCTATCACTGTCTTCGAAAATATCTGCAACAGGATGCGCGTCTGGCCACCACCGACGACGCCCTCGCCATCAATCAAAATGCCGCGTTTCGCCATGAGTTCGAGCGGCTCTCCATGGTCTTTGACACGCTTGCTCGACATTTCATAGTAGATTGCTGGGGGCCCCGGCATGAACTCCATTCCGGCATCGGCAACTTTGTCCGTCGACGCATAGATGTCTTCTGAAGCGACAGCAATGTGCTGAATGCCTTCACCCTTATACTGCTCCAGATACTCCGCAATTTGCGACTTATCATCGGAGGATTCGTTTATAGGTATCCGAATTTTCCCATCCGGCGACGTTAAAGCCCGCGACACGAGACCCGTTTGCTTGCCTTTGATGTCGAAGAACCTGATCTCTTTGAAATTGAAGGTCTCGGCGTAGAATTTGTACCAAGTGTCCATGTTCCCGCGGATCACGTTGTGGGTGAGGTGATCGAGGTAGTAAAAACCAAAGCCTTTCGGTTTTGGGTCTTCTTTGCCGAGCCAATCGTACTCGCCTGAATAACACGACCCTTTGTCCCCGTAGGTATCAACGAAATAGAGCAGCGAGCCGCCAATGCCGATCACGGCAGGCACATCCAACGACTTCCCATCACCGGTATATTCCGTAGCCCCCAGATCGACAGCGCGCTTTAACGCCACCTGAGCATCCACGACGCGCCACGCCATTGCAGGGGCGCACGGGCCGTGTTCAGTGACAAATTGCGCCGCCTGACTGTCTAGCTCCGCGTTCAGCAAATAGGTCACATCACCCTGCCGATAGAGCGTGATGTTCTTCGATTTGTGCTTTGCCACAGGGGTGAAACCCATCTGTCTGAAGATCACATCCAGCGCTGCAGGCTCTGGATGTGCAAATTCGACGAACTCGAACCCGTCTGTACCGGCAGGATTTTCATCGCTGATTTGCGCTTTGGGAGCGTCATGTGGGAAAGGGCCCATGCTAATATCTCTCAATTCTAGGTGTTTCCCAGACTATGCGACAACCGCCTTGCAAAGAGGTTGCAAAGACGCGTTGAAATCGATCTGATATGCACATCTTCATTCACGATTTCTCAAAAGGCGCACGAAACACGCATGGATACCTTTGATCGAGCCATTCTTGACGCATTGCAACGTGACGGGTCTTTGACCAATTCGGCGTTAGCGCAAATCGTCAATCTGTCAGCCTCACAATGCTCGCGGCGGCGGGCTTCACTGGAAGAGGTGGGGCTTATTGAGGGCTACGCGGCGCGACTAAATACGGGCAAACTGGGGTTCGGCCTTCGGGCCATGGTGCGCGTGAACTTGCGAAGTCATGGACAAAGCCGCGACGACGACTTCGCACGCTTTATCGAAAGGCAATCCGAAGTCCGCGCCGCGTTCTCGGTGTCAGGCGATGCCGACTACGTTCTGGACATTCACGTCAAAGATCTGGCGGCCTTTGCCTCGTTTATTCATGAGGTCTTGCTCCCTCACCCCCAAGTTTCCCAGGTCCGGTCTGAAATCGTCTTAAAGACCCTGAAAGACCAGATGGGTGTTGATTTGATGTCCCTGACCACCGACTAAATCGACCAACGCGTCGGTCTTCAAAAAATACGCGAAAGTGCCTTAACGCTGACGGGGTTTGCTTTCGGCCTCACCAGTTGAGACACTGATAAAAATGTTAGGAGCTTTTCATGTCCGGATACCTCACAACTCACGTCCTAGACACCGCCCGTGGCTGCCCGGCCGAGGGTATTTCAATCGACCTATACCGCATTACAGGCGAAGAGCGTGTTCACCTGAAGACGGTTGTGACCAATGATGACGGGCGGACCGATGCTCAGATCCTGCCCACCGAGGAGTTTGAGTTGGGAACCTATGAGCTGGTATTTCACGCTGGTGACTATCTAGACCGCACTGGAACGCCACCAGAGGAGCCCAGATTTCTCAATGTGATCCCGCTTCGCTTCGGCATGTCTGAAGCGCAACATTATCACGTCCCGTTACTGCTGAGCCCATTCGGCTATTCAACCTATCGCGGCAGCTAACAATCCAAGGCTTGGCTTACCGCTAAAACGGGGGCTTGGCTTTGAACTCGACCGGCTTTCCGCCTTGCGGATGGCGCAGCTTCAAGCTCTCGGCGTGAAGCATCATGCGTGGATATTCGCCTGCGTTTTCTGAATAGAACGGGTCGCCCAAAATCGGATGGCCCAACGCCTGCATATGCACCCTAAGTTGATGCGAGCGACCGGTGTGCGGATATAATCGCATTCGGGTGGTGCCATCTTTCACAGCGCCACGGCGCCATTGTGTAACGGCCTGTTTTCCCCGCTCGAAATTCACATGCTGAAGCGGCCGGTTTGGCCAATCGACAACCATTGGCAAATGGATTTCTCCTGTCTTGCCCTCAACCTCACCAGCAACAATCGCGACATAGGTCTTCTTGGTGTGGCGTCTCTCGAACTGAAGTCCCAAATGACGCTGCGCCGATTTGGTCAAAGCAAAAACCATGACGCCGGATGTGTCGCGATCAAGACGATGCACCAGCAGCGCGGTCGGAAACACTTGTTGCACACGCGCCAGTAGGCAATCCGACAAGTGCTCACCCTTGCCTGGCACCGAGAGAAGTCCGCAGGGCTTGTCGACCAGCAGTAGCTCCGCATCTTCATGGATCACGTTCAACGGGTCACTTGGAGGATTGTAGTCGCTACTTGTCACGGTTTCTCACCATCGAATACGTATACAATACCAGGGCGGCCCAGATCATCGGAAACGCAATCCCTCGCGCTGTCCCGAATGGCTCCCCGAAGACGAAAACCGCCACGAGGAAGATCATCGTCGGTGCGATATATTGAAGGATAGCAATCGTTGTCAGGCGCAGCCGCTTCGCACCATTTGCGTACAGCATCAATGGCACCGACGTCACGATACCGCAGCCAAGCAGCAACCACATATCGGTTGTGAAATGGCTGTTTCCGCTTCCACCCAAATAGGCCCAGTAGGCCAATGCGGGGATCGATAGAATAAGAACTTCCAACAGAAATCCTTGGTTTGGACCGATTGGTAGGGACTTTTTAAAGAACGCATAGAACCCCCAAGATACGGTCAGACCAAGCGCCGCAAGCGGCAGGCGTCCCGCGTCAATTGTCAAAACGACAACCGCTGCTGCCGCCAACGCGATTGCACCCCACTGCAATCGCGTCAGTCGTTCTTTTAGCAAGGCAAACCCCAGGAACACCGAGAAGATCGGGTTGATGTAATACCCAAGCGCGGCGTCCAAAGCGTGACCGGAGTTGATCGCCCAAACATAGATACCCCAATTCACCGAGATAAGCGCAGCTGTGACGCACCCCATAGCGAGCATTTTAGGCGATGTTAGAGCCTCTCTAATGTCCTTTGTGCGCCCTAATACGATCAACACCAGGCCTGCAATCGGGATGGACCAAATGACACGATGCGTCACGACTTCCGCCGCGGGAACATGCGCCAGCATCCTCATGTAAAGTGGAAGGAACCCCCATAGAAAATACGCGGACACAGCGAAGCTCAACCCGGACAGGCTGTCTTCGGACTTTGCGGGGATATCATTGAAACGGGCCATGGCTTCATTCATCACCATGGCCCATAAGTTGCAAGAGTTAGACTTTCACGCGCTCGGATTTTGGATCATAGAACGGTTTTGACGACACTTCCGCTTTGACGCGGGTGCCTGCGACATCGATCTCGTAGCTTGAGGCGAGAACATCCGCCAGCGCCTCACCGTGACAGGGGATGTAGCCCATGCCCATTGCCGCGCCTAGATGGTGACCGTAAGAGCCGGAGGTCAGGTAACTGACGATCTCTCCGTCGCGCAGAACCGGCTCTGCATGATAAAGCAGTGGTTCGGCATCGGTGAGCTTGAACTGCAAAAGTCGCATATTGAGACCCTTTTCTGCCTTGTCCAGTACAGCTTCGCGCCCGATGAAATTCGGCTTGTCCTTTTTGACTGCGAACCCCAGCCCGGCCTCCAAAACGTGGTCCTCGGAGGTAATATCGTGACTGAAATGGCGGAAGCCCTTCTCCATGCGACAGCTGTCCATCATGTGCATGCCACACAGCTTCAGGTCCATATCGCGGCCCGCCTCGTGCAGCGTTTCGAACACATGTCCGGCTTGATCAGCGCTGACATAGACCTCCCAGCCCAGCTCACCAACATAAGTGACGCGATGGACCCGCGCGAGGCCCATGCCGATCTCGATCTCTTGCGCGGTGCCGAAGGGGTTTGCGGCGTTTGAGAAATCGGCAGGTGACACCTTTTCGAGCAGCTTTCGCGCATTTGGCCCCATCACGGCCAGCACACCTTCGGCGGCTGTGACATCTGTGATCACAATGTTGAAATTCCCGGCATTCCGGCGCATCCACGTCTCGTCTGCCAGCCGTGTCGCAGCGGGGGTGACGACCAGATAGGCTGTTTCAGACAGGCGAGTAACGGTGACATCGGCCTCGATACCCGCGCGGGCGTTTAGAAATTGCGTGTAAACGATCTTGCCCACGGGGACGGAGTAGTCACCGCCGCCGACATAGTTCATGAATGCCTCGGCATCACTTCCTTCGACCCTAATCTTGCCGAAAGTGGACATATCGTACATGCCAACGTTGCTGCGCACGGCGTGGTGCTCGCGAGCGACGTTGGCGAAGAAGTTCTGCCGCTTCCACGAATATTTGTATTCGCGATCCTGCCCATCGTCCGCAAACCAGTTCGCGCGTTCCCATCCAGCTAGCTCCCCCATCACCGCACCGCGTTCCAGTAGGTGCGCATGAAACGGCGTTCGGCGGACACCCCGCGCCGTTTTCTTTTGAAGATAGGGAAAGTGGTCGGCATAGAGCAGGCCAAGCGTTTCCTTGGACCGCTCGAACAGATAGGTTTTGTTGCCTTGGAACGGCTGCATCCGGCTTATGTCGACATCGCCCAGATCGAACGGCTTTTGTCCCTCGTCCATCCACTGCGCCAACGCTGAGCCTGCGCCGCCCGCGGACTGAATCCCGATCGAGTTGAACCCGGCAGCGACCCAGAAGTTGTCCAACTCCGGCGCAAGGCCAAGGTGGTAGGCGTCATCAGGCGTGAACGACTCGGGACCGTTGAAGAACGTGTGAATTCCCGCCTCCGCCAGCATCGGTAGCCGCTCCACGGCGGCCTCCAGAATAGGCTCGAAGTGGTCGAAATCCTCGGGCAACTGGTCGAACTCGAAATCCTTGGGAATATCGAGCGTCCACGGCTTCGACACCGGCTCGAACGCACCCAGCAGCATCTTGCCTGCGTCTTCCTTGTAGTAGGCGCATTCGTCGGGAACACGCAGAACCGGCATCTGCGTCAGGCCGGGGATGGCTTCGGTGACGATGTAGAAGTGCTCGCAGGAATGAAGCGGCACGTTGACGCCCGCCATTCTGCCGATCTGATGGCCCCACATCCCGCCGCAATTAACGACATGTTCTGCCTGAATAGAGCCTGTTTGGCCATCCTTGCCTTCCCAAGTCACACCCGTAACCCGACGGCCTCCCTTGTGGATGTCTGTGACCAGATACCCCTCTTTCACCAAAGCGCCATTCTGACGCGCACCCTTGGCTAGTGCGTGCGCGATGTTGGCCGGATCGCCCTGCCCGTCCAGCGGCAGGTAGACCCCGCCAGTTACACCGTCGATATTCAGATGTTCGTAGCGCTGCTTCACCTCTTGCGGCGAAATAGGCTCTGCCTCGACGCCGAAAGACCGCGCCATAGCGGCTTGGCGGTTAATCTCCTCCAGTCGCTCGTCGGTCAGGGCAACCGTGATCGACCCACAACGCTTGAAGCCGGTCGCAACGCCCGTCTCGGCCTCCAGATCGCCGTAAAGCTCCTGACTGTATTTCGCCAGTTTCGTCATGTTCTTGGTCGCGCGCAGCTGCGCGATAAGGCCAGCCGCGTGCCATGTGGTGCCGGACGTCAGTTGCTTGCGCTCCAAAAGCACCACATCTTTCCAGCCCAGCTTGGCGAGGTGATACGCGACGGAGCAACCAATAACGCCGCCACCGATGATAACGACGCGAGCATGTGTGGGAAGGGTCATTTCAGCTATCCTCTCACGCGCGGATGCGCTTGTTTTCAGGATCCCAAAGAGGCTGATCCTCCTGCACCCTGGCGGGCCGCCGCTCACCGAAGATTTCGACCTCCAACTCCGTGCCGGGCCGCGCCAGATCGGCTCTGATCATGCCTAATGCGATGGATTTGTTGATCCGGTAGCCCCAATCGCCCGACGTGGTTTCCCCCACCACTTCGTCGCCGTGCCAGATCGTCGACATGTAGGGCGCGTCGGCGTCACCTGCGTCCACTATCAGTGTCACAAACGCCTTTTTAGAGCCTTTCTGCTTCTCCGACAGTAACGCCGCCTTGCCGGGGAAGTCCTGCGGTTTGTCAAAGCGGATGAAGCGGTCCAACCCGCCTTCCAGCAACGTGTAATCGGTGGACAAATCGCCCTTCCACGCGCGATAGCCTTTTTCCATGCGCATGGAATTCAGCGCGAACATCCCGAAAGGTTTTGCACCCGCGCCAAGCACTGCGTCGTAAAGCGTTGGCATGGTGGCGTTGTCGGCGTGGATTTCCCACCCAAGTTCCCCCGCAAACGAGACCCGCGCCAAGGCGCAGTCCTGCCCCGCGACCTTGGCCGCTTGAATGGTCAACCACGGGGCAGACAAGTCGGCCTCGGTGCCCAGCGCCTCGAACAACTCCCGCGATTTGGGGCCGGTCACGATCAGGGTCGAGTACTCGGTGCTGTGGTCAGTCAAGGTCAAGCCATCCGGCAGGTCAAGCGCCAGCAAGTCGCGGTCGTGCCACTGGGCGCTTGCCGCGGTGATCAAGGTAAAGAAATCCTCGTCGTGCCGCAGGATCGACATCTCGGTAAGAATACGACCGCGACTGTCAGGAAAATAGGCGAGGTTCATTCGGCCGATCTTAGGCAAAGCCCCGGCGATCTTGCCGCGCAGGTGTTCCGCAGCACCCTCGCCCGACAGGTTGAACCGCGAAAACCCTGGCAGATCCAGAACCCCGACACCGTCGCGGACCGCTTCGACCTCCTCTTTCACGCGAGCTACCCACGAGCCGTTGCGGTCCCATGTTTGGGTGCTCTCCTCGGAGGTATCGTCGCCCGGTTTTGCAAACCAGTTTGCGCGCTCCCAACCGTTATAGGCCCCCATCACAGCGCCCAATTCCCGCAGTTTAGGGTCTACTGTCGACAGTTTCTTGTCGCGTCCCGCGGGCCAGGTGTGGTGCGGAAAGTGCATGGCGTATTCGTGGCCATAGGTTTCCACCGCCTTGGCGTGGCAATAGTCCTGATCGGTGTAATCGGTGTAGCGGCGCGGGTCGACTGCCCACATATCCCATTCGGTTTCGCCATGGATGATCCACTCCGCAGCAACTTTGCCGGCCCCACCGCCTTGGGTAATGCCGAAGGTGAACACACAGGCTTCATAAGCGTTCTTGACGCCCGGCATGGGACCAACGAGAGGCAATCCATCTGGGGCATAGGGGATCGGGCCATTGATAACACGGTTAACGCCTTGCGAGCCAAGCAGCGGCACCCGCGCCATCGCGTCCTCGATATACCATTCCAGACGCTCCAGATCGTCGGGGTAAAGCTGGAAGCTGAAATCCTCCGGCATAGGGTCTTCCGGCGTGACCCAATGCGCCTTACAATTGCGCTCGTAAGGGCCAAGATTCAGGCCGTTCTTGTCCTGACGCAAGTAGTAGGAACTGTCGACGTCGCGCAGCAGCGGCACCTTGCGGCCGTTCTCGGCGGTCCAGGCGGCGATTTCGGGGATCTCGTCGGTCAGGAAGTACTGGTGGGACATGGTCACCATCGGCACGGTGCGCCCGCCATAGGGCTTGAACCACTCCCCCACGCGCTGCGCATAGTAACCCGCCGTGTTCACCACCTTCTCGCAGCGGATGTCGCCCTTGTCGGTGTGGACGATCCATTCGTCCCCGTCCTTCGATACACCCGTCGCGGGGCAAAACCGCTCGATCCGCGCGCCCATTTGGCGTGCGCCCTTCGCAAGCGCCTGTGTCAGCTGCGCAGGGTCGATATCGCCGTCATCAGGGTCCCAAAGGCCGCCTGCCAGATCGTGGGTTTCAATGAACGGATAGCGGTCCTTGATGTCGTTCAGGTCCATCATTTCGAGATCGAGACCCTGATAGCGCCCCATGCCCCGCGCGCGCTCGAATTCCTGCATCCGCTCGCGCGTGTGACCCAGCCGAACAGACCCTGTTACGTGGTAATTCATCGGATAATCGACCTCGTCCGCCAGCCCCTTGTAGAGCGACAGCGAGTAGCGCTGCATGTTCATGATTGCCCAAGACGTGCTGAACGACGGGCAGTTGCCCGCCGCGTGCCATGTTGACCCGGCCGTCAGCTCGTTCTTTTCCAGCAACACGCAATCGGTCCAACCTTCCTTGGCAAGGTGGTATAGGGTCGATGTGCCGACCACACCGCCGCCGATGATGACCACGCGGGCTGTTGTTGGGAAATCACTCATCTTCTTGCTCCTCTTGCCGGACGTTATCCGTGATCTCGTAGTAGTCACCCTTGTCGGAGGTGAATATGTGCCGGTTCAGGGTCAGTCCCGTCGGGCCGTCCATCGCGCCCAGGGACACGCCCGTGTCGGTATCGGCGTCGGATTTCCAGAACAGGAACGCGCCGCAGGTCGGGCAGAATCCGCGTCGGGCAGAAGGGCTGGATTGATACCATTTCACCTCTCCTTCGATGCGCAGTTGGTCATCGTCGATCTGCACCGCAGCCCAATAATGCCCCGATTGCTTGCGGCATTGAGAACAGTGGCACGCGGCAGGATCGCGGGCCGCCCCGTCGGCCTCGAAACGCACAGATCCGCAGTTACAACTTCCCCTCAGCATCACGCCCTCCCCGGTGTGGACGCGCTGCCAAGCAGCACGCCGTAGACGATGAAACACAGCGCCATGACGCGGCGCACCCAGACGTTCAGAACCGCGCCGATCGCCGCCCGGCCAAGGCCCGCGCCGATAGCAGTGAAGCCCGTGTAGCTGAGCGTCGTGATGACCAGCGCAGTGGGCATGATGACCCACATCTGCGACCAGACCGGAATGTCGGGCTGCACGAACTGGGTGAAGGCGGCGAAGTAGCCCGCGACCGACTTGATGTTGATCGTCGCGATCAGGAACGCCCGCCCGTAGATCGAGTGCGCACTGACGTGGCGCGGCTTGACCGGCTTGGCGGCGTTGAGCCAGCCGCGCACCCCAAGAAACACCAGAAACGCGGCGCCGATGAGCTTGCCCCAGAAGAACGCCTCCGGCGCTTGGGCCAGTAGCGCCGTGACGCCAGCCGCCGAAAGCAGCAGGAACAGGGTCGCTTGCGTCAGGATGCCCAGCACGCCCCATAAGGCCCGCCGGAACCCGTGGGTCATGCCGTTCTGGATGCAGTTCACCGCGTTCGGGCCGGGTGTGGTCACGAAAACCACCCAGAACAGCGCGAATATGATCCATCCCTCCCAAGACATCTCAATACACCGGCGGGGCGATGACCCAGATCACCACAGCGGGTTTCGGGTAGGGGTTCATCCAGCGGAACGGTTCGCCGCGAATGCGAAAACTGTCGCCGGCATTCAAGGTAAACGTCTGCCCCGCGATCCACAGGTCCAGCCTGCCGGAAACGACATAGCCCACTTCTTGCGTAGGGCGGGTGACAGGGTCGGCGATTTCGCTGGACGGCTCGAAGGTGGAGTGGACCACCTCGAAATCATCGGTCAAATCGGGGGAAAGAAGCTCTTCGGTAAGACCAGCTTCATGCGAGCCGATAGGGCGGCGGGACGCAGCCCTGACGATGAACCCCTGCTCTTCAGCGGCTGATGCAGCTTGGCGAAACAAGCTTGACACCGATACGTTCAATGCTTTCGCCATATGGCGCAGGTCGGTGATGGATGGCTCGGATAGGTCACGCTCCACCTGACTAAGCCACCCGACCGAGCGGCCCAGTGTTTCTGACAAGTCAGCCAGCTTCAAACCACGTGCTTTGCGCAACGCTCTCAGGTCTGCGCCCAAAGTCATTGTCTTGCTGGGTTGGGCGTGTTTCATCCGACTTTCGTGAAATTTTGATCCATTTTTTCACCAAAGTACATATCGCATGAGTCGTGCAAGACAAATTTGACCGCCACAATCAAATTTGACCAAAAACATCCTCGAGAATATGGGCAAGGTGATCCACATCTTCTTGGGTAAAGGCATCTGGCAGATCGCTATCAATGTCGAAAACTGCGATCAGCTGACCCGACTTGTTCCATACCGGTAGCACCAGTTCGGATCGGGTAGACGATGCGCAGGCAATGTGACCCGGGAAAGCGTCGACATCGGGTACCAACTGGGTTTTCTCCAAGCGGGCCGCCGCGCCGCACACTCCGCGCGCGAAGGGAATGACAAGGCAGCCGTGACCACCTTGGTACGGGCCAATCTTCAGCAATTCAGGCGCGACCACGCGATAAAATCCTGTCCAATGGAAACGCGCATCGGCGTGATGCACCTCACAGGCAACAGTCGCCATCAGCGACACCACGTCGTCTTCGCCATCTACTAACGCTGCGACCGTTTTGCGCAGCGTATTATAGTCCACCATCAAACCCGCTCGATCGCGATAGCGGTACCCTCGCCTCCACCAATGCAAATCGCCGCCACACCACGTTTGAGCCCGCGGGTTTCCAGCGCATTGAGCAAAGTCACGATGATACGTGCACCAGATGCACCAATCGGGTGGCCCAATGCACAGGCACCCCCATTGACGTTTACAATGTCGCGCTCCAACCCCATCTCGTGCATGAATGCCATCGGGACCACTGCGAAGGCTTCATTCACCTCCCAGAGGTCGACATCCGAGACATTCCAGCCGATGCGATCCAGCAGCTTGCGGGCGGCCGGCACGGGCGCGGTTGTAAACAGGCCCGGTGCCTGCGCGTGGTTTGCATGCCCAACCAAGCGTGCCCGTGGCGTTAATCCCTGCGCTTTCATGCCCGCTTCGGAAGCCATAACGAGCGCGGCCGCGCCGTCGGAGATGGACGACGAGTTGGCTGCCGTAACCGTGCCGCCATCACGGAAGGCGGGTTTGAGTTGCGGGATTTTTTCAGGACGCGCATTGGCAGGCTGCTCATCCTCCGACACGGTGAACGGCTTGCGGCCTTGAACCTCCACCGCGGCAATTTCTGCTGCGAAGGACTTGCTCTTCTGCGCAGCAAGAGCGTTGGAAAGGGAACGCAACGCATATTCGTCCTGCGCCTCGCGGGTGAATTGAAACGCCTCCGCACAATCCTCGGCAAAGGTGCCCATCAGACGGCCCTTGTCATAAGCATCCTCCAACCCGTCGAGGAACATCGAATCCTGAACGGTTTGATGACCAATCCGAGCTCCGCCTCGCATTTTGGGCAGGAGATAGGGCGCGTTTGTCATGCTCTCCATCCCGCCAGCAACCATTGTGTGAGTGTGACCAAGCGCAAGTTGGTCAAATGCCATCATCGCGGCCTGCATCCCAGAGCCGCACATCTTATTCAGTGTCGTTGCCGGAACCTCCTCGCCGAGTCCGGCCGCGAATCCCGCCTGACGTGCGGGTGCTTGACCCTGACCCGCGGGCAGCACGCATCCCATCAACAACTCATCAACAGTGGTCAGGCCTGACTGTGCAAGCGCCGCCTTGATGGCAACTCCGCCAAGTTGGGGAGCATCGACACCACTCAGGGCGCCTTGAAAACCGCCCATCGGGGTTCGGCTTGCACCAATGATATATACGGACATTTTGAAACACCTTTGCTGATAGCCATGATCGAATGCATACCGAATGGTAACCTTTGGCGTCTAGTCCAAGAACCTGAAAAGATCAGGAGCACGGACCATGATGCAAACGACAACACACCAAGACGGCATTCTTGTTCTGACGCTGTCAGCGACACGTATTGATGCAGCCAGCGCGATCCACTTCAAAGATGACTTCAGAAATGCGACCGCCGCACCAGCGAAGCGTGTCATCATGGATCTTGCTACCGTCACCTTTATGGACAGCAGCGGCCTGGGGGCGATGGTCGCTGCATTGAAGTCTTTAGAGGGGCGTAAGTTGGAATTGTGTAATCTGACCGCGGCAGTCGAAAAAGTATTCCGGCTTACCCGTATGGATAAGGTTTTTCCAGTGCACACCAGTATGAAGGAAGCCCTCGCTTATAGAAGCCCGAAGGGTATGGACGCCGCATGAGCAGCTTGGCCCGTTTGCCACTCTCTTTTGGAGCTCCCCGCCTTCACTACGAAGAAACAATCAACGCTGATCCAATCTCGGTCCGTGATACGATTGTGGAAATTATGAAGCGTTTGCAGCACGAATTTCCGGCGCAATCGGAGGGGATTATCAGTACCGAAATTGTTTTGGCGGAAGTGCTAAACAACATCGCGGAACATGGCTACAACCAGTCCAATCTGGGAGACATCATCGTCTCGGTCCTTTGCACAGACGACATGATCTCGGTCGAGACGCGGGATCATGGATTGCCAATGCCCGGCCTAAACCCACCTGAAGCAGAGCTAGAAGATTTACCAGTGAGTGTCGATGATCTTCCCGAAGGTGGATTCGGATGGTTCTTTATCCGCAGTCTTTCATCCCACATGGAATATCGCCGCGCTGCTTCACAGAATATTTTCTGTGTACAGATCCCAACTGTTTCCGAACTGGCAACTCAGAAGCCCTGACAGATCGCACTTAGTCAAAAGGCTGAACAGTTCACATTTTTGCCATGTTATTCACTCGCAATGGTCTAATTTTTCCCGTCGAGACGCCACACTCCAATGCGAAAAATTTGGTGTAGCTGCAGAGCTTCACTCGGCGTCGTGTTTATCAGCCCCCACCCAGATGCGCGACGCCGAGGACCATTCTTGCGGCCGTTTTCCCGATCTTTCCATCTTCCATAGACATTCCCATTTTGACGCCTATCCTCTCGTTTAACCACAGGGGAGCCAATTTCATGCGCGACTTTCATCAACCCGGACGCTCTACGGTCTTTGCGACAAATGGCATGTGCGCCACATCCCATCCATTGGCCGCTAAAGTTGCTGTGCAAATGCTCGAGGCTGGTGGAAACGCGGTCGATGCGGCCATCGCCGGGGCGGTACTGTTAGGGTTATGCGAGCCCCAGATGACCGGCATCGGCGGCGATTGCTTCGTATTGCTCAGCAAGCCCGGAGAGCCTGATATTATCGCATTGAACGGATCGGGACGCGCGCCGAAAGGGCTGTCTGCTTCTGAAATGCGCAAGAAAAAGCTCAAAAATGTTCCTGTGGACACTGTTGACGCGATCACCCTGCCCGGTGCGATCGACGCTTTTTGCCGCCTTAGCAAGGATCACGGAAAACTTGGTCTCAAGGCAATTCTCGCGCCATCCATCTACTATGCCGAGGCCGGTGTGCCGGTGGCCCCACGCACCAGTTTCGATTGGGCGCAGGCAGAAGGCACGCCAAAAGGGGCGGCAGCAGAATATTACCTACTGGAAGGCAAGGCTCCGAAACCTGGTCAGTTGTTCCGCTCACCACAGCAAGCAGAAGTTCTAAGACTCGTTGCCGAGCGTGGGCGCGCCGGCTTTTACGAGGGTGAAGTGGCGGAAGATATGGTGGCATCGCTGCAATCCGCGGGCGGCACCCACACTCTTGACGATTTCGCCGAAACTTCGTGTGACTACACGGCTCCGGTTTCCGGTTTCTACAAAGGCACAGAGTTGGTCGAGCATCCGCCAAACGGGCAAGGTGCAACTGCGATTTTGATGAACAACATACTCGGCCATTTTGACTTGGCGTCGATGGACCCGCTCGGTTCAGCGCGCGCCCATATTGAGATCGAGACCTCAAAACTCGCCTACGACGCGCGCAACAGGTTCTTGGCAGATCCGGATTTTACCACCCGCATTGATCATATGCTCGCACCGGAAACAGCCGCAGGTTTGGCAGCGCTCATTGCCCCCCAAAAAGCCATGACCTCGCCGAGCGAACTGTCCGAGCAGGTACACAAGGATACGGTTTACATCACAGTCGTGGACAAGGATTTGATGTCCGTGTCGCTGATCTATTCAATCTTTCACAGCTTTGGCTCTGGTATTGCCTCCGACAAATTCGGAGTCTTGTTCCAAAATCGAGGCTGCGGGTTTTCGCTTGAGGAAGGTCATCCGAATGAAGCTGCTGGCGGCAAAAGACCGATGCACACGATCATCCCGGGCTTGCTGCGTCAGAACGGCGAAACCGTCATGCCATTTGGCGTGATGGGTGGTGCTTACCAACCCTGTGGACACGCGCGCTTTGTGACCAACCTTGTGGACTTCGATATGCATCCGCAGGCAGCGATCGACGCCCCTCGGTGCTTTTCCGATGAAGGTGAGTTGAGGGTAGAACGAGGGTACTCGGACGCCGCGAGGCAGGAGCTGAGCGAACTAGGCCATAACGTCACGGTACCAAATGGCCCGATTGGCGGCGCACAAGCAATTTTCATCGACAGGGTAAAAGGTGTTCTTCACGGGGCATCCGACCCGCGGAAAGACGGTTGCGCGTTGGGGTACTAGTTGAAGTCGAACTGCAGCGGGTACTTTCCACGCCCGTCATAGTCACCAAACATGGCGCTTAGATCGGGGTGGTCGACAGGCTCTCCGGTCAAATCTGCTGCGAGGTTTTGCTCAGACACATATGCCACGTAGTAGCTTTCATCGTTCTCGGCGAGCAGATGGTAAAAGGGCTGGTCACGGTTTGGCCGGCTTTCAGCGGGAATGTTATCATACCATTCTTCAGTATTCGAAAACTCGGCATCAACGTCAAAAATCACCCCTCGGAAGGGATGTTTCTTATGGCGCACAATTTGGCCCAGTGTGAATTTAGCCTGAGTTTTCAGCATAACATTGCAACCCTTACCCCTCCTAGATAGACCCTCAGCGGGTGATTTGTCCATAAATGGGCACCGTTTTTCAAGGAAACAGTCTGTGAACCTAATTTTAACAGTTTTAGAGATTGTCGCACCGGTGTTCATCCTCGCAGCCATCGGCTTCGCATGGGTAAAGCTAGGTTTCGACTACAGAATCGAGTTCGTGACGCGGCTGGCGATGACCCTTTCAGTCCCGTGCCTCATCTTTTCTGCACTCATGCGGACCGAGATTGCTCCTGATGCACTGACCAAAGTTTCTCTAGCGGCGGTTACTGCCTATGCTATTGTAACAGCTGGATGTTTTTTGCTGGTTAAACTTGGGCGGATGGATGTCCGTACCTATTTGGCACCTTTGATCTTCGGAAATACTGGGAATCTAGGCCTACCTCTCGCTTTGTTCGCGTTCGGCGATGAAGGGCTTGGTTATGCGGTGGTGATCTTCGCGATTATGGCGATTTACTCATTCACTTTCGGTGTGTGGCTCGTATCGGGAGGCGGGTCGGTCAGCAAAGTAATTAAGGAACCATTGGTCGGAGCCACGCTCCTAGGTGCCCTATTTTTGGTCATGGATTGGGAAACACCCCGCTTCTTGACGAATTCCATCGATCTCATCGGGCAGATGGCGATTCCCATGATGCTGATCACGCTCGGGGTTGCTGTCGCCCGTCTAAAGCCACAAGGGGTGGGCAAAGCCATCGTCGCATCGCTCCTGAAAGCCTGCATTTGCATCGCAGCCGCTTTGGCTGCCGGACTGTGGTTTGGGTTATCTCAAATCCCATTGGCCGTACTGATTCTTCAGGTCTCGACGCCGGTGGCTGTGACCTCCTATTTGCTGTCGGTCAAATACGAGGCCGACAGCGACGCTGTCGCCGGCCTTGTGGTGGTCTCCACGCTGCTATCTGTTGCTTATATCCCGCTCACATTAACGTTTTTGGTTTAGACAACGTGATTGCGCAGTTTGCCTAGGCCAGATTTTGCGCTAAGATTCCGAAAAGCCAAAGAGGCATAAAGCCCAAATCAAGGCGAGCAGGTACCATGAAAAAGATATTCACCGCGTTAGCGTTTGTTCTTCTTGTGTCGGCATGTGGCGGCGGCGGGGGAAGCTCACCGAACAACCTCGACAACGCATGCTCCATTGTTTCCCAGCGCGCTAGTTGGTTGAAAGACATGAAAGCCGTGGAACGCAAATGGGGCGTTCCGGTTCATGTGCAAATGGCAACCATCCATCAAGAAAGCAAGTTCGTGAGCGACGCGCGTACGCCGTTCCGATACGCGATTGGTGTAATCCCGATGGGGCGGCAAAGCTCGGCTTATGGCTTTAGTCAGGCCCTTGATGCGACTTGGAAAGAGTACCAAGTGGACCAGCGGCGCCAGAGTGCCAAGCGTGACAAATTCCGCGATGCCGTGGATTTCATGGGATGGTATATGGACGGCAGTTCCGAGCGTCTGGGTATTTCTAAATACGACGCGCGCAACCAATATCTGGCCTATCACGAGGGTCGTACAGGCTTCGCCCGTGGATCGTATAATCGTAAATCATGGTTGCTACGGGTCTCTCAGGCGGTCGCTGACCGCTCTGAGATGTACCGCTACCAGCTGATCAGCTGCGGCAAGGCGTAGGGGGCCTAGTTTAGCCCCCTCGCCTGAATTTCTTGAGGAATGTTGAAGGGGCGCGCGCCGATTTTGACACCTTTCTTCAGCTCACCAAGAATGACAGTGGTCTGGCCACCTGCATCGTTGGTGATAACCCATTGGCGAAGTTCAACCGGATTAGACGTGAATTTCAGCTGAATATTGCCGTATTCTGGATGCTGTGGGTCCTGCACCTTTACGACAGTCGCCGTGCCATCGTCGCGATGGCCAACAACCATGTTTGAGCGGCTGAAATCGACGTTCCGTGCCAAAATCAAGTTCAGCGGTGTGCGCTTCAAGGGGAACTGCTCTGGCGGGACGTTTGATTTCGGATCGAAAACCGCAACTTGACTACCGCCAGCAATGACAAGGCTGTCATCGGGCGGGGCGTAATCAAATCGAACGCGCCCAGGCCGTTTGATCAGGATTTCCCCGGTCGTCACCGACCCGTCCTCATTGATCTGCGTAAAGTCACCCTTCGCAGTCTGGAAACTGTTGAGATAGTTGGAGATTTGCGAAAGCGAAATCTTCTCAGCCATAGCTGGCACCGCCAAAGCAAGCGACAGGACAGGGGCAAGGATCAGTTGTTTTATCATCATGACCTCAAGATAAGCAAAAGGCCGGGGGTTTAAACCCTCGGCCCTTCACGAAGCTGACATATGGCGCAATATTGCGCGACCGTTAATGCTGCTCAGGCACAAGAATCTCGCGTTTGCCAACGTGATTGGCTTGTGAGACCACGCCTTCTTCTTCCATTTGCTCAACAAGGCGCGCAGCTTTGTTGTATCCGATCGCCAGCTTGCGCTGAATATAAGAGGTCGAACATTTACGGTCTTTCAGCACGATCTGAACGGCAGTGTCATACAGCGCATCCTCGCCGTCGGTATTCCCACCGAGGCCAAGCACCATGTCGATGTCATTGGATTTCTCATCGGTTGGCCCCTCAACAACGCCCGACATATATGTCGGTGGTCCGAAAGACTTGAGGTGGTTGACGATTTCCTCAACCTCTTCATCAGACACAAACGGGCCGTGAATACGTGTGATTTTAGAACCGCCAGCCATGTAAAGCATGTCGCCCATGCCCAACAGTTGTTCGGCCCCCATCTCGCCAAGGATCGTCCGCGAGTCAATTTTCGACGTCACTTGGAAGGAAATCCGCGTTGGGAAGTTGGCTTTGATAGTACCTGTAATAACATCGACCGACGGGCGTTGCGTTGCCATGATCAAGTGAATACCGGACGCACGCGCCATCTGTGCAAGACGCTGGATGCAGGCTTCGATTTCCTTGCCGGCAACCATCATCAGGTCTGCCATCTCGTCCACCACGACCACGATATATGGCATGGTTTCAGGCTGGAATTCCTCGGTCTCGAAGATCGGCTCGCCGGTTTCGTCGTCGAAACCGGTCTGAACTGTGCGCGAGAACAGCTCGCCTTTGGCAAGCGCGTCTTTCACGCGGCTGTTGTAGCCGTCAATGTTCCGCACGCCCATCTTGGACATCTTGCGGTAACGCTCTTCCATCTCGCCCACTGTCCATTTCAAGGCCACAACCGCCTTTTTGGGGTCGGTTACAACAGGCGACAGCAGGTGAGGGATGCCGTCATAGACGCTGAGTTCCAGCATCTTCGGATCAATCATGATCAAACGACATTCTTCCGGTGTCAGCTTGTAGAGCAGAGACAGGATCATCGTGTTGATGGCTACGGATTTACCGGACCCAGTTGTACCCGCGATCAGCAGGTGGGGCATCTTGGCAAGGTTGGCGACAATCGGCTCGCCACCAATGTCCTTGCCCAGCGCCAGCGGAAGTTTCTGATTTCCATCACCGAAGTCACGTGCCGAGAGGATCTCGCGAAGCACAACCATTTCGCGCTTTTCGTTCGGTAGTTCGATACCGATCACAGTGCGACCCGGCACGGTTGAAACACGTGCGGACAAGGCGGACATTGATCGCGCAATGTCGTCCGACAATCCGATCACCCGAGATGCCTTCAAACCCGGTGCGGGCTCCAATTCATACATTGTGACAACTGGGCCGGGGCGAACGGAAACGATTTCCCCTTTCACGCCATAGTCGTCCAAAACGGCTTCAAGCATACGCGCGTTTTCTTCCAGCGCTTCATCGCTCAGAACGTGGCGTTCCACGGTGGATGCGCTGGTCAGAAGATTTAGGGGAGGCAGCTCGAAATCAGAACTGTTGTCCTCGAATTGTAACGCCGGCTGCGCCTCCGCAACGGCCCGTTTGGACGGTGCAACAGGTTTGCGGACGGGTTGCTGTACGACCGGTTTGGTCAATGGCGCATTAACACGTGCCAATGTTGGAGCAGTTGATAGCGGTTCGATCAGTTCATCTTCGTCCACATAGCGCTGCTCTGCCGTTTCGTGAAAGGCAGGATCAATGCGCAGAGGCTCTGGGCCACGACCGCGAGTGAGTTGAGGCTCCGCACGCATCGACGGCTCGTCGGTATATTCAAGCGGCTTTGTACGGCGACCACGGTTCTTGATGACGTCTGAAATCTTTGACTTGATGCGATCTTCTGGGTCCACATCATCGTGAATTATCGCGGGTTCATCATATAGTTCCGGCTCGACATCCCGCGGCTTCAATCCCGGCAGGCGAGCAAGCAGGCTTGGTTTAGCGGCAGGTTTTTCAACTTCGATCTGCGGCGCGACAAGTGGCTGTGGCGCATGCACGACAGGCGCACGGCGCAACGATGGTCCGGGAATTGGCACGTCGTCCTGATAGGATTCTTCAACGGCACTTAGGCGTGCCTCCTTGCGCTGCACCCGAATTTCGTTGGCTTTGCTTGCCGCGAGTACAGCACCTTTGCCGGTCGAGCCTATCAGCTTCATGATGCTGGCATATGTCAGGATGACGCCGACCAACATAAAACGTGCGACGGCTTTGATCTCTGACCGATCGAAGCCCAGCACAAACAGCGACAAAAACAGCAAACCAAAAAAGACAAGGAACGCCAGCACCTTCAGCCCGAAGGTCGCGCTGATCGGAGCCACACCAAGGATCGCACCAAGAACCGTGTCACCGAACAAGCCGCCCAAGCCAAAGGAATGGGTCCATTCGCTCACCGGGACATGGGTTGAAGCATAGACCGAGGCCAAAGCAATAGCCAACGGAGCGAAGATCAGTCGGCCAACCGCCCGCTCCTCTCCGCGATGCATAACAAACCGCAGCCCCCAAACCACGGTGACGAATGGAATAGCCCAAGCGCCGAAGCCGACGATGATGAACAACGGGCTCGCAAGATAAGCTCCAAATCGGCCCAGCCAGTTTTTTGCAGGCTCGTCAGTGGCGGACATCCAGCTTGGGTCTTCCGGTACATATGACAACAGAAGCATGGTCACCATGACGCCAACCGCCAGAAGCCCGAAACCGAACAGTTCCTTGCCTCGTTTCTCGATTGCCGCCTGCATATCGCTGTCCAAAAACGGATCGCGCGGCCTTGCCTGATACGCCATATCTACTTCCTCACCTTCAACCGTAAATGCAGCTCTTGAGACGGGTCAGCCCCGGCTGCAGTTCGTTCATTGGAGCGACCAAAGCCACCCGTATATAATTCGTGCCGGGGTTAGACCCCTGATATTCGCGGCCCAGATATGCGCCGGGTAGAACTTTGACGCCCGTCGAACTCCACAGCTGCTTCGTCGCGTCTTCGCCGTCCTTGACAGGGAGCCACAAAAAGAAGCCCGCTTCTGGTGGCTTGTAGCCGTCCACATCTCCAAACAGCGTATCGCTGAAATCCAGCTTTTCTCGGTAGAGGGCGCGGTTCGCTTCGACATGGTCTTCGTCAGCCCAGACCATTTCTGCCACGCGCTGCAAAGGCAGCGGCAATGGAGCGCCTGCATATGCGCGCAGTGCCTTAAGCCGCTTGATGTTTTCGGGTCCACTTGCCGCGAAGCCGGACCGCAGGCCTGCAAGGTTGGACCTCTTTGATAGCGAATTGAACAAAACCACACGTTCCGGATCAAGCTCTTTACCCGCCGTTAACGCGCCCATCGGCGCAGAAGAACGATAGATTTCAGAATAGCATTCGTCCGCGAAAATCTTGAAGTCGTATTTCTCGGCCAAAGCCAACAAGTCGGCCCAATATTCTGGTGTCGCGACCGCACCCTGTGGATTGGAAGGCGAGCAAAGATAAGCAATCGCTGTGCGGTTCAACACATCTTCCGGTAGGGCAGAAAAATCAGGTAAAAAGCCGGTTTCCAGCGTCGCGGGCACGTAAATCGGTTCCGCACCTACAGCCAGCGAAGCAACGGCATATACTTGATAAAACGGGTTCGGCATCAAAACGACGGGTGTGCCGTTCTTATCTTCGGGGCACAACGCCAACGCCGCGTTGAACAAGCCTTCGCGAGTGCCGTTCAGTGCCAAAACCTGCGTAGCCGCATCAACTGCAACGCCATATCGACGGGCGATCCAAGCCGCGATTGCTGCCTGTAGTTCCGGCGTTCCGTCGTTTGGCGGGTACCCGCCGAAGCCGGACGCATGTGCTGCAATGATGTCGGTAATCCAGTGAGGAAAGGGATGCTGAGGCGAGCCAATTGTCATATCCACAGGCACCCCGCCCGGCTCCAGACCGGCGAGTAGCGACCGCAAACGCGGAAATGCATATGGTGGCAGGTTCGAAAACCGCTCAGGAAAGGTCATTGGGACCTACTATTACTGCCTCAAGGATCGGGATCATGGACGCCCCGTTTAGACCAAGCTACCCCAATGCGCAGGCCGCGGTCCAGAAAAAGCGCCGCAATTTCAGCAATGTGGTCACAGGCCTGTGACTTTTTGGCCCACTAGCTAAGCGCGTCCTCCGCGGCAGCGCACAAGCGCAGCAATCGTTCCTCCGCGTAAGGGGCACCAAGAAACATAATCCCCGTTGACGCCAAACCGGTTGGCAAAGTGACGCCAGCGGACCCCATCAGATTGCCAACCCTTGTATTACGCAGCGCCAACAAGTTCTCGGTAACGTAGTAATCGCTATCAGTCAGCAACCGTTCGGCGTTGGGTGGTAAAATTGGAGAGGTCGGAAGTACTACGGCATCAAAGGCCGAGATACGCTCGTTCCAAATCGAGATAATCGCTTCAAGGCGACGCCACCCCGCAACGTAATCAGGCCCTGATATGCCTGCACCTGAACGGAAACGCTCCAGAATTTCGGGAAACATGACGCTTGGGTTTGCTTCAATCACGTCTTTCCAAACCCCGTAGGCTTCCGGAGCAAACAACGTGCCCGACAAAGCAAGCGCGTCTGCAATCTCGGGCACCTCCTTGCGTTCCACAATTGCACCAGCTGCTTTCAGGCGTTCGACGGCACTGTTGAACCCCGCAAGAGGCTCCCCGCGGATGTCATCGAACGCGATTGTGTCGAGGATCATCAGCCGCGCACCGTCAAGCGAAACCCCGTGCAAATCAGCTAAGCGGCCGCCTTCTAACGCGGCAAGCAACTGTGCCGCGTCCTCGACCGACCGGCACAAGGGGCCGACGGTATCGAAACGCGGACAAAGTGGAACAGCACCTTTCACGGAAATTCTGTTGATGGTTGTCTTCAGACCCACCAAGTCGTTCCAGGCTGCAGGAATACGGACCGATCCGCCTGTATCAGAGCCTATTCCAGCCGCAGCTAATCCAAACGCAACTGACGTCGCCGCACCGGAGGACGACCCGCCGGCGACGGCGCCCACGTCGTTGATGCACGGCGGAGTGGCTGTTACCGGATTAAGACCAAGGCCTGAAAACGCCAGCTCCGACATGTGGGTTTTCCCAAGGCAAACGGTCCCTGCTTGGGTCGCATTCACCAGAACTTCCGCGTCAGTGTCAGGCGTGCGGTCTTTCAGCAAAGCACTACCCGCTTCAGTGACTACCCCAGCGGTATCGAACAAATCTTTCCACGAGATAGGAACACCATCGAGCAACCCACGCCGCTGGCCCATATCTGCACGCCTCTTGGCCTCCGTGGCCTCAGCCATCGCACGACCTTCCGTCAAACGCGCATAGATGCGGTCTGAAAACTCATGTGTCCGGGCTGCTTCAAGGTAAGTTTCAGTCAAGGCGACCGGATCGACCTCACCTGCCTCTATTCCGCGACCCAAGTCGCTCGCGGTCATAAACAACCATTGGTCCGACATAGCTAAATCCTTGCGCTGATTTAGCGCGAGGGTAGCGGCAGCACAGCGCATGGACAATCCCATCCATCCCGCCATATTGGGCGGCATGAATTATGATTGCGATATCTCGATTGTTGGTGGCGGCCTGAATGGGTGCGCCCTTGCGATTGCATTGGCCAGTGGCGGGCTCTCGGTCACGTTGATCGACAGCCTAGCCGTCGATGCCGTGCAAGAGGACAGTTTCGACGGTCGGTCCTACGCCCTCGCCTTGGCCTCCAAGCGCCTGCTAAGCGCTGTGGGGCTATGGGACGATGTTGCAAAAGACGCCCAACCGATGCTGGAAATCAAAGTGACAGACGGGCGGGCGGGCGAAGGTCCGTCGCCTTTCTGGATGCATTTCGACCATACTGAGATTGAGGAAGGTCCGATGGGCTTCATGGTCGAAGATCGCCATCTGCGACGCGCTTTCCTTTCAAAGATTTCCAAGACTGACAGCATCACGCATCTAACGCCTGAAACCGTGGTCGCGCAGTCGGTCGATCAAACGAGCGCAGCGGTCGTTCTGGCATCAGGAAAAACTGTCCGTAGCCGACTATTGGCCGGCTGCGACGGCCGCCGCAGCGGTGTGGCGGAGCGCGCTGGAATCGGGCGCAGCTTTAAAGACTATGGGCAGACGGCCTTGGTCGCGGCGATCGGGCACGAGCTGCCACATAACGGAATCGCCCACCAGTTTTTCATGCCTGCAGGCCCTCTGGCGATCTTGCCTTTGTCAGGCAACAGAAGCTCGATTGTCTGGGCTGAGACGCATGACCGGGCAGCAGAACTTTCCGAATTGAGTGACGAGGCCTTTATAGAAGCCTTGCGCCCAGCGTTCGGAGATTTCTTGGGGGACATACATGTTGCAGGCGCTCGGTTCTCCTATCCGCTAAATCTCACATTAGCAGACCGCCTCGTGGATGAACGCATGGTATTGGTCGGAGACGCCGCACATGGTGTCCATCCAATTGCCGGGCAAGGATTAAACCTCGGCCTTCGCGATGTCGGCGCTTTGGCGCAAGTGCTTGTAGACGCCCGCAGGCGTGGCGAAGACATCGGGTCTGAGGCTGTTTTAGTGCGCTACGAAGAATGGCGGCGATTTGACACGACCACGCTCGCCTTGGCGACAAACAGCTTTAATGGCTTGTTCTCTAACGACAATCCAATACTCAGAGCTGGCCGCGACATTGGGATGGGCTTGGTAAATGCATTCCCGGCACTGCGCCGCAATTTCATCCGTGAAGCCGCAGGGTTAACTGGCGATCTGCCACGCCTTCTGCAAGGCCGATCGCTTTAGTCGAGCTTGCGCGCCTCGTCGACGAGCATAATCGGAATGCCGCCGCGGATCGGGAAAGCCAGCTTTGCCGACTTTGAAACCAGTTCCTGCTTTTCTGCATCGTAGGACAAGGTCGACTGCGTCACAGGACAGACCAACCCCTCAAGCATATGGCGGTCAAAATTTGGATCGGTCATTGCAGTGTCTCCTCGGCTGTCCCGCCTCTAAGTGAAAACTCGATTAGCGTGACCAGCGTTTCACGCCGTGTCGTTAATGAAGGGGCCTCAAGCAGCGCTTGCTTTTCTTCCGGCTCGAAGGGGCAAAGCATGGACAGGGAGTTGATCAGCAACTCGGTATCCGCATCTTTTAGGCTTTCCCAATCTGTCCGCAAGTCGTGGGCATCGAAGAATCTCTCGAGTGCACTTAAAAATCCAGCCCGATCAAAATCCGGATCTTCTTCTGCTGCCCCCATGTCGCGCTCGAAGCCCGCCCAACTGACCGATGCTTTACGATAGGGATTGAATCCCGTGACCTCCTCAGTAATTCGGAAGCGTGAGATTCCAGCGAGCGTGACCATGTAGCGGCCATCTTCCGTCTCTGAAAATTGGGTTACACGCCCTGCGCATCCTATGGCGTGAAGTTGTTCCTCGCCTTTCGGTCCCCGGTGCGGCTGAACCATCCCAATCATTCTATCAGACGTTTTCAGAACGTCTTCGAACATTTGCAGATAGCGCGGCTCAAACAGGTGGAGCGGTAACCTTGCCCGCGGCAACAAAAGTGCACCGGGCAAGGGGAATACCGGGATGGTGTCGGGAAGGTCTGCTGATTTCATCATAAGCATGGACGTAGCCCGTGTGCTTCCTCAGACAAATATCATCGACGACAATTTACGACGACCGTTCAAAACAATCGGATCATCTGCCTTCAGCGCATCAAAAACTGTGAATAGCTGCGATTTGGCAGCGCCATTATTCCATTCGCGATCGCGGCGGAACAACTCCAGCAAATGATCGACCGCACCTTGAGCGTCACCGGATGCATGCAAGGCGACTGCGAGGTCCAACCTTGCCTGATGGTCGTCAGCATTGGCATCAACAGCGGCTTGAAGCTCGGCCGCCGGACCGGTTTCGGCGGCTTGCAACAGCAGATCAATCTGCGCACGGACGGCTTCAATCTCAGGCAAGCCATTCAGCTCTGCCGGTGCGTTGGCCAGCAGTTCCGAGGCTTGCTCCAACTCGTCCATTGCTAGATGTGCCCGCATCAGCCCTGCATAGGCGGCGGGATTGTTCGGCTCTTCACCCAAGATTGCCGCGAAGGTCTGCGCTGCATCCACTGCCGCACCCTCTTCCAGCATTGCTTCGGCTGCGGCTATGGCTTCACCAAGCCCCTCATCCACCTCGCCACCGGATTCGGCGATCAGTTTATCGATGAATGTCTTGATCTCGCTTGCTGGCAACGCACCCTGAAAGGCATCAATCGGTTTGCCTTTGTAGAATGCATAAACGGTAGGGATCGACTGGATTTGCAATTGGCCGGCGATCTGCTGGTTTTGGTCCACATCGACCTTCACCATTTTCACGGCACCTTTCGCCTCTTTCACCCCTGCCTCCAGGGCTGGACCAAGAGTTTTGCATGGGCCACACCATGGCGCCCAGAAATCGACGATGATGGGAACTTCGTGGCTGGCCTCGATCACATCGACCATAAAGGTCGCTTCGCTTGTGTCTTTGATCAGGTCGCTACCACCGGCGGGAATTCCGCCTACGTTTAGTTCAAGCATGGTTTTGTCCTCGGTGTTTAAGCTCAGTTGCCCTGTATATGTGCGCTCTTTGGTCAAAGATCAAATGTCGCAAATACCGGCGCATGGTCGGAAGGCTTTTCCCAGCCACGCACATGACGAACCACCCGCGACGAGTGGCCTGCGGACGCGATGTCTGAGGTCGCCCAAACGTGATCCAAACGGCGCCCTTTGTCAGCGGCATCCCAGTCTTTAGCGCGATAAGACCACCAGGAATAAAGCTGACCTTCGGGAATGTCGTTGCGTGTCACATCAGACCACCCCCCTGCGTCCATCACTTCGTTGAATTGCTCGACCTCGACCGGCGTGTGGCTGACAACCTTCAGCAATTGCTTATGGGACCACACGTCATCCTCACGAGGTGCGATATTCAGATCACCCACGAGGATGGACTTGGCGGGCTTCTCCGCATGGAACGCATCACGCAATTCGCTTAGATAATCGAGCTTCTGGCCGAATTTATCGTTTACTTCGCGGTCGGGTACGTCACCACCGGCGGGGACGTAATGATTGTGAATAGTCACCCCATTCTCCAGCCGCGCAGCGACATGACGGGCATGACCAAGCGAGGCGTAGTCCTCCGCCGCAGTCTCAACAATCGGTAGTCGCGAGATGATCGCGACGCCATTATACCCCTTCTGACCACGCGCAACCATATGATGGTAGCCAATTGCGTGCAGCCCTTCGAGAGGGATCTTGTCCACCGGGCTTTTGCATTCTTGCAAGCACAACACATCCGGCGCTTCTTCGCGGAGTAGCCTCAGCACCAACTCTTCACGCAAACGAACCGAGTTGATGTTCCAAGTGGCGAGGGTGAATGACATGGCGCTTCTCCGGTTTGACTTCATTTCAGATTAGTCCGACGCTCGCGCCAGCACCACAAGGAAACATCCAATGTCGCTAATTGCCACCAATCGAAATTTCCGATTGCTGTTTTCGGCGACCGCCGTCTCCAATCTTGGTGACGGAATATCAGCCTTGGCGTTTCCATGGCTCGCCACTTTGATTACCCGGGATCCGTTCTTAATTTCCGCTGTTGCCGCTGCCACAAGGCTTCCGTGGCTGTTGTTCTCGTTACCCGCAGGCGTGATCACCGACCGAATGAACCGTCAGCGCTTGATGGTCGGTGCTGATATCTTGCGCATGGTTCTAACCATGGGCGTCATCGGCTTGATCCTGTCTGCCCCCACATTGCCTCTTTACGATGGTGCCGTGCAAATGACGTCGTTGATCACAGGGCTATGCGCTGCTGCGTTCTTGCTGGGAAGCGCCGAGGTTTTACGAGACAACGCCGCGCAAACAGCCCTGCCGTCTGTAGTCGAGAAGTGTGACCTGGAGAGAGCCAACGGCCAGCTCTGGAGCGTTGAGCAGATTATGGGTCAATTCGTTGGTCCGCCTGTCGCGGGCTTGCTGATCGCCCTCGCGGTCCCTGCCCCGTTTCTTTTGGATGCCGCGACGTTCGGCATTGCAGCCTTTCTGGTGTGGCAAATCGCGATGTTGCCGTATGTTCGGGTTCAGCAGGCTTCCGGCTTCTGGCTACAAATGAGGGAAGGCGTCGTTTGGATGCTTGGGCAGCCGCTTATCCTTCGGCTTGCGCTGATGCTTGGAGTATTGAACTTCGTGATCATGATGAGCGCTACGATGCTGGTGCTGTTGTCACAAGAAATCATGGGCCTCGACGCTGCGGGTCACGGGTTGTTGCTTACAGCGGGCGCTGCTGGCGGGGTCTTAGGCGGGATGTTTGGTCCTAAGCTGGTCAGTCGGTTTGGAGCGCAGATCTGCGTTTTCGGGGCGCTGATACTATTTCCAATCCCGTTCATCCTGCTGACGGTAACATCGAATCCATGGCTGGCGGGGCTTGCCCTATTTCTGGAAATGTTCAGCGGGATCGTTTGGAATGTCGTCACGGTTTCCTTGCGTCAGCGCATCATTCCAGATGCCCTGCTCGGGCGCGTCAATTCGATTTACCGCTTCTTCGGGTGGGGTTCGATTCCGCTGGGCGCCCTGTTCGCGGGTTTGCTGGTATCGTCATTGGAGAGCTCTCTGGGCCGTGAAACGGCGCTGCGTGTTCCTTACGTCTTCGGCGCCATAGTATGCGTAGGGTTGGCGCTATACGGGATGCTGCGCCTTCGTCTGCCAAAGGCATTATAACAGCATCTCATCTGAGCAAAAAAAATGCCCGGGCGTTTGCCCGGGCCAGTCCAACAGGGAGAATACCGCAACATAACCCCGTTGCGGTCAGGGGAACTTTGACCGAGGTCAAACCTCATGAATTCAATTTATAACCACCAGATTCGGTCACAAGAAGGCGCGCATTTGACGGGTCTGGTTCTATTTTTTGACGCAAGCGGTAGATATGCGTCTCCAAAGTATGCGTCGTCACACCCGCGTTATAGCCCCAAACCTCGTGCAACAGCACATCACGCGCCACTACGCCATCGGTCGAGCGGTAGAGAAACTTCAGAATATTCGTCTCTTTTTCAGTGAGACGGATTTTCTTTTCGTCCTCAGTGATCAGCATCTTCATCGCAGGTTTGAAAGTGTAAGGCCCGAGTTGGAACACCGCATCTTCGGACTGCTCGTGCTGACGTAACTGAGCGCGAATGCGGGCCAAAAGCACCGGAAACTTGAACGGTTTAGACACATAGTCATTTGCACCGGCATCAAGACCCAGAATGGTATCTGCATCACTGTCATGCCCTGTCAGCATCAACACGGGGCATTTCACACCCTGTTTACGCATCAACCGGCAGAGTTCGCGCCCGTCGGTATCCGGCAAGCCGACATCAAGAACCACAAGGTCGTAGATCGCTTCTTTCGCTTTCTGCATCGCGTCGGCGCCGTTACCTGCCTCGAACACGTCGAAATCTTCGGTCATGATCAATTGCTCGGACAGCGCTTCGCGCAGGTCCTCATCATCGTCTACCAGCAGGATTTTCTTCAGTGTTGCCATCGTTCAATATCCTTTGTTGTTAGGAACAAGATGTGGCCTGTCAGCAAAGGAAACAACTCACGCCGCCGTTATTCACAGCCTCGTGTCGCAATCGGGGTGTTTTGTTTCAACTTTCATTCTTTTGGCGTAGAAGTGGGCTGACTTTGTTACAAGATCGAGCCTATGACACTCGCACCTGACATAATTGAGCTGACGGCCCGCGCCCGTGCCGATCTACGGATGGGCGTTCCTGTCATCATCGGGTCGTCTCTTATCCTTGCGGCTGAAACGCTGAGCGACAAGCGATTGAAGGCTTTGCAAATCGCGGGAATGCCTCTGGCCCTCGCCATTACCGACTGGCGCGCCCGCACTTTGAAAGCCCGCGCCTATGACACTGACCTTGCGCGGATCGTTGTGCCATCCGATGCACCGGTGGACTGGATTGCGGCGATTGCCGATCCCGCGGACGACTTGAACGCACCAATGAAGGGGCCGCTTCAGACATTGCGCGACGGAAACGCCGATGACGCACGTCTTGCCATTCAACTCGCGAAAGACGCGCGCTTGCTGCCCGCCGTTATAGTCGCCCATCTGGAATCGCCGTTGGAGTACGCGGCGCTACACAGTCTCACCTTGCTTGATGCCGATGCCTTGGCTCGCGTCTCTGCGACTGTCAGCCCCTTGCACCCGTTGGTCAGCGCGCGGCTACCTCTTGAGGTTAGTGAAGCTGGGCGCCTGCATGTTTTTCGCCCTGAGGATGGCGGAGAAGAGCACTACGCAATCGAAATTGGCATGCCCTCGCGGTCTGAGCCTGTTCTGACCAGGCTACACTCAGCATGTTTTACTGGCGATCTACTTGGGTCGCTAAAGTGCGATTGCGGACCTCAACTGCGTGGCGCTTTGGCGCAAATGGGATCTGAGGGTCAAGGCGTGTTGCTCTACCTCAACCAAGAAGGCCGCGGGATCGGGCTCGCAAACAAAATGCGCGCCTACTCCTTGCAAGATCAGGGCTTCGACACTGTTGAAGCCAATCACAGGCTCGGCTTTGAAGACGACGAGCGCGATTTCCGGATTGGCGCAGGCATTCTTAAGTCCATGGGTTTCAGCAAGGTAAGATTGCTGACAAATAACCCGGCTAAACTCGCAATGCTGGCAGCCAACGGATTGGAGGTCGTCGAGCGAGTCCCTCTAAAGGTTGGTGAAACCCGCCACAACACCGCCTACCTCGCCACCAAGGCGGCGAAATCGGGGCATTTGCTGTGAGCCCTACAAACCTCGTGGTGACGCGATGGGGTACCCGGTTTATGGGCCGGAATTTTCCGTGCAGTATCGGCAAAGGTGGCATTTCAGGAGACAAGCGTGAAGGTGACGGAGCGACGCCTGTCGGCAGCCACCGGATTGTGGGGATGTTGTATCGCCCCGACCGACTGCAACCTCCAGTTCCGTGGGCTACGCCGATTGGGCCAATGGATTTATGGTCTGACGATCCGACTGATCCGTCTTATAATCAAATGGTTCGTGCGCCATATTCCGCCAGCCATGAACGCCTGCGTCGGGCTGACGCTCTGTACGACTTGGTATTTCTGACCGACTGGAACTACCCCGTATCGGTTCCTGGCAAAGGTTCTGCGATCTTCATTCACCGCTGGCGCAAACCGCGGCACCCTACCGAAGGGTGCGTGGCGTTTTCGGCAGTGGATTTGCTTTGGATAGCGCAGCGGATCGCCTTTGGCTGCCGTATGATCGTCAAGCCTTAGGTGCGACACGCTCGCCAAAGATCGCCGACCCCACGCGCACGAAGGTCGCGCCTTGCTCTATTGCGCACTCGAAGTCGCTGCTCATCCCCATGCTGAGTTCCGCCAATCCATTGCGCTCCGCCAAGCCACTCAGAAGCGCAAAATGCGCGGACGGCTCCTCGTCGACCGGTGGGATGCACATTAAACCAATCACTGGAAGGTCCAGCGCCCGACATTCTTCAACAAAGCTGTCTGTTTCTTCAGGTGAAACACCTGCCTTCTGGGCTTCATTGCCAGTATTCACCTGAATGAACAACTTGGGACAGCGTCCCAGCTCGTCCCGCATAGCGGCGATGCGCTTCGCCAGCTTCAGCCGGTCGAGGGTGTGGAAATAGTCGAACAACTCCATCGCTTGCCGCGTCTTATTTGTTTGGAGCGGCCCCAGTAAGTGAAGCTCGATCCCATCATAGGTGTTGCGAAACTCTGGCCACTTCCCAGCGGCTTCTTGCACGCGGTTTTCGCCAAATATCCGGTGTCCTTCCTTGAGGACGGACTCGACGCGATCATTCGGTTGAACCTTGGAGACTGCGATCAAGCTGATGCTGCCTTCGGCACGCCCGAAGCGTGTTTCCGCCGCTGCGATACGGTTCTTTATATCTGTTAGCGACATCGGCGGCTCCTGCGGTTTTGCTCACCCTTTTCCAACATAGACCTTCACAAAAGAAAAGAGCGGGCCGAAGCCCGCTCTCTCTAATTCTGTAAGTTTGGGTGAGCTTAGAAGCTCAGGCCCAGACCCAGCGATGCCGATTTTGCAGTCGGAGCGGCAGTCGAAGTTTTGCCCGAACCGTAGCCGAAGTGCACAACTGCACCGCCGCCAAGGTCGTAAGCTGCTGCAAGACCGAAGCCTTTTGCTTCTGCGCCAGCTGCAACGCCGTCGAACTTACCGTAGTTGGCGTGCACGGAGAACGCGCCAGTCGTGTAGCCCAGACCGATGGAGTAGTGCTTGTCTACTGGCAGGTTGGACATGTCGGTGTAAGTTACGCCAGCGGACAGGCCGTTTGCGAATGTTGCGGACACGGACACACCGGTTGCTTTCGCGTCTGGTGTTACGCCAGCTGCATCAGCTGCGCGCTGGTGACCGATACCGAAGTTAACAGTCGTGCCGGACAGGTCCAGAGCGTATTTGAAACCGATAGCGTAGCCGATGCCTGTGTTAACAGCCTTGGAGCCGTTGTCGTCTTCCAAGGAGATTGCAACACCGAATGCACCCGAGGTGTAATCCCAACGCAGGATTTGACCGTCGTTAGCACCGTCAAGGTATGCACCAAGGTAGCCAGCGTGTGTGGTTTCGTCGTCAGCCAAGGAACCTGGGTTGCCCACGTTGCCAGCTTCAGTCAGTGCCCAGTCCAGAGCGCCGTCGGTGTCACCCATCGTCACGGTGCCGAAGCCGCCGGAGATGAAGATCGTTGCGCCGCCGTCGTCAGAGTTGTTGCCAGTAGCGCCGTTTACCGAAGCAACACCTGGGATTGGAACGCCAGCGTTAGTTACGGTACCGTTTGCGCCACCTTCGTCCAGATCAACGGACGCACCGAAGGTCAGGCCGTTGTCGGTTTCGCCGGACATGGTGAATGTCACGTCGATATCGGTGAAGAACTGTGGGCCACCGTTGTTTGGGCCGCCGAATGCAGCGTTGTACTGGTAAATACCCATTTCGGCACGGCCGGACAGGGCGACATCAGCAGCAGCCAAACCAGCAGTGGAAACCAGCGCGGTGGATGCGATCAGGATCTTTTTCATGACAATATGCCTCTTGAGTTAATGTGCCAAAGATTCGGCACGTGTATTTCCTGAACTTAACTAAAAGAAAATGAGGCGCGGTTGAAGCCTCCAGAAACAATAGAGGCGGATTAGGCGCTTTTTTGCAACAGCATTGTGGACGAAAAAAGGCGGGCCAAATGGCCCGCCTTCTATAATCAGTCGCTTGTAGGGTGAGCTTAGAAGCTCAGGCCCAGACCCAAGGACATGGATTTTGCAGTCGGAGCGGCAGTCGAAGATTTGCCCGAACCGTAGCCGAAGTGCACAACCGCACCGCCGCCAAGGTCGTAAGCTGCTGCAAGACCGAAGCCTTTTGCTTCTGCGCCAGCTGCAACGCCGTCGAACTTACCGTAGTTGGCGTGTACGGAGAACGCGCCAGTCGTGTAGCCCAGACCGATGGAGTAGTGCTTGTCTACTGGCAGGTTGGACATGTCGGTGTAAGTTACGCCAGCGGACAGGCCGTTTGCGAATGTTGCGGACACGGACACACCGGTTGCTTTCGCGTCTGGTGTTACGCCAGCTGCATCAGCTGCGCGCTGGTGACCGATACCGAAGTTAACAGTCGTGCCGGACAGGTCCAGAGCGTATTTGAAACCGATAGCGTAACCGATGCCTGTGTTAACAGCCTTGGAGCCGTTGTCGTCTTCCAAGGAGATTGCAACACCGAAGGCACCCGAGGTGTAATCCCAACGCAGGATTTGACCGTCGTTAGCACCGTCAAGGTATGCACCAAGGTAGCCAGCGTGTGTGGTTTCGTCATCAGCCAAGGAACCTGGGTTGCCCACGTTGCCAGCTTCAGTCAGTGCCCAGTCCAGAGCGCCGTCGGTGTCACCCATCGTCACGGTGCCGAAGCCGCCGGAGATGAAGATCGTTGCGCCGCCGTCGTCAGAGTTGTTGCCAGTAGCGCCGTTTACCGAAGCAACACCTGGGATTGGAACGCCAGCGTTAGTTACGGTACCGTTTGCGCCACCTTCGTCCAGATCAACGGACGCACCGAAGGTCAGGCCATTGTCGGTTTCGCCGGACATGGTGAATGTCACGTCGATATCGGTGAAGAACTGAGCGCCAGTGTTGGTGCCGCCGCTGAATGCGGTGTTCTGTGTGAAGATACCCATTTCGGCGCGGCCGGACAGGGCGACATCAGCAACTGCTGCGCCACCAAAGGCGACCAATGCAGTGGATGCGAAGAGAACTTTTTTCATCGTTTTCCCTCGAGAGTTAAATACTATTAGGTGCACCTCAATTCAGGGAATCCGAACTGAGTCCCAGCCTGTTTCTTACGGACGGCCCCTCAATTCAAGCCGCCTCGCCCGATGTAAAGGTTTACCGCTCAAATTGATGCAACTGCGCCACAGTCCCATTTTCGGCTTGGACATGTGTTTAGGTATTCTTTCTTGTTCCACCACGCTGCCTCCGATATGACAGGGAAAACAACAGGCCGAGAGCATTTATTCATGGTGAGCACCCGTTTCCTTAAATGGACCACAACCTGCGCCCTAGTTCTGTCGCTGTCAGCATGTGGCGGTAGCGGCATCTTCGGCAAAGGAAAGAACGAGCGTCGCGAGAATGATGCCAACGGCTTCTCCCGCGATTACGACAGCGCGGCGCGCGCTAATGCCGTCAAAAAAGGCAGCCGGTTGTCCGATTTGTTTGTCAACAATGATGACCCCAACGTCACATTGAAGGTGAACAAATATCTGTGGAAAGCATCATTGGACGTGTTGAATTTCATGCCAGTGGAAGCAGCCGACCCGTTCACGGGCACCATCGCGCTTGGCTACGGGCGCCCGCAAGGCGGTGGCCGCGCGTATCGTGCGACTGTCTATATCACTGATCCTGCGCTTGATGCCCGCTCGCTCCGCGTGTCGCTGCAAGGCGCTGGTGGCAGCGCTGTTTCAACGCAAACCGCGCGCGCTGTCGAGGATGCGATCCTGACTCGCGCCCGCCAGCTTCGCATTGCTGACGGCAAACTCTAGCCTCTGGACCAAGTCCAGTTGCACCCCTATTACATGCGCCGGGCCTCATCGCCCGGCGCTTTTCGTATCTTAGGAAGACCAGATGTCCCGCTACAACGCCCGCACAGTCGAACCCAAATGGCAAAAAGCTTGGGATGACGCCCAGACCTTCCTCGCCACCCGTGATGAATCCCGCGAGAAATACTACGTCTTGGAGATGTTCCCTTACCCGTCAGGCCGCATCCACATCGGGCATGTGCGCAACTATACGATGGGTGACGTGATCGCGCGTTATAAGTCGTCTTGCGGTTTTTCAGTGTTGCACCCTATGGGCTGGGACGCCTTCGGGATGCCTGCGGAGAACGCCGCAATGGCGATCGGCGGCCACCCCAAGGAATGGACTTACAGCAACATCGCCGCAATGCGCGACCAGATGAAACCGCTGGGCTTGTCGATAGACTGGACCCGCGAATTCGCCACATGCGATCCGGAATACTACGGCCAGCAGCAGGCGCTGTTCCTCGATTTCATGCAAAAGGGCTTGGTCTACCGTAAGAATGCGACTGTGAACTGGGATCCGGTCGATATGACCGTTCTGGCCAACGAGCAGGTGATTGACGGCAAAGGCTGGCGCTCCGATGCACTGGTGGAGCGGCGCGAGTTGACGCAATGGTTCTTCAAGATCAGCGATTGGTCCGAGGAACTACTTGCTGCGCTGGATGGACTCGACAACTGGCCCGACAAAGTGAAGCTGATGCAGGCGAACTGGATCGGTAAGTCTCGCGGCTTGCAGTTCGGGTTTGAGCGCACAGACGGTGGCGATGCGATTGAAGTTTATACGACTCGTCCTGACACGTTGATGGGCGCGAGCTTTGTAGGCATTTCCCCGGATCACCCGCTTGCTAAGGAACTGGAGGCCGCGAATCCCGAAGCCGCCGCCTTTATTGCAGAATGCCGCAAGGGTGGCACCACGGCGGAAGCGCTGGAAACTGGCGAGAAGCTGGGTTTTGACACTGGTATAAAGGTGAAGCACCCGCTGAACCCCGATTGGGAGTTGCCGGTTTGGGTCGCGAACTTCATTTTGATGGATTACGGCACGGGCGCGATTTTCGCCTGCCCTGCGCATGACCAGCGTGATTTGGACTTCTGCCGCAAGTATGACTTGCCAGTGATCGATACGTTCTTTGACTTGGATGATGCGAAACCTGTTGAGACCGAAGCCTTCGTGCCGCTGAAAACCGAGAAGGTGAAATGGGTCAACCATTTTGCGGGTCTCGATGTGGCCACGGGCGAAGAAGCTGTGAACGCCACCATTGATTTTGTCGAAACCGCCGGTTGGGGCAAAGGCGTTACTCAGTATCGTCTACGCGATTGGGGCCTGTCCCGCCAACGTTATTGGGGCTGCCCGATCCCTGTTGTCCATTGCGACGACTGCGGCGTAGTGCCGGAGAAGAAAGAAAATCTGCCGATTGAGTTGCCAGATGATGTCACCTTTGACATCCCCGGCAACCCGCTCGACCGCCATCCGACATGGCGCGACACGCCCTGCCCGTCTTGCGGCAAAGCCGCCAAGCGCGAAACCGACACGATGGACACGTTCGTGGACTCGTCATGGTATTTCGCCCGCTTCACCTCGCCCCACGCGAGCACGCCGACTAATATGGCGGACGCGGAGTACTGGATGAATGTCGACCAATATATCGGCGGCATTGAACACGCGATCCTGCACCTGCTCTATTCGCGGTTCTTTGCCCGCGCGATGGTGAATACCGGACATCTGCCCCAAGGCGCCGAAGAGCCGTTCGACGCGTTGTTTACACAAGGCATGGTAACCCATGAGATTTATGAGACCGCTGATAATAATGGACGTCCGGTCTATCATTTGCCGGAAGACGTAAGAGAATTGGTACTTGGTAATAAGAGAATAGTTATGCTCAAAGAGGGCGAGCAAGTACTTATGCATGGCGACAAAGACGTCGGCATAATTGAGCGCCTAAGAAAGGAGAACCTTCTTGTGAAGGTGACGCCCTCCGCCAAAATGTCCAAATCCAAGAAGAACGTCGTCGACCCTGTCGACATCATCGACCAATACGGCGCGGATACCGCGCGGTGGTTCGTTTTGTCCGACTCGCCGCCCGAGCGGGACGTGGAATGGACCGCGTCCGGTGCTGAGGCCGCTTGGAAGTTCCTTGGCCGCGTCTGGCGTTTGGCGGCGGAATTGGGTGACGGCGACGATACAGACCTAGATCTGGAACGCGCGACAGCCCAAGCCATCCGCGAAGTCACGCTGGGGATCGAGACCTTCGGGTTCAATAAGTCCGTCGCCAAGCTCTACGAGTTCGCCAACGCGGTATCCAAATCCAAGGCTGGTGCTGGCGCAAAGCGCAAGGCGGTCAAAGTGTTGGCGCAGCTCATGTCTCCTATGACGCCGCATTTGTCCGAGGAAATCTGGTCCCATTTGGGCGGCGAAGGATTGATCGCCAACGCCCCATGGCCCGTCGCCGACGAGGCCCTGTTGGTTCAAGATACCATCACCATGCCGATCCAGATCAATGGCAAACGGCGCGGCGAAATCGACGTGAGCGCGGAAGCCTCGAAGGAAGAGGTTGAAAAGCTGGCGCTGGCGCATGATGCTGTCATCAAGGCTCTCGAAGGTCGCGAGCCCAAGAAACTCATCGTGGTGCCGGGTCGTATCATCAATGTCGTCATTTAATCGCCGTTTCCTACTTCTTGCTTTGCCAGCCCTCGCCGCGTGCGGGTTCGAGCCTGTCTATGTCACAGGCGGTAGTGCAGAAGGCCTGCGCGGTTCTATTCTTGTTGACGAGCCGACCACGCAAGACGGCTTCAATCTGGTCACTCAGCTGGAACAGCGGTTGGGCCGCGCGCAAGCCCCCGTCTACGGCATGAGTGTGACACTCGAGGTCGAAGAAAAGGGCCTCGCCATTTCCGGTTCCAACGACATTACGCGGTACAATGTGTTGGGAACTGCCGTCTACGTGTTGCGCAATCTGGGTTCGAACGAACAGGTCTACAAAGGCACAGTGAATACGTTCACGGCATATTCTGCGTCTGCGCAACCGGTCGCGACACTTGCAGCAAAGCGCGACGCAAGCGAACGGCTGATGACCGCGCTTGCCGATAAAATCACCACAGATCTGCTGATCAATTCCGGCAAGTTCTGACATGAAACTGGCCCTGAAAGACGCCCGCGCGTTCTTCGCCAAACCCGACCCGACCCGCGCCGGCCTTTTGATCTATGGCCCCGATGCCATGCGTATCGCTATGCGCCGACAGGAAGTTATTGCAGCCCTAGTTGGCCCTCAGGGCGAAGAGGAAATGCGCCTGACGCGCATCCCGTCATCGGATTTGCGCAAAGACCCGGCAATGTTGATGGACGCAATCAAGGCGCAGGGCTTTTTCCCCGGTGCACGCGTCGCGTTCGTCGAAGATGCGACCGATACGGTCGCCAAAGCCATCGACGCGGCGTTGAAGGATTGGCGGCAAGGGGATGCCACTATCCTCGTGACATGCGGACAGCTCACCCCGCGCTCCGCCTTGCGCAAGATGTTTGAGGGCCACAACAACGCCTATGCGGCGGCAATCTATGCCGATCCGCCCGGCCGCGACGAGATTGAGGCAGAGCTTCGCAAGGCAGGTGTAACCGACATTCCACCCGATGCGATGGGTGATTTGATGGACCTAGGTCGCGTGCTCGAGCCGGGCGATTTCCGTCAAACCGTCGAAAAGCTGTCACTTTATAAGCATGGTGACGCAACCCCAGTAACATCCGACGACATCGCAAACTGCGCCCCCGCTACGTCCGAGGCGTCGCTTGATGATGCGCTGGATATCGTGGCTGAAGGGCGCTTTCAGGAAATCGGTCCGATCCTGACCAAGCTGGAGGCGCAAGGCGTCGCCGCCGTGCGCCTCTGCATCGGTGCGACGCAGCATTTCCGCAAACTGCATTTGGCGGCAAGTGACCCTAAAGGCCCCGACGCCGGTATCGCCCGCGCGCGTCCACCCGTTCCCTACAAACGCAAAGATCGTATGTTGCGGCAGGCGCGTGCGTGGGGCACCTACAAACTTGAGACAGCCCTTCGCTTGCTCACCGATACCGATCTGCAGCTACGATCCGCCAGTACCGCGCCTCAAATGGCACTGATGGAGCGTGCCCTGATCCGACTTGCCATGATGAACCGAAGATAAGGACGACTGAATGTACACGCTGATCGGATTGACGAAGACCCGCACATTTCGTGTGAAATGGGCCTTGGAAGAGTTGGGCCTGCCCTACACGCAACTTCAGGCGGCACCCCGCTCTGAGGAAGCGATCGAGTACAACCCGTCCGGCAAGGTTCCCGCCTTGATCGCAGATGGCGCCACGCTGACCGACAGCACAGCGATCATCACCTTCCTTGCCGACAAGCATAATGGGCTGACGCTCAAGGCAGGGTCTTTGGGCCGCGCACGTCAGGATGGGTTTACCCATATGATCCTTGACGAGTTTGACAGCGTGTTGTGGACAGCTGCGCGGCACAGTTTCATACTTCCCGAAGAAAAGCGCGTGCCAGAGGTTAAAGAGTCTTTGAAATGGGAGTTTGCACGCTCGGAAACCACATTGGTCGCGCAAATGGGCGACGGACCCTTCCTGATGGGAGACGAATTCACCATCGCAGATATTATACTCGCGCACTGCCTTGATTGGGCGATTGGCGCAAAGTTCGGCATCTCGCAATCACGTTTGAAGGATTACCTTTCCAATGTGCACACGCGGCCTGCATATAAAACGGCTCGTGCCGACTGACCAATCAATCGAGACAATGATGAAACACATTTTTCTTTCAGCGCTGCTTCTAAGCGCATGTTCACCCCAAGCAATCATCGACACTGCGTATCCACACCGTGAAAAGTTTGCATTTCGATCAGCCGATGGCGAGGCCGTGTTTACATACACCTGCGCGTCAGGGCCTACCGACGACGCAACCAAGAAACGCGCCCGAAAAGCCCACGCCTACCTTGATGCGCGCTTTACGAAAGCTGTGAACGGAGCAGTTGATTCAATATTCGACGCGGACGGAAAAACGACTGCGCGCGCAGTGGGGAAGACTCTCGATAAAGAAATCGAAGACATAGTCGAGCAAACGGAAGCCCGCTACAAATGCCTTTTTACTGACAGCCGCGACGCATAGTCGGCGGCTGCCTTCCCCGCCCAACGTCCTGTCGCAAGGCAACCTGTTATCAGGTAGCCACCCGTAGGCGCTTCCCAATCCAGCATTTCACCAGCTGCAAAAACACCTGGACGTGCGCGCAACATTAGCTTTCTGTCGAGGGCCTCTTCAGCCAACCCTCCTGCAGTCGAAATTGCCTCATCCATTGGCCGCGGCCCTTTGTGGTGAACGCGGAGTGCTTTGATGACAGCGGATAGGTCGATGGGATCATCAGGCAAAGGGCGCGCAAATTCTTGCAACAGAGCAAGTTTCACGGGCTCCAGCTTCAAATTCTTACGCATGTGATTTGACCAGCTGTCTTTACCACGCCTGCGCTTTAGTCGCTTGCCGACTTCTTCTTGGGACAGATCAGGCAGCAGGTCTATCGTCAAAGCTGCACCGTCGCGCACCGCCGCTGAAACGGTATATATGCCGCCGCCTTCAAGACCCTTCGCAGATATGACTGCTTCGCCCCGTATTGCCGAGCCACCCACCCCGAATGCAACGTTCTTCAAGGGCAACCCAAGATGGTCATTCATGTGTGATGACCATTCCACCACAAAGCCCATGTTGGCGGGTTTGAATGGACGTAGATCAGATCGCTCGAATTGATTTGCCCACACCCCGTCCGAACCCAGCTTGCGCCAAGATGCCCCGCCCATGGCAAGGACCGTGACTGATGGTGCAAGTTCAACCGGACCGTCGGGAGTTTGGAAAATACAAGCGTCACCGTTCCAACCCGTCCATTGCCAACGAGTTCGTATCGTCACGCCCTTATTGGCCAAACGACCGAGCCATGTCCGCAACAACGGGGAGGCTTTCATTGACTTGGGAAATACCCTCCCACTTGATCCGGTGAATATCTGTTGGTCTAAATCTTCTGCCCAAGCCATGACCTCAACGGGTCCGAATTCGCGAAGTGCAGGCAGAAGCCAATCAGCGTTAAAAGCCTTGAAAAAAGCCGCTTCCGGTTCATCTTTGGTAAGATTTAGGCCCGATTTACCCGCCATCAGGAACTTGCGACCCACCGAGGGTTTTTGCTCCGCGATGGTGACCGAGTGCCCCGCATCCGCGAGCATCTCTGCGGCCATCAAACCCGCCGGTCCAGCCCCGATAACAAGAGCTTCGCTCACTTGGGCATCTCACCTTTGAACTCGATAACGCGATGCGGATACGGGATTTGAATGCCGTTGTCTTTCAGCGCGTTCCAGATGAGGAACAACACATCGGACGTATATTTGTGCCGCCCGTCGTCAATACCGTTCACCCAGAACTCCACCGAGAAGTCTATTCCGCTGTCACCAAAACCACGAAGCTCGCAGTCGGCGGGATACGGTTCCGCAAGCACATCGGGGTGGCCCTGAACTGCTGCCTCTACAATCGCCGGGACGGTGTTGATGTCGGTGTCATAGGACACCGAGAACTCGGCCTCGTATCGGTTGGCAGAGCCTTGATCGGAATAGTTGATCACGCGGGTTACGATGAAGTCCTCGTTCGGGACAACAATCCACCGCCCGTCATAGGTTTCCAGAATGATCGCGCGGGCGGTCATCTTGACGATTGTGCCGGCCTCGCCGCCATCAAGTTCCACAAAGTCACCAACAGTTGCCTGACCTTCCAGCAATAAGATGACGCCGGATATGAAATTGGAGGCGATCTTCTGAAGGCCAAAACCAAGACCAACACCAATGGCACCACCCAACACGGCGAGACTGCCAAGGCTGATCCCCATGATGTTCATCAAAAGCAGGAACGCGGCGCCAAAAATTATGATCTCGACAGTTTTTACCGCCAGTTGGCGGGTCGCTGGTCGCAACTCTTTTTGCTTGCTGATCATCGCGGCGCTTTGATCGTTCGACCAGCGCCCCAGCCAGAATAGCAACGAACCTGCAATCAATCCTCGCACCAGCGACATCAACGAGAACGAGATGTTCCCAAGACCAACGCGAAACTCTGACAACGCAGTGGTTGCCGTGTCCAGGAGATCAACAGCGTAAAGCGCTGCGACTGGGATAAGGATGAACTTGCCAAGCAGCTTCAGGAACGGATCAGAAATAATCCGGTGCACAAGCCTGCGGGCTGCGAGGAACAGGAAAACCCGCTTGCCGAATGCGATAACCGCTCCGCTATCAAACAGTGAACGCACGACCTGTTCGCCGACCGCCGTGAACGCATAGGCTAGCAGCGGCAGCATCAGTGGTAAGAAACGAAGGACGAAACGGCGTGCGGTGGCGATGAGCCCGTCGGCGTCCTCTGCCGGGGTAAGTAAACCCCGAAGCGCATTGTTGATGCGTCGGCTTAGAAGCCACGCCAATCCGAAAGCGACCACCAATAAGGCAAACTGAGACCACGCCGCAGGGCTTGTCAGCCAGCTAAGTGCCAGTTCCCAGCCTTGCTCGCCATAGCCCAACATTTTCTGAACAAATGGATTACTTTCCATCGCATACGCCCTTGGTCGTTCCGGAGTGTTCGATAACCTCTAGTCCGTCACCGAAAGCAAAGAAAGCCCTATGGGGCGGCGGCTTCACTGATTGAAGCGCCCTAGCCAAGCATCGCCTTGATTGCAGCCGCATGGTTTGGAGTGGCTTCAATGACATCCTCCGCCAATGACTTGGCAGCGTCGAGTAGTTCTCCGGATTCCACGATCCGGTCCACCAAGCCCCATTGGAGAGCTTCTATCGCCCCGACTTTCTGACCAGCCATCAGGATCATCTTGGCCCTTGCGGGGCCGACCAACGCAGCCAAGCGTGCGGGATCGGAGGGTTGCGGAAGGAAGCCAAGCTTCATCACCGGATAGAAGAACTTTGCGGTCGGGACACAAATACGCACATCACAGGCGAGTGCCATTCCCATGGCCCCGCCCGCCAAGGTGCCATTCAACGCAGCGATGCTCAGACCCGGAAAATCCGCTATGGCCTTTGATAAGCGCTCCCAAATCGGATCGGTCGCCAACCCCGCCTTTGCCGCTTCCAGATCAGCGCCTGCGCTGAAAACCTTGCCTTCACCGGTCAAAACTATGGCCTGCACCTCTCCCGCCGCAGATTCTACGGCAATCGCCAAGTCTCTCAGCATCCGGCGTGTCAGCGAGTTCGCCTTCTCAGGTCGGTTGATCTTGATGACCCAAATGGCGTCGCCTTTGCTCACCTCGATCATTCTCCAAGGCCCACCCGCCGACGAACATCTTCGTCACGCAGCGAGACTTCTTCACCCAAGAACGCGTCCGCATCCGCGCTACACATCCACAGCAACGCCTTGGCGGGCCATTCAGCCGGAATATGCACGGACGGGTCCAACTCACTTACCGGGTTGATACCGCTTTCCTTGATTTTCACCTGCATTTCAGTCGCGACCGTGCCCGGCGAAAGCCCCATAACGCGGATACCCGCATCGCCATGCTCTTTATGAATGCAGCGTGTCAGCATGGCGGCACCGGCTTTTGATGAACAATAGGCACTCCACCCCTCCATCGGCCCGTGCGCCGCACCGGAGCTGATATTTAAAATTGTCCCTGAACTCTGGGATAGCATCGTCGGCAATGTTGATCTCACGCCGTAGTAGACACCTTTGAGATTCACATCGATCAGTCTGGCCCATTCCTTCGGGTCGCTGTTTTCCAATCGCGAGATGGGGTCGATCAGGCCGGCATTATTCACCAATATGTCGATGCGGCCGGTTTGCTCCATGGCAACCGTCACGGCCTTGGACCAATCGTCGTAGCTGGCAACATCTGCGGGACAAACAATCGCCTGCGCCCCGATCTCAGCCGCCAGCACTTCCAGATCACGCGTGCTTCTTGCGAGCAGTACAACATGCGCGCCAGCGGCAGCCATTATGCGTGCGGTATCTGCCCCGATGCCTCTGCTAGCGCCGGTGATCAGCGCTGTTTTTCCCGTAAGATCAACCATGGAACTCTCCAAAAAACTTGCGCTATCTGACCCACCCGACGACGAAGTTGCAAGCAATCCTTGCCATGCCGCCTTGCAAGCCCCCGCTCACAAGACTACGTCCACGTGTAGATTTACCGGAGCTCTCCCATGTCCCAAGACCTGTCTGCCCTGACCGACCGCATGCTACTTGCCGCCCGAAAGGCTGGTGCCGATAGCGCGGACGCGATGGCCGTTGACGGGACTTCGGTGTCCATTGATGTGCTTGGCGGGAAGCTGGAGCATGCCGAACGCTCCGAGGGCATAGATATCGGTCTGCGCGTGATGATTGGCCAGAGACAGGCCGTTGTTTCGTCCTCTCTGTTCGACGATGCTACTTTGACCACAATGGCAGAACGTGCCGTTGCTATGGCGAAGGAAGCGCCGGAGGATCCTTATATCGGCCTCGCGGACCCATCTCAGTTTGCCAAAGGTTGGGATGTTGATGCGCTAGAGCTTTTTGATCCAACAGCCGAACCCAAAGCGGCGGAATTGGAAGATGATGCCAAGCGTGCGGAAGCCTCTGCCTTGGCGCAGGATGGCATTAATCAGGTTCAGTCTGCATCTGCCGGTTATGGTCGTCGACGCATTCACCTTGCAACGTCCAACGGGTTTTCGGGTGGATACCGCAGATCAAGTCGCAGCCTTTCTTGTGTGGCCATTGCGGGCGAAGGAAGCGCAATGGAGCGCGACTATTTTGGCGAAAGCCGGATTTTCCAGAACGAGTTGCCCAGTGCTGAAGATGTCGGACGCATCGCAGCGGAGCGCACAATTGCCCGCGCTGGTGCCCGCCGCCCAAAAACCGGATCATACCCCGTGATTTTTGACGAGCGTATTGCATCCTCGCTTATCGGCCATCTTCTTGTCGCGTCAAACGGATCAATGATCGCGCGAGGTTCCTCTTGGTTAATGGGGAAACTGGGTGAGCAGATTTTGCCGTCGGGCCTTTCGATTACCGAGAATCCCCACCGCCCTCGCATTTCCGGCTCCAAGCCGTTTGACGGCGAAGGACTTCCCACGGCACCGCGTGACATCGTGCGGGACGGGGTTTTGCAAAGCTGGACACTGGACCTTGCCAATGCCCGCAAGCTGGGCTTGGAAAGCACAGCCTCCGCGTCACGTGGAACCTCTGGACCGCCCGGCCCATCGGTGTCCAACATCGCGCTTACGCAAGGGGATCGCAGCCTGCAGGACTTGATGAAAGAGATGGGAACCGGACTTTGGATTACCTCGATGATCGGATCGACGATCAATCCAAATACAGGTGACTATTCACGCGGTGCGTCAGGTATCTGGGTTGAAAACGGCGAGCCTCAATATGCGATCAACGAATGCACTGTCGCGGGCAACCTGCTAGACATGTTGCCACGGATTCAACCGGCCAACGATGCCCGAGCTCACCTGTCGCGCGTTGTTCCCAGCCTTCTTGTTGAAGGGTTAATCCTTGCCGGCGACTGATGACCTAGAGCTACTGATTGATGCCGCGCGGGCCAGTGGAGATATCGCGCGCAAGTTCTTCAACGCGTCACCCGAGGTGTGGGATAAGGCAGGGAATGCTGGCCCCGTAACCGAGGCCGATCTGGCTATCGACGAAATGCTGAGAACCGATCTGTTGGCCGCCCGTGCGACCTACGGATGGCTGTCCGAAGAAACCGAGGATGACAGCGCCAGATTGTCACGCGACCGCGTGTTTATCGTTGATCCAATCGACGGCACTCGCGCGTTTATTGCTGGGGAACGTCATTTTTCTCACTCTCTTGCGATCGCGGAGAACGGCCGGATCACCACCGCGGTGGTTTATGTCCCAATGATGGATTTGCTGTTCGCAGCCACAGAGTCCGGCCACGCAACCCTAAATGGCGAGGATATCGTCACTTCATCCCGACCTGATCTAGATGGAGCGACGGTCCTAGCGACCAAGCCAAATATGCGGCCTGAGCACTGGATTGGTGACGTTCCACCGGTGCAACGCAAGTTTCGCCCGTCTTTGGCCTATCGCCTCTGCTTGGTTGCGCAAGGGCGCTACGACGCAATGCTCACACTGCGCGATTGCTGGGAATGGGACATCGCTGCGGGTGATCTGATCGTGCGGCAGGCAGGTGGAACCGTGACCGACCGCCATGACAGCCCGCTGGCTTTTAACAACCCGCATCCGAAGACCAAAGGCTGCCATGCGGCTGGCCCGATACTGCACAAAGCCCTGCAGGCCCGCATTCGCCAACCGGAGCCTCAATAAGCCCCTGTTGCTACCCAGAGCCATCGCCTATTGTCGCCGCAATTCTAAGTAACACCGGAGCTACCCTCATGACCCAGCGCCTTCACCTTGTTTTCGGCGGCGAACTTGTCGACCCGACAAAGAACGCCTTCAAAGACGTCAAGGACATCCACATCGTCGGAATGTATCCAGACTACGCCACTGCTTACGATGCATGGAAGTCTGAAGCGCAAAAGACAGTCGATAACGCGCACATGCGATATTTCATTGCGCATATCCACCGCCTGCGCGACGAAAAGACCGAAGCATCACCGACAGAAGAGCTCGGTAGCTAACTCGACCATACAGGCCCCGCGATGGCGTTCTCACCAATGCTGGCACTTTATCTGACGGCGTCCCGCTGGATGGTTCCGCTTGCCAATCGCAAGCTGGCCTCCCGCTTGGCCGATGGAAAAGAAGACTCCGATCGTATCAACGAGCGACGAGGCATTGCCTCGCAACCGCGCCCGCGCGGCGAGCTGATCTGGTTTCATGCCGCTTCGGTCGGGGAGTCCCTTTCGTTGCTGGACCTCATCGATTCCTTGATCGACGAAAGACCCGACTTGAATGTGCTGATCACCACAGGCACCCGCAGTTCTGCTGATTTGCTAGGGTCACGACTTCCCGATCAGACCATTCACCAATTTGTTCCACTGGACGCGCGGCCGTTTGTTGAATCCTTTCTTGATCACTGGAAGCCGGACGTCGCTGTTTGGACAGAAAGCGAGCTATGGCCCTCGCTAATATGCGAAACGAGCGCGCGCGGGATTGCGATGATTTCGCTCAATACTCGCATGTCGCACGACTCCTACAAAAAGTGGCTTTGGTTACGCGGGACCGCCGGTGCGCTTCTTGGCAAGTTTGACCTGTTTCTTACTCAAGACAGGATCACTGCCAAACACCTTCTGCGCCTTGGAGCTCAGTCGACTAAGGTGCGTATTAATGGGTCTCTCAAAGAGAGCAGCGGTGCCTTGCCGCATGACGAGAAAGAACGCGAAAAGATATCTGCGGCGCTTGAAACGCGCCCGGTATGGCTTGCAGCCTCTACCCACCCCGGCGAGGATGAAATTGCCGCCGAAGCACAACGCCTCGCCCGTCGTGCCGCGCCGCGGTTGTTGCTGATTATCGCTCCTCGACACCCCGAACGTGGTCCGGCGATTGCTGAGATGTTACGCAAATCCGGCTGGCGGGTTGCTTTGCGGTCGGAAGCTACAGAACCCGATGCTGTGATGGACATCTACATCGCCGATACTCTGGGCGAGATGGGGCTTTGGTATCGCATCGCCCCCATGAATTTTCTTGGTGGGTCGCTTGCAGAAATCGGCGGTCACAACCCGTATGAACCTGCTGCACTTGGCTCCGCCATTTTGCATGGCCCGCATGTGGCAAATGCGAAGGATGTGTATGACCGTCTCGATGAAGCAGGAGGCGCGCGCTTGGTCACAGATGCGCCAAGCTTGGGCCAGGCCGTGATTGAACTACTTGAGCCTCACCGATCTGCAGCAATGGCCCACGCCGCCTGGGAGATCAGCAGCCAAGGTGCGCAGGCAGCTGAGGCGGCATTTGTCGAAATAATCGCCGCGCTTGATCGCAAAGCGGAGAGAGCCTGATGCAGCCACCCCGCTTCTGGTATCGCCCACCCGGCTTTAGATCGACGCTGCTATCCCCGCTTGGCGCAATTTACGCGGCGGGCACGGCACGCCGTTTGGCGAAAGGAACCCCATTGAAGCTGGACGTGCCGGTAGTTTGCGTCGGCAACATTAACGCAGGCGGGACGGGAAAGACGCCCACCGTGATTGCGCTGGCACAGCGACTGCAAGAGATGGGGCACACCCCCCATATTGTGTCGCGCGGGTATGGCGGGTCAGTGACGTCAGCAGTGCAGGTCAACGAACGCATCCACCGCGCGGCAGATGTCGGGGACGAGCCTCTGTTGCTTGCTGCCTTTGCGCCGACATGGGTTTCACCGGACCGCAGCCAAGGCGCGAAACTGGCCGTTCAAAGTGGCGCGGATGCTATTATTCTGGACGACGGGTTTCAAAATCCTGCGTTGCATAAAGATCTGGCGATTGTCGTGGTGGATGCGTCTCGCGGGTTTGGCAATGGAAAGGTTCTGCCTGCAGGGCCATTGAGGGAGCCAATTGAGACGGGGCTTTCGCGCGCCGACTTACTGCTGAGTATTGGACCAAAGAAAGCCCAAAGTCACTTCGTGCAAACTTGGGGTCGTCCTCCCTGCCCGCATTTGCAAGGGCATCTGACGCCACTTCAAACCGGTATGGACTGGCAAGGCAGTCGTGTTCTTGCCTTCGCCGGAATTGGCCACCCCCAAAAGTTTTTTGCAACGGTTCAGGAGCTTGGGGCCGAACTTGTGAAATCCGAAGCACTTGAAGACCATCAGCCCTTGTCGCAGGCCTTGATGACGCGGCTTGAGAGCGAAGCGCGGCTTTTGGGTGCTCAATTGGTGACCACAGAAAAAGACGCAACCCGTTTGCCAGATGAATTCCGGGCAAAAGTTTTAGCGGTGCCTGTTCGGTTGGAAATCGAGGATTGGTCAGCGCTGGATACAGCACTGACCAGACTGTTCTAAGCTTAAAGCTCGGCGTCGAGGATCTTTTTCAAATCATCGTAGCTCATGTTTTCATGAAGCTTGCCATTGATCACCAAGGAAGGCGTGGACCGGATACCGTCTGCCTCAGCGTTCTTCTGGTAAACAGCCGTCATGGCCGCTGCTTTGTCGCCATCGGTCATACAAGCATCAAGGGTTTCATCGTCCAAACCGGCTTGCTTGCCGAACTTGCGAAGATTGCCCGCGATTTGAGCAGGTTCGCCCTGTGCCCATTCTCTTTGGTGTTCGAAAATCAGGTCGGTAATTCCGAAGTACCGCATTCCGCCACCACAGCGTGCAACCATGCCAGCCCATAGGCCGTAGCGATCAAAGTAGACTTCACGGAACACGAATTTCACTTTGCCAGTATCTACATAGTCCTTCTTCAACTGCTTGAAGACATTCTGGTGGAAGGTCGCGCAATGCGGGCAGGTGAAAGACGCGTACTCGATCAAGGTAATTGGCGCATCTGCGTCACCAATTGCCATTTCCTTGACGCTTGACGTGTCGATATCGCCGGCATCAGCCGTTTGTGCGTTCAGTGGCGTAACCGGCTCCGGGGAATTCCCCGTCAGCACGAAAGCGCCCAGACCGAAAGCAAGGATGCCAACAATGGCGATCAGGATATTGCGGTTCATCTGCTTGTATTCCTTCTCAGGTGTTCGATTTACGGGCCATAACATTTTGGCCAAGTTGTTCCAATGCGCGGCGCAAGCCATCGCTTTCTACATTGCTAGCTAGTTCTTTGCTGGCGGAAATCACATGTTCTGGGGGTGCCGCCCTTTGCTTAGTCGCCGCCGTGAACGACATTTGCCCCTCGCTAAACCCAACGGGCGCGGTCTGGGTAATCCGAACGCGGCTAATCGCCGAATAGCCGTAGCATGCATTCACCTTCTCGCGAATTTGCGGAAGCATCTGTTGCACTAACGGGGCGCTAGACCCTGAGCACAGGACGGTCAATGTGGCCCCGAACCCTTCGCGTCCATAGCCTACGTCAACTGGATGGGCCATCTTGGCAGTGTCGTCGCCGACAATCTCGCTCCAATGAGTCAGCAAACGCATGACAGCAAATCCACGTTTTTCACCCGCCTGACGGATTTGTCCGTCAAGGAAGCCAGACATGGCCGAAAACCCCTTGGAGCCGCGCCGACGGTAAGTCGGGCGCGCCTTGGTTGTAGGTGCGGAATATGGTGCCTGCTTGCGAGTCACGGTTTTTGCCTTAGGTTGCACCGATAACTTAACGCCTCGCCGTCGTGGTGTCAGACAAAAGCGACCTGAGAAGGGTATAAACTTTGCGTGAACCTGTCACTTCCGGCACACTTCTTGCGTGGTACGACCAGCACGCCCGCGACATGCCGTGGCGCGTTGCGCCTCAGGACCGCGCGCGCGGCGTCATGCCTGACCCCTATCGCATTTGGCTTAGCGAAGTGATGTTACAACAAACAACCGTAGCAGCCGTGAAGGACTATTTCGTAAAGTTCACCAATCTTTGGCCGACGGTCGCTGATCTTGCTGCCGCCGACGACCCAGAAGTGATGGCCGCATGGGCAGGTCTTGGCTACTACGCACGCGCCCGCAACCTACTCAAATGCGCCCGGGTCGTAGCCACCGAGCATGGAGGTGTGTTTCCCAGTAACCGCGACAGCTTGCAGGCGCTTCCGGGGATTGGGCCTTACACCTCGGCCGCGATCGCATCGATTGCATTCGACCTTCCGGAAACCGTTCTGGACGGCAACGTGGAGCGCGTGATGGCGCGAATTCACGCAGTTGAAACGCCCCTACCGACCGCAAAACCAGAATTGATGGAGCTGGCACAGGCTCTAACACCGCGCGAACGGGCTGGAGACTACGCTCAAGCGGTGATGGATCTGGGTGCGACGATCTGCACCCCCAAAAAACCCGCATGTGGAATTTGTCCGTGGCGCGACGGGTGTGAAGGGCACGCATCGGGCTTTGCGCCCGAGCTTCCTCGAAAAATTGCCAAGAAAGCAAAGCCAACCCGCCGCGGCGTCGCTTATGTTCTGCGAAATTCCAAAGGGGACTGGTTGCTTGAGACGCGCCCGAACAAAGGTCTATTGGGTGGAATGTTGGGCTGGCCAGGGTCCGACTGGACTGACGAGCCATCCCCTGCACCACCTGTTCAAACTTCTTGGGAGCCTACAGGTATCGAAGTCCGCCACACGTTTACCCACTTTCATCTGATCCTCGACGTGATGACTGCGCAGGTGGATACTCCACCAGACAAGGGAGTGTTTATCCCGCATCAATCTTTCCGCCCGTCAGACCTTCCGACGGTTATGCGGAAGGTTTTCGACGTGGCAAAACACCGCTTTGAGCAGAATTGAGTACCGTTGAATATCGCAGTACTCTTAGCCCGACCAACGCAGACCCGCAAAGGTGCACCATGACAACTCTGACCACGACCGAGGTCTCGAAATTCAGCGCGGCAGTGCCGTTTTGGCTTTCTCTGCTCATGATCCCTTTGGCCCTGATTGGCGCGTCTCAGGGTGGGTGGTGGCTGATACTGCTTCCCGTTTACGGGTGGGGAATGTTCTCGATTCTGGACGCGATCATTGGCCTAAACCTCGACAATGCCGATCTGGACACGACCGAGGACGATCTGTTTTGGTATCGCGCAATCACCATGATGTGGTTTCCGCTACAGTTCATTCTGATCTTTGGGATGATCGCCTACGCAACCCGCGCAGATCATCTATCCGGCGGCGAGCAGATCGCGCTTTTCTTCGGTGTTGGGATCATCTCCGGAACGATCGGCATCAACTACAGCCACGAGCTTATGCACCAGAAAAACAAGTTGGAGCGATGGCTGGGTGACCTTCTTTTGTCGTCAGTGCTGTATTCTCATTTCCGTTCGGAACACCTGCTAACGCATCATCGCTATGTGGCTACGCCCAAAGACCCGGTGACTGCCCGATATAACGAAGGTTTCCACCGGTTCTTTCCACGCGTCCTACGCCAAAGCATCAAGTCGGCATGGGGGGCGGAGAAAGCGATGCTCGCCCGCAAGAACCTACCCGCGACGGATTTCAGCAACCCATTCTATCGCTATGCCGTGTTGCAACTCGGGATGCTGATACTCGCATTTCTGCTTGGTGGTTGGGTTGGTCTCGGGCTTTTCGTATTTCAGGCCTACGTTGCCATCTGGCAGTTGGAGTTGGTCAACTACATTGAACACTATGGGCTGACCCGAAAGCACTTGGGTGACGGCAAGTACGAGCATGTTCAGCCGCGTCATTCGTGGAACGCCGCCCACAAAGCGTCAAACTGGCTACTCATCAACCTGCAGCGTCATTCCGACCACCACTACAAGCCTGACCGCCGCTTTCCGCTCCTACAGAACTACACCGAAGAAGACGCGCCACAGCTGCCCTACGGATACCCCGTTATGACAATGGCCGCGATGGTTCCGCCGATCTATCGTCGCATTATGAACCCGCGTGTCCGGAAATGGCGGGCGATGTATTACCCCGAGATAACCGACTGGGCGCCTTATAAGGCGGCGACCAACCCTATGCCACGGTAGGCATAAGTATTTGTTTACCTTCTTGAGGTTAGCATTGACGAGCTGACCCCAAGGAAGGACTCACCTCGTGCACAACACACTGATCATCGCCGCAATATTGCTACTCGCGGGATGTATTCCACCGCCGCAACCGGTTGTCTCGGATTTCAATGGCGACAGCGTAAAAATCCAAATTGCATCCTATGGCGACCCAGCCGACGCGAAAACCCTGTCACAGGCCGAAGCTGATCGCATTTGCGCGAAGCGTGGACGTCGCGCAGAATATGCTTCCACTCGAACACTGCCCGACTACACCTTGGAAAATCTGTATCTGTGTTTGTAGCCTAAAGCGTATAGCCATTCCGGCGCGACGCATCGACAACCGGCCGCCAGTAGCCAAGCGCAGCATCAAAGGAATTGCTGTGCTCAGGCGCGTCCGTCCCGATCATCTCCGCTCGCGCGCACAGCTTTTCGGTTTGGGATGGCGCAAGTCCGGCCACGTAAATTGACGGTGCAATTCTTGAACAGCGCAGATCACCTTCTGCCGCCGAAAACGCTGCGTAAGGTGCAATCAATATGGTTCCCGGACGGGCCTGCTCCAGAATCTGATCTTCCATTTCCCTTAGCCCATCAAGGTCTTTCAGCGGCTGATAGAAATAGATCACGTCATAACTCGAATAGTCGAAAAACCGACGCGCATCCGCCTCCATGATACATCCTGCGGGCGCGTTGAGTTTTGCCATCGCGGCTGCCCCGACTTGCACTTGGGTCGGATTGTTTTCTAGCCCACTCGCATCCGGGAAGTAGGGTAAAGCAGCCCAAATTTTAGTTCCACCGCCGCAGCCGACATCAAGGAAACGTGGCGGAGTAGTGCGTCCCTGAGCCAAACAGATGCGATACGCTGCATGCACGAGCGCCTCGAAATGTGTGGCCGGTAGCGCGATATCGGGATGAGCATCAGAAATCAGGTTCAACATCGCCTCGGCCGATGGCAAGGCCAGCGTGTGAAGGGCCGCATAGATGTGATTCACAAACCGATTATGCGCACCATCCATATATTCTGTCGGCTGCGGCATGAGGTGTTTGGCCTCTGGTGTAATCTGCCTGTTCACCATGTCTTCAATGCGCGGCCACAGACGGAGGCGCGTATGGGCTGCATTGTAGCCGACGCGCTGTTGAATCTCTGACCCTTTGGCATCGCGATACCTTGGGTCGGACAAGATAGAGCCGTGGTCTTGCAAAGCCGTGCGCAGTTGGACCCTATATCGGGAGATAGGGCGCCAAATCTTGGCAAACCCCGGAATGCTGCGTTCGGTGGGCGCAAGCGACAGAAATTCGGCCAGCTGTTTTGTCAGCTGAACCAATTCCGCTTCCATCTTTTCTAATTCGGACATCAAGAGCCGTTCTAACTAATAAAAGAAACACAATTGCCGCTAGGTTAGCCATTACATGCTGATGTGGCCAGTGCCACGAACCGTGAAACCGCGTGAAAAAAATGCCCCGCACCTTGGGTTAGGGCGGGGCAGTTATGTGCTGCGGTTAGGCCGCAGGCACAGGCGGTAACTTTGAATTCGGTGTGCTTAGTTCATCTCCGCGCGGATTTGCTGGCGTAGCAAATCAATCGGAACCTTCTTGCCGTCGCGCTTGAACGTCCAGTAAGTCCAGCCATTGCAACTTGGAGCACCTTCAAGCGCGGCACCTACCTGGTGGATCGAGCCTTTGACGTCATCGCCAATCAATGTGCCATCGGCGCGAATTTTCGCTTTGTGACGCCCGTTCAGGCTCCAGAGCTCTTCACCAGGTGTCAGCATGCCGCGTTCGACCAGCTGGCCGAACGGGACGCGAGGCTCTGCGCGTTTGGATTGCGTGACTTCAAGTGATGTGCGGTCAAATTTGCGCACGTTCTTCAGTCGCTTCTCGGCAACTTCACGATACGCTGCTTCACGCTCGATACCGATGAAATCACGACCAAGCTTCTTGGCAACAGCACCTGTTGTGCCTGTGCCAAAGAACGGGTCAAGAACCACGTCGCCCGGGTTGGTGGTCGCAACCAACACGCGGTGAAGCAGGCTTTCAGGCTTTTGTGTCGGATGGGCTTTATCGCCAGCATCATTCTTCAGGCGTTCATGGCCAGTACAAATTGGCAGGACCCAATCGGAGCGCATCTGTGTGCCTTCGTTGAGTGCCTTCAATGCCTCGTAGTTGAACGTGTATTTGCTGCCTTCGGATTTTGAGGCCCAGATCAGCGTCTCGTGGGCGTTGGTCAAACGCTTGCCACGGAAGTTCGGCATCGGGTTCGACTTACGCCAAACCACGTCGTTGAGCATCCAGAACCCTTGGTTCTGCAACTCGTGTCCGACACGGAAGATGTTGTGGTAAGATCCGATCACCCAGATCGCGCCATTTGGTTTTAGCAAACGCTTCGCGGCTTTTAGCCAAGCTTGGGTGAATTCGTCGTATTTCTTGAAAGACGAAAACTGGTCCCACGCGTCATCGACCGCATCAACCTTGGAGTTGTCAGGGCGATGCAAATCGCCGCGCAATTGAAGATTGTAAGGAGGGTCAGCAAAGATCAAATCAATGGAGCCTTCGGGAAGGCTGTTCATCGCATCAATGCAATCACCGTCTAAAATCGTGTTCAGTGGCAATGCTTCATGCATCACCTTTGTCATTTTACCCATCGTCTGCCCCAAGCTGGTGCACGTTGTCGTGCTTGTTCGCTGTGTTGCCCTAAGGATGAGTCAAAGCTGATTCGCTGTCAAAATCTTTATATTTCAATGTGTTGAAAATTATAGGTGACACAAGATATTGTGGACCGGTTTGAAGCTACGTCTATGATGTGGGGTCACACCAAGTTCAATTAGGGCAGAAATGTGGCCCTTAGTCGGGTAACCGGCATTTTTGTCCCATCCGTAGCCGGGGTATTGTTGCGCAAGTGCATCCATGTGTCTGTCGCGCGTCACTTTGGCCAATATTGAAGCCGCGGCAATTGACTGTGACTTGCCGTCCCCTTTCACGATCGCGGTCGCTGGCGGGACCATCTCGCGGGGGATTTTGTTGCCATCGACCAGAACATGGTCAACCGCACCCAACCCCTCAACCGCGCGACACATCGCCAGATGCGAAGCGTGGTATATATTCAGCTCGTCGATTTCCTCAACGGACGCCTCAGCGACACAGAACCGTGCACAAGACCTGATGACGTCAAACAGCACATCGCGCTTCTTTGCGCTGATCTTCTTTGAATCGTTCAAGCCTTCGGGAATGTTGCTTGGGTCCAGAATGACCGCAGCTGCAACCACGGGACCAGCCAAAGGGCCACGGCCGACCTCATCGGTGCCTGCGATGGTCACAACTCCGCGGGCAATCAATGCCTGCTCATACGAAAAATCCGGGCCCAACATCCAAACAGCAAGAACCGGATTCGAGACCAAGCGCAACCACCTACGCCAAATGCAAAAGAGCAGACCTTTCGGTCCGCCCTTCCTGCTCGATTATCTGAGTTGATTATGCCTTCCAGCCATTCTTGCGCAGGCAATTCGGCGTGTAGAACTGACTTACACCGTTCCGCGTTTCGACCTTCCGCTTGCAGTTTCGTGGTAAAGCGTGGCGGGCGTTGTTCTTCATGCAACGGGCACCATAGACGTCGCGCTTACCGCGATGGGTCCATTGTTCACGTAAGCACCGACGCGGGGCAACCTTCTTGACATGGCGCGGGCGGTTCGGCTTCACTTGGCGTGGGCGATGCTGGTTTTGCGTGACGACTTGACGGTCATCTTTCTTTGCAGCGTTTGCCAGAATTCCAAGCAGCGCCAAGCCGGCTATGATTTTGACAACATCTTCATCTGCCCTAGCGGGCGCGGGCGTCATGGCGCTAAATCCAAGTGAGAGGCTTAGGAGAGCAGCAATAAATTGGCGAGTCATGGTCTTTCCTTTCATAGGGCCCGTGTTGGCAGGCTTTTGATGGATTGACCTTGGCCGCTGATCGCAGCGTCGTTCAATGACAGCGCGCAGTTATTGGATAACGCGCCTAAAAACACGGCTTGATATTGTATAACGGGACGGCGCGGATCATGGTCATCTCATGAAACACCGCATTCTCATACCTGCTCTCGCCCTTGGATTGTCCGCCCTCGCATTCCCAGCCAATGCTGCGTGCTATGCTGACTACAAGGCCAAGAAGGATAACCCGCTGAAGCTGCACTATGGCGTGATGAAGCTGCCAAACTCGGCCTGCAACTCGCCCAATGCAGCTGCAAGCGCTATCGCACCACGCTTGGCGGCAGCTGGCTGGACCTTACTTAATATTGTGTCACTGTTTGACGAAGGTGGCTTGAACGGGAGGAAAGCGAATGCCGGACCATATTTCCTCCGCTTCTAAGGCCCCTTCACCAACTCAAGTTATTGTCATCGGAATGGCTGTAATTGTCGGCATTCTGGTTGTCGCTGCACTCGTGCTGTTTCTGAACTTGCCTGATGCCAACGCCTTCAACATTCGGGTCGAACGCATCTTCATCGAAAATGATGCTCTGACCCAAGGTGGCGAGATCCGGCTTTTGGAAATTCTTGCGCAATCAGGAACTGCTTTTTCCGACACGCTGGCCTCCTATCGCTTCATCATTTTCGTGCTGCTTGTCTTCGCGACCGCGTTGCTTATCGCTGCATTGGTGTCGATTGTTTTCCTCGTCACCCTCGCGCGCCGAATGGCCGAAATCGAGAAGAGCGGAATTCAAGTCAGTTCACTGATCGTAAGCCGCGACGAACGAATTGTGCAGATCAATGACATGGAGTTCAAACTTACCGAAGCCGCATTGGAAACGCTTTCTGTCTTGGCAGAAGCACGCCTTGATGACGACATTCTGTCCGGATTGGAAATCGAGTCGATGATTTCAGGTAAACCTGAAGTTGATTGCGACGAGGCCTCTGGCGCGACACGCATCAAGCGGCTGCGTGACCACTTGGGCAACCAGATGATGAGCGAGTTGTTGATAAAGAACATCGCGCGCAAAGGCTACGTTCTGGCTGTCGAGCCCGGTGCAATCAAAATGATCTGACCAACGGCGGTTGTTGCCCTTTACCGCTCCGGGAAAGTCGCTAGGCTCTCGCATTATGGACCCTGCATCCCGACTCGACACTTTAACTGCGATTTGCCTCGAAGCGGGGCAGCTTGCTTTGCACTATTTCAAGAACCAAGACGAACTTGTAATTGACCATAAGGGCCATCAGGACTTCGTGAGCCAAGCCGATCGCGAGGTCGAAGCACTGACACGCAGCCTGCTGGAAGACGCCTTTCCCGATGATACCATCGTAGGGGAAGAAGACGCGCCAAAGCCGGGAACATCAGGCTTCACCTGGGTGATAGACCCAATTGATGGAACGACCAACTTTATCAACGGGATTCCGGCTTGGACAGTTGTCGTTGCGGGTGTGAGTAACGGCAAAACGCAGATTGGCGTCATTCACGACCCTTGCAATTCCGAAACCTACGCTGCCAAAGCCGGGAATGGGACAACCCTCAATGGCAAGCCAATCCTGATAAACGACCAACGCAAACTCTCGGAAGGGACTGTGGGCGTAGGGTATTCGAACCGTGTTGACGGCAGCGGCATCGTGCGATTGGTTGCGGGCTTGGTTGAAGAAGGCGCGATGTTCCACCGCAATGCCTCCGGTGCTTTGTCATTGGCTTACGTCGCTGCGGGGCGGTTGCTTGGCTATTCCGAAGAGCACATGAACGCGTGGGATTGTTTGGCTGGTCAACTTCTCGTCGCGGAAGCAGGCGGGCAAGTTGAAATGCAAGACGCGGATGCGATGATCGCCGATGGTGGACGTGTCGTCGTCGGGACTCCCGTCGTATTTGATCGGCTCCTTGAGATTTCCGAGAAGGCGTTTGCGACCGAGGTCTAACCTTCGGGCAGCAATACCGGCCCCTTTTCCGCAAATCCGACAGTCACTTCGGTTCCAACTTCCAGCGGCGTATCGACATCATCTTGCACAGCAAACATTGATCCGAATGCGGCCTCAAGCGTGTATTCCATTCGCACACCGACATAGGTGGCTTTGGCAACCTTCGCGTGAAATCCGTCCTTGGCCCCGATAACCAAACGTGACGGGCGGACCGCCATTGTGGCAGGCCCAACAGGAATACCACGCGATGGCAGGTCGTAGCGGTAGTCTTCGATGGCAATGGTCGCCTGCTCTCCAGCCACGACCTCAATACTGCAGGGCAGCAGGTTTGCCTCGCCAATGAAGTCCGCGACGAAGCGATCCACCGGCGCGTCGTAAAGCTGGCGCGGCGTGCCAATCTGGGCAATCGCTGCGTTGCGCATGACGACGATTTCGTCCGACACGGCCAATGCCTCCTCCTGATCGTGGGTCACGTAGACCACCGTTAACCCAAGGTCTTTCTGAATGGCGCGGATATCCTCACGCACCTGCCGCCGCAGCTTGGCGTCAAGGTTGGAAAGTGGTTCGTCAAACAACAGAACCTGAGGCTCCAGCACCAAGGCACGGGCGACAGCGACGCGCTGCTGCTGACCACCCGACAACTCGCTTGGCAACCGGGTGTCGAAGCCCTTGAGGCCGACCAGATCAAGGCCCACCAAGGCCCGCTCCCGCGTTTCGGCTTTCGTGAAGCCCGAGAACGAGAGACCATAGGACACGTTTTCCAGCACCGACATATGCGGGAACAGCGCGTAGGACTGGAACACCATCGACACGTCGCGGTCTGTTGCGGGCAAGGTAGTTACGTCAGCATCCCCAATGAGGATGTGGCCAGACGTTGCCATCTCCAACCCCGCGATCATGCGCAGTGTCGTGGTCTTGCCACAGCCTGATGGCCCCAAAAGAGTGACCAGCTTGCCAGCCTCAATATCCAGGTTCACGTCGTCCACAGCCAAGACATCGCGGCCATAGATTTTGCTGACGTTCTGGAAGCTGACTGGCGCCGCCTTGGAGCTAATTTTCATAATGGTCCCTCAGACATTGGTGCGCGACTGGCTCATGCGCCGCCCGATTTCGGTTCGCCCGACAATAAGCTGCATGACACCCACGACCGACAGCATCACGAAGATCAGCGTGGTGGAATAGGCGATGGCAAGGCCGTAGTCGTTATTCTCGACACGCCCGATGATGTAGCTGGTCGCCATGTCATATTCTGCCGAAACCAAGAAGATCACCGCTGAAATCGCCGTCATAGCGCGGACAAAACTGTAGACAAGTGCGGCCAAAATTGCAGGGCGTAGCAACGGCAGGATCACCTTTCGGAAGGTCTGCCAACTATTCGCTCCAAGGGTTAGGGATGACTCATCCAGTGACTTGTCGAGTTGCGACATCGACGCAATGCCCGCGCGGACACCAACGGGCATGTTTCGGAAGATGAAACTGATGATCAGGATCAACCCTGTTCCCGTGATCTCTATCGGCGGCACGTTGAAGGCCAGAATATAACTGACGCCAATGACCGTTCCGGGAATGGCAAAGCTGAGCATGGTGCCAAATTCAAACGCGTTCTTACCTGCGAAGGTTTGTCGGGTCAGCAGGTAAGCCGTGATCAGGCCAACCACGGCCGTGAGCGGAGCCGCCGCTGCAGCGATATAAATCGTCGTCCAGAAGCTATCCCACGCGGCCCCTGTCCAGCGGATGCCGCTGTCTTCGATGCGGACAGAGAAAGCGGTGACATAATGCTTGAAGGTCAGTGTGTTGTTGACGCCCCATAGCTCGACCATGCTGCCGTAAAGGATCATGCCGTAGATTACGATTGTGAACAGGCCCCATGCGCCAGCAATAACAAAGACCGGAATCGCCAATCCGTTTGGCATCATTGGGTGAACGCCAGCATCCCCCTTGCCCGATACTGTCGTGTAGCTTTTCTTACCCAGCCACGCGCGTTGCGCGTAGAATGCCGAAAGCGTGAAGAACAGCAGCACCATAGCCAGAACAGCCGCGCGGCCTTGGTCATATTGCGCACCTACAATGGCGAAAAAAATCTCTGTCGACAGCACGTCGAAGTTGCCGCCGAGGACGAGCGGGTTGCCGAAATCGGCCATGCTCTCAATAAATCCTAACAGGAAAGCATTCGCGAGGCCGGGCCGCATCAACGGAAGCGACACTGTGCGGAACGTCTGCCACTTGTTGGCGCGCAGCGTTTGCGCTGCTTCTTCCATTGACGGCGAGACGCCCTCAACCACGCCGATCAACACGAGGAAGGCGATGGGCGTGAACGCCAAAACCTGCGCGATAAGAACGCCCGGCAGGCCATAAAGCCATCTGGTGGGTTGGACGCCGAACAGGTCGGATGTGAATTGCGTGACCGCCCCCGATAACCCGAACAGCAGGATCAACGCCAAGCCGATGACGAAAGGTGGTGTGATGATGGGAAGCACAGTCAGCGCCCTGAGCGCACGCTTGAATCGAAACCCGGACCGCGTGACGACGAGTGCGAAGACAAGGCCAAGAACCGTTGTCAGCAAACCAACGAGGACGGCAAGGAACAGCGAATTCCACGCTACGCCACACCGGCCACCGCTTAGGCAGCCAAGCCCCCAAAGCCGGTCGTCGAAAAATTTAGCTGCGAAAACGCCAACGGAATAACTCCCCTCTTCTGTGATGAAAGCAGCTAACAACATCTTGGCAATCGGGAAGAATACGAATGTCGTTACGATGACGATCACGCCCCCAATGGCGCTAACGACAAATACATCGCCGTTAATCGCCCCGCGTGCGGCTATGCCTTGGGTGAAGATAAACAGGAATGCCGAAGCAACGATCATCGCACCAAGCCCCATGCCGAACTGGCGGTCGCCTAACTCTCCGAACAACGCTTTGAGCCAATCAAAGTTGAACCCGCGAATGCCAATTCCGAAGCCTTGGGCCGTCAACCAACCGAAGCCGAGTGCACCCGTCAGGATAAGGATTTTTGCGTAAAGCGGATCACTCTTCGGGCGGCCTAACGCGGCAAGCGACAATGCAAGCGGTAACAATAATGGAGCGAGCCACAGCTTCTCTCCCTGTGCGATAAGGAAGGCCGCCGGTGCGTAGTCCTCGTCGAACGGATAGCCGTCTATCAGCCATTCGAATGAAAGGATTCCGTCTTCGACCCCATACCAAGGCAGAAGCAGAAACCCGACCCACCCGGCCACAATCCAAAAGATCAGGGCCGGGTGGGTGGTCTTAGTGTTTGTAGAATTGCGCAAGATTTAATGCGGAAGGGTTGAGACTTCTTCATCCCATTTTTGCAACAGACGCTTGCGCTCTGCCGACGATCCGTAGGTTTTGAAGTCGTAATCAATCAGCTTGATCGATGACATGTCGGGTGCAGATGGCGATGCTTCCGCCCCCGTGTTCGACGACACCTGAAACGCATTTACTTCCAGCGCAAGGTTTTGTGCGTCGGTTGAAAGCGCCCAGTCATAGAACTTCTTGGCCTCGTCCATGTTGCGCGCGCCTTTAATGATCGACATGGAGCCAATCTCGTAGCCAGTGCCTTCGCACGGGGCCACAACCTTTACGGGAAAGCCAGCGACTGCCTGCTTCACAGCGTCATGCATGAACACGATGCCAATGGTGTTCTCGCCACGACCCGCAGCTTTGATCGGGGCAGAACCGGACTTGGTGTATTGGTTCACGTTGGAGTGCAGGCCCTTCATGAAATCAAAGCCTTCATCCTCACCAAACAGCTGCACCATAGTGGCAAGCGTCGTGTACGCGGTGCCGGAGGAGTTCGGATTCGCCATTTGCACATGCCCTTTGTATTCGGGCTTCAGCAGGTCTTTCCAGCAGGCAGGCTCCGGCAGGTTGTTCGCCGCGAGAAGATCGGTGTTGTAACCGTACCCCAAAGCGCCGGAATAGATGCCGATCGTTTTGTCCCCAGCACTCGTTGCTTGGGAAATCGCCCAGTCGTGCAGCTCGCCACGCATTGGTGTGACATATGGCTCAGTCAGGTCTTCCTCAGCGGCTTGCAGGTGCGGATCACCAGTGCCGCCCCACCAGACGTCACCCTTGGGGTTGGACGATTCTGCTTTGATTTGGGCGAAAGTTTCACCAGAGGATTTGCGGGTCATATTGACGTCGATGCCTGTCGCATCTTCAAAACTACGCGCCATGAGCTGGCACCAGTCTTCTTGCGCAGAGCAATATAGCGTCAGCTTTTCCGCTTGCGCGGCCGTTACACTTGCAGCCATTGCAATAAGTGATGGGATCAGCAGTCTTTTAATATTATTCATGTTTTCCTCCCTAGGATTTACTTGATATTATTCTTGGTCATTTTCGTTGGCAGCAACATTCTCGACGATACGCTTTTTTCACGATGTTCATGATCGGCTAGTACAGCATGTCCTCTAACTCGGCCCCGTCAACTTTTTTCGGCTGCTTACTTTAGTCAATCGCCTCCTTCAGTGCTTGCAAGACGGCTGGACAGCAGCCCTCCAGTCGCCTCGACGATGGGGTATGCCGTGAAGGTGAACGCGGTGTTCACCTGCTTCAAAGCGCGGATAGTTTCTTGATGCAGATTGCTGGTTTCGAGGCTCGCAACATTGCCTTTGCGAAGGCGGTCAAGATGGTGGGCCTGAAGCCGCTGTTCGACATCACGCATGCGGTCTTTTTCTTCAACAAGCTGGATTGCAGCCTCCGCATCTCCGGTCATCAGCACATTCAAACCAAGCTGGACGTTAGACAAAACCTGATCGTGGAAATCACACAAATCGCGCCATCCGTCGTCCGAAAAAGATAGCCCCTCCGCATGCAGGCGTTGAGCGTAGTCGGTTAAATTCGAGGACACCTGATCACCTGCGTCTTCCAGATGGTTAGATATCGTCGCGATGTCCATCGCACGTCTGGCCTGTCTGCCGGACAGAACGCCCTCCTGAAGATGCGCGATGTACAGCTTCACCTCGAAATGCATCCGGTCAACTTCGTCTTCGCTATCAAGAATGGCGCGGTAGGTATCGTCATCCCAGTCGCGGAACAGTCCCAATACCGGGGTTAACATGGCGTGTACCTGCTCTCCCATCTCCAGAACTTCCCGCATTGCGCTTGCGAGTGCACGATCTGGATCAGTCAGTGCCGTATCTAGGGCGCTAATCCGGCGCGGTTTTGATAGGGCGATATCAGGGAGAATTGTGCTTGCCACACGCAGCATCGGGTTGATCAACATCAACCCCAACAGCAGCACCACGAGGTTAAAGACGAGATGTAGGTTGATCGATTGGACGGCGGCAGTCGCACCAAGCAGGCTAAGCTGGTTTTGCCACTGCACCAAAATCAGTAGCGCCAGCAACGCACCACCCCCACGGATCAGCAAATTGGCGAACATGACCCGCCTTGCGGAGCGTGCTCCGGAAAGTGTCAGCAATACCGGTATTGTAGCACCGCCAAGATTGGCTCCAAGAACGATTGCGGCGGCGGCAGGCGCTTGAAGGACGCCCTCGGATGCCATCGCGACGACCGCAAGGACCGTTGCCACACTTGAATGGGTAACCCACGCCAACACCGCACCCAGCAAGAAAGAGGTGACAAGATCAGTCGACAGATAGGAGAAGATGAGCGCCGTTATTTCGCTATCCTGCAAGGGAGCAGTCGCGGTGCGGATCATGGAGAGTGACGTCAACACAAGCGCAATGCCAATAATGATGCGCCCTGTCTGCTTAATGCGACGTGCACGGCCTTTCAGAAAAAGCCCCACGCCAACGACCAATAGAAGTGGCACCAATACTGCGATTGGCGTCAGCAGAATTCGCGCGACGATTGACGAACCGAGATCCGCACCAAGTATAACAGCGAGGCTGCTTGCTGCAGGAAGCGTTCCAGCCGACACGAAACCAGCGACTAACATCGCGACCGCAGTCGAACTCTGCATGGCAATAGCAGCGACCACGCCGCTTCCAGCTGCTGTAGATTTCTTCTGAGATGCCCGCCGCACCCCCGTACGAAGGGGGCCGGAGAATCCTCGTTCAATCCCGGTGCGCACCAGCCGCACAGACCAGAGCAGAAGCGCAATCGCGCCCGCAAGATTTCCAATTATCTGGATCACCTAGTTCATCCGATCCGAGTGTTTTCTCGCACACCGGCGGATAACCATTGTCACCACGCCGGACCGTCTTACAGCCGTCATTGGCATGATCCGAGCACCGAAATCTGCCTTATGCAACATTTTTTCTTGCATATAGTTGGGAAACTCCACACTTTTGCACTCAAGTTGGGGATTCTTGCTCAAAATCTGAAAGTGCGCATGTCAGTTGACGTTGACCTTGAAACACGACCAAAGCTGCGCAAGCAGGAACGACGCAAGCAGATCCTGTTCGAACTTCGACTGCGTCCACATGTCCGTATTTCCGAACTTGCTGGTCGCTTTCGCGTATCCACCGAAACCATTCGGCGTGATCTTGAGAAGTTAAGCGCTGACGGTCTTTTGGATCGCGCGCATGGCGGGGCACTGGCCTTAACGTCCGGCCACTACCCGACATTTGACGAGCGGGCGACGGCCCGTGTCGCAGAACGTGAGCGGATCGGTCGCAGGGCCGCAAATCTGGTACAACCCGGCGAAACACTTATGGTTGATTCCGGCTCAACGACCCTGCAGCTTGCACGGTTTCTTGCGTTTGACGGCACGCCTTGCACCGTCATTACCAACAGCTTTCCGGTGGCGATGGCCCTTGGTCAAAGCGAGGCGACCAAAGTCATCATTTGCCCCGGTGACTATCTCGCGTCCGAATCCGCGGTGATCGGAACCGATGCGATCGAGTTTCTAGAACGCCACTGTGTTGATAGATGCTTGATCGGCGCTTCGGCACTTTCCGAAAGAGGCCCGTCGGAAGCGATACGGGGATTTGCGGCCATCAAGCGCATTATGCTGCGCCAAAGTGCAGTATCCCACCTTCTGATTGACGGTGAGAAATTTGGCCGCAAGAGTCTGGCGAAGGTGGGCAGCCTATCCGACGTGTCATCCATAATATCCGATCAGGCACCCGCAGAAGATCTGGCCAAGTCACTCGATCGAGCCAATGTTGAGGTGATTGTAGCACGCTAGCTTACCAACATCTGCCCTGAAGAAGCAGGTGTAATTGAAAACCAAGGGAGGAAAAAACATGAGTAAACTGAAAAAACTACTGGCTACGACCGGTGCAATTGCCGCTATGTCGATCGCCGCTAGCGGGGCTTGGGCACAAGACTGTCCGCGTGGCGATCTGGATGCTCGCTATTGCGACCGTGATGGCGATCTGGTCGCCGATACACCTGATGACGCGTCTGAGTTAGTCGACCCCGATACGCTGATCTTTGCGTATACGCCAGTTGAAGATCCGGCCGTGTACAAAGCTGCTTGGGCTGACTTTCTGGATCACTTAAAGGAAAAGACCGGTAAAGACATCGTCTTTTTCCCGGTGCAATCAAACGCAGCCCAAATCGAAGCCATGCGCTCCGGCCGTTTGCATATTGCAGGCTTTAACACAGGTTCCAACCCGCTGGCGGTAAACTGCGCGGGCTTTAACCCGTTCACAATCATGGCGGCCGACGATGGCGGCTTCGGTTATGAGATGGAGATCATCACCTATCCCGGCTCTGGTATCGAAGACGTCGCGGATATCAAAGGTAAGCAGTTGGCCTTCACTTCGCCCACCTCAAATTCGGGTTTCAAGGCACCAAGCGCTATTCTGAAAGCCGACTATGACATGCTGCCAGAGCGAGATTTTGAGCCGGTCTTTTCCGGCAAGCATGATAACTCGATCCTCGGCGTAGCAAATAAAGACTATTTGGCCGCTTCTGTCGCCAACACAGTGATTACGCGCATGGTCGCGCGTGATGTGATCAAAGCTGACCAGATCGTGTCGCTTTACAAGTCAGAGACCTTCCCAACCACAGGTTTTGGTACCGCGCACAACCTGACGCCTGAGTTGAAAGCCAGCATTCGCGATGCCTTCTTTTCGTTCGAATGGGCCGGCACTTCGCTTGAGGCCGAGTTTGGCAAAGGTGGTGAGTCGCAGTTCATTGAAATGAACTACAAAGACTTCTGGAACGTGATCCGCAAAATCGACGCGGCAAACGACGTCAGTTATACTTGCCAATAGGCCAACCCTAATTGGCGGCGCTCATTTGGGCGCCGCCGAACTGACTACGTCAACTGAGGCTGGACATGCTGAAACTCAAAAAGCTCGTGAAAACTTATCCCACGGGCGATCAGGCTTTGAAGTCGATCGATCTCGAAATGCCTGAAGGGCAAGTGCTGGCGCTGATCGGCCCCTCCGGAGCGGGAAAATCAACCCTGATCCGCTGCATAAACCGGCTGGTTGAGCCGACATCTGGAGAGGTCTGGCTAGACGAAACCGAACTTACACACTTGAAATCTTCGGGCCTGCGCCGCGCGCGGCGCGAAATGGGAATGATCTTTCAAGAATATGCATTGGTCGAACGCCTGACCGTGATGGAAAACGTCCTCTCCGGCAGGCTCGGCTATGTCGGCTTCTGGCGCAGCCTTACTCGCCACTATCCACAATCAGATGTAGATGAGGCCTTCCGCCTCCTGGATCGCGTGGGACTGCTAGCCATGGCCGATAAGCGCGCCGACGAATTGTCCGGTGGTCAACGGCAACGCGTCGGCATCTGTCGTGCACTTATTCAGAATCCGAAACTGCTACTTGTCGACGAGCCAACGGCATCACTTGACCCGAAAACAAGCCGCCAGATAATGCGCCTGATTTGCGAGCTGTGCTCTGAGCGCGGCCTCGCGGCGATCATCAACATCCATGACGTCGCCTTAGCGCAGATGTTCGTTCAGCGTGTCGTCGGACTTCGTTTCGGCGCGATGGAATTCGACGGCCCACCAGAGGCCCTGACACCAGATGTTCTGACAACGATCTATGGCGAAGAAGACTGGGAAGCGACGATCAAGAAGGTCGACGACGACGGCAACGAAATCGAGGCCGCCGAATGAGCACGGAACTAGAAGCAATCCTTGGCAAAACATGGCGCCGACCACCCTTTGTCACAAACCCGATGCTGCGTTGGGGACTATTGAGCGCGTTCTGCGCCTACATGGTCGCCGCCTACATGACGATCGAGATCAACTGGTCCCGCGTATACGAGGGATTGGATCGCGGTGGACAATTCATCCTAGCCTTCATGACCCCCGATTTCGTCTCTCGGGCTTCGGATATCTGGAGCGGTTTGCTGGAAAGCATCATCATGTCGGAAAACTCTGTATCGGCGTGACTGCTTCGCCCACGAGAGTTTGGTTGGTAGTCACCATAGTCTGACACTTCAATTTCACTGATTTTCTCAAGCACCACGTTTTTAGCGGCTTCGGCACTGCGACCGGTGTGCCGTGCAATGAACTCCAGCATCTCGATATGTTCATTCAGTTCACTTTCGGAAGAAAGGTCAGAGATTGTTTCTGAAACCTCATCAAACTCATAGTCGATCGCGGAGTTTATCGCGTCTTCGATGGGTTCGAGATCAGTAGCTTCATCAAGGTATTCGTCTATGGCGTCTTTCACGGCGACTAATTCGTCCATCGGAATGCCAGCTTCGATTGCACTCACTAGCGCGGACTCTACCGAAGCAAGCAAGACCGCCTTGCTATCCACATCATCATCGACAAAGTTGGAAATCCTCCAGTGAAGTTCTGGTAAATCTCTGGAATCACGTGACGCTTCGAACCCAAGAGCCTCGCTCTTCAAGGCTGAGATCGCGGCATCGAGAAAGCGAGAGTCGTCGGATTGCTCAAACAGATCAAGCAGAAGAGATCCTCGTTCAGCGATAGAAAGGTCATCGAGTTTGCGGTACCAATAATGGTGCTGTTCCGACTTCACCTTCGCGAAGTTGGGGATTTGGTCCAGTTTGTTCGCAAACTCTAAGAATGCTAGCGCCAGAGCTTTCAGTTTATCGGGATCGGTCTGGAACGTGTGTTTTAAGTGGCTCCATAGATTCTGGGCCCATTCGGCTCGTACGCAAAGGGTCGGGAGCAGGCCCAAAAAATCTCCATCAGATAAATGTTCCTTTAGAAAGTCGCGGACTGATGGATTCACAAACCGCACCTGCTGACCGGATATGGCAACAAAGCCAGACTCGAGTGATTTGAGAGCTTCTTCGAAGTCCTCTGGTTTTGACGGCTGTGAATAGTGTTCGCAAATCTTGTTATGTATTGCGTTGAAGTTTTTCCGCAGAACCCCAATAGGTTGGTGATACTGATTGCCAAAGTAGAGAGCCACAAGCAGGTTTTGGCAGCGCATGCTGAGACTGCGGTATGCCTTGGCCCAGATCAGCGCAGGATTTTCGAGGATCTTGAAGGCAAATGTGGGATAAGCGGTTTCGTCCAAGTCTTCAGGACACTCTGCAGCTATATGCGCAATTAGGCGCGGATTGTAGTTTCGGTGATCAACTATCTTCTTCAGCCAATCACCCTGAAGCAGAGCTTCTATGTGGCCACCAGTCAGATCTGATGCGGCAAGATGGTTGAACAAGATGCGCGCTTTGATTGAGCGGGTATATTGCCCAACATCTAGCAGAAATTTTGAAAGCTGGAAGCGACCTTCATCCATATGATCTGAAAGTCTTCGTGCTTCCTCAAAGATGTGTGCACGCGTGGTCAGAATGAAACGCGCGTTTTTGGAAGCTCTAACGCGCTTCACAAATCTCGCCAATTGCCCATCCCGTTGAACGAGTGCTTGGCGATCAAGCTCAATCTGACCGAGGAAGTCGTCAAAAAAGAAGATGGTTCGCTTTTCCTCATCGAGTTTGGCAAAGCCATCATCGAGCGATTTTATCGCGCAGAATTGCCAATCGTCATTGAGCTGACATTTCCCAAGTGATGCCTGTTCTGACGGATTTTGATGGATTTTGTGGTCATTTTCAAGACTGACGGTCGGATCAGCTGCGCGAGTGGCC
>NZ_FQUV01000005.1 GCF_900129235.1 Litoreibacter ascidiaceicola | reverse complement strand
ACAGCGTCCCGCTTAAACTCATCCGTAAACCGAATTCCTTTGTTCATATCCATCTCTCCTTGGTTCCAAAATTACCAAGCAAAGCGTCTACAAATTTAGGGGCACCTCAGTTAGGGCCATGTGGGGTATCACCTCCGCAACAAGTCTCTCGTACCCCAAAAATGTACCCCAAAAAGGTGGGGTATTGGATGGAATACAGTGTTCAACTATGTTCAAGTTGATATCTCAGAACGACAAAAAACTCAATCATAATGAGCTCTTACGGTCATCTATGTTGGGAAAATTGGTGCCCAGGAGAGGACTCGAACCTCCACGTCCATACGGACACCAGCACCTGAAGCTGGCGCGTCTACCATTCCGCCACCTGGGCACAGGTATTGGTGGGCGGTGATTAGTTCCGCACATGTCAGGTGTCAACGGGATTCGGTGGTTCAAACGAATGTTTGTGGCGAATTATCTCGATGTGTGGGGCCGGAAGGGTGAAAAGCGCCTTGTCTGGCGAAAACTGGCTGGGTAAACCCAATGCAGCCAGCCTTGAAGGGAAATACCATGTCGAAGCTTGTCACAATTTACGGCGGATCAGGTTTTGTCGGGCGCTACGTTGCCCGCCGCATGGCCAAAGAGGGCTGGCGGGTCCGTGTGGCCGTGCGCCGCCCGAATGAAGCGATCTTCGTGAAACCTTACGGCGTTGTGGGTCAGGTTGAACCTGTCCTGTGCAACATTCGCAACGACGAGTCCGTGCGCGCAGTGATGCAGGGCGCGGATGCAATTGTGAACTGCGTGGGCATTTTGGCGCCATCGGGCAAGAACAAGTTCGACGCAGTGCAACATGAGGGTGCGGAGCGTGTCGCACGTATCGCGGCTGAGGAAGGTGTTGGCCATCTCGTCCACGTTTCTGCGATTGGTGCCGACAAAGACAGCGACAGCGTTTATGCGCAAACCAAAGCCTTGGGCGAAGAAGGTGTTCTGGAGCACTTCCCGAAGGCCATTATCTTGCGCCCTTCGATCGTGTTTGGCGCTGAGGACGAGTTCTTCAACCGCTTCGCCTCCATGTCGCGCTTTGGCCCGGTTTTGCCAGTGGTTGGTGCTGATACGAAATTTCAGCCGGTCTATGTGGATGATGTTGCCAAGGCTGCTGTTAAAGGCGTCTTGGGTGGCGCGGCCCCCGGTATTTATGAGCTGGGCGGGCCGGAAGTCGCGACGTTCCGCGAGCTGATGCACACGATGTTGGATGTCGTGCGTCGACGCCGCTTGATCGTGAACATTCCGTTTTTCGTAGCAGGTATCATGGGCAGCGTTTTCGATTTCGTGAGTGCAATCAGCGGTGGATTGATCGCAGGGCCTTTGACACGTGATCAGGTGCGCAATCTTGCCAACGACAATGTTGTTTCCGGAGATACGAAGACGCTGGCTGATTTGGGTATCGAGCCAACTGCGTTCGAAGTGATCCTGCCGAATTACCTTTGGCGTTTCCGCCCGTCGGGCCAGTATGACGCGATCAAGGAATCTGCGCAGAACCTGCGCGCAGATCACGAATAGGCGAAAACCAGCAGCCCGATCCCAAGGAAGATCCGGTAGATCACATAGGGCGTGAAGCTGACGGATTTGAGTAGTCGCATCATCAGGCTTAGTGCCAGAAGGGCTGCGAAGAAGGCGAAGACTGCCGCGATCAAACTATCTTTGGCCAGTTGCATGTTCGCGTCCGCTACGACTTCTAAGCCCAGCACTGCGCCCGACGCGATGATGGTTGGAATAGACATCAGCATCGACAGTTTAGCCGCGTCCTCTCGGGCATAGCCCAGTTGACGTGCGCCCGAGATCGTAGCGCCTGATCTGGACGTTCCCGGGATAAGCGCGATGGCTTGCCACAACCCCATGATCACCGCGTCTTTCTTCGACCAGTCCGGAGCTGTTTTTGAAGTCGATCCTTTTTGGTCGGTCCAATACAGCACCAGCCCGAAAATGAGCATTGTCCAGCCAATCAGGGCGACGGAGCGCAACATTTCGTCAAGGCCGGTGAGCTTTAACAGGAGGCCGAATATAATGACGGGAACGGTTCCTATGCCAAGGAGCAAAGCTAGCCGCGCGCCTTGGGTGTCCGCCTTGCCTTTTGCCAACCGGCCGATACCTTGAATGGCGATTCTGACATCCGCCCAAAAGAACATGATCACCGCGAATAGCGTACCGATATGGACTGCGACGTCGATGGTTTGGCCTTGATCCTCCATGCCTGTCAGGCTGGGCAGTAGGATCAAATGTCCTGAGGAGGAGACGGGCAGGAATTCGGTCAGTCCTTGGATAAGCGCGACTAGGATGAGTTGGAATAGGGACAACAGTTGCGCCTCGAATCAGTTTTCCTCAACCTAAACGCAGGGAAATAAATGAGAAGAAGATAAGTAGGTAAATATTGCTGACATAAAAACATGTTGGACGGGTACTATTTTTCGTACTTAAGTGACAAAAATGAATAATAGGTCAGTATGGGTGACTTTTCTTTCCTGAAGCACCGTTTTACAGAAGCATTTCAGATTGGGAGTATTGAAATGGCCAAGCAGCGTATGTTGCAGTTTGTGAATGTAGAGCGGGATATGCCGGAGAAGCGGCCCCCAGATCTACGCGCACATGATTTCAACGAGATTTACGCTGAGTACGCAACCGCGAAAGCCGAGGAACAGGCCGGGCGTTGCAGCCAGTGTGGCGTCCCTTACTGCCAGTCACACTGCCCGCTGCACAACAACATCCCTGACTGGCTCCGAATGACCGCCGAAGGGCGCTTGCAGGAGGCGTACGAGCTTTCTCAGGCAACGAACACCTTCCCTGAAATCTGTGGCCGGATTTGCCCGCAGGACCGCCTGTGTGAAGGCAATTGCGTCATTGAACAGTCGGGCCATGGGACTGTCACCATTGGGGCGGTCGAAAAATACATTACGGATACGGCTTGGGAAAACGGTTGGGTGAAGCCTGCCGCGCCAAAGCACGAGCGCGCGGAAAGCGTGGGCATCATCGGGGCTGGCCCCGGTGGTCTGGCTGCGGCGGATATGCTGCGCCGCCAAGGTGTGCAGGTCACGGTCTATGACCGTTATGACCGCGCTGGCGGTCTGCTTACTTACGGCATCCCCGGCTTCAAGCTGGAAAAAGACATCGTGATGAAGCGCGTTGACCAGCTTGAGCAAGGCGGCGTGACGTTCAAGATGAACTGCAATGTCGGTGAGGACATCGCGTTCTCTGAATTGCAGAAAACACATGACGCGATCCTGATCGCGACGGGCGTCTATAAGTCCCGCGAACTTCCGGCGCCGGGTGTCGGGGCGCAGGGGATCGTTCGCGCGATCGACTTCCTGACGGCCTCCAACCGTAAAAGCTTTGGCGATGCTGTCCCTGAATTTGACAGCGGCGAGTTGAATGCCGAGGGCAAGCGCGTGGTTGTTATCGGTGGTGGAGATACGGCAATGGATTGCCTGCGCACCTCGATCCGCCAAGGGGCGACTTCGGTGAAATGCCTGTATCGCCGCGACAAGGCCAACATGCCCGGCTCGCAACGCGAAGTGGCGAATGCCGAGGAAGAGGGCGTCGAGTTCGTCTGGCTTTCAGCCCCTAAAGGGTTTTCAGGCGATAGCGTCGAAGGCGTTATGGTGTCCAAGATGCGTTTGGGTGCAGCGGATGCGTCGGGCCGCCAGAGCCCTGAAATCATTGAAGGCGCTGATTATGTCGAAGACGCTGACCTTGTCATCATGGCGCTGGGCTTCGAGCCGGAAGCCCTGCCAACGCTTTGGGGTGTTCCAGAGCTTGAGGTGACCCGCTGGGGCACGGTGAAGGCAAACTTCGAGACTCATGCGACCTCACTGCCGGGAGTTTATGCCTGCGGTGACATTCAACGTGGCGCTAGCCTTGTGGTTTGGGCTATTCGTGACGGGCGCGAAGCTGCAGAGGCGATCATGGATCAAATCAACGCAGCGGCGCAGGTAGCCGCCGAGTGATCTATGAGCGATCAAAAGAAACTGCTGGAGTTCACCCTCTTGCACGACGAGCATCCGCTGCGGATCGAATCCGCATTGGGCGAGAGTTCGCGTTTGATCGTCAGTTTCACCAGCGTCGGGACGGAGCGCGACCAGTGGCCGCCGAAGGAATTTGTGGGACTGGCCTCGCAAAGGGGCCGCAACCATGTGATTTGCATCACCGATATTTCGCGCAGTTGGATGAACTCCAAGGGTATGGCAAACCTAATTGTGACCAAGATCAGCGACTATGTTCTGGAGCACGGGATTACCAAGGTTACGGCAATCGGGACCAGCATGGGCGCGTACAACGCGTTGATCTTGGGGCGGAAAATGCCATTGTCGCGGATTATCTGCTTTACGCCGCAGTATTCGGTGCATCCCGACGTTGTGCCGGAAGAAACGCGGTGGCTGTGGTTTCGCAGGCGGATTACCAGTTGGCCGTTCAAGCAGATGAGCAAACTGCCGAAGCCGCCGGTTCCGATTTACATGTTTCACGGCGACACGCCGGACGAGCAAATGCACTGGCAGCGGTTTCCGACTGCGCCGAACCTCAAGCATTATATCTTCAAGGGCGCAGACCACAATTTTGTCGGCAACCTCAAGGGTGCGAATACCCTGCGCAAGATCGTTGCCGCTGCGATAAACAACCGTCCCGACCGGCTTGGGAAAGTGGTGCTACGCGCGGGCGGATTGCGGCGCGAAGATTATGCGGATTACGCATTGGCAGAAGCGCATTTCAAGGGGCGCACAAAGCCGAAACGCCCCACGTCTCTTGGCGACTGAAGTCTGCCAAAACCACTATCTACGATGCGTCGGCAAAGCGTCGGCTTTTTGTCGGGCAACCTGACGCCGCTCAAAATCTTACAGGGTCAGGCGTGCTGACCCGTTCCATGAATAAATCCCTAATGAGGAGCCTCCACCATGACCACATATGATGACGCTTGGGTTGCCCGTGAGGAAGAGAAGCGCCGCTGGATGGCGGAGAACTCGCTGTATCGCGACGAGGACGAACATGCCTCGTGCGGTGTGGGCCTTGTCGTTGCCATCGACGGCAAGAAATCCCGCAAGGTTGTCGAGAACGGCATCAACGCGCTGAAGGCGATCTGGCACCGCGGTGCTGTGGACGCGGATGGCAAAACCGGTGACGGGGCTGGTATCCATGTGCAGATTCCGGTCGAGTTCTTCTACGACCAGATCGAACGCACGGGCCACAAGCCGAAGAAAGACCAGATGATCGCCGTCGGTCAGGTGTTCCTGCCGCGTACGGATCATGGGGCGCAGGAAACCTGCCGCACGATCATCGAGACCGAAGTCCTGCGCATGGGCTACAACATTTATGGCTGGCGGCACGTTCCTGTGAACATTACCTGCTTGGGTGAAAAGGCGAACGCGACACGGCCCGAGATTGAGCAGATCCTGATTTCCAACTCCAAAGGTGTTGAGGAAGAAGAGTTCGAGCGCGAGCTTTACGTGATCCGCCGCCGCATCGAGAAGGCGGCGTTGGCCGCGCAGGTGCCGACGCTGTATCTGGCATCGCTGTCGTGCCGGTCGATCATCTACAAGGGCATGATGCTGGCGGAGCAGGTGGCGGAGTTCTACCCCGACCTGATGGATGAACGCTTCGAGTCCGCTTTTGCCATTTATCACCAACGCTATTCGACCAACACCTTCCCGCAATGGTGGCTGGCGCAGCCGTTCCGCATGTTGGCGCATAACGGCGAGATCAACACGCTGAAGGGCAACCTGAACTGGATGAAGTCCCACGAAATCCGCATGGCGTCTGGTGCGTTCGAGGACCGTGCGGAGGATATCAAGCCAATCGTTCCGGGTGGCTCGTCTGACTCTGCGGCTTTGGATGCGGTGTTCGAGGTTCTGGTACGTGCGGGCCGCTCGGCCCCGATGGCGAAAACCATGCTGGTGCCGGAGTCCTGGTCCAAGCAAGCGGTTGAGATGCCGAAGGCGTGGCAGGACATGTATTCCTATTGCAACTCGGTGATGGAGCCTTGGGATGGCCCTGCGGCGCTTGCCATGACTGACGGGCGCTGGGTGTGTGCTGGCTTGGACCGCAACGGCTTGCGTCCCATGCGGTACGCTGTGACGGGCGACGGCCTGCTGATCGCGGGGTCCGAGACAGGGATGGTGCCGTTTGACGAGGCGACTGTGCGCGAAAAAGGCGCATTGGGTCCGGGTCAGATGATCGGTGTCCATATGGGCAAGGGCGAACTGTATCACGACGAAGAGCTGAAAGACAAAATGTCGGCGGCGCTGCCGTTCGGCGAATGGGTCGGAAAGATCACCGATCTGGAAGAGATCACGCTGGATGTGAAAGAGCAGCCGCTGTTCACCGGTGCCGAGTTGCGCAAGCGCCAGATCGCGGCGGGGTACACCATCGAGGAGCTGGAGCAGATACTTGCGCCGATGGCAGATGACGGGAAAGAAGCGATTGCGTCGATGGGGGATGACACCCCGTCTGCGGTGCTGTCCAAGAAGTACCGCCCGCTGAGCCACTTCTTCCGGCAGAACTTTAGCCAGGTCACCAACCCGCCTATCGACAGCTTGCGCGAATTCCGTGTGATGAGTCTGAAAACGCGGTTCGGGAACCTCAAGAACGTGCTGGACGAGGATTCGTCGCAGACGGAAATTCTTGTGCTTGAAAGCCCGTTCATCGGCAACGCGCAGTTCGACAAGCTTACCGAGCAGTTCAACGCCGAGATGGTCACGATAGACTGTACCTTTGACGCGGATAGCGATCAGAATGCGTTGCGCGAAGCGCTGGATCGTATTCGGGATGAGGCTGAGGACGCCGTGCGCTCTGGCGCGGGTCACATTGTTTTGGCCGATCAGGGCCAAAACGAAGACCGCGTTGGCATGCCGATGATCCTTGCGACATCTGCGGTGCATAGCTGGCTGACACGCAAAGGGTTGCGGACTTTCTGTTCGCTGAATGTGCGGTCTGCCGAATGTATCGACCCGCATTACTTTGCCGTTTTGATCGGCTGCGGGGCGACGACCGTGAACGCCTATCTTGCCGAGGATTCCCTTGCCGACCGTATCGAGCGCGGTCTGCTGGAAGGGTCGCTGACCGAAGCCGTGGCGCGGTACCGCAATGCCATCGACCAAGGTCTGCTGAAGATCATGGCGAAGATGGGTATTTCGGTGATCTCGTCCTACCGTGGTGGCCTGAACTTCGAGGCTGTCGGCCTGTCGCGTGCGATGGTTGCGGAGTTTTTCCCCGGAATGCACTCGCGGATTTCCGGTATCGGCGTGTCCGGCATTCAGAAAAAAGCGGCGGAGGTTCATTCAGCCGGATGGCGTGCCGAGGCTGCTGTGCTGCCAATTGGCGGCTTTTACAAGTCGCGCCGTTCGGGTGAGAAACATGCTTGGGAAGCGCAGACGATGCACATGCTGCAAGCGGCCTGCAACCGCGCATCCTATGACATGTGGAAGCAATACAGCCAGACGATGAAGGCGAACCCGCCCATTCACTTGCGCGATTTGCTGGATATCAAGTCGCTGGGTGAGCCGATTTCGGTGGATCAGGTGGAGTCGATCACGTCCATCCGCAAACGCTTTGTGACGCCGGGGATGTCGCTGGGCGCGCTGTCGCCGGAGGCGCATAAAACGCTGAACGTGGCGATGAACCGGATCGGCGCGAAGTCGGATTCGGGCGAAGGCGGCGAAGACCCCGCGCATTTCGTGCCGGAGCCGAATGGCGACAACCCGTCTGCGAAGATCAAGCAGGTGGCGTCCGGCCGTTTTGGGGTGACCGCCGAGTATCTGAACCATTGCGAAGAGCTGGAGATCAAGGTTGCCCAAGGGGCGAAACCGGGTGAAGGCGGGCAGTTGCCGGGGATGAAGGTCACGGATTTGATCGCGCGGTTGCGGCACTCGACCAAGGGGGTGACGCTAATCTCGCCTCCGCCGCATCACGACATCTATTCCATCGAGGACCTGGCGCAACTGATCTACGACCTCAAGCAGATCAACCCGCGCTGCAAAGTGACGGTGAAGCTGGTTGCGGCGTCCGGTGTTGGCACGATTGCGGCGGGTGTTGCGAAGGCGAAGGCCGATGTGATCCTGATTTCCGGCCATAATGGCGGGACGGGCGCGTCGCCTGCGACGTCGATCAAATACGCCGGTCTGCCGTGGGAGATGGGCCTGACAGAGGCGCATCAGGTTCTGGCGATGAACAACCTGCGCGGACGCGTGACTTTGCGCACCGATGGTGGTTTGCGCACGGGCCGTGACATTGTCATGGCGGCGATGATGGGGGCCGAGGAATACGGCATCGGCACCGCTGCGCTGATTGCGATGGGCTGTATCATGGTGCGTCAGTGCCAGTCGAATACGTGTCCTGTAGGTGTATGTACGCAGGACGAAGACCTGCGGGCCAAGTTCACGGGCAGTGCTGACAAGGTGGTGAACCTCATCACCTTCTACGCGACGGAAGTACGTGAGATTTTGGCGTCCATCGGTGCACGCTCTTTGGATGACGTGATTGGTCGCGCTGATCTGTTGACGCAGGTTTCGCGGGGCTCTGCGCATCTGGATGATCTGGACCTGAACCCGCTTTTGATCACCGTCGATGGGGCTGATCGTATCGTTTACGACCGCTCCAAAGAGCGGAACGCAGTGCCTGATACGCTGGACGCGCAGATTGTGAATGACGCGCAGCCCTTCTTTAAGGACGGCGAGAAGATGCAGTTGTCTTACGCCGTGCAAAACACGCTTCGGACCATCGGCACGCGGGCGTCGAGCCACATTGTGCAGCGGTTCGGGATGCGCAACGATTTGCAGCCTGACCACCTGACGGTGAAGCTGTCCGGCTCTGCCGGTCAGTCGCTCGGGGCGTTTGCCGCGCCGGGATTGAAGCTGGAAGTCTTTGGCGACGCCAATGACTATGTTGGCAAAGGGCTGTCGGGTGGCCGCATTGTTGTGCGCCCGTCGCAAAGCAGCCCACTGAAGGCGGATGACAACACCATCATCGGCAATACCGTGCTTTATGGTGCGACTGACGGCTACCTGTTTGCCGCGGGACGTGCGGGAGAGCGGTTTGGCGTCCGGAACTCCGGTGCGAAGGTCGTGATCGAGGGCTGCGGCACCAATGGTTGCGAATACATGACAGGTGGTGTGGCGGTGATCCTTGGATCAATCGGCGCGAATTTCGGGGCCGGTATGACGGGCGGAATGGCTTATCTATACGATCCGGACGGCCAGTCAGGCCCGCTGATGAACATGGAAACGCTGGTAACCTGCCCCGTGACCGTGGACCATTGGGAGGCCGAGCTTAAAAGTCTGATCGAGGAACATGCGCGCGAGACGGAAAGTGTAAAAGCGACCCGTATCTTGCAGGACTGGGACGTGGAGAAAGCCAACTTCGTGCAAATTTGCCCGAAAGAGATGCTGATCCATATCCCTGTGCCGCTGAGCCATGAGAAGCAGGCGGTTCCGGCCGAATAAGCGCATCACATCAACAAAAAAGGGCGGGAGATGATCCCGCCCTTTTTGCTGTGTTATGTGGACTATTTCGGAGTGCAGTCATTCCCTGCGGCGCATTGCTCGATCGCTTCGATGTATTTGTCTTCGGGGTTGGCGAAGGCAAAGGCGTAGCAAGGGTCTACGTTGAAGATCAGCTCGTCTTCGGTTTGCAGCACGTAAGCGAGGTAGTCTGTTTTCGGCGAAACGCGCGCGCACCAAGGTCCTGCGCAATTCAGGGCAAGCGTGACCGCAACATCAACCTCGTCGGTGAACCCGTTTGATGTCAGCAGCTTTCCTTTGAACTGGGTCGGGATCTTGACTGACACGGGCGGGGCGTTCACGTCGGGTACCTTTTTGACGTCGAAATCGAATTCGCCGTGGAGCACGACGAAGCTCTCTTCCGCCTCGGACACAGCATTAAACGCCGCAACGGGGTGCGTTGGAAGGCAGGACAAGGCGCTGGCGGGACCGGCGGCGAGGGCGAAAGCCGTGGCCGCTATGGTGAGATACTTATTCATGGCTTGATCTTACAGGAGCGGCCGAAAGGCTTCGATCACTTTCGCGTAAACGTCCCGCTTGAACGGCACGATATTGCCGAGCAATGTTTCAGTGTCCACCCAGCGCCATTCCGAGAATTCGGGGGTTTCGGTCTCGATATTGATGTCCGCGTCTGTGCCTTGGAACCTGAGGAGGAACCATTTTTGTTGCTGGCCGCGGAAACGGCCTTTCCAGATATTGGGAACCAGATCATGGGGCAGATCGTAAGGCACCCAGTCCTCGGTTTGACCGGCAACGCTGACCATATGCGCCGGAACACCGGTTTCTTCTTCCAGCTCGCGCAATGCCGCGTCCTGCGGGTCTTCGCCGTCATCAATGCCGCCTTGGGGCATTTGCCACGCCGCGACATCGCTGTCGATGCGCTGGGCGGCAAAGACCAGACCGTCATGATTGACGAGCATAACGCCCACGCAGGGGCGGTATGGAAGTTTGGAAATTTCTTCAGGGGTCATGATGTGTGAAGGGCGGGGAAACCCCCGCCCGTTCCTTTACTTGTCAGCGGGTGCCAAGGCGCTGAGGCCTTTCAGCACGTCAAGAGCGTAGGCCAGCTGGTAGTCTTCCTCACGCAGTTTGGCGACTTCCTCGGCTTTCTTCTGCTCTGCTTCCAACAGTTTCAGATCATCTTCCGAAATCTTGTCGTTGTTGGTCAGGGAGCCACGCAGATCGGCTTCGGACCGGCTGTTGCGCTTTGCCTCTTCCTCGGTTGCTTCTTCCTCCGGCTTGCGGGGAGGTTGCACAACGATGATATCGGGCGACACGCCAAGCGCTTGAATGGAGCGGCCCGACGGCGTGTAGTAACGCGATGTGGTCAGGCGCATGGCACCATCGCCGCGCACCGGAACGACGGTTTGAACGGAGCCTTTGCCGAAGCTCTTTTCGCCGACGACGACCGCGCGGCGGTGATCTTGCAGCGCACCTGCGACGATTTCGGACGCGGAGGCAGAGCCGCCGTTGATCAGCACCACGATGGGTTTGCCATTGGACAAATCGCCCTCGGTCGCGTTGTAGCGCTCGCTGTCACGCGGGTTGCGGCCACGGGTGGAGACGATTTCACCTTTATCAAGGAACGCGTCGGACACGGCGATCGCTTGTGTCAGCAAGCCACCGGGGTTGTTGCGCAGATCAAGCACGATGCCGTTGATCTTGTCTTCGCCGCCAGCCTCTTCGATTTGCTTGGCCAGCCCTTCCTTGAGGTTCGGGAAAGTTTGGCGGTTGAACGTGGTCACGCGCAGCACGACCGAGTCGCCTTCAAGGCGGGTCCGCACGGCGGTCAGCTTGATCGTATCGCGCACGATGGACACCTCGAAGGGCTCGTCCACACCTTCGCGCACGACCGTCAGAATGATTTCAGACCCGACCGGCCCGCGCATCATTTCGACGGCTTCTTCCAAAGTGAGGCCCAACAGGCTGGTGCCATCAACGGTTGTAATGAAGTCGCCGGATTCCATGCCCGCCTCGTCGGCGGGGGTGCCGTCCATGGGTGAGACGACTTTGACGTAGCCGTCTTCCTGCGTGACCTCGATCCCGAGCCCGCCGAATTCGCCCGAGGTTTGCGTGCGCATGTCGTCGAAGTCTTTGGGTGGCAGGTAGGAGGAATGCGGATCAAGCGATGTGAGCATGCCGTTGATCGCGGCCTCGATCAGTTCGCCTTCATCGACGTCTTCAACATACTGGGCACGGATACGCTCGAAGATGTCGCCGAACAGGTCCAGCTGCTCATAAACAGTCGACTTCTTCTCCGCCTCTTGAGCGATCAGAGGGCCTGCGAATTGCGTGGTCACCAGAACGCTTGCGGCGGTGCCAAGCGTAGCTGCCATCAGAAATTTTTTCATGCGGACGTCATTCCTTATTGGTGGCGAACCAAGTGGCCGGATCGACCGGCTCGTCGCCTTGTCTAAGTTCTATATAAAGCGACTCTTGCTGATTGCCGCCACCACCTTTGGCTGCGGTCATCAAAAAAGCGTCAGGATTGGGGGTCAAACCGCCCATTAAGCCAACCGGAGCGCCCTGATCAAGGACCTCGCCCACCTCGCCAAAGGTTTGCCCCAAGCCAGCGAGAATCAGCAGATAGCCCTTGCTGGGCTCCAGAATGACCACGTTTCCGTAGTCCAGAAGCGGGCCGGAGTAGCGCAGGGTGGCCGGCCACGGGGTGGTCACCAAGGATTGCGCCCGTGTGGCAAGCACAAGGCCCGGGCGATTAATGCCGGATGCGTCGGTTTCGTTGAAGCCATGCAGGAGCGTGCCAGCGGCCGGGAGCGTCAGGTTGCCCTTCGCAGCCTCGAAATCAGCCGGATTGTTCAAGTCGGACGGGTTCAGGTCGGTGAGGCCGGAAGCAAAGCCTTGGAGCGTATCGCTGCTTTCGATCAAAGCGCGCATCTTGTCGGAGTCGCTTGTGAAACTTCGGGGAAGCTCCACGCGGTCGGCAATGGCTTTGGACAGGTCTGCGCGGGCGGTTTGCACTTCGGCCAGTGACTTGGTCAGCTGTGTCGCGGCGCTTTGCTGAAGGCTGCGAATGTCACGGATTTCTTCAAGCTGGCCGCGCAGGACCAATGCCTCGCTTTGCAGCGCCGGAGTTACTTCGGACAGGATCATCCCAGATCGCGCGGTCCCGATTGCCCCCGTCGGGTGCATCATCAGTAGCGGCGCGGGGGAGGTGCCGATGGTTTGCAGTATTCCAAGCAGCCGCGCCAGCCGGTCGCGTTTGGCTTCAAACACCAACGCGATGCTACGTTCTTGGATGGAGGCGCGCCGAAGCCCCTCGCGCAATGCGGACAGACCTTCCTCATAAGCGCGCACGGTTTCAGTCAGTGCGCCGACGCGGTCAGAGGCGCTTTCGGCTTCCGTCAGGCTATCGGCGGCGGCCTCAAGCATCTGGCTTGCCCGTTTCGCGGTCGTTATCGGATCGCTCTGGGCAATCGCGGGGCCGGACAGTGCCAGCATGGTTAAGGCTATAAACAGCTGCTTCATGAGCGGATCAACGACACTCCGGTCATTTCGTCCGGCTTTGGAAGCCCCATTAACTCTAGCAGCGTCGGGGCGAGGTCGGCCAAGCGACCGCTTGCCAACGATGCGCCTTCAGGCCCGCCATAGAGAACCACCGGAACGGGGTTCGTTGTGTGAGCGGTGTGAGGGCCGCCGGTGACAGGATCGACCATCGTTTCGCAGTTCCCGTGATCGGCGGTGACGATCATGGCACCGCCCACGTCGTTCAAGGCCGTAATCGCCTTGTTTAGACCCTTATCCACCGCCTCGCAGGCAGCGATAGCTGCCGCCAGATCACCGGTATGCCCGACCATATCGGGGTTGGCGAAGTTCACGACGATCAGATCGTATTGCGCTTCGATGGCGCTGACCAGATCGGCGGTGACTTCGTCCGCCGACATCTCTGGCTGCATGTCGTAGGTCGCGACCTTCGGGCTTTTGGGCATGTGCCGGTCTTCGCCGTCCTCCGGCACTTCCTTGCCGCCGTTCAGGAAGAAGGTGACATGGGGGTATTTCTCGGTCTCGGCCACGCGGAACTGGCGCAATCCATGCTGCGCGACCCAAGCCCCTAACGTGTTGGCGATCTTTTTCTTCGGGAAAACCGTCGTCATGAATGCGTTGTGATCGGAGGAATAGTCGACCATGCCGAGGCATTCCGCCAGTTTCGGGCGGGCGGAGGTATCGAACGCATCGAACTTCGGATCGGCAATCGCGGACAGGATTTCGCGGGCGCGGTCAGCGCGGAAATTGAGGCAGAAAACGCCGTCGCCGTCTTTTACGCCTTTGAAACCGTTGATGGCGGTGGGCAGGATGAATTCGTCATTCTTACCGTCTGCATAGGAGGCTTCGATCGCCGCGGTCGCGCTGGTTGCCGCGGCGCCCTTGCCAAGCATCATCGCGTTATAGGCCAGTTCGACCCGCTCCCAACGGGTGTCGCGGTCCATCGCGTAGTAGCGGCCCGATACGGTGACGATGCGCACGTCGTCCGGAAGCTCGCGCTCTAATGTCTCGATATAGCCGAGCGCAGATTTCGGGGCGACATCGCGGCCATCGGTGATGGCATGCAAAACAGTGTCTATTCCTGCGGAACTGAGCGCTTTTGCTGCTGCGATGATGTGGGTGATATGGCCGTGAACACCACCATCAGAGGCGACACCCATCAAATGCGCGGTTCCACCAGTGTCTTTGAGTTTTGATATGAACCCTTGCAGGGCTGCCTCTTGCTGGAAGGTACCTTCCTCGATGGCAAGGTCGATCTGGCCAAGGTCCATCGCCACCACACGACCCGCGCCGATATTGGTATGCCCCACTTCCGAATTGCCCATTTGCCCTTTCGGCAAGCCAACATCCGGCCCGTGGGTGATCAGGGTTGCGTTGGGGCAGGTGGCCATCAGCCGGTCGAATGTAGGGGTGTTTGCCAAGGCCGGAGCATTGGCTTCGGTATTATCCGACAACCCCCAACCGTCGAGGATACAAAGAACAACTGGTTTGGGAGTGGACATGTGCAGGCTCGCTTTGGGTCTAAACCCTTCTAAGCGGAGCAGGCTGGGGCTTCAACCACAGGCTTTCACATCACCGTGTTTCGGCGGGGCTTCGAGCAAGCACCAGCCGGATCATTTCGGCCATTCGCCAAAGCCGTATTCGCGCCAATGTCAGCAAGGCACCTGCGCGCGCGCTGGATGTTGGTATGGTCAGGATGCGTGGTGCATGGGCCAATATTGAAAGCGGCATGATCAGGGCGCGGAAGATCCACCTGATGATCGAGCGCTCGTTAGATTTGTGAATGCCATAGGTTTCAGCGGTAATTCGTTTCCATTTTGACTTCAGCTGCTCCCATGACGCGCGGCACGGGTGATTGACGATCAGATCGGGCTGATAGGACAACTGGTAACCACAGGCGGTGGCGCGGTGGCACCAATCGTAATCTTCGGACAACCCCGCGCGGAACGGCCCGACGCGTTTGAATATATCGATATTTGTGACGAGGTTTGCGGTGACGGAGAAGCCCATCTCCTCGATATAGCGGCGCTGGTTGAAGGCGAAGACCTGCTCGAAGGCCTGAATGGCATTTGGCGTGTCGTGCGTCGGCGTTGTGAGGCGCACTTTGCCGCCGGAAATATCGTGGATGGCCCCCAGTTCAAAAGCCTGAGACAGGAAATCGGGCGCGACCTGACAGTCGCTATCCGTGAAGATCAGAATGTGGCCTTTGGCGTGGCGCGTTCCGGTGTTCCGGGCAAAGGCGGCGCCTTGCCTTGGCTCATGGTGAAAGCGGACAGTCGGATGATTGGCCCGAAACGCGGCATCCAGCGTGGGTGGGCCGTTGTCGACGACAATGAATTCAACGTCCTTGCGACTGCCGCATTGATCTAGCGATGCCAAACACAAGCCCAGCCTGTCCTTGTCATTGTAATGCGGGATGATGACAGACGCTTTCGGGCACATCAGCGTTGCCCCACTTTGCGTGCCGGAACGCCTGCGAAGATTTCCCCGTCACCTACCCGCCCGCGGACCACTGAACCAGCTGCGAGAATTGCGCCCGCCCCGATATCAGCACCCGGAAGCACAATCACACCCGCGCCGATCCAAACGTCGTTGGCAATGCGCACCGTTGCTTCGTCCATGGCCTGATCCGAGACCGGAGAGCCGTCGCGGAAACGGTAGTTGGCCGCCGTGATGATGACATTGGGGCCAAGCAGTAGATCATCGCCAATTTCGATGCGGCCAAATCGCGGCCCCGCCCAAAGATAGCAGCCTGCACCAAGATGGGCGCGCGCGCCCAGCTGGATACGGTCGGGGTTGGCGAACTGGCAGGTCGGGCTGATTGCGGCACCCGCACCCATTTTGAGTGAGCGGCGGGGGATCACATGGGTCTGGTTGTAGTGATTGAGCAGTTTGAACCCGTGCAGATATGCGCGGGGATCGAGCACGGATAGCAGAAACCGAGAAATCCGGCGACGGCTGGTAAGGGGTGGCTTATGTGCCAAGCACGCGCTTGGCAGGGCAGTGTCGGATGCCACGTTTTAGCCCCCCTGCATGTCAGCAAATCGACAGGCGTTCAGGACAACACCCAAGCAAGTGGTGTTTTCGGCGATTGTTCGTTCGGCGGCGTCAATCTCGGTGGTTGTTGATTGGTCCGCACGTGCGACCAATAGCGCGCAATCCGCCAGCGATAGAGCCGCAATTGCGTCATCCATCGGGTTTAAAGGGGCAAGGTCGAAGAGAATCAGATCAGGTGCAAAATCGCGCTCGATATGATCAAGGAGTGCTGCGGTTTTGACATGGGCAAGGCGCTCCGCTGCGTCGTCCAGTTTGGTGGCATTCAGACTGAGGCCGAGATTTTCGCCGACGCGCAGGCAGGTGCTGTCAAAGTTGCGCCGATGCCCGGTAAGAACAGAGAAGCGCGGACCGGATTCTTTGAGCCCGAAGAGGTGGATCAGACTCGGGTTTCTGAGGTTTAGGTCCAGAACCATGATGCGCAGGTCTTCTTGCCGCGCAAGGCTAAGCGCCAGATTGGCAACGATTGTGGAGCTGCCGCAACCAGACGTGGGGGAGGTAATTGCGACGCGTCGATGACCCGCCGCGCGCATATGGCTCAACATGCGGGTCCGAAGCCGGTCGTAGGGTGCCGATGCGTCGGTTGGCTGGGCGGTTAGAATATGATGCCGCTGCAAAGTGATCGGGTCCAGCGTCACCTCGTTCAACCGGCTCCAGCTTTTGAGCGGGTCGGCAAGCTCCGCGGATGCAGCAAGGGTGGCCTCTGGCGTACCTTGGGCGGTTCGCAAAATTTCGCCGGTGTTTGTGAGGTGTTCCATTGGTTGCTCCTATCCGAGGCTCGGCCCTAGATCAGGAAGGGTCGCAAACGGGGTTAATCCAAGGGCGTCATGCAGGTCGCGGGGACGGCGGAGACGCGCGTCGAACCTGATCCGAAGCGCGGCTACTCCGATCGCGAGAAGCAGCGCGGCCAGCCCGATGGTAGCCAGAAGCGCAACGCGCACCTTCGCCGGATTGCGTCCGGTTAGACTGGCGTCTTTTACGACCCTGAGGTTGATCCGGTTGGCTTCATTTGCGCGCATGGCGGCCTGTAGCCGGTCGTCGGTGGCTTCAACCCGCGCTTTCGCGCTTGAGACAGCCGCGTTGAGACGACCAGTTGTGACTTGATGATCCTTGCCCGCAACAATCTGCGCGTCGATGTCTTGAATCCGCTGTTTCACAACGCGCAAGTCTTGGCCGGTTTGCCCTGCCGGACTTTGCTTAATGGCCTGATCAATGCGGGTTTTGATGAGCCGCACTTTCGGATGAAGGTCGGAATAGAGGCCGCGTGCCGTGGCCAGTTCGCCGTATAATTTTGCAACCTCCGGGTTTTCGGGAGCGGATTTGGATTCTGCCGCCCGCAGCGTTGCGCGCAGGCGGGATTCTTGATCTTGAAGTTCCTCAATCCGCAGGTCTGGAGCTTGGTTTGAATGGGACCGCAGGTCGCCCTCCGCCGTCGTCAGACGCGCGGTCGCATCCCGCAGGCTTTCGCGGAGTTTGTTGACTTTGAGGTCGGTGGATTGCTGCTGAAATCCGTTGCTGAGTTCGATGGCGCGAAGCGACAGGGTTTGGACCAGTGCAACCGCAGCCGTGGCGTCGGGCATTGTGGATTGGATCGTCAGATAAGTTGGCTTGTCGCGTGACGATTCGATGTTTGCGTCGAAGGGCGCATCTGTCGAGAGCTGCGTCGCGCTGAAATCTGCCTTCAACGCATGCGCCACGACCTGAAGATGTTGCACCTCTTCGGGGGTTCGTTGCGCCTTTGATGTCCCGCCAAGACCGACGTTGCGTTCCAGCACGATACGCGCGGACGCGGTGTATTTGGGGGGGTTAGCCTCCAGAACAGACCAACCGGTTGCGGCGAGCAAAAGTGCTGAGACGATCCCAAGCGGCAAGCAGCGTATGATCTGCCAGCGCCAATATCCCCATTCGAACATGTGTACGTCCAATCCCGACGGTGCCGTAAATATCCTTCTCATTCAGACCTTTGAAAACTTAAGACATAATTAATTCATCTCAGTTCTTCTTTGACGAGTTCCACAGGTTTGCCGAACGGAACTGAAATAGTGCGAAGGAGAAGCGGCTTGATGGATGCCCGACTGACGACTGAATTTGATAAAGCGCGGGCGTTAGGTCCAAGAAAACCTGTTGCGGTCAAGACCCGTCCGGACAGTTACCGAGTGAGTTGGAAGCGGGTGCTGGATGTTGGCTTGGTGCTTTTGACTGCGCCAATTTCTGTACCCCTGATCATGCTTGGCATGATTCTGGCCAGACTGGATGGTGGCCCTGCGTTCTATACTCAGCCGCGCGTGGGATATGGTGGTCGTGTGTTCCGGATGTTCAAGCTTCGCACCATGCGCGTGAATGCGGAGCAGCATTTGAGCGAAATCCTGATGCGTGACCCGCAAGCCGCCGTCGAGTGGCAGCAGAGCCAGAAGCTGCGCCGTGACCCGCGCATTACGTTTGCGGGAAGGTTCCTTCGGAAAACGTCGCTGGACGAATTGCCCCAGCTTTGGAATGTGATCCTAGGAGAGATGTCGCTGGTCGGACCGCGTCCAATTCTGCAAGAGCAGGTGATCCTTTATCCCGGATCCGCATATTTCAGGTTGCGGCCCGGTCTTACCGGACCTTGGCAAGTCTTTGGCCGCAATGACGAGAGTTTCTACGCGCGCGCCAAATACGATGCGATGTACGAGCGCGAGATTGGCTTGGTCAGCGACCTTTCGTTGATTGGCCGCACCTTTGGCGTTGTGCTTTGGGGGACGGGACATTGACCCTGTGCCGCTGGTTTTTGTGTTTTGCACTGATGTTGGCGGGGCCGGTAGCAGCGAAATCCTATGTCTTGCAATCCGGCGACACGCTGCGGATTGAAGTTATCGAGGACAGCAGCCTGAACCGGAACGCGTTGGTGCTGCCGGACGGCACCATCGCCTTCCCGATGATCGGCCAAGTTGCGGCGGCGGGTCTGACGTTAAGCCAAGTGCGCGAAGCGCTGACGAGTGGCCTCGCCCCCAATTTTGCCCAGCGGCCAAGCCTGCATGTGGCGGTCGCATCGGTTGCGCATAAGAAAGCATCGACGCGGGCGATGTCTGCGCCGAAAGCGTCGGAAAACCTCATCACGGTGTTTGGCATGGGTGAATTGGGCAGGCCTGGTAAACTGCAGCTTCAGCAAGGATCGTCGTTGCTTCAGTTTCTGGCGCAGGCTGGCGGGACAACGCCCTATGCGGCCACAAAGCGCGTTCAAGTGCGGCGGGCTGCGAGCGCGGATGGCATTACCAGAACCTATCGTGTGAATGTGAAGAAGTTGATGCAGGGGGGCGGAACAAGCTTCCTTCTTGCCCCCGGCGATGTGGTGATCGTGCCGGAACGGAAGCTTTTTGAATGATCAGGTTGGGCCTGATTCTGGCTGTGGTGATATCCGTGCCAGCAATGGCGCAAGATGACGGCGGTTTGCGCGCTGATCTTACGATTGGTGTCGGGGCGGTGGTTGATGACGACATTGACCTGACCGGCATGCCAGCTTCCGCCCAGCACGGGGCCGCTTCTGTGCAATTCTTGATGTCTTCAAAAACCCGAACCGAGAAGGTTGAGCTGCGGTTTGACGGCGATGTCATTGGCCACGCTCACAAGCGTTTGGAAACCGAGCTGAAATATGCCCGTAAGACCAAATCCAGCCGGTTTGCGGTCAGTGTATTTGGGCAGAAGCTTCCGGTTGGGGCTGCTTATGCGATCGGTCGCAGCTTGGATGCATCTGAGGGGTTTGATCTTGCACCGAGTCAGTCAAAATCCCGGATTTTTGGCGGGGATATCGCGCTTGTTTCGGGAATTGGACGACCAATCGGGTTTGATCTGAGTTACGGGGTGAGACGCCGGAAGAGTTTTGGGCCATCGGCAACCACAAGCACGCGTCAGTTTGCAAGGATCGAAACGGTGTTCCGGTTTAGTGAACTGACCAAGGCGCGGCTTTATCTTGGTGGCGAGCAACTCAGGACTTCTGGGTCCACAGCCGTGTTGCAACGACAAAGGGCCGCGGGTGTGGGTGTGACACACAAGCTGTCAAAAGTTACCGAAATTGAGGCCGATATTGGATGGTCGACGGTCAGACAGGCCAATGCGCGTCCGTCGATTACGAATTCCGGTCTCGAGTGGCATTTGAAGATGACACGACGTCAACGCAACGGCTCGGTCTTTGCGATCGCATCATCAGAGCAGATCAAAGCTGGCCCGCTTCGGCGTTTGCAGTTTGGCTTGGTCAATTCCGCCTCGGACAGGTCGCTCAAGCTGACGGTTGGCGTTGCCAAGCCCGCCAATACATCCCCCGATCTTACGATGTCACTTGAGTTTGCTGTCGACATGGCATCGACGCAAATCAAGACCCTAGCGTCGCGGGATTTCATCGCATCGGATGAAACGGGTGAGAGCCGCATTGCGACCAAGCTGGCCGTTGGTTTGATGCGCAAGGTCGGCGCACGCGGCGCATTAGACGTCTCTGTCGGGTATTTCAAAACGAACCGGACAAGTGTGACGCCTGAGCGGTCTGCCGGGCATTTCAGGACATCCTATCACCACGCACTGCGACGGGATTGGGGTGTGGTTGCGGGAGTAGAACGGCGGGTTCGACGTGATGCGACGACGGGCCGTGTCGGCTCGAACTCCTTATTCGTCACGTTCGAGCGCAAATTTTCAGGAGGATTGTGAAGATGGTTCGAGTTCTGGCTGTTTCATCTGGCGGCGGACATTGGCAGCAAATGCGGTTGCTGTCGCATGCGCTGGGCGACGTGGAGATTGAATATGCGTGTAGCGCGCATGTGGGCGACCTAAAGGTTCATCGCTTGCCCGATTGCAATATGCGGACGCCGGTACAACTGGTTGCGGGCGTGTTGGCGGCGTGGCGGTTGGTACGCGATGTCAGGCCTGATGTCGTCATTTCGACGGGTGCAGCACCCGGGGCGCTGGCTTTGATCATCGCCAAACTTTTTGGCCACCGGACGATCTGGATCGACTCGATTGCCAATGCCGAACAGATGTCATTGTCTGGCAGGCTTACGCGGCGGTTTTCTGATCTTTGGATGACCCAGTGGGAAGGCGTGGCGGAGGAAACGGGCGCGATTTTCGCGGGCTCGGTGCTATGATTTTCGTAACTGTCGGCACGCAACTGCCGTTTCCGCGACTGATCAAATATATGGCGCGCTGGGCGCAATCGCATAGCGAGCGTGTGGTGCTTCAGACGGGGGATGGGAGTGGCTTCAACGGGTGTGAGGCGTACCGATCCCTGCCAAGTGATCAGTTCGGTACGTTTATGACTGAGGCTCGTGTGATCGTCTCTCATGCGGGAATAGGGTCTATTTTGGCAGCCAAAGCGTTAAATAAGCCCATTGTCGTGATACCCCGTCGGGCGAAGCTTTCAGAGCACCGGAACGATCATCAACTTGCCACGGCTGCCGCGCTGGAAGGGCGCGCCGGGCTGCGGGTTGCCTGGGAGCTAGACCAACTTCCGGCGTTTCTCGATGGCCCGATCGAGCCGCCAGAGATGGCTCTGCATCCACAGTTTAACCAGCTTGTGGAGCGGATAAGTACTTTCGTTGGTGCATGATTTCAGGGATCAAGTACTGATCTGATTTTCCGGCCCGCGGGGCGCCCGTGCAGGGCCCTGACAATGGCCGGAATGGGTGTGAACTGGCGGCGCAGGGCATGCTGCATGATTTTCCCCCAGCCGAACAGATATGCAATTGGCACGCGTAATGGGTGGTGCCGTGCCATGAACATTAAGCGCCCGCGGTGCTTGAAGTAGGCTGATATCGGGGATGGGCCGCGGCTGAGCGTTGGCGATCCGATCGAAGCGCCGGCGCTGTGATAAACAACGGCGTCTTTACAGATCACCAGTGGGAGCGCCCCACGCCGTTGGGCCCAATCAACTTCTTCGTAATAGAGGAAGTACTGCTCTGGCATGAGTCCGGCTTGTTCGATGAAACTGCGTGATGCGACCATGCTGGCGCCGGAAATGAAGTCCAGATCTGATTGATCGGGATGCGGTGTCGTGACGGCGTCCTTCCCGATGTTGATGTTTTGCGTCGCCCCCGTCCACCGGTTGATCCGGCCGCCGTCGATCTGAATCTGTGGCGGCTGGCCTTGATATGCAATGCGATGGCCTAGCAACGCGAACGGGAGCGGCGTGAGCGCCAAAGCGGCAGGGGTGTGCGACGGGACGGTGCAATCGGGGTTGAGAATCCAGAACCTGTCCAGCTGGGGGTCATCCAGCAGGCAGGATAGACCCAAATTTACCCCACCAGCGAAGCCCAGATTTTTCGAGGCCTGTATCACTGAAATTTCAAATTTAGTTTGCGCCGCCCAGTTGCGGACTACCTGCACGGTGGCATCGCGAGAGGCGTTGTCGACAAGGACAATCCTCAGGTCCACGGCCTTTGCCTGAGACAGGCTTTGCAGGCAATCGAGGATGTAGGCCGCCGAATTATAGGTGACGACGATACAACCAAGGGGGGTCGTCATGCTGGCACTGCGGCAAATCGGGTGAAGCGATTTGTCGCGCGTTTCGGGCTGGGTTTTTGGGTGACTTCAGCAGGGTTGATCAACCACAATCCAGCGCCGAACAGAAAGAATACGAATGAGAAAATCGACGTCCAGATATGTACTGTGCACAAGGTGAACGTCAGTCCGACAAAGCAAATAACCCAAGCTCTGCGGATGTCGGACAGATCGGAAGGCAACGGGGAAAGAAGGACTCTCGTGAAGCCAAGAATATATGCACAGGCGAAGATGGCAAAACCCGGAAGCCCGTATCGCATGCCGAGGACAAGCCAGAAATTGTCTATGCTTCCCGAGTGCATGAATTGGGGGCGGACCCAGTCGTTCAGGCCGATGCCAAAGAGCGGGTTTTGCCAGATGTTGAGCATGCCCCACTCGAATATTATGCCGCGCCAATATGCGTTATGGGCTGAGAAAGTTGCGTAGCTGAAGAAGACCCGCACTGGCGTTCGGTTGGAAATCAAGTCCACCGTCACGTAGGCAATGAGGGCAAGTATCGCCAAGAAAAGCCAGCGTTTGCCCCAACGCGGAAAGACGAGCGCCCAGATGATCAGGAAGCTCTGCAACAGGACCGATAGGAATGCGCCGCTGGAGAGGGCGAGGAAGCTGGCGGATATGCCTAGACCCAAGCCGATCACGCGCGCCCAAAAGGGCCATGATCCTGCCATTCCGACAAAGGTCAGCGCAGTGAGTGTTGAAGCGAACAGGCCATAATGGATGGGATGCGCAAAAAGAACCTGCGCGCGTTCTAGACCCAATCGTGGCTCTATCGAGAGCGGGGCGACGGACGTGACAGCGGGGAGAGCGTTGACCAACGCAATCAACGGCGGATGGCCCGTGATGCTTTCTGCGATGGCCAGCGGAAGGGACAGGAGCACGATTGCCGCCACCACCTTCACCGTGCCGCGGAACTGTTCGGGCGTGCGGATATAGCGTCGTGCGATCAGGAAACCGCCCAGCAGCTCCAGCGTCAACGCGCCGCTATTTTCAAGCGCATGCGTTGGGGAGGTTTGCGAGAATGCGATCAGGGACCAGCACGCAAAGAGCGCGAAGAGCAGGTCGGTCGACACGCCCTTCGCGGGAGGATTGCGGATGTAGCTGATCAGAACGGGAACGAACACAATGGCCAGAAATGTGCGCAAGCCGGTCATTTGGATCGGGCCAAGGGAATAGCGCACCGGAAGGGCGACAGCGACAAGATACAGGACGACCAGCGGGGACAGCTTTGCGTTTGGGAAGTTGAGGTTTGTGCGAGACATATGCGGGCTTACTTTTCAGGCACGCACAGGATGCGCCGGATTGGCTAACGGTTGGTTAACGCAAATCTTCCCCGCCGATTAACCAATGCTTCATAGATTTTTAGATAAATTGGAGCAGGTCCTTGAAACCCTGCCCCATCACGGGGCGATCGCGTGGACGGAGAGTTACATCGCATGGAAGACATTACTTGCGACGAGCCTCCCGCCCGGTCCTGTCAAAGCGCAGGCGCACCCTCTGAATACTCGGCTCAGGGCCCGACCCCCTTGCCAGCTAAGGCAAGGCGTCGGGGTCTGAACCGGGTTCTCGGGCTTCGTCGAATGCTGGTGGGGCTCAAGCGGGCGATAAACACGCGGCTGTTCGGCATGGACATTCACCCTAGCGCCGAGTTGTCGCTTTCGGCCCGTCTGGATCGCACCTTTCCGATCGGGGTCCATATTGGCGAGACCAGCTATTTAGCGTTCGAGGCGTGCATTTTGACCCATGACCGCACGCGCGGCGTCTATTTGCACACATGGATCGGCAAGGACTGTTTTGTCGGTGCGCGGTCCTTGATTTTACCCGGGGTACGTGTCGGCGATGGGGCGATTGTCGCGGCGGGGGCGATTGTTACGAAAGATGTGCCTGCGCGCTGTCTGGTTGCCGGAAATCCGGCGCGTATCATCAGGCGGGACATCCTGACAGGCCCTTACGGCCGGTTGCATGATGCAGACCTGCGAGAGGCAGAACTTGCGCAGGCGGGGCTCACCTAGAGGTGCGACCGCTGCCACCGCGCGCACGCAACACCCCCGCGGTCTGTGCTAATGGCGGAGCGAGCGCAGGCTGACTTTGCCTGTTTAACCACATGCACGAGACGCTTCGCACCCGTAAGGGAGGCGCTTTGCCGTGCCGCGTGGTATGGCCTCTTGCCCTTCCTGCCGCGAGGTGGACGCGCGGGAAAGGCTTCGGATGACGATACTTCTTGGACTGGCAATGGGGCAGACGCGTGTGCAGGACAGCACGCCGTTTGTTGCGCAGACGCAGATTACAATTAACCCGTTTTCGCGCGACCGGACGTTGTTTGACAGCGGCGCAGCGTTTGGACGCGACAGCGCCGAGATTCCCCTGAGTGGTACGGGGACTTCCGGTGAAACGGTGCAATTGAGGTTCGTGTGTGAGGACGGGACCAGCAGCAACTGGGTGGACACAGTGGTGATCCCCGCAACTGGTGACTGGGAGGCCACCGCAACGCATCCGCGGCGGGCAAACTGGATCAGGCCGGAAGTGCGCATCAAGTCCGAACCTGCCACTCGCGCCGTTGGGGCGAACCGTTTCGGGGTCGGGCATGTGGTGGCCCTTTGGGGGCAATCGGAGGTCGTCCGCATCCGCTCGTTGGCACATGATCAGATTGCAGCGGAACAGCTACTGGCGGATGACATGGTTCAGGCCATCTGGATGGACGGCGTTCCGGTGCTGAAGCATCTTACCGATGCAGACCCGCACACAGCGGCGTTGGCGGCGATGGCGAATGTGTTTCTGGAAGAGCGCCCTAATGACAAGGTTGCCATCGTGTTTCACGCGGTGTCCGGTACCGGCTTTCGCGAATTGGTTGATGACAGCAACGCGGGACGCAGTTGGCAGGACGACGCGGCGTTGCATGCCTTCGCGACGGCGGACGGCCAGCATGTCGGGCTGCCTGCCGTGTCGTGGTTCGCTTCGCCCGGTGCGCTGGCGGAACACTACGACGACGCGCTGTTCCCGTTGTTTACGGGCAAAAAGCTGGATGGCAGCGCAGTCACCTTCCCTGCGCAAATCACCTACGGTGCAAGTGGCAGCTACACTGCCGATCACTGGTTTGGAGAGCTGTACGATCCAGCGCATACCCGCTGGGTTCCGTTCGGCCCGCATCGGTTCGACATAAGCAAAGACATGCAAAGCGCGACCGTTACGGCGCTGGGTGCGATGCAAGACAACCTGAGCAACAAGCAGGCCGCGCGTTTGGCGTGGCGCGCAATGGTTGGCAATGCCAACGCCGGAACATGGTTTTTGCCGTTGGGGCCGGAGCCGTTGGCTTACCGGAACGGAGAGCCCGATGGCATGGGAAGCTGGGTGGATCAAAGTCACCCCACCGGTGATCACGACGATGGCGCGGCGCTGTATGCAAGATTGACAGCGCACGCGATTTTGCAGTCCAGCGGGCTTACCGGATGGAGCGTGCCGGAATTCGATATGTGCAGCTGGGAGCCGTCGGGCACCTATGTCGAGGTGTGGTCCAGCGCGGGACCGGTGACGACCCTGCGGGCTACGCGCAACGAGGTGGCGCTTGGCGCAGGTTTGGCGCATTGGACGGACGTTTTTGGCTGGCAGATCAACGGGTCACCTGCCTCGCGGGCGGAGCTGGTGCAGGGTCGCGTCCGGATTTATCCTGAAACGGGGTCCTTCAGCGCGACGGATGTGATCAGCTTTGGTGAAGGTGGTGCTACGGGTGCGGTGAAGTTTCCGGAAGACCTATATGCCGAAACCTATAAGAACTTACCGATCGTGGACGTTGGGGCCGCGCGGGTCGATGGCATAAGTGTGCGTCCTTTGCCCTCGGTTGCGATTTTGGCCAACACCTTGGTTGCGACTACACCCAGCTTCGTGACAGGCCCGAGCGGCCCGCACTTCAAGGACACGGTCACACTGGGGGCAGGTGTTGGTGAGATTCAATTTGCCTTAGATCTGGCGATGTCTGTGCCGTCATCGGGGTCTCGGACACTGATGACCACAACGGGCAATTACCTGAAGCTTGAGGTGCTGCCGAGCGGCAGTTTGCGCGTTCGCGTGCGTGATGCTGACGGCGCGGTAAAAGTGAATAATATTCAAACGGCGTCTGGGGTTATCTCCGATCTTGTCAGGTCCAAGATCGTGCTGTCGGTCGACATGAACAACGGTTTTGCACGCATTTGGGTGGATGAAGTTCAGGTGATGGACGAAGCGTTCACTCCCGGCTCCGGTGTGGTGCCGGACAACCGAATTCTATTGCTTCTTGCGACTGCGAACGGGTCTTATCAGGTTGAAGGAACGATCCATCAGCTGGATGTCTGGAAAAGCGCAAGCAGTGATGGCAGCGATCCGGTCGGTGCAGGTTACAAGACTCTGGTCGGTCCACCCGCAGCCGTGAACGCAGACGCGTGGAAGTTGGGAGCTGATGCGATCTAGGGGTAGGCCGACAAGTCCAATTGCCCACCGGTGATCTGGTTCAGCCGTTGGTTGCTGCCGGTGAACATCCCGTTGAAATGCGCCTTCACATAAGCATCGACGGGGCGGGCGGTCAGGAGCGGGTGCGCAAACCCCGCCCCTGCCGCGAGGGCGCGATGCATCCAGCCCGGTTCCCGTGACAAGGCAATCGCGGGGGACGGGTTGAGCGTGGATTTTCGCGCATGGTTGATCCTTCGCAGCAACGGCGCGACGGCTTGTGGCAGCGACGCGGACACGCGATTACCAGCGGCTTTACCGAGCGTCGGGATAGGGTGACCCAGAACTGCGGAAAGCTGTGAAAGTACTTGGTCGGGTGCCTTTGCCAGATGTTCGTAAGTCATGACGTGAACTGTGCTAAACAGGCTCTGATATAGTGCAATCAGCCGGTCATAGCAAAAATGTGACGGTTCGAACCCCGGATATCCGTACCCACCGGACCCCGCAAAAAACGCCTGATGGCTCAGGGTTCCACCGCGTTGCAAATACTGCATGTAGACCGAAGGCAGCATCGTCTCCTGCGACCTGACGGTGACCAGAATGCGCGCATCCGGAGCAATATCGTGAAGCCGCCGCGCGATTGCAGCACTTTGTTTGCCGCCGTAGAACGGATGACCAGACAGGGTCTCGGACGACACGATGGGACAGGTGTTTGGGGGCTTCGATTGCTGTTGGATTTGAAGAGAGTCCCGCGCGGGTTTGGGGTCGAAATCTAGATCATGGGGCTTGATGATCAGGCGGTCGACATCACCGTGATCCAGCAGGGAAGCGAAGCCCATCTGTGGTGTGAACACGCGCCGCTGCAACCAAGTTGTGGCGGTCTTGTGATACCCGATATGAATTACCAAGCTCATGCCGTGCTGCGGATTCTTAGAGGCGATGGACCAACTGCATAGAGGGTCCATCCTATGACGCATGTGAGGGTCGCCAGACTTAGCTGATCTGACAGGATCAGCCCTGCGATGACCGACGCGACCAAAATGTCCCGTGTTGGAAAGGGCGTGGTGTGGGCAAGCAGAATGCCTATGCCCACACCTGTTATTTCAGACAGGATTGCGACACGGATCAGTGTTTCAATGCCCCCGCCCCAGCCGAATGACAGCCAGATAATTGGCAGTGCCAGCAGTCTGGGAAGGTTTGCGATTGCCGGCAAATGGGTCCTGCCAGAAGCCAAAGCCGCGGTGGCCAGTGCTGACTTGGGCAGGCGAAGGGCAGCCAAGCAAGCTAGCAACGGTATGACCGAGATCAGCCCGGCAAAACCAGCGCCAAGGAAAGGTACGAGCAAGGGTGCCAGACTTGCTACGGCGATCAAATATGACCCCCCCAGAAGCGTCGATAGACCCAACACCGGACTGCGATCTTGGCGCAGCTTGGGCAAGTAATACGCTTGGAAGCTGCGCGCGAGGATCAGGGCTGGCGTTAAGGTGAGGGCGAAGCCCATGGCCAGCAATCCCATTTCTGCCAAACCCAATCCTGCCCCTGCAACGAGCTTTTCCCCATGCAGGACCGCGAATAGCAAAATGCCGTTGCCCATCAGAGGCAGGCCGTATCGTAAGACCTGTCTGACTTGGCTTGATTGAAGGCACACCCGATACGGCCGACGAGATATCAGGTGGGAGACCGCGACGCTGGCGCAGGCCTGCACCAAGAGGAGGGACAGCATGATCTGCGGCCCCGTCTGCCATGCGGAAACGGGCCAGATGGCTGCGACGGAAAGCGTCGCGGGTATCGCCAGAACCAAACTGTGTGGCAGGTGTTTCCGGTGGCGCTGTGCGCGGTACGGGTCAAGATGTGTGAAGCCAAGAACCAACGGCACAATTGCCGCCCATCGTAGCAGAGAGGCTACCTCTGGCGCGCCCAACAGGTTGGCAAGTGGCGCTGCGCAGAACAGCACCATGACTGCACCCAACAGGCCACGCGCGATCTGAATGGAATGGAGCACGCCCTGAAATTTGCGGCTGGCGCCCTTTTTGTGGCTCACGATCAACTGCGGCAAGCCCAGTGTGGTCCCCATTTCCGCTGCTGCCGCGAGGAGAACCAACGCTACCGCAAGGCCGTAGTCTTGTGGCCCCAGAAGCCGGGCGATCAGAAGGTTACGGGCCAAAGTCGAGAGCGATGCGAGGCCATGGCCTGAGAGCAAGGTTATGATGCGGATCAAGTGGGAGCTCCGGTCTGGGTTTACGGCCCATTAACCACTCTGTTGTTTAACGGTAGGTAAATGCGTTTCTGAAATCATGAAAGCTGGCCCGACTTGCCCCACGATATCTCAAAAGTTCTGAATGGCGGCCTGTGCGCCGGATGTGGCGGTTGCGCGGCGGTTGCTCCGACGGCGGCCCGCATGGACACGACTGCGGAGGGTTTTTTACGCCCCCGATTTTCCCGCGAACTGACCTCAGATGAACTCGCCAAACTGGTGCGTGTCTGTCCGAGCGTCGCACAAGACAGTCCACCGGACGGGCGCAAGCTGGATCCGATTTGGGGGCCGTATATCTCCGCTGAAACCGGATATGCGGGAAATAAGAAACTACGCTATAATGCGGCCTCCGGTGGCGCGCTGTCCGGTTTTCTCATTTCGTTGATACAGTCGCGGCAGGTCGATGGGATAATCCATGTGGCCGCCGACCCTGCGAACCCGCTGGCAAATGTCACCACGGTATCGACGACTGTGTCTGACATCATCGGTGCTGCGGGGTCCCGCTATGCCCCGTCCAGCCCGCTGGATATCCTGAACACCCTACGTGGAGGCGCGCGCCGGTTCGCATTTGTTGGCAAGCCTTGTGACGTGTCGGCGCTGCATGCGTTGCGCCAGCAAGACCCGGAGATCGCGCGGTTGGTGCCGGTTCTGGTGTCGTTCTTTTGTGCGGGTGTTCCGTCCTTGCTGGGCGGGCAGGATATTCTGGATCGAATGAACGTAGACGCCTCGGATGTCGCGCAATTTCAACACCGTGCCGAAGGATGGCCCGGTAAGGCCACGGCAACACTGACGGATCGAACCCAGCGCAGCATCAGTTACGAGGAAAGCTGGGGGGCGCTTTTGTCTAAGCGGGTGCAGCACCGCTGCAAGATATGCGCCGACGGAAGCGGCGTGTTTGCGGATGTGGTGTTTGCGGATGCGTGGGAGGCTGACGCCAAGGGATACCCGAGCTTTGAGGATCGTCCGGGCCAAAGTTTGGTGCTCTGCCGGACAGAGCGCGGGCGATCGCTGGTTGATGAGGCCTATGCGTCCGGTCACCTGAAGCTCTCCCCTTTTGATCTTAGCGCCCTTGCCGCTGTTCAGCCTGGGCAAACCCGACGTCGGCGTGTGTTATTGGCCCGTTTAGCGGCGCTTTGGGTTCTGGGCCGCCCGATCCCGCGTTACCGTGGCATGGGTCTTTGGGCCATGGCGTGCCGCGCCTCACTGTCAGATACCGTTCGCAACTTTGGCGGGATGATGCGCCGCGTCTACAGGCGTTCGATGAAGGAAGAGGGCTCATGCTGACCGTCGGATTGCTGTTCTTTTCATCGAATTCCGACAACCTTGGGGTGGGTGCGCTGACTGTTGGCCAGATCGACATTCTGCGAGGCATTTCACGCGCTACGGGCATCGACATTGCCGTGACCGTGTTTGACTGGGTTGGTTCGCGGCCCGCTTATGTCGAAGGGCCTGACATTACGATCCGGCATCTGAGTGGCGAGGTCATGAAAGACCCCCGAAAGGTGATGGCGATGTTTCGGGAATGTGACCTTATTCTGGATATCGGCGCAGGGGATAGTTTTGCGGATATCTACGGGCCAAAGCGCCTTAACCGGATGATTTATTTGAAGTACCTAGCGCATTTGTCGCGCTGTCCGGTGGTGTTGGCACCGCAAACCTTCGGCCCGTTCACCTCTTGGCTGACCCGCCCCTTCGCGCGCGACCTGATCCGGCGCGCGGTGCTCGTGGCGACACGGGACGATCATTCAACGGCCGCGTTGCGTGCGCTGGGTGTGACGCGACCCGTAGTCACCGCAAGTGATGTGGCTTTGCGCCTTCCGCCTGAGGGTTCGGCACCCATTTGGGGCCGGCCTACGGTTGGGCTGAACGTCTCGGGGTTGTTGATGGCAGGGGGGTACACTGGTCGGAACCAGTTTCAGCTGGTGGCGGACTACCCGACTGCCATGCGCGATATGATTGGCCAGTTATTGGCGTTGCCAGAGCGACCCGAGGTGGTTTTGGTGCCGCACGTCATCAGCCCGCAAACCCCGTCGGAAGACGACTACACTGCTGCGCTGTCGTTGCAAAAAGAGTTTTCCGATGTGACCGTCGCGCCCGCCTTCAAAACACCCGGAGTGGCCAAGGCCTACATCGCCAGTTTGGACTTTTTTGCGGGCGCTCGGATGCATGCGTGCATTGCTGCATTTTCGTCAGAGGTGCCTGTTGTGCCTCTGGCCTATAGCGGAAAGTTTGAGGGGCTGTTCGGCTCGCTTGGATATGAGGCGACGGTGGATTGTCGCGCGCTGGGTCAAGATGCGCTGGTCCAGTCGGTGCTGAACGGATTTCGAAACCGTGAAGCCTTGGCGCGTCAAGCCAGAATAGCGCGCGCTGTGGGGCAAGACCGGCTGCGCGATTATACCGAGGCGCTGGCGCGTGTGATCAGTGAAGTCGCGCTGCGAAAGCGATCTGGCGACCAAATGCGAAGGGCATCCGGTCACCAATGGCGCGCGATGGACGAGCGGCTTTAGCCTGCTACCAAAGAGACAGAATGGCGGTTGCTGTAGTGCCTGTCGCCAGCACCTTGGACGCACGAATTGGCAGCGTACTTCCGGCGGGCACGCCTTCAAAGGTTACCACGTCGCCATCCACCATTTCCACGCTCAGGGCACCAGATTGCCCGATATAGAGCGCGCGGCTGACATGTGGCAGGTCACCGGTGTCGTTTGGCACGACGGTGCTGGCAGAGCGGGCGGGTGAAATCGGGGTCGTGGGGAATGCGGAAAAGCTGTCCATAATAGATGTCCTGACATGAGATGAAGTCGGGACGTGTTGTGGCAGCACAGAGTTAAGAAGCGGTGATCGCACCGACCGCAGCAACGCTTCAGACGCGGTGGTAGGGGGACCCGGACAGGATGGACGCCGCGCGATACAATTGCTCGCTCAGCATCACGCGGGCGAGCATATGCGGCCAGACCATCTTGCCAAAGGACAGGGATGTGTCGGCCTGCGCGCGCAAATCCTTGGTCAACCCGTCCGCACCACCAAGGACGAAGGCCAGATCGCTGACCCCCTGATCGCGCCAGCCCCCAAGCAGATTGGCAAAATCGGGCGAGGTCATCACTTTGCCGCGTTCATCCATCGCGCAGATCGTGGCCCCTTTCGGGATCGCACGTTCCAGCAAGACAGCTTCCGCCGCAGGGCCACCGCCCTTTTTGTCCTCCAGTTCGATGATCTGCGCAGGCCCCAACCCGAGGTTGCGGCCTGTGCGGTCAAATCTTTGGAGATAGTCGTTGATAAGGTCAAGTTCCGGACCCGCCCGCAGGCGTCCAATCGCGCAGATCGTGACCCTCATGCGTTCGCTCGTTACTCGGCTTCTGCGGCGCTGGAAGGCAACCACATCTTCTCAAGTTGGTAGAACTCACGGACTTCCGGGCGGAAGATATGGACAACCACATCGCCGGTATCAAGGAGAACCCAGTCGCCTTGCGCCTTGCCCTCCATCTTCGAGAAGCGGCCGAACTCCAACTTGATGGTATCCGTCAGCTTTTCAGCCAGCGCGGTGACCTGACGGGTCGACCGGCCGGAACAGATGACCATGTAGTCGGCAATCTCCGAACGCCCGCGGAGATCAATCTCCACCAGCTCCTCGGCTTTTTCCGCTTCCAGAAATTCTACGATCCGTGCGAGCAGCTCTTCGCTGGTGCCCGGGTCTTTTTCGGGGGCCACGTTGGCCTTCGAAGTGGCGGCATTAGCGGCCACGTTTGCATGTTGAGACAGAGCTCAAACCTCCTGTGCAAGGCGCCCAAGGATAGGCGCTTCATGGGTATAATATAGCAGTATGACGATTAAATCTCAATCCGCGCGCTTACAGGTGCGAAACAACTTGTTCAAGCCATAGCGCGGGACCTGCCTGCAATACCGTCCGTATTTTTAGGCCGAGTGCTGCAAATACACCTGAATCAGCTTTGAACAAGGCTGCCGAAAATGCGGTCTGCGTGGTCTTTCAGGTAGATTCGCAACCAAGCTGTGAACCGGTCCGGCTTCTGTTCAACCTCGATCATCAGATCGAAAACGCTGATCCAGCGGACTTCCATAACCTCGTCAGGATTGAGAGATATATTCAGGGTCTGAGGCGCTTCGACCATGAATACATCGACGACTTCATGTTCCGTCAGGCCGTTTCCAACATCAGCACGGTATTCCAGATGATCGCGGAAATCCGGCTCTAAACCGACAATACCGAGCTCCTCGTTCAACCGTCGCACCGCACAATCCAGAGGTATTTCGTCCCATTGAGGATGCGTGCAGCAGCTATTCGCCCACAGGCCCGGCGTGTGGTATTTTGTCAGCGCCCGCCGCTGGATCAGCACCTTGTCGCGATCCATCACAAAGATCGACACTGCTTTATGGCGTAGCCCTTTTTGATGAACCTGCATCTTTTCGACCGGCACCAGTGTGCCATCTACCCAAGCAGGGATCATGTTTTGATTTTCGCTGTTCATTGATGTCAGACCCTCAGCGCCGGGAGGCCTACGCCTGTGCATTCAAATCCGCCATCCACGGCAATGGTTTGCCCTGTCACAAAGCTGGCCTTGGATGAGCATAGGAACGCGATCACATTCGCAATCTCTACCTCGGTACCGTAGCGGTTCAGTGGGATAGCGTCATGATAGGCGTCAATAATTTCTTGGCTGTGAACCGCCATCGCCAGCTTGGTACGCACTGGGCCGGGCGCTATGCAGTTCGCGCGGACGCCAAATTCACCCAGCTCAACCGCCTGCTGTTGGGTCAGTTGTATAACGCCTGCCTTGGACGTGCCATAAGCGACCCGCAATGTGGAGGCCCGCAGCCCCGAGATGCTGGCGATATTCACGATGCTGCCTTGTGTTTTCTTCAGCGCAGGGGCAGCGGCTTGCGTGCACAAAAACACCCCGTCGAGATTCACTGACATGACCGCACGCCAGCGTTCGAAATCTGTTTCTGCCATTGGCCCGAAATCCGCGACGCCTGCGTTGTTGATTAAATGGTCGATGCGCCCGAACGCTTTCTCGGTTTCGGCGATCATGGTGGCAACGTCATCCGGTTTCGATACGTCGAGGTCCAAGGGCAACACATCACCAAGGTCTTTCGCGGCTTCCATCAAGGTCTCGCCGTCCCAGTCGACCATCACAACTGTGACGTCTTCCTCCAGCAAAAGCTTGGTCGTGGCCAACCCGATGCCACGGGCGGCCCCTGTAACGATAGCGACACGTTTCGACATGCGATTTTCCTCGTAAGATACTGCGTTGTCTTCGTCCTATCGCAACTGCTCAGCTTTGGCGAGATGGCGGCAAATTGCCCCGCTCACACGAAAGTTCCATTTTCAAGCGGCGCTGATATCTCTATGGTCGTACTACGGTTAAACTGAGATTCACCAAAGGGAGCTTCCGCTCATGAAATTTGTAGCAATCGCAACAATGGCCACCGCACTTCTGGCAGCGCCAGCATTTGCCGAGGGCGACGCCGCTGCAGGCGAAAAAGAATTCAAGAAATGTAAGTCGTGCCACATGATTGCCGACGGCGACAACTCCATCGTCAAAGGTGGCAAAACCGGTCCGAATCTGTTCGGCCTTCCAGGCCGCACCGCTGGTTCCGAAGACTTCAAATACGGCAAGGATCTTGCTGCTGTTGGTGAAAACGGTTTGGCATGGGACGAAGCTGAGTTCGTGGCCTATGTTGCTGACCCGAAAGCGTGGCTGAAAGAGAAGCTCGACGATTCTGGTGCTAAATCCAAGATGTCTTTCAAATTGAAAGACGCCGACGACGCAGCCAATATTTGGGCCTATCTGGTATCGGTTAGCCCTGAAAGCTGATCTTTCCGATCTAGACTCTCAAACGGCGGCCCTTTTGGGCCGCCGTTTTTCGTTTCAGCATGCGGGCAAGTCCGGCAAATCCGTTTCGCTTAACACCTTGGACCACGGTAGGTTTTGTATCACAGGGAAGAATGCTCCGTCGGATGAGGTGCGCATCGAAACCGTCACTTTCCCTTCCGGTTGTGGTCCGACTCCGGTACTGCATCCAGTCAAATCCACCGAGAACGACCCTTTGGTGGCGTCTGGATCTGCTTCCTTCCAAGTGGAAATCAGTGCCTGCTGGTCTCGGAATCTGGATAAATCGCTCCGGGCAATCTGATAGACTGTGCTTGCGTTTGTGTCCGCTCGTGCGTCCAGCACGTAACGCTCGTCTGAAGTCTTTCCCAACTCAGATTGACTTGCAGACATCGTGATGGCGGCTGATCCGGGGAGTAAGGTGATCCCCTCCGGCAGGCTCAGAGCGACGGCGATGTCGGCAGGATCAACATCTAGCGGCGACAATGCAGCAAGCCGCACCATCGCCATTGGTGAAAAGCTGCTACAAGCGCACAATCCCAAAAGTAAAAGCCAAGACAGTTTCATCGAATATTCCTTGATGGTTTAAAAATTTACTGTAAAACAATAAAAAATGATTCGAAAAGGGAAAACATGACTGGTCACATTTCTGTCGCCCGCATCGCCCATATCCTAAGTTTTCTCACCTTGGTGATTATGATCGCTGTGGTGCTGGGAGTTTCATATTTCTTTGTAGACATTGAAGCAGGTCGCGCTGTTCTGCTCAGCAACGCGCCCGAACTGGAAGGCGCACAGCCGTTGTCAGACGGAACCTTGCGAGCCATGTTGTGCGTCGGACTGTTTTCGGTGTCAGCGCAGCTATATTTGCTGTGGCAGGCGCGTAAGCTGTTCAACCTGTATGCCAGCGAGAACTATCTGTCCCGCGACTGTGCGGACACCATTCGCAACCTTGGATTGGGGCTTGTTGCCCTCCCTCTCATACGCTTTTTGCAAGAGCCGATCTGGTCTATCCTGATGACGCTTGGCTCCGACGACATTTCGGTTTCCATCGCAGTGTCATCCATCGGTATCGGTTACCTTATAGGGGGCGTGCTGATGCTGCTTATAGGATGGGCCATGCTTGAAGCGTCGCGTGTCGCCGAAGAAAACAAGAGCTTTGTGTGATGGAGATCATCGTTCGCCTTGACGTCATGTTAGCGCTTCGCAAGATGCGGTCGCGGGAACTTGCAGAGCGTGTGGGAATAACCGAGCAAAACATCTCCCTGCTTAAATCCGGCAAGGTTAAGGGCATCCGGTTCGAGACTTTGGCCAAGATATGCGAAGCCCTAGATTGCCAGCCGGGTGATTTGCTGGAAGCGGCTCCTACCGAGGTTGCCGGCTGACCCAGTCGGTCGCGGCCTCATAGGCGCGGCCCAAGGCAAGCACAGTCGCGTCGTTGCCGCGATGACCGATGAGTTGCATCCCCATTGGTGTTCCACCTGGCCCGAATCCGACCGGAACAGACAAGGCAGGCAACCCTGTGAGTGAAGCAGGCACCACCACCTCCATCCAGCGGTGATAGGTGTCCATGGGGGAGCCAGCGATCTCCTTCGGCCAGTCCCATTCCGCGGGAAAGGCGAACATCTGTGCTGATGGCAATGCCAACAGATCAACCTGCAAGTTTGCCGTGCGGCGAAACCAATCGGAGCGGATTTCGCTCGCCTTGAAAATCTCATGCGCAGACATGGACAAGCCGCGCTCGATTTCCCAAATAGCCGCTGGTTTTAGAAAGTCTCGCTGTGATGTGTCCTTGTAGATTGGTCGCAGTTTCTCGGCGACGGCCCAACTGCGCTGGGTAATCCACGAATCCCACAAAGCCGCCGCTGAAAACGGCGGCTCCAGTGTCACCACCTCGTGCCCGAGCGTCTCCAGTACCTTTAGCCCGCTTTCACAAAGCTCCAAAACGCCACTTTCCATCGGGTAGGCACCGCCCCAATCACCAAGCCAGCCAATGCGCAAACGGCCTGTACCCTCGGTGGATTGGTATGGACCGCTGGAGTGTGGATGCGCAGGATCATGAGCTGATTGCAGCCCAAGCAGCAATTCCAGATCGCCCATATGCCGCGCCATAGGGCCGTTTGTGGACAGTTGGTTGAAAAAGCTTTCAGCAGGGCCGCTATTGGCGACCAACCCGTAGGAGGGTCTGAACCCGAAGACGTTGTTCCAAGCCGCAGGGTTTCGAAGTGATCCCATCATGTCCGACCCGTCCGCAAACGCGACCATACGCGTCGCCAAGGCCGCGCCCGCCCCGCCGGACGATCCACCCGCCGAACATGAGGGGTCGTAGGGGTTCCGTGTCACACCATAGACGGGGTTGTAGCTGTGCGATCCAAGCCCGAATTCAGGCGTGTTGGTTTTTCCGATTACCACGGCACCTGCGCTTTTCAGCGCTGCAACCATTGCATTGTCCGCCGCAGGACGATGCGTTTTGAACAGCGGGGAGCCGTAGGTGGTTGTAATCCCTTTGGTCTCGGCCAGATCCTTGATCGCGATGGGCAGCCCTGCGAGCGGTTTTCCTGTCTGCGCCGTGGCTTCTGCCATCAAAACGTCGCGCTCGCGCAGGGCCACGATGGCGTTTACCCGCCCGTTACGCTCCGCAATCCGGTCCAGTGTTGCGGCCATCAACTCGGGTGCGGAGATGTCTCCGGCCCGAACCGCCGCGATTTGTGCGGTGGCGCTTTGATCCAGCAAGTCAGTCGGGGGCACTTGGCATCTCGCCGCCCAACATCTTCACCTCCCGTTGCGGGAAGGGGATGGAGATGTTGTTCTCGCTGAACGCGTCCCACAAGGCGAGGTAGACGTTTCCGCGAATGTTGGTCAGCCCTTGCGTGGGGTCGCGAATCCAGAACCGTAGGATATAGTCCACCGAGCTGTCTCCGAAGCCTACGATGTGGCACACTGGGGCTTTGAAACTTAGCACTCGATCCACGCCTTTGGCGGCGTCAATGGCCAGCTTGCGCACCTCGTGCGGGTCATCGCCATATGCGGTGCCGAAGAAAATATCCAACCGCACAAAGTCGTCCGAGTGCGACCAGTTCACCACTTGGTTGGTGATCAAATCCTCGTTCGGGATTAGGTATTCCTTCCCGTCGCGCGTGACCACCGAGGCGTAGCGTGCACCAAGCGTGTTGATCCAGCCAAAGGTCTCGCCCAAAGAAATAACGTCGCCAGGCTTGATCGACTTATCGAGCAGAATGATCACGCCGGAGACAAGGTTCGACACGACCTTTTGCAAACCAAAACCAAGGCCAACACCGATGGCACCTGACAGTACCGCAAGGCCCGTCAGGTCGATCCCGATGGCCTTTACACCGATGTAGAAAGCGATTCCGTAAAACGAGATTTGCAGCATCTTGACGATGAGCACCCGCATAGAAGGCGAGATGTCTTCGTTCGATTGAATCCGTTTTGACGTGGTGGATGTGAAGAACCGCGCGACAGCGATCAATACGCCAAGAATGACCACTGCTTGTACGACCAGCAGCAGTGATATGCGGAACTCTCCCGCTTCCAGCGCTGCGCGGTCAAGCAGGCGCGCTGCATCCGAGGTCAGGCCAAGAACATGCAGCGTCACATAGGCCCAAGCACCGTATCGTACCGTACGCCGCAAGAAGATGGACCGAATCAAACGGGTGGCGAATACCACGACAATCCATGCCGTTGCCAAGGTCGCGATGATGCCGAGAATGTAGGACCGGCTTGGCCAAGTGACCTCGCGCATGACTACCACGGCGATCCATAGGAGCATGACGAAGAAAATCGGTCTCAGCCGCTGATGCACAACCACAAGGATACGCATTCGCCACTTCGGCCAGCCTTCACGGGTCCCCATCCAGTTCCGGATGGGTGGTCCCAATAGCGCGCGCAGGATATGGGCCAGTGCCCAAAGGCCCAAGGCGATCGCAAGTTGGTAGGCGTTCCAGGGCCGCAACATCGAGGTCAGGAACATTTCCGCCTGTACGTAAAGCGACTGTCCCAGATCAACCAGATCGGTAACAGGTTGCGTTGCAAGCTCGGGGACGAACCCGGGCGCGTCACTTGGTGTGGAGGCCGGAGCTGAGGGTGTCGTGCCGTCGATCTGATTGGGAAAGGCTCTGCCTGTGCCGGTGTCGTCTGCCATGTTGCTCCCTTGTTTTGATTTTAGCCTCGCATGTGGGATGAAAACCCGCAAGCGCCAGACCTTGCGAGACTCAACGCGCAGGTGTATCTGCATGTTCCATGACGCCTGTATTTGACATCGACGACCGCGCGCGACTGCGCGAACGCTTTTACGGCGCGACGTTTTCAGTGACCGCGTACCTATAAGCGTCCGTTGTCTGTCAGCCTTTAAACTCACCAATTCGGGAGAGGACCATCATGTCCCCCAAGACGCTTTACGACAAAATCTGGAATGCCCACCTTGCCCATGAGGCCGAGGACGGCACCTGCCTGCTCTATATCGACCGCCATCTGGTTCATGAAGTGACGTCCCCGCAGGCATTCGAAGGCCTGCGCATGGCGGGACGCACCGTTCACGCACCGGACAAAACCATCGCCGTACCGGACCACAATGTGCCAACCACGCTCGACCGTGCAAACGCAAAGACCATGACCGAAGACAGCCGCGTTCAGGTCGAAGCACTCGACAAGAACGCCAAGGAATTCGGGCTGCATTACTACCCTGTGTCCGACGTTCGCCAAGGCATCGTGCATATCGTCGGCCCAGAGCAGGGCTGGACCCTTCCCGGCATGACCGTCGTTTGCGGCGATAGCCACACCGCCACCCATGGCGCGTTCGGCTCGCTCGCTCACGGTATCGGCACTTCCGAGGTCGAGCACGTTCTGGCAACGCAAACGCTGATCCAGAAAAAGTCGAAAAATATGAAGGTTGAAATCACCGGCAAGCTGAAGCCCGGTGTGACGGCTAAGGACATCACCATGTCCGTTATTGGCGAGACCGGCACCGCTGGCGGCACCGGCTACGTCATCGAATATTGCGGCGAAGCCATCCGCGACCTGTCGATGGAAGGCCGCATGACGGTCTGCAATATGGCTATCGAAGGCGGCGCCCGCGCTGGCTTGATTGCGCCAGATGAGAAGACTTATGAATACTGCATGGGCCGCCCCCACGCACCAAAGGGTGCCGAGTGGGAAGCTGCCGTGACATACTGGAAAACGCTCTTCACCGACGAAGGCGCGCATTTCGACAAGGTCATCACCCTCAAAGGTGAAGACATCGCGCCGTCCGTCACTTGGGGTACTTCCCCCGAGGACGTTCTGCCGATTACCGCCAAAGTGCCGTCGCCTTCCGACTTCAAAGGTGGCAAGGTCGAAGCTGTCCAGCGGTCCCTCGACTATATGGGCCTGACCCCCGGCACCCCGCTGTCCGAGATCAAGATCGACACGGTCTTTATCGGCTCCTGTACCAACGGCCGTATCGAGGATTTGCGCGCAGCGGCTGCAATCCTGAAGGGCAAGAAGATCAAGGACGGAATGCGGGCGATGGTCGTTCCGGGTTCCGGTCTGGTCCGTGCTCAGGCAGAAGAAGAAGGTTTGGCTCAAATATTCCAGGATGCCGGTTTTGAATGGCGTTTGGCGGGCTGCTCCATGTGTCTTGCGATGAACCCAGACCAACTGGCTCCGGGGGAGCGTTGCGCGGCTACCTCCAACCGTAACTTCGAGGGCCGCCAAGGTCGTGGCGGTCGCACCCATTTGCTGTCGCCAGCGATGGCCGCCGCCGCCGCCATTTCCGGCCATCTGACGGATGTGCGCGAGGTTATGTAGTCTCAGCGATCTGTACGTTCCGCTTAAAGTCTTGGGCGTGACGTAGAGTTTGGACAAATTAAGGCCCGATACATTTCCATGTGTCGGGCCTTATTTGTAAGTTGTGAGCGACCTAGGCAGGCAGCGCCGACATCGGCTTCGTGCCGCCCCAGAAATGCTTGGTGTTCAGCATGACCAGCAGGGCGATCGTGCCGAACTGGATCAACAGCGCGGGCGTGCTGGCCAGCCAATAAACGGTCGAGAACTTCTCGATCATACCCATGCCCACGAGGCCCTTGTTCACATAGAACTGTAGCATCACCGACATCGCTACCCCCGGGCAGATCAACGCATAGCTCCCTGCGGATACTTGGTCGCCGGACACGTACTTGCTGAAATAGCCCTGCGCCCGAAGCACCACGAGACCGAACAGTGCGAAGGCGATCTGTACCATGACGATGACTGTCAGCATGTTGAAACTATCCACGTTTTCGCCATGCGCCCCAAACTGGGCATGCAATCCGTGTACCTGTCTCATAAGTGCAATGCCGATAACGGTCAGCAGTGGAATCCCAATCAACAAAGTTGGAGCCGAGTCTTCGTTCGCCCCGTGCTCCATCATGGACCGTAGCCCCAACAGCATCGCGGACCCCGCAATCAGGACGGCAATGATGACGAAGAACGACGACAGGATCAGGCTGATCCCGACAGTCGCAAGGTTGGAACTCATCGCGGCAGGTGCAGCAAGGCCAACAGCCACCATCGCGAAGGCAAAGCCTGGTAACGCTTGTGCGAAAGAGTTGTTTTTCGAGCATTCAAACCCGCCCGACGTCAGTATGCGGCCCAGAAATTTACCATAGAGACGAAGCCCGTAAACGCCGATAGCAACAAAGGTGACCATCGCCAGCGGGAACAGGTATTCGACAATCGACCAAAGACCCGGAACGAACACCAACCCCAGAATGAATCCCCCGTTCACACCCATGGCTAGGGTGAGAGGAATTGCCATCATCTGCGATTCAGCGTTACCGGCGTGCAGCGCCGTGAAGCCTTCGGTTTTGCGAAAGCGTGCCATTTCACGCAGATTCCAAACCAGCATCTGAACCAGCAGCGCCGAAAATATAGCGATTCCTGCCCATGCGATGGAGATCATAATCTTTGTCAGCATCGTGCCTGCAACGAATGCCGCCATGATATCTTCGAACACCGGAACAGAACGGCCCGCATGCGGCACCCAGAACATCAGGTATAGAAAGAAGGTTACTGTAAGCCCTCCAGCCCCTAGGGCTGCGAGGAAATATAGCGGGCCATAGGTCGGCCGCGGACTGGTTTGCTCTGTCGACATCGACTCATCTCCTAATCATATTACGTTTATTGAATGTGTTATTTTGCCTTGTTCTGATTTGATCCAAGTCAAGCTGTTCACTGATTCAATGCAGGCCATCTTGCATAGGCGATAGAGCTTTGGCACAAGGGCGCGACCGTCTGACAAGGAGTCGACCATGGACAAGTTCGAAACACTCACCGGGATCGCCGCACCGATGCCCCTGATCAATGTCGACACCGACATGATCATTCCCAAGCAGTTCCTGAAGACCATCAAGCGCTCCGGGCTGGGTGTGAACCTGTTCGACGAAATGCGCTATGACGACGACCGCAACGAAATCGCCGACTTCGTCTTAAACAAACCGCAATACCGCGAGGCAGAGATTCTGGTCGCTGGCGACAACTTCGGCTGCGGTTCTTCGCGTGAGCATGCGCCTTGGGCGATCAAGGACTTCGGTATCCGCTGCGTTATCGCGCCCAGCTATGCTGACATCTTCTATAACAACTGTTTCAAGAACGGCATCCTTCCGATCGTTCTGCCACAAGAACAGGTCGACGTGCTGATGAAGGACGCGGAGAAGGGTGCGAACGCCCGCATGTCCATCGACCTTGAGGCACAGACTGTGACGACCTCCGATGGCGAAGTTTTCAGCTTCGAAGTGGATAACTTTAAAAAGCACTGCCTGATGAATGGTTTGGACGACATCGGCTTGACCATGGAAAAGGTCGCCAGCGTTAAGGCGTTCGAGGCGAAGGCCGGTGCCGAGCGCCCCTGGGTCTAACGCAAATTAGATGAGCAAGATGGCCAGCCCCGAACGGAGGCTGGCCATTTTCATTTTAAAGACCCAGTTGCTTGGACAGTGCTTCAATCACAGCAGCGTGGATCTGCGCGCGATCAGCGCCTTCAGGATCGGTACAAACCGGATCATCCTTCTCTTCCTTCAAAATCTCCGCACCTGCCGGTTTGCAAAGTGGTAGCAAGCTAAAGTGAAAGGCCGGAGCAATCCGAAGCACCTTGGCGTCCGGCAACAGGTCCACAAAACCACTTGCGTCGAAATCTGTGGCCACCAAACGGTCAGCCCCTTCACCCAGTGCGATCAAAACCGTGTCAGCGGTCAGGTCCGCCACGTTGGCTTGTTTGAAACCGTGGTGCAGCGCGGGATCCATGGCCGCGACATGGGTGATCCGCGCATCCTTGTATGATGCGTCCCACATATCAGCTTTCAGATCACCGAAGCTAACTCCGGCTTTCTTAAGGTCGCCACAATGGCTCGAAGCGTCCCCCTGCACGTCACATTCTGCAATCTCGCCCGCCAAATTGCCTGTAACGCCGCCCAGTGAAAGTGCCGTCCAGCCCCCATAGGAAAACCCTGCAGCCATGATGCGGCTGGTGTCGATACGGCCCGAGAATGTCGGATCGTCCATCAGCTTATCCAATGCCCGCGACATGTCCCGAGCACGGGTCCAGTGTTTCAGGCCTTCTCCCATGTCGAAATCAAATGTCGAGCTGGCGGGATGGTTCACGGAAATAACAAGTGCGCCTTGACTGGCCAAGTCTTCGGCCAACCACGCGAGCGACCGCCAGTTTCCCCCGAGGCCGTGGGATAATAGAACCACGGGCAGCTTGCCCCCTTCCGACAATGGCCCGTCTTGGCGGGCGTCTACCCCGTAGAACACGGCATTCTCTGCCGCGCGAGTTATAGTGCCGCCCTCGCTGGATGGATACCAGATGACCGACGAGACCGGCTTGCCATGATGCGCGGCCTCGTAGGTGAAGTCGGCCATGCCGATGTTTGTCTCTGCAAAAGCTACGGACGGTGCCAAGCTCAATGCTGCAAGAAGTGTGATGTGTTTCATAGTGGAGTTCCTGATATGTGATGTGACTGAAGCAGTGATGCGAGAAAATGCGGGCTTGAGCGTCCCAAAACCGGTTTTAGGTCGAGCAGAACGCGATCTAGGACTAGCAAGGGCGTCGAAAGGACCATTCTTGATGCCCGTATTGCCCATTCCCCTATTCGGAAGCCTCGTTCTGGCGTTCCTGTTCCTAAAGCTGATCGTGGATGGGCGCGGGCGTAGCTTCATCGCTGTCTTGCTGCTTCAAAGCGCCGTGCAAAGTTTGATAATTTCACTAAGCCAGCATTACGGGGTCTCTTGGGCGCTTGCGATCCAGCCGATTACAGCTGCTGCTATTCCACCCTTGGCGTGGGTGGCGTTCGAGACATCTGCGGTGCGTCGGTTCGATCCGCGCCGCCACTTGCCCCACGCTTTGGTCCCGGCTTTCATCGCGTTCTGTGTTGTCTTTGCACGCACACCGCTTGATTTCCTGATTCCGGCGGTGTTCGTCGGTTACGGTGTGGCCATTCTTATCGTGTCGTCGCGCGGCTCCGACGCATTGCCGATCACGCGGCTTTCGGCGGGCAATGTGCCTGGCTTGATCTGGCGGGTCATTGGCGTGTCCTTGATCGTGTCGGCCCTAGGGGATGCCGCGATCGTTCTGGCGCAGATTTTTGATCAAGGCGCGTGGCAACCTTGGATCGTCGCTGTGTCATCCACCGGGATGTTGCTGCTCTTGGGGGCGTTGAGTTTGTCGAGCAGTCTCTGGACGCAGACTGCGGATGACGACGAGGCTTCCGAGCCAAAAACGCAATCCGACCCTGAAGAGGATGCCAAGATCATGGCGCGCCTTGAAGCTCTTATGATGCAGCAGAAGCTCTACCTTGATCCGGATCTCACCCTCAACCAGATCGCTCGACGGTTGGTGCTTCCGGTCAAGGCAGTGTCGGGCGCCATTAACCGGACTACGGGTGAAAACGTGTCACGTTATATCAATGCGCGGCGCGTGGATGTGGCTTGCAAAGCGCTGCAACACGGGGAGAGCGTTACCTCGGCAATGCTCACGGCGGGCTTCAATACCAAGTCGAATTTCAACCGCGAGTTCCTTCGGATCAAGCACGCAGCCCCAAGCCAATGGTTGAAACTTCAGGCTGAAAACGAAGGGTATGGTTAATCTGTCGGCGTGGCCGTTCACGAGGACGCCACACATTGCTGCCATGTTTCGCCCCAGATATTGCGGATGGGCATATCCGCTTGTCTAGATGCGCGAATGGGCGATTTCGAGTGACACAAGAATACCACGGAATCTTCCAATAAAATCCCTCAGTCTTATCAGATGGTTGAAGGAGTATCTGAATCTAGGCAAAACTGAGGCGAAAATGAGGCACCTTTCGGCAGAAGCCAAAGGATCATCTTTCTGGGACAGGGTTCGGCAAAGTATCGGACCCGCTCGGGTTGAGGGGTTTATCGACGTGGTATCACGCCTGACAGGCGCGGTCGCCCGCGCAATGTTTGTCGTGCTGTTGATTTGCACGCCATCTCTATTGCTTCCGGGAGTGACGCAAGACACGACACAAATGGTCGTGCTGGTAGGACTCTTCGCGGGTTTGATTACGCTCATCGAATACGGCTCCACCTATCCTTGCCTGATAGAATTCCGCAATGCACCGCCGTTTAACCGCGTGCGCTTCCTTTCGCTTTTTGTGACGGTGTTTCTGCTTTCGATCATCTTCCGCGGCCTCTATGAGCCGACGACCCTGACCCGCTTCGTTCAGGCTGTCGGGCATCTTGTGGGCTATGTCATCGACTTCCCGTACAGTCCGGTTCGCCTGATCATGTTGCTGGTTCCTGACCAAAGCAACGTGGAGCACATGAACCTGATGCGTGCCGCCGTCGGTGTGAGCTATCTTGTGTCCTTGCTGACGCTGGCCGTGTTTCTGATTGTTCTGCGGGTAATGGGTTGGCCAAACCGCACACAGGCATTCAACTTCTGGACCAACCTGCCGACCTTTGACCCAACTATGGGTGCGGATGTCGTGACACGGTTGAACCGCGACGCGCGCTTTAACATTGCGTTAGGGTTCTTCCTGCCATTCTTGACCCCTGCCGTGGCGCGATCCGCCTCGGGGCTGTTCAATGCGTCGATGATGGATTCGCCGCAAACACTGGTTTGGATGATTTCCATATGGGCCTTCCTTCCCGCAAGCCTGTTCATGCGCGGCATCGCGATGAACCGCATCGCCGACATGATCGACGAAAAGCGGATGCGTGGCGCGCGTGCTGTGGCCGCTGGCTTGCTGCCTGCCTGACCTTCCTGCTTGTCGCAGCTTTGCCTGCGGCGGCGGATACCTACCGAATTATGACTTACCACACCGGCCTGTCTCGTGACGGGCCGGCTTTGCTTGTGCGCGATCTGATGGCAGCAAAGGCGGATGTCGAGCTAAGACCTATTGCGCATCTCGCTCCGGACATCGTGGTCTTGCAGAACGTTGATTTTGATCATGACCGGATAGCGGCTCATTTAATCCAGACCCGTTTGGCTGGCATGGGGCACGAAATGCCGTTCTCCTACACAGCGCGCCCGAACACCGGGATCGGGAGCGGTTCCGATCTGGACCGGAACGGCAAGCTGGGAGAGCCTAGGGATATGCTGGGTTACGGGCGCTTTGCGGGTCAGGGGGGAATGCTTTTGTTGTCGCGATTCCCTCTTGTCGACGGGCAAACCCGAAACTTGAGTGATGTTCTATGGCGCGACCAGGAAACGCCAGATCTGCCTGCAGGCGGGTTTTTCCCCGATGCCGTTTTGGCAGTGTTGCCACTCCATACCGTTGGCGCGTGGGATGTCGTGATCCAGACACCGAAAGGGCCGCTGCGTGTTCTGACGTCACATGCCTCGACCCCCGCTTTCGACGGTCCAGAGGATCGCAACGGATTGCGCAATGCCGCAGAGCTTCGGTTCTGGCGTCGCCATATCGAGCAGCCTGCACTTCAGCAGATGCCATTCGTCTTGCTTGGCACTTTGAACAACGACCCGTCAGGCGGTGAAGGGCATCGCGCTGCCATTCAAAGCCTGCTGAACCACGATGCCTTGCAAGACCCGCATCGGACTGACGCAAACGGAGGGATTACCGCTGAATGGGCATTTGGTCTGGCGCTTCGGGTGGATTACGTCTTGCCGTCACGTCGCCTTCGAGTACGGGCAGCAAAAGTTGAACGGACGCCGCAGAGTTCCGGAGAGTCGCGGCACTATCCGGTCTGGGTCGACGTTACCTTGCAATGATGCTGCGATGGCGTCATGCAACGGCGTTGGCACAAAATCTGGAAGAAGATCGGCGAAGCGCTTCGATTTGACACTATGCGGAGTGTTCCAAAGGTAGCGTGTTTCCAGCAGCGGTTTTGCCATTGGCCAGAATGGCTTGGCCGCCAGCAATGGCCACCATGGCATTTGACGTAAGGCTAATTGCCGCTCGGTGACCTGCTCCAATGCATGGTGAAGCTCCCGTGCGGTCAGGGTGTATCCGGGAAAGTTGATGTCGAAGAAGTCGGGCAGGTCATCAGCTTGCTCGGCCAGCATCACGGCTGCGTCGGCCAGATCATGCAAAAAGGCCCAAGAGTGCGGCGTGTCCAGATCGCCGGGGTAGTCGACGAAGCGTTTGCGGAGTTTCGCAGTGATGACTTTGTCATACCAATTCCCGCTTGCAGAAGTGTCGATGAAGTCGCCTGCACGTAGCACAATCGTTCGCACTCCCGCGTCTTTATAGGCGCGCTCCATAGTTTCGCGAATTTCACCCAAGGGGCCTGTCGGTCTGTGTTGCGTCGCTTCGTTCAGCTCTGCGGGCATATCAGCGCCGTAGTTGTAAAGGTTCCCTGGAATCAGAACTGTGGCACCGGTATCCTTGGCCGTGTCGATGATTTGCTTGGTCAGTTGTGGTACCAGTTTCGCCCAATCGGGATAGGCGGGGTTCCACGCGTTGACGATTATGTCGGCCCCCCACGCGGCATCCGGAAGTGCATCTGTTGCGCGGTCGAAGCGGATGACGTTCCAGTTTGCCCATGAAAATGCGGCAGCGGCATTGCGGCCAAAGCGACCGTTAGCGCCGAGAATGAGAACAGTTTTGGTCATCTTGAAATCTCCTGAAGCGGAATTGCCTTAACGTCACTCATTCAAATATGAAATGAAATTGCCAAAATTCGGATGTCTGATATTCATATATGAATGGAACGTATAGACAGACTCGATTGGACGTTGATCCAAGCCTTCCTCTCGGTGGTGGCCGAGGGCTCGCTATCAGGTGCAGCGCGTGCCTTGGGTGTGAGCCAGCCGACTTTGGGTCGACAGGTAAAAGCGATGGAGGAGCAGCTTGGCATTGCCTTGTTCTACCGCCAGCCAAAAGGGTTGAGCCTTACGGGCGAGGGCGAGGCGCTTCTTCCCCATGCGACGGCAATGGCAGAAGCTGCTTCGGGTTTGGCGACAGCAGCGGCGGGACATGACAACTCTTTGCAAGGGACAGTGCGCATCACCGCGAGTGACTTCACGGCGCTATACTCCCTGCCACCCGTGTTGGCCCGTTTGCGTATTGATCATCCCGATATCCAGATCGAATTGAACGCCACGGACCTAAGCGAGAACCTGTTGTTCCGCGAAGCGGATATCGCTGTCCGCATGTACCGCCCGACCCAACTTGAGGTGATTACAAAGAAAATAGGCATTCTGAAACTGGGGTTCTTTGCAGCGAAAAGCTATCTGGAGCGTCGCGGCACACCGTCCAATATCGAAGAACTAATGCAGCATGACTTGCTGGGCTACGATCGTTCCGAGCGGTTTATTCGCGGTGCCGCGAAGTTGGGGTGGCAGTTAACGCGACAAGATTTTGCATTCCGGTGTGATGCGCAACAAGTGCATTGCGAGATGATCCGCGCTGGGGCCGGTATCGGCGTAATGGCCTGCAATCTGGGCGCGCGCATGCCTGAGGTTGAGGCTGTACTTCCTCATTTTCCGGTTCCCGGATTGGAGCTGTGGTTGACCACGCACGAGGCCCTTCGGCACACCCCTCGTGTTGCGGCGGTTTGGAAGGTTTTGGAGAACGGATTGAAGCCGGATCTGTCGCAAGACAACTCTATTCCGATCATGCATTCACCCTAGCAACCTTGACCCCATAGGCCGTGCGCGATACCCCGCTGAGGACTCATTTTTTGACGGAGCGCAGTCCATGTCCAACCCTTCCATCCTGATCCTGCCGGGCGACGGCATCGGCCCTGAAGTAATGGCGCAAGTGACGCGTATCATCGACTGGTTCGGTGAAAAGCGTGATTTGAAGTTCGACGTGGAAACTGACCTTGTTGGCGGCGCTGCCTATGACAAGCATGGCGTGCCGCTGTCGGATGAAACCATGGCCCGCGCGATGGAAGTTGATGCGGTTCTGCTGGGTGCCGTTGGCGGCCCGAAATACGACAATCTCGACTTCTCGGTGAAGCCGGAACGCGGCCTTCTGCGCTTGCGCAAAGAGATGGACCTGTTCTCGAACTTGCGCCCTGCCCAGTGTTTCGATGCCTTGGCCGACTTCTCCTCGTTGAAGAAAGATATCGTGTCCGGTCTCGACATCATGATCGTCCGCGAACTGACCTCTGGCGTGTATTTCGGGGAGCCTCGCGGTATCCACAAAGAGGGCAACGAGCGCGTGGGTGTGAACACGCAACGCTACACCGAGTCCGAGATTGCGCGCGTCGCCCGTTCCGCATTCGAGCTGGCACGCAAGCGGAGCAACAAGGTTTGCTCCATGGAAAAAGCCAACGTGATGGAGTCCGGCATCCTGTGGCGCGATGTGGTTCAGGAAATCCATGACGCGGAATATCCGGATGTGGAACTGTCCCACATGTATGCCGACAACGGTGCAATGCAGCTGGTCCGTGCGCCCAAACAGTTCGACGTGATCGTTACAGACAACCTGTTCGGTGACGTGCTGTCCGACTGCGCCGCCATGTTGACCGGTAGCCTTGGCATGTTGCCGTCCGCGTCGCTGGGCCTGCCCAATGCTGAAGGTCGCCCGAAGGCACTTTACGAGCCGGTACACGGCTCCGCCCCGGACATCACGGGTCAAGGCAAAGCCAACCCGATCGCCTGTATCCTCAGCTTTGCAATGGCCCTGCGCTATTCGTTCGACGAAGGCGAAGAAGCGACCCGTCTGGAAAAGGCCGTCGAGAAGGTTCTAGCTGATGGTGTTCGCACCGCCGACCTGATGGGCCCTGACGGCGGCACACCCGTATCCACCACCGAAATGGGCGATGTCATTCTGGCCGCGCTGGACGCCAGCCTGTAGGGGATTGCTAATGACTCCGAATGCAAAAGGCGCATTGCTTGCACTGGTTGCGTTCGGAATTTTCGCGACGCATGACATCGTCATCAAAGTATTGGGCGGGACATACTCGCCCATACAGATCGTGTTCTTTTCGGTTGTCCTCAGCTTTCCGTTGGCCACGCTTTGGCTGTTACGGGACCAGACCAGCGGGACACTGATACCGCGGCACCCGTATTGGATGGTTGCGCGGACAGTTGCTGCCGTGATCACCGGATTCTCAGCGTTCTATGCGTTTTCGGTCCTGCCCTTGGCGCAAGTCTACGCCATCATATTCGCCTCGCCCTTGTTAATTACCGTCCTCGCCATCCCGATTCTGGGGGAGGAGGTTCGCCTGCGTCGTTGGCTTGCCGTATTGGTGGGCCTCTGCGGTGTCTTGGTCGTGCTGCGCCCTGGACAGACAGAGCTTGGTTTGGGCCACCTGGCGGCGCTTGCTTGCGCAGTTGGCGGGGCATTTGCCTCGGTGATCGTGCGCAAGATCGGGCGTGAAGAGCGGACGGTTGTGATCATGCTCTATCCAATGATGGCAAACTTTCTGGTGATGGGGGCATTGCTGCCAACAGTTTACGTGCCGATGCCAATCGAAGACCTTGGGCTCATTGCCATCGTCGCAGTTTTCGCATGGATCGCTGGCCGCTTCTTGATCGGAGCCTACAATACCGGCGAAGCCGTGATTGTCGCGCCAATGCAGTATAGCCAGATCCTTTGGGCGACGGTCTACGGCGCGTTGTTCTTTGATGAATGGCCTGACTTTGGAACGCTCGTAGGCTCCGCCATTATCATCGCCAGCGGCATGTATATCGTGCTGCGCGAAAGCCGGTCCACGACATCAGGAACCCCTGTTCTCAACACGCGGTCACGCCCTGAGACGGGAACATCGCCGCGTATTGGGTCCTTCATGAAGCCGTTCCAGCCGAAGAAATAGGCGGGTCAGCGCGTCACATAGCCGTGTGGCCGGATTGCCTTCGCTCGAATGCCCGTTAGCTTGGACCAAATCCCAGCGGAGGCCGACATGGACCTGAATTCAGACTTTTCACAACGCGTCGTTGTCCACACCGATCAAATAGATTGGGCCGCGTCGCCAATGCGCGGTGTCGACAGGCGCATGCTCGATCGCATCGGGGACGAGGTTGCGCGGGCCACGACGATTGTGCGCTACGCGCCCGACAGCCATTTTTCCGCCCACACCCACACAGGTGGCGAAGAATTCATCGTGCTTGAGGGCGTTTTTCAAGACGAACATGGCGACTTCCCAGTTGGGACCTATGTTCGCAATCCTCCAACCTCCAGCCACACGCCGGGGTCAAAGGATGGCTGTACAATATTTGTGAAGCTGTGGCAGTTCGATATGGACGACCGAACCGCCGTGACCACCGATATGAATGCCCTCGACTTTGAGCCGGACACTGATCGACACGGTGTGCGTTCCGCAGTCTTGTTCCGTGACGGTCGCGAAGAGGTTCGTGTTGAAGCGTGGGAGGCAGGTGCGTCTATCGAACTGGACTTGCCCGACGGCGGAGAGATTCTGGTTCTGGAAGGTTCGGCCACCGAGGGTGGCGATGACTTGGAGAAACATGATTGGCTAAGGCTGCCCATGGGCGCAACCTTGCGTGCTGACGCAGGTGACAATGGTACACGGGTCTGGATGAAGCTGGGGCATATCCCATATGCGAAAAAACCTGACTTTGCGCCAGATTAGAGCCTGATTTGTATGAATCCGACAGCTTTTTCACGCTAACGGCCCCGCAACAGATCGGGCTTGTCGCAATGTCCGCGGGCCTGATGCTGTGCTGGGGCTACGTTGCATGGCGGCTTGGTGCCAAACGGCCACTGATACTGCGGATCGTGATTGGGGTGGCCGTGTTTGCCAGCTTCGTCTGGCTGTCCCCGCAAATTTACTACCAGTATTACCGCGTCATCATCGACGGTTTGCCGGCGCAATGGGTCATTGGCTGGCCGCCGGGGCCTCGTCACATCTTACGGCTGCTCAGCTTTCAAGCGGATGCCAACCTTTCAGCGCATAGCCAAGGGTTGCTTGGATGGCTATTGCTCGGACTGGCAGCGGTCAGACGGTAGCGGCTTCGCTTACAGTTTGCACGCCGCGCTTCCCTCGCGTAGTCAAATGACATGACCCAGACGCCGCCTATTTTTGTAACCAACTTCAACAAGAACTTCACCGGCGTATCCGCGACCGCCGCAGGGGTTGTGCGCGCGCAGGCAAAGGGGCTTGATCTGCGTCTGGTAGGCCAGCCTTTGCCGGAATGTCCTAAACCGATCGACTTGAAAACTGCCCGTGCTCTGTCTCGCACTGCGCCCGATGGATACCCCTTCTCGATCTGGCATGTGCGACGCAATACCGAAATGCGCGCGGCGATCTGGACGCGCGACGTGCTCAGGCTGCCGATAAAGATCGTTTTCACCTCGGCCGCGCAGCGACGGCATTCGGCATTTCCGCGTTGGCTGATCTCGCGCATGGATGCCGTTATTGCGACGACCAAAGCCGCCGCAGAATACGTGCCACATGTTCGCGCAATCGTGCCCCATGGCGTGGATACGGATGCTTTTCATCCCACCGAAAACAGGGCCGCTGCTTGGGCCGCGACACGTTTCCCCGGCAAACGCGGGATAGCCGCCGTCGGGCGTATTAGACCCGAAAAAGGTACCGACCAGTTTGTCGAAGCAATGATCCGTGTGTTGCCATCCCATCCTGACGCTACTGCGTTGGTCATTGGCCGCGCTGGCAGGTCGCACGAGACGTTTTTGGCCGACCTCAAGGCGCGCGTGGAAGCTTCGGGACTGTCGGAACGTATCCTGTTTCCAGGTGAAATAGAGCCTAAAAACCTGTCAAAAATCCTGCGCGGCCTTAGCCTTCTGGTGCCCATGCCGCGCTACGAAGGCTACGGAATGACACCGCTAGAAGCCATGGCCTCAGGCGTGCCGTTTGTCGCAACCGATACCGGTTATTTCCGCGCGTTCTCTGCGCAGGGCGAGGCTGGTCGCGTGGTGTCGCTTGGCGATGTGTATGGCGCAGTTAACGAGATCCGGAGCTTGTTGAGCGATAAGTCGCTGCTTGAGGCAATGTCACGCCGCGCTATTCAAGTCGCGCGCGATAGCTATGGAATTCAAACCGAGGTCAATGGCATAAACGCGGTCTATCAACAGCTCTGGAACGAGGCAGCCCGCCAGTGACCGAAACCTTTATCATCCATCTGGAACGCGCCTCCGCACGCCGCCCTCATGTTGATACCATGATGCAGGAATCACCCTATCCGGCGCGCATCTGGCCTGCGTGTGACGGGGCGGCGATGGACTCGGCGGTGCGGGACCATTTCATATCCGGCCCAGCGCTGTTTCAGCCAGCCTACCCGTTTTCGCTGTCCATGGGCGAGGTTGGCTGTTTTGAAAGCCATCGCAGCGTCTGGCGCCACATGGTCGACAATGACGTAAAAGTGGCGCTCATCCTTGAAGATGACGTCGCTATCAACCCAGCTGAATTTCGCGCGGCGCTTGCTATGGCGGAATCCCATATTGCCGAATTGGGCTACATCCAGTTGCAAGTACGGGCGGTCAAACCACCGTTTTCCGTGGTGGAGCAATCCGGCCCCGTCGCGATCATCCTACCTCAGGTCATTCCCTTGCGGACTTCGGCGCAACTCGTCAGCTTGGACGCCGCCCGCTCACTGCTTTCCGCAAGCGAACAGATTGACCGGCCGGTTGACGGCTTTCTTCAGCTATTCTGGGAAACAGGCGTGCGCCCGCATTGCGTTGTGCCATCTGGGGTGTCCGATCTGACGCAGGAATCTGGTGGCAGCACGGTGTCACGCAAACGGAGTTTGTGGCAAAAACTGATCGCAGCGGCGAAGCGCTGGACCTATCGAAACCAAGTCGCAACGCTATCGCGCAAACACACTTAGGCGCTTGGTAACTCGTATAGCGAGTTGTTTCGGGTACGCGTGACCAAAACATATCCACGCGCTGCGAAGGCCTTGGTGCAGCCGGGATAATCCGCGTCAGGGTAGGGGTGCTCAATGACAATCCGGTGCGGTAGCAATGCGTCGGGTGCGGTCTCCATGAAGGGCACCAATGCTTTGTCCTCATGCCCTTCGATGTCGATTTTCAAGCCATAGATCGCCGTAATCCCGTGCTCTTCCAGCAGGGCATCAAGACGACGCACAGGCATTTCCCCGTCGGGTGTTTCTTCAACTGCAACGATTGCCAGATCATCCTTGCGGATTTGCAGGTCGCCTCGCCCTTCCTGATCGCTGACAGCGCAGTGGAACACGGTCAGATTGCCCAACCCGCTGGCCTCAGCGTTCCACGACAGGCGGTCCACCATCAGCGGGTTTGCGTCGATGGCAAGCGTGCGGCCCTGCGGCGCGCTACGGGCCATGGGTTGGGCATACAGCCCGATGTTGCAACCAAGGTCCAGGAAATTGGCATCAACCGGCGCGTCTTTTGTCAGGAAGTCCAAATCCTCGCCGTTATAGTCCGGGTTCAGAAGGAGACCGTATTCGATAAGGTTGTTCTCGCCGCGGATGCGGTAGGCGCAGTCGCGGAAGTAAATATCTAGCTTCCCACGTCCGGCAGCGAGCACTGAAGAAGTCCACCCACCACGAAACACCCCGCGTTTGAGCGGGGTTGATTTGCCCAGTGAAATCATACCGCGTTGCACCGCATTCGGGGCAAAATGACCGAACGGCAGCTTGTCATCGGCATCATCAAGATTGCGCTCTTTGCCGTTTAGGCTGCGCCAGATGCCGGAGCCAGTGCTGCGCGTGAAAGTCTTGGACGTCACGGGGATATCTCCGGTGAAAGGCTTGGTGCCTGTTTGGAATTGCAGGTCGTGCAGACGGGCGTAGATACCGGCCTTGCCGATCAATTCGTCATGCGGCCCGCTTTCCGCCAGCTTACCGTGATCAAGCACAAGAATTTGGTCCGCATCGCGAACAGTGGACAAGCGGTGGGCAATAACCAGCGTTGTGCGGCCTTTGGAAAGTCGTTCCAAAGCCTTTTGGACCACCTTTTCGGATTCGGCGTCCAAGGCGCTGGTCGCCTCGTCCAACAACAGAATCGGTGTGTCACGCAGCAGCGCACGGGCAATGGCGACGCGTTGGCGCTGCCCGCCCGACAGGTTGCTGCCTCGTGGGCCGACAGCGGTTTCCAACCCGTCGGGCAGGTCTTTCAGGAAATCGCTGACATGTGCATCGTCCAGCACCTGTTTTAGCTGCGCGTCATCGACGTCTTCACGACCCAGCAGGATATTTTCACGCAGCGTCTCATCGAACAACAATGCATCTTGCGACACGACCGAGAACAAGCCGCGCAGTTGCGACAGGGGCATGTCTTTGACGTCCACGCCTCCGATCGTGATCTTGCCGCTTGCCGGATCAACCAAACGGGTGAGGACGTTGAACACGGTGCTCTTGCCCGCCCCTGACGCCCCAACCAGCGCTGTGGTGGTGCCAGAATTCGCGGTGAAACTTAGGCCGTTCAACACGGCTTTGTCACCATAGGACAAAGAGGCATCGTCGAAGACGATGGAGGAGCCATCCAGTACGGCTTCGTCAGATGTTCGATCCGCCACGGCGGGTTTGGTATCAAACAGCCCGAAGATTCGGCTGAGGCTGGCGATCATCATTTCCCAATAGCCCAAAACTCCGCCCAAGCGGCGCATGGGTTGAAAGGCCAGTGACATGGCAGTGAAGAAGCTCATGAACTGACCAATGGTTTTCTCGCCCGCAATGATTTGCGGGCCGCCGTATAGCAAGACGCAGAAAAAGCCGAATCCCACGGCGAAATCAACCAAGGCCGGCACGGTGGCTTGCCCGATGGTAGTTTTGATCGTCGCTTTTACCCATGTATCTGACAGACCAGAGAAATTCTCGACCTGATACTCTTCCATCCGGTTCAGTTTGATCGGGGTGACGCCGTGAAATACTTCGTCCAGACGGGTGGTCCGTTTGCCAGCCACGTCGCGCAGGTAGTTCGATTTGCGTCGCACATAGCGTTGAACCAGCAGGCTGGGGATTACCAACATCGGGGCGCCAATGATCGCCACCAGCGTCCATTTCCAATCAATCGACAACGCCACGCCCAGAAGCGACAGCAGCGCAATAAGGTCGCGGCCAGCACTCACAAGGATCATGTTCCAAAGGGTTTGGATCGCAGTCACATCCCCCTGAACCCGCTCGATCATGGAGCCGGGCGAGGTGCGGGAGTGGAACGCGTTATCAAGGGTCAGCGTGTGCCGCAGCAGGTCGACCTGCACCTCTGTTGAGGCACGGAAAGACACGCCGGTCAGAATGCTCTTATGGATGATGCCGGTAATGCCGCGGATGACGAAAAGTGCGAAGATTCCAATGCCGACCCACCAGATGGCACTCGCCTGACCCTCGACGAACACAAGGTCGAACATCGGCTGCAGCATGTAGCTGAGCGCACCCAAGGTGCTGCCTTCGATGACCATGAACACGAAGGCCAGCACGAAAAGCATCCAGTGTTTGCGCAAGTACCCACGCCACAGGCGGGCGAACAGCTTGCCTCCGCTCTCGGTCGACTGGGCCAGATCTAGGTCTGTCGGGTTGCTCAAGAAAAGGCTCACATATGGCTACTTTAGCGATCTGTGTAACGCAGTTTTGCGCGGCGCGGCAAGGCTGGGGCAACATGGCCCTTTCCCATCGGGTCTCAAAAGAGTATCAGGCCCCGTCTGAAACAAGACCTATAGAAGGATCAAAGGGATCATGGGTTACAAAATCGTCGTCGTAGGCGCCACGGGCAACGTGGGTCGCGAGATGCTGAACATTCTGGATGAACGTCAGTTCCCAGTGGACACAATCGAGGTTCTGGCCTCCCGTCGCTCGATCGGCACCGAAGTTTCCTTCGGCGAGAAAACCCTGAAGACCAAAGATCTTGATACCTTCGACTTTACCGGATGGGACATCGCGCTGTTCGCGGTAGGCTCCGAAGCCACGAAGAAATATGCGCCTATTGCTGCCAAAGCTGGCTGTGTGGTGATCGATAACTCATCGTTATACCGCTACGACCCTGACGTGCCGTTGGTGGTTCCAGAAGTGAACCCCGAGGCCGTGATGGGCTATTCCAAGAAAAACATCATCGCCAACCCCAACTGCTCCACGGCGCAGATGGTAGTGGCGCTGAAGCCGTTGCACGACCGTGCGCGGATCAAGCGCGTTGTCGTCTCCACCTACCAGTCGGTGTCCGGTGCAGGCAAAGAGGCTATCGACGAACTGTGGGATCAGACCAAGTCGATCTACAACCCCGTCGACAACAAACCGCCAAGCAAGTTCACCAAGCAGATCGCGTTCAATGTGATCCCGCATATCGACGTGTTCATGGAAGACGGTTCCACCAAGGAAGAGTGGAAGATGGTCGTTGAAACCAAGAAGATCATCGACAAGAACATCAAGGTCACCGCGACCTGTGTCCGCGTTCCGGTTTTCGTGGGTCACGCCGAGTCGATCAACATCGAGTTCGAAGACCACCTGGATGAAGACGAGGCCCGCGACATCCTGCGCGAGGCCCCCGGTGTCATGGTGATCGACAAGCGCGAAGACGGTGGCTACGTGACGCCCGTCGAATGTGTCGGCGACTTTGCGACCTTCATTTCCCGCATCCGTCAGGACAGCACCATCGACAACGGCATCAACCTGTGGTGCGTCAGCGATAACCTGCGCAAGGGCGCTGCCCTGAACGCAGTGCAAATCGCTGAAACGCTGGGCACGCGGTGCCTGAAAAAAGGCTAGGCTTGCAAAGCCTTTGCTGACACGAAACATTGGGCCTCAGATCAATTGATTTGAGGCCCTTTTCATATGCTCCGTTCCCTAGCCCTATCCGCCGCCCTTCTGTCGTCCGCCGCTTACGCCGAGGACTTTCAGTTGGTTGCGCCCGTCACTTCCGTCACCGTCTATCCGCAAGGTGCGACCGTCACGCGCGTCATTGCGGTCGACCTGCCGCAAGGCAAACACCGGATACTGGTTCCCTATCAAGCTGGCAGCAGCGACGGCCCGCCGCGCGTGAACGCGCCGGACGGTTTTGCGATTGGCGCGATGGAGGTTTTGAACGATTTTCTGAGCGACCCGAAAGCGGCCTATTCCCCCGAGCAAACCGCCGCGTCAGAGCGTGTCGAAGCTGCCAAGGATGCCTTGCAGGCGTTGGAAGACGTTGTCGTGCGCGGCCAAGCTGCTGTCGAAGCGCAAGGCGCGAAGAACGCGTATCTTCGCTCGCTAACCGGTGCTTCGCTGACGGGAGCAGATGCCGAGGCCATGCGCGCAGCAAGCGACATGGTTGCGGATGAATTGGCGAAAGCATGGACGGAGCAATATGCGGCCTCAGTCGCTTTGCGCGACGACGAAAAAGCCCGCGACGAGGCCAAGAAATCCCTCGCACAGGCCGAGCTGGACTTGCGCCGCTTATCCCCGCCAACGGGCTCTGTGACCATTCTGGCCTTGTCCGTTGAGGCTGCAAACGCAGGTCCGGTCAATCTGACATTGAACACCCTGAATTATAACGCGGGCTGGCGGGCGGATTACGACCTGAACCTGACCCGCGGTGATGATGCGCGCGTCGCGATGGAGCGTAAGGTCGTCATGTATCAATCTACCGGCGAATTATGGTCGGATGTTGATTTGGTCCTGTCGACAGCGAACCCGTTTGCGCAGGTGAACCCGACCGAGCCCTATCCGTCTCAAGCGTTCATACAGGCGAAGGGCAAGGCAGGCCTTAGCTCCGTTGTTAGGTCTGCACCGCAAGCGGAGTACAGCCTTGATCTGGCCCGTGCCGATGAGGGTGCACCAGAACCGGTCCTGGCTGCTCCTCGCGCCCAAGCCGTTATTGACGGACTGTCTGTCACCTATGAATATCCCGAGCCAGTCAGTCTCGCCACTGGCGGTGGTGAGTTGATCCTTGCTCTGGACGATTTCACCTTCGACGCTCGCGAATTCAATCGCGCAGCACCTCGCTTCGACAAAACCGCGTTCTTGATGGCGGAGTTCACCAACTCCACGCAGGAGCCCTTCCTGCCCGGTCAGATGTCGGTCTCCCGTGACGGCGTGTTCGTCGGCCGCAGCGCTTTGCCGCTGATCCCTGCGGGCGACAAGGCCGAAGTGTCCTTCGGCACGCTCGAAGGCCTGCGCCTCGAGTATAAATTGCTGGACAACGACACAGGCGACCGTGGCTTCCTGACTTCCAGCAGTACTCGGATGCAGCAGATGGAGTTCTCGGTGGAAAACCTACTTGCCACGACAGAAGAGGTCCAAACCATATTCGCGCTGCCCTATGCAGAGCAGGAAGATCTCAGCATCACAACAAGTTCGCGCCCGTCACCGGATGAGAGTGATTTCGAGCAAAAGCGCGGTGTGTCTGTCTGGAACCTTGAAGTCGGTCCGGGCGAAAAGAAAACCGTCCGGGTGAACGTCGAAATGGACTGGCCCGAAGGGCAGCAGCTGTTCTGGCAGCCGTAGCCTAGAACCGCTCTGCGCGTAGAACCTGACAGTCGGTCACGGTCACGATGCCGATATGCCGCTCGACCACCGCAAAGGCCGCGTCGAGCAGTTTGTCCAGCTTGTCGGGATGCACGATGCAGATGACCTGCACCATGCCGCCCGCACGGCTCACTTGCCCCTCACGGCTCCATGGGCCGGACCGCCCCGATCCACCAAGCACCGGCAGAATGGAATAGCCCGTTACGTCAGCTGTTTGCAGGGCGTCGGTCAGACGGCTTTCCATCACGGCTTCGATGGTGATCACCACGCGTTTGGCATCATGGGTTTGCATGGGTCATCCTCCGGTTACTTTGCTGGCAATTGCGATATAGGTCGGGATGCCAAGGGTCAGGTTGAAGGGAAAGGTGATCCCCAAGGACAGCGTCAGATATATCGACGGATTGGCCTCGGGCAACGCTACGCGCATCGCCGCCGGAACTGCGATATAGCTGGCCGACGCACCCAGGGTCATGAACAGCGCAACTCCGCCGGTGGACAGCCCCAGCAGCATTCCGGCCGCAAGGCCGAAACAACTGCCGACCAATGGCATCAGCATGCCGAAAGCGAACACGCCGGGCGTCAGGTGTTTACCGCTGTTCCGCAACCCGCGACCCGCGACAAGGCCCATATCCAGCAGGAATAGACACAAAACGCCCTGAAACGGTGAGACGATGAAACTGGCGATTTTCTCTAACCCGTCTTGTCCGGTGATCGCGCCAATGACGAAGCTGCCGATCAGCAGCACGATGGAGCCATTCAGCAATATCTCCCGCCACAAATTCCCGTCCATCTGGTTACCGCCTGCCTTGCGCGACACCAGCCAAAGGGCTGAAAGGATCGCTGGCGCTTCCATGATGGCCGCAACCGCGACCATGTAGCCTTCGGGATCCAAGCCGCGTCCGGTTAGCGCACTGGTGCAGGCCACAAAGGTCACGATAGAGATCGAGCCGTAATGCCCCGCAACGGCGGCTGCATCGATGGTGCTTAGCTGCGTCATGATGTGCAGAAGTCCGAAGGCCACGAACGGGATTGTCGCTGACAAAATCCCACCGGCAATCAACGACAGGATCAACCCCGCATCAACTCCGTGCGCTGCAACCGAGGCGCCGCCCTTGAAGCCAATCGCAAACAGCAAGTAGATCGACAGCGCCTTGGCGGCGGCTTCCGGTATGGTGAGATCAGATCGCGCGAACGCGGCCAGAACGCCCAAGACAAAGAACAGGATCAAGGGGGACAGCAGGTTGTCAGCTGCCAGCGATAACACGTCGCCCATGCGGCTCCTCCGGCGGTTTGGGGTCTAAACCGGGACGAATCCGGTTTCTGGCAAGTAGTGTTCCAAACCACCTTCGCCAATGTCGGTCCAGAGACCGTGTAAGCTTAGCATGCCTTGCTCCATCTCTTGGGCGATGAACGGGAAGCCTGCGAGGTTTTCCAAGGAGACCAAAACCGCCTCTTTTTCCAACGCGCTTCGGCGCTCCGCCTCGTCCTCGATATCTTTCACGCGCTCGTAGCCGGGGCGTAAAATGTCCATCCAGCGCCCGATGAAGCTGGTCTTTTCTTCCAGCTCCGGCGCATGGCCCGAGCACATGTCGTGGCACCCGTTGACCCCGCCGCAGTTTGAATGTCCCAGCACGATGATATGGGCGACTTTCAGGGTACCCACAGCGTATTCGATAGCGGCTGATGTGCCGTGATACTCGCCATCCGGATTATACGGCGGCACGAGGTTGGCGATGTTGCGGTGGATGAAAAACTCGCCCTGCTCCGCCCCGAAAATAGAGGTGACATGCACGCGGCTGTCGCAACATGAAATCACCATGGCGCGCGGATTTTGCCCGTCGGTGGCAAGCCTGCGGTACCACGGTTCGTTCTCCGAATAAGTCGTGGCCTTCCAGCCATGGTAGCGGTTGATCAGATAGTGCGGCAGGGGTTTGGGCGTGCGCATGGGGTACCTCTGAAAGTTTCGAACACAAGTAGGTCGAATTGAGCAGAAATTCGAGGGAAATCGTGCCGTGCCGGAAAGACTTTGTTCAGTTTCGCCACCGATGTTTGCAGCGTGCTTTAAGGGGGCACGGATAATGGGGTGCGTTATGCAGGATGTTTTGAAACTCGAAATGCGTGAACCGGTTCGGGTTGATCCGGACCGTTTGGTGGAACTGTGCGTGTCCATGGGCGAAGCACGTGCCGAGGCTTTGATTACCACGGCGATGGAAGAATTGGCACGGGGAATGGTCGCGATTGAAGACGCGTATGTGGCACAAAACATGGATGTTTTGACCCGTCGCGCCGATCTTTTGGTAAAGACCGCCGAAAATATCGGAATGACGACGTTCTCGCGGGTTGCTGATGATGTCGCCGCGTGCGGACGTTTGAGAGAAGGCGTTTCGTTGGGTGCTACGTTGAACAGGCTAAGGCGTATTGCCGATCGTTCGCTCAGTGCAGTGTGGGATATGCAAAACATGCCGGGTTAGACGCGGGTCTGCGACACGCCTTTGCTTGCAGATTGCGCAGCAAGCAGTAGGCTGCCCCTGCAGCACCAAAGGCATGGACGATGTTGAACCACACAAGGCTTAAATTTGCCGACACCAACGATGACGCTGTTCGGCTTCTGGCATTCGGCGTGGATGCGCTTGATGACTGGCTGGAATCCCAACCACAAGATGTGCAGGCTTGGGTCAAGGCGCAGGGCTTTAAAGCTGCCGAAGGCACAATTTGCACAGTACCCGCCGACGGTGGTGCGATTGCCATGGCGCTTGCGGGCTTGGGCGATGCTCAGTCGCGCGCGCGCGGGCGTTTTCCGATGGCCTCCATTGCCGCCAAACTACCTGCTGGAACGTATCAGCTCGTCAGCGACCACGCGGCAGACGATCTGGAAGAACACGCATTGGGCTGGCTGTTGTCGCAATACGCGTTCGAGGCATACCGTGCGCAGCCACCGCACGGCGCGCGCCTCGTTTGCCCTGATGGGGTGAACAAAGACCGGATAGAGGCCATCGCTGCGGGAGAAACCCTTACCCGCGATTTGATCAACACACCCGCGTCGGACATGGGGCCGAATGACTTAGAAGGCGCCGCGCGGACGCTCGCGAAGATACACGGTGCGGCCATTACAGTGGTGACCGGTGACGACCTGTTGGCGGAAAACTTCCCGATGATCCACGCGGTTGGCCGCGCATCCGCGACACCGCCACGTTTGATCGACATGACTTGGGGCGATGAAGGCCCGACGCTTGCGTTGGTCGGCAAGGGCGTATGCTTTGACACTGGTGGGCTGAACATCAAACCGGCCGCGTCGATGGGCTTGATGAAGAAAGATATGGGCGGCGCTGCAACGGTGTTGGGGCTGGCCCATATGATCATGGCGCTGGGCCTAAAGCTCAAACTTCGAGTGCTGATCCCGGCAGTTGAAAACTCCATCGACGGATCGGCCTATCGCCCGCAGGATATCCTGACATCCCGCAAAGGGCTTACCGTCGAAATCAACAACACTGACGCCGAAGGGCGTCTTGTGCTTGCAGATGCGTTGGCGCTTGCGGATGAGACGCCGCCTGATTTGATGATCTGCATGGCGACCCTTACAGGTGCCGCGCGCGTGGCTGTGGGCCCCGATATCTCGCCATTTTTCACCGGCGATGCGGCCTTCGCGGATGCGCTGCGAGCAGGAGCGCGGCAGGCACGCGATCCGGTCTGGGAGCTGCCGTTCCATGACCCTTACGAGCCATTGATTGAACCGGGCATCGCCGACCTCGACAACGCCCCGAAAGGGGGCTTCGCTGGCACCATCACCGCCGCGCTGTTCCTGCGCCGTTTTGTGTCTAACTCAGCGCGATTTGCCCATTTTGACGTCTATGGCTGGCAACCCGTTGCTGCCGCGGGACGACCCAAAGGGGGTGTCGGCATGGGCGCGCGCGCCATCCTTGCAGCTTTGCCGAAAGCGATGAACCTATGAGCCATGACCCGCGCGTTACTCCGGCCAACGGACGTGTTGCCGCCAACCACCTCAAGGGGGTGGTCGACGCGCCAAGCTACACGGACGGTGATATTGCCCAATGCGGCGCGGCCTTCGCGGATATTACTGGAAAGCCCGAAGGCCGGCGCACGTCGCAACTGATCTATGGCGATTTGTTCAACGTGCTGGAGCGTCGCAACGGATTCGCGTTCGGGCAAACGGTGCATGACGGGTATTGCGGCTATGTGCGGGAAGACCTGCTCGACCGCCCCCATGATGCAAGCCATTGGGTGGCGATGCCCTGCACACATATTTACCCCGGCCCCAATATGAAGCTTATGAACAACGGCGCGCTTTACCTCGGCTCCGAGGTGCAGGTGATGGAGGAGGAGGGCACTTGGTCCCGCCTGTCCAACGGCGGCTATGTGCCAACCATGCATTTGCTGCCAATCGACCAGCGGATGAACGATCCGGTGTCAGTCGCCGACCTCTATATGGGAACACCCTATCTTTGGGGGGGGGGCACTCGGCACGGGATCGACTGCTCCGGGCTGGTACAGATCGCGTGGCGCAGTTGTGGGATGGATTGTCCGCGGGACAGCGACATGCAGGAGGCAGAGGTCGGCGCCCCGATCGAGCTGGCAGATGCTCGGCGTGGTGATCTGGTTTTCTGGAAGGGCCATGTTGCGCTTGTCTCGGGGGACGACATGATCCTGCACGCCAACGCCTATCACATGGCCGTAGCCTACGAACCGTTGTCCGACGCCATCGCGCGGATCGAGGCTGCGGGTGACGGTCCGGTAACTTCTGTAAAACGGATTTAGTCGACGGGGCGGATCAGTTTTTTCTCAAGAACGCGCAAGACCTGCCGCAGGTCGGCCCCGCGTTTGAGAATGCGCCCGTCCATGCCAATCACAGCGTAGGTCTGTTGTTTCGTCGCCAGCTTCGGGCGCTTTTCAATACGGTAGATCGGGTGTTCTGCCGCCCTCCGGAAAATCGAGAACACTGCGACGTCCTTCAGCATCGAAATGCCGTAGTCGCGCCATTCCCCCGCTGCGACCATGCGGCCATAGACCGTTAAAATATCGCCTAGCTCGCGCCGCTGAAATGCAACCTTTTCAGATTGGTTCGGGCGGAAGGGGATCGGCGCGTTTTGGTTCATGCCGGTATGGTGGGCCGCGTTTCATTTCAAATCAAGCCTTGCCTTTAAAATGCCGCGTGATGACCCAAGCATCACCACGCTACGTCCCCGATGACGCCCCACTTGATGGCGATACACGCCTTGTAGCGAGTGTAAGCTCAAGCCCGATGCGGTGTGATCAGCCCCCACCCAGATCGCCGTGTCGGGTGCTACATAAATAAAGAGCCCCCAGTCTGATATTCAGACCGGGGGTTTTCTTTTGTGCAGCGACAGCACAACCCTCGCCAGATAGGGGACGGTATTTCTTCGAACTCAAGGAAGAAGCATGGTCACTGCTTTCTCTATTCCGGAACCATAAACGTCAGCGATGCCCACACGGACACCCAAACCGGAAACTTGGTCGGATCTCCTTCGTCCAGCGGCAACAGCTGCACTGCGTCGACAAGGTATTCATGACCGGCGGTTACAGGGAACGTGCCGATACCTTCGGCATTCGTCCGGTGCAGCGTGATTTCGACCTCGCCGTCGGGGCCTTTGTCGAACAGCTCGATCTGGGCATCCGCGCGCGGTTCGCCATCCAGAAGCACCTTAACCGGAAACGAATCCATCTGGTCGGTATACGGATTGACCAGCGCGACAATTTCAGTCTTCAACCCGACTTCGCGGTCAGCCCCTTTGCCGTCACCCACAGCAACAAGACTTTTGGCATACCGCCGATAGCGTTCCATAAACCGCTCAGTCGGCAGCCCGCGGTCCGCATGGCTCTGGACTGCCCATTCGAAATCCTTGTGCTTGGCGAATTTGGTGAACTTCTCCATGCCCTTGTAGGTGAGAAGGTTGTCACCCGTTTCGTGCACGATAATGACCAGCCCCTCGGCAGGTGCGATCATTTTCAGGGCAGGGGTGTCCCCCAACCGTCCGGTGACCGGCGTGACTTGATTGCCCATCACCAGATCGAAGCGCGTAAACCGGTTCTCGTTGAAGGCGTAGGACGCGCCGCCAAACTCCTGACCAACCCGAAGTTGGGCTTGAACCTCGCCGCCTTTCGGGGTCACGTAGGCTTCGGGAGAAATCCAGAATTCATGGGCATGCGCTGTGGTGGCCCACATGGTCATCAAGGTGGCAAAACAGGTGAGGCGGGGCAACATGGCAAATCCTTCAGAAAAGTTAAAGTACATGCTGGTGCAACTGGGTGTGATGTCAATGCTAGCGTTGTTCACGATGACGTCGCTGCTTGCCGCGCACGAGATCAGGCCAGCCATCGCAGACGTGACTTTGACCGAAGACGCGCTGGAAATGAAGATCCGCATGACGGCGGAGCCGCTGATTGCGGGCATTGACCTCGAAGGACTGCAAGACACCAACGAAGCCCCCGAAGCGGCGCAATATGACGCCTTGCGTGCGTTGCCCCCTGCTGAACTGTCCGCGCAGTTTCAACAGGCTTGGCCCGACATCGCGAAAGGGGTTTCGGTGTTGGCGGGTGATGCGCCCATCGCCTTGGAATTGGTCAGCGTAGAGGTCACAGACCAGCCGGATGTCGAACTTCCCCGCGATACGACCGTTGTTCTCAGGGGTGTCTTGCCAACGGATAACAGCGACGTGCGGGCCGGATGGCAGGCGGCCAACGGGCCGATCATTGTCCGTCAGGCAGAGGGCGGCGATGACGCCTATGCGGGCTATCTGGAGAACGGCGCGCTCAGCGAGCCGCTTCCGCGAACCGGTGCTGCGACGGAATCCGCGCTGTCGGTGTTTGTCCGCTACATCGGGGTCGGTTTCGACCATATCATTCCCAAAGGGCTTGATCATATCCTGTTCGTCTTGGGCCTGTTCTTCCTGTCGCTGCATTTGCGCCCGCTGATCACGCAGGTCACAGTCTTCACCGTGGCGCACACCATCACGCTGGCACTGGCAAGCCTTGGATACGTCTCGGTCAATCCCGCAATCGTGGAGCCGCTTATAGCTGCCTCCATCGTTTACGTCGCAGTGGAAAACATCTTCACCAGTCGCATCACCTGGTGGCGGCCTATCGTGATTTTCGCGTTCGGGTTGCTGCACGGCATGGGCTTCGCCTCTGTTCTGGGGGAATTCGGCCTTGCGCCGGGTCGCTTTGTGGCGGGGCTTATCGGCTTCAACGTCGGCGTTGAAGTTGGCCAACTCACGGTTATCGCGCTGGCGTTCCTTGCGGTGGGGTACTGGTTTGGCAACAAGCCGTGGTACCGCGCGCGCATCGCGATTCCTGCGTCCGTCTTCATTGCAATCGTCGGCGGTTACTGGGCGGTCGAGCGGGTTTTCCTGTGAGGGTGCCACAGCACCTGATGTCATGAAGCAGCTGATCCATCGCCTCGCGCTGAAGGCCGAAAAGGGCGCTGACCGCCTGTTCGGGCGCACTGGCGAAGGGCGGGTGGTCGACCCCTATATCGGCTATGCGACGCCCGATGCCTTGGTCGTGCGCGGTAGGGTATTGTCGAAGATCACCCGCAACCAGCCCGCGAAGGGCCAGCGTTTGCTGACGAATATTCGCCAGATGATTTCATTGTTCGCGACGGATGAGGTCGCAGCTGTTGAGTTGCACTCCGGCTCTGCCTCGGCGACCAGCGACGAAGAAGGATATTTTACGCTTCATCTGCCACGCCCTGAAGCTGCGGGCTGGCACAACGTCACGGTTACCATCGAAGGGTATGAGGATCTCGCATCTTGCACCGCTTTGGTCCCTCGCGACGACGCGCGGTTTCTGGTGATCTCGGACATTGATGACACGATGATCGAAACCGGCGCATATGTGCTGTGGAAGAACCTCTGGACCTCGCTCACCGGCAACGTTCTGACGCGGCGGGTGTTTCCCGACGCGATTGCTTTGATGGAGCGGCTGTCGGAGGGAGCGCGGAACCCCGTGTTCTACGTCAGTTCAAGCCCATGGAATTTTCACTACTTTCTGGAACAGATATTCCTCCAAGCGGCTTTGGTGCGCGGCCCAATGTTCCTGCGTGACCTCGGCTTGAGTGACGATCAGTTTATCACCGGCACGCATGGGGACCACAAGGGTGGCAGCATCGACACCATCCTTGCCGCCAACCCGCACCTTCCTGTGATCTTGATGGGTGACACCGGCCAACACGATGCGCAGGTCTATCTGGATGCGATCAACCGGCACGCGGGGCGTGTCCATTCCGTCGTTCTGCGGGAACCCGGCCCCGGCCCTGATGCCAAGGTCAAAGCGGTCATGGACCAGATCAAGGCCACCGGAACACCGCTTTATCATGCACCGGATTTCACGGGCATGGCCCCCGAGGCAGGCCTCACCTAAGGTTCGGATATGGATGCTCCAAAACAAAATATCCCTGTTGCGATTTTCTCCAAGCTGGGGGCCGTGTTCTTCTTCATGGCGATGGCAACGCTGGTCAAGATCGCCTCCGTGCGCGTCCCACCGGGGGAGACGGTGTTCTTCCGTTCCTTCTTCGGACTGCCTATCATCTTGGGCTGGATCGCCATGCGCGGGGAGCTGCGCACAGGGCTGAAAACTGATAACCCGCAAGGCCATTTCTGGCGTGGCCTTGTCGGGGTGACGGCCATGTCTATGGGTTTCGCCGCACTGGGTCTGCTGCCGCTGTCCGAGGTTAAAGCCATCCAGTACGCCCAACCGGTTCTGGTGGTTATCTTTGCTGCCATGTTCCTTGGGGAACGGGTTCGGGCCTTTCGTCTGACTGCGGTGGCACTTGGGATGACCGGGGTGCTGATTATCATGTCGCCGCGGCTCACCGCCTTCTCCGACAGTGGGACTGATCCCTATCTGGCCATTGGCGCGATGCTCGCCTTCGGGTCCGCCGTCATGGCCGGCTTGGCCCATGTCTTTGTGCGCAAGCTCACCATGTCGGAGCCGACTTCCGCCATCGTGTTCTGGTTCGCGGTCACGGCGTCCACACTATCGCTTATGACGCTTCCCTTTGGGTGGGTGTGGCCTACAGGGCCGGAAGCGGCGGCACTCGTCGGGGCGGGGATATGTGGTGGCATCGGACAAATTTTCCTGACCTCCAGTTACCGCTATGCCGACGCCTCCGTCGTTGCCCCGTTCGAGTATTTCTCGATCCTGCTCGCGCTCGCCATCGGGTATTTCGTTTTCGCGGAGGTTCCGACTGCCGTGATGCTCATCGGGATCGCCCTGATCGTTTGCGCGGGCATCCTGATCATCTGGCGCGAAGGCAAGCTGGGTCACGAGCGCAAACAGGCTCGCAAAGCCATGACACCACAGGGGTAGGATGCCGGATTCACTGCTACCCATGGCGATTGCCGCGGCCTATCTGGCGCTGGTCAATCTGGTCACCTACATTCTGTTTGCGTTCGACAAGCGGCGCGCACGGGTGCGAGGCCGCAGGATCAGCGAGTCAAATCTGCTGTTGTGGTCCGCTGTGGGCGGCACTCCGGCGGCTAAACTGGCCCAGAAACGGCTGCGCCACAAAACAGTCAAACAGCCCTTCGCGCGCCAGCTGAATGCGATCATCTGGGTGCAAATCCTGATCGTCGTGTTTATCGCCTTTCCGCAAGTGCGGGCGCTCCTTTGGCAGGCCTTAACCTTTGTAAAAGGGTTGTTTTAGGCGAGGGTGCGTTGGTGCAGGAGAACCAGACCTCCATTTTGTGGTAATCTGTGCTAAGATATTCCGACAATCAAAAGGAGACACTTGCATGAGACACGTCCTCGACAAGCCATCCCCGTCACTCGCCAAGGCCGGGAAGCGCCACGCTTTTGCCTTGCAACTCAAAGACATGCCAAGCGCTGCAACGCTCGCGCTGCAACGCCGCAAAAAGGCCGCACCGAAAGATTCGGGACGGCCTCAGCAGTATTCCAGAATTGAGCGCGGGATCGAGGCTTAGGCCCGAACCAGCTTCTCGTAGCCTTCTGCGATGTCGCGCACGAGGGCGCCAACCTCGAAGTTGTAGTCACCGATCGACCCGACCGGTGTCACCTCGGCTGCAGAGCCGGTGAGCCAGCATTGCTCGAAGCCTTCGAGCTCTTCGGGCATGATGTGGCGCTCGTGCACTTTGATCTGGCGATCCTTCAGCATACCAATCACCGTTTGGCGCGTCAGCCCGTTCAGGATGGCGTCAGCCAGCGGGGTATGCACCTCACCGTCTTTCACAAAGAAGATGTTGGCCCCTGTCGCTTCGGCCACATAGCCGCGATAATCAAGGAACATGGCATCCGAACATCCTTTGGCTTCCGCCGCATGTTTGGACATGGTGCAGATCATGTAGAGTCCCGCCGCCTTGGCCGCCACAGGGATGGTCTCGGGGCTGGGGCGTTTCCATTTCGCAATGTCGAGCTTCGCGCCCTTCATCTTAGCGTCGCCATAGTAGTTGCCCCACTCCCAAGCCGTCACCGCCATGCGGATCGGGTTCCGAGAGGCGGCGACGCCCATGTCTTCGCCTGCACCACGGAAAGCCACAACGCGCAGGTAAGCGTTGGTCAGCTTGTTGGCATCCAGCGTGGCGCGCTTGGCGGCTTCGATTTCATCGACGGTATAGGGGATCGCCATATCCATCAGCTCGCCGGATTTCAGCAGGCGCTCGGAATGCTGCCGGCTTTTGAAAACCTTGCCGTCGTAGCAACGTTCACCCTCGAACACAGAAGAGGCGTAGTGCAGCGCGTGGGTCAGGATGTGGACGTTGGCATCGCGCCAGTCCACCAGCTTGCCATCCATCCAGATGACGCCATCGCGATCGTCATATCCACCAGCCATTGCCTTCATCCTTTTCATTTGTTGCGCGTGATAGGCCCGTTTCGGACACAATATTTCACTAAACTGGAGATTCGCTACCATTCGATACTTGGAAAGTCAACAAGGCTGACATAAACTGACCTCAAGCAGAAAGAGCGAGGGAGTTGCCGCATGTCGGATCGAGGGACGGGTCAAACACCAATCAGCGGGGAAAGTCTGCTGTTCCTCACGGATGACCAATTGCGGCGCGGGATTGAGGCTATGTTCTTTGCCTATCGCGGCTTCACCGCCGACCCTGACCGGATTTTGCAGGACTATGCCTACGGTCGCGCGCATCACCGCGCGGTCCACTTTATCAAACGCAGCCCTGGCACAACGGTGAACAATCTGCTGGATATACTGGGTGTGACCAAGCAATCCTTGAACCGCGTGTTACGGGCGTTGATCGAGGACGGTCTGGTCGAAAGCCGCGTTGGCAAACAGGATCGTCGCGAGCGTCACCTGTACCTGACCGAAACCGGACAAGAGCTTGAAAAAGAACTGTCCGAAGCGCAGCGCGGCCGGATGCGCGCCGCTTACCGTGACGCTGGGCCAGAGGCCGTCGCCGGATTTCGGCAGGTGCTGGAGCAAATCATGGACCCTGAAATGCGCAGGCATTTCCAAGCCTTCAAGGAGGGTACATAAGTGTCATTGACCCAAAACGACGCTCATCTGCTTATCGTCGATGACGATGAGCGCATCCGCAAACTGATCCAGCAATTCCTCAGCCGGAACGGGTTTTTCACCACATCTGCCCGCGATGCCGACCATGCTCGGCGTCTGTTGGAGGGCTTGGATTTCGACCTGATCGTGCTCGACGTCATGATGCCCGGAGATGACGGGATCACCTTCACACGGGAACTCCGTCAGACTCGTGACACCCCGATTTTGCTGTTGACCGCAAAGGGTGAGAGCAACGACCGGATTTCGGGGCTGGAAGCCGGTGCAGACGACTACCTGCCGAAACCGTTCGAGCCGAAAGAACTGCTGCTTCGCATCAATGCGATTCTGCGTCGGGTCCCGCAGAGCCAAGAAGTCATCGACGTGCCGAAGACGCTGACCTTGGGTGATATCCGCTATGACATCGAGCGCGGAGAGATGTGGCGCGGCGAAGACCTGATCCGCCTGACCGCCACCGAAGTGCAGTTGATGAAGATATTCGCAACCCGTCCGGGAGAGCCGGTTTCACGCGCCAAACTTGTGGAAGACCTCGGTCGCGACCGCGGTCAGGCGCAGGAACGCGCGGTTGACGTGCAAATCACCCGCCTGCGCCGCAAGATCGAAGCCGATCCGAAACAGCCCCGCTACCTGCAAACGGTGCGCGGCTCCGGCTATATGCTCGCGCCTGATTAAGGAACCGGAATGACGACTGCCCTGTTTACTCACACCGATTGCCTGAACCACGTCACACCTCCGGGTCATCCCGAACGGGTCGACCGCCTGATGGCGATCTATTCCGCATTCGACGCGATGGACCTGAGCAATGTCCTGCGGATCGACGCGCCGATGGGTACTGACACCGACATCCTTCGTGTCCACCCACGCGCGCACATTGATGCTGTGACGGATGCAGCCCCGAGCGTGGGCTCGGTCGCTTTGGATGCCGACACGCATATGTCCACGGGGTCGCTCAAAGCCGCCTATCGTGGTGTCGGGGCCATGACCAAGGCCGTCGACATGGTGCTTGGCGGCGAGGTTCAAAACGCCTTCGCCGCTATGCGCCCGCCCGGTCACCATGCCGAAAAGAAAACACCCATGGGGTTCTGCCTGTTCGGTAATATCGCTATCGCTGCCAAACACGCACTGGATGCGCACGGGCTGGAGCGCGTCGCCATCGTTGATTTCGACGTCCACCACGGCAACGGCACGCAAGATTTGCTGTGGGACGAGCCGCGCACGTTGTTCATCTCCAGCCACCAGATGCCGCTCTACCCCGGCTCTGGCGCGGCTCATGAAACGGGTGCATCCGGTAACATCATTAACATCCCGCTACAGGCGAATTCCGGCGGTGCGGAGCTTCGCAAAGCCTATGAGCGGGTGGTCATCCCCGCGCTCAACGACTTCAAACCGCAACTCCTGTTGATCTCCGCAGGCTTTGACGCGCATCGCAATGATCCGCTGGCCAACCTGAACTGGGACGAGGCTGATTTCGCTTGGGCGACGCAAGCCTTGTGCGATGTTGCCGATACGCATTGCGAAGGTCGCGTCGTCTCGACTCTGGAGGGTGGATATGATCTTGATGCCCTCGCTGCGTCCACGCGCGCGCATCTGGAAGTATTGATCAAGCGAGGCACCCATGGCTGACACAAAAGTAGACGAAATGAGCTTCGAGCAGGCCATGGCCGAGCTGGAGCAGGTTGTTGGCCAGTTGGAACGTGGCGACGTGCCCTTGGAAGACAGCATCAAGCTGTATGAGCGCGGCGCAGAGCTGAAGAAACGCTGCGAGACCAAGCTGAAAGAAGCAGAGGAAAAAGTGGCGCAGATCACCCTAGGCGGTGACGGCCAGCCAACAGGAACCACGCCAGTCGAAGGCCTGTAAATCCCGTGTTCCAAGACGCTTTAACCGACGCGCAAACCCGCGTGCAAGCAGCGCTGAACGAAGCTATGCGCCCTCTCGACGGCGTCATCGCAGACGCCATGCGCTACACCTGCACCGGTGGCAAACGGCTCAGGGCGTTCTTGGTGATGGAAGGCGCGCGCTTGCATGATGTGTCGCCCGAGGTGGCCGATCAGGCCGCTGCCGCGATTGAAATGATCCACGCCTACAGCCTCGTCCACGACGATCTGCCTTGCATGGACAATGACGATTTGCGCCGCGGCGTGCCAACTGTGCATATTCAATGGGACGAAGCGACCGCAGTCCTCACCGGCGACGCATTGCAAACACTCGCCTTCGAGCTGCTGTCGAATATGGACGCCTATGCCGAAGTGCGCCTGTCGCTGATCTCTTCCATGGCGAAAGCCGCGGGCGCGCAGGGTATGGTCTTAGGCCAAGCGCTCGACATCGCTGCCGAGACCGCAGAAACACCCTTAACGCTTAAACAAATCACCCGCCTGCAAGCCGGTAAAACCGGTGCATTGATCGAATGGTCAGGACAGGCAGGCGCGATCCTCGCCGAGGCCGATCCAGACCCGCTGCGCCAATATGCCCAAGCGCTTGGCCTTGCTTTCCAGATTGCCGATGACATCTTGGATATCGAAGGCTGCGCGGAAAAAGCAGGAAAACGCCTGCAAAAAGATGCTGACGCCGGGAAGGCGACATTCGTCTCACTCCTTGGTATGGAGGGCGCAAAGGCCCGCGCGAACGAGCTGGTCGTGCAAGCCTGCGACGCCCTTTCCCCTTACGGTGACGCGGCGGACAACCTAAAAGCAGCGGCGCGGTTCGTCGTGGATCGCGACACGTGAAGGACAACGCAGATGAGCGATAGACCGCAGACGCCCCTCCTGGATCGGGTCAAAACCCCCGCAGACATGAAGGGTATGTCCGATGCCGAGCTGTCCCAGCTCGCGTATGAGTTGCGGTTGGAAACTGTATACGCGGTCTCGCAAACTGGCGGCCATCTTGGTGCAGGCTTGGGTGTTATCGAGCTGACCGTCGCGATCCACGCCGTGTTCGAGGCTCCGAAGGATCGCCTGATCTGGGACGTGTCGCACCAATGCTATCCGCATAAAATCATCACCGGCCGTCGCGACCAGATGCGCACGATCCGTCAGAAAGACGGGCTGTCCGGTTTCACCAAACGGTCCGAGTCGCCCTATGATCCCTTCGGTGCCGCCCACTCGTCCACGTCCATTTCCGCCGCCCTTGGCATGGCCGTCGCCCGCGATCTTGGCGGCTCGCCGGAGCATGGCATCGGCGACTGCATCGCCGTAATCGGCGACGGTTCCATCAGCGCTGGCATGGCCTATGAGGCGATGAACAACGCGGGCCACCTGAAGAAACGCATGATCGTCATCCTCAACGACAACGAAATGTCCATCGCGCCGCCCACGGGGGCCATGTCCTCCTACCTGTCCCGCCTGTATGCGGGCGCGCCCTTCCAAGAATTCAAAGCCGCCGCCAAAGGTGCTGTGTCCCTGCTGCCGTCGCCGTTCCAAGAGGGTGCCCGCCGCGCCAAAGAACTGCTCAAAGCCGCAACCGTTGGCGGCACCCTGTTCGAGGAACTCGGCTTCTCCTATGTCGGCCCCATCGACGGGCACGACATGGAGCAACTGCTCGCCGTCCTGCGCACCGTCAAATCCCGCGCCGACGGTCCCGTGCTGATCCACGCGATCACCACCAAGGGAAAAGGCTACGCCCCCGCCGAAAACGCCGCCGATGGTGGTCACGCCACCGCGAAGTTTGACTTCGTGACTGGCAAGCAAAAGAAATCCCCCTCCAACGCGCCCAGCTACACCTCGGTGTTTGGCAGGGCGCTGGTGGATCACGCCGCTGAGGACTCGAAAATCGTCGCCGTCACCGCCGCCATGCCGGACGGAACGGGCCTTGGCCTGATGGCCGAACGCTACCCCTCCCGCACCTTCGACGTGGGCATCGCGGAGCAACATGCCGTCACCTTTGCGGCAGGCCTTGCGGCGGGTGGGATGAAGCCGTTCTGCGCGATCTATTCGACCTTCCTGCAACGCGGCTATGACCAAGTCGTCCACGACGTCGCCCTGCAACGCCTACCCGTCCGCTTCCCCATCGACCGCGCCGGTCTGGTCGGGGCTGATGGCGCAACCCACGCGGGCAGCTTTGACATTGCCTTCATGGCGAACCTCCCCGGCATGGTCGTGATGGCCGCCGCGGACGAGGCCGAGCTGGTCCACATGACCGCCACCGCCGTGGCCCACGATGACGGCCCCATCGCCTTCCGATACCCCCGTGGCGAGGGCGTCGGCGTCGAGATGCCGGAAAAGGGCCAAATCTTAGAGATCGGCAAATCCCGCCTGATCCAGAACGGCAACCGCGTCGCGCTCCTGTCCTTCGGCACCCGCCTGTCAGAGGTGATGAAAGCCGCCGAAAACCTCGCTGCCAAGGGGATCACCCCCACCGTGGTAGACGCCCGTTTCGCCAAGCCGCTGGACGAGGACGCAATCCTGAACCTCGCCCGCAACCACGAGGCGCTGATCACGATTGAGGAAGGTGCCGTTGGCGGCTTCGGCTCTCACGTGGCGCAGCTCCTGGCGGAAAATGGCGTGTTCGACAAAGGCCTGAAATACCGCTCCATGGTGCTGCCCGATATCTTCATCGACCAAGCCAGCCCGTCCGACATGTACGCCGCCGCCGCCATGAACGCGCCGCAAATCGAAACCAAGGTTCTAGAAACCTTAGGCATCGCCGACATAGCCACCCGCCGCGCTTAGTTGCGGGCTTTGATCAGTCGTTCGATTTCGTTCAAGCGTGCCATGACCGCAAGGCTAGAAAGAGACTAAGCCCAATTTACTGAATTCAATGCAGTCCCCAATAGACATCGGTCTGTTTGGTGCATTTGAAGCCCTCAAAGGAGTATAATGCCTTGTCAGATATTGCCTTGTCGTTGGTGCATAGAAATGAACAGCAGCTATCCCAATGCGTCGTCAGAATGGTGTTTTGGTCGACCGTGCTCAACACGCCGTGAATAGGGAGTGTCTGATCAATCTCAGTTCCTTTGATGCTTCGCTTGGACAAGTTATCGCCAAACTCATCCGCCGTTAGCAATTCTGCATGACCTGAATCTTGTAAGGTGGACACGAATGCTTTCTCAATGAATGGATCAAGTTCACCATGAAAAGGTGGTGCAACACGGCGATTTTCCATCGCTCTCCCCAGCCACGAGATAAACAGCCTATTTGGAGACCGCAGCCCCTGAAAGTATGAACGAAGCCCTACATCCAGTTCTGCGAGATTTCCAAATTTCGACGTTTGAACAAAATCCTTCCACATGATTGCCTCACAGTCGGCAAGAATTTCTCGGTTTGATGGATACGTGTTTGGGTGAAACCGTTCGGGATTGATAGTTTTTGGCAAAATGAACGGATGCAGCAGTACAAAAACGGTGTCGAATCTAGAACCGTAGTGCTGAAGTATTGAACCTTGCTGCGGGCATCCAAGATATCCTTCCAACTTGGCCATTAGCGAGCCTTTCAACTTAAAAACTCAACAGAACCACAAAGACCGAGGCTCTTATGAGTGCTCATTTTTACTGCCGCGCCTAAACCTTGCTGAACTGCGCCGCAAGTTCCACATGCGAGGACCAGCGGAATTGGTCCACCGGCTGCACCCAATCAAGGCGGTATCCGCCGTTGATCAGGATTTCGGCGTCCCGCGCGAAAGAGATAGGGTTACAAGAAACCGCCGCGATCCGTTTCACGCCGCTTTGTGCCAGTTCGATCGTTTGCGCCTCCGCCCCCGCACGCGGCGGGTCGATGATAACCGCGTCCGTCTTGCGTAGTTCTTGCGGCAACAGGGGGCGGCGGAACAGGTCGCGCACCTCGGCCTTAACCTTCTTCAGCCCCACAGCTTTGCGCCAACCGGCGTCTAACGCATCAATCAACGCGGCCTCGCCTTCCAGCGCCCACACTTCTGCCTTCTCGGCGGCAGGCAGGGTAAACGTGCCGCAACCCGCGAACAGGTCCACGACCTGCTTGGCATCGCCCAAGGCCTCCTGAACGCAGCCCAACAACGCCGCTTGCCCATGCGCGGTCGCTTGCAAAAACGCACCGGGCGGCGGCGCGACCTTACCCTTGCCGAAACTTTGCACAGGCGGCTCGCGGGTCGCCACGGCCTCCCCGTCCCAACTCAGCCGCGCCAGTTTGTGCCGCTCCGCCAATGCCGCCATCTCCAAGATGCCCTGCGGTTCCAACGGTTTTGCATCGCGAATGTCGATATCCAGACCCGCCTCCGACAAGGTCACGACAAGCCCGACAGTGCTTTTCCGCGAAGCCGCGGCAACGGTCAGTTCCTCCAACACCGGAAACGCCGCAATCAGCGCAGGGTCCAGCAGTTTACAGTCCGGCACTTCAATCAGCGCGTCAGATCCGCGCCCGAAGAACCCGACCATGGCCCCTTTTTTGGTCCGCCGCCCGTGCAACGTCGCACGGCGACGCGATTGCGCGGGCGAGGTCAGAATAGGCCGTATATCCGTCTCGATCCCCCGCGCGGACAGGCCCAGCCGGATCACATCCGTCTTCCACTCCGCAACGAAATCATCGCTGGCATGCTGCATCGCACAGCCGCCGCAGCTTTTGTAGTGGCGGCAAGGGGCCGCGACGCGGTCCGCAGAGGGCGTCACGATGCGCCCCTCCTCGACCACCTCATCGGGCAACACGCGCGGGATCGGCGCGCCCGTGTCTGGCACGCCTTCGCCTTTGTGATTCAGTCGTAAAATGGTCTGTGTCATAGGGGCTTACTCGGCTGCTTCTGCAATGCCTATAAACCCGCCGGACTGCCGCCGCCAGTAGCCCGCGTAACGTCCGTCCTGCGCCAGCAGTTCCGCATGGGTGCCGTCCTCGACGATGCGCCCCTCTTCCAGCACCACGATCCGGTCCATCCGCGCAATCGTGCTCAGGCGGTGGGCGATGGCGATCACCGTCTTGCCTTCCATCGCGCGTTCCAGCGCATGTTGGATTGAGGCTTCCACCTCGCTGTCCAGCGCACTCGTCGCCTCGTCCAGCACCAGAACCGGCGCGTTTTTCAGCAACGCTCGCGCGAGTGCTACCCGTTGACGTTGCCCGCCCGACAGCTTCACGCCCCGCTCGCCCAGATGGGCGGCGTAGCCTTTGCGCCCTTTGTGGTCCTCAAGCTCCAGAATGAAGTCGTGCGCTTCGGCCCGCTTGGCGGCGGCGATCATCTCGTTTTCTGTGGCGTCTGGGCGGCCATACATCAGGTTGTCGCGGGCGGAGCGGTTGAACATCGCGGTTTCCTGCGTCACCATCCCGATGCTCTGGCGCAAGCTTTCCTGCGTCACTTCCGACACGTTTTGCCCGTCGATGCGCACGGCACCGGTTTCGGTGTCATAGAGCCTAAGCAGCAGGCTGACCAAGGTCGACTTGCCCGCACCGGACGCGCCGACCAGCCCCAGCTTCTGGCCGGGCGGGATCAGCAAGGACACCTCGTCGATCCCCCCCGCTTCGCGGCCATAGCGGAAGGTGACGTGGTCGAACTCGACCTCCGCAGACGGCACCTGCAACGGCGTAGCGCCCTCCGCGTCCAGCAGGGCGTGCGGCGGGGTTAGCGTGCGCATCCCGTCCTCCACCTCGCCGACATTGGCATACATCGCCATCAGCGAGAAACTGACCCAGCCGGTCATTTGTGCGATGCGAATGGAAATCGCGCCCGCCGCCGCGATGTCGCCCGTTGTGGCAATCCCTGACTGCCACAACATCACCGTGCCGCCGATCAGCAGCACCGGCAAAACCCCCGCCGCCGCCATCAAGGCAAAGCGGAAACCGGTGGACAGGCGGCCAAACTCCAACGCGCGGTCGCGCAGCACGGCCATGGCGTTCAGGGCGGATTCGTCCTCGAATTGTGAATGCCCGAACAGCTTGACCGTTTTGATGTTGGTGATCGTGTCGACCACCTGCCCCGTCACCATCGTCCGCGCGCCCGCCCGCGCTGCCGCCCGTTTGCGGATGCGCGGCATGAACCACCGGATCATCAAGATGTAGCCTGCCAACCAAACCGCCAGCGCCAACGCGACCCAACCGCTGATCGTGCCCAGCAGCAGGACAGAGCCCATGATCGACGCCAACGCAAAGGCCACGACGTTGATCGCCTCCGCCGTCACTTCTGTCAGCGCGCGGGCCGTCTGCATCTGCTTTTGCGCGATGCGTCCCGCGAAGTCGTTGTCGAAGTAATCCACCGAATGGCCCAGCGTCCAGCGGTGCAGGCGGCTTTGGATCAGCGGGTAGACGTTGGGTGGCACCACGATGCCGTTGAACGCCGCACTTACCCCGAAGGACAGCGGACGCAGGATCAGGAAGAAGCCGACGAACAGCGCGATCAGCGTCCAGTTCTGTGCAAAGAACCCCTCTGGCCCCGTGGCGGAAACCGCGTCGATGACCCAGCCCAGCAGCATTGCCGTGACCGCCTCCATCGTGCCTGCCAGCGCCGAGAAGACCGAGGCCAGCACAAGCACCGGCCACGACCCCGCAAGGCACCATTTGCAAAACGCCCAGAGCGTGCGCGGCGGTGCGGTCTCGGCCTCGCGGAACGGGTCGATGCTGTCACCCAGCCATTTGAGCACTGGTTCGAACACTTTGCCGATAAATCCCGTCATTCCGCCGCATCCGTGTTGAGGAACCCGCCGGATTGACGCGCCCAGAACCCTGCATATAGCCCGCCTTTGGCCAAAAGCGCGGCATGGGTGCCTTCCTCGGCAATCTTGCCGCCGTCCAGAACTACGATCCGGTCCATATGCGCAATTGTGCTGAGGCGGTGGGCGATGGCAATGACGGTTTTCCCTTCCATGACCCCATAAAGCGTGTCCTGAATCGCCGCCTCCACCTCACTGTCCAGCGCACTCGTCGCTTCGTCCAGCACCAGTATCGGCGCATCTTTCAGGATCACCCGCGCCAGCCCAATCCGCTGTCGCTGCCCTCCCGACAGCTTGACGCCGCGCTCGCCCACATGGGCGTCGTAGCCTTTGCGCCCTTCAGGGTCGCTCAGGTCCAGAATAAACTCATGCGCTTCGGCGCGTTTGGCGGCCTCGATCATTTCGGCCTCCGACGCATCGGGGCGGCCATATAGAATGTTGTCGCGCACCGAGCGGTGCATCAAAGAGCTATCCTGACTGACCATCCCCGTCACATGCCGCAGGCTGTTTTGCGTGACTTTGGTGATGTCCTGTCCGTCAATCTCGATCCGCCCGCCTTCGGAGTCATAGAACCGCAGCAGCAGTTTCACCAAGGTTGATTTCCCCGCACCGGACCGGCCGATCAGCCCGACCTTTTCCCCCGCGCCGATGCGCAGGGACAGGTTTTCAAGCCCGCCCTTGTCGCGCCCGTAATGATGCGTCAGCGCTTTGAACTCCACCACACCGTCGCTCAACTCCAGCGGTTTGGCGTCGGCGGCGTCCACCAGCGTGATCGGTTGCGCAATCGTCTCCATGCCCTCGGACACGACACCAAGGGACCGGAAAAACGACGACAGCGCCCACATGATCCAGCCGGTCATCGCGTTCAGCCGCAGGGTCAGCGCCGTCGCCGCTGCGACCGCGCCCACCGACGCGCTGCCTTGCGCCCATAGCCAGATCGCCCAACCAACGACACCGACGATCAGCAGCCCGTTCAGCGTCACCAGCATCACGTCCATGATGGTAAATATCCGCATCTCGCGGGCAAAAGTCTGGCGGGTTTTCTCGATGGCTTCCTTGGCGAATGCCACCTCGCCCTCGTGATGCGCGAACAGCTTGACCGAGTGGATGTTGCTGTAACTGTCGACCACCCGTCCCGTCGTCATCGACCGCGCGTCAGACGACGCCTTGGACGCAGGCCCGACGCGTTTCATTGTCCACGCGACCAGCCACGCATATAGGCCCAGCCAGAACACCAGCGGGATCGCCAGTCGTGGGTCCGCGTCACTCAGCAAAATGAACGCGCCGATGATGTAGGCCAGCGAGAAGGTGATTGCGTCGAACACCTGAAAAATCGCTTCGCCCGCGGCGGGGGGCGCCTGCATGATGCGGTTGGCGATGCGTCCGGCAAAGTCGTTTTCGAACCAGCCGACCGACTGCCGCAGCACGTGTTTATGCGCGCGCCAACGGAAAAGGGTGCCGTAGTTCGGCAGGATCGCGTTGTTCAGGATGCCCACATCCGCCGCCTGTATCAGCGGGCGCACCACCAGAATGAACACGGCGACAAGGATCAGCTCCAGCCCGTATTCCTCCAGCACCTGCGCAGGTTCGCCGCTCGACATCACGTCCACGACGCGGCCCATGTAGTAGATCAACCCGACCTCGACCACGGCCACCACCAGCGACAAGACGGCGGCCCAGATGAACACCTTTTTGAACGGCTGCGAATATGACTTCAGGAACGGCCACAGCTTGCGCGGCGGGGCGTCCACCTCGTCGTAGGGCCCGTAGGGGTCCACCAGATTTTCTAGAAACCGGAACATTCACACCTCTGTCTCAGCCCCAGTATATAGGCCGAGTGTTAGAGGAAAACCATGACAGCCGAGGCCGCCAATGCAAGCGCCATAACGCTCATAAACCCGCGCCACCACACGGGCCGCGTCATCAGCACCGCCAAGAGTGACCCCGCGAAGGTCCAGAATAGGCACACAAACAGGTTGATGCCGGAGAAGGCCGAGCCAAGCCGCAATGCTTCCTGCACCGGAGGCAATCCGATGGCGTACCCTGACGAGGCCGCCATGGCGATTGCCCAGATCTTCGGGTTTACCCACTGGAACAACACCGCCTCAATAAAGGTAAACGGCCTGTCGCGCCCTTGCGCTTGCGGCCCTCTGGTGGAGCGGAACAGCTTCCACGCCATCCACAATATCCACGCCGCCGCGAGGCATTTTAGCACAAATGTCAGTGCCGGTTGCGCCAGCAACAGCGCGCCAATCCCGAACCCTGTCAGTGCCGAGGTGATGCCCACCCCGAACGCCACGCCCAGCACATGCGGCAAGGTGCGTTTGAACCCGAACCGTGCGCCGGAGGTGGTCAGCAAAATGACATTCGGGCCGGGTGAAAACAGCCCCGCAAAGACGAAGGCATAGAGCGGATCAAAACTCATCCAAGCAACTCGGCTTTGGTCAGGGTGAACCCGGAGGCGATCCAGCGCGTCTCCAACTCTTTGAGTTTGGCCCCCAAAGCTGGCCCTTCAAAATCTGGCATTAGGTCGACGGCTTTCACGGGAAACACCACCCCCGCACCTGCCGTAATCTCGCGTTGCATCCCCTCCGCCAGCGGTTGCTCGAACAGCGCCCCGCGCAGCAAGGCGACGTCCCGTGCGGTGTCCGCGCCGTGGCGGTAGGCGATCTCTGACAAACCTGTATCCGCCCCAACCAAATCCCGCAGCAATGCGATCTTCGTGGCCACGGCATTGGAAAGCCGCCATCGCTCTTTCAGGTCTTCGCCCCCCAAACACGCCGCGCGTCGCGCCATATTAGGGCCTTGCCCGTCTTCTATCTGCACCAAAATTGGAAGCGCTTTTGTATCCGCCCCCGGCATCACCCGCGCCAATATTCCAGCCTGCGCCATGGCCGCGACCGCAGGGGATGGGTCGCGCGCGTTCAGCAGTTTTGTCATCTCCGCCCCGATGCGTTCTGCCGACAGCTTTTCCAGCCCGTCCGCAGCCGCAGCACAGGCGGCAAGGCCATCGGCATCCAACCCTTTGGAAACGTCGCCATACCACGCATGAAACCGGAAAAACCGCAGGATACGCAGGTAGTCCTCCGCGATCCGCGCCTCCGCATCCCCGATAAAGCGCACACGCCGCGCGTCCAAATCGGGCAACCCGCCGACGGGGTCGGTCACCGCTCCAGTCCGGTCCGCATAAAGCGCATTCATGGTAAAATCCCGCCGTGCGGCGTCTTCCTCCATCGAGGTGGAGAACGCCACATCCGCGTGCCGCCCGTCGGTTTCCACATCGCGGCGGAAGGTGGTGATCTCATGCGGGACGCCTCCGGATACGACCGTCACCGTCCCGTGCTCGATCCCCGTTGGCACAACCTTCAGCCCCGCGTCTTCCGCCGCCGCGCTTACCGCGTCCGGCGTCGCGGCGGTGGCCATGTCGATATCCGCCACCGGTTCATCCAGCAGCGCGTTGCGCACGCAGCCGCCGACGAAATACCCCTGATGTCCGGTGGCCTCTACCGCGTCAAACACCGCTTGCGTTGCGGGGGCCAGCAGCCAATCGCCGGTGATCGTGGTCACAGCCGAACCTGATCGGCCAAAGACCGCAGCATCCGCGCCGTCGCACCCCAAATATAATATGGGCCATATGGCACCACAAAATACAGCCGCCGCTGGCCGCGCCACCGACGCCCCTCGATTGCATAGTTGTCGGGGTTCAGAACATGAACCAATGGCACGGTAAAAATTTCCGCGACCTCGCCCAGCTCCGCCACGGGGTCAAACGGTCCGTCAATCACGCCGACATGCGGCGTCACCTGAAAGCTGGTCACGGTTTCATGGGGTGACAGTGTCCCGATGAGGCGGACCTGCTTGCGATCCAGCCCGATTTCCTCTTCGGCTTCGCGCAGCGCGGCGGTCGCCAGTGTCTCGTCCCCGTCCCGCTTGCCGCCGGGAAAGGCGATCTGGCCGGGGTGGTGTTTCAAGGCCGAGGATCGTTTTGTCAGGATCAATCGCGCCCCGTCGTCTGTCGGCATCAAAGCCACCAACACCGCCGCGTCCCGCAAAACGCGGGTCTCCGGCAAAACCACATTCGGGTTCAGGTCAAAATCAGAGGTGGCCGCGCCGGGGTTTGACAGCGCGGCCTCTACTGTCTTGATCAGGTCACTTCCCGTCATCGGGGGTCTCGGCCTCGAAGCCCATCGTCTTCGGGTCCATCACGTAATGGGCCCCGCAGAACTGGCAGTCCGCCGTTAGCGAGCCGTCGTCTTTGGTCATATGCGCAAGGTCGCGGGCCGAATAGATCGACAGGCTCTGGCGCACCTTTTCCTCGGAGCATGTGCAGCCGAACTTGACCGGTTGGGCGTCGTAGACAATCGGCCCTTCTTCGTGGAACAGGCGGAACAGCAAATCCGTCGGGGCGATGCTTGGCCCGATCAGCTCCAGCGCTTCCACCGTGTCCAGCAATATGCTCGCGCGGTTCCAGTTGTCCGAGGCGTCACCGTCCAGAATGTCATCTGCCGCCAGCAAGCCGTCTTCGCCCGTCGCGTCATCCTTCGCCATCAGGGGCGAGGCTTTCGGCATATGTTGCAACATCACGCCACCCGCACGCCAGCTTTCCGCTTCGCCCCGCTCGGTGGAGCGGCCATAGGTCAGCGAGAACTTGGTCGGCAACTGTTCGGACTGCGCGAAATAGGTCTCCGCGCAGGCAGACAGGCTGCCACCGGCGAGCGGGGTGATGCCCTGATAGGGCTTCATATCGTTGCCTTGGTCGATCAGGATTGCAAAGAACCCTTTGCCAATCTGGCTGAACGGAACCGCATCAAGGTCGATTGTCTCCGCGTCGTAACTTGCATAAGCGCGGATGCGGGCGGGCTCGCCGTCCTCGGTCGGGCCGTAATAATCGGTCGCGATCAGGCGCAATGGCCCGTCGCCGCGAATTTGCAGGGACAGCTTCCAGCGCAGCTTGATCGTCTGGCCGATCAACGCCGTCAGCAAGGCGGCCTCCGCCACCATCGCCTCGACCAGAGGCGGGTAGTCATGTTGCTCCAGCACTTGGTCCAACACGCCATCCAGCCGCGCCACGCGGCCACGGATGTCGATTTTGTCCAGCTGGAAAGGCAGAACGGTGTCGTCCCACGCGATTTTTTGTCCAAGAGTCATGGGGTTTCCTTACACCTAGGGGCTTGGCATACCGTGTCTAGATAGGCGCGACAATCCATTCCCCAAGGGGTCGGCGCTTCAAGCATGGCGGAGTTGCACAATGATCAGGCGTTTTGGAGAACCCTTCCAGTCCGGGAAACCCTATCGGCTACGGCCCGGAGCCTATGCGATTTTGTGGAATGGCGAGGAGCTTCTGACCACAATTCAAGATGGTGACGATCCGGAATTCCAGCTTCCCGGTGGCGGAATTGATCCGGGCGAGCATCCAATCCCTGCCCTCCACCGCGAGGTGATGGAGGAAACCGGCTGGGCCATGGCGACCCCGCGCAAGCTCGGGGCGTTCCGGCGCTTTGTGTATATGCCCGAATACGGCTATTGGGCCGAAAAGCTGTGCAGCGTCTACATCGCTCGCCCCGTTTTGCAACGCGGCCCGCCGATCGAACCGGATCATTCGGCGGTCTGGATGTCCCCTGCGGATGCGGCGCGGCTGCTTGGCAATGAAGGCGACCGCCATTTCGTACGCCAGCTTTTTGTGCTGTGATGCCAGCGTCGGGTGTCACCGGACAGGCCCGTGATAGTCGAAAATCAACGCTGACACATCGTCGCTGAATTCGGTGGCGCCTGTGTAGCTGCGTAGTGTCGACAACATCTGGCACAGCGTTTCCTGTCCGTCCTGATCGCGCGCCGCGGTCAGGATTGCGCCAAAGCCGTCGTCATCCAGCATCTCGCCGCTCGGGGCTTCGGCTTCGGTGATCCCGTCGGAATGCAGGACTAACCTGTCCCCTGGTTTCAGTTGCGTCTCGAATGACATGTAAGGCGCGTCGGGGATCAACCCGACCGGCATCCCACCATCGCCAAGCAGCACCGGTGGATTGTCACCTCTTTGCAGCACCGGATGCGGGTGGCCCGCCTGCACCGTTTGCATGCGCCCGCTTTTCAGATCCACGATGCTCAGCGCGATGGTAAAGTAATGCTCGGTCTCCAACTCGCGCAGCAGCAGCTTGTTCAGGTCGCTGACGGTTTCGGCCGGATCACGGGCCGTGAATTCACCATTGCCGAGCCTGTGCAACGCCATGTTCTGGCTTGGGGTCAGCCCGCTTAAATACCCCGCCAGCCGCGCCGTCATCAGCGCGGATGTGACGCCATGGCCGGACACATCAAGCGAGAACAGCCCGATCTGGTGATCGTTCACGCGGAACTGCCCTACAAGGTCACCACCGACATGGCCGCTGGGTGTCAGATTCAGCGCAATGCGGCCTTCCGGAAGCTCGATATCGGTTTCGCGGACAAGGGATTGCTGGAGATGCCGCGCCTCCGACAGGTCGTGATTGAGCGCGTCGTAGAGCGTTTCGATCCGAGTCAGCGCGGCGTTGACGATCTCGTTCTTGTCGATCAGAGCGGCTTGCATCTGCAAGACCCGCTCGCCCGCTCGCAACCGCGCTCGCAATTCGCCGGAATTGACCGGCTTGGTCAGAAAGTCATCGGCACCGGAATTCAGCCCTTCGGCGATTTCGCCACTGCCGCCCTTGCTGGTGAGCAAGATGAAGTACCCGTACCCGTCCTGCCCCAACCGCCGGAATGCGCGGCAGAAATCCGGCCCGGACATTCCGGGCATCACCCAATCGCTCAGGATCAGGGACACGTCATGTTTTTCGCACAGAGCAAGCCCGTCAGCACCTGATTCCGCCTCCAGCACCTCATAGCCCCATTTACGCAGGTTGGCAGAAAGCAGTCGCCGCTGCATGCGGCTGTCATCCACCACCAGAACCTGCCGCGGCACCGCCGGATCGGTGTCGCCGCTGTCTTCCCATTCAAGGGGGTCGAACTGCTGAGCATGCGCGACCCCGTGGATCGGCGAAGTATGACGTAACATACTTGCACAAAACGCTGGAACTCTTAAGGCTCTGTGAATGTTCAAATTGGATTAATTACAATTGGAACTGTCACCATTTCTTAACCCTCAGGCCCGCAGCATGGTCGCATCAAAGACGTGTGCAGGACTTGTGGAATGTTGAACTGGTCACGAGTGGCAGAGTTGAAAGAGGATTTGGGAGAGGAGGATTTTCGCGAAATCACCACCCTGTTTCTGGAGGAGGTGGAGGAGAAGCTGGCAGAGCTATCCCGTGATCCGCCAGATGTCTTCGCCGACGACCTTCATTTCCTGAAAGGCAGTGCCGCCAATCTGGGGTTCGAGGGATTTCGCGCCATGTGCGAGCAGATGGAAAGCAGGCCGGACACCGCGCAGCTAAGTAATCTGCGCGGCCTGTACGCGCAGTCAAAAACCACGTTTCTGGAAGGGATGGACCCCTAGATCAGGAATTCTGCCAACACGTCGTCATTGGTGATGTCGCGATGCTCGAACCCGCCATCGGTCATGGACTGGAACAGGCGCGCGAAGGCATCGGGCTCCTTGGTTTCGATCCCGATCAGAACGGAGCCGAAGTTGCGCGCGGACTTCTTCAAATACTCAAAACGGGCGATGTCGTCGTCGGGGCCAAGCAGCGCCAGAAAGTCCTTCAACGCGCCAGGGCGTTGGGGCATCCGCAAAATCAGGTATTTCTTCAATCCGGCATAGCGCTGGGCGCGCTCTTTGACTTCGGGCAGGCGTTCAAAGTCGAAATTCCCGCCAGAAGTCACGCACACAACTGTCTTGCCTTTGATCTCTGTCGCCAGATCGTCAAGCGCATCAATCACTAGCGCACCGGCAGGTTCCAGCACGATCCCTTCCACGTTCAACAGACGGATCATGGTGCCGCAAATGCGGTTTTCAGGCGCCAGCAACACATGGGCCGGATCGACATGTTTGAGCACCTCGAAGGTGTGTTTCCCGATCTGGGCCACGGCGGCGCCATCCACAAACGTGTCGATATGGGGCAGTTTCACAGGCGCACCCTTGGCTAGGGCGGCGGTTAGGGACGCTCCGCCTGCAGGCTCTATGTAGCGAAACGCAATGTCAGCACCGACCTCGTTAAAATAGCGCGTGACACCCGCCGACAATCCACCGCCGCCGACAGGCAGCAGCAACATATCCGGCGTCTCCGACATTTCCGCCTCAATCTCGACAGCGACGGAGGCTTGCCCCTCGATCACGTCAGGGTCATCAAAAGGCGACAGGAAATGCGCGCCAATCTCGGCGCAATGGTCTTGCGCGGCGCGCAGGGTCTGGTCGAAATAGTCGCCTGTCAGGCGAATTTTGACGGAATCGCCCCCGAAGGCACGGGTTTTCTCGATCTTTTGCTGCGGGGTGGTGATCGGCATGAAGACCTCTCCCGTCACGCCGAAATGGCGGCAGGCAAAGGCGAAACCTTGCGCGTGGTTGCCCGCACTCGCACAGACGAAGTTGCGCTGGTCCGGATGGCTGATCCTGCGCTTCGACATGGCGTTGAACGCGCCGCGAATTTTGTAGGACCGCACGGGCGACAGGTCTTCACGCTTCAGGTAAATCCGCGCGTCATACCGCTCTGACAGGTAGTCGTTCAGTTGCAGCGGTGTCGCGTCGAACAACGCGCGCATCGCTTCGCAGGCGGCGCGGGCGGTGGTGGGGAAATCGGTCATTTTGCCACCGGCGGGATCAGGCGGAAGATGGCGACGAGCCAGCCTGTGCCGGTCAACACAATCAGCCATGTCGAGATGATACTGACGAGGTTGCCAGCGATCAGCAGGCCCGAAAGCAAGGCGGACGGCACCGACAACAGCGTCACCAGCAACGCAGCCATAATTGCCAAAATCCAAAGCCCCTTGCCGCGCGAGCCGGACCACGCTTGCATCAGGGACAGTACCTGACCCGCGGCGGCGGCGGGCAGCGCGGCACCTAATCTGAAGAACAGCCAAAGCAGCAGGCAGGCGATCACGAAGGGATAAACGGTGAACCCGACCAGCAGCGGCAGGTAGGGCAGGATGAATGATCCGAGACTGCTTATCACGAAGCCCGCCGCGCCGATTGATCCGGTGATCAGGATCAGCGTCATCAAAAACCCGCCGAACGGTGCCGCCTTCAGTGAGGCTACCACACCGCGCGGCGTGTCTGCGCCAAGGCAAAAGCGGCTCCAGATAAGGGAAACGCAGCAAATCGCGATCAGGTTGATGACCACGGACAGCATTGTGAAGGTCGCGGACAGGTTCGGCATTTGTCCCTCGGCATCCGGCTGCAAGGCCATGGCCCCGATGGGCAAGCCGACCATCAGGTAACCAAGCGCGTAGATCAGCAGGCTTGCCAACACCCAGATCAGGGCGGTGAGCCGAAGTGCTGTTCCAAAGTTGCCAAATAGTTGCGTTAGCCCATAGGTGAAGATGTCGATTGCTTGCCGCATAGTGCTCTTTGCCCGTCATTTTTTCTTTGATGCGACCCTGCGGTTAAACGCCCTTTGGGTCAATCACGGCGATGCACGCCCTTGCACCCCTGTGACATTGGCGCTATCGCCCTTGGCGACCTTTAGCCTCAGCCGGAGACGCCCCAATGTCCGCCCCCAAAAAAGTAGTTCTCGCCTATTCTGGCGGTCTTGATACCTCGATCATCCTGAAATGGCTGCAAACCGAATACGGCTGCGAGGTGGTGACGTTCACCGCCGATCTGGGGCAGGGCGAGGAGCTGGAGCCAGCCCGCAAGAAAGCCGAACTGCTGGGGATCGCGCCGGAAAACATCTACATCGAAGATGTCCGCGAAGAATTCGTGCGGGATTTCGTCTTCCCGATGTTCCGCGCCAATGCTGTTTATGAGGGGCTGTATCTGTTGGGTACGTCGATTGCCCGCCCGCTGATTTCCAAGCGTCTGGTCGAGATCGCGGCGGAAACCGGTGCCGACGCTGTGGCGCATGGCGCGACGGGCAAAGGCAACGACCAAGTGCGGTTCGAACTGGCGGCCTACGCGCTGAACCCCGACATCAAGGTGATCGCGCCTTGGCGTGAATGGGATTTGTCCTCGCGGACCCGTCTGCTGGAATTTGCCGAGCAGAACCAGATCCCGATCGCCAAGGACAAACGCGGCGAAGCGCCGTTCTCGGTCGATGCGAACCTGCTGCACACCTCCTCCGAGGGCAAGGTTTTGGAAAACCCGGCCGACGAGGCACCCGATTACGTCTACCAGCGCACGGTGAACCCCGAAGACGCGCCGAACGAGCCGGAAATCGTGGAAATCGGGTTCGAGCGCGGTGACGCGGTGTCGATCAACGGCGAGGCGATGAGCCCCGCGACGATCCTGACCAAACTGAACGAACTGGGCGGCAAGCATGGTTGCGGCCGTCTTGATCTGGTCGAAGGCCGCTTCGTCGGCATGAAGTCCCGCGGCGTCTACGAGACCCCCGGCGGCACGCTGTTGCTGGAAGCCCATCGCGGCATCGAGTCGATCACGCTGGACCGTGGCGCGGCGCATCTGAAAGACGAGCTGATGCCGAAATACGCAGAGCTGATCTATAATGGCTTCTGGTTCTCGCCAGAGCGCGAGATGCTGCAAGCGTTGATCGACAAGTCTCAGGAACATGTCACCGGCACCGTGCGGTTGAAGCTCTATAAAGGCCTGGCGCGGACTGTGGCGCGGTGGTCTGATCACTCGCTCTATTCCGAAGCCCATGTGACGTTCGAGGAAGATGCGGGCGCATATGACCAGAAAGACGCGGCTGGTTTCATCCAGCTGAACGCGCTGCGGTTGAAGTTGCTGGCAGCCCGCGACAAGCGTCTGAAGAAGTAACGACAAACGGCGCCCCTCGCGAAAGGAGCGCCGTTTGTTTTAGGCGAGGTTGATTTACTTGGCCTTGATGACCTGCATCACCAGTTTGCCGTCCGGCTTAATCGGGCCGTCTTCCTTGGCACCCAGCGTGTATTCGAAGACGCCGGTTTTCATGCCGCCTTCTTCCGCGTGGACCATCAGCATCAGCATATCGCCGGAAGCTACAGGCTCTTGCAGGATCGCGGCGACGTCTGCGTTGTCACCCATGCGCAGGGGGGCGTAGCCGACAACAGGGCCGGGCTTCATGTCGGCGTCGGTGCGGTGGACGACCAGCCAGCCATTGACGCCAGCGGTGACGGCATCGGCTGAAACGATGCCGTTCGAGACGTCCTGATCCATGGCGGTGACGCTTGGGGTCGGGGCGTGGCCATCGGCCAGCGCGGCCCCTGTGATCATCAGGGCGGCAGCGGTTGTAGCGATGAAGAATTTCATGTGTCGTAACTCCTTAAGCTCAGCTCCCCCGTTATGGGGGATGTGCTTGGAGACACGTAAATGGCAGCTAGGAAGTTTCACCGGAGTTGAAAAAAAGATGAAAATGGCAGGTAACCCATGGGTTACCTTGGACATTTTCGCGTTAACTTTCTTCGGCTGATCTGGCTGGGTTTTCCTGTTTTGCGTTTACAGGTGTTGCAACTCCGTAAACCTAATCAAATCAAAAACCCGCCATTTATGATGCGATTAGCAGTTTTCGCGCTTTCAGCGCTTCGTAGTGCGGAAGGGCTTTTTCGCACAATTCTGCCGCCTCTCCGTTCAGTTCCGGCAGCGCGCCTTCCGGCCCTGCAAAGCCTGTGGAGCGGTGAACCGCGCCGTACCAATGCGACGCCCAAACGCCGTCAAAAGGCTTTGGTCCGGCGGGCCAGTGCAGCATCGCGTCCGAGAACGGCAGGCCGATAGCGTCGCACAAAATGCGCAACGCGGTCTCGGGGTCTTCGCGGATGTCGTGGCTGTCGATCACCAAACCGCCGATCTTTTTATAGAGCGCGGTTTGCTGCGGGTAGCCGATATCTTCCAGCGTCGGGTTCTCGCGCTTGGCGGCATAGCTGGCGATGACGCGGGCGGGATGGCGGATCAGGTGGATGTTGACGCAATCCTGCGTCCAGTCCAGCGGGACACCGTCCAGCATGTGATGCGGCATGTGCTTCATGTAGCGGTGTTGCGCGGGCTCCGCCGCACAGGCGTCGGCGACGCGGGCGGGGTCGGTGTCCTGCGAGACAATGACCTCCGCGCCCATCGGGTGCTCGATCCCTGTTGCGTGCAGGTAAGCGCCATAGAAGGGTTCGTCCACCGCCTCGAAGTCGGGGCGGTTGCCGAAGCTATACATCATCGCTGTCGACAGATTACGCGGGCCGGACCACATGGCGATCTTCATTCGGTTTGGCTTTCAACCAGCTCTTTATACAACGCGCGTAGACGGGTGGTGACGGGGCCAAGCTCTCCGGTACCAATCTGGCGTCCGTCGATTTCCGACACAGGTGTTTGCGCGCCGAAAGTGCCGGTCAGGAAGGCCTCGTCGGCGGAGTAGGTGTCGACCAGCGAGAAGTTCCGCTCAAAGCAGGGGATGCCGTTGGCGTGGCACAGGTCGATGACCTTCTGGCGGGTGATCCCGTTCATGCAATAGTCACCGGTGGACGTCCAAACGGCCCCTTTCTTCACCACAAAGAAATTGCAGGCATTGGTGGTGTTCACGAAGCCATGCAGGTCCAGCATCAGGGCTTCGTCCGCGCCGGCCTTTTCGGCGGCGATGCAGGCGAGGATGCAGTTCAGCTTGCTGTGCGAGTTTAGCTTCGGGTCTTGCGTCATCGGCAAGCCGCGCAAATGCGGGACGGTGGCCAGCCGGATCGGGCGGGGCAGTTTCGGTTGTGAATGCTCCATGATGATCACGAAGGTCGGGCCGGACCGCGACAAAGCCGGATGCTGGAACGGGCGGTGCTTGACGCCGCGGGTGACCATCAGGCGCGCATGGGCGTCGGTCACCATGCCGTTGGCATCGCGGGTCTGCTCTAGCGCGGCGACGACGCCAGCGCGGTCCATACCGATATCAAGGTCGATGGCTTTCGCTGCCTCGAACAGGCGGTCGATATGTTCACCCAGAAAAGCCCATGTGCCGTTATACAGCCGCAGCCCTTCCCAAACGCCGTCGCCCAGCATGAAGCCGCTGTCATAGACAGAGACCGTGGCTTCGGCTTTGGGTTTTAGCTGGCCGTCGACATAGATCAAAATCTCGTCGTTGCGGGCGTCTTCTTCGGCTTGATGTGTGGTCTGGTGATCTGTCATGGGGCCTCCTGCATCGACATAGAGCCTGAATTTTAAGTTTGGGCCAGTGGAATTCTTAGGATTCCCAAACGACTCCGGTTTGTTTAAGAGGTTTGGAAAAAACAATTTCATTGAACAGAGGGAATTTACAATGAGTGAGAGTTTACCGCAGGGCGCGAAGCCCTTTGACTTTACCGGAAACGCCAAAGAGTGGTTCGGTATCTGGATCGTTAACCTGCTTTTGAGCATCGTGACGATTGGCATTTACTCGGCTTGGGCGAAGGTCCGGACCAAAAAGTATTTCTACAACCACACCTATGTCGAAGGGCGCAATTTTGACTACCACGCCACCGGCAAGCAAATCCTGATCGGCCGCCTGATCGTCATCGGGGCCGTGATCGTGTTCCAGATCATCACCGCAGTTCTGCCCATCTTGGGTCTGCTGCTGCTGATCGGGCTTTTGTTCATCTTCCCTTGGCTGATCGTCCGCTCGATGATCTTCAACGCGCGCATGTCCAGCTTCTCGAACGTGCGCTTCGGGTTTGTGGGCACTGTCGGGCAGGCGTTTCTGACATTCCTTGTCTACCCGATCCTGACGGCCTTGACGCTATATACGACCTTCCCGATTTTGGACCGTGCGGTGAAGCGTTTCTCGATCAACAACCACAAGCTGGGCCAAGCACGGTTCAACATGGAAGTTGGCCTTGGCCCGTTCTACAAAGCGTTCCTCGTCGCGATTGCGTGGATCATCGTTGTTGGCCTGGTTGGCGTCGTCGTCACCGGCTTCAGCTTCATGGATTTCGCAATGGCCATGGAAAACCCCGACGCGGCACCGGGCGAAGCTGCGAAGGCCATTGGCCTGTTCTACCTGCTGTTCTTCATCGCGTTCCTGCCAGCGGTGTTCATCTATCAGGCGTTGATCCGTAACGCGGTTTATAACAACACAACTCTGGAAGGCGGACATGCTTTCGCGTCCAATGTGACAGCGCCACAACTGTTGTGGCTGGCCGTGACGAACATGATCGTCGTCGTGTTCACGCTGTTCTTGATGCTGCCATGGGCGCAGGTCCGCATGGCGCGGTATCTGGCGGCGCATACCGGCTTCATTCCGGGTGGCTCTATGGATGACTTCGTGACCCAGCAGCAGGAAGCTGGCGGTGCGTTCGGGGATGCCTATACGGACCTCGAAGGCATCGACGTCGGCTTGCCGATCTAAATGATGGGGGACGCGCCGCAGCTTCGGGGCCTTCGCGGCCATGCCTATGCGGCGCGTTCCTCTTACCGCCAACCCGCACGTCTTTTGACGCGCGAAGGGGGCGAAGACCTTTGGGTCGATATCCAGAACGACGAGCGCGCGGTGCTTGCCAGCGCTTATCTGTCGGACCTGCGGGTCGACCCGCCTTTGGGCACCGCACCGCGCAAGGTGACCTTCCCCGACGGCGCCGTTTTCGAGACAACTGACCACGACGCCATCGAGGCGCTCACGGGCAAGACCCGCGGGTCGTTGTTGCATCATTACGAGAACTTTAACGCACGCCTGTTTGGTGTGGTCGCCGTGTGCCTTGCCGCGGCTTGGGTGATGTGGCGCTACGGGCTGGACATCATGGCCTCGGTCGCCATCGCCTTCACTCCGCCTGCCGTGATCGAGCAGATCGACGTTGGCACGTTGCAAACAATCGACTTTGCCATGGCGGAGCCGTCACGGCTGACGGATGCGCAGAAGGCCGACGTCAACAAGGTGTATCGCCGATTGGTCCAGTCGCTGCCGCAAGACGTGCAGGACGAGCACAGCTTCGAGTTGCTGTTCCGCGACATGCCGGGCATGGGGCCAAACGCCTTTGCGCTACCGGGTGGCACGATGGTGATGACAGATGCGTTCGTGAACGACTTTCCCGATGCGAATGTGATGGCCGGTGTTCTGGGCCACGAGATTGGGCATGTGGTCGAGCAACACGGGCTGAAACGGATTTACCGGTCGTTGAGCATGTATATCCTGATTGCTTTTCTGGCAGGCGATGTCGGGCCCATTCTGGAAGACGTAGTGCTGGAAGGGAACGTGTTGCTGTCCCTGTCGTTCAGTCGCGCGCAGGAGACCTCGGCGGACGAGTTCGGCCTGTCCCTGTCGGATGCCTCCGGCTTTGATCCGGCGGGGTTGAAGCTGTTTTTCGAGAAGCTGGACGAAGAATATGGCGACCAGGAGCCACCCCAATGGCAGTCCACCCACCCGTCCAGCGCGGAGCGGGTGAAGGCCATCGACGCCTATATCGACAGGCTTTGATCACGAAGACGTTTTTTTTGGATGGAACCAATCACGGCAAGTTTGGTTGAGTTTGACAAGTGGGCGCAGGAGATTGCCCCACAGAGAATTCAAAACGACCTTGCACGGGAGTGGCACCTTGACACATTTCAAACGCACACGCTGGTATCTGACGGGATTTGGCCTTGCCGTTTTGGCGGGCCTTTCCGTCCAAACGAATATGGCGAAAGCGGCGGAAGTTACCGTCGCCGGAGGATGCTTCTGGTGCGTGGAATCCGACTTTGAGTCCGTCGCAGGGGTAAGCGAGGCCGTGTCAGGTTTCACAGGTGGCAAAGTGGCCAGCCCGACCTACAAACAGGTAGTGGCAGGCGGCACCGGACATCTGGAGGCGGTGCAGATCGACTATGACCCGTCCAAGATTTCAGCGCGCAAACTTTACGACCTGTTCTTCCGCTCGATTGATCCCACGGATGCGGACGGGCAGTTTTGTGACCGTGGCGAGAGCTACTCCACCGCGATTTTTGTGACGAACCGACCGGACCGCGAAGCTGCCGAAGCGGCGAAAGCCGCCGCCGAGAAAGAGTTGGGGCAAAAGATCGTGACGCCCATTCTGGATGCGAAACCGTTCTTCCCTGCCGAAGAGTACCATCAGGACTACTACAAGCAGGACAAGCTGATACTGACCCGCTTCGGGCCGCAATCAAAGGCGAAGGCCTACAAGAAGTACCGCACGGCATGCGGGCGCGACCAACGGGTGAAACAGCTTTGGGGCAGTTCCGCACCGTTCATCAACTAGGCGTCGGGTTTAGTAGAACAGTGCCGCGTTGTTGGTCAGGATGATCTGCAACGCGTAAATGCCCAGCAGCGCCACAACGGGGCTTAGATCCAGCCCGCCCATTTGCGGCAAAATGCGGCGTATGGGGCCGTAAAGCGGCTCCAGCAGGCGGTTCAGCCCGTCCCAGATTTGGGCGACGATTGGCTGGCGCATGTTCAACACCCCGAAGCTGATCAGCCAACTCATGATGAAGTGGATTATGATCACCGTGCGGACCACACCAAGTAGCAACATCAGGATTTGAAAAAGGCTGGTCATTCGGGTGCTCCGGTCAAAGGTTGCGAAGTAGGTAAGCGTCGCGCGGCCCGCGCGCAAGGTGTGACGCGAAGTCTTGGTTGACGCTGCCCCCCAATAAGGCATGTGTCGGGGCAACCAAGGAGCCGACATGTACCCGATACTACGCCTGATTTTCCAGTTTGTCCGCCATCGCAACGACCCGCCGCTGGGGCCGCTGGATACCCATGTATCCCACCATATTTGCTGGCCATGGGATCTGGACCTGTGGCGCGAACTGAATAACGGGCGGACGCTGACGCTTTACGACATGGGGCGGATGCCCTTGGCGGGGCGGGTCGGCTTGATCAAAGCGCTGAAAGAGCATCGCTGGGGGCTGACCATGGCGGGCGCGTCGGTGCGCTACCGCCGTCGTGTTCGGATGTTCGACCGGATCGAGATGCGGTCCCGCGCAGTGTGCTGGGATGACAAGTTCCTGTATCTGGAGCAGTCCATGCGCGTGCGTGGCGAGGCGACATCGCATATCTTGTACCGCTCGGCGGTGACGGGCAAAGGCGGAATCGTATCCCCGCAGACGGTTATGGAAGCACTCGATCTGAAGATGGAGGCCCCCGAGGTGCCAGCGTGGATCAAGGCCTGGACCGAAGCCGAAGCACTGCGTCCGTGGCCTCCATTCTAGCCTTAAAGTGACGTCAACGTCAGTTTTGTAAGGTAAGTTATTCCTTGCTTCGTGAGCTTAGATAGCCCTAGGTCAATGCAACAGTGCTGGGAAATATGTAACTATGGCGACCTCTGCCAAGAAGCGCATTTGGGGATGGTTTATGTTCGACTGGGCTTCCCAGCCGTATAATACCTTGTTGCTGACATTCATTTTTGGCCCCTATTTTGCCGAGCTTGTAACCGCGCAATATGTGGCTGACGGCATGGAAGTGGACTTGGCCAAGGCCAGCGCCCAAAGCATGTGGGGCTGGGTGCTGACCATCTCTGGCCTGCTAATCGCGCTATCTGCGCCTGTGCTGGGTGCCGTCGCGGACAGCACCGGACGCAAGCTTCCGTATATCTGGGTCTTTTCAGTACTATACGTCTTTGGCGCGGCTGGCACGTGGTATGCCGACCCGCAAGGTTTCAGCCTGCCTTTGGTGATGGGATTGTTCATTGTCGGGCTCATCGGAATGGAGTTCGCGACGATCTTCACCAACGCCATGCTACCGGATTTGGGCACGCGCGAGGAAATCGGGCGCATTTCCGGTTCGGGCTGGGCGATGGGGTATTGGGGCGGCTTGCTGGCCTTGATTTTTGCCCTGCTGTTTCTGGCGGAAAACAATGAGGGCCGCACCCTGATCGGATTGTCGCCCTTGGGCGGGCTCGACTCCGAACAGCGTGAAGGGACGCGCTTTGTCGGTGTTTTCTCGGCCATTTGGTTCATTCTGTTCATGGTGCCATTCTATATCTGGGTGCGGGACTCGAAAGATCGCCCCGCTCGCACAAAGGGCGTTATTGCGGCCGGCCTTCGCAACTTGGGCCGCACCATAAAGCGGCTGCCAAGAAGCCCGAGTCTTGCGAATTATCTGGCGTCTTCGATGCTGTACCGCGACGCGTTGAACGGCATGTATACGTTCGGCGGTGTTTATGCGGTCGGAGTTTTGGGTTGGAGCGTTGTGGATGTTGGCGTTTTCGGCATCCTCGCAGTGATTGGCGGGGCCATCGCGGCCTATCTGGGCGGACGGGCTGACAGCCGTTTCGGGCCTAAACCGGTTATTCTGGTGTCGATTATTGCGCTAATTATTGCGGCGATTTCGATTGTGATGATTACGCCGACCTCGATATTCGGGTTTGCGGTTCTGGACGAGGGCGTAGTCGCAGGCCGCACCGCGTCCGACATCGCGTTTTATCTGGCGGGTATTCTTGTCGGGGCCGCGGGTGGCACGATCCAGTCCGCGTCGCGCACAATGATGGTCCGGCAGGCCAACCCGAACCGCATGACCGAGGCGTTTGGCTTGTATGCGCTGGCGGGCAAAGCGACGTCGTTCCTTGCGCCGGGATTGATCGCGCTGGTCACCACATTGTCCGGGTCCCAAAGAATTGGCGTGACACCGCTCATCGGCCTCTTTCTTTTGGGGCTGGTCCTGTTACTCTGGGTGAAACCAGACGGAGAGGACGCATCAGTATGGGAATCCGGCACCTGATAGTTGCGGCATTGGCGGCGGTCTGCATGACCTTGCCTGCCAGCGCGGAGAAGCTAGCAAAGCAGTATTTCGGGGCCAAGAGAGATGGCTCTGCGCAACAAGCAGCGGCCTTTGGCTCTTACGCCAAAGGATGCGCCGCCGGCTTGGTGCAAATGCCGGAGACCGGCCCGACATGGCAGTCCATGCGCCTGTCGCGTAACCGTAATTGGGGCCATCCCGAATTGATTGATTTCAGCCAGAAGCTGAGCCGTGTTGCGGTGAAGCAGGGCTGGAAGGGGCTGTATTTCGGCGACTTCTCGCAGCCGCGTGGCGGGCCGATGCTAACAGGTCACCGCAGCCACCAGCTGGGGCTGGACGCCGATATCTGGATGAATCCGGTGGGCCGCGTGAACCTGAACCGCAACCAGCGCGAGAATATTTCCGCCATGTCCATGCGGCGCGCGGGCGGGGCTTATGTGAACGACAAATGGACCCGCGCGCATCATGAAATCCTAAAAGCCGCCGCGAGTGACCCGCGGGTGGCGCGGATTTTCGTCTTCCCCGGTGCGAAGGTGCAGATGTGCAAGGACGAGAAGGCCAAAAGCAAGCGCAAGCGGGCATGGCTGCGCAAAATCCGGCCTTGGTGGGGACATCACTACCATTTCCACGTGCGCCTGAGCTGCCCGAAAGGGTCGCGCGGTTGCGTGAACCAAGACCCGCCACCCGCTGGTGACGGCTGCGCAGATGCCCAGCAATGGGTGAACAACATCCTGAACCCGCCACCCCCGCCAAAGAACCCGCCGAAAGCGAAGAAGCGGCGCGAACTGCGGCTAGCTGATCTACCAAAAGCATGCGTTGGCGTTCTGAACTCCAACTAGCACTCGCCGCCCTCGGGCTTTCTGCGGGGATTGCCTGTGCGCAATCGCTGGAGTTTGTCAGCAGGTATGGCTGGCAGAATGCTGTCGACGGCTTCGGCGGGTTTTCCTCGCTTGAGGTGAGCCGGAATGGTGTCGGTTTCATCACCACCTCCGACAAGGGCATGATCGCCGAGGGGCGTATCCTGCGCGATGGCAACCGCATTCGCGGCTTGGACAACCTGCGGTTTATGCCTTTGTTGAACGCAGACGGTGTGCCTTGGCGAAGCTATCGCTCCGATGCGGAGGGGTTGGCGGTGTCGCCCGGCGGGACGATCTATGTGTCTTACGAGGGGACGCATCGGGTTGTGGCCTATGACAGCTTAGGTGGCGTGGGCAGACCATTGCCGGACCTGCCTTGGCGCGAGTCCCTGCAAAGCAATTCGTCGCTTGAAGCGCTGGCGATCGACAATGCGGGTGTGCTGTATACGATGCCGGAACGCTCCGGTGATCTGAACCGGCCCTTTCCGGTGTATCGCTATCGTGGCGGGCGATGGGACCGCACGCTGAGCATCCCGCGCCGCGACGGGTTCTTGCCGGTTGGCGCGGATTTCGGGCCGGACGGGCGGCTGTATCTGCTGGAACGGGAACTGGTGGGGCTAAGCGGCTTCGCCAGCCGCGTGCGCAGCTTCAAGCTGAGCCGCAACGCGCTGACCGACGAGCGCGAGTTGCTGCGAACGACCGCGGGCACGCATGACAATCTGGAAGGCATTGCCGTGTGGGCCACCCCCGAAGGGGCGATCCGTGTCACGATGATTTCGGACGACAACTTCAGGTTTTTCCAGCGCACCGAGTTGGTGGAGTACCGGTTGGTTCAGTGAGGTGGATTTTTTGCTGGAATGGGGAGGTCGGGTTTGAGCCCATAGCGGACATCTTTGGGAGCGCCAATCCACTCCAAATGATTAAAATTGATGTAATTCAAGCCTGCTTAGAGAGTAGATTTCGCAGTTTACGCGCCCTTGCGCGAACCGAAGCGGCTCCATCTGCATCTGCTGCCTCAAGGTCAAGTATGACTGCAGGTCTGAGCTTGGCGTACCTGATCCCAAGCATCACTCTCGCATTCAGACTCCATGCTCTCAGAAATGGGCGGGGGTGGTCAGAAAGACGTGTAACCCACTGTATGAACTGATCAGCTTGAGTTGCCGTAAATTGAAAGCCCTCAACTGATTGACAAATATGAAGTTTTGCTTGCCAAGATTGAAGGCGCTCCAATGAATTGACAACGAGATCAACCAGGTCAGGTGCCAGTTTTGCACCTTCTTCGAACTCGGCCTTGAGTATCCAAGTGGCTCCAACTGAAACAAGCGGTCTAGGATCAAAACACAATGATACTAGGTCTTCAAAATAACCGCTCGCACTTCTGCAGGCAACTCGCGCCTCCGACAATACGGAAACGGCAATACCATCAAAATGCTGTATTTGAGACTCAAGACCGGATTGCATGGATTGCAGTGTAGAACGAGTCTCAGCACGTTGTCATCAAAGCCTGCTTCGTCCGCATAGCGGCCCTTCTTAGACGCGCTTATCTGCCGGATCATCTCTCAGGCACTGGCGGGGTGACCCCCGCGCTACTTGTGCGCATCGATGACGGCGATGGCTTCCTCGGCGGTTTCGACGAAGTGGAACAGCTCAAGGTCGTCGGCGCCGATAGTGCCTGCATCCAGTAGTGCCTCCCAGTTTATGATCTTGCGCCAGAACGCCTCGCCGAACAGCACGAAAGGCACGCGGTTCATCCGGCCGGTCTGGATCAGGGTCAGCGCCTCGAAGGTTTCATCCAAAGTGCCGAAGCCGCCGGGGAACACGGTGATCGCGCAGGCGCGCATCAGGAAGTGCATCTTGCGGATGGCGAAGTAGTGGAAGTTGAAGCACAGCTCCGGCGTGACGTATTCGTTCGGGGCCTGCTCGTGGGGTAGAACGATGTTGAGGCCGACGGAGCGCCCGCCTGCCTCCAGCGCGCCGCGGCTGCCGGCCTCCATGACACCGGGGCCGCCGCCGGTGCAGATCACGTTGTGATTGCCGTCGGAGCGTTCGGTCATCAGGTGCGCGAATTTGCGGGCCTCTTCATAGTATTTCGACAGCTCGGCCAGCGTTTCGGTGCGGGCGGTATCTTTCTTGGCAGGCTCGGGGATGCGCGCGCCGCCGAACAGAACGACGGTCGAGACAATTCCGGCCTCGTCCATCATCAGTTGCGGCTTCAGCAATTCCAGCTGCAAGCGCACGGGGCGCAATTCTTCGCGGCACATGAAGTCATTGTCGGTAAAGGCCAGTTGGTAGGCAGGGGACCGCGTCTGCGGGGTGTCGGGGATCTGTTTGACCTCCTCCATGTCCTGACGGGAGTGGCGCATAGGGTGCCTGCGGTGGTCGTCTTTCATAATGTCTGCCTCTTCATTGCGCGGATGCGTCGTTTCGGTCTATAGGCGTTCAAGTTTTGAAACCAGACACGATTCAAGGAACCCTACCATGTCCAACGCTCAGCTAGAGACTGCTATCGAGGCCGCATGGGAGGCCCGCGACACCATCACGCCATCGACCACGGGTGAAACACGTGACGCCATTGAAGACACGCTGAACGCGTTGGATAGCGGTAAGTTGCGGGTTGCCGAGAAGCAGGACGACGGGTCTTGGCATGTGAACCAGTGGGCCAAAAAGGCCGTGCTGCTGGGCTTCCGCATCAAGGATATGGAACAGCAAGACGGTGGCCCGCAGGGTGCGGGCTGGTGGGACAAGGTTGATTCCAAGTTCAAAGGCTGGGGCGACAACCAGTGGAAAGCCGCAGGGTTCCGCGCTGTGCCGAACTGTATCGTGCGCAAGTCGGCGTTCATTGCGCCGGGCGTGGTGCTGATGCCGTCCTTTGTGAACCTTGGCGCGTATGTCGACGAGGGCACTATGGTCGACACATGGGCGACCGTCGGGTCCTGCGCGCAGATCGGCAAAAATGTGCATTTGTCCGGCGGCGTTGGCATTGGCGGCGTGTTGGAGCCGATGCAAGCCGGCCCGACGATCATCGAGGACAACTGCTTTATCGGCGCGCGGTCCGAAGTGGTTGAGGGCTGCATCGTGCGCGAAGGCGCGGTTCTGGGGATGGGCGTGTTTATTGGCCAGTCGACCAAGATCGTGGACCGCGAAACTGGCGAAGTGATGTATGGCGAAGTGCCGCCGTATTCCGTGGTTGTCGCGGGCTCCATGCCGTCGAAAAACGGCGTGAACCTGTATTGCGCCGTTATCGTGAAGCGTGTGGATGCGCGCACGCGGTCCAAGACTGGCATCAACGAGCTGCTGCGTGACTAATGGCAGAGCTTTGGACGGAGGCGCATGAGTCGCTGATGGTTAAGGATAAACCAAAGAAGCAGCATAAAGTGTTCACCCTTCTGGTCGAAGTTGGCCGGAAGGAGGAAGACGGGCTGCCGGATGCGGCGTCAGGTGCCGCGCTGATGTGCTACGCCAGTGGTGTGGACGAGGCGGAAGCGGTGCGCGAAACCGTGGCGCTGATGAAGCAGGCGGGGTTGGCCCCGCTGGATGTCACGGGCTACGGCTCGCTCGATGACCGGTTGGCGGAAGGGCATGACATTGAGGAAGAAGAGCGCGTGCTGATGCAACGGGCGCTTGACGAGAACTCTGTCGTTGTGGCGCAAACCACCGCGTTTTACGAAGGTGACGCCTAGTTCTGGAAGCCGACGCGGTGCTCGGTTGCGAAGCAGCGGGCTTCTTCGTCGCTGAGCACGCGTCCTTGCGTTGCCCCGTCCTTATACAAGGCGGATACCGCGCAACGGCCAATGGCCATCGGCTCGGGTGTGTCGAGCTGTAGCTGATACATCCGGTCGGTCGAGCGGGTTTCATAATGGCCGACCTTGCGACCATCGGCCAATGCCCAAACCGGCATGATCACCGTTTCCTCGCCAAACAGGTATTCAGCGATATCGGATGTAACGACGATCTTTTGATCGGGGGCGAGAACCACATCGTGGTCCAACCCGAAATAGGGCGCGCGCATCAGGAACGAGTTGCGCGGCGCGTCGGTTTTCAGAACGTGGCGGATTTTGGCTTCACGGCCCTGCGCGTCCAGCACGGTATCGCCGGCAGACAATTCGTCGATGCGGCGAGGCCCTGCGGGCGTTGCGATACGTGTATCGGCCATCATGCCGGTATTCGCGGGGGCTTCTGGCAAATCGTTGATGTTTGAGGACGCGGGCTTGAGGCCCATATCGTTGGCAACACGACCGTTGGCGCGTAATGCAACTGTTTCCAACAGCTCTTCACGGCCCAGTATGGCTTCGTGCCCGTATATTTTTAACGCGATTTGTCTCATTACCTAATACCCCACACACGACCAAACAGGTCTTTGGATGTATGTTGGATATCGGTCATCCGCGCCAAAAGCGTGAAAAGGCCGTGATCATTCCGAGGAATAACCAAGGCATTGTTGCCATATTTGGGGGTAATGCTACGCAGCATAGCCTTGCGACAGCAGCAGCTGCGCCTCGTATCCCTTTAGCGCGGTGCGCGCTGCTGCCCCATATCCAGTTCCGGTCATGGGATCAATCTCGGGGAAAATGGTGCAGATTTCGTTTATGACGTCATGGTCAAAGCTTTGGAGCGACTGCGGCCCGGGTAGGAAGCTTTCGGTGGCCAAGCGTTCCGAATAGACCACCTGATGGGTGTCGAAGAGGATATGAACGTAAGTGACCTGCGCGTGTGACGTGTCGCGGCGCACGGTCTGATCGTTGACCAGATCCTTTGCGGCGACCAGTACCTCTTTCTCGCCAAACAGGATTTCGGCCATCTCGTCACTGATCAGAATGCGGTGCTGCGGAGAGACCGACAAGGCGTCGTGATCGCCGAAGGCTCCGGCCTCGATGCGGATGGGGGCCAGCGTTCCAGTGGCGTCCACCGCGCGCGACCCGATCCAGCGCACGGGCTGCGCGCCCTCGTCTTTGGTGATGACCAGATCGCCAGGGACCAGAGTTTCGACCGCGCGCGCACCGGAGGGTGTTTCCACCAAGGTTCCGGCAACAAAGCAGGGGATGGTGTTGACCGTCACGAACGCGACGTCCGACACGCCGGAGCTGTTCTCGACCGTATAGGTAAAGCTGATATCTTCGATATCGGCATCGTTCACATAGCCGAATGTCCCATCCGCGTTCAACGTGACCTGCGCGCCGGTTGCCAGCGTGACGGTGCTGCCGGTCGTCACGGCCTGCCCGTTGATATGGGTGATGGTAAGTGTGCCGCCCAGATGCTCCACATCGTTGCCCAGCACGTCGAGCGTCGGGGTGCCGTTCTGGACCACGTCAAACGCATCGTCATAGGCCAGCACGTCGCTTTGAATCGAGCCGCCCGCGATGAGCAGGTTACTGTCGTAGTTGCTATCGGCCACGTCGGCGATGCCGATGCGGATGGAGTTCACCACGCCCGGGTTGACGTTCAGCGTCAGCGTAAGGGTGACGGTGAAGCCGTCCATTTCGGTGTTGTAGTCGTCGGTCGTGTTGTCGTTATACAGGTTCTGGTTGTTGGTGGCGTGGATGTTGCCGATGTCGGACACCCCGTCGCCCACCGCCAGTGACACCGGCGCCCCATTGACCCAGACGCCAACAAGGTCGTTGTAGATGGAGTTCACGTATTCCGGATATTCTTCTGAGGAATAGACGAACTGCAATGACAGCGTATCGCCATCAGGGATGAAATCCACAGTAAGGATCGACGCGTCATAGGTGTTGGTGCCCGCAAGTGCGTTGAATTGCGCATCATTGCTTGCACCCGACGTATTTGTGGAGGTGTTGGTATCCTGGTTGGCCTGCCCGCGCGAGTTGGTGAAGTGGCTGGCCCGCCCTGTGGACAGGATCACGCCGGTATCGCTGGGCGTCGCCCCGGGGGACACGCTGTCACCGTTGGAATAGATGCCGGACGACTGTGACCAACCGGAATAAGATGCGTCGACCACGGTTGCGCCGTTGCCGAAAATCTCGTTGGCCATCTGCACTGCAGACGCGCCTTCATTGATCGGAATTTCCGATGCTGCAACCATTACTGCCTCCGTCCCCAGAGGGCAGGCGAGCGTAAACCGGAGAAAGAAAACGATTCTTTCCGCGTAAGCTGGAACTCGGTAATCTAACGCTCGAACGGTTCTATTGCGAACCGCATACCCTGCCTCGGGCTAAATATTATTAATATCTTGTTAACGTACGGTTTTGCTTTCGGGGAAGGATTTTCTTGGGATCGGCCCAATTTCCCCAAGATTTTGCCTTAGTTTCAGCCTGCCTGTTGCGATTGCGCCGCACCTACGGGGCGGGCTAGAAGGGGTGGAGAATGAGCGGAGAGCGATATGACCCAACCTGTTGATCCTGTTGACCTAACGGCAGCTTTAGTGCGCTGTGCATCGGTGACGCCTGTCGAAGGGGGCGCCTTGGTGGCCTTAGAAACGCTGCTGACAGAGGCCGGATTTGACTGCACGCGGGTCGACCGGGGTGGAGTTTCGAACCTCTATGCGCGCTGGGGTGACAAGGGCCACGGACGCAGCTTTGGCTTCAACGGACACACGGATGTGGTGCCTTTGGGGGACGAGGCCGCTTGGACGATGGACCCGTTCGGGGCGGAGATCAAAGACGGGTATTTATACGGGCGCGGCGCGACCGATATGAAGTCCGGTGTGGCTGCTTTTGCTGCCGCAGCGGTGGATTTTGTGCGTGAGACGCCACCCGACGGCGCCGTGATTCTGGCGATTACCGGCGATGAGGAAGGGGACGCGGTGGACGGCACCGTGGCGCTCTTGGACTGGATGAAGTCGCAGGGCGAGGCGATGAGCGTCTGTTTGGTGGGCGAACCGACCTGCCCCGACAAGATGGGCGAGATGATGAAGATCGGGCGTCGCGGCTCAATGACCGCCTATTTCACCGTGAAGGGTATGCAGGGGCATTCGGCCTACCCGCACCGCGCGTTGAACCCCGTGCCGGTGATGGCGCGGCTGATGGACCGGCTGGCGTCTCATGTGCTGGACGAGGGGACGGATCATTTTGACGCGTCCACCTTGGCGGTGACGACGATTGATACGGGGAACACCGCCAACAACGTCATTCCGGCGGACTGCCGCGCGACGGTGAATATCCGCTTCAATGACGACCATACGTCAGACGGCCTGATCGCGTGGCTGCGGGCGGAGGCGGATAAGATCGCCGCCGAGAGTGGGGCTGTGGTCGAGATGAGAACCCAAGTGTCGGGCGAAAGCTTCCTGACCCCGCCGGGGGAATTGTCGGCGATGGTCGCCAAAAGCGTCGAGGCGGAGACGGGTGTGGTGCCGGAGATGTCCACCTCTGGCGGGACGTCGGATGCGCGGTTCGTGAAAGATCATTGCCCCGTGGTAGAGTTCGGGCTTGTGGGCAAGACGATGCATCAAGTGGATGAGCGGGTGAGTGTGGAACAGGTGCGCCAGCTTAAAGGTATCTACACCCGCATTTTGCAGGACTACTTTGCGTAAATCCCTCGTCGTCATGGTCAAGGAGCCGCATCCGGGCCGCGTGAAGACGCGGCTGGGGCGGGATCTGGGCATGGTCGGGGCGGCATGGTGGTTTCGCCATCAGACGGGCGCGCTGTTACGGCGGTTGCGCGATCCGCGATGGGACTTGGCGCTGGCGGTGTCGCCGGATGTAGAAGGGCTGGTGTCCAGGGTTTGGCCTGGGGATTTGCCGAGGTTTGCACAGGGTCGCGGGGACTTGGGCGACCGGATGGGCGCAGCAATGGATGCCATGCCAGCGGGGCCGGTTTGCTTGATCGGCGCGGATATTCCGGGCGTGACACGGGCGCATGTGGCACGCGCGTTCGCGGCATTGGGATCGGCGGAGGCCGTGTTCGGCCCTGCGCCTGATGGCGGCTATTGGTTGGTTGGCCTCAAGCGGATGCGCCGCCATGCGGGGCTTTTTGACGACGTGCGCTGGTCGACGGAATATGCGCTGGCCGACAGTGTTGCGTCGCTGCACGGGGCGCGGGTGGCTTATGTTGATACTCTTAGGGACGTCGATACTGTGGCGGACCTTGGTGCTGTGAATATTTATACCAAGATGAAGCAATGACGTCCCGCGTGGGGCATGCTAGGCGGTACCCATGAAAAATCTTCCCACCAAAGCCGACATCCTGTCCTTTATCGAGGACAACCCGACCAAGACCAACAAGCGCGACATCGCACGCGCCTTTGGCATCAAGGGCGCCGCGCGGATTGATCTGAAGCGGATGCTCAAGGAATTGCAGAACGAGGGGCATCTGGAGAAGCGGCGCAAGACCTACCGCGAGGACGGGGCGTTGCCGCCTGTTTCGGTGTGTCGTGTTATTGGAGTGGATACGGATGGCGATTTGTTTCTGGAGCCGGTGGAGGTGGATGATACCCCGCCGCGTGTTCTGTTCATCGCCAAGGACGGCGATCCGGCTTTGGCCGAAGGCGACCGCGTATTGTGCCGCCTGACCAAGGTGTCGGGCGAGGATCATGCCTACGAGGCGCGTCTGATCCGGCGCATCGGCACGGGACCGGCGAAGATTTTGGGCATCTACCGCAAAGGCGCGGAAGGCGGGCGGGTGACGCCCATCGACAAGGGTGACGACAAGGAATGGCGGGTGCCGCCGGGTGCCGTGTCCGGCGCACTAGACGGCGAGTTGGTCGAGGCGGAGCAGACGGGGCCGAAGTCGCGGATGGGGTTGCCGCAGGCGCGGATCGTGGCGCGGCTGGGCGACCCTGCGGGGCCGCGTGCGGTGTCGCTGATCGCCATTCACCAGCATGGGATACCGGATGAATTCCCTGACGACGTGATTGCGGAGGCCGAAGCGGCCAAGCCAGTGAGGCTGGGCAAGCGCGAGGATTTGCGCAAACTGCCGTTGGTTACCATCGACCCCAGCGATGCGCGGGACCATGACGATGCGTGTTACGCCCACGCCGACGACGACCCGAAGAACAAGGGCGGGCATGTGGTTTGGGTCGCGATTGCGGATGTGGCGTATTATGTGACGCCCGGCTCGAAGCTGGATGTCGAGGCGCGCAAACGGGGCAATTCCACCTATTTCCCCGACCGTGTGGTGCCGATGCTGCCGGAGGCGCTGTCGGGCGATTTGTGTTCGTTACATGAGGGGGTTGAACGCCCGTGTATGGCCGTGCGCATGGTGCTGGATTCGCAAGGCAACAAGTTGGCGCACCGGTTCACGCGCGGGCTGATGCGCTCCCCTGCGTCGTTGAATTACGAAGAGGTTCAGGCGGGGCAGGATGGCACGCCGAATGACAAGGTTGCGCCGTTGATGGAGAGCGTGATCGCGCCGCTGTTTGCCGCCTATGAGGCGTTGAAATCCGCGCGGGTGCGGCGGCAACCTTTGGAGTTGGACTTGCCGGAGCGGCGCATTGCGATGGATGACGACGGCAAGGTGATCTCGGTCGCGTTCAGGGACCGTCTGGATGCCCACAAGCTGATCGAGGAATTCATGGTGTTGGCAAATGTCTGCGCCGCCGAGGAACTGAAAGCGCGCAACACGCCGCTGCTGTACCGTGTTCATGAGGAACCCAGCCCCGAAAAACTGGATGCCTTGCGCGAGATTGTGCAGGCCAGCGGGCTGACGCTGGCCAAGGGGCAGGTGCTGCAAACGCGGCATCTGAACCAGCTTCTGGCACAGGCTGAGGGGACGGATCAGGCGGAGTTGATCAACATCTCTGCCTTGCGTTCGATGACGCAAGCCTATTACGGGCCGCAGAATTTCGGGCATTTCGGGCTGGCCTTGAAGGATTACGCGCATTTCACCTCGCCCATCCGGCGCTATGCGGATTTGATTGTACACCGTGCGCTGATCTCGGCGCATAATTTTGGCAATGACGGGCTGGTCGATGACGATCTGAAATCGACAGGCGAGCATATCTCGATGACCGAGCGGCGCTCTATGGTGGCGGAACGTGACACCACCGACCGCTATCTGGCCGCCTATCTGGCGGATCGTGTGGGGACCGAGATGGAGGGCCGCGTCAGCGGGATCGCCAAATTCGGGATGTTCGTGAAGCTGGACGGGTCTGGCGCAGACGGGTTGATCCCGATTGGCACGTTGGGGCGCGAATACTTCGCCTATGACCGCGACGCGCAGACCTTGCGGGGCGAAAAATCCGGCGTGGTGATTGGACTAGGCGCACGGGTTCTGGTGCGTTTGGCGGAGGCCACGCCGATCACCGGCGGATTGGTGCTGGAATTGCTGGAGCTGGACGGAAAAGCGCTACCGCAAACGGGTGGGCGCGGTCGTGGTGGTCCGCCAAAAGGGCGCAAGACCGGCAAATACAAGGCCAAAGGTGCCAAGCTGAAGAAGAAGCTGTCGCGCAAGCGGGGTTAGCTTTCCTCGGGCCGTGATTCTGGGTAGACTGTTTCCAAATCGAGAACACGAGCAGGTGTCCAAAATGAGAATTCTTACTGCGATAACAGTCGCAATCTGCATGGCGCAGGGCGCCTTGGCCGAGGGGTCGAAGCGCCCGATATTGCGGCCTGCCTTTGACGTGCCAGCGGTGCAGGCGGCGCTGGTCATTCCGCCTACGAGCTCGCGCTTGGCGGTGGAGCGGTCCTTGCGCCCGCGTTTGCGCGGCGTTGTGCGCGAGGCGGCCCCCGCAGAGCCTGCTCCGGTTGATTTAGTCGCATCCAATGCGCGGTTTCAGGCATGGATCAAAGGGTTCCGCCCGCGCGCGCTTGCCAATGGCATTTCCGGGGCGACCTTTGATCAGGCGTTTCAGGGTGTCCGCTATGATGCGGATGTGATCAAGCGCGATCGCAACCAGTCCGAATTTACCAAGACGCTTTGGGACTATCTCGATAGTGCGGCCAGCGACGTGCGGATTGCCAATGGCAAGGCGGCGGTGGCCAAGCATCGCAGCACGCTGGACCGGATCGAGGCGCGTTATGGTGTCGACAAGGAGGTTGTGGCTGCCGTGTGGGGGCTGGAGAGCGCCTATGGTACGTTCCGCGGCTCAAAGGATCTGGTGGGCTCGCTTGCGACCTTGGCATTTGACGCGCGGCGCGGCGCGTTTTTCGAGCAGCAGTTGATTGCGGGTCTGAAAATCCTGCAATCCGGTGACGTCGCCCCGCGCAGTATGACCGGCTCATGGGCCGGTGCGATGGGGCATACACAGTTTATCCCGACATCTTATCTGGACTACGCGGTGGATTTCACCGGCGACGGCAAGCGCGACATTTGGGGGGATGACCCGACGGATGCGCTGGCGTCGACGGCTAATTATCTGGCGAAGTTCGGTTGGGTGAAGGGCCAGCCTTGGGGGGTGGAGGTCACCTTGCCTCAAGGGTTCGACTACGCGCTGGCGAACCGCAAGATACTGAAATCGCCTGCAGAATGGGGGGCTTTGGGGATCAAGGGGTTGAATGGCCAGAACGTCACCAACCATGGGCAGGCGTCGATCCTGTTGCCTGCGGGGGCAAAGGGGGCGGCGTTTATGATCTTCAAGAATTTCTCGGTCATCGAGCGCTACAACACCGCGGATGCCTATGTGATCGGGGTCGGGCATTTGTCGGACCGGTTGAAGGGTAAACCGGCGATCCGCTCGGGGTGGCCGCGCGGCGACCGTGCCTTGAAGTTTGCAGAGCGCAAAGAGATGCAGCGGCTGCTGACCGCCAAGGGCTTCGACACCAAGAAAATCGACGGCAAGATCGGGCCGCTGACAATCGAGGCGGTGCGGGGGTTCCAGCGGTCTGTCGGGTTGGTGCCGGACGGGTATGCGAGCTTGGATATCTTAAAGCGGTTGCGGTAGGCGGAAGTTAATGCCGCGGACGCTGACAGGCCGCCAGCAACACCTTGTCCGCGAATCGGAAGGTTAACGCCAGTAAATGCTGGGGTTTCGGCGGTCTGCAAACCGTCTGCACCCTGTCGGCTTTGCGTCGGGCAACATGTGTGGCTGGGGCGGGGTTAACGGGGCGGTCGGTAAGGATGGTTAAGGAAGTGTGTGGCTTTGACGCACGGGATGCCCGAGCGGTTGCGAGCATACTTTGGGCTGGGCCGAAATGTGTGATGCGTTTGGGGCGGTGCGCTGCCAGTCTGAGGCCACAACATGCGCGACGGGCGCGGAGCAGACATACGCGGAGGTTAATGTAAGAGTCAGCGATGCAGGACTACTGCTCTTCGCGGGCAAAGTTTACCAATTCGAGCTCGGCTGCAAATACATATCCTTTTCCATGCACTGCGCGGATTAACGACGCACTACCATCATTGATATCAATCTTTCGCCGCAGCCTAGTGACATGGGCATCGATCGCCCGGTCAGTTACTGTGACGCTGTTTCCATACAGCGTATCCATGATTGCCGCACGCGAAAGCACTTTATTCGCATGCTGAACTAATGCATGGAGCAGCGTAAACTCTGTGTTGGTCAGTGGGATGGCGTGGTTATCTGACGCATTGATTAGTGTGCGTTGAGAAAGGCTAAGTTCCAGTCCCATGAAGCGTATCGTTTGCGCTTCTATTGGTTCGTTGTTCGGCTCATTAGACGTGGACCGTCTTAATACTGACCTGATCCGCGCCAGCAGTTCTCGTGGTTCATATGGTTTGGTGACGTAGTCGTCCGCGCCGATCTCCAGGCCGACAATTCGGTCATAAACTTCGTCGCGCGCGGTTAGCATTATGACGGGTGTCTGGGACTCGTGTCGGATTTCACCGGCTATTTCCAAACCGTCTGCATCTGGCAGATTTAAATCAAGTACTACCAACGCATATGTGTCCGACTTCAGCAAATGACGCGCGTCACGTCCAGTTGCGGCAATGTCGGTTTTGAACCCCTGCTTGTCCAGAAACCTCTTCAAGAAGGCGGTCAACTGACCGTCATCATCGACAACTAGAACGCGGTTGCACATCCACTTCTTCCCATTTTTTTACTTGTTGCTATCTTGCGAATTCCGGAGGCGTTTACAACCGACTCCTAAGTGAGGTCGATTTCTATGCCTGAGGCTGTGAACAAAAACACCTTGTCGCGGAGCCAACGAATTCGTCTCGCGTCAGTGATGCTATTGCTTCTGACTGTCTCGCTTGGAATATATCTTGGCCTGCAAACGAGGGCCCAGTTTCGTGAAGTCGAAGCCAGTTGGTCTGATTATTCAGATGGCGTTGGTCGCAAAGGCGTCTGGATCAGTTCCATTCGCGGGCATCTGGGATATGGCGGAATTATTCACAATTTCAAAAACTATGTGCTGCGCCGCGAAGAAGTGTACTTGGATCGCACAAGAGAGCAGATTGACCAGTTCATGACGACGACGGCCGAATATTTGGAAGCCACAGTCGACCCGGATGAGCGCAACGCGATCGGCATGGTTCGGAGAACGATTAAACAATACAGCGCTATCCTACCACTTGCTGTTCAGGCCGCAGAAGAGCAGTGGGATGTCGCGCGAACTGACGATGCTGTCAGAATAGATGACGCTGCCGCGATCCAGGCGCTTGCAGAACTGGAACGCCTTTGGACTGCTAATCGACAAGTCAGTGCGGAACGGATGCTGAGTGCGGTTAGTCGCGGGCAAACGCTAATCTGGATTGGCTTTGCGTCCATAGCGGGACTTGTTATGTCGTCGCTGTTGATTGGCTATCTATTGATCCTTCTGCTGCGGGATATGCGAGGCGCATTGTCTCAATTGTCTGACGAATTGAAGAAGCGGCGCGCGTTACAACAGTCCAATGAGCGGCTGGCACGCGCGGTAGAACAAAGCCCCGCTACAATCTTTATGACCGATACTGATGCTCGGATCATTTATGCCAATCGTCAATTCGAGAAGCTAACTGGATGGTCACGCGACGAGGTCATTGGCCAGACGCCTCAGTTCTTGCAATCTGGTGACACGCCCCCAGCCGAATACGAAATTATCCGTAAGCGTTTGGCAAAAGGGCTCGACTGGCGGGGTGTTTTTCGCAACCGGAGTAAGGATGGGGGTAGTTATTGGGCTGAGACCAAAATCCTTCCACTCGTCGCCGCAGATGGCACAGTTCAGAACTACATTGGCATCGGCGAAGACGTGACCGAGAAAAGGCAAGCCCGCGAGCAGGTCGCACGGGCTCAGAAACTCGAGGCCGTTGGGCTCTTGGCAGGCGGGATTGCGCACGACTTTAATAATGTCTTAACAACCATAGTAGGTGCGGCGCATCTGGCTGCACTGGATGCGCCGGAACGAAGTGAAATTGCGGTCGAGATCGAGCAGATCGATATTGCGGCGCGACGCGCTCAGAGCCTTGTACGCGGACTGCTGACATTCGCGCGCCGAGAACCAGGACTTCGAAAGCCGACAGATTTTGGCGCAATCATTGACGAAGTATCTAGGCTCTTGAATGCTTCAATGCCTCCGACGATCACACTGGACTGCACAGCAGTTGAAGATAAGCTGATTGTGCTTGGTGATGAAACACACCTGCATCAAATCGTTATGAACTTATGCCGCAATTCGATTGAAGCTATTGGCGGGTCGTTGGGTGAAATTCGAGTCTTGGCTCGAACCTTGTACGATGATTTGCCAGAAGGGCTGGCCTCCCGACCAGGCGGGTGGATTCTGTTTGAAGTTGCCGACAATGGTCCCGGAATGAGCACCGAAACGCTGCAGCACCTGTTTGATCCGTTTTTCACGACAAAGCCCTTGGGCAAAGGCTCTGGGCTTGGCCTCGCGGTGGTATTCGGGCTGATTGAAGAGTTGGACGGGACAATCGATGTCACGAGCAAGCCAAAGCAGGGGGCAAAATTTACCATTTACTTGCCGGGCACGGAAAGCGACACCTCCCAACCTAAACTTGAAAACACGGATATCCCACGTGGCCGGGAGCGCATCGTTGTGGTGGATGATCAGGCAGAAGTCGCGGCGACATTCCGTCGGGTGTTACTGCGCCTCGGCTATCAAGTCGAGGCGTTTACATCACCGCTAACTGCGCTTGAGCATATTCGCGCAGAACCTCAACGCCCTGATTTGCTTATCTCCGACATGGTCATGCCACAGATGAGCGGCGAGGAGTTGGTGAATGCGGTGCGCGAACTGCGCCCAGATATTCCGGTGATAATCTGCACTGGATATAATCCGTCAGGGTTAGAGATTGCCGGGCCTGCCGTCGATTTAATGAACAAGCCGGTGGATCCAGCAAAACTGGCGCGCAGCATTCGGGCAATGATTGACGCCGCCTCCTAGGTAAGTCCGGCCTGAGAAGCCTAGCGCGGCTCAGGCCGTCGCATTTCGTCATAAGAAGTCACATAAGACCATGCTGCCCGCAACAATTGGGAGCAGCGGTTCGCCTAGGCTGTGGTCAGGCTGAGTCCCTGTGTCATTTGATGCAACTGTCCGCCTGCTGAATATTCTCACGGCGACCGCGTGCAAGTGCGATCGCTTACAATAGGTTTGATCAGTCGAAACAGCCGAATTGATCAAAGCCTGCTGGAATGACCCAAGGGGAGGCATTCATGCTAAAAAAACTCACTTTGATTTGCTCACTGCTAGCCGGTACGGCTGCAATCGCACAGGACGTGGTTCCTATCCCTCCAATGGATGTGAATGCTGCGCGTGCCGAACTGGGCAAACGCCTGTTCTACGACACGCGCCTTTCGGGGGATACCACGCTCAGCTGCTCAAGCTGCCACCAGCCGGACAAGGCGTTCACAGATGGCGAGGCTTTGAGCCAAGCATATACCGGGGCCGGGCATTTCAGAAATGCTCCGACGTTGGCCAATGTAGGTTATCGCGACGCTTGGTTGCATGATGGACGTCTGGGGACAAACCTGAACGATGTCGCGCGTGAGATGATTACTGAAACCTACCTGATGAACATGGACATGCGTATCATGCAGGAGCGTTTAAAGCAGGACCCAATCTATGTGGAAATGTTCGCTGCGGCTGGCATGTCAGAGCCCGGAAATGGTGGCGCTCGTAACGCCTTGATGGATTTCATGAAAACAATCGTATCGCGCGGTGCAGCGGTCGACACGGGCACTCTGAGTTCAGCGGCAGAGCGCGGCAAAGGTATCTTCGAAGGCAAAGGCAGTTGTTCCTCGTGCCATGCTGGTGCGCGCTACACTGATGACAAGCCGCACAACACCGGTGTGCCGGACAATCCCGATATCTGGGCCAGCCCTGAGCGGCACTCGGCTTTTGTGACCTACGCCAAGTTCATGGGAGTCGAGAACTACATGAACCTGCGTGAAGATCTTGGGGCCTATATCCGCACGCACAAAGATGACACCAAACGCAGCTTCCTGACGCCGACATTGCGCGAGTTGGTGTGGACCGCGCCTTACATGCACAACGGTGCGTTCGAGACGCTCGAGGAAGTCGTGGACTTTTACGACGCTGGTGGCGGGAACGACCCGCTGAAAGACGCGCGCCTGAAGCCCTTGGGACTGGTGCCCAGCGAGAAGGCCGATCTGGTTGCCTATCTCGAAGCAATGTCGGGCGAGAGCTTCGACACCGATGAATATGTCTGGCGCGAGGATGATTACGACTACGTGCCAATTGAAGACTGGAACAACGCCAAAAACTAAGGAGGCAGGACCATGAAACACTTAACCGCATTCGCCTTTGGCCTGACCACTTTGACGGCTACCGCCATAATGGCTCAAGATCGACCCGAGGGTTTGGCCGCTCTTGGCCCACCACCAATTCCGGCAGACAACGCCATGACCCCAGAAAAGATCGCTTTGGGTGAGAAACTGTTCTTTGACCCAATCCTTTCAGGCAACAACGCTATGCCGTGTTCGTCGTGCCACCTTCCTGATGCCGGTTGGGCCATTCAGGATAAAATTAGCTTTGGCTATCCCGGGACGACACACTGGCGCAATAGCCAGACAATTGTAAATTCAGCTTACTACGGCAAGCTGTTTTGGGCTGGTTCGTCCGGATCGCTTGAACATCAGGCGCGTTCAGCCGCACGCGGCGGCGTCGCGGGCAATGGCGAAGACGACATGATGGAAGCGCGCCTTGCCTTTGTGCCTGAATACCGCAAAGCCTTCGCAGAGGTTTTTGGCGATGACTGGCCCAATGTCCGGCATGCTTATATGGCGATCGCTGCCTATGAGCGCTCGATCGTGCAAACGGACACACCGTTCGATATCTACATGGACGGAGACGATGACGCGCTGGATGACGCGCAAAAACGCGGCTTGGATCTGTTTGTCGGTAAAGCCAAATGCATTGCCTGTCATTCTGGCCCGTTACTGACCGATGAAAGCTATCATAATCTTGGCGTTCCCGCCTATGACGGCTGGCAGGATGATGCCATCGCGCAGATCACGTTCCGGTTCGAACTTTTGGCCAAAGGATCCACCGAGGAAATGTATCGGACGACCAAGGACGATCCAGGTCTCTATTTCCGCACCAAGCAGAAATCCGACAAGGGCAAGTTCCGCACGCCAAGCCTGCGCTATACCAAATACACCTATCCCTACATGCATAACGGCATGATTGAGACGCTGCACGACGTTGTGGAATTCTACAATGCAGGCGGCGGTGAGAACGAGTTTGCCGACAATAAATCACCCCTGATTGAGCCGCTTGGCCTGTCTGATAGCGAGGTGAATGATCTGGTGGCCTTCCTCGAAAGCTTGAGCGGGGATGAAATTTTGCCCACCGAGCCAGACCTGCCCGAAATGCAACCTTTGCCCGTCGCGGCCAACAATTGAACAGGAGACAGGACCAATGAACGATCTTGATCCCAAAATCGCTGCTGCCATTAATGGCGAAAATGGTGAAGCGGAGAAGGCAGGTACTCGCAACTGCTTGATGAACCGTCGCCAGTTTTTGCTGACCAGTGGCATCACTACAACCGTCGTAATGGTTGGCATTCCGGGCATGCCGCAGGCACAAACACCAGCCGTCGTGTCGACCTATCAGCGCAAGTTCATCGCGAAGCTAAGCGAGCTGGTTGTCGATGAACCGTTTGATTTCGAATATCCGGACTCGGGGGAATACGCTGAAAGCATTTTGGTTAAGCTGGGTAAGGAAGCCGGGGGAGGCCTGGGACCAAACAGGGATGTTGTGGCCTTCAACTATACCTGCACCCACCAAGGCGGTCCGCTGCAAGGCACCTATCAAGCCGCAGACAAAGCGCTAGGGCCTTGTCCGCTGCACTTGACCACCTTTGATCTGACTCGCCACGGGATATTCATCTCCGGTCAGGCTTACCAATCGCTACCACAGGTCCTTTTGGAATTGGATGGCGACGACATTTACGCCGTCGGCATGTTTGGCCTGATCTACGGCCGTTTTGACAATCTGCAAGGTTGAGGAGGAACACCAATGTCCACACCATATTATGTGCCGGAACAATCCATCCCGTTGCCTCCACCAGACGCTGATGTGATTTCTACCGCCTGCGATTACTGTATCGTTGCCTGCGGTTACAAGGTTTACCGCTGGCCCGTTGCAGGCGGGCGCAATGGTGGCCCGGCGGCCGACCAGAACGCCTTCGGTGAAGATTTTCCAGTGTCTCCTTTGGGGGCTTGGGTGGCGCCGAACCAACACAACATCGTGCTCCACAATGGTGAGCCGCATCACGTCGTAATCATTCCCGACAAAGACACCGATTTCGTGAATTATTCCGGGAATTCGTCCATTCGTGGCGGTGCGCTGGCGCAGAAAGTTTATAACCCTCAGACACCGACCCGTGACCGCCTAAAATCACCAATGGTGCGTATGTTCGGGGTGCTGATGCCTGTTACTTGGGACTTCGCACTGGATATTGCTGCTGAGGTTGGCAACCACGTGCTCAAAAAACACGGCACTAACGCCTACGGCGTGAAGACGTTCTCTTACGGGTATATGGAGAACACATATGCCATCACGAAATATGCGCTTCGCCATATTAACACCGCGAACTTCACATTTCATGACACACCTTCCGACGTATCATCGACACCGGGCTTCAGGGATGCAGGGTTCGATAATTTTGGACCCAGCTACGACGACTGGGCAGATGCTGATACGCTGATGATGTGCGGAACGGACCCCTACGAATCCAAGACAATCTTGTTCACCGACTACATCATGCCTGCCATCCAAGGAGGTCAAAAAACCATCTTCATGCTGCCACGCCGAACTGCGGGCACGGCATTCGCTGAAAAGAACGGCGGCATCGTTCTGGACATCCAGCCCGGCACCGATTTGCCCGTGGTTTTGGCGATTGCCCGCGTCATCGTCGAAAACGGCTGGCAGGATGACGAATGGATCGAGAAATGGGTGAACAACAAGTGGGAAAGCTCGTCCGGCTTTGGTCAAGGCACGCGTAACACGCCGTGGCAGTGGCGCACAACTTGGGGCAAATTTCAGACTGATGGCTTTGAGGATTGGAAAGAATGGCTGTTAGCCCAGGACTATACTGTTCCTGAGAAAGCCGCCGAGATTGCCCAAATCGATGTGCAGAAAATATATACTGCCGCCGAATGGATGGCCAAACCCAAAGAGGACGGCACTCGCCCCAAAACCTCGATCATGATCGAGAAAGGGTTCTATTGGTCCAATAACACTGGCAACACTCAAGCAATTTCCGCTCTGGGGATTGCGGTTGGTGCAGGCGGGCGTCCCGGTCAGGTTATCGGGCGTGCAGGCGGTCACCAGCGTGGTGGTCTTCGCGGTGGTGGGTACCCTCGCAATAAGTCACCCGAAAAGCTGCCCGGTCGGCGGCGTCGCGCTATGGACACAGACCGCTACCTGATGAGCGGCCATACACGGCTAGCCCACGTCATAGGTACAACTTGGGTTCAAGCGATGTGCGGCAGCCAATCGTTGCAAGCCAAGTTCGATGAGCTAACGACACGCAACCCGCATCAAGTCCAGAGCTTCGAGAAGCAGGATATCATCGACACGTTAAAGCGGCGTGCTGATAGCGGCGGTATGGTTGTTTGGAATCAAGACATTTATCTGGTCGACCCGATCGGTGCGCGCTACGCGGACATCGTGTTCCCGGCCTCGGGTTGGGGAGAAGAAACTTTCACCCGTGCAAATGGCGAACGTCGCCTGAGGTTGTACCCCAAATTCTACGACGCCCCCGGCGAAGCAAAACCCGATTGGTGGATCATCGCCAATCTGGCCAAAAAGATGGGCTTTGAGGGGTTCGACTGGAAGGACTCTAACGACGTGTTGGAAGAGGGTGCGCGCCACTCTCGCGGGTCTCGTAAAGACTTCAACATGGTCCACGTTGCGGCGAAACGTGAAGGCAAGACCCTGCACGAAAAATTCGGTGAATTCGGGACGAACGGCATTCAAGGCCCAGTCTTGATGCTTCCAGACGGCTCTTTGGAGGGAACTAAACGGCTGCACGATGTGAATCGCGTTCTTCCAGATACCGGTCCTCAGGGGGCCAATGTGTTCAACAAGAAGTTGACCCATTTCAACAGCCAGACCGGCAAGTGCAACATTCAAAAAGCGCCTTGGGATTTGTTCTCGAGCTATTGGGAGTGGATGAAGCCTCGCGAAGACGAGATCTGGATTTCCTCGGGACGCATTAACGAGCGTTGGCAATCGGGATATGACGACCGACGTCGTCCCTATATTGTGCAGCGCTGGCCGGAAAACTGGATTGAAATCCACCCTTCTGTTGCCGAGGCGCGTGGCATCGAAAGTGGCGACTACGTGCAGGTTTATTCCGACCGAATTCCTGTTCAGACCGATACAATTGTCGGTGTGGAAGGAAGCGATTTTGATTTTGCGGAGCTGTTGAAAAACGGCCATGTGGAGTTGACGAAAGGGTCGATTACGGCCGTGGCGATCGTGACCCCTGCGGTCAAAGAGAACCTTGGCTACATGGATTTCTTGCACACTTCGCAGCCAGCAAACGCTTTGTCAGGACGTGTCGTTGACTGGATCAGCGGCAACTACAACTACAAGATGGGCGTCGGTAAGGTCCGGAAAATGGGTGTCAGTCCATACAAAAACCAATTCCGGTCAATGTCGTTTGCGCGGCGCGACATAGCCTGAGTTGCGCGGCATCTGTCCGGCTCGACCAAGGCCGGACAGACCAAAATATAATCGCAGACAGGAGCCGTTCATGTTGGGCAACAGCGCCATACCCGCCACAGATCATCTCGACCCAATTCGTTTAATCTTGGAGCACCTATCCAATGGCAACGAGGTTATCCGCACCGGCGCCGTCCGTGCAGTTGCCGCCATTGGGCTTCACGACAATCGGGTGCACGATGCCCTTTTGGCCAGCCTGCTGGACGAAGACCCGGACGTGCGCACGGATGCGATGGACGCCTTGGTGCTGTGCGGCAAGCCGGAAGAGGTAGACACCTTGCGTCTATCCTTATGCGGAGACCCCGTGCGCGAAGTCAAACATGCAGCCATTCAGGCCTTGGCCAAGCTAAATGACGCAGCGTCGATCCCGATATTTCGCCAACTTGTAGCCTCACGCGCCAGCGATGACGTGGCATGGGAAGACGACAGTGATGCTTGGGATGATTGGCTGGATGTGCAGGTTGCGGTGATCAAGGCATTGGGCGAAATGAATGCCAAGGGCAGCATTCAGGACATCCTCGCCGCACGCGACGATGAAGAGGGTCAAGTCTTAGATGGCCCTGTATTTGCCGCCCTGGCAGCTATGGGCAGTGATGGAGCCGTTTGGCTATTGTCTATTGCGCAAACGGAAACAGGCCTCGGACGCAAACGTGCACTTGAGGCTTTGGCCAACATGCGCTCGGAGCTCCTGCACGATTACCTTGACGTCATTGTAAAGGACAGTGCTGCTGATGTTAGGCGTTTAGCCTTGCCACTACTGAAGAATGATGATGATCGCGTTGAGGCATTGACGCTGCACGATCCGGACGAAAATTTGCGATGTGAGGCGTTGTCTCATTTTGCCGCGGCTCGCCCCGATATTGTGGTCAAATCACTCTCGGATCCAAGCGAGTTGGTGCAAGCCGCAGCGCTGGATCAAGTGCAATTACCGCTTGATGTCGAACTTCACGCCAGTTTGATAGCTAACGTTTTAGCATGGGTCTCCATCAGCAAGTCCAGCTTGGCCACTGCCGCGGCACGAATCTTGCCACGCCTCGCTCCCGAAATGGCTTTGGAGCCGTTGTTGGATTTGGTCCGCGATACCACGCGCCCGCTGGAGGCGCGGCTTGCCGCCGTCTCATCATTGGCACACCTCAACGACGCATCGTCGACCGAGCGTCTGGTCGCGTTGTTGAGCAATGAAACTCAGCAAGTTCGCACGGTTGCGCTGACGCGATTGGTGGAACGGTGCAACGACGGCGATTCATCTGCGGGCCACGCATTGGCCATGTCTATCGACGGCACATTGTTGTCCCCAGACAAAGCGATTGTGACGCATGTGGATGAAGACGGCTCCGATCTAGCGATGTCCAAGATTGACACTCCGCCTCGCGGACATGTCAAAATTTCGCGTGACGGAAAAATCGTTGAAGTAGAGAAGGGTGAAGGGGTCGATTCAGCGCAGTCGACTCTGTCTGCGCTTCAAAGCGAGGAATCGCAGTTCGTGGAAGCAGAGCTTGCTGAAGACACGCCCGAAGAATCCGGTGCCAAACGCAAACATCGCCGACCCGTCGAAGGTCCAGACGCTATTGCCGACGACCTGCGTGTGGTCGCGCTTGGCATCGCTGGCCGCGCAAATGATCGGGCAATCGAAACGGCCGTTTTCGACGCATGCGAAAGCGAAGATGACGCCCTTCGTCTCGCTGCTTGGCGCGCTCTTGAACAGCGGGCAGAGGCGGGCCTACTCAACGCTCAACCTGAGGTCGACATCGAGGTTGGGCTTACAGATGAAAATCCAGCCATTCGATCCGCTACCGCAAATATTCTGGCGATGACCCCGGAAACCACACATGCGCTCAGGGGCGCATTGTTGGACCCGGATGCCCTTGTGCGCGCAATTGCCTTGCGCCATTGCTCATCCGATGGTGAGGCAATAACAGCGCTAAGTGATTCAACATTGGTCGTGCGAGTGGCCGCGCTCGAAAGAATTCTGGCGTCGAAAGATACCGGTCTTGCTGCATTAGTGTTTGACACCTTGGTGAAAGCAGAGCGCATCGACACTTTGGCGGATGCTTGCAGCAAATCCGACGAAATTCTGACTCTCAGCATTCAAGCTCTAGCAGAGACTGAAATCTCGCCAAAACGAGCCCATGTGCTTCTCGAAGCAGTGGCGCGATCAAGGCCAGTCTACGGCTAGCCTAGGCGAACAAGGTTAGAGGATTTTGTGCTGATTGGACATGAATGAAAAATGTAACGGCCTTCACACAAGAATGCCTGCCAGTTCCTTCCGATGACTTTCTTCTCTTTGATACTGATCAATTCTTTGGCCACGACACTGGATTGTTCTACGTTGAATTAGGCAAGAATGGCCTAAGCAATCAAGCACTATTAGGCCTTGCTGAACAGATACGCGACGAACAGCGCCGCGTTCTAGGCTATATCCTTGAATGTCCGCTTCGGGCTTCCAGCCGCTTCTAAAATCCGACCTTTCAACACTAACTGCACACTGCAACCCGGCCGGCATGTGCTCTGCTTGTGTCTTGATCCCCCTTTTTACTAGCCATTGCGCCCTTAGTGCGATAGGTCGCGCGCAAACACTCCTTACAAGGTTAGTCTAATGGACCTTCGCAATATTGCGATTATCGCTCACGTTGACCACGGCAAAACGACGCTCGTGGATGAAATGCTTAAGCAATCCGGCTCTTTCCGCGCGAACCAGGCTGTGGCCGAACGCGCCATGGACAGCAATGATCTGGAACGCGAGCGCGGGATTACGATTCTTGCCAAAGCCACCTCGGTTGAGTGGAAAGGCATTCGTATGAACATCGTCGACACCCCTGGCCACGCGGATTTCGGCGGCGAGGTGGAGCGCATCCTGTCCATGGTGGACGGCGTTGTGCTGCTGGTCGATGCGGCTGAAGGCCCGATGCCCCAGACCAAATTCGTAACCTCAAAAGCGCTGGCCTTGGGTCTGCGTCCGATTGTGGTCTTGAACAAAGTAGACAAGGGCGATGCCGAGCCTGACCGTGCTTTGGACGAGTGTTTTGATCTGTTCGCGAACCTTGGTGCGACTGACGATCAGTTGGACTTTCCGTCGATGTATGCCTCTGGCCGGTCGGGCTGGGCTGACATGGAGCTGGATGGCCCGCGCAAAGACCTGTCGGCCCTGATGGACCTGATTGTCGAGCATGTGCCTGCCCCTGCGCAGGTCGCAAACCGTGACAAGCCGTTCAGCATGCTGGCGACCACCTTGGGCGCCGATCCGTTTATTGGCCGTCTTCTGACGGGTCGTGTCGAAACCGGCACGTTGAAAGTCGGTGAGACTGTTAAGGCAATGTCGCTGGACGGCACCAAGGTCGAGCAGTTCCGCGCCACAAAAATTCTGGCAGCGCGCGGTTTGACTCAAGAGCCTATCGACGTGGCTGAAGCCGGTGACATCGTCTCGCTGGCCGGTATGACCAAGGCAACCGTGGCGGATACGCTTTGCGCTGTGGAAGTGAGCGAAGCGATCCCTGCGCAGCCGATTGATCCGCCAACCATTACCGTGACCTTCGGGATCAATGACAGCCCGCTGGCGGGCAAGGACGGCAAGAAAGTGCAGTCACGCGTTATTCGTGACCGCCTGATGAAGGAAGCCGAGTCCAATGTCGCCATCAAGATCAGCGACACCCCCGGTGGCGACGCTTTCGAGGTTGCCGGTCGTGGCGAATTGCAGATGGGCGTTCTGATCGAGAACATGCGTCGCGAAGGGTTTGAGTTGTCGATCTCCCGCCCGCAGGTTCTGTTTCAAGAAATTGACGGCGTGCGCCACGAGCCAATCGAGGAAGTCACTGTCGACGTGGATGACGAATATTCGGGCGTTGTGATCGAAAAGCTGACCGGCGTTCGCAAAGGCGATCTGACCGAGATGAAGCCTGCCGGTGCCGGCAAGACCCGCATTATCGCGCATGTGCCGTCGCGTGGCCTGATCGGCTACCACGGGGAATTTCTGACCGACACGCGCGGGACAGGCGTTCTGAACCGCGTGTTTCACGAATGGGCGCCGCATAAGGGCGAAATTCCGGGCCGTCGTGCAGGGGTTCTGATCTCGATGGAAAGCGGCGTGTCCGTGGCCTATGCGATCTTCAACCTTGAAGACCGTGGCAAGTTCTTCATCGGCGCGCAAGAAGCGCTGTATCAGGGCATGATCATCGGGGAGCATTCCCGTGAGAACGATCTGGAAGTGAACCCGCTGAAAGGCAAGAAGCTGACCAACGTGCGGGCCTCCGGCACTGACGAAGCGGTGCGTCTGACCACACCAGTGCGCATGTCGCTGGAAGAGGCGATTGCCTATATCGACAATGACGAACTGGTCGAGGTCACCCCGAACGCCATCCGTCTGCGCAAGCGTCACCTTGACCCGCACGAGCGCAAACGCGCGTCGCGCTCGGCTTAAGGTCACTCCGATAACTTGATGTGAGGCCTCGGCAGAAATGCCGGGGCCTTTTCCGTTGCAGGAGCCTTGGATGGTGTAAGTCGCTGGGCAGACAAATCGCGCGTTTTAATGTATCTTGGCGGCGTCCAGCGAAGGTACACCCAATGAAGGACCGCTACGAAAACCCAGTGTCTACCGATTCCCAAGCTGCGCGGGACGCGTATGTTTCAGGGCTTGATCTGTTCCTTGGTGCCGGAACCGGGGTGGAAGCCGCACTCACTTTGGCCAACCGCGAAGACCCCGATTTTGCCCTGCCTTACGCGGTTCTGGCCCGCTACCGTCAGCTTATTGGAAACGTTGAAGGCGCACGCGCGGCCCTAGATGCGGCACAGAAGTGCGGCAGGCCGTTGACCGACCGCGAGCAACGGCAGATCCATATCGTCGGGTTATTGGTCGCGGGCCGAAGCACCGCCGCCTACGATGCCGCCCGCGAGCAACTGCGCGACTATCCCCGCGACGTGCTTGTCGCACAGGCCTGCCTTGGCGTTCTGAGTTTGATCGGGTTCAGCGGACAGCCCGGGCGGGAGGCGGACAACCTTGCAATGGCGGAAATTCTAGCGCCGCATTACGGCGACGATTGGTGGTTTCAAGGTCTTTTGGGCTTTGCACAGGTTGAGGTGGGGCAGTTTGATCGCGCAGAGATCAGCATCGACAAATCCCTGACGGCGAATCCGCGAAATGCTCATGGTGCCCATTTCCGGTCTCATCTTTACTATGAGACCGGCCAAACCGACGCCGGATATGTGTTTATCACCGACTGGCAAAGCTCTTACGAGAAAGAGGGGCAAATGCACTGCCATATCGCGTGGCACATCGCGCTGTGGGCGTTGGCGCGCGGTGACACAGATGAGATGTGGCGGGTGGTAGACCGCGATATCGACCCCAGCGGGGCGTGGGGGCCTCCACTCAACGTGATGGTTGATCTGGCCGCCGTCCTCTACCGCGCCGAACTGTCGGGCGTCGAGGTTCCTAAGAGGCGCTGGCAGGTCGTTTGTGACTATGCCGCCGCGAAATTCCCACAACCGCGGTTGGGGTTCGCGGATGCACACGCGGCACTTGCCTACGCGATGGCCGGACGGTCAGAGGCGCTAGAGCGCATCATTATCGGCGCCAAGGGCCCCGCCGCAGATATAGTGCGCTATCTGGCGGAGGCGTTCAGGGCTATTGCGGATCAGAACTGGTCTACGGCGAACGACTATTTGACCAAGGCGATGTGGGATCATGCGCGGCTGGGGGGAAGTCGTGCGCAACGCGATCTGATTGAATATGCGTCGATCGGGGTCTTACTGCGACTGGGACGTCACGACGAAGCGCGCCGGCAATTGGCCATGCACCGCCCCCAGGCCGCGATTGGCAACGCGGTCCTCGGGCTTTGATTTGCGTCGCTGCAGGCCGCCTTCACGCACGTTCTTTTCAACGGGCTTAATGTCGGGCAAACTGGCCGCATTGTTTTTTGGAGTTTCACAATGCGCCTACACCGACTTGCCCTGATTTTGATGTTGCCACTGGCCGCCTGTCTTGATGTCGAATCCGAGGTTACGATCGGCGAGGACGAGATCATTACCGCCGACACCACGATGGTGCTGGGGCGTCAGCTGTTCGATATGATGCAGATGATGGGGGAGCAGGGGGCAGGGCTTTGCCCGCCGGACTCCGAGAAGGTTGAGACACCGGAAAGCGTGTCCTGCCGGACCACCGAGACCATGACCATCGACGACGCCATGAAGGAAGCCGAGAAGGCCAAAACCGAAGACCCGTTCTTTGGCGAGATGGAGTTTGTGCGGCTGGATGACGAGCGGATGAAGATCAGCCTGCCGCTGGACTTTGAAAACATCGAAGGCAAGCCGGACGAACTTGACGCCAGCAACCCGATGTTCGGAATGATCACCGGTGGGTTGGAAGGGTCCGAGATTGTCATGCGGTTCCGCGCGCTGGAAGTGGAAAGCTCCAACGGGACGATTTCTGCGGATGGCACGACGGTGGAGCTTGTGATCCCGACGCTGGAGATTATCCAGCCGTCTGGCACCTTGCCGAAGACGTTTGAAGCGGTTCTGAAATATCGCGATTGCGGGTTTTTCGGCTGCTGACGGAATTTGAGTATTTTTGACCAAATGGAAACAGGGGTTTGCCATGCGTCTTCAGCGTTGCAGCTCGAGGCAGGTCTTGCGACGGGCGGGCAACACGAAGGCCGCGCCTGCCTGGTATAGTTTGCTCACGTAGTCCGGATCATCGCTGCGTAGAATGAGCAAGCCGGGGGCGGTGCCGATGATCGCGACATTCGCGGGGATGCGGGTGCCTTTGGGGACCGCCGCCGTGGCGATTGTGCCCGTGAGCATGGCGCCGAGGGCCAAGGCGACCCATGCGACGGCGAGGGTGCATATGATCAGGAACGGGCGCATCTAGTAGTCATATATGTGCTCTAGCGCGCTCAGCTTCAATGTGGGGGTGAGCGTATGCAACTGGTTGACTTTCATCGCAACCAGCACGCGGGTTCGCTCGTAAAAGCCAACGCGATTGGTGATGGACAGCACGTTCAGATCGTCACGGAGCACAGGATTTGCGCGGGCGTCGAGGCTGATAAGGATGTCGTCATTGCCCGCGATTTCCAAGATGCGGGCCTGACTGTAGTCGAAGAGGAGCTTTTCGACGAGTTTGGTGAAGGTGCGGTAGCGGGGGGCTTCGGCGATGATGATGCCGCCTTCGTTGGAGATCACGGTGATCTCGGGATAGGCCGTCAGATCATCGGGCGTGACGCCTTGGATGGCGATGCGCATGGTAAGCTCGTCCACACCCACCGCGCCTGCGGCCTTGGCGATGAGGCGGGCATAGGCCGCCTTGGCTTTCCATTCGATGCCGAGTGCGATGCGGCGCTCGTGGGAGCGGACCCCTTCGGTGGGCGCGGCCATGAGCTTGGCGTACCATGCGTCGAAGTCGTACTTGTACCACGGGATTTCCTGCAGGAATGTGGCGTAATCGGCGGCCATTGCCATCTCGACCTTATCTTGCGGCGAGGTGTCGGAGGTCCATGACGCGACGCGCCCGATGGTTTCCTCGTAGGCGGCTTTGAACAGCATCTCCAGCGTGAAGCTGGCGCCGATGGTGTAGATCGTCAGCTTGGCATCGGTGCCTGCCTTGCCCAGCTCATCTGCCTTTTGGGTCAAGGCGCAGAGGGACGACCAGAAGCCGATGATAGCGTTGGTATAGGGGAAGTTGTGCGGGTCGGCGCGTTTCAGGACCTCGGCGTAACCCTCATAGGCGTAGACGATGTGCCACTCAGGGTAGGTCAGATAGGTGCGGGCCTCAGCCCGTTGCCATGCGGGGTCGGTGATGTATCTAGCCTCGGCCTGTTCCAGCGGGGTGCCGCGGCACATGGTTTCGGTGTAGGCGATTGGGGTGGCGATCAGCAAGATCAGCGCCAGAAACGCCAGCCCGAGCCATTTGAGCAGGCGCTTCATTTGCGGCCGAAATAGTCGGCGGCGAGGGCGAAGCCACCTAAGAACAAGTGCGGGATGTTGGCGGCGAGCTTGATCAGGAAGCTGGGGTATTCATAGAAACCGTAGATCAGGATGCCCGCGTCCAGAAAGCCGGAACCTGTGGCAAGGCCGAGCAGGCCGTCAGCAAAGTACAAAGCGCCGAAATAGGTCAGGAAAATGCGGCTGGCGCGGTGCGAGATCAGCGCGGCGGCGAGCGCCCACAGGGCGGAGGCGACGTGCAGCAGGTCGTCGAACACATCGAGCGCGAAGATGCCGAAGGCGTAGCCTTGGTCGTCGATGATGCCGGGTATCGGCAGGTAGTTCAGCGACGCCGCGATAAGCAGCGAGACAAAGTAGCCGAGTGTGATCAGGCGCAATGTGGTCATCGGGCTAACCCCTTGCCATATATGTGTCCCACATCGCATGGCGGAACAGGTTGGTGGGGTCCATGGCGCGCTTCTTGGCCACGAAGGGGCGTAGGCCGGGATAGGCCTTGATGATCTGGTCTTGGCGCGCATGAAGGCGGTAGGGCAGGTAATAGCTGCCGCCCAGATCGAGCGTGCGGTCGATCAGTTCCTGCGTCATGCGCTTCATGTCCTCCTCACCGCGATGGGTTTTCTCCTGAGAGAACAGCATCACGCAGGCGATGCGGTCGGCGGGGGCGTAGCTGAGCCAGCTTTCGCCGTCTTGGGCGACATAGCGCAGCGTGATGTTGAGCAGCTCTTGGTAGCTTGAGGGGATCACCTCGCGGCAGGCGTGTATCCAGCCTGCGAATTTGTCGGGTGCGATGAAGTATTCGTGCAGGATGTCGGTGCGGGTGTCGTCGCGGTCGTCCAGCGTGATGACTGGCTCGTTCAGCAACGTGTTGCGGGTGACCTCGCCGCCGCCGATCCATGGCCCAAGGCCGGACTCGAACCACCAGCGACGATGCTTGGCGCTGTCGGAGCCGAGCTGCGCGCGGAAGACCGACCGCGCCGCTTTGGACATGAAGCCCGATCCGGGGGCGGGGGGCAGGTCGCTTTGATCCTGAGTTGGGCGGTAGGTGATCATCATCGCCCGCTCGAAAAAGCGATCCTTGCTGACGTCGAGGCGACCATAGGCCATTTGTACGCCGGTCTCTCCCTTGACGGCTTGCACGAAGCGGGGGCCGAACAGCTCGGCGTCCATCTTCTCGAAGGTCGGTTGCAGGCGGGAGTTGGACACCATCTTGACGGTCATGTCGGTGATCACGCCAAACAGCCCGTAGCCGCCCATTGCGGCAAAGAAGATGTCGGCATTCTCGTCGCGAGAGCAGTTGATATAAGACCCGTCGGCCAGCATCATGCGCAGGCTGACGACGGTAGAGCCCATGCCGGAATAGGGCGTTGGCCAGCCATGAGCATTGACCGAAAACGTAGCGGCCACGCCGAAATCATTGTTGGACTGCATGACGGCGGGAGAGAACCCTTCCGCGTCCAGCTTGGCGATCACGGTCGACCAGCGGGTGCCAGCGCCGCAGCGATAGGTGAGCGCGGTTTTGTCCATCTCGATCCAGTCGTGGTCCATGGTGATCGTGGTGCCAGCAACGGCCATGCTTTGCCCGCCCATCGAATGGCGCGCAGCGGAGGCTATGACGGGGCGGCCCGCTTGTTTGGCGTCGGCCAACTCGGCCCTGAGCGCGTCGATCTGCGGGGTCTCGAACCGGTCAGTGAGCGTGAGATGTTTGGCCACCCGCGTTGGTGACAGCTCGGAGGCGTCATTGAGGACAAGCGGATCGTTCGAGACGCCACCAAGCAGACGACCGGACGGATCGGGCGTGGTGTAATACTTGCGGGTTGCATAAGCGCCAGCCAATGCGCCGGTGCCGAGCAGGAATGCGCGTCTTGTATTGCTCATCTGGTGTCCTCTGCCCCGTCTTCTGTTTCGACCCCGTCATTGAAATTTCCGCGGAGTTTGTAACGGATATCGGCAGATTAAGCAGATTCTATCTGTTTGGCAAAAGATGCGTTGCCACCCGCTGGCGAACTAGGAGGCCTTGGCGAGCGCCTCGGCGCGTAGGAAGACAGGGCGGTCCGGTGTGGATTGATCCGGCTGGTAGGCATAGCCGCCGGTGTCGAAGTCGCGGATTTGCTCTGGCTTGGTCAGGCGGTTCTGGATGATGAACCGCGCCATCGCGCCACGGGCCTGCTTGGCATAGAAGCTGACGATCTTTGGGCCGCCGGGTTTGTCCTCGTAGAATTGCGGGGTGACGACATTCAGCGTCAACGCGTCGGGCTTCACCGCGCCGAAATATTCCTGACTGGCGCAGTTGATGAGCGTGTCGGTTTGCACTTGTTCGGCCTGTGCGTTCAGCGCCTCGCTGATGGTGCTGCCCCAGTAGTCATAGAGCGACTTGCCGCGCTGTGTTTTCAGGCGGCTGCCCATTTCCAAGCGGTAGGGCTGGATCGCGTCGAGGGGCTTCAACAGGCCGTAGAGACCCGACAGGATGCGCAGGTGGTTTTGGGCGAAGGTGACTTCGTCTTGGTCTAGACTTTTGGCCTCCAGCCCCGTGTATGTGTCGCCCGCGAAAATATACATCGCGGCTTTGGCATTTTCGGGCGTGCTGGCATCGGCGAAATCGCGGAAGCGGTCTCGGTTCAGCGTCGCCAGATTTTCGGAGATGTCCATTAGCTTGCGCAGATCATTGACGGACAGCTTACGGGCCACCTTTGCCAATTCGTTTGCCTGTGTCTGGAACTCCGGCAGGGTCGGGGTGATGTCGACAGCGGACATATCCAGTTTCTTGGCGGGCGAAATGACTGTCAGCATGGGGCGGTCTCCTTTGGGAGGCAATGTAGTCGGCTAGGCGCTGGCCTCAAGAGGCTTTCAGCACATTCAGGAATGCCTCGCCGAAACGCTCCGCGCGGCGATCGCCCAGAAGGCGGGCCATGGAGTTGGGGTCGCTTGGCTTTATCTCGGCCACCTTCGCGATCAAGGAGGCGGAGCAACTGAGGGGTTTGTCGTAGCCCTCGGGGCCACGGGAGAGATTGGCTTGCGCCTCTAGTAGTTGGTCGTAGAGCGCGCCGCTGTCGCGGCCTGCCAGCTTGCGGCGGGTCGGGTGCAACTCTGGGGTTGGCGCGCCGTTGATGATTTCCAGAAAGGCCGCGCCGAAGCTTTCGAGCTTCTTGGCCCCAACGCCGGAGATGCGGGCGAATTCGTCCAGATCGGCGGGGCGGGTTTCGGCCATCTCGATCAGGGTCTTGTCGTTGAAGATCACATAAGCGGGCGCGCGGGCCGCCTCGGCAAAGGCGCGGCGTTTGGCCTTGAGGGCGGAGAGCAGCGGCGCATCTTCGTCCGAGACAAGCGTTTTGACGGCGGGGCGGTTCGCGCCCTTCTTGATGGTATCTTTGCGCAGCGTGATCGTGGCCTCGTCGCGCAGAATCGGACGAGCGGCCTCGGTCATGCGGAACGCGCCGTGGCGGGACGGGTCTGGGCGGATCAGGTCGCGGCCCATCATCTGCCGGAACACCGCCTGCCAGCCGCGTTTGTCGTATTCCCCGCCAATGCCGAAAGTGGGCAGTTGGTCGTGACCGCGCGCCTGCACCTTGTCGGTGGAGTTGCCCAAGAGGATGTCGATCAGGTGGCCTGCGCCGAAATACTCGCCGGTGCGCAGGATGGCGGACAGTGCCTTGCGCACGGCGACGGTGCCGTCGAACGTGTCGGGGGCCTTGTCGCACAGATCGCAGTTGCCGCAGGTGATATCGGTATCGCCGAAATATTCCAGCAGGGGTTTGCGGCGGCATTCAAGCGCCTCGGCCAGTCCGAGCAGCGCGTTCAGGCGGGCGTGGTCGGCGGCTTTGCGGTCGTCGGGGGCAAGGCCCTCGTCGATTTGCTGGCGGCGGAAGCGGATGTCGTCTGGGCCGTAAAGCGTCAGCGTGTCGGCAGGGGTGCCGTCGCGGCCTGCGCGGCCGATTTCCTGATAGTAGCCTTCGATGGATTTTGGCAGATCGGCGTGGGCGACCCAGCGGATATCGGGTTTGTCGACGCCCATGCCAAAGGCGATGGTGGCGACAACGATGAGGCCGTCTTCTTGGTTGAACCGGCGCTCCACCTCGCGGCGGTCGTCCTTGTCCATGCCGCCGTGATAAAAACAGGCGGAATGGCCTGCCTCACGCAGGGCTTGGGCCAGCGTTTCGGTTTTGGCGCGGGTGCCGCAATAGACGATGCCCGCCTGATCGCGATGCGCGGCGGCGAAGTCGAGGATCTGGCGACGGGGGCCGTCCTTGACCTCGAACGCGAGATTCAGGTTGGGACGGTCGAAGCCCTGCATAAAGGTTTCGGGCTGCACCCCGTCAAACAGTCGGATGACGATTTCTTCGCGGGTTTCGGCGTCGGCTGTCGCGGTGAAGGCAGCGAGGGGGACGTTCAAGGCGCGGCGCAGCTCGCCGATGCGCAGGTAATCGGGTCGGAAGTCGTGGCCCCACTGGCTGACGCAATGTGCCTCGTCCACGGCGATCATGGTGCAATTGGCACGGGTCAGCATGTCGCGCGTGCCGGTAGAGGCGAGGCGTTCGGGGGCGATGTAGAGCAGTTTCAGGGTGCCCGCGTGCAGCGCGTCGAAGACCATGTCGGTCTCTTCCTCGGTGTTGCCTGAGGTGAGCGCACCGGCCTGCACGCCCGCCGCCCGCATGGCGCGGACCTGATCGCGCATCAGGGCAATCAGCGGTGAGATCACCACGGTTAGCCCGTCACGTGCCAGCGCAGGCAGTTGGAAGCACAGGGACTTGCCGCCACCTGTGGGCATGATGGCGAGCGTGTTCTTTCCTGCGCAAACGGCATCCACAATGTCGCGTTGGCCGGCACGGAAGGCGTCGAATCCGAATATATCGGCCAGCAGCGTTTGCGGGTCTTGCATGGAGGTGTCGCCTGTTTTTGTCATTTGCTCGATTTTGACCGAAACTCCCATATTTTACTTGTGCAAACAATCCCTGTGACCACTACATCTAGAAGAAGTTTTTGCGAATGACTTGCAATAAGAGTATCTCTGCTTACATATTTTCTGCGATGCAGCTAATGCTTCGCCAACCGATCTTGCAAAAGGAGGTCTTAAGATGACCTTTCTCAAAACCACGACTTTCGCCCTTTTCACCATGGCAAGCGCCTCGACGGCCTTCGCACAGGACGTGACATTGCGTTTCCAGCACTTCGTGTCGCCGAAATCAGCGAACCCGACCTATTTCATGCAGCCATGGGCGGACAAGATCGAGAAGGACTCGGATGGCCGCATCAAAGTGGAGCTGTACCCGTTCATGCAGTTGGGTGGCAAAGCGCCGAACCAGTATGACCTGATCCGCGACGGTGCGGTGGATGGCGGCTGGGTGATCCCCGGCTACCAGCCCGGTCGCTTCCCCGAGGCGGAGGCGATGGAGCTGCCCTTCATGACCACCAAATCCGGCGAGGCCGCATCGGTGGCGGCTTGGAAATTTACCCAGAAATACCTGATGGACGACTTCAAGGACGTTCACCTTATCGCGGCCCACATGCACGGTCCGGGGATCGTGCACAAGAAAGGCCCGTCGATCAAAAAGGTCGAGGACTTCAAGGGTCTGAAACTGCGCGGCCCGTCGCGCCCTGCAACGCTGTTGCTTGATAAAATGGGGGCAACTCCGATTGGCATGCCTGTGCCGGCCTTCCCCGAGGCGCTGTCTAAAGGTGTCGTGGATGGTGGCGTGATTACATGGGAAATGTCGCCGTCGCTGAAGCTGGACGAATTGACAGATAGCCACACGGATGTAGCAGGTGATCAGGCGCTGTATAACCTGTATTTCATCTGGGCGATGAACAAGGACAAGTACGACAGCCTGCCCGCCGATCTGAAGGCTATAATCGACGCCAATTCCGGCGAATTCGCATCCGCTTGGGCCGGTCGCGCCCATGACGAGGGCGACGTGGTCGGCAAGCAGGTGATGACCGCTGACGGCAACGAAATCGGGGTTCTGTCCGAGGAAGAAACGGCCCGCATCATGGCGCTTGGCGAAGAAGTCACTGCCGAGTGGATCGTTGAAGCGACAGAAAAAGGCCTTGATGGCGCGGCCCTCGTTGAAGATGCCAAAGCGTTTGTTGCTGAAGGTCAGTAATTACCCAATGTCGCTAGTGAGATTACCCAGCCGCTCCGAATTTCGGGGCGGCTTTTTCGTTAGTCTTTGCGAATGTCGATGGATTTGAACAGGCCTTCGGTGTCCGTCGCGCGATACCGCGAAAGCAACGGTTGCGCCACGATGCCACCAAAGCGCGCCTCGGTGAGATACACGTCGCGATTTAGAATGTAGCAGTAAAGACCACGGCAGGTTGTCCAGTCACCCGTCCCGACATACCGCCATTGGAAGCCACCCGACATGCTGACATTGGTGCATTCCACCTGTCGCCCGCTGCCATCGGTCGCTTGTTCGCAGCAGTCGTTGCAGAAGTGCCAAGCGTAGCGCGGGAAGCTTTTTCGGGCGACACCACAACCGGGGCAGAAATGATCGGGGGTGTCGGTCATGCCGTCAATCCGGTGAGGTTTTCCAGAAGCGAAACCATGTCCTTCCGGCTTAAGCTATCGGGCAGGGCTGTATCGAGAATTGGCATATATTCGACGTCGCCAATGGCCAGCACGATCATATTTTTCACCGGCTTGATGGCTGACACGGTGCTCCATGCCGCCCAGTTTTCGGTTCTGGCGGTGTGGACGCGGTAGCCGTCTTGCTCCAGCGTCACGGTGACCCCGCCAAGTCGCGAGGGGGAGTTTCGGATACCTGCGGCCATCTTTCTATAGCGAAGCGCGCTCCATGCAATGCACGCATAGACTCCGACTAAAAAGCCGAAGAGGCCAGCAGCACCGTTGGAGGACGACAATGCCCGATCTACCAAGGCCGCGACGGCTGCGCCGCCAAACAGTAAACCAAAGGTTTGCCACCATTTTGGATTGAAATTAGCGGACAGTGCTTTGGAGGCGACCGCTTGGTTCACATCCTTCCAGTCGAAAGAGAACGTGACCGGCGTCATGCGGGTTCCAGAAACGTGATGTGGGTGGAGCCATATTTTTTGCTTTCCAGCACCACGAAACCCTCGGGCGCGGATTGCGGGGTTTCTTCTTCCCAGATGATCAGCGCGTCGTCGGCGATCCAGCCTTGCGCCTTGGCATTGGTGAGCGCTGCGGGGCCAAGTGCCTTGCCATAGGGCGGGTCGAGAAACACCAGATCGAAGGGCTTGTAGGGGTTCGCGGGCAGGCGGGTGGCGTCCCATGTGAGCGCGTTGGTGACCTCGCCCGCGCGGAGCTTGGCTATGTTCTTGCTGAGGATTTTGTAGCCCGCGCGCCCCTTTTCGATAAAGCAGACCTGACTAGCGCCGCGTGACAAGGCTTCCAAGCCAAGCGCGCCGGTGCCAGCGAACAGGTCCAGCACCCGTGCGCCGTTTACGGGGTCACCAAAGCGCCCGCCCGCCAGCACGTTGAACAGGCTTTCGCGGATGCGGTCGGTGGTGGGGCGCAGGTGGCCCGCCTCGTCGCCCTTGCCAACGGGCGTGAGGGCGACCGAGCGGTGGATGCCGCCGATGATCCTCACTTGAGCAGGGCCTTCATGTCGGTGTCAGGGTCGCTGACCAAATCCGCCGAGGGGCTTTTGCCCGCCTCGATCAGACGCTTGCCGATCATGTAGCTGCGCGGGTCGTTCATCGCATCGACGGCCAGCAGTTTGTCGCCCTTGTAATACCAGTAGGACACCGCATCATCGATGTGGCGCACGGCGATTTTGTCGTAGCCGGTGTTCAGCCCCGCGATTTGCAATTTGACGTCGTATTGGTCGGACCAGAACCACGGCATCGGCATGTAATCCTTGCCTGCGCCCATGATGTTTTCGGCCACAAGCTCGGCTTGGTCGATGGCGTTTTGCACCGACTCCAGACGGATGCGCCCGCCTTGCCAAGGGAAGGAGGCGCAGTCGCCGGCGGCCCAGATATCGGGGTCGGAAGTGCGGCCATGGGCGTCGGTCTCAACGCCGTTATTAATGGTCAGACCCGCGTCCGCCGCAAGTGCGTCACCCGGTGTGATGCCGACGCCGACGATCACCATATCTACGTCGATATGGCTGCCATCGGTCAGCTTGGCACCGCTGACATGGGACTCTCCCAGCAAGCGGTCCAGCCCGACACTTTCCCGAATATCGACGCCATGTGCTTCGTGCAGCTTGCGAAAGTAGCCGGAGGTCTCGGGGGCCGCGACCCGTTGCAGGATGCGGTCGGCCATCTCGATCACGGTGACCGTCAGCCCCATCTTGGAGGCCACGGCGGCGGCTTCTAGTCCGATATATCCGCCACCGACGATCAAGGCGCGTTTGCCGGGGGCCATTTCGGCTCCCATGGCGTCCACATCATCCAGGCTGCGCACGACATGTACGCCGTGCAACGCACCGCCAATGCTGGCGGGCAGGTGGCGTGGGTTGGAGCCGGTGGTCAGCACGAGTTGGTCGTATTCGAGCGTCTCGCCCGCGACGGAGACCGTCTTGGCCGCGCGGTCAATGGCGGTCACGGGTGCGCCAAGGCGCAGGGTGATGTTCTGATCCGCGTAGAATTGTTCGGGGCGCAGGAACAGGCGCTCTTTCTCCATTTCACCCAACAAATAGGCCTTGGACAGTGGCGGGCGTTGGTAGGGTGGCACGGTTTCCGACCCGATCAGCGTGATGTCCCCGTCAAAGCCCGAGTTGCGCAACTTGGCTGTCAGGGATGATCCGGCCTGCCCTGCCCCGATCACGATAATATGGCTCATGCAGACTGCCTTTTTCTGGTCTAGCGTTCGGTATGAACCTATATGCATGGGTAACCAGAACTCAATCAGGGAAAACGACATGGCTATTTCTACCGGCGACACACTGCCCGACGTAAACCTTATCCGCCTCGGTGCAGAGGGGCCGGAAGCGGTGTCCCTGACGAGCCTTACCAAAGGCCGCAAGGTTGTGATCTTTGCCGTGCCGGGGGCCTATACCCCGACCTGCCATTCCGCCCACGTGCCAAGCTTCATCCGGACCAAGGACGATTTTGACGCCAAAGGCGTGGACGAGATCGTTTGCGTGTCGGTCAACGACCCGTTCGTGATGAAGGCATGGGGCGAGGCGACGGGGGCTTCTGACGCTGGCCTGACAATGCTGTCCGACGCAGGGTCCGAGTTCACCAAGGCCATAGGCATGGATTTTGACGCACCGCCAGCGGGTCTGATCGCCCGCTCCAAACGCTACGCGATGTATGCCGAGGACGGTGTGGTGAAGGTGCTGCAAGCCGAGGAAAACCCTGGTACTTGCGAAGTGTCCGGCGGCGAAGCGCTGCTCGCCAGTCTTTAAAAATTCCAAGGCCCTGCCGGATTGGCGGGGCCTTTACCTGCTTGTCGCACGTACCTGCGGGCGCGTGGAGGGCAGCGCGGCCAGCTTGTTATTGGGCATATGGCCGTTTTGTGATAGGGTGACGCCATATATTTTTAGAAAGCGTTTATTCCATGCACATCAAAACTCCAGTTTCGGCCGCACATTTTTCGCTCTCCATTGACGGAGCCCAGATCGCAAGTTTCTCGGAATTGCAGGGAGTGTCCAGTAAAGCCAATACGAAGGCGGCCCCACGCAAACTCCTCGCTCACGAATTGACACATACCGCTCAGCAAATGGTTGGGGTTGGCCGTGTTGCGGTAAGCGTCAAGACGGCCGATCTGGGTCCTGCTGCGGCGCAAAAGTTGCGGGGGTCTGTCGGGCGCATGGTGACCATCAGCGCGACCAACCCTCAGGGTGGCGTCGCCGCGAGCTATCAGGGCAAGCTGATGACACCCGAGCGGGCCGCGTCCGGCGAAACTGTCACCATAGTTTGCGATCACTTGCAGCGGGCGTCACTCTGAACCTTTCCGGGGTCAGGAAGCTTCCGAGATAATCGTGCGTGTGGGGTACGGGATGTCGATATCCGCCTCGTCCAGCGCCTCTTTCACCTTGCGGGTCATGTCGGCCCTGAAAGCGAAATACTCGGTCCGGTCGCACCAGACCCGCACCAGAAAATCGACCGAGCTGCCACCCAGATTGGTCACCTGAATGAACGGCTCCGGGTCGGCATGGGCACGTTCGTCGGCCATGATGGTGTCGCGGATGACTTGTTCGGCCTTCGCCAGATTGACGCCGTAGCCGACGCCGAAGGTCCATTCCGCGCGGCGGGTCGGGTAGACGGAATAGTTTGTGATCGTGTTGCCCCAGACTTCCGAGTTGGGAACGATGACCTGCGTGTTCGACAGCGACGCCATCTCGACAAAGTTCAGGGTAACATCCTTCACCGTTCCGCTTTTGTCGTTGATCTCGACAAAGTCGCCGACCTTGATCGGGCGGAACAGGATCAGCATCACACCCGCCGCGACATTCGACAGGGTACCTTGCAAGGCCAAACCGATCGCCAAGCCAGCGGCACCAATCGCCGCGACCATGGAGGTGGTCTGGATACCAAACGTGTTCAGCACGAACAGGATCGCGAAGGCCATCACTACATAGCGGGCGATGTTCGACAGGAAATTAAACAGGGTGTCGTCCAGCTTGGCGTGGTTCTCGCCAATGCCGCGAATACGGCGGCTGATCCAGCCGGACACAAGCAACGCGATCACCAGAATGGCGATTGCGCTGGCGATACTGCCAATGACGGAAACCATCATGTCGAGGGTGAGATAATCGGCAATGCTTTTGCCGTTCCAGATTTCGGTCTTCAGTAACTCTTCCACTTAACTCTCTCGCAGTCGGTCCATAATCCGAGCCAGTTTCACATCCAGCGGGGAAATGCCGTCTACGTCATGGGTGATCAAGGTGACCGCCACTTTGTTGTAGACATTGGACCACTCTGGGTGGTGGTTCAGCTTTTCCGCATGAATGGCGGCTCGGGACATAAACCCGAATGCGTCGATAAAGTTCCGAAATTTATAGGTTTTTGTGATGGCATCGCGGTCGGGATGCGTTTCCCAGCCGTTTTGCAACAGCTCCTGAAGGTCGGTTTTGCGGGCGTCGTCGCTGAGGGCGTCGGTCATGGGTCCACCTTTTGGTCAGATTTCTTGAACGGGCCGTATTCGGTCATAATCTCGATATCCTCGTCGATGGCCGCGCGTTCTGCATCAAGGAACTGCTGCACCGCGTCGCGAAATCCCTCGTCGGCAATCCAGTGCAGCGAGTGGGTGGCGACCGGCAAATACCCCCGTGCCAGTTTGTGCGCGCCTTGCGCACCTGCCTCGACGCGGGTCAACCCGTGGGTGATCGCCCAGTCGATGGCTTGATAATAGCACAGCTCGAAATGCAGGCAGGGGTGGTCCTCGATGCAGCCCCAGTAGCGACCATAGAGGGTGTCGCGCCCGATGAAGTTCAGCGCGCCCGCGATGTACCGCCCGTCACGTTCTGCCAGTAGCAAAACCATGTCGTCGCGCAGAACCTCCTGTGCCTCGTCAAAGAACGCGCGGGTGAGGTAGGGCGTCCCCCATTTTCGCGCGCCGGTATCTTGGTAGAACAGCCAGAAGGCGTCCCAGTGTTCAGGCTGGATCTGGTCGCCGGTTAGCGCGTGGATGGTGCCGCCAAACTTCGCCGCTTGCGCGCGTTCGCGGCGGATGTTCTTGCGTTTACGCGCCGACAGCGAGGCAAGGAAATCGTCGAAGGTTTTGTACCCGTTCGACACCCAGTGGAACTGCTGGCTGAGTCTTGGCATCAGGCCCATCTGTGCGCCTACTTCGGCCTCGTCCTCGGTGCAAAACGTGATGTGCAGGGAGGAGACGTGGTTTTGCGACGCCAGTTGCACCGCACCTTGCACCAGCGCAGATTGCGCCACGGCCTCGTATCCGGGCTTTACCAGCAGCCTGCGCCCTGTGGCGGGGGTGTGCGGAACAGCCATTTGCAACTTGGGGTAGTAGTTCCCGCCCGCCCGCTCGAAGGCATGCGCCCAATTGTGGTCGAAGATGTATTCGCCCTGCGAGTGGTTTTTGGCATAGAGCGGTGCCGCGCCGATCAGCGTGCCGTTCTGGCGGGCGAGCAGGTATTGCGGCTGCCACCCCGTGCCAGCGCCAACAGAGCCGGAGCGTTCCAATGCCAGCAGAAACCGATGCGTGGTGAACGGATCAATAGCACGACCTTCCCCCGCCTCGGGGCACGCACAGGCGTCCCAGTCGGCAGCATCAATCTGCGTGAGGCTCGCGATGACGCTGATCTCTACCTGCGTCTCCGCCTTATCATCGGTCCCGTCATGCATGACTGAAAGATGGGCCTTCAAGATGCAGGGTCAAGCGGGGATGAACCCCTCGAAGGTGATGTTCTGCGCGATTTCCAACGCCTTATCCGCCTTTGCCTGTGATTTGATCGTCCAGCAGAGGATCTGTGCGCCCTTGGCCTTCAGTTCCGCCACACGGGGTCGGCGAAGGTCGGCGGCTTTATGCGAGATGAAGGAGGCCGTGCTCCAGCCATAGTCAGGAATGTCGCGCAACCGCCTGCAAATCTTGGGTGACAATGGCGCCCAGTTGGACGGTCTAAAGGGGTCTGTAACCAGTCCGCGGGGCCGGTTGGGGCTGAGTTCTGACATCATTCTGGTAGAATGCGGGTTGAAAGACATGACCGCTGCGTCGCCACGGTAGCCGTCTAACGCATCGGCCACGGCGCGTTCCAATGGGCCCACATTCGGACCCATCGCGCCGTCTTGATCCTTCACCTCGATGAGTACAGGAACACGCCCGTCGATCAGGTCCAGCACGGCGGGCAGGTCGAAGATTGTGTCGTGGCTTTTGCTGAGCGTCATGCCCCGTATGGTCTCGGCGGTGCGGGTCTGGATCGGGCCACTTTCACCCGTCAGGCGCGCCATGTCGTAGTCATGAAACACCATCGCCTGCCCATCGAAAGACTGTTGAACGTCCAGCTCGATCCCGTAGCCCGCGTCGATGGCGGCCTTGAAGGCCGACATGGAGTTTTCGATCACGCCCTTGGAGCGGTCGTGCAACCCCCGATGGGTGATTGGACGTGCAAAATACGCGGCGGGCAGGGTCATGTTTTGATCTGGAAAATGCCTTCGATCTCGACGGCGACGTTAAAGGGCAACGCACCAGCACTCACGGCGGAGCGGGCGTGTTTTCCAGCGTCACCCAGTGCTTCGACAAGGAAATCCGACGCGCCGTTGATAACCTTCGGCTGCTCGGTGAAATCGGGTGTGGAGTTCACAAATCCGGTCAGCTTCACCACACGCACAAGGCGGCTCAGGTCACCGCCGCAGGCGGCTTTCAGTTGCGCCAGAAGCGAGATTGCGCAGGTGCGGGCGGCTGCGGTACCTTGCTGGACGGTCAGGTCTGCACCGATTTTTCCGGTGATGAACCCGTCGTCGTTCTGGCTGATCTGGCCGGAGATATACACCGTGTCGCCAACGATAACGCTTGGCACATAATTGGCGGCAGGCGCAGGGGCGTCGGGCAGAGTGACGCCAAGTTCGGCAAGGCGGGTTTCGTAATGTGACATGGTGATCTCCGTTTAGGTCTCGCGGAAGGCGCGATTGAAGTAATCGGTAAAAGGTTTCAGCAGATATGTCATCGGTGATCTGTCGGCGGTTCGGATGAATCCGTCCACTGGCATGCCCGGTACAAGATCTACATCGCCCAAGCGGTCGATCTCGCCCTCTTTCAAAGTCATCTCGACTCGGTAGAAGCTGCGGCCCGTTGCCTCGTCGCGGAACGCATCGCCAGAGATGGACGAAACGGTGCCGAACACCTCCGGCGTGGTGCGAGCATCAAAGGTGGCGAAGCGCAGGGTGACGTCTTGGCCCAGATAGACTTCGTCCACATGGATCGGCTCTATTTCACCGGTGATCACCATCGGGCGGTCTTGCGGCACGATAAACATCAGCGCTTCGGCAGGTTTGATAACGGCGCGTTCTGCAAAGACCGTGAGGCCGAAAATCAGCCCTGAAACTGGTGCGGTGATATCAAGTCGCGACAGGCGCTCTTGCAAAGACAGGCGTTGTTCGCGCAGTTCAAATTCGCGGTATTGCAGGTCGCGTAGCTGGGTGATCGCCTCTTCCTTGCGCTGGGTGGCAAGGCGCAGGATTTCGAGGTCGATCTCGGTGATGCGACCTTCGTTTTCGGCGGCAGAGGCCGTCAGTTCACCTACCGTCCCACGCAGCCGCGCATCTTCACGGCGCAGCGCCAATACGCGGCTGGATTGCGCCAAACCTTTGTCGAGCAGGCCTTGCTGGGTCAGTAGTTCTTCTTGCAGCAAGTCCAGCTGGGTCTCCAGCGCTTGTTGTTGCGCGCGGACTCCGTCCACCTGATTGTCGATTTGAGCCTTGCGTTTTTCAAGCTGCTCGATCGCTTGGTTCGCGGAAGACACGCGCGTTTCGAATAGTAGTTGTTGCCCGTCGATCAGTTCCAGAAGTTGCGGGCGGCGTTGTGCGGCGTCCAGAAGCAGCGGGTCAAACCTGATCTCAGCCTTTTCGTCACGTTCAGCCTTCAACCGGCCATTCCGTGCAAGGATTTCAAACAGCTGCCCTTCGACGATCAACAATTCGGAGCGCAGACGCGTGTCGTCCAGTTTGACCAGTAAATCGCCCTTTTTAACGCGATCCCCTTCGCGCACCGGCACCGCGGCGACCACACCGCCGTCTGGGTGTTGTAGCACCTGACGGTTTTGGTCGACCTCGATGCGCCCCGGCGCGATAATTGCGCCAGAGATGTTGGCCTCCACCGCCCATAGACCGAAGCCGCCCAGCAAGACCACTAGGGCTAGCAGGCCGATGCTGACGGGGGTGCGGGCGGACCATTTGTTTGCGTCACTCATGACACGCCTCCCGGTCCGGACTTTTTGGCAATGGCCTCATGGTTTGCAACCGTGCCGCGCAGGACCTCGTCGCGGGGGCCGAAGGCGCGGCGCTGGCCTTGCTCCAGAACCATCAAAAGCTCGCATTCAGATATGGCGGACGGGCGATGGGCCATGATGATGATCGACCCACCGTCCGCCTTCATCGCGCGGATGGCGGTGTTCAGGGCGAGCGATCCGTCATTGTCGAGGTTGGAGTTCGGCTCGTCCAGCACCAGCAAAACCGGCTCCCCGAACAGCGCGCGGGCCAACCCGATGCGCTGCAACTCGCCGCCGGACATGCGCCCGCGCGTGGCCGAGATATGCGTGTCGTAGCCGTTCGGCTGGCGCAGGATCAGATCATGGGCGTCCGCCTTTTGCGCGGCCTTGATGATTGCCTCAGGATCGGCGTTGGCTTGCAGTCGCGCGATATTTTCGCCGATCGTGCCGTCAAACAGGGTCACTTTCTGCGGCAGATAGCCGATATGGCTTCCCAACGTGTCAGGGTCGTATTGGTCCAGCGCGGCCCCGCCAAGGCGGATTTTGCCACCCACAGTCGGCCAGATGCCCGTCAGCGCCTTTGCCAGCGTGGACTTGCCCGCACCGGACGGCCCGATCACGCCCATGGCCTGACCAGCTGGCAGATCGAACGACACCATGCGCAATGTGGCCTGCTTTTCGCCCGGTGGAATAACGGTGACCTGTTCGCCGCGCAGATGTGCCTCGGGGCGCGGCAGCGGGGTGCGGGGCGGCAGAACGGCAACCTCGGATAGCAACGCCTTGAGGCTGTCCCATCCCATCAAAGCGCGTTGCACCAAGGCCCATTGCCCGATTGCCATTTCGATCGGTGCAAGTGCGCGGCCTAACAGGATAGAGCCCGCGATCATTGCGCCCGCCGTCATTTCGTTTTGGAGCACCAGATAGGCACCAAGGCCAAGCATTGCGGACTGCAAGAACAGCCGTAGCGTCTTGGTGGTGGCGCTGATCGCGCCCGCGCGGTCGGCTTTCAGGATGGATTTTTGCAAGGATTCCGAGCGGAACTTTTGCCAGCGGTCAAAGCTGGCCCCTCGCATTCCAAGGCCTGCGATGACTTCGGTTTCTTCCATGATTTCGTCGGATAGCCGATTTGCTTGCAGGCCGGAAATTCCGGCTTCCAGTTGTGGCTGTCGGGTGGTGCGCTGGTTGACCAATGTCAGGATCACCAGAAGCGTGCCACCGGCGACGGCCAGATATCCCAACCATGGGTGAAAGATGAAAATGGCGGCAACGAAAAACGGCGTCCATGGCATGTCGAACAAGGCCAGCAATGCTGGCGAGGACAGCAGGGTCTGTACCGATTCCAGATCGCGCAAGCCGGTGTTGTTGTCGCCTGATTGCGGGGCAAGGTTGGATTTGCGTTGCATCGCGGAAAAGACGCGGCGGTCGAGTTTGTCCTGAAACCGCGCGCCGATCCGTGATAGGATGCGCCCGCGGGCATAATCCAAAATGCCCATCATAGCGTAAAGGAACACCACAAGGATTGAGAGGGCGACGAGTGTTTCCTCGGAGCGGGAGCCGAGGACACGGTCATAGACCTGCAGCATGTAAAGCGGGCCAGTTAACATCAGGAGGTTAACAAAGATGCTGAAAATGAAGGCCGCGACGAATAGTGGGCGGCTCTCGCGGCGCGCGGCGGTTAGTTCAGCCCGGCCAAGGTGATTTTGCTCTCTTCTCATGCGAAAGTTTTAACCCCATTTTTACTGTCTCGCGCCAGTGCATTGTGAATTCTGCGGCGGATTGTGCCTTTCAATCCTCTATCCACAAAAGATTGAGAGGTCGTGACTTGAACATCTGGAACTTTATAACATCGTCTCATATAGCGCGACACTTGGACTTAAAGACGACCCTGATGGGGGCAAGATGACAAAATTTGCACAAGTACTGCTGAAGCACGCTGCTGTCGTGTTGGTGGCTGCGGCTGTCGCCGGTTGCACCGCTGCGCCTATTGGCGTCGGGATTGACGACCCGATTGAACAGCAAAACCGTGACACCCACGCCACGAACCGTGCTTTGGACAAAGCCTTGGTGCGTCCTGCGTCGAACGGCTACGGCTCTGTGGTACCGTCTCCTGTGCGCACGGGCGTGTCGAACTTTGCGTCAAACCTGAACATGCCGGGGCAGGTGCTCAACAACCTGCTGCAATTCCGCATCGAGAATGCAGGCCACAACACCTTCCGTTTCCTTATGAATACGATGTTGGGGTTCGGTGGTTTGCTGGATGTGGCGACAGAGGCCGGTTTGGAAAACAGACGCACAGATTTCGGCGAGACACTGCATGTCTGGGGCGCGCCTGAGGGGGCATATCTGGAGCTTCCGCTCATTGGTCCCTCGACCGAGCGTCATGCCGCTGGTCGTGTTGTCGACATTCTGATGAACCCGCTGAATTTCGGCGTTGAAGGCCCGCTGCGAAGCGCTGGAACCGGGGCCAGCGTGGCCGCACGGTTTGGTGATCGCTACCGCTATTCAGATTTGGTAGACTCTGTTCTATATGAAAGCGAAGACAGCTACGCACAGGCGCGGCTTCTGTATCTGCAAAACCGGCGCTTCAAGCTCTCGGGCGGGGCGCAGCCGGACTATATTGACCCCTATGAGGCCGTCTATGGTAATGAATAACCTCTTTTCCCGTCGCGCGTTTGTCGCCAGCCTTGCTGCGCTGACGTTTCCCCTTCCCGCCTTCGCGATTTCCGGCCCTGCTGCCGAAAAGCTTGTCGAGAACGCGGTCGGCGACATCAACAAGATCATCGCTTCGGGCAAGTCCGGGAATGCGATGTTGCGTGATTTCGAACGTGTCTTCGACCGTTACGCTGATGTGAACATCATCGCGCTGACAACGCTTGGTCCAGCACGTCGTAGCGCCAGCAAGGCCGAAGTGTCGGCTTTTGTGGCCGCCTTCAAGGGCTACTTCACGCGCAAATACGGCAAGCGTTTCAACGAGTTCGTCGGTGGTCAAATCATCGTCGAAGGCTCCCGTGCTTCCAAAAGCAACGTGGAGGTTCAGTCCACCGCCAAGCTGCGCGGCTCTGCGCCGTTCAAGGTAACTTGGCTGGTGTCCGATAAATCTGGCAGCCCGAAAATCTTCAATATCATCATTGAAGGCGTGAATACGCTTACCTCCGAGCGGGCCGAAATCGGTGCCATGCTCGACAAGCGGCGCGGCGATATTGGCGCGTTGACCGCCGACCTCAAAAAGCTGGGTTAATTCCCGCCTAACAGCTTCCCGAGCAGATTGCCCACATCGCGGATGATCTGCTCGGTGACGTTCTCCAGATTTTGGTTGCCTTGCGTGTTGCCACCGTTTCCGCGTGGTCGCTGTGCCACTTGTGGTTGTTGCACGGGTTCTGGCCGCGTGACGCGGGGCGGGTTGGCGGGGCGGATCATCGGCAGCGGTTCCGCCGGAAGGCCGTCCGTGACGCGCACCATGGTCTCTTTCCAGATCTCCGCCGGCAATCCTCCGCCGGTCACACCTTTCAGCGGGGTGTTGTCGTCATAGCCCATCCAGACGCCGACCACATATTGCGCGGTGAAACCGATGAACCACGCATCCTTTGCAGCACTTGTGGTGCCGGTCTTGCCCGCGACTTCGCGGTCGCCCAGTTTGGCGCGCCGTCCCGTGCCGTCATTGACGACGCGGTACATCATATATGTCAGCTGCTGCGCGGCGCTCTCTGTGATAACCCGCTCGCCGTAACCGCCGCCTTGGCCGAACAGCGCTTCCTGGTCGCCTTTCAGGCGCAGCTCGCGGATGCCGTATGGCGACACTGCACGCCCGCCATTCAGGATGCCCGCATAGGCCCCCGTCATCTCCAGCAACGTGCTTTCAGACGCACCAAGCGCCAGCGCGGGGCCGGCGGCCAACTCATTGTCGATGCCGAATCTTTCGGCCACATCGCGCACGTTGTCACGGCCCACGGCTTCGGACACTTTAACGGCCACGGTGTTTATGGACTGCGCCAGCGCATCGGTCAGCGTCATTTCGCCTTTGAAGTTGCGTGTGTAGTTCTTCGGCGTGTAGGGGCCCGAGCCGGGGACGTTGATAGTGAAGGGTTCATCCACCACGATGCTGTCATACTGGAAGCCCAAATCCATCGCGGCGGCATAAACGAATGGCTTGAACGCCGATCCGGTTTGCCGCTTGGCCTGCACCGCGCGATTGAATGCGCCGGAGACCTTGGCCTGACGTCCACCCACCATGGCGCGCACTGCGCCATCGGCGGACATGACCACAATCGCGGCCTGCGCCTCGGAGCCTTCGCGCACTTTTTCTTCGAAGATGTAATCCAGCGCGTCTTCCGCGGCCTTTTGCAGGCGCGTGTCGAATGTCGAGCGGATCATAACGTCTTCGGTCGTATCGTTCGCCAGAAAGTCGGGCGCGGTGTCCATCACCCAGTCCACGAAATATCCACCGGCCCGCGCTTGCGCGGCTTTGGACAGGGTCGCAGGGGTGGCATTTGCCGCAGCCTCGTCGGAGGAGGTAATGTAATCCTGCTCACGCATCAGTTTCAGCACTGTCGCCGCGCGGTCTTGGGCGCGTTGCAGATTGTTGGTCGGCGCATAGGTGGACGGGGCTTTCAGCAAGCCCGCCAGCATTGCGGCTTCCGGCACGCTGACTTTGGCGGCGTGTTTGCCGAAATAGATTTGCGATGCGGCCTCGAACCCGCGTGCGCCGCTGCCCAGATAGGCGCGGTTCAGGTAGATCGACAGGATGTCGTTCTTTGAATACTTGGCTTCCATCGCCAGCGCGTAGAGCGCTTCCTTGCCTTTGCGAGCCAAAGTGGTGCGGCGGCAGTCGGATTCGTACTCCGTTTCGTTCTTCCACTTGGAGGGGTCAAACTTCACACCAAGGCATAGCAGCTTGGCCGTTTGTTGCGTCAGGGTAGAGCCGCCGTTGCCTTTCCACGGTTTGCGCCCCTCGCGCATGTTGATGCGCATCGCCGATGCGACACCACGGGGCGAGATGCCCAGATGCCAGTAGAACCGCTTGTCCTCGGTCGCGACCACGGCGTTCTTCAACGCAGGCGCCACGGATTCCGCGCGGACCGCGCCGCCGAAATTGTCACCGCGCCATGCGAAAACCACGTTTTCGCGGTCCAGCACCGTGACCGAGCCGCGGGTCCGCCCGTCCAGCAATTCCTCGACCGGAGGCAGTTGCGCATAGGTATAGGCCACGGCAGCCGCCAGCAGAATCGCGGCGACGGCGGTGATCCGCCATGTCAGCCGCCAGATCAGCCGGAAGGTCCAGACAAACGGGAACAAAATCCACCCGATCACGCCACGTTTGCGCGGTGCGGCCTTGCGCTTGGTCACGCGGGGCTTCGGCTTGGCCTTGGGTTTCGGCTTCGCTGCGGGCGCCTTGGAATAGCGCTTTTCTGCCACCAATGGGGGCTTTTTACGTCCGGAATTGCTCATGTACCTGCGCTTCAAGGCTGCTTTTTGTTCGGGTCAATATAGGGCGGCTTGTTGCAGATGTGGAGAGGAAGTCTGCGCAGAGCACGTCTCAATTGTGCCCAATTCGTAGGCATCGGTTAAAAATTGTGCAAAAATTCATGCCGCATGGCAGCATTTTCTCTGAAATCGCGGCGGGAAACATTGCTGCGCGCCCCGCTTCCTCGCTGTCTTGCTTTCAGACCTGCCCTGCGTATCAGGGCGAAATCGAAGGGGAAGACAGTGAAACTGATCATTGCAGCAATCAAGCCGTTCAAGTTGGAGGAGGTTCGCGAGGCGCTGACCGCCATCGGCGTGCGCGGGATGATGGTGACCGAGATTAAGGGCTTCGGCTCTCAGTCCGGTCACACCGAAATTTACCGTGGCGCGGAATACGCCGTGAACTTTGTGCCAAAGGTCAAGCTGGAGATCGCGGTGACCGCCGCCATGGCCGACCAAGTGGTCGAGACCATCGCCAACACCGCGCGGACCGACAAGATCGGGGATGGCAAAATCCTCGTGCTGGACGTGACGCAGGCTGTGCGCGTGCGCACCGGCGAAACCAACGAAGATGCGTTGTAAGGGAACCCAACACATGAAACTCACTCAAATTCTAACCGTTGCCACGCTGATCGCGCTGCCAACGACGGGCTTCGCCCAAGACGCCGAAACCCTGCCGGTCAGCACGGAAGTCGGCTTTATCTTCAACACCTTCATGTTCCTTGTCGCGGGCTTTCTGGTGTTCTGGATGGCGGCAGGTTTCGCCATGCTGGAGGCAGGTCTGGTCCGCTCCAAAAACGTGGCAATGCAGCTCACTAAGAACATCGCGCTGTTCTCGCTGGCGGCGATTGCTTATTACCTTATCGGCTACAACCTGATGTATCCTGGTGATGGCTGGTCCATTGACGGCATCATCGGGGCCTTCTCGATGGCCTCGCTGGAACCTGTGGGTCTTGAAGGGGCAACGCCTGACCTGACCTACGCTTCAGTCGGCTCCGACTTCTTCTTCCAGTTGATGTTCTGCGCCACCACCGCGTCTATTGTGTCCGGTACATTGGCCGAGCGTATCAAGCTGTGGCCCTTCCTGTTCTTCGTGATCGCGCTGACCGCGTTCATCTACCCTATCCAGGCCTCTTGGAAATGGGGCGGTGGCTTCCTTGACGGCATGGGCTTCCTCGACTTCGCAGGCTCCACGGTCGTGCACTCCGTCGGGGGCTGGGCAGCACTTGCAGGCGCTTTGATCCTCGGGCCACGTCTGGGCAAATACAAGGACGGACGCACGGTGCCTTTCATGGGCTCCAACCTGCCACTGGCCACGCTTGGCACGTTCATCCTGTGGCTCGGCTGGTTCGGCTTCAACGGCGGCTCGCAGCTTTACATGAACACCGCGGGCAATGTGGGCGACATCAGCCGCATCTTCGCCAACACCAACACGGCTGCTGCCGGTGGCGCTGTCGCTGCACTGCTGCTGACGCAACTGCTCTATAAGAAGGTCGACCTGACCATGGTGCTGAACGGCGCGTTGGCCGGTCTGGTTTCCATCACGGCGGAACCACTGACCCCGAGCTTGGGCGCAGCGACCCTGATTGGTGCTGTCGGTGGGGTAATCGTGGTCTTCGCGGTGCCCTTCCTCGACAAGCTGAAAATCGACGATGTTGTCGGTGCGATTCCGGTGCACTTGATGGCAGGTATCTGGGGAACTATCGCTGTGGTCTTTACAAACGGCGACGCCAGCATCGGCACGCAGCTCTATTCGATCCTTGTGGTGGGTGCGTTTACCTTCATCGTGTCCGGCGCCATCTGGTTCATCCTCAAGTCGACCATCGGTATCCGCGTATCCGAGGAAGACGAAGTCATGGGGCTCGATATGGCAGAGCTGGGTATGGAGGCCTATCCAGAGTTCACCAACTAGGCATCTACGACGAGATAAAAAAAGGGCGCGGCCATCTGGCTGCGCCCTTTCCTGTTTCTAACTGAAAACCGAACTAGACGGTCTCTTTGATCCAGCCTTCAAACGCTGATTTCGGAGCAGCGCCAACTTTGTTGGAGACGACTTCGCCGTCTTTGAACATGAATAATGCCGGAATGGAGCGGACGCCAACGGCGGCTGCGGAATTCGGGTTCTCGTCGACGTTAACTTTGACGATTTTCACCTTACCTTCGTATTCGGCGGACAATTCTTCCAGAGCTGGGCCGATTTGCTTGCAAGGGCCACACCATTCGGCCCAAAAATCGACCATGACCGGGATGTCCGAGTTGCGTACTTCGGCGTCAAAAGTTGCATCGGTGACTGCGACGGTGGCCATATTTAGCCCTCCAAACTGAATGAGATTTGCGTTGGTTGGAACCTAGGTAGCCCCGCACCGCACGTCAAGATGTATGGGCTGCGACCAGTGCGCACCTCACGATGTCGTGCGGAAGCGTCATAAGCTGCGCGGATTGCGTCCAAAGGATTGCCACCTCTACAGATTTTTGCGGATAGAGCTGCTCCAGCATCTCCAGATACGCCCCCATCTGCGACAGAATCCCTGTCGGTGTTTTTTCTGCCGTGTCGGGCAGGACCACGTTTGACTTGAAATCCACGGCAAGGATTCGGTCGTCTTCGATGATCAACCGGTCGATCGTACCCAAAACCACCTGCCCGCCAAGCGAGGGCAGCTTTGCGGTCAATGTGACCTCCGCCAAAGTGCCATCCGCGAAGATATGGGCCAAGGACGGATCGCCCAGAACCGCCTGCGCCAACGGGTACAGGTCTTCCTCATTCGGGCCATATCGACCCAAGCGATTGGCCAAATCCATCGGGTCAGCAGCATGGGGCAAATGCTCAAACAAGCGGTGCAGCGCTGTTCCCCGCGCCTTGGCATCCTCTTCCGACAAGGCCGCGCCACTCGGATCGGGCAGCGCCTTTGCGCCTTCAAACTTAGATGGCGATAAGGGTTCTGGCGTTGGCGCGACGGTCGGGGCTTTGGTCTCCACCCAAGCGGGCAGGGCCGCGCGTTCGGGTTTCGCCTCGGCCTCGCGGCGGGGCAGATCATCGGGCCAGTTCAAATGCGCCAATCGCCCGTCTACCACGCCCGCCTTGGCCATTCCGGCCTCGGCCACCGCATACCAGCCGCCATCCTCCAGCTTCGCAGGTTTGCCCGCGCCACAGATAATCAGCCAGCTTTCCGCGCGTGTCATTGCCACATAGAGCAGCCGCATCCGCTCCTCGCGCTGGCGCTTCTTGATCTCGTCGCTCAACTCTACCTGCGCAGGTGGCATGTCGTCGGACTTGGCCTTCCACAAGGCCACCCCGTCGCGGTTCAGCACGTCATCACGGACCGAGTTCCGCACCTGCCCCGTATCCGGCAAGATCACGATCGGCGCTTCCAGCCCCTTGGCCCCGTGCACCGTCATCACCCGAATGGCGTCGCCGGCGCTGTCCATCTGACGCTTGATCGTTACCTCGTCGCGGGCCAGCCATTCCAGAAAACCTGTCAGTGACGGGATGTCCGCCCGCTCATACGCCATCGCCTGATCCAGCAGCGCGGCGATACCTTCGTCCGCCTCGATCCCCAGACGCGCCAGCAATTTTTCGCGGCCATTGTGGCGGGTCAGCACCCGCTCCAGCAGGTCGTACGGGCGCAGGTAGTCCGCACTGTTTCGCAGATCACGCAGCATCTCGCTCACATGCGCAAAGCGGTCTTTCTGCTCCTCCAAAGCGCGCGTCAGATAATTTGGGCGTCCATGGGCAAGGTCGAACAACTCCCCTTCCGACAGCCCGCATAAGGGGGAGCGCAGCACGGCGGCCAGCGACAAATCATCCTCCGGCGTCGCCAGATAGCGCATCAGTGCGGTCAGGTCTTTCACCCCAAGCTCCGCCCCGATCCGAAGCCGGTCCGCGCCCGCCATAGGCAGGCCTGCATCCTTACAAGCGCGGATAATCTCGTGGAACAGGGTCGATCTGCGCTGCACGAGGATCAGGAAATCCCCCGCCATGATCCGGCGGGTTTCCTGCACATCACGCCCGTCCACGCGCTTCACTTCGGTGATCTGACCGTGCAGCAAGCGGTCCTTGATTGTCGCCGCAATCTGGCGCGCCAGCAGAACCGAATGGTGGTCGTCGCCCACAGTATCAACCGGATCAAACCAGTCCTTCTTCTCGGCTTTCTCGGTCTCGTCGATCCAGTCCCACTGATCGACCCGTCCGGGCAGGTCTTGTTTGAAGGCCACATGCTCCACCCGGCCGCCCATGCCGCGCATCAGATCGCCGGTGAAGCTGGCATCCACCAGACCCAAAACCGCCCTAGAAGACCGGAATGAGTGCAACAAGTCCTGTCGTTGCAAAGGCTGCCCGATGGCGGTCAGCGCCTCGTCGAAATGGGCACGCATCGCTTCGAACGCGTCGGGATCCGCGCCTTGGAACGAGTAGATAGACTGCTTCTGGTCGCCCACCACGAAAATCGTCCGTTCAGTATCCGCGCGTGCGCCTTGGCCCGCGGTAAATTCCTGCGCCAGCAGGCGCACCACATCCCATTGGCGCGGGGCGGTGTCCTGCGCCTCGTCCACCAGAATGTGGTCGATTCCACCATCCAGACGGAACAGCACCCACGCCGCGACGCTTGGATCGGTCAACAGCCCGCGGGCTTTCAAAATCAGGTCGTCGAAATCCAGCCATGCATGGGACTGCTTAAGGGAGTCCAAACGAGGCAGATAGGCCTGCGCAAATTTATGCAGCGCCAGATTGCGCGCGTGCGCAGCCAGTGCCTGCCGTATCGGTCGCGCCTCGGATACGCGCATTCGAAGGGCGTCAAAAGGGTCTAACAATGCCCCAAACGCCTCTTTCGCGCCTTTGGTCGGTGGATGTAGCTTCGGCAATCCTTCCGATTTGCCGGACGCGGACAGGAACAGCTTTTCCAACTGCGTCAGGAGCGCCAAGCTTGGCGTGGAGCAATCCAGCATAGCCAAGCTCTGCCCAAGCTGCATATCACTCTTGCCGGTGCAGCTTTGCAGCACCGCCGCCACATCGCGCAGCATCGCAGCCTCATTCCCATGGAATACAGACTCTAAAACGACCGCTTCGGTTACACCTGAGCCCAACCCGCCCGCAGCACGCAGGTCAGCGTCCGTGGCGGCACTGTCAAACAGCTCCTTGCGCCCAAGCAGCTCTTGCAGGAACCCGTCCACTTCCGCTCCGCTGAAATGTTGCGCGAAGGCGGCCATGGCGTCGGGGTCTTGTAATGCTACCTCTTCCATCACGTCTTCGCGCAAGGCTTTGGCCGCGCGGTCGTCCATTTCGGTAAACGCCGGAGATACGCCAGCTTCCAGCGGAAAACGCCGCAATAGGGACGCGCAGAACGAGTGGATGGTCTGGATTTTCAACCCGCCCGGTGTCTCGATCGCCTTGGCGAACAGCCGACGTGCCTCCGACAGCACGTCCGGCGCGATGTCTTCCGCGCCCAAAGCCGTCAGGCTTTCCCGTAGCTTCGCGTCTGGCATCATCGCCCAATCGCCCAATCGCTGGAACAGGCGGTTCTGCATCTCCGACGCCGCCGCTTTGGTATAGGTTAGACACAAAATCCGTTGCGGCGGCACGCCGTCCAGCAGCAACCGCGCCACGCGGTCGGTCAGCACCCGCGTTTTGCCGGATCCCGCATTAGCGGCGAGCCATGTCGATGCCTTCGGGTTGGCTGCTGCAACCTGCGCCTGCGTGGCCGCGTCCCGCTTCATTGGCCCACCTCCTGCGCGAAGGCCTCATCGGTTTCGTCCCATTCGCCAAAGCGGGCGAGGTGGTCGTAATTCTGTTCCCAACGGGTCTCGAACACCGCGCGGCGGGAGGAAAATCCCTTGTCCGGTTCTAAATAGGCACCGATCAATGCGGTCAGTTCATCCCAGACTTTGTCCAGATCGCCGAACTCGAAGCGATCACCCTCCTGCTTTGCAACCGAGCCTAGGCCGATATAGTCGGCACCAACCACTTTACGCCTTGTTAGACCCTCAAAACCGTCCTTGTCAGCAATCGCTGCCAGCAGCGGAAGCTGCTTGTTGAAGTGGTCACGTTGCGCCTTCGTGGGCAGGGATCCGGTCTTGTAGTCATACAGGAACAGCGCGCCGTCTGTGGCCTCGTCAATCCGGTCGGCACGGCCTTCCAGCGTAAAGTCGAGCCCGTCGAGTTTCACCGCACCGCGCTCCTCTTGCAGCAGCGGGCGGGCATATTGGCGGCGCAGATGTTCCGTTTCGATGAACCACGGCGCGACCCGCTCCAGCTTTGCTTGCCACATGGCGCGGGTCGCGGGCCAAGGCACCATCTCCGCGAAGACCTCTTCGGCCATATCGGTCAGCTTCTGAACCGCGTCATCCGGCAAATGCGCGGCAGTCTCGTCAATGAACCGGTCCAATACATCATGCAGCGCCAGCCCGCGCAACGGCGCGTCGGCAGAAGCGTGGAGCGCATCCAGCGGGCGCAGCTTCAATACATAGCGGGCATAAACCGCGTAAGGATCGCGGATCAGGGTCTCGATCTGCGTCACCGGTAGCTTTTTCGGTCGTGCGGTTAGCGGCGGTATCGGGGAGGGGCGCTTGGCGGGCGGCACGTCACCGCGCGGCGTATCCAGTGCCGAGGCGAGCGCGACCCATTCGGCTCCACGCCCCCGCATCGCATCCAAGGCGGGCTTCCCTTCGTCTTGCAGCCCACCCAACAGGTTGGTCAGCCGGTTGACCCAGCGGGATGGCACTGTTTCGGCCTCCGCGTTGCGTTTGGCACGGGTAAGCCACACGTCCGGCGCCGCAATTGCTTGCTGGAAATCATGCGCTGACAGCCCGATGCGCCGGTCCGGCAGCAAAAGCCCTGCATCCCGTCGCATCTGTCGGTTGAGCCACGGGTCGGGGCCGGGAAGTTCCGGCCAAATGCCGTCGTTCAACCCCGCAAGGATCACCATGTCAGAGCCTTGAACCCGCGCTTCCAACGTCCCCCAGATCATGATGCCGGGATGCGGTGCGTTCGGGTCGCGCACCTCGTGGCGGTTCAGGACAAAATGCACAAGGTCGCCATAATCAGCGCAGGACATCTCGCCGCCGGCGCTGGCGGCTTCACGCAGTTCGCTCACTGCTTTCGCCGCCTCCTCGCCAGTGGGTTTGTCCCACATCGCCGCGCCGCACAGTTGCTCGGTCAATGCGATGTGGCTTTCCAGCAGTTCTGGCAGGGGGCCGGTCGTGCAGTGCGCCAGGGCGTCCAGAACATCCCAAACTCCGGCGACCCATGTTTGGATGCCTTCATCCGACTTGCGCTTATCTGCCCATGCCAAAACCTCCTCACGGGTGGGGAAGGGCGGGCCGCCCCGCAGCAGCTCAAGCTCCAGATCGCGGGTGCGCTTCAGATGATCGCCGCGCTCGCCAGATGCCACCAAGGGATGTTTCAGCAAGGCCAGCAGCTTGTCCGAGGGCAGTTTGCGCCCCATCAGTTCCGCCGTCTGACGCAAAATGCGCCCGCTTGGCGTTTGAGGCAGCGGAATACCCGCACTGTCGTCAGGCTCAATCCCCCAGCGTTGCAGCGCGGCGGTGACCTGACGGGTCAGCATCCGGTCGGGAGAGATCAGCGCCGCGCTTTGGCCGTCCTCCGCCGCCTTTCGCAACCGCAACGCAATGGCGAGCGCTTCGTGGCGGGCGGTGGGGGCTTCGATCAAGGTCACATTGCTGGTCGCCTCGGCCAAATCACGCAGTTTAGGGCCTTCCAGCAGCCATTCGTCCGTCACGGGCGCAGGGCGCAAAGCCAGCGACACCAACGCATTCCGTCCCGCGCTCGCGGGTGGGGTGTCATCCCAAAGCGGCACTTCGGCATTGGTCAGCTCCAGCGCACGTAACAAGGCATGAAACCGGTATTGTGGATGGTCCTCGCTGGCCAGATCATCGTCCAGCTGGTTCCACACGGTTTCAGGCATATCAGTGTCGAATCCGGGTAAGATCAACGCGCCTTGCGGCAGTTTCGCTACCGCCTCCATCAGCAATCGCGTGGTGCCGCGTGATCCGGTCGAGCCCGCGATGATCACTGGATGCGATGGGGGGGTGTCCGCCCAACGTGCGATCAACCGATTCACCACGACACGTTGCCGCGCTTCGGCATTCAGCGGTGCGTCCGAGGCGAAAAACTTGGTCACCAGTTTCAGGAACTTCTGGCTCCGTTCCCAATGGGCGGAGTGGCGGTCCACATCCAGCTCCCCCAGCGTGTCGGGATGCACGCCTTCGCCCTGCATTTCCTCCATCAACGCAGCGAGACTGTCCGCCAGATCAAACGTATGCGCGCGGGCGGCGAAGTCGCGTTCGGCTTCGATCAGCTTGCGTACTAGTTGTGCCAGTTCCAGCCGCCGCACTAGCGGGTTCACCGCGTCGGGAAGGTCAGCGCCAATGCCATCGCGCCCCAGATCGGTGACCAGCCGCAGTTTGGGCAGAAAACTGGCGTCTTGTTGGGCAAATAATGCTCGGATGCGGCGCTGCATGCGGGCGGTGTTCACGAACAACTCCACCCGCGCCATGTCATGCGGCGCGGTGTCTTTCATGCGGTCACGTAACCCGCGCACCAAGGCCGCCGGAAAATCAACTCCGGGTGGCAGGGCAAAGACGCGCGGGTGGTCGGAAGGGTCAAACATTGGCATGTTGCTCCAGCATTTTCTCGGCCAGCCCGATGCCGTCAGGGGTGCCTACATCCGCCCAATAGCCCGGATATTCCACGCCAAACAGGCGTTGTTCGGGCAGCATCTGGTCCCACAACACATTCAGCGAGAAACTTGCCTCGGTGATCTTTGCAAGCCCGCCCGTATGAAGCACCTGCGCGCCGGTATAGACCATGCCGCTGGAACTGCGTGTTAGATGATCTTGCGCGTCGGTGGCGAAATTTCCGGCGCGGGTGTAGCCAACCGTGCGCTCCAACGGGACCAGCAGCAGCAACGCGCCCATCTGCTCAGGGCGCCACGCCTCGCGCAGGCAGTCGAGCGGGCTTGGCCCCGCCCAGATGGCGTCGGAATTCAGCGTGAAAACGGGTGCGTTGCCCAGATGCGGTAGCGCCGCTTTCAACCCGCCGCCTGTGTCGAGTATCTCCGGTTGCTCGACCAGCAATTCTGTGTCGGGGCGGCCCTTCACATGCGCGGCGACCATGTCTGCTTTGTAATGGGCATTCACCACCGCTTTGACCCCCGCCGCATCGGTCAGGTCCAAAGCATGGTCCAGCAATGCCCGCCCCGCGACCTCAATCAACGGCTTTGGGCGGTTCTGGGTCAAATCCCCCATACGCGTGCCAAACCCTGCGGCAAACACCATTGCGGCTGTTGGATCAGCCATGGGCGGCAGCCTTGATGCGGGCGATAATCTCGGCTTTGGGCGCAGGGGCATGCGTCTCGATAAAGTCGCGCAGTTCTGCAATCTCTGGGTGCTTCAGGTCGCCCATCAAATTTTCCCAAACGCGCGGCATCATGTCGGGATAGTTCGGCTTGCCGTCGCGAACACAAAGGCGGGCAAAGCCGCCGATGATCCGCAAGTTGCGCTGTGCCGAGCACGCGGCATAGGCGGCGGTGAACGCCTCAGCATCAGCTCCTGTCTGCGCGATGTAATAGGCCAGCATTTCTTGCTGCACATCCGTCGCCACATCACGCCGCGCATCTTTGAGCAGGGAGGCCAGATCATAGGCCGGATGGCCCAGCATCGCATCCTGAAAATCCAGCAAGCCGACACGCGCCGCCCCGTCACGGTCTGGCAGCCAAAGCAGGTTTTCGGCGTGGTAATCGCGTTGAACCATCACTGACTTTCCCGTCATAAGGCGGTCCAGCATGTCGCGTACAAGCGCGTTATATTCTGACGCCAGCGCATCGGGAACCGACTGTCCGGTCGCGTGGGGAAGGTACCAGTCCGGCAGCCGCATCGCGGTGACCGCCATCGCGTCGGCGTCGTAGGGGGCAAGGGGCGGTGGCGGCGCATTTTGCGCCACGATCAGCGCGTCGATGGCCGCTTGGTACAGCTGGGCTTCCAGCTCCGGACGGCGCTTCACAACACGCGCCAAAAGGTCATCGCCAAGGTCTTCGATCAGCAAAAACCCGTGCGTTGCGTCCTGCGCATAGATCCTCGGCGCGCTCAGCCCGATGTCGGACAAATGCCGCGCGATGGCAGTGAATGGCCGTACGTCTTCGCCTCGTTCAGGGGCCGCGTCCATCAGCACTGCGGGCGGCAGGCCGTCCTTGCGCACACGGTCGTATCTCCGGTTTGACGCATCGCCCGCCAAGGGCGTGCGTGCCGCACCGCTCCAATCGGTCGAGGCGATAAAACGCTCCGCCTGCTCTTGCCGCGTCTTGGTCATTCGGGGGGTATCTCCATGGCGCTGGACAAGCGGGTGATCAGATCGGTCGGGCCGTCAATCCTGACATGCCGCCTGTCTTGGTGATTGGGGTCGGGCGTCATGGTCAATTCCACCGCGCCATCCGGGCGCAGGCTGCCCAAGCGGTCCGGCCATTCAATCAGGCACAAGGCGCTGTCAAACGCCTGCTCCAACCCCAGTTCGATCAACTCACCCGCATCTGTCAGGCGGTAGAGGTCGGCATGCCACACGTCCAGCGGCCCCAGTTCATAGGTCTGCACCAGCGTAAAAGTCGGGGACGGGACATCTTCCAATGCGCCTTTCTGGGCCATCAGGGTCTGGATAACATTGCGTGCGAAGAAGCTTTTGCCCGCGCCCACAGGACCGTTGATCAACACGCACAGGCCCGGCGTTGCGATGGCCGCGAAGGCATGCGCCAAACTGGCGGTCGCGTCCGGCGAAGCCAGATCGGCGGTCCAAACGGATCGCGGCGCGCCTGCTTTGTGTCGGGAGGGGGCGGGAGACGTCATGAGATGCAGTCTTACGCCAACCTGCCCTGCCTTCAAGCGGTGATCAGGAAGAAATCGCCGTCAATTGCGCGGAATGTGGGGGCAGCAACGCGCTTTGATGCGCGGGCATGAACCCGACAAGCGTCGCCCCGCCTGCAAGTGGCTGGAACCGGCAAGTCACCACAAGGCCGTTCGCGAGCGTCGCGGTATCTGTCCATTCGGAGCGGTCGCCCCGCTGGCTGACAAAATCGCGCGCGTCGCCCCAGATCGGGTTCGGCGCGCTGCTGGCTTGCCAAAGGCGCGTGGCGTCGGTGATCGTGAGCTGGCCCAGCGCATCCTCGGGGTCGGTGCCCCACAAAGCGTCATAGGCGGCGTTGGTCATGGTGATGACACCGTCATCGGCAAAGACGGCCAGCGCTTCGGGCAGGTGGTCCAGCAGCGCCTGATTCATTGACATCTCGCGGCGGAATTTGCGGGTCAGGCTCATCTCGGCGGTTATATCTTCCATCAGGAAGGCCACCGCGCCTTCGGGATGGGGTCTGCCCGTGACGCGGTAGGTTTGGCCCGTCGGCAAGGTCCATGTTTCGCAATAGGTGCCGTCCTCGGCGGATTTTTCCAGCTCCGTTATTTTCTTGCGCCAGTCGGCGAAATCGCGACGTTCAGGCAGCATCCGTTTCTCACGCAATTGGTTGACGAAATCATACAATGTCGGGCGCGCACTCAGCCATTCCGGTTCCAGATTGGTCAGGTCCATCAACGCAGGGTTGAACATGACCAGCGACCGCGACCGGTCAAAGATCGCCAGACCGATGGGCAAGGCCGCGAACGTCTGGGTCAGGGTCTGCATGAAGCTGCGCAGGGATTCTTCGGCCTTGATGGTCGCGCCCACATCTAGGGCGAAGTTCAGCGTTCCGTTGCCGCTGCCGTAGCGAAGGACTTCATAGGTTCGGCGCTCGCCCGAATTCATCATCAGCGTGGAGCGCTTGGGATGGGCCTGATCGCCCGATTGCGCCACAGCCCCGCCATGAAACAGGCGCGCCGGTGGCCATGACGAATCTTTGCGCGGGATGTCGGCCTCTCCGGCGGCTGTGGTGTAGGCTTTGTTGGCCCAGTCCACTGCCCCGTCCGCCGTTTCGCGCCAAGACAAAAAGGGCGCGGTTTCGGTCGCCGCGCGCAAAACCGCAAGCTCGGCGGCGACGGCGGTGGCTTGGTCGCTGTCCACCAATACCTTGCGCGATAACGGCGCATCAATTCCGGACAGGCGCAGGCGCAAACTTCCGCCATGCGCTTCGACATCCAACAAGGCGGGGCCGTTTTGGGTTGCCTCGCTAAGCGTGAAACTGGCGCTGTGAAGGCTGGTGTCGTCAAGCCGTTGCCGCAGGTCGGGAAAGATTCTGCCAAGCCGGTCAATCAGCTGGTGGTAAACGTCTTCATCCAGATCTTCGAGGCTGAGCGAGCGCCGCGCCCGCGGGCAAGCCCCGACAAGTTCGCGCTTCTCGAAGCGGAATTCCAGCCGCGATTTGTCCGCGCTTTTGGGCGGGGTCGTCAAGCGCAGCAGGGAGTACACGGCCATCGCCCCAAGAAGCGCGCCAAGCGCCATTGTCGCTGCGAATTCGAATAGTAAATCTGCCATCAGTGCCACCTTTGATGCCGACATCGGGTTGGTGGTGACCTGAAACTAGATTCATTAAGGGTTGATTAAATCTCGATAGGTTTGTTTTCGCCCAGCGGTTTGGAGGGGCCATCGCTGGCCTCCACGATGGCCTCCGTCGGCCAGATCACTTCGGCAATCGCCCCGTATCGTGGCCTGCCCGGGTCATTGTGGCGGTCGGAACCGTTGGCAAAATTCACCCTTGCGCCAGAGCGCTCAAGAAGCGTTTTCGCGATGAACAGTCCCAGCCCCATGCCCTCATATTCCGGCCGCGACGCGTCTTTTTCGCGCTTGCCACCGCGTTTGATGAACGGGTCACCAATGCGCCCCAAAAGGTCGTTCGGGTAGCCGGGCCCGTCATCCAGAACCCGCACAATCACCTCGCGGTCGCTCCATTTCACCTCGACCCAGACCTGAGCTGTGGCAAAATCCACGGCGTTCTGAATAAGGTTGCGCACCCCGTGGATGATCTCGGGGCGGCGGTAGATGTTGGGGGTTCTGTCAGCTGCCCCTTGCCTCGGTCCAAACTTGAAATTCAGGGTCTTGCCGCGATTGGTATGTGGCTCCGCCGCGTCTTTGATCACAGAGCTGAGCGGCGCTGTATGCAAATGGCGGTCGTCCTTTCCCGCGCGTCCCATCGAATGCAGAATGTCGCGGCAACGGTCTGCCTGATCGCGGATCAAGGCAGCATCTTCGCGCAGGTCAGGGTCTTCCAACTCGTCTAGAAGTTCGGCGCTGACCAGCTTGATGGTGGCAAGCGGCGTGCCCAACTCATGCGCCGCCGCCGCGATCACCCCGCCAAGGTCGGTCAGTTTTTGTTCGCGGGACAGGGCCATCTGTGTGGCCAAAAGCGCCTTGCTCATGGAGGTCGTCTCTGCGGTGACGCGCGCGGCGTAGATGCCCAGGAACACGATGCCAATGACCATGGCGACCCAAAAACCCGCCACAAACAGTTGCGGCATGCGCAGCACAAAGCCAAGATCGCTGCGCAGCGGCACGTAGTAATAGGCCAGCAACGTGACCAGAACCACGGCCAACCCGCCCAGAAAGAAGGTCGGCCCTGCGCGCAACGTCATGGCCGACACCGTCACGGGGGCCAGCATCAGCAGGGCAAAGGGGTTGTTCAAGCCGCCGGTGAGGTACAGCAGAAAGGCAAGCTGGCTGATGTCGAACAGCAGTGTGATCAACACCTCGCGCTCCGGCATGCGACGGTTTTCGGGGTATACGAAATGCGCCACGAGGTTGGTGATGACCGAAGCGCCAATCGCCAGGAAACACAGGCCCAGCTCGATTTTCAGCTCAAGGAAGAAGCTGGCGACGCCGATGGCAAAAATCTGGCCAAAGACAGCGAGCCATCGCAGAATGATAAGGGTACGGAGGCGGACAACACCCCCGCGCGTCCCCACCGCGGCAAGGCCAAGCGAGGTATCTACCATCGCGAAGAAGTGAGGTGCAGCGTCATAATGGCAGATTGATACATGGCGCTGTATAGCGGATCAACTGAAGCGTTAATATCACTGCGGAGCATGACCATGAACAAGATCTATTCAGCCACTGCAATCGGACTCGTTGTTGCCATGCTCGGTGGGACCGCCGCTTATGTTGTGATTAACCGCGGGGGCGAGGACGAGTTCGCGTCTTGCCGGTCCTCGGCCGTAGCGGGTGGTGATATCGGCGGAGACTTCGAACTGGTGAGCGAAACCGGCGCAACCGTCACCAATGCCGATGTGATCACCTCGCCGACGCTGGTTTATTTCGGCTACACCTTCTGCCCCGACGTCTGCCCGCTGGACAGCGCGCGCAACGCCGAGGCTCTGGATGTATTGGCGGAACGTGGCATCGACGCTGGGGCGTTGTTCATCTCCATCGACCCGGAACGCGACACACCAGAGGTCGTGGCGGAATTCACCGATGTTATGCACCCCAAGATGATCGGGCTGACAGGCTCGCCGGAGCAGGTGAAAGCTGCGTCGCAGGCCTACAAAACCTATTACAAGAAGCAGACCGGCGATCCGGAATACTACCTCGTCGACCATTCGACCTTCACCTATCTGGTGCTGCCCGAAAAAGGGTTTGTCGAGTTCTTCCGCCGTGAAACCACGCCAGAGCAGATCGCCGACACCGTCGCGTGCTACGCCAACGCCAGCAGTTAGCACGCGTCAGGCCGCCGCAGTAGTGTTTGACGCGCCCGCGCTTGCGACCTACATCTTGTAGGTGAAACGCGATCGAGGGATTTTGCCATGGCTGACAACGCGCTAAAAGAGATTGGCGAAGACAATTCCCTGCTGCTTGTCGATGATGACGAGCCGTTTCTGCGCCGCCTCGCGCGTGCCATGGAGAAACGGGGTTTTGCCCCTGAAACCGCTGACACCGTCGCAGGGGGCCGCGCCATCGCAACCGCCCGCCCGCCTGCTTACGCCGTGATCGACCTGCGCCTTGGCGACGGAAACGGCCTCGACGTGGTCGAAGTGCTGCGAGAGAAGCGGCCCGACGCCAAGATCGTGGTGCTCACCGGTTATGGCGCGATTGCCACCGCCGTGGCTGCCGTGAAGATCGGCGCGACGGATTACCTGTCGAAGCCTGCCGACGCCAATGACGTTACCAATGCGCTTCTGGCCAATGGTGACGAGTTGCCGCCACCGCCGGAAAACCCGATGTCCGCCGACCGTGTGCGCTGGGAGCATATCCAGCGGGTGTATGAGCTGTGCGACCGCAACGTTTCCGAGACCGCGCGCCGCCTGAGCATGCACCGCCGTACGCTGCAACGCATCCTCGCGAAACGGTCGCCGAAATGAAACGGGCGCTGGCGGTCACTCTGTTGGTTGCCGCCTGCGCACCTGCCGGGCCGAATGTGCCGCGCTCCGACCCGATCCCCTACACGCTTGATGCGAACGGTGTACAACTCTCCGACCGTGCGCAGCGCATCGATTTTGGCCGCACAGATCACTCGACCATCCCCGCCATGACCAAGCTGGTCGGACGCGGACCCACCGCCACACGCGATTGCGCAGGCAGCGGACAGCAGGTCGAATGGCCCGACGGCACCGCGCTGGTCTTTGCCGCGGGGGAGTTCCGCGGCTGGACCAACGCAGCAGCCAGCGCGGGGCTTAGCTGCTGAGCAGCCCAGCTCCCATTGCCGCCAATGCGACGGCGTGGATCAGCATGATCGCGCGGTCCTTCCAGAGATACCCAACCGCGAACCATCCGATCAGACCGACCAGAAACAGGTAGATGTTCAAAGGTGCCATCCCGAACGCCGTGGTGGCATAGCCCGCGATCTGGACCAGTGAGGCCGCCCATTTCAGGGCGAATGTGGCGGCCTCACGGTCCAGCGCTCTGAGGGTGGTCGTTACCATAGGTCGCGTCCGTAGCGCTCGGAGCGTCGCGACACGCCGTCCCGCCGCGCCGCACGGGGGGAACGGATATAGCGGTCGGCGTGATCTTTCAGATGATCGGGAAAGTCCGCGCGGCGGCGGATGGCGGTGAGCATACTTTCGGCGATGATACTAAACATGGGTTATAGTCCTTCTATGAAGTGATGACCCATCATGCGCCGCTTGCCTTTGTCATGCACGTCAGTATGATTTCATATATGTTAGCTGAACTTTCATATTCCTGATGAACTGGCGCGATATCCCGTCTTTGTCGGCGCTCAAGGCGTTCGAGGCCACCGCGCGGCTGGGCAGTTTCTCGGCGGCAGCGCGGGAGTTGAACGTGACCCATGCCGCAATCGCCCAGCATGTGCGCGGGCTGGAAGCGGAGTTCGGCGCGGAGCTGGCCTTCCGCGAAGGCACAGGTATGGCCCTGACGGAGGCGGGGCGGGCCTTGTCGCTGTCCTTGGGCGAGGGGTTCGGGACCATAGCCAGCGGCGTGCGCGACATCCGGGCGCTGAAGCAGAACCAGCCGCTGAAGGTTTCCCTGACCGCGACCTTCGCCGAAAACTGGCTGATGCCGCGCATTGGCGCGTTCTGGGCAGAGCATCCCGACATAGAGGTCGCCTTGCAGCCGTCCAACGCAGTCGTCGATATGCGCCGCGACGGCTTCGATCTGGCGATCCGCTACGGCCACGGCGAATGGGCAGGGCTAGAGGCGGAGTTGCTGGTCCACGCAAACTACGTCGTGGTGGCCTGCCCTGAACTGGCCGCGAAGACCAACGACACCTCCATGCTGGGCCTGTGTTCCTTGCCATGGGTGTTCGAGGCTGGGCGAATGGAGCAGCGTGTCTGGGCAGAGGAGGTTGGGCTGGATCTGTCCTGCACCACCAGCATCGACCTACCAACCAATTCGCTGGTGCTATCCGCAACGCGCGGGGGTGCGGGGTTGTCCATCCAGACACGCGCCATGGTGGAGGGCGACTTGCAACGCGGCACGCTGGTCTGCCTGCAGGAAGCGCCTGTTTCCACGCTGGGCTACTACCTTGCGACCCGCCCCGTGCCACGGTCAGACGCGCTGAAAACCTTCATCAGATGGCTGAAATCGGCGGCGGCCTGAATCTGGCCGCGACGCTAATCAAATCAAAAACACCCGCTTTTTGATTTGATTGAATTAACCACCCCGAAACAGGTGTAAACGCACTGTCCGTCGTAGCCATGCAGACCTGCAAAAGCTGGTTAACACCCGCTACGGTGCAGCGTAACCCATGGGTTACCTCAGGTGCATGCGTTTGTGGACGCGATCCACGGGTGTTCCGTCGCTCAAAGGCACGGCGCGGGTCACGGAATGGTCCTCGAACCCCATCTTGGAATAGTAGGCCAAGCCGCCCGTATTGTCGGCGCGGATGGTGGCGTCGAGCAGTGTATACCCCGCATCACGACAGCATTTCAGCGTTTGCTTAAACAGCGCCGAGCCGATGCCACGCTGCACGGTTCCGGGCCGAGCGAAAGTTGCGATGATTCCCATTCCGTCTTTGTCCGGACTCATCCATTGAAAGCCAACAACCTCGCCGTCAGCTTCGGCCACGTGCAGAAAAGTCCGGTCGTCTTCGGGTGCGATGAAGCGGTCGAAATGCGAAGGCTCAATCGGATTCTGGTATGCGGTCGTGCCGCCAATCGCGATGACTTCGTTAAGAATCGTAGTCATGGCGTCGCGGTCTTGCGGAGTGACCTTACGGATAATCATAGCGCCGCCGACAATGCGCTGAAGCGGGCCAGAAACTCCGCCTTCACCTCCATAGGCGGGCGAGGGACCAACTTGTCGGGTAGCGGGACGCTGCCACGTGGTGCGCCGAAGAATTTGTTGCTTTCTTCAATCGAGAATCCCGCGATCTGCGTCGCCTCCAGCCATGCGGACAGCTTGTCGGCCTTCTTGATCTGTTTCTTCACCGCCACTGGAATCGCCGCAGGCAGGCCGAAACGCAGATGGATTGCGGCGGTCAGCCGGTCGTCGAGTTCCGCATAGCCCGGCCCGACCGCATTTTTCACCGGCGAGATCATATCCCCGATCACATATTCTGGCGCGTCGTGCAGCAAGGCGGCCAGTTGCCACTTCACCGGCGCGTTAGGGTTGGCGGCGGAATAGAGGCGTTCGACCAGCACGGAATGCTCCGCCACGGAGTAGGCGAACTCCCCCATGGTCTGCCCGTTCCAGCGCGCCACGAAGGCCAAACCGTGAGCGATATCCTCGATCTCGATGTCCATCGGGGTCGGGTCCAGCAGGTCCAGCCTGCGACCGGACAACATGCGTTGCCATGCTCTGGGTTGTTTCATCTGCCTGCCCACCTTTTCGTGATCGTCCGGAACTTCTGCGCGGTTTCCTCGTTCTACCCCCGAAGGAGAAAACGATGAAACCGCTTTTTACAGCCGCTGTACTTGCTCTTAGCACCTTGCCTGCGCTTGCGCAGGATGACGTGGTCTGCATGGCTACTGAAGAAATGGAAGCGTCACTTGTCGACTGGTACGACGAAACCCCCGCTGTGATGGCAGAGGACGGCACGATTGTCTGGGCGTCGGGCATCGGCGGGACATGGACAGTGGTGAGTTACAAGGACAACGGGACAAGCTGCGCGCTGGCCCAAGGCGACAACTGGTCGCCGAATATGGACGCTGACGCTTTGCTGGCAAGCCTGCCATTCGGGCAAGGATAACCGGTTCCCATTGAGATCAGCGCATTTAGCTGTTACGCGGATCGCAAATTCCCAAGAGGACCGCATCAATGGCAAACGACTACATCGTCAAGGACATCAATCTGGCCGCCTTCGGCCGCAAAGAGCTTGATATCGCAGAAACCGAAATGCCGGGGCTGATGGCCCTGCGCGACGAATATGGTGAAAGCAAACCGCTTGCTGGTTCGCGTATCGTCGGCTCTTTGCACATGACTATCCAGACCGCTGTTCTGATCGAAACGCTGGTCGCCCTTGGCGCTGACGTGCGCTGGGCGTCGTGCAACATCTTTTCGACCCAAGACCACGCCGCGGCCGCAATCGCAGCAAGCGGTGTTCCGGTTTTTGCGATCAAAGGCCAGTCGCTGGAAGAGCATTGGGACTACCTCGACAAGTCCTTCATGTTCCCTGACGGCCCGAACCTGATCCTCGACGATGGCGGCGACGCGACGCTGTATATCCTGCTGGGTGCCCGCATCGAAGGTGGCGAGGCCTTTGGCGTAGCGACCTCCGAGGAAGAAGAAGCCATTCAGGCGCAGATCAAGAAACGCATGGAAGCAAGCCCCGGTTGGTTCACCAAAATGCGCGACCAGATCAAGGGTGTCTCCGAGGAAACTACAACAGGTGTTCACCGCCTCTATGACCTCGTGAAGAAGGGGCAACTGCCCTTCCCCGCGATCAACGTGAATGACTCGGTGACCAAGTCGAAGTTCGACAACAAATACGGCTGCAAGGAATCGCTGGTCGACGGCATCCGCCGCGCCACCGACACCATGATGGCCGGTAAGGTTGCTGTGGTCATGGGTTACGGCGACGTGGGCAAAGGCTCTGCCGCTTCGCTGCGCGGTGCCGGTGCGCGGGTGAAGGTGACCGAGGTCGACCCAATCTGCGCGCTGCAAGCTGCCATGGACGGCTTTGAAGTTGTGCTATTGGAGGACGTCGTGTCCTCCGCCGATATCTTCATCACCACCACTGGCAACAAGGACGTGATCCGCATCGAACATATGCGCGAGATGAAGGACATGGCGATCGTTGGCAATATCGGCCACTTCGACAATGAGATCCAAGTCGCGGCGCTGAAGAACCACAAATGGACCAACATCAAAGAACAGGTCGACATGATCGAGATGCCGAATGGCCATCGCCTGATCCTGCTGTCCGAGGGTCGCTTGCTAAACCTTGGCAACGCCACCGGCCACCCGTCCTTCGTGATGTCCGCCTCCTTCACCAACCAGGTGTTGGCGCAGATGGAGCTTTGGACCAATAACGAGGCCTACAAGAACGACGTCTATATCCTGCCCAAGCATCTGGACGAGAAGGTCGCGCGACTGCATCTGGACCGGATCGGCGTGAAGCTGTCGAAGCTGGACGCAGAGCAAGCCGCTTATATCGGTGTGTCGCCTGACGGACCGTTCAAGCCTGAGCATTATCGCTACTAAGGGGGTGGTGCTATCGCCACTTTTCGCATCATGCTGAGTATTCTGGGCGCCATCGCGGTTTTTTCTGCGGTGGCGTTTGGCGTTTACTGGGCGTTTACCGACCCGCGCAGCCCTGTGCCGCGCGAATGGAACCCGCTGCGTGAATTGGTGGTGTCCGATCCTGTGACGCCGGTGACACATTTCAAACTGCGGCGCGTGGTCGATGATCCGAAGCTGTGTCTGACCGTGCTGGCGCAGGCAGGACGTTTCCAAGAAATGACCCCGTTGGTGGCCAGCGCGCGGTGTGGTATCGCCAACCGTGTGGACTTGACCGGAGTGGGTGCCTCAAGGCTGCAAGCCGTCGAGACGGAGTGTGAAACCGCCCTGAGACTGGCGATGTGGGAGCAGCACGGTATCCAGCCCGCCGCACAGGCGCATCTGGGGCAGGGCGTGACGGGGCTTCGCCATATCGGAAGCTATAATTGCCGCCCCATCCGTGGCTCCAACACGCGGATGAGCAAGCACGCCACAGCTGCTGCGATCGACATTGGCGGGGTGGTGCTGGCGGATGGCACGCGGATCGAGCTGCTGGCGGATTGGAACGGCACGCCGCAAGAGCAATCCTTCCTGCGCGACATCCGCGACGCGGGTTGTGAATGGTTCTCGACCGTGCTGGGACCCGACTATAACGCGCTGCACGCAGACCATTTTCATTTGCAAAACAGGGGCTGGGGCACCTGCCGTTAGGCTTGTTGCCGCCTGCGGGGAAAAGTAGCGGATTTTTTCCTTTGGATTGGCTGATTTAGCCAGTATTGTGCGCTCCAAGGCCGTTTGCAGGCCTGAAACGGGGCCTGATGGGCCCGAACATTGGTGGGAGATATTTCTTTGGGAAAACGTGACGAACTGATCGCTGTCTATGCGGACGATCTGAAAAACAAATGTGGCATGACGCCTGATATGGACCTTTTAACAAAGGTCACCATCGGTTGCGGTCCTGCAATCTACAACGCGGACGCATCGACTGTTGCCGGTAGCCAGCCAGAAGAGCTGGAAACTGTCAAAAACAACTTCCTGATCAAGAAGCTGGGCCTGTCCGACAGCCCGCAGCTGATGGAAGCGATCAACTCGGTCATCGAGACCTATGGCAAATCCGAGCGCAACAAGTACCGCGCGGTGGTTTACTACATGCTGACCAAGCATTTCAGCAAAGAGTCCGTGTACGGCTAAGCCCTACCGCTCTTGTGCAATGATAAAACGCCCGCCGGATTTCGCGCGGGCGTTTTGCTTTTCTGGTTTGGAAAAATTGAACGAAATGGGGATCGAATTGTGGGGATTGTTTGTTTGCAATGTTGAGGTGCGACCGCTACCCATAAGACACCGAGCCAGTAAGGCCGGACCCAGTTTCATAGTCACGTGGTGCGAGTAACCAAACACGTGGGGTAGAAGAGGGTTCCGGGGGGTCGGAGCCCTCTTTTCGTTTTCAGCACCAGTTTTGTGATGCGCGCACCGTTTCGAGTGGTCGCGTTATTCGAAGTATTCGGAATGCTCTTGCTGAATTCTTTCGACAACAGAATCCAGACGTGCAAGGTGCTTGCGAATTATGGCTTCCAGCGCGACGAAATCGTTTTCGTCCAACGCAGCAAGGATTTGTGTGTGGTCGTCCAGAAGAACCTTCATCTCGGTGGGTTCTTCAAGGGACAGGCGGCATAGGCGGTCGACTTTGGTTTTGTTCTCGGCAATCGTCTCGAACGCCAACTCGATTCCGGCTGCCAGACACAGCAGCTTGTGAAACTCGTAGTCCAGCTCATGGAAGCGATCGGTATCCTGCGCCTTCACCGCTTTCGCCTGCTCCGCCATGTTTTCGCGGATGGCGGTTGTGTCGGTGTCGGCCCATTTCAGGATTGCCGTGCGCAGGACCTCGACCTCGATCGCGGTGCGAATAAAGCGGGCGTGAGAAATATCGGGGATGGAGAATTTGCGGATCACGGTTGCCCGTTGCGGGCGGATCAGCAGCAGCCCCAAATTCCCCAAGCGGGAGAACGCGTCGCGGACAGGCTGGCGGGACACCGAGAACTTGTTCGCGATTTCAACCTCGGAAATCTTGGTGCCCGGCATCAGCTTCAAGGTGACGATGTCATGATGGAGCGTGTCGAAGACTTCATCGACGCTGGTGCGGCGCTCTGCGATACTTGTGAACTGTGACATACCGTTTTCCCACTTTGTGTTGGGGCTACGTATACTAGTAACCTCGGTTAATCCACCGCTCTTGCCCCGAGTCCCAGCCCCGTTTGATCAGTCGTAGAGCGACGGCAGCCAGAGCGAAACCTGGGGAACGAATGTGACCAGCAGCAGCGCGCCCAGAATTGCGATGTAGAACGGCCAGATCGACTTGAGCGCCTGCTCGATCTTGATCTTGCCGACCGCGCAGCCAACGAAAAGGCAGGTTCCGACGGGTGGCGTGCACAGGCCCAAGCCGAGGTTGATCAGCATCATGATACCGAACTGGGTCGGGTCCATGCCCAGCCCCTTGGCGATGGGCAGGAAGATTGGCGTGCAGATCAGGATCAGGGCGGCCATGTCCATGATCATCCCCAGGATCAGCAGGATCACGTTGATCATCAACAGGATCATGATCGGATTGTCGGAAATGGACACCAGAAGATCACTGAGCTTTGCCGGAACCTGATAGAGCGCCAGCAGGTAGGCGAAGGAACTGGCGAAGGCGATGAGGATCATCACCATGGCCGTTGTGCGCACAGCACCTGTGACGGCCAGAACGAACGCATCCCAGCTGAGACTGCGATAGTAGAACCGCGTCAGCAGCACCGCATAGATCGCGCCGAAAGCACCGGATTCCGTCACCGTGAAGACACCAGACAGCGTGCCGCCCACGATGATTACTGCGGTGAAGAAACCCGGAATTGCGTCAGCGGCACTGCGGCCCACCTCGCCCCAACCGGGGAACGGCTCTGACGGGTAGTTGTGTTTGATGGACAGGATGTAGGCGGCGATGGCCAGACAGACGCACATCAGGATGCCAGGGATCACGCCAGCCAGGAACAGCTTGGAGACCGAGATGCCCCCACCAGCGGCCACGGCGAAGATGATCATGTTGTGGCTGGGCGGAATGACGATGCCCGCGATGGAAGAGGTCACGGTCACGTTGACCGCGAAGTCGGGGCGGTAACCGCGCTCTTTCATCACCGGAATAAGCAGCGAGCCAAGCGCCGAGATGTCAGCAACCGCAGAGCCGGAGATGCCGCCGAACAGCATGCTGGAGAAGATGTTGACCATGGCCAAGCCGCCTTTGAGGTGGCCCACCAAGGCGGATGCGAGTTTGACCAAGCGGCTGGCGATGCCGCCATGCAACATGATCTCGCCTGCGAACACGAAGAACGGGATGGCAAGCAGCGAGAACACCGACACGCCTGCGGTTGCCCGCTGGAAGGTGATGAGAAGGGGGAAACCTTCGTACCAGAATGCGGCGGCGGCAGCGATGCCCATGGCGAAGGCGACCGGCGCGCCGATCACGACGCCTACGCCGAAGACGCAGAGTAATATGGCTAGTCCCACGCTCAGGACTCCTTGAGTTCGGTTTCAGGCGCCCAGTCCTGAAACGTAAGAATACGGATGAGCCCGCGCATACCCGCGAACAGGAAGATCAGCGCGCCACATGAGGTGATCGCAAGCGTCCGGAAGGTTTCGGGGATGTTCAGCATCGGCAGCAAGGTGTCCCAGCCGAATTGCATCAACACCGTTCCGGCAAACAACATAATCCCCCCGAAGGCCGCGAGGATCAGGTCGATTGCGATCATCAGGACTTTCTGTGCCCCGACGGGCATCATGTCGCGAAACAGCGTGACCCCGATATGGGTGTCGTCGCGGATACCAGCGGCTGCGCCCAAAAACGCGATGTAGCAGATGAGCAGAAGGGCCAACTGTTCGACCCATGTCGGGGTGACGTTCAGGACGTAGCGCCCGAAGACCAGCCAGCCGAAAGTGGTGACGAGAACCACAAGGGCGATGGACGAGAGCAGGATGCACAGGGATCGGACCCAGTCCAAGGCGTGCTCGATGCGCTGAATGAATGGTGATTGTCCCGACATCAAAGTCTCCGCAGATGTGTTTAGGCGCAGTCTGGGTAACAAAAGGCCCGCTGTCCAAAGGAAGCAGCGGGCCTTTCGTTGTTCATGTCACATTAGTCTGCGTTGCGGATCATGTTGACCAGATCGGTCAGGTCAGGATTTGCCGCAAGGAAGCTGTCGTAGACAGGGGCCATTGCCGCCTGAAATGGCGCTTTGTCTGCAATGGTGTTCACGATCGTGCCGCCTGCCTGGACTTTCTCCATGCTTGCCGCTTCACGCGCCTGCCACAGTTCACGCTGCAAATTGGCGCTTTTCTGGCCGGCTTCTTTCAGGATGGCCTGCTGCTCCGGGGTCATCTTTTCCCAAGTCTTCAAGCTCATGCACAGGCATTCGGGGATGATCAGGTGCTCGGTCAGCGAGTAGTATTTGGCGACCTCGAAGTGGTTGGTCGACTCGTAGGAGGGCGGGTTGTTTTCCGCGCCGTCTACAACGCCGGTTTTGATCGACTGGTAGACTTCGCCGAACGCCATTGGTGTTGCGTTGCCGTCCATGGATTCGACCATTTTCACGAACAGGTCGTTGCTCATGACGCGGACCTTGAGACCGGTGACGTCGGCTGGCGTGTTGATCGGTGTCTTGGAGTTGTAGAAGGAGCGTGCGCCCGCATCATACCATCCCAGTGGCACCATGCCCTTGGCCATCATGCCTTCGCCGATTGCCGCGCCGACTTCGCCGTCCATCAGCTTGTACATCTGCGGGATGCTTTTGAAGATGAAGGGCAGGGAAACGACGTTGGTTTCCGGTACAGACTGGCCCATTGGCCCAAGGCTGAATTCACCAAAGTCGATCACACCAAGGCGGATCTGCTCGATGGCGTCCGGTTGGTTGCCCAGAACGCCGTTGTGGTAAATCTTGCCGGTCACTTCACCGCCGGTCTTCTCGGCCACTTCGGCCATGAAGGATTCCATGGCGATGGACACCGGATAATCCTCGACGTGGATGTTCCAGCCACGCAGCTCCGCGGCGCTTGCTGTTGTCGCGGCGACTGCAAGGCATCCGCCGACCACTGCACCGGCCATGGCTGTGTTGAACTTTGAAATAAATGTCATTCGATCCTCCCTGATCGTCTTGATTCTCTCGCAGTTGCGTTGTGGCGGGTTCCTCCACCCTAACAACACGTCCACTGCGTGATGTATTCTAGTATACCAATGAAAGATTCGCGTCAATTTATTTGCGGTTTGAATGACACAAACCGCGCTGCTCGCCTTGCGAGGCGGCTTTGATGAGGTAGCACTGGCGAAGTGTTAGGGGGCGGTGGTTACAGGCCGCCTAGCCCACAGACGAGTTTCCACTCGGCATCGGTCACGGGTTGCACCGACAGGCGCGAGTTTTTGACCAGCACCATATCGTCAAGCCGTCCGTCGGCCTTGATCTGGTCCAGTGTGACGCCGTTTCTCAGCGGCTTGACCGCCTTGATGTCCACACACTCCCAGCGGTCGTCGTCGGTGGTGCTGTCGGGATGCGCCTCTGCGCAGACCTCGACGATGCCGACGATTTCACGGTCCTTTTGGGAGTGGTAAAAGAAGCCGCGATCACCGAGTTTCATTTCCCGCATGAAGTTGCGCGCTTGGTAGTTGCGCACGCCGTCCCATTCCTCGCCCGCGTCGCCTTTGGCGACCTGATCGTTCCATGACCAGACGGAGGGCTCGGATTTGAACAACCAGTAGCGCATCAGCCGATCACCTTGTTCCACTGCTCAAGGCGCACTTCGGAGAACAGGCCCGCTTGCGCATATGGGTCAGCAGCGGCCCACGCGTGGGCGGCATCCATATCGGCAACGTCCAGCACGATGAGAGAGCCATACATGTCACCGCTTTCGTCAAGGAAGGGACCCGCCTGCTTCACGCAGTCGGAGGCCTTCAGATACGCCACATGTGCATCGCGGTTTGCTTTGCGGGTGTCGAGGTGGTCGGGTTTATCGGTGCAGATCAGCGCGATAAGCATAGGGCCATTCCTTTGTCAGCGGTCGGGACAGCAGCATCGAAACCGCTTGTTCCAGTGTCAGTTTCTCTTCTACCACTCCGGCGACCATTTTGGCGATGGGCATATCTACGCCTTTGGCCTCGGCCAGCTTCACGATGGCGCGGGCGGTGTGGCGGCCTTCGGTGGTGGCCGTCGGGGCAGGGCCTTTTCCACCAAGGGACAGGCCGAATTTGAAGTTACGGGATTGCTCGGACGTGCAGGTGAGCGCCAGATCGCCGAAACCCGCGAGGCCCGCAAGTGTTTCAGGCTTGGCCCCCATGGCAACGGCCATACGCAGCATTTCGGCCATGCCGCGTGTCATCAGCGCGGCGCGCGCGCTTTCGCCAAGACCCGCGCCGATGCAGATGCCGCAGGCGATGGCGATGACGTTTTTCAACGCGCCACCCAGTTCCGCACCGATGGGGTCGTGGGATAGATAGAGGCGCAGGGTATCGGTCGAGAGGGTTTCTTGCAACTCCTCGCCCAAGTCGCTTTCGGTGGCGATGACCAGCGCGGTGGGCAGGCCGCGGGCGATGTCGGCGGCGAAGCTGGGGCCGGTGAGGATGGCGGACGGCACGTCTAGCAGGTCGTTGATGATCGCCGTCGGGCCGCGCCCGGTGGCGAGGTCGACGCCCTTGCTACACGCGATGGCGGCCTTGGGCTTGGGCTTGGTGTCTTCCAGATAGCCCGACATGGCCTGCATCGGGACGGCGAGTAGTAGCAGGTCGTCTTGGGTGACGTTCAGCTCGGTCGTGAGGGTAATGCTTTGCGGGATCGGCACACCTTTCAGGCGCGGGTTGTCGCGACTGGTCTGGAAGGCGTCGACATTGCGGCCCACAAGCGTGACCTCGCGGCCTGCCATGTCCAAGGCGACAGCTAGGGCGGAGCCGAACGCGCCTGCGCCTGCGACGGTGATTTTGGTCATGCTTTCGCTCCTTTTTTACCGGAGCCCAGCATGGCAGGGGCGGCGGTGTCCAGCGGCCAGCGGGGCCGCGCGGTGAGGGTCAGGTCGTCGATCAGGCCGAGACGGAAGCGCTCCAACCCCGCCCATGCGATCATCGCGGCATTGTCGGTGCACAGCTTCAGCGGCGGGGCGGTGAAGCGGACGTTATGCTGGTCGGCCAAGTCGGACAGGCTGGCGCGGATGGACTGGTTCGCGGCGACTCCACCGGCGACGGCGATGGCGGGGGTCTTTGGTTCGAGTTCAAGGTATTGGGCCAAGGCGCGGCGGGTTTTTTCAGTCAGCACGTCGGTCACGGCGGCTTGGAAGCTGGCAGACAGGTTGGCTTGGTCTTGCGGGTGCAGCCCGCCTTGTGCCGCGATCAGCGCATCGCGGGCGCGCAGGGTTGCGGTTTTGAGGCCGGAGAAGGACATATCGCAGCCGTCGCGGTCCAGCAGGGGGCGGGGCAGCTTGTGGGACTTGGGGTCGCCGTCCTTTGCGGCCTGCTCAATAGATGGCCCGCCGGGTTGCGGCAGACCGATGAGCTTGGCGACCTTGTCGAACGCTTCGCCCGGTGCGTCGTCGATGGTGCCGCCGAGGCGTTGGAATTTGGTGGCGGAATGCGCGATCAGGAACTGACAATGCCCGCCGGAGACGAGGAGCATCAGATAAGGGAACTCCAGCTGATCAGTCAGGCGCGGGGTCAGGGCGTGGCCAGCGAGGTGGTTCACCCCGATCAGCGGCTTGCCGGATCCCGCGGCCAGCCCCTTGGCGCACATCACACCGGACATGACACCGCCGATGAGGCCGGGGCCTGCGGTGACGGCGATGGCGTCCATATCCGAGAGGGTCAAGCCGGAGGTCGTCAAAGCCGCCTCCACCATGACATCCAGCTTCTCCGCATGGGCGCGGGCGGCGATTTCGGGGACCACGCCGCCGAAATCGGCGTGCAGGTCGGTCTGGCCGAAGACCTCGTTCGAAAGGATTTCAGGCGGCTGGCCAACGATATGACGCACCACGGCGGCGGCGGTGTCGTCGCAGCTGCTTTCAATGCCAAGGATGGTGAGGGTTTGCGCCAAGGGTCGGGCCTGTTGTGCGGGGCTTTTGCAACGGGTAACACCTTTGCCATGACACAGACAATCCCAGCCACCGTCTTACTGACCCGTCCCAAAGCTGCGGGGGAGCGTTTTGCCGCCGATCTGGCAGCACCGGTGATTTTGTCACCACTGATGGAAACGGTTTTTCTGAACCCCGAGCCGCTGGACACGCCGCCTGAGGCAATGGTGTTCACATCGGAAAATGGGGTGCGCGGGTTTGTACGTGGCTCGGCTTGGCGCGGATTGGCGTTTTGCGTGGGGGAGCGCACCGCGCAAGAGGCGCGTGACGCCGGATTCGAGGCGGAAAGCGCGGACGGGGACCTGCATGACCTGAATGCTTTACTGTCCGACCGTGCCGAAGGTTTGCGGCTGGTTCACTCTCGCGGGCGGCACGTTGCGGGGGATCTGATCATGCCGTCGATACCCTTGATAACTTACGAACAACGGCCATTGCCGCTATCGGACGATGCGCGGAAGGCGTTGGGCGCAGAGGGTAAGCTCATTGTCCCGCTGTTTTCCCCGCGAAGTGCCGCATTGTTTGCGAAACAGTTGAACGGCACTGAAAAGGCGGCGCTGGACGTGATCGTTATCAGCCAAGCCGCGGCTGATGTTGCCGTAGGCGCGGGGTTGCAGGTGGCCTGTGTGGCGGACGCGCCCGATGGCGTGGCGATGTTACACGCCATTGAAGCCCGTCGAAGCTAGGTGTTCTGCTTGAGAGCGGGTAAGTTGTTGGTTTAAGGTCGGGTGTGGCGGTGACCCAAGAGAGTCGCCGCGCGCGATTGAAGTGAAAAGGAATACGCGCCTTGGCCCGAAAGAAAAACACTCCGCCCAAGACAGACGCGACCGACAGCAAAGCGTCGTCGTCAAAAGCCGGTGCTATTTCCGGCGTGGTGAAAGGTGCGGAGTTCGACGAACTGGACGCCGCGATGGCCGACACCAAGGTTGAGGGTGTGCGTCTGGGCGAGGACGATGCGACGGATACCCCAGACGACAAGACGCCAGACCAGTTGCCAGCGGTGGAAACCCACCGCGAGGTGGTGGTTGACGGCGAAGTCGTTGACGAGGGCGCTGCCAAGGATGGTGAAGGTGCCAAGCCCGTGGACGAGCCCGAGGCCGGCAGTTCTTCGGAAGACCCTGTTCCGGCACCCATGCCGACACCGGTCACTGTGGTCGAAAAACGGGGCGGCTTCTGGTCTGCCCTGCTTGGGGGCGCGCTGGCTGCGTTAATCGGTTTTGGCGGCGCGATCTATTTCAAAGCGGCTGAATGGCCGGTTTTTGGCGGCGGTGGTGATAGCGTGTTAGAGGCGATGATTGCCCAGCAATCCGAAACCATTACCACATTGCAAGCTGCGTTGGACACTGCTCAAGCCGGTGATGCGGAAGCCCGCGCAGCCTTAAGCGCCCGCATTGACGAATTGCCGACAACCGCGCCGGTGGCGCCACTGCCGGCGGATGTACAGGCCAAGCTGGACGCGCAACGCGCCGAGATGGAGACGCTCGAAGCGAGCCTTGCGCAGATGCGGGAGCTGACTCAGGGCCAGATCGCGGCCGCGCAAGCCCAGCAGGAAAACGCGGCACAGGCCGAAGCCCGCGCGAAAGCACGCGGTGCATTGAACGCCTTGCGGACGGCTTTGACCACAGGAGCGCCGTATGCCCCGATCGTGCCGGAAATTGCCGCAGCCACAGAAGTGCCGGAGGTTCTGGCCGCCAATGCCGAGACCGGAGTTCCCACCGCCAAGGCGCTGGAAGACCAGTTCGCCGTGGGCGCTCGTGCGGCGTTGTCCGCATCGCTGAAAGCAACGGCAGGTGATACGCCGACGGAACGGTTGACGTTTTTCCTGAAAGACCAGCTTGGCGCGCGCTCGTTGACACCGCGCGAAGGGGATGACCCTGATGCCGTGCTGTCGCGTGCTGAAGCCGCCACCAAGGCGGGGGATCTGGACGCAGCGTTGGCAACCATTGACGCCTTGCCGGACGCGGGCAAAGCCGAACTTCAGGACTGGGCAAGCGCCGCCGTGACGCGCCGCGATGCCCTTGCCGCTTTCGACAGCCTCTCAGACGCGCTGAACGCGAATTAGGATAGTTATATGCTTTGGTCTCTCGTGAAAATTCTGGTGTTTGTGGGCGTCATTGTGGCGATCACTCTGGGCTTGGGTATGTTGCTGGAAACCAGCGGCGGGGTCCGCGTGTCGGTGGCGAATACCGAATTTACCTTAAGCCCGCTGATGGCGATCTTGGGTCTTGTGGCCCTGCTGGCAGGGTTCTGGGTGTTGCTGAAAGTCCTCGGACTTTTGAACGCGACCTTCCATTTCCTCAATGGCGACGAGACGGCGATCAGCCGCTACTTCACCCGCAATCGCGAGCGGAAAGGCTTTGAGGCATTGGCCGATGGCCTAATGGCGCTGGCGTCCGGCGAAGGCCGCACCGCGATGGCGAAAGCGGCAAAGGCCGAGAAATATCTGGCCCGCCCTGAGTTGACCAACCTGCTGACCGCGCAAGCGGCTGAATCTGCGGGCGACACCAAGAAGGCGCAAGAAGTTTACAAGCGGCTGCTGACGGACGAGCGGACCCGCTTTGTGGGTGTGCGCGGGATTATGAAGCAGAAGCTGGCCGAAGGGGATACGGACACGGCGCTGAAACTGGCCGAAAAGGCGTTTGCCTTGAAGCCGAAGCATGAAGAAACTCAAAATGTGTTGCTTGGTTTGCAAGCCAAGACCGAAGACTGGTCCGGCGCGCGCAAGACGCTGAATGCCAAACTCAAGCACGGGAGCTTGCCGCGCGATGTGCATCGCCGCCGAGATGCGGTTCTGGCGCTGTCCGAGGCGAAAGAAATTCTGGCTGAAGGGTCCAGCATTGAAGCGCGGGAAACCGCGATTGAGGCGAACCGTCTGTCCCCCGATTTGATCCCTGCGGCGGTACTTGCTGCACGTGGCTATATCGAACAGGGCAAACCCAAATATGCCACCCGCGTCATCAAGAAATCATGGGCCGCGCAACCGCATCCGGATCTGGCCGCGGTCTTTGCCGAGATCGTCCCGGACGAGACGCCTGAGGCACGGATCAAGCGCTTCACCGCGTTGACGCGGGCGCAGCCTGACCATCCTGAAACCAAGATGCTTCTGGCCGAGTTGAACATCGCGGCCGAGAATTTCCCTGAAGCGCGGCGCGCCGTCGGTGATCTGGCCGAAACCGCTGCGACCGCGCGGTCGTTGACTATAATGGCCGCGATCGAGCGTGGCGAAGGCTCTGACGATGCTGTCGTGCGGGGGTGGTTGACCCGTGCGCTATCCGCGCCGCGTGGCCCACAATGGGTCTGCCAGAACTGCCAGACCGTGCATCCTGCATGGGCGCCGACCTGTTCCAACTGTGGTAGCCTTGATACGCTAAGCTGGGCGGAGGCGCCGGAGACGTCGGTGTCGATGCCTGCGGGAACCGCTATGCTGCCGCTGATTGTCGGGGCCTTGCAGGACAAGTCCGACACTGTGGAGGCCGAGGATGCAGAAATCGTTCCGGATCACGAGGTCATCGTGGTGAAACTTGATGACGAGCCTGCCAAGGACGAAGACGCCGCGAAGGCAAATTAAGACTTTCCCCGTCGCGCACAGGGTGCTAATTCCCGCGCCGAAGCCCCAATAGCTCAGCTGGTAGAGCAGGTCCTTCGTAAGGACAAGGTCGGCGGTTCGAGTCCGTCTTGGGGCACCATTTCCCGGCGATGAATACCCGAATTTCCGGCGCTTAGGTCGGGCTGTTTTCCGGGAAGAAGCAGGCCGCTGAATGGGCGTCGCCAGACAATGCAGGGCGCGTTGCGCGGCATTTGTCCTGCACCTTCCAGCATCGTGGCGCGAAGGGACATCCGTCCGGAATAGCCAATGGCGAAGGCAGCTCCCCGTCCAGCTTGATCCGTTCCTTTTTCGCCCGTGGATCGGCTTGCGGCGTCGCGGAGAGAAGCGCCTTGGTATAGGGGTGAAACGGCGTTGCAAACACGGCATCACGGCTGCCCTTTTCGACGGCGCGGCCCAAATACATGACGATCACCTCGTCGGCGACATGCTTCACCACGCTTAGATCGTGAGAGATAAACAGATAGGCCAGTTGCAGCCGCTCTTGCAGGTCCACCAACAGGTTCAGGACCGAGCTTTGGATGGACAGGTCCAGCGCGGAGACAGGTTCGTCCAGCACGAGCACTTTCGGATCCAGCATCAGAGCACGGGCAATCGCGATTCTTTGGCGTTGGCCGCCGGAAAACATGTGGGGGTAGCGGTCGAAATGCTCGGGTCGCAGGCCCACCAGCCCCAGCATCTCGCGCGCTTTGGCAGTGCGTTCGGTGTTGCTCATGTCGGGGCGGTTGATCTTCAGCGGTTCCTCTAGAATGGTGCCAATGCGTTGGCGCGGGTTCAGCGACCCGTAGGGGTCTTGAAACACGATTTGCACCGATTTGCGCAAGGAGGCCCAGTCTTCGGGAACGACGGGTTTGCCGTCCAAGGTCAAAGACCCGGCGGTCGGCTCTTCGATCATCGTGACCATGCGGGCCAGTGTGGACTTGCCACAGCCACTTTCTCCAACCACCGCAAGGGTTTTGCCGGGGTAGAGCGCGAACTCGACACCGGCCACGGCCTTCAAGGTGCGTGAGGCGCGAAACAATCCGCTGCTAACTTCGTAATGCCGCTCAAGCGCGGTTGCTGTCATCACCGGGTCTGTCATGACGCCGCCCTCTCGTTCGAATTCAATGGGTAGAAGCACCGTGCGTGGCCCAATTCGATGCTTGACGGGCGCGGGGCTTCGGCCTTGCATTTTGCATTGGCAAACTGGCAGCGCGGCGAAAACAGGCAGCCCGCCGGACGGTCGAACTGACCGGGGACCACGCCGGGGATTGTTGGCAACCGCTTTTCAGTCGCGCGTTCCGGCAAGGCGTCCAACAGCGCGGAGGTGTAGGGGTGATGCGGTGTCTCGAACAGGGGCACGACGGGCTGCTCTTCGATCTTCTGGCCCGCATATTGCACGCTGACGCGTTCGGCCGTTTCGGCGACCACTCCCATGTCGTGGGTGATCAGCACCAGACCCATGCCGGTTTCGTCGCGCAGTGACGCGAGAAGGTCCAGAATTTGCGCCTGAATGGTCACGTCGAGCGCTGTTGTCGGCTCGTCGGCGATCAGCAGCTTGGGTTTGCAGGCGATTGCCATGGCGATCATCACGCGCTGGTTCATGCCGCCGGACATCTGGTGCGGAAAAGCGGACAGACGTTTTTCGGGGTCGGGAATGCCGACCTGTTCGAACAACTCGATCGCGCGGGCCTGCCGCTCGCGGCGGCCCATGCCCAGATGCACCCGAAGCGCCTCGCGGATTTGCCACCCTACGGTGAAACAGGGGTTTAGCGACGACATCGGCTCCTGAAAGATCATCGCGAGATCCTTGCCGACGATTTTGCGGCGTGCCCGCGGCTCCATTGTCAGCAGGTCTTGCCCGTCAAAGGTCAGCTCGTCCGCGGTGACGGTCGCGGTCCATGGCAGCAGGCCCATCACGGCGAGCATGGACACCGACTTGCCGGAGCCGCTTTCGCCGACGATGGCGAGAATTTCGCTTTCGTTGACGTCCTGATCGACGCCGTCCACCGCGCGGAACTGGCCGGAGGCGGTGGCGAAGTCGACGCTTAGGTTTCTGATATGCAAAAGGGTCATCGGCCTAGCTCCGCTTCAGTTTCGGATCAAGCGCGTCACGCAGCCCGTCGCCCATCAGGTTGATGGCCAGAACGGTCACAAGAATGGCGAGGCCGGGGAAGGTGACAACCCACCACGCGCGCAAGATGAACTCTCGGGCTTCGGCCAGCATGGTGCCCCATTCCGGTGTGGGTGGTTGTGCGCCCATTCCCAGAAAGCCGAGGGCGGCGGCGTCCAGAATGGCGGTTGAGAAAGATAGTGCGGCCTGCACGATAATCGGCGCCAGACAGTTGGGCAGCACGGTGATGAACATCAGCCGGAATATTCCGGCGCCTGCGACGCGGGCGGAGACCACGTAGTCCTTCTGCCGCTCCGACAACACGCTGGCGCGGGTCAGACGCACGTAATGCGGTTGCAGCACGATGGCGATGGCGATCATCGCGTTGGTCAGCGACGGCCCCAGAATGGCCACCAGCACCAGCGCCAGCAGCAGCGACGGGAAGGCCAGCACGATATCCATGATGCGCATGATGATGCTGTCGACCCATTTGGGAGCGAAGCCGGCGATAAGCCCGATGATGATGCCGCCGGTGGCGGCGATGCTGACAACAACGACCCCGACAAAGAACGAGTAGCGCGCGCCGACGATCAGACGGGACAGCATATCGCGGCCCAACGGGTCGGTGCCGAGGATATGGGTCCATGATCCGCCGTCCTGCCAGACGGGGGGTTGCAAGGTCGCGGCGCGGTATTGGGCTGTTGCATCATGCGGTGCAATCCACGGCCCGAAGAAGGCGAGGAACGCGAATATCGCGAATATCCATAGGCCGATGACCGCGCCGCGGTTCTCGCGGAAGTAAAACCAGAATTCACGCAGGCGGCCCGGGCGGTCCTGAACCATCTCTGCTTCGGCTGAGAGTGCGTCGTCCATCCTAGCGCTTCCTGATCTTGGGGTTGATGACGCCGTAGAGCATATCAACGGTAAGGTTTACGATCATCACCATCACGGCAATCAGCAGCAGGCCGCCTTGCACCACGGGATAATCACGCCGGAAAATACTATCGACCATCCACTTGCCGATGCCCGGCCAGCTGAAGATCGTTTCGGTCAGGATCGCGCCTGCCAGCAATGTGCCAACCGACAGGCCAATCACGGTGATCACAGGGATCAGCGCGTTGCGTAACGCGTGAATGCCGTTGATCCGACCGGGCGACATGCCCTTGGCGCGGGCGGTGCGGATATAGTCCTCGCCCAAGACCTCCAGCATCGCGGAACGGGTTTGGCGGGCGATCACCGCCAAGGGGATCGTGCCCAGCACGATTGTGGGCAGGATAAGGTGGCGCAGCGCCGAGACGAACGCGCCCTTCTGGCCCGAGGCGAGGCTGTCGATGATCATGAAGCCCGTCGGGTCGGGGAAGTAGTAGAGCAAATCAATGCGCCCTGACACAGGCGTCCATTGCAGGTTGCCCGAGAACACGATGATCAGCAGCAAGGCCCACCAGAAGATTGGCATCGAATAGCCGACAAGGGCGGTCGACATCAGCGCGCGGTCGAAGAACTTGCCGCGGTTAACGGCGGCGATCACCCCGGCAGGCAGGCCCAGCGCCACGGCGAAGATCATGGCGCATATTGAGAGTTCCAGTGTTGCAGGGAAGAGCGCGAAGAATTCATCCCAGACGGGACGCTTGGTCACGAAGGAGTTGCCCAGATCACCTTGCAAAACACCTGTCAGGTATTCCCAGAATTGCACATAGATCGGGCGGTCATAGCCAAACTGTTTGGCCAGCTCGGCGTAGCGTTCGTCTGATATGCCGCGCTCGCCCGCCATGACCTGAATGGGGTCCCCCGGCAGGGCGCGAATGAAGCTGAACGAGATCAACGTCACCCCGATGAAGGTGGGAATGAAGGTAAGCAGGCGGCTTAGGGCATAATTCAGCACGAAATCACCATCAATTCTTTGGGGAAATGGGTCAGGGTTTGGTAGCCATCTTCGGTTATAAGCACATCGTCTTCGATGCGCACGCCGAAGTTGCCGATCTGATATAAACCGGGCTCGTTGGTGTAAACGGTTCCGGCGGGTAACGTCATGTGGTTGCCGCGCATGATGTAAGGGGCTTCATGTACGTCGCGGCCGAGCCCGTGTCCGGTTTTGGTGCGGATCCGGTCAGCATAGGGCGAGGCTTCAAGCACGCTGGTCACAACGTCATCAACCTCGTGGGCGGTGACACCTGCGCGGGTGACGGCCAAGCCGGCCAGATTGGCCTGTAGCACCGTGTCGTAGACCGCGCGCCCTTCGTCTGAGACATGATCAAGAAACACCGTGCGCGTTATGTCGGCGGCAAATCCGTTCTTGCGCGCGCCGAAGTCGATCAGCAGGGCGTCGCCCGCTTTGACCTTGTAGTCATGACGCGCGTGGGCGTGGGGCATGGCGGTGCCGTCTCCGGCGACCACAATCGGGTTGAAGGCCAGATCATCAGCACCTTCGTCAAACAGCGTTTTGATGAGCATCTGTTCGATTTGTTTTTCGGATTGGCCCAACCTGACGCTGTCCAAAGTCCGGTGCAACGCGCGCTCTGATATATCAATGGCGTCCTGCATCGCAGCAATATCTTGAGGGGTCTTGATCATGCGCAGGCCGGAAATTTCGCGTTCCGCGTCGGTGATTTTCAGCGATGATTGCGCGGCGATCAGGGCATGGTGCACGAACACGCGCATCACTTGCCCTTCGACAGCCAGAGATGAGATGCCCAAGTGGTCAACCAGTGCGGCGAAGGCGTCAGCATAACCCGTCTGGTCGCGCCAATCGAACACGGCGCCGCCAAACCCCACCTGGTTCCAGCTGCCCAGCTCAAGATTCGGCACCAAGGCGGCGGCGGGTTTGTCGGCGGGAATAACCAGCAGAAACGGTCGTTCGTGGCTCATGAAGCTTTGGTCTATTGCGCGGGTAAAATTAGGGCCGGGCACCAATGCCACGGCATCCACGCCCAGATCGGCGGCAACACCGGCATACTCAGAAAGACGCTGTTCTAGTGATGGGGGCATGAGGTGGTGCGCCTTAAAATTCGCAAAATATGGAAGGGGCGGCACATGCTGCGCCGCCCCTCAGGTCTATCAGCCGCTTATTGCGACAGGCCGACTTGGTTGAAGATGTGGCCGCCCAGCGGGTGCACGACATAGCCTTCAACTTCCGGACGCATGGTCATGTAGACAACCGAGTGCGCGATTGTGGCCCAAGGTGCTTGATCTTTGAAGATGACTTGTGCCTCTTCGTAGAGCTTCGCACGCTCTGCCTGAGTTGGCAGAACTTTGGCTTTCTGGATGATCGCATCGAATTCCTCGTTGCACCATTGTGCGCGGTTGGATTTCTCTACGCCGTCACAGCCCAGCAGAACTGCGAGGAAGTTATCCGGATCGCCGTTGTCACCGGTCCAGCCCAGCAGAACCGCACCGTCACGGTCCTTGGCTTTGGAGCGCTCAAGATACTCGCCCCATTCGTAGGACACGATCTCCACGTTCACGCCGACCTTGGAGAAATCTTCCTGCATCAGCTCGGCCATGCGGCGGGCGTTCGGGTTGTAGGGACGCTGAACCGGCATCGCCCAGATCTTCATCGACAGATCAGAGACACCTTCGGCCTCGAGCGCAGCTTTCGCGGCTTCGGGGTCGTAGTTATCGTCTTCGATCGCGTCGTTGTAGGACCACATGGTCGGCGGGATCGGGTTCTTGGCGATCTGGCCAGAGCCTTGGAAGACCACGTCGATGATCGCTTGCTTGTCGATCGCCATGTTCAGGGCCTTGCGGACCTTGGGGTTATCGAAAGGCGCGACTTGGGTGTTGTATGCGAGATAGCCGACGTTCAGGCCTTCCTGCTCCATCACCACGATGTCACTGTCGTCTTTCATCGACTGGACATCTGCCGGGTTTGGATAGGCCATTACGTGGCATTCGCCCGCTTGCACCTTCTGGAAGCGCACGGAGGCGTCAGGCGTGATCGCGAAGATCAGGCTTTCAACCTTGGCTTTGTCGCCCCAGTAGTCGTCGTTGCGCAGATAGCGGATGACCGCATCTTTTTGATACGCTTGGAACGCGAACGGGCCAGTGCCGATTGGTGCTTGGTTCAGCATCTCGGGCGTGCCGGCTTCGAGCATGGCGTCCGCATATTCCTTGGACACGATGGAGGCGAAATCCATTGCCATGTTGGCGATGATTGGCGCTTCGGGACGGGTCAGGTTGAAGGCGACCGTATAGTCGTCAACCTTCTCAATGCTCTCGATCAGGTCAGGCATGGACATGCCGCCGAAATATTCCCACGTGCCGCCGGAAACCTGATTGTAAGGGTTTTCCGCGTTGCCTTGACGGTCAAAGCTGAAAATCACGTCATCCGCGTTGAAATCACGCGTTGGTGTGAACTGCGCGTTGGAGTGAAACTTCACGCCCTTGCGCAGCTTGAAGGTTACCGTTTTGCCGTCTTCGGACACTTCCCAGCTTTCAGCCAAAGCAGGGACGGTTTCTGTGGTGCCAACCTTGAATTCCGCCAAGCGGTTGTAGATCGGGTGGCTGGACGCATCGAAGGTGGTGCCAGCGGTATACAGCGCCGGGTCAAAGCCTTCGGGCGAGCCTTCCGAGCAATAGACCAGCGATTGCGCCTGCGCCGACACGCCCAGCGTGCTCAGCAACAGCCCAGTGGCCATGATTTTGTTAAAAGACATCAGTTTTTCTCTCCTAGTTGACGACTTGATGTGGTCAGCGACCTATCGATGCCGCTGATGGTGATGGGTTTCAAGGCCTGAGTGGTAACATCTCACGCGTGATTTCTTGTTGCGTGGCCTCTAGTTGTCCGATCTCGCCGGACTTATCGTATTGCATCCGGCCCACCCACAAAATGCGGGCGAGCCGGGATGTCTTGTTGGACCAGCAATGCGGGGTCGACCCAAGATAGTGCAGGCTGTCACCCACACCCATCAGGTATTCCCGCTCGCCGACCATTTGTGAAATCTCACCCTCAAGGATGTAGATGATTTCCTCGCCGATATGGGTGACCACCTCGGATTCGTATCCCGGGGGGACGTTCATCACAAAGGATGTCAGTTCGTGCCCCGCGCGTTCCGCGCCGATTTGCTCGTATTCAATGGAGGACCCTGCCACCGCGAATTTGGGCCGGCCTGCGCCGCGGGTCAGACTATCGACGGCGCGGGGCGGGCGGACAAAATAACCGGCATCCACCTCCAAAGCCTGTGCGATTTGAGTGAGGGTGCCCAAGGTAGGTGTCGCGTTGCCACGCTCCACCTGACTTAGATAGCCGACCGAGACGCCTGACGTCACTGACAACTGCTGCAACGTCATCGACAACCGATGCCGCTGTGCGCGCATCCGCAGGCCCAGCCCTTCGGCCGGTTTTCGTGCTTTCGCTTGTGCTGTCGTCTGTGGCAACTGTTTCCCCGTAGGCGCTCGTTGGCGGTCCTAGGGTGCAGCCTGTCGTGACATCTTGTGAGGGTCAACAATAAAAATTATTCTGACAGCGTAAGAAGTTGACTGGAGTGACGGTTGCCCTTGCAAATAAGGCCGCGCACATATGCCTCTGGCTATTCGGCGGCTGCGCGACGTGGCAGAACCCAGTCCGGACGCACGAAGTGGCATGTGTACCCGTTCGGGATTCGCTCCAGATAATCCTGATGCTCCGGCTCAGCTTCCCAGAAATCCCCGACGGGTTCCACCTCTGTCACCACCTTGGCAGGCCAGAGGCCGGAGGCGTCGACATCGGCGATCGTGTCGAGTGCCACGTCTTTTTGCGTATCGTCGACATAGTAAATCGCAGAGCGGTAGGACATGCCACGGTCATTGCCTTGCCGGTTGGGTGTTGTCGGGTCGTGAATTTGGAAGAAGAACTCGAGCAGCGTGCGGTAGCTTGTCAACTCGGGGTCAAAAGTAATTTCGATCCCTTCGGCGTGAGTGCCGTGGTTGCGGTAGGTGGCGTTCTCGATATCGCCGCCAGTGTAGCCCACGCGGGTCGAGATAACGCCGGGCAACTTGCGGATCAAATCCTGCATGCCCCAAAAACAGCCACCGGCCAGAACAGCGCGTTCAGTCATTCGATTTCCTCCACTTGGTTCACAAGGTCGCCATAGCCTTCGCTCTCCATCTCGTCGCGATGAATGAAGCGCAGGCTGGCGGAGTTGATGCAGTAGCGCAACCCGCCGCGGTCGGCAGGGCCATCGGGGAAGACGTGCCCGAGGTGACTGTCGCCGTGCATCGAGCGGACCTCTGTGCGGACCATGCCGAAAGAGGCGTCGCGGTGTTCGGTTACGTGGTCGGTGACGATGGGCTTGGTGAAACTGGGCCAACCGCAGCCGGACTCGAATTTGTCCGACGACGCGAATAGTGGCTCGCCGGAAACGATGTCGACATAGATCCCCGGCTCCTTGTTGTCGGTCAGCTCTCCGGTGAAGGCGCGTTCCGTGCCGCTTTCCTGCGTTACACGAAATTGCTCGGCAGTGAGTTTCGCCAGCGCTTCTTCGGTCTTTTCATATTTCATGGCGCAGATCCTTCGTGTTTCGTTCCGTTGGTTTGAAAATAGGATGCCGGTGGCGAGAATTCCAATTCTAAACGAATACTCTGAGAGAGTTACTGTGGTGCTTAGTAAGACTTCTGATAGTCTTTAACGGACCGAGGGATTCGCCGAAGCTAATATTCTAGGAGCGGATCGAGGTGTGAATTGTATTATTATGACGATAATTAGTGCATTTTGCGGCAGTTTCTATGTAAAAAGTATCAGTCGTTGATGAAATGATATTGGCTGAGAAGCGAGAAGGGCAGCAAGCTTAGTTTACGGAATTCTGCAAACCGTGATTTCAGGGAGGATAACATGAAATCTCTACGCAATACTGCGTTGGGTCTTGCCATCGGCGTCGCCGGTGCAACGACCGCATTCGCCGGCGAGCTTACCATCGCCACAGTAAACAACGGCCACATGGTCGAAATGCAAAAATTCACCCCAGAGTTTGAAGCCGCGAATCCAGGCATCACATTGAACTGGGTTACGCTTGACGAGGGCACTCTGCGCTCCCGCGTTACGACGGACATCACCACCAAGGGTGGCCAGTTCGACGTTATGACCATCGGCATGTACGAGGCTCCGATCTGGGGTGCACGTGGTTGGTTGGAAGAGCTGACTTTCGACGCCGAGTACGACGTTGAAGACATTCTGCCAGCGATGCGTGGCGGTCTGAGCCACGAAGGCAAGCTGTACGCGGCACCATTCTACGGTGAATCGTCGATGATCATGTACCGCAAGGACCTGGTCGAAGCTGCTGGCATGTCCATCGAGGATAACCCGAGCTGGGATCACATCCGCGAAGTTGCTAAAGCGATCACCAACAAGGACGAAGGCGTCTACGGCATCTGTCTGCGCGGCAAGCCGGGTTGGGGTGACAACATGGCGTTCCTGACGACCATGGCGAACTCGTTCGGCGCACAATGGTTCAACGAAGACTGGACCCCTGCTCTGAATTCCGACGCTTGGAAAGATGCAGTCACTTTCTACGTTGAGATGCTCAACGAATCGGGCCCTCCCGGCTCCGAAGGTAACTCGTTCAACGAAATTCTTGCTTTGATGAACGAAGGCAAATGCGGCATGTGGATCGACGCAACTATCGCGGCGTCCTTTGTGACCGACCCTGCGCAGTCCAAAGTGGCTGACAAGATCGCCTTCGCACAATCGCCACAAAAAGCGACCACCAAGGGCGCGAACTGGTTGTGGGCATGGGCGCTGGCTGTTCCTGCCGGTACCAAGCAAAGCGAAGATGCTAAAAAGTTCATCGAGTGGGCAACTTCCAAGTCCTATATCGAACTTGTTGCTTCTAAGAACGGTTGGGGCGCAGTTCCGACTGGCACACGTCAGTCCACCTACGACAACCCTAAGTTCCAGGAAGCTGCAACATTCGATGAAGCTGAGCTGAAAGCTATCCTGTCTGCGAACCCGGAAGACAGCACAATGAACCCATCCCCTTATGTTGGTGTTCAGTTTGCTGCGATCCCCGAGTTCCAAGCAATTGGTACAGCTGTTGGTCAGCAAATGACCGATGCGCTTGCGGGCAACATCACGGTTGAAGAAGCTCTGGCCAATGGCCAAGCTGCTGCAGACCGCGAAATGAAGAAAGCCGGCTACTACTAAGCCTAGGCTGACTGTTAGGGGCGGGCGCTTCGGTGCCCGCTTCGACCTCTCCATTCTGCATTACTCTACTCTACAATTGGTTTCTCGAACGCCGACCGCGTTCTGATCGAACTGCCAACCAAGGGGCTACTCCATGAATCCGACACTTGTCAGATGGCTACAGGCACCGAGCGTAATCTTGCTTCTGGTGTGGATGATCGTCCCGCTGAGCATGACGATCTATTTCTCGACCATCCGCTACAACCTGCTGTACCCCGAGCGCACTGGTTTCATCGGCCTTGATAACTACCGCTTCTTCGCCACCGACCCGTCCTTTGGTCCGGCGCTGATTAATACGCTGGTTCTTGTCGGCTCCGTCCTGGTCATTACCATTGTACTTGGCCTTGCCATTTCGATCCTGATCGACCGCCCGTTCCGTGGTCGCGGGATTGCCCGTGTTATGCTGATCTCGCCGTTCTTTATCATGCCAACCGTGTCGGCATTGGTCTGGAAGAACATGCTGATGGATCCGAACAACGGGTTGTTCGCCGCCTTTTCAAAGTCCTTTGGTCTGGAGCCGGTCGAGTGGCTGGCCCAGTACCCGCTGTTCTCGATCATTTTGATGGTCAGCTGGCAGTGGACGCCCTTTGCTATCCTGATTTTCATGACGTCGCTTCAGTCCCAAGACCAAGAGCAGAAGGAGGCGGCCACCTTGGATGGCGCCGGCTTCTGGTCCCAGTTCTGGAACCTGACGCTGCCGCATCTTGCCCGCCCGATTTCCATCGTGCTGCTGATCCAGATGATCTTCCATCTGTCGATCTTTGCCGAGATATTCGTGACCACCTCCGGCGGTCCGGGCGTTTCGTCAACGAACCTGACCTATCTGATCTACATCCAGTCGCAGCAAGCCTTTGACGTGGGCGTCGCATCTGCCGGTGGTGTCTTTGCAATCATTCTCGCCAACATTGTCGCGCTCTTCCTGATCCGCGCCGTTGGCAAAACATTGACGGTGTGAACATGACCGATAGACAACGCCAAATCTGGATCGACCGCGCCGCTGTTACGGCTGCATGGATCGCCGCCCTCGTGTTCTTCTTTCCGATCTTCTGGATGGTTCTCACCAGCCTCAAGACGGAAGGACAGGCCATTCAGGTCCCGCCACTTCTGATCTTCGAGCCGACGCTGGAAAACTATCTGGAGATTCAAGAACGCACGAACTACTTCAAGTTCGCCATGAACTCGATCATCACGGCCTTTGGCGGCACCTTGCTGGCGCTGCTGATCGCCATTCCGTCGGCCTATTCCATGGCGTTCAACACAACGCATCGCACCAAGGATGTGTTGATGTGGATGCTTTCCACAAAGATGCTGCCTGCGGTTGGCGTGATGATGCCGATTTACTTTCTGGCGCAGAAGTTTGACCTGTTTGATACGCGTACTCTGCTGGTTGTTATCTATGCGATGATGAACCTGCCGATTGTGATGTTGATCCTGTTCAACTACTTCCGCGAAATCCCGAAAGAGATTTTGGAAGCCTCGCGGATGGACGGGACGTCGACCTTCAACGAAATTCGCCAGATCGTCCTACCACTGGCATGGGGCGGGATCGCTTCGACGGCGTTGCTATCCATCATCTTGTGCTGGAATGAAGCTTTCTGGTCGATTGTTCTTACCACCACTGATGCCAGCACCCTGACTGCCTTCGTGGCCTCCTTCCAAGCGCCTGAGGGACTGTTCTGGGCGAAGGTTTCAGCCGTATCGACACTGGCCTGCGCACCGATTGTGGTCTTTGGCTGGATGGCGCAAAAGCAATTGGTCCAAGGCCTGACGTTCGGGGCGGTGAAGTAATGTCGATTATCCAACCGGAAATCGAAGTTGTTGACCGTGCGATAGAGAGCGTTCGCTATCTTGAGCATGGCTGGCCCACGGAACTGTGCCGTTGGCACAGCCACCGTGAGTACGAGCTGCATTTGATTACCGCGACGCGTGGCAAAGCCTTTGTTGGCGACTATATCGGCGACTTCAATCCGGGGAGTCTGTTCCTGACAGGCCCAAACCTGCCGCATAACTGGATCACGGACGAGGTCTACAGCGATCCGGTCAATGTCCGCGACATGATGGTGCAATTCAGCCAAAGCAGTTTGGACCGCCTTGCAACCGCCTTTCCGGAGTTTCTGGATCTGCGCCCGATGTTGACCCTTGCCCAATCGGGCATCGAATTTGTCGGCTTCAACCCGACCTTTGCGAAGGGCCATCTTGAGGCGATCCGCGATTCCAAAGGGCCGGAACGTATTGTAGCACTTCTCAGGTTCCTTATTCGCGTTAACGAGCACGCGGAAAAGAAAGCGCTGTCGGTGATGAAAATTGTGCAGCCGGAAGGCGGCAGCAAACAAACACGCATCGCGGAGGTGATCAATCACATCGTCAAGAATTTCGCCGACGATATTTCTGTTGATTTGGCAGCTCAGAAAGCTGGCATGAGCACCACTTCATTTTCGCGAAACTTCCAAGCCGTGACGGGCCACCGGTTTGTCGAGTTTGTGAACCGCGTTCGCATCGGGCAGGCATGCGGTATGCTTTATGCAACGGACGAGCCGATTTCGGCGATTTGCTATGATGTGGGGTTTCAGAACCTTGCCAATTTTAACCGCCAGTTCCTGAAGATGAAGGAAATGACCCCGTCGGCGTATCGCGACTTTGCGCGTCACGAATTGGCTTCCAAAGGGACACGCGCGTCATGAACAAGCCGAGCCATAAAGCCCTGTATGCCACCAACTATGACAGGAAAGCCTGTTCAATTGGTATAGTGCATTTGGGCTTCGGCGCGTTTCACCGTGCGCACCAGTCGATGTATATAGACGACATGATGGAGGAGACGAGCGATCTCCGCTGGGGCATCGCCGCTGTCAATCTACGTGCAGCCGAGGCAGACGCTTTTGCGCAGCATAGTGCTGATGCTGATGGCTACGTGATCAAGTCTATCTCGCCCGACGGGCAGGTTTCGTTTCGTAAAGTCCGCGCGCATGTCGCTTTTGAGGACTGGAGCAAAAACGCGGCCACCGCCGAGGCACTATTGGCGCTGCCCACAGTTCATGCCGTGACAATCACGGTCACCGAAAGCGGCTATTACACTGACGATTCTGGTGCGCTGAACCCCGAAGACCCGACGATCGTATCCGAGATTTCAGGCGGTAAATCTGTGTCTGTTTACGCCTATCTGACCGCTGCCTTGAAGGCGCGGAAAGCCGCAGGCGGTCAAGCGATTACTGTTTTGTGCTGCGACAATATCCGTGAGAACGGCACGAAGCTGGGGGCCAATTTCAAGCAGTACCTGACCCTGCTTGGGGATGCCGATCTGGCAAATTGGGTACAACAAAACGTGACGTTCCCGTGTTCAATGGTCGACCGGATTACACCGCGTAGCAGCCCCGATCTTGAGGCTGAAACCCGCGCATTGTTCGGCCGTGACGGGGCCGCACCGGTGATTGCGGAATCCTTCGTGCAGTGGGTTCTGGAGGACGATTTTGCCAGCGAAATGCCCGATCTGGCTGCGGTTGGCGTTACGGTGACAAAGAATGTTCACCCTTATGAAGAAGCCAAAATCCGTATCCTGAACGGGGGACATACCTGCCTGACATATTTTGCGGCGTTGCGTGGTCTGGAGACCTTCGATGCCGCGATGCGGGACCCTGAGCTGAACGCCCATTTCTGGGCCTATGAACGTGACGAGGTCCTACCAGCCCTTACGCTTGATCTGCCTTTCGACCGTGCGGAATATCTTCAAAGCATTGCAGATCGTTTCGGCAATGCCGCGATCGCGGATTCCATCTCGCGTATTTGCGCGGATGGCATGGCGAAGTTTCCTATTTTCATCCGACCGACGCTTGAAGAATGTTTCGCCCAAGGGTTCACACCCGACGCCGGACTTCGGTCGGTTGCAAGCTGGTATGTTTTCGCCAAGCACGTGGCGGCAGGAACCATACCTTTTACGTATCTCGAACCCAGCTGGGCCACTTTGGAAGACATGCTCCAAGGGGATGCAGGGCTGGACGCTTTTTGTACTTCGAAGCTTCTTTGGGCGGATCTACCTGACCGCTTCCAAGACTTCTCCAACGCCCTGCGCGGCGCGATCAAAGAAATGGAGCTAACATGGCCGGTGTAACCATTCGCAATTTGGTGAAACGCTATGGCGACGTGCAAGTTATGCATGGCGTCGATCTGGATATTAATGACGGCGAGTTCGTTGTATTTGTCGGTCCGTCAGGCTGTGGCAAGTCCACCTTGCTTCGCATGATTGCCGGTCTGGAGGACATTTCAGACGGGACGGTTGCCATTGGTGACCGCGTCGTGAACGAAGTGGCACCTTCCAAGCGAGGTGTGGCCATGGTGTTCCAAACCTATGCGCTTTACCCGCATATGACGGTTTACAAGAATATGGCGTTTGGTCTTCAGCAGGCGAAGACGCCTCAGGACGAAATCGACCGTCGCGTCCGGTCCGCTGCTGAAGTGCTGCAAATCACAGACTACTTGGAACGTAGCCCGCGTAATTTGTCGGGTGGTCAGCGCCAACGGGTGGCCATTGGCCGTGCGATTGTGCGCGACCCGGAAGTGTTCCTGTTTGACGAGCCGCTCTCGAACCTTGACGCGTCCTTGCGTGTGCAAACGCGTTTGGAGATTGCACGTCTGCACGAGCGTCTCAAGTCGACGATGATTTACGTGACACACGACCAAGTCGAAGCGATGACTTTGGCCGATAAGATCGTTGTTTTGCGTGATGGTATGATCGAGCAGGTCGGCTCGCCCATCGAGTTGTACGAGCGCCCTGCGAATGCCTTTGTCGCGCAGTTCATCGGTAGCCCTCAAATGAACTTCTTCGTTGCGGCCGATGTGGTCGCCGGCTCCCGCCCGTCGGTCTTTGTGGATGGTGACACGTTAGGCATTCGCCCTGAACACCTGATCGAATGCGACGCAGGCTCCGCCCTTGTGTCTGGCAAGCTGGAGCTGGTTGAGCAGTTGGGCGAATACGCGCTGGCTCACCTAATTTCCCCTGCCGGATCGGAGTTCATCGCCAAGATGGAAACACCGCCAACGCAGGCGCATGGCGATACGTTGCAATTCACCGCGGTTCCGGAGCGGCTTCACGTCTTTTCTGCTGACGGGATATCTAAAACATCCTGAGGGGTTGACCTTCCAGTAGCTGGAAGCCCCATATAACGAGTCACTGACACATTCAGAGGCTTGTTCCATGCCCACGGCTACTCATCTGTCTTTCGAAATAGAAGGCCTGTCCTGCGCGTCATGCGTGGGGAGGGCCGAGCGCGCGTTGCAAGCGGTGCAAGGCGTGGCGTCTGCCGCCGTCAATCTGGCCACCTCGCGCGCCGAAGTCGATGCGGATGGCGCAAATGCCGAGGCTCTGGTGCAAGCGTTGAGCAACGCTGGCTATCCGGCTGTGACGGAGGAGGCGCGGTTTTCCGTCGACGGCCTGTCCTGCGCGTCCTGTGTTGGTCGGGCTGAACGCGGGGCAAAAGGCCTGTCTGGCGTCGTTGATGCTTCGGTCAATTTGGCAAATGCTACAGCCACGGTGACATGGCTGAAAGGCAGCATAACGCGGGAAGACGTTGCTCGTGCGATCACCGACACGGGATATGCCGCGTTGCCATTGGACGCAGACAGCACCTCGCCGACATCTGAGAACAAGCATGACGCCGAAGCGGACACATTGCGGCGCGACACCCTGATCGCTGCAGCGCTGACCCTGCCGGTGTTTGTTATTGAAATGGGCGGGCATCTCATCCCGGGCATGGCTGATTTGGTCGAGCGCACTATCGGGCAACAGACAAGTTGGCTTTTGCAATGGGTTCTGGCGACGGCGGTATTGCTGTGGCCCGGACGGCGGTTCTTGCGGGACGGGTTTCCAGCGCTGTTACGCGGCGCACCCGAGATGAATGCGCTTGTTGCTCTTGGCACATCCGCGGCTTGGTTGTTTTCATCCGTCGCGCTATTCGCGCCAACGCTGCTACCTGCCGGAAGCCGCGCCGTCTATTTCGAAGCGGCGGCGGTCATCGTGACGTTGATCCTGTTCGGTCGCTGGCTTGAGGCCCGTGCGAAAGCGCAGACCGGGTCCGCGATCAAGTCGCTTCTGGGTCTGCAACCCTCGGTTGCGGATGTGCGGCGGGACGGGGATTGGGTTGAAGTGCCAATCGCCGAGATTACGAAAGGGGATGTCGTTCTGGTACGCCCCGGTGAGCGAGTCGCGGTGGATGGCGAGATTGTCGATGGGCAGTCATTCGTGGATGAAAGCATGGTTACGGGGGAGCCTGTTCCGGTGGAACATCGCACAGGGGATGCGGTGATTGGTGGTACTGTGAATGGCACGGGTGCGTTGCAGGTGAAGGCCACCGCTGTCGGGGGCGACACGGTTCTGGCGGGCATCGTGCGCATGGTTGAACAAGCGCAAGGTGCCAAACTGCCTATTCAAGCGGTTGTTGATCAGGTCGTGCGTTGGTTCGTGCCTGCGGTGCTGCTCGCGGCCACTGTTACGGTTCTTGTGTGGCTCAGCTTCGGGCCGACTCTTGCTCATGCGTTGGTTGCTGGCGTTTCCGTCCTGATCGTGGCGTGTCCCTGTGCCATGGGATTGGCGACACCGACGTCGGTGATGGTCGGAACGGGTCGCGCGGCGGAGCTTGGGGTTTTATTCCGCAAGGGCTCTGCCTTGCAGACCCTGTCACAGGTGAAAACAATCGCATTCGACAAAACCGGCACGCTGACCATGGGCCGACCCGAGTTGACTGATTTCGTGGTCTCAGAAGGGCATGTCGAGGCAATTGTTCTGGCACAAGTTGCGGCGGTAGAAGCCTTGTCCGAACACCCGATTTCTGCCGCGATCGTGCGCGAGGCCGAGGCGCGCGGGGTGAGCATTCCGACCGCTTCGGAGTTCGCCTCGATCACGGGGTTAGGGCTACGTGCGCGTGTTGGAAAAAACGACGTGTTGGTGGGTGCCGACCGGCTTATGGCCAAAGAAGGCATTGCTTTGGGCGACCTTGCGACACAGGCCGACCGGTGGGCAAACGAAGCCAAGACCCCCGTGTTTGTCGCCATCGATGGCGTGCTTGCGGGCGTCATTGCGGTCGCAGATCCAATAAAGCCAGAGGCTGCCGAACTCGTGTCTAAACTGGCCCAAAGAGGCATTAAGGTCGCCATGATAACCGGCGACACCGTTCACACCGCCAAGGCTGTCGCGCGCGAGTTAGGTATTGAAAAGGTCGTCGCTGGAGTCATGCCCGATGGCAAGGCGGACGCGGTGGCAGATTTGAAAGGCGAAGGGACATTGGCTTTTGTCGGGGACGGCATCAATGACGCTCCGGCTTTGGCAGCGGCTGACGTCGGCATTGCGGTAGGAACCGGAACGGATGTGGCGATTGAGACCGCAGATGTCGTGCTGATGTCTGGCGAGTTGTCAGGCGTGCTGCGAGCGGTTGAGATGAGTGGCAAGACCATGGGCAATATTCGCCAGAACCTGTTCTGGGCTTTCGCCTATAACACGGCTCTCATTCCTGTCGCAGCGGGAGTGCTTTATCCAATCTGGGGCATCCTCCTGTCGCCTATGTTGGCCGCTGGCGCGATGGCATTGTCGAGCGTTTTCGTGGTGAGCAACGCGCTTCGGCTGCGCCGGATGGGAGGTGCTTGAATGAACATCGGTGAAGTGGCCGAGCGCGCAGGGCTGCCGGCAAAAACGATACGGTATTACGAAGATATCAAGTTGATCCGTCCGGCACGTGACGGGAACGGCTATCGTGCGTTTGGCGAAAACGACTTGCATAAGCTGACCTTCCTGAGTCGTGCGCGCGCACTGGGTTTCACCATCGAAAACTGCCGCGCGCTGCTGGCTCTTTGGGAGGATCAGTCGCGGGCCAGCTCTGATGTGAAGCGGATCGCGGGCGAGCATTTGGACGAAATCGACCGCAAGATCGCCGACTTGCAATCCATGCGGGACACGCTGGGCGACCTTGTGCGCGACTGCGCCGGAGACGGGCGGCCGGACTGCCCGATCCTGACGGGGCTAGGCAAGCTTCGCAGCTAGGTCGCAAGCTATTGCCAAAGCCCTGCGTGTTATGTCTGATGCCGATGTTTCGCTGAGAGGACAGGATCATGCAGGCACCAAAAAGAACAAGCTACGACGTGGTGATTGTCGGGGGCGCGATCTATGGCTCTTCGGTTGCGTGGTGGCTGTCTCGCAACCCGGACTTCGACGGCTCCATCTTGGTGGTGGAGCGTGACCCGAGCTACGAGTTTGCCTCGACCTCGCATACGAATAGCTGCATCCGTCAGCAGTTCTCGGCAGAGGTGAACATCCAGATTTCCCAGTTCGGGGCCGAGTTCATTCACGGCTTCCAGGACTTCATGCAGGACGCCGATGCGCCCAATATCGTGTTGCAAAGCTATGGCTACATGTATCTGGCCGACAACGAGGCGTTCGCGCAGACCTTGCGTGAAAGCCAGCAGATACAGCAGCGTCTTGGCGCGGGCACCAAGTATATGACGGCGGACGAGATCAAGGCGGATTACCCGTTCTACAACCTTGACGACATTATCGGCGGCAATCACAACTTGATCAACGAGGGCTATTTCGACGGCGGCACAATCTTTGACTGGTGGAAGCGCAAGGCCCGCGCGCAAGGGGCGGAATACGTTCATAACGAGGTGCGCGCCATCACCCGTAACAGTGCGGGTGACAGGGTTGAAAGTGTAACCTTGGCGTCGGGAGAGGTCGTCGCTTGTGGCACTGTAGTGAACTGCTCCGGCCCTCGTGCCGCGCTAACGGCGCAGATGGCGGGGCTGGATATTCCGGTCGAGCCGCGCAAGCGCTACACGTTCATTTTTGACGCTGAAACCCCGCTGGACCGCGACCTGCCGCTGACCATTGATCCAAGCGGTGTGCATATGCGCAGCGACGGGAAATACTACATGGCGGGGTGTCCGCCGGATGATGATCCGGCGGTGGCTTATGACGATTTTGTCGAGGATCATTCGATCTGGGAGAACAAGGTCTGGCCCGCCGTAGCCACCCGTGTGCCGGCGTTTGAGGCGGTTAAACTGGTGAACTCATGGGTCGGGCACTATGCGTATAACGCTTTTGACCAAAATGCGATTGTTGGTCCGTCGCCCGAGTTGGAAAACTTTGTTTTCGTCAACGGCTTCTCTGGCCATGGCCTGCAACAAAGTCCAGCCATGGGGCGCGGCGTAGCGGAGTGGATCACCTACGGCGAGTACCGCTCGCTTGACCTGTCACCTTTCGGGGTAGAGCGGATTTTGGCGCGGGAAAGTTTCGTCGAGCGGGCGGTCATTTAGAACGCTGTCTTGTCGCCACCCTTCAGCGCCAGCCTCGTCCGCGCCTCATCCGGTGTGGCGAGGCGTCGGCCTACACCTCCAATGATCTCCCGCGCTTTAGCGACCTGTGCCGCGCTGGACGGGGCCATGACACCTTTCTCCAGCCACAGAGAATCCTCCAGACCGACCCTGACATTGCCGCCTTGAGCTGCGGACATCGCCGCCAGCGGCATCTGGTGCCGCCCCGCGCCCAGCACCGACCAGACGTAGTCGTCGCCGAACAACCGGTCCGCCGTGCGCTTCATATGCGCAACATCATCGGGATGCGCCCCGATTCCGCCCAGTAGGCCAAACACGGTCTGGATCAGCAGCGGGCCTTCGACTTTGCCCGCATCGCGGAAATGGGCGAGGTTATAAAGGTGGGCGGTGTCGTAGCATTCGAACTCGAACCGCGTGCCGCTGTCGCGAAGAGTGTCGAGGACAAAGCTGATGTCCTGAAACGTGTTGCGAAAGATGATGTCACGATTGCCGAGGTAGTCCTTTTCCCACTGATGCTTCAGGTCAGGGAAGCGCCCCAGCATCCCGAACAGCCCGAAATTCATCGACCCCATGTTGAGCGATGCCAGCTCCGGCTGCCAATACTGCGCGGGGCGAACCCGTTCGGCGACACTCATCGTCGGCGCGCCGCCGGTGGTGATGTTGATGACCACGTCCGACCGCGCCTTGATCGCGCCAAGGATCGGCTCGAAAGCCTCCGCGCTTTGGTCGGGCGCGCCGTTTTCGGGATTGCGGGCGTGCAGGTGGACGATGGCGGCCCCTGCCTCGGCGGCACCCACAGCGGCCTCCACGATCTGCTCTGGTGTAACGGGCAGGGCGTCGGACATGGTCGGCGTGTGGATAGCCCCGGTGATGGCAGCGGTGACGATGACGGGATCGGACATTGCGGGTCTCCTTTTCGCTGATACTGTCGTAGTGGCGAAGTTCAGGGAAGGGGGCACTATGGATTTGGGTTTGAAAGACCACCGCGTGATCGTGACCGCAGGGGCAAGCGGCATTGGCCGCGCGATTGCGGAAGGCTTCCGCGATGAAGGCGCGGTGGTGACGGTGTGCGATATAGACGCGGAGGCTTTGGCCACGGTTAAGGGCATGACCACTGCGCAAGTCGACGTCTCCGACCGCGACGCGGTGAGCCGGTTTATGGCGGATGCGATCAGCGACATGGGCGGGCTGGATTGCCTTGTGAACAACGCAGGCATCGCGGGGCCGACGGGCGCGGTCGAGGACATCCCGCCCGACGGCTGGGACGACACACTGACGATCTGCCTGACCTCGCAGTTCAACACCACGCGTTGTGCCGTGGAGGCGTTGAAGGCCAGTGCAAACGGCTCGATCATCAACCTGTCGTCACTGGCCGGGCGTGTCGGGTTTGCCATGCGAAGCCCCTATGCTGCTGCCAAGTGGGGGGTCATCGGCTTCACCAAGTCACTGGCGCTGGAGCTTGGCCCCCACGGCATCCGCGCCAACGCGATCCTGCCGGGCTTGGTCGCCGGCGATCGCCAACGCCGCGTGCTGGAGGCGAAGGCACAGCGGCTGGGACAGACCTATGAGGCCACGGAGGCGCAGGCGTTTTCGCATGTGTCGATCAAGGATTACGTAACCGCGGAGCAGATTGCGGATCAGTGCCTGTTCCTCGCCTCGACGCGGGGGCGAACAATTTCGGGGCAGGCGATCTCGATCTGCGGGGACACGCAAAAGCTGGCCTAAGTCTTGGCGAACTCCTCGTTGCAATGCTCAAAGGTCTGGTCGAGAATGGAGATGCATCCTAGTAAAGTATCCCGTCCCGCCGGTCATTGCGAACCGTGGAGGAAGTGACGTCCTCCCGGATGCACCTTTCCTCCCTTAAGCCGCCAGCGCCGCCCGCGTTTTGCCGATCATCAGCGCGGCTTGCGCCGCCTCACGGCCTTTGGTGACAAAGTGATCGCTGTAGATTGCCATGTGATGCTCGGTCTCTTGGAAGTGGTGCGGGGTTAGGGACACTGACAGGACTGGCACGCCGGTATCCATGCCCGCTTGCATCAATCCGTCAACGACCGCTTGGGCCACGAAGTCATGGCGGTAGATGCCGCCATCCACGACCAGCGCGGCGCAGGCCACGGCGCCGTAGCGTCCGGACGCCGCCAGGTCGCGGGCCAAGAGCGGCATTTCAAACGCGCCGGGTACGTCGAAGACATCGACCTGACTTTCGGGGATCAATTCGCAAAATCCGTCCAGCGCCCGGTCGACAATATCCGAGTGCCAGTTGGCTTTGACGAACGCGTATCGGGTGGGTGTCATGGTGATCTCTCCTTTTGCAACAGACACGTCACCCAAGGCGATCACGGGCACTCCGCCCCAAGGGGCGCAGTGCTCGTTCTCTTTCATCCGGACTATGACCGTCGGCTCAGGAGTTGCACCTGATCTGCTGACCCTTTGCCAAAGCGAAGGCGCTCGCGGGCTTACGGAGTGATCCGCTTACCGCCGGTGGGGAATTCCGCCCCGCCCTGAGAACAGCCCCAAGATGGCGGGCCGTCCTTCGGGGTGCAAGCGCAAATGCGTCTTACGAAGCGGCTCGTGCGACCATGCCGAATAAATCGCGCGGATCGTCGGGGTCTGCCAGCATGTCCAGTTCGATAAAGGTGTCATGGTTGGCCAGTTGATCGCGGATGTAGCGCAGGGCCGAGAAGTCCTCGGTCGCGAAGCCCACGGAATCAAACAGCGTGATTTGCTGCGCGTCGCGGCGGCCTTCGGCTTGACTGGTCATTACGCGCCAAAGCTCCGTGACAGGGTGATCCTCGTCCAACTGCTGAATCTCGCCCTCGATGCGGGTCTGCGGTGGGTATTCGACGAAGATGTCGGAGCGCAGGAGGATGTCGCGGTGCAGCTCCGTCTTACCGGGGCAGTCGCCGCCGATGGCGTTGATATGGACCCCCGCGCCGACCATATTGTCGGTCAGAATAGTGGCGCATTGTTTGTCAGCCGTGCAGGTGGTGATGATCTGCGCGCCTGCCACGGCTTCCTCAGGGGAGGTGCAGGAAATCACGTTCAGACCGGTGGTGGCGAGGTTCTTGGCGGCCTTCGCGGTGGCTTCCGGATCAATATCGTACAAGCGCACGGTGTCGATGCCGACGACTGTTTGGAATGCCAGCGCCTGGAATTCACACTGCGCACCGTTGCCGATCATCGCCATAACCTTGGAGCCCTTTGGTGCCAGATATTTTGCCACCAAGGCCGAGGTTGCCGCAGTGCGCAGCGCGGTCAGAATGGTCATTTCCGACAGGAGAACCGGATAGCCGTTATCCACCCGCGCCAGCACACCGAAAGCCGTCACGGTCTGGAAGCCCCGCGCCATGTTGGCGGGGTGGCCGTTGACGTATTTGAAGCCGTAAGTTTCACCATCCGAGGTCGGCATCAACTCAATCACCCCTTCGTCGGAATGCGCGGCGACGCGCGGGGTTTTGTCGAACAGCTCCCAGCGCTTGAAGTCGGTTTCAATGTAATCGGCAATCTCCGCGATCATCTGCGCAGGGCCGATATTGTTGACCAGCTTCATCATGTTGTCGACCGAGACGAAGGGGACGAGGGCGAGTTTTGAAGGCGTTGTCATGGTGTTTCCTCTCAGAAGCGTTTTGTCTGGCGATCAAGAACCTTGCGGCCCATTAGGCTAGCGCAGAGGTCGACCATCAGGCTGGCGGTGCGACCGCGTTCGTCGAGGAACGGGTTCAGCTCGACCATATCAAGCGAGGTCACCAGCCCGCTGTCACAGAGCATTTCCATCACCAGATGCGCCTCGCGGAAGGTGGCACCTCCAGGCACTGTTGTGCCGACGGCGGGGGCGATGGACGGCTCAAGGAAATCCACATCGAGGGACACGTGCAATGCGCCGTTCGCTTCGCGTACGCGCTCTAGGAACGCGCGCAAAGGTGCTGCAATGCCATGCTCGTCAATTGCACGCATGTCGCTGACATCTACCTCGCGCTCCGCCAGTGCGGCGTTTTCCGCCGGATCGACCGAGCGGATGCCCAGCATGCACAAGTTCGCCGGATCGACAGGTGCTGCCAGCGGCGGGTAGACGTCGAAGCCCGGAAGCCCACTGAAATACGCCACAGGGGTGCCATGCAGGTTGCCGCTGCTGGTCGAGTCTAGCGTGTGAAAGTCTGGGTGCGCGTCCAGCCACAGCACGAAGAGCGGGCGGTCTTTCGACGCCCAGTGGCGCGCGATGCCAGGTACGGTGCCAATGGACAGGCTATGATCACCGCCCAAAAAAATGGGCATGTCGGAGCTTTGAGCGGCGTCAAACGCGGCGCTCTCCAGAGCTTTCGCCCACGCGACGGTCTGTGCCAGATCATGAATGGCCACGTTAGCATGGGTCACGTCTGGAAAATCGTTTGCGGTGACGTTGCCAATGTCGCTGACGCTGTGGCCCAGATCATCCAGAGTTTCTGCCAAACGGGCTGTGCGAAACGCATCTGGCCCCATGACGCAACCGGGTTGGCTGGCACCGGACTGGACCGGCGCGCCGACAAGTGTGCATGATTTCGAGGTCATTTTGCTCTCCTAGATGGGTTGCGAGGAAATTATCCAAGTTATTTCACAAATGCGACAATCAGTATGGAAAATATGGATATAATCTTTATCATTATGATTAATAGAATTATCAATATGTATATATTTGAGTGAAAATGGACACCACAGATCAGAAACTGGTAGCTCTGCTAAAACAGGACGGCAGGGCGTCTGTGACGACGTTAGCCGGTGCGCTTGGGGTTTCGCGCGTGACAGTTCAGACGCGTCTGGATCGCATGAAGCACGATGGCACGATCCGCCGGTTCACCATCGAGTTGGGGCAGGTCGGGCTGGATGATTTGATCCACGCGATCATGATGATTGAGGTCAAGGGCGCGCAAACCGCATCGGTGGTGAAACAACTCAGGCACATGCCGGAGATCGTAGATTTGCACACGACCAATGGTGTCTGGGATTTGGTTGCGCAAATTGAAACGGTCAGCCTTCCAGATTTCGACCGCATATTGCGACAGGTACGTGAAGTGCAGGGGATCACCGGCAGTGAGACTTCGCTTCTGCTCGACCGAGCCAGAGGGTAGCTGTAAAAAAACCGATCAATTTTAATTGTTAACCGGTGTTTCAGTTGCACCTGCTTTAGTCCACCAGACCACACTGCGAGGACAAGCATGAGCGACAATTCGGCCCGCCCCATTATCATCAAACGCAAAAAAGTTATCAGTGGCGGCGGACATCACGGCGGCGCATGGAAAGTAGCCTATGCCGACTTCGTTACGGCAATGATGGCGTTTTTCATGCTGATGTGGTTGCTGAATGCGACGACGGAACAACAGCGCAAAGGACTCGCGGATTACTTCGCGCCGACGATTGCCATTGCTCGTGTGTCCGGTGGTGGGGCCGGGGCGTTCGGCGGTGATTCTCTAATGATCGAAAGCCGCCTGCCGCTATCTGGACAAGGTGGTGTGCCGGAAATACCCCTGACGGAACAGGGAACCCTCTCGGGTGAAGATCAGGCGAAGCTCACCGAACTTGCGAATGGAATTCTCGGCAAAGGTGGCGATAGCCTGATCAAGGAACTCGCACTGGAGCACATCATAACGGACGTCACGGATGAAGGTCTTGTCGTGGAGATTTTCGACTTGGAAGGCGCTCCGTTGTTTGACCCCCAAAGCGGACAACCGACTTCGGTCCTGCGCGAGATATCTAAAATGCTGGTAGAGACGTTCGCAGCGGTGACTAACCGCATTTCCATTTCCAGTCATTCGCGAGCTTACCCCAGTGTGTTGATTGATAACCCTGCATGGGACGAAACAACTGCCCGTGCGCATGTCACGCGCGATTTGATGGACCTTCATGGAATGGATCCCGACCGCTTCGAGCGTTTGACGGGCTACGGTCAGAGCAAGCCTTTGCTCAGTGATCCGATGTCGGTCCGCAACAACCGGCTTGAAGTTACTTTGCTGCGCGAAATGCGCTGACCGACTAGCAATCTCGTTCGAATTTTATCTGTTAGCGCGATGTTAAGGCAGCGTTCGGATAGTGGCTCGCAAGACGTATGCTTCAGAAAGGCGCATTATGACGATATCCTCCTCCCTCAATGCCGGCGTCGCGGGCTTAGCCGCCAACGCAAGCCGTCTATCGACGATTTCCGACAACATCGCTAACTCTGGGACAAATGGCTACAAGCGTGCGGAAACACAGTTCCATTCGATGGTCATTTCGAACAGTCAGGGCAGCTATTCTGCGGGTGGCGTGCGCGTCACATCCCAACGCCTGATTGATCAGGCTGGCGCGCTTCTGACAACAACGAACTCGACTGATCTGGCCGTTCGCGGTCGGGGTTTTCTGCCAATCACGACTGAATCGGCCGTGAATTTGCAGGGCGGGGATATTCCGTTCCGGCTCGCCACAACCGGATCGTTCCGCACGGACTCGCAAGGATATCTAACAACCGATACCGGTATGGTTCTGATGGGCTGGCCCGCAGATTCAGACGGTACAGTCCCTACATTCCCGCGTGATACCGCGGACGGGCTTCAGCCAATCCAGATCAACGTCAACCAGTTCGCAGGGGAGCCAACCACGCGCATGAGTCTTGGTGTGAACCTGCCTGCGACCGAAACCGAAGCGGGCGCAAGCGGGGAATCCCTGGAACTTTCGGTTGAGTACTTCGATAATTTAGGCACGTCGCAAAACCTTCTTGTGACCTACACCCCAGTGGTTCCAGCGTCTGGCGCGTCAAATCAATGGACCATGCAACTCAGCGACTCTGCCAGTGGCGGTGCCGTCGTCGGGGAATACACTATGACCTTTGACGACACGCGAGGCAGCGGCGGGACGCTGGCGAGTGTTGTGCGCACGTCAGCAGTTGGCGGGGACTACGATCCGGCCACGGGCAGTTTTCCCGTAACGCTGGATGGCGGCCCGTTAGATATTACGATTGGTGATTTGGGATCGGGTACCGGCGTGACGCAGCTATCAGATAGTTTTGCGCCGACACAGATCACGAAAGACGGGTCCCCTGTTGGTAACATGACTTCTGTGGACGTAGATGCGAACGGATATGTCCAAGCCACTTTTGACATCGGGATTACGCGCACGATCTATCAAATTCCCTTGGTGGACCTGCCCAACCCGAACGGGCTGACGGCAATGGATAATCAAACCTATGTTCCGTCAAACGACAGCGGGTCCTTTTTCCTGTGGGACGCGGGCGATGGCCCGACCGGAGACATCCTTGGCTATGCGCTTGAGGAGTCGACTACTGATGTTGCGGGCGAGCTGACGGCGCTCATTCAGACGCAGCGGGCTTATTCGTCCAACGCCAAGGTGATCCAAACCGTGGACGAGATGCTGCAGGAAACGACCAATATCAAACGCTAAACTAGAGTAGAGGGTCTTCGCATGAGCATTTCAGCGTCTCTGTCCAACGCAGTGTCCGGTTTGACAGCGGTATCGCGGGCGGCAGAACTGGTTTCAGCCAACGTCGCAAACGCGATGACCGAAAGCTACGGGCGGCGGGAACTTTCACTTGGGGCTGCTACCGTGGGCGGCCAAGGCGCTGGTGTAAAAATCTCTGGTGTCGACCGCGTGGTTAACCAAACGGCTATCGCGGACCGTCGGTTGGCGCAGGCAGAGCTGGGCTACCAAGACGCGCGGGCCAGTTTCTTTGCCTCGGTGGAGCAGACCATAGGGACGCCAGATATGGCCTCTTCGCTTTCAGCCTTTATGGACCGGTTTGACCAAAGCCTGATCGCGGCTGCGACCAATCCATCCAGTGGCTCCCGTCTAAGCGCAGTTGTTGACAGCGCGGCGGGGCTGGTCGGAAAAATAAACGACATCTCTGCCCAGCTTGTTGGCAAACGGGAAGCAGTTGATCGGTCAATAGGCGCACAGTTCGGTTTGTTGAATTCAGCCCTGACAGATGTCGACAGGTTGAACCGCGAAATTCGTCAACAGGTAAATTCAGGCGGAGACCCATCCGGCCTTATGGATCAACGGCAAGCGGTGGTGGATGGTATCAGCTCGATTGTCCCCGTTCAGGCGGTGAGCCGTGACTACGGGCAAATTGCATTGGTTACACCCAACGGCACGACCCTTGTTGACTATCAAGCTGCGCAGTTCGAGTTCACCCCGACCGGCGTGATCACACCGGACATGTCTTTGATGAGCGGTGCGTTGTCCGGACTTCAAATCGTCGGCGCATCCAGCGTGAACGGCTCTGCGATAGAGGCCATCTCGGGTGGGGCATTGGCCGGAGCATTCGCATTGCGTGATCAAGATATCCCCACCGTGCAGGCAAATCTGGATGCGTTGTCACGCAATCTGATGGACCGCGCTATTGCAGCGGATACGACGCTATTGCCCGGGCAAGTCGGGCTGTTCACCGACGCTGGCGGAACTTTGGATCCGTTGGATGAGGCAGGGCTTGCCTCCAGACTTTCGCTTAACGCAGCGGTGCAAACTGCTACCGGCGGCGCGTCGTGGCGAATGCGCGATGGCATTAACGCGATCACACAAGGCCCTGCATCCGACAACACGCTTTTGAGCGCCTACGAGCAGATATTCTCGGCCGCTCAGCAACCGGTCAGCGGGGCATTTTCCATCGCGGGATCAAGCTCTGCTTTGATGGGGGATTTTCTGTCCCAAGTGAGTCAAAACCGGCACGGGGCCGAGCAACGGCAGAGTTTCGAAGCAACGCGGGTTCAAGCGTTTCGCGATGTAGAGCAGGCCGGTGGCGTCGACACCGATCAAGAGATGCAAAAGCTGCTTCTGATCGAACGGAACTACGCCGCGAATGCCAAGGTTATTCAGGCCGTCGACGAAATGCTTCAATCATTGCTGAGGATATAACATGAACTACGGCAACCTAAGTGACCTTGGCCAGAACATGATGTTGCGTAGACAAGGTGCGGGATTGAAAACAACACTCGCAAAACTGACCAGCGAACTGACAACCGGCAACAAGCAGAACCTTACGAGCCATGTCCGTGGCGACTTTGGTCCTTTGGCCGGATTGGAGGGGTCTTTGTCCCGACTCGACGGTTTCGCCTTGGGGCGCTCTGATCTGCAGCTGCGGGTGTCGGGATTGCAAACAAGTTTGGCGGCTATGCAAACTACCGTCGCCGCATTTGGCACGGACCTGACCGCCGCCGCATCGCTTGAACAGCCCGACGTGCTTGATGCCAAACTCGCCAGCGCATCAGGGCGAATGAGCCAGGTTGTGTCCTTTCTGAATACCCAAGTGTCCGGTCAGTTTTTGTTCTCTGGCATGGCAACCGGGCAGGCACCACTCGTTAGCTCTGAAGACATCATGCTGCATATCAATGGGCTCGCCGCTTCTGCCACCGACATCGCTGACTTCACTACTCAGGTGGATGCTTGGTTCCAAGACGTTGGCGGCGGGTTTGAGACGCTTGTTTATGGCGGTAGTGACCAATCCCAATCCGGCATCGCAATATCGGAGCAGCACAAGATTGACCTTCCGCTCAAGGCGGATGATCAGGCGTTTCGCGCGATCTTGCGGGATCTGGCAGTGGCCACCGCAATCTCCGAAGGTACTATAGCGGTTCCTCAAGATGAAAAAAGAAACGTCCTATCGCAAGTCGGGCAAGGTTTGATAGCGTCGGAACAGGCGTTGATCGCAATGCAACGTGACACGGGTGTAACTGAACGCCTGCTGACAGAGGCTGATGTCGCTGGGCGTGTCGAGCGCGGCATTTTGGATATGGCTCGATCAAAGATCACAGGCGCGGACCCTTATGAGACGGCAAGCGCGCTTGAGGCAGTACAATTCCAGATAGAGACACTTTATGTGCTGACTGCCCGTACGTCCCAACTCCGCCTTTCGGATTATCTGCGATGATCCGTGCTGTTCTTTTCGCCGTTCTGTTAGCTTTACCTACTGTCGTGTCGGCCTCCAGCGTGCGGCTGAAAGACCTTGTTGAATTCGACGGGGTTCGAGGCAACGATCTGGTGGGCTATGGGCTCGTTGTTGGTTTGAACGGTACCGGGGACGGCTTGCGCAACTCCCCGTTCACCGAGGAGATGATGATCAACATCCTGGAGCGGCTGGGCGTGAATGTTGGTGGGGAGCAATTCCGGCCCAAAAACGTAGCTGCCGTTCTTGTGACGTCTACCCTGCCTGCCTTCAGCCGCGCAGGAAGCAAGGTTGATGTGACCGTGTCTGCTATCGGAGATGCGAAAAGCTTGCTGGGCGGGACGCTGATTATGACGCCGTTGAATGCTGCTGACGGCGATGTCTACGTAGTCGCGCAGGGTACTGTTATTGCGGGTGGAATCTCTGCAGAAGGCGATGCTGCGCGCGTGGTGCACGGCGTGCCAACTGCCGGGATCGTGCCATCTGGCGGGCGGATAGAGCGCGAAGTCGAGTTTGAGTTTTCGACGCTGTCGAGTTTGCGATTGGCTTTGCGAACGCCTGATTTTTCGACCGCGGAAAAAATTGAAAATGCGATCAATACTGCGCTTGGCCGCCGGGTCGCATTGATGTTGGATGCGGGCACAGTTGAGTTGGATATTGATGCGACGGGGATGCGATCACCGGCGCATGTTCTCAGCCGAATAGAGAACATCATCGTTGAGCCGGAGAGGCGCGCGCGGGTCGTGGTCGATCAGCGGTCTGGCACGATTGTCATGGACGAAAATGTCCGGATTTCCAGAGTGGCGGTCGCGCAAGGCAATCTGACGCTAACGATTGACGAGACGCCAGTGGTGGTTCAACCGAACCCGTTTAGCGAGGGCGAAACAGTGATCGTGCCGCGAACCACGGCGGCCATTGGTGAGGATCAGGGAACCGGCCTTGCGGAGATCAAACCCGGCACGACTTTGAAAGACGTGGTCTCTGGATTGAATGCTCTGGGCGTCACACCATTGGATATGATTGATATTCTGAAAAGCATAAAGGCTGCTGGTGCCTTGCATGCAGAATTTATCGTTCAGTAGAGGCGCTGCTTGACCCTGTCGGAGTGAGTTCAGCGCCCCAGCCGATACTTAAAAATCCAGGTTCTCGACACTAAGCGCATTGGTCTGGATAAATTCGCGCCGTGGTTCCACCACGTCACCCATCAGCTTGGTGAAGATGTCATCGGCTTCGGCCATGTCTTCGACCTTCACCTGCAACAATGTGCGGGCGTCGGGGTCCAAGGTAGTTTCCCACAACTGGCCGGGGTTCATTTCCCCCAGACCTTTATAGCGTTGCAAGGACAGGCCTTTTTCGCCTTCTTCAAGTATGGATTGCAGCAAGTCGATCGGACCGTAGACCGGCTGTTCGCGGTCTTTGCGAACCAGTTTCGCAGGCTTGCCGTAGGATTCTTGCAGGCTTTTGGTTAGCTGGCCAAGACGTCGGGCTTCGCCGGACCGAAGGACCCCACCATCGAGAACGCGAACTTCGTCCACGCCACGCAAGACACGCCACAGGCGAATGCCCTTATCTTGGGTCGGGCGGCCTTGCCAGCCCTTCTCATATTCCAGAGCAATCAGGTCCAGACGCGCGGCAACAGTATTCGCGACGGCCTGCAAATCCCCGTCCACCTGACCGGCCTCGAACGCGCCGGCAATTGCGGATTGTTCCAGAATGTGTTGCGGATAATGGGTCGGGAACGCTTGCAGGATGCGCCGGACAGTGCGGGCTTCTTCGATAACACGACGCAGATCCTGCCCGATGATTTCCTCACCCGAGGCCAGTTTAAGAACCGCTCCGTCCACACCCTGTTCGATCAAATAGTCCTCCATTGAGGCCTGATCTTTCAGGTAAACTTCCGATCGACCGCGCGCGACCTTATACAAAGGCGGTTGCGCAATATACAGGTGCCCCTGCTCGATCAATTCGGGCATCTGACGGTAGAAAAACGTCAGCAGCAACGTGCGAATGTGCGCGCCGTCGACGTCAGCATCGGTCATGATGACAATCTTATGGTAGCGCAGTTTGGAGATATCAAATTCGTCGCGCCCGATCCCTGTGCCAAGCGCCATGACCATGTTGCCAATTTCCTGGCTGCCAAGCATCCGATCAAACCGTGCACGCTCGACGTTCAGGATTTTACCCTTCAGTGGTAGGATGGCCTGCGTTTGGCGGTCACGGCCCGTTTGGGCAGATCCTCCGGCGGAGTCACCCTCCACAAGGAAAATTTCAGTTTTGGATGGGTCTTTGTCCGAGCAGTCTTTTAGCTTCGACGACAAGAAATTCATGTCCATCGGGTTTTTCCGGCGAGTCAGTTCGCGGGCCTTACGGGCCGCTTCGCGGGCTTGTGCAGCTTCTACGATCTTCGACACGATAATCCGCGCTTCGTTGGGGTTCTCCTCAAACCATTCCGCCAGTTTCTCGTTCATCAGGCCTTCGACAGCGGGGCGCACTTCGGACGACACCAGCTTGTCCTTGGTTTGGGACGAGAATTTCGGGTCCGGAACTTTCACCGACAAAACGCATGTCAGCCCTTCACGGGCGTCGTCACCGGTGAACGAAATCTTCTCTTTCTTTGCGATGCCGCTCGATTGCGCGTAGTTGTTGATTGTCCGCGTCAGCGCGCCACGAAAGCCCGCCATATGCGTGCCGCCATCGCGTTGCGGAATGTTATTGGTAAATGGCAGCACCATTTCGTTGTAGCTGTCGTTCCACCACATCGCGACTTCTACGCCGATGTCGTCTTTTTCGCCGACCACATAGATCGGTTCGGGCATGATCGAGCTTTTGGAGCGGTCGAGATACTTCACAAATTCTTTGACGCCACCTTCGTAGAACAGCTCGCTGCGGAGCGCTTCGGCGGGGCGCTCATCTTCCAGAATGATCCGGACGCCTGAATTCAAGAAAGCCAGCTCGCGCAGGCGCTTTTCCAGCGTTTCAAACACGTAGTCACGGTTGGAGAACGTGTCGGTGGAGGCCATGAACCGCACTTCGGTACCGGTGCGGTCGGTCGGACCGACGACTTCCAGATGGTTCACCGTGAAGCCACCCTCGAAGCGGGCGATGTGTTCTTTGCCTTCGCGCCAGATGCGCAGTTCCAACCAGTCGGAGAGAGCGTTCACAACGGACACGCCCACGCCGTGAAGGCCGCCGGATACTTTGTAGGAGTTGCTGTCGAATTTACCGCCAGCGTGTAGTTGCGTCATAATGACTTCGGCTGCCGAGACGCCTTCTTCCTCGTGGATGCCCACTGGAATTCCGCGCCCGTTGTCACCGACGGAGACCGAGCCATCCGCATGGATTTTTACGTTTACCGCGTCGGCATGACCGGCCAGTGCCTCGTCAATTCCGTTATCCACGACCTCGTAAACCATGTGGTGCAAGCCAGAGCCGTCATCGGTGTCACCGATATACATCCCCGGCCGTTTTCTAACAGCCTCCAAGCCCTTGAGAACTTTGATGGAATCGGCGCCATATTCTTCTTTTTTATCTTGCTCGTCGGCCATGAGATATTTCCCGCTTAAGTTGCACGAAATATAGGCGTTTTGTGGGGGGATGTCACGCAATTGGCGCAAGATATTGTGGTTGACGCGGCCACCCCTTCAGGGCCCGTTTTAACCCTGTATTCATGCCCTGTAGGTGGTCATCAGCTGACGCCAATCACCACACCAACACAGATCAAAAGCCAGCCAGCAATCACGTTCATTCGGCGCACCGCGCCCGGGGCCTTGAGGAGCCCTCTGACGCGGTCGACCGAGGCCGCGAGCACCAGATTTCCCAAAAGCGGCACGAGGAAGCTTAGGAAGCAGATCGCGGCGATGTCCCAGCGAGTCACTCTTGTCAGATCGAAGAAACCGGGCAGCACGCCCATGTAGAATAAAACCGCCTTCGGGTTGGACATGATCACCACGACCCCGGCGATGAAGCCTGCCCACATGCCGGGACGCGTGAGGCTGGAGTTTTCCGTCAGCTCTTTGCCCGCGTGACGGATCAGCAATATGCCCATCGCGATAAACATTGCTACGGCCACCCATTTAAGCACATCCATAAACCAGCTGGCCTGATCGACGATCCACGTCACGCCAAGAACCGCAATGAGCGGCCATATGACGTCACCGACGACCACGCCGAAAGCCAGGGGCCACGCTGACCGGAATCCCCCCGACATAGCCCGCGCCAGAAGCGCGACCCAAACGGGGCCGGGTGTCAGAAACAGGATGAAAAGCCCGCCCGCATAAAACAGCAATTCGAGTGGGGTGATGGTCATGGGAAAAAACCGATTATAACTACGCTCAAAACGTAGGTGTTGTATGCTTTCATCGCAGTCTCACCACAGAAGCACCATCGTCGTCCGACACCTCGAAATGCTGCGCACGATCGCCCAGTTCATTGAATAACTCGGCACCGGTGCCAGTCATCCACGCCTGAGCTTTTAACGCGCAAATTTCGTCATAGAGTGCGGCCCTGCGGCCCGCGTCCAAATGCGCTGCGACCTCATCCAGCAAAATGATCGGTGCGGCTCCGAAATCTTCTGAAAGGGCGCGCGCATTGGCAAGGATCAAAGAGAGGAGCAGCGCTTTCTGCTCTCCGGTCGAGCATTGCTTTGCTTCAATACTCTTTGCTTTGTAAATCGCTTTCATGTCGGCTCTGTGGGGTCCAATTAGCGTCCTTCCAGCGCGCAAGTCGGTGGATCTCGATGCTTGAAGGGCGGTGAGCAATGCTTCAGCGCCATCAATGAAGTCGGCATCGTCGGGGTTCTCGATAGATAGCTCCGCGGTTGGGAAGGAGGTCTGAGCACTCTCCATCGCGGATTGCAGCCGCGCCAGCGCTGCGGCTCTGTTTGCGATGATCTGCGCACCTGCCTCGGCCATTTGCGATTCCAGAGCCCCATACCACATGGCATCACGAACCATATCCTTTAGGAGTCTGTTTCGCTCCCGCATCGCTTTCTCATAAGCTACTGTAAATTCTGCATGTTTTGGTTCAAAACTCAGTGTTATTCGGTCCAGGAAACGGCGACGTCCCTCAGCACCTTCGAGCCAGAGGCGATCCATCGCGGGTACCAACCAAACAACCCGAGCAACCCGCCCAAGCGCGATTTGAGGTGCCGTTTTGCCATCAATGCTAACGGTGCGATTGCCGCCGTTCTCAGCTCGTGTTTCGATTTCATGCACTTGCCCTAGGCTGTGCAAGAGACCCGACACCTTCCAGCCTAGTGCCTCCGGTGCGCGCGCGATTTCATCTGCTTTCGCACGCCGAAGGCCACGGCCTGGAGACAGCATTGAAATTGCTTCTAGAATGTTGGTTTTTCCGGCCCCGTTAGAGCCGAAGATCGCGATGGGACGGTCGTCAAGCTTCAGCTCCACCCGTCGGTGAGACCTGAAGTGAGACAGAGTTAACGCAGAGAGATACAGCCCCGCCATGAGCGCGCGTTAAACGCGCATTGGCATCACGACGTAGACGGCCGACTGGTCGTTGCCTTCGCGCATCAAGGTTGGGTCGCCTGCCGAATTGAACATGAAGACGGCGTTTTCGCGATCAACCTGTCCGGCAATCTCAAGGAGGTACTTCGCATTGAACCCGATCTCCAACCGCTCGTCGCTATAGGCAACAGCCAGTTCTTCCTCAGCGGCACCGCTGTCAGGCGCGTTGACGGACAGCACCAGCCTGTCTTCGTCAAGCGACAGCTTCACCGCGCGAGAACGCTCCGAAGAGACGGTTGCCACACGGTCCACGGCTTTGGCGAACTCGGTCGCGTCGACTTCCAGTTTGCGTGTATTTCCTTGCGGAATCACGCGGGTGTAGTCTGGAAAAGTTCCGTCGATGACCTTCGACGTCAAAGTGATGTCCGGAGTTGCGAACCGCACTTTGGTTTCGGACACGGATACCGCGATTTGCATGTCGTCGTCTTCGAGAAGTTTGCGCAGTTCGGCTACGGTTTTGCGGGGTACGATAACGCCCGGCATGTCGGCCGCACCTTCCGGTAGATCGGCGTCAATGCGCGCCAAACGGTGCCCATCAGTGGCCACACAGCGCAGCACTTTGCCACCTTCGCCTTCAGACACGTGCATGTAGACGCCGTTGAGATAATACCTTGTTTCTTCTGTGGAAATGGCGAATTTGGACTTGTCAAAGAGCCGACGCAACATGGGGGCCGGTGCCGAGAAATTGGACTGGTATTCCGACGTCGCCATAACCGGAAAGTCTTCTTTGGGCAGGGTGGCCAGCGAAAACGTGGATCGCCCGGCTTCTACAGTCAACCGACCGGATGTGCCGTCATCGGTAAGCGACACCAAAGCGCCGTCTGGCAGCTTGCGGACAATCTCGTGCAGGGTTGTCGCCGATACAGTTGTGGCGCCGGGGCGTTCCACCTGTGCCGGGGCTTTATCGACCACTTCGATGTCGAGGTCGGTGGCACGAAATGATACGTCATTCCCTTCAGCCTCGATCAGCACGTTGGCGAGGATCGGAATGGTGTTGCGGCGCTCAACAACAGATTGGGCTTGGCTCACAGCCTTGAGCAGGGCGCTGCGCTCGACACTGATTTTCATATCCGTCCCTCTTTGGAAGATAGCTGGGGCGGAGAAGGTATCCTCTCCGCCCGCTTATGCAAACAATTTGTTGAAAAGTCCGCTTTTCTTGCGGGATCGTCAAGCCAATTAGGCTTCCAACATCCGACGAAGGAGTTCTGCGTCCTCTGCGACTTGGCTGTCTTGTGCTTTGAGCTCGTCAATCTTGCGAACGGCATGGATTACGGTGGTGTGGTCACGGTTGCCGAAGCGCTTGCCGATCTCTGGGTAGGAGCGTTGCGTCAGGAGTTTCGCTAGCCACATAGCCATCTGACGCGGGCGCGCGATGTTGCGAGAGCGTTTGGGTGATAGCAGGTCAGACATGCGTACATTATAATAGTCGCAAGTTTTCCGCATGATTTCGTCCATCGTGACTTTGCGGTCAGACTGGCGCAAAATGTCGGCGAGGCTTTCTTGTGCCATTTCCAACGTGATTTCGCGACCTACAAGCGAGGCCAAGGCGAACAGGCGGGTCAGCGCGCCTTCAAGGACGCGGACGTTGTTGGAGATACGGTGCGCAAGGAACTCCAACACACCATCCGTGATTTTCAGTTCTTGATACTGCGCACGGTATTGTTCGACTTTTTGTTGCAATATACCGAGGCGAAGTTCGTAGTCGGTCGGGTGCAGATCAACAACCAATCCCCATTGCAGGCGAGAGCGGATACGCTCCTCCAAGCCGTCAATTTCACCGGGTGCACGGTCAGCGGAGATGATAATTTGCTTCTGCTGGTCAATCAAAGCATTGAAAGTATGAAAGAATTCGTCCTGCGTGCTGTCTTTTCCGGCAATGAATTGCACATCATCGACCATAAGAACATCGACCGAGCGGAAGAGGCTCTTGAAGTCCATCATCTGCTTATCACGCAGTGCTTGAATGAAGCGGTACATGAATTGTTCGGCTGAAAGATAAACAACCTTGAGCTCTGGCGAACGCGTTTGCAGTTCCCAAGCGATCGCATGCATCAGGTGAGTTTTGCCCAAGCCAACACCGCCATAGAGGAATAGCGGGTTGAAGCTGACTGGACCACCCTCAGCAACACGGCGCGATGCGGCGTGTGCCAACTCGTTGGGTTTGCCAACAACGAAACGATCAAATGTGAAGCGCTTGTCCAGCGGCGCTCCGAGGACGGGCTCATCAGAAACTGTCGGCCTGCGAGTGGGCTTAGAAGCGAAATTCTCGCGCGCCGGAGTTGATTGCGCAACTGGAGGACGGCGGTTGGCTTGAACAGAGAACTTCAGGCGATCAACAGATGCGCCTAGTTTTTCAAACTGGCGCAAGATTTCGTCGCCGAAGTTGCGGGATACCCAATCGCCTTGAAAGCTGGTTTGTACACCGAACTCAGCCACACCGTTTTCGCAGGAGACGAAAGTTAGTGGTTCAATCCAGGTTTTATAATTGTTCTTACCAATTGTTGTTTGTAGAGTTTCACGTGCTTCGCCCCAAGTGTCGTTCGTCATCATTTACCCGTTCCGCAGATCAGGATTGCCTCCATGGCAATCCGTGGGCCTTCCAACCGTTCAGGCCCCCCCGATGTTTACTAGGATCCAAATCGCCTTCGAAGCCCTCGGTCACATTGAACAGGTCAGGACCAAGCGCTTCTCCAGCCAGAGACGCTTGAAATGACAATGCCGCACTCATCGAGCGTGCACCTGACCTGCAAATGAACAAAACTTGAGACGGTTTGCTGTCGCCCAATGCTTCATTCATTTCTTCAACGAACCGCGGATTAACGGACATATCTGGATACCTAGACCACTCGATCATAATGACCGAACGGTTCAGGCTCGACAAATCAGGCTTCCCTACAAATGACCATTCGGCCTTTGTCCTGACGTCAACGAGCACAGCATTTGGTTCTCTTTCCAAAAGGTCCCATGCTTGAGTTGGCAGCAACTCTTGCACAGCCGGACCGGTGTCCGTGCTCATTCCATGTCCCCCCGAGACGAAGTGAATCGCTCAATAGGGATAGCGACTGCAGGGGCGGTCTCGCAACTTATCTTCGCGCTTGACTCATACTTAGTTCGACCCCGAATCCTAAAGCGACTTCATTTGTGTCCTCTAAGCGATTGAACACAAAAAAACGCGCCCATGAAGGCGCGTTTTAAAAGATTGGATTGACGCGTGAGCTACGGTTTAACCGAGTGCTTTAACCCGCGACGCAAGGCGCGACATTTTGCGCGCTGCGGTGTTTTTGTGCATCACGCCTTTCGACACGCCACGCATCAGCTCTGGCTGTGCAGACTTCAACGCGTCTTTCGCGACAGCCGAATCGCCGGATGTGATCGCCTCTTCCACGGAACGCAGGAAGGTGCGGATACGCGAGCGACGCGCTTTGTTAACTTCTGTGCGGCGTTCGGTTTGACGCGCGCGCTTTTTAGCTTGAGGCGAATTTGCCATACGTAAGGACCCCGATGGTTCGGTGTGTAAATCTAAGAATGCGCTTCTAGGACCGACTCAGAGCCAAGTCAACGACCTAATTGGCCTTATTTGTCGCGGAACTGAGGTTCCCGCTTTTCTACAAAGGCAGCCATGCCTTCTGCCTGATCTTCAGTGGCAAAGAGCGAGTGGAAAACGCGGCGCTCAAACAGTAGCCCCTCGTTCAAAGTCGACTCATAGCTGCGGTTCACTGATTCTTTTACTGCCATGGTCGCCAAAGCCGATTTCTCGGAAATCTTGGCAGCGGCGGCCATAGCTTCAGAGATGAGCTTTTTGCTTGGGACAACGCGACTGACCAGCCCAGAGCGCTCGGCCTCTTCGGCATCCATAAAGCGACCGGTCAGATTCATGTCCATCGCTTTGGACTTGCCAACAAAGCGGGTCAAACGCTGCGTTCCGCCCAGGCCGGCCATAACGCCGAGGTTGATTTCCGGTTGGCCAAATTTGGCTGTATCCGACGCGATGATGAAGTCACACATCATTGCCAGCTCACAACCGCCACCTAGTGCATAGCCGGATACCGCAGCAATGATGGGTTTGCGCACGCGCAGGAAGATGTTCGGGAACTCCGAGAACAGATCATTTCCGAATGCGTCGACAAAGGACTTGTCCGCCATCTCGGTGATGTCTGCGCCAGCTGCAAATGCTTTTTCTGACCCAGTTAGGACGATGCAGCGCACTTTGTTATTTTTATTGGCGTCAGTCAGCGCTTCGGACAATTCTTTCAACAAAACGGCGTTCAGCGCGTTCAATGCGTCAGGGCGATTCAGTTTGATAAGAGCGATATGCTCTTCAATTTCAACGATAATTGTCTTGAATGCCATGGTGAACCCTCATTGCTATCAGGGCATGAGACGTATCATGTTCGCGAGAAGGTTCAATTCATCTTTGACATTTAGGGCAGTAAAAGCTGGAACGCCCTGACTGCACGACCCTGAAAATCTTACTTCCGCAATCGTTCGAACAGTGCTGTCCTTCGCGATCATACACCGCGAAATTGTGCTGGAAATAACCCAACTCGCCGTTGGTTTGGCGATGATCTCGCAGGGATGATCCGCCAGATTCGATCGCCTCGTTCAAAACCTCGCGAATTGCCGGAACAAGCGATGCGGCGCGTGTAGCGCTTAGATTTGATGCTTTTCGCTTTGGGGATATTCCGGTTCGAAACAGAACCTCGCAGACATAGATATTCCCCAATCCTGCGACGATGTGCTGATCCAGAAGCGCGGTTTTGATGGGCGCGCTCTTCTTTTTAAGGGCCTCAAATAGATAGGTTTCATCAAACGCGTTACCCAAAGGCTCTGGGCCCAGCTTGTTGATTAACCAATGGTTCTCGACGCCTGCTGTGTCGGTGAGGTCCATAGCGCCGAACCTTCGTGCATCATTAAAGGCGATTCTTGTGCCATCTTGCATGTGAAAGACCACATGATCGTGCTTTTTGAGAATCGCGGCTTCTTGATGGAATTTTGCGCTATTGTGCTGGTCGATCTGCATTCGACCCGACATGCCCAGATGGATGATCAAGGTTTCGCCGCTATCGAGATCGGCTAGAATGTACTTGGAGCGTCTGCGCAACGCCATCACAGTCCGCCCGCTAAGGCGCTCGGCCATATTGTCGGGAAATGGCCAGCGAAGATCGGGCCGGTTTACGTCTGCACGGGCGATGATGCGCCCTTCCATCACGGGTTGGAGGCCTCGCCTTACGGTTTCTACTTCTGGCAGTTCTGGCACTTGGCCTCCTTTTGGTCCTTCCGGTCGCATTGTAACCGGACAGGCTCGACCTATAAGAAGGGTGAGACTGTAAGGACCACAAGAACAGATGGCTGAAGATTCGCAAAAAACCACCCATTTTGGGTTTACCGACGTTCCGGAAGAGCAGAAGGCGGGGATGGTCCACGGGGTATTCACCAACGTGGCCTCTAAATATGACATTATGAATGATGTCATGTCCGTCGGAATTCACCGCATTTGGAAAGATGCGATGATGGATTGGCTGGCACCGCGCCCGGGGCAACGGCTTCTGGACGTGGCAGGTGGCACCGGTGACGTTTCCTTCCGGTTTCTAAAGCGCGCGGGGCAGGCGCAAGCGGTTGTCTTGGACATGACCGAATCGATGTTGGTCGAAGGAAGTAAACGTGCTGAAGCCTCTTCCCTTGCTGACAGCCTGGATTGGGTCGTCGGCGATGCGATGGCATTGCCTTTTGAAGATAACAGCTTCGACGTTTACACAATCAGCTTCGGTATCCGGAACGTCACTCGCATCGCAGATGCGTTGTCCGAGGCGTATCGCGTGCTTCGCCCGGGCGGAAGACTGATGGTACTGGAGTTCTCGCAGCTGCCGAACCCGGTGATGCAGAAAGCGTATGATCTGTATTCGTTCAACGTCATACCGAAGATGGGTAAAGTGATCGCAGGCGATAGCGAAAGCTACCAGTACCTTGTCGAGTCCATCCGCAAATTTCCTGACCAAGAGACATTTGCTGCAATGATCCGCGCTGCGGGTTTTGAGAATGTAAGTTACCGAAATATGACACTTGGCGTTGCAGCGTTGCATTCCGGCTGGAAGATTTAGATGCGCGGGCCTCATAATGTATGGCGTCTCGTTCGCACGGGCGCCACGCTGGAGCGGACGGGCGCTATGAATCTGGTGCTCGACGCGTTCGATGCGCCCCCCTCACTGCGATTGGTGTCGCGTGTGATGGGATGGCCATTCAAGTGGCTCGGCCTCAAAGGTGATCCGAGCATGCCGCCTGCGGTCCGCGCGCTGGCTGCTTTGGGACCGGCTTATATAAAGTTTGGGCAAGTTCTTTCAACGCGGCCGGACATTGTGGGCGATGATCTTGCGCTGCAATTGAGGGTCCTTCAGGACAAGCTGCCGCCTTTTCCAACGGCGATCGCCAAAGCAACGGTTGAAGACGAGCTGGGTGAAACAGTTGACGCTGTCTTCTCGGACTTTTCGGAGCCCGTTGCTGCGGCCTCGATTGCACAAGTGCATCAGGCGCGATTGCGCGAAACAGGGCAAGAAGTTGCGGTAAAGGTTCTGCGCCCCAACATCGAGAAAGCCTTTCGGAAAGACATTGATGCGTTTTATTTCGCAGCGTCACTGATTGAGTTCATCTCACCATCATCGCGCCGACTGCATCCATCTGAGGTCATCAGGCACTTTGACGGTGTTGTCCAAGGCGAGTTGGATTTGCGTTTAGAAGCGGCGGCCGCTGGGGAATATGCGGCGAAGACAGCTGGCGATGCTGGGTTTGTCGTTCCGAGAACGCACTTTTTCCACTCGGCCAAGCGCGTAATGACCATGGAATGGGCAGAAGGAATCCCGTTTGGGGACGTCGAAGCCATTGATGCTGCAGGCCATGACCGCAAAGCCCTTGGAGAACGCGTCTTGCAGTTGTTCTTGCGTCAGGCTCTGAACGACGGGTATTTCCACGCAGACATGCATCAAGGAAATTTGAAGGTTAGCGCGACCGGCGACATCATTGCATATGATTTCGGTATCATGGGGCGCATCGACGAATATACCCGTCGAGTTTATGCAGAAATCCTGATTGGCTTCATCCGCAAAGATTACCGACGTGTGGCAGAAGTTCACTTTGAGGCCGGCTACGTCCCTGCGGATCGTGACATTGACGAGTTCGCGCAAGCGCTGCGTGCTGTTGGCGAGCCGATTTTCGGTATGAACGCGACGCAGATGTCGATGGCGCACCTTTTGTCATACCTCTTTGAGGTCACGGAGCGTTTTGGGATGGAAACGCGAACCGAATTGATCTTGCTTCAACGGACCATGGTCGTGGTCGAAGGAGTGGCGCGGACGATGTATCCCCAAATCAACATTTGGGAGGTCGCGCAGCCGGTTGTCGAGGACTACATCAAGCAGAATGTTGGTCCGAGAGCATTGCTTAGAGATCTCGTCACTACTGCCCAGGTTTTGGGGCGTTTTGGCCCGAAATTGCCTCAAATAATGGAAGCAGCATTGATGCAGAGAAGCCAAAGCTCCAAGCCAATGCGCGCCAAACCTGTTCAAAACCAGATGCTAACTTTTGTCGCGGGTTTTGCCGTTGCGGCGGCGGCCTTCACTGTTTGGTCATTGCTACCTTAGGCCAGTAACGGAAGTGGCGGGATAAATGGTGCCGCCTTCCAGCACGACCACGGCCGTTTGGTCTATGGTGCGGATTTCCGAGACACGCGCAAACACGTCGGGAGTATGAGTGTCGATCAGCGCATCGTTTGAATAGGCCTCGATTTCAAAGCTGTAGGTGCCTTGCGCGAAAGGTTGGCCATTATCCGCCACACCGGCCCAATCCATCGGCTCGTCGGACACTGGAACTTCGATCCGCTGAACCTCTGTCCCACTTTCATCTCTAACCACGAGCACTGCCCGCTCCGCGAAGTTAGGAGGGTTCGCAACGATTTCTATCGGGGCGCCGCTGAAATGTGCTGGGACTGCGATGCGCGCCTCCATGCCGACCCAACTCGCCATATCACCCATGCTGGATACTAAAAGCTGGCTGGTGAGTGCGCCGAGTAAGTCGTTGGTTTTCACTTGCTGCTCGACACCTGAGAATGTCGCCAACTGCGTGGCGAAGTCTTGGGAATCCAGTGGGTTCAGAGGGTCCTGATTCTCCATCTGCGCAGTCAGCATCACAAGAAAAGTTTCAAAATCCGAGCTGATTACACTGCTAGATGCCGTGCTTGCAGTTTGGGTCTGTGTGGTCGTTGAGGTGGGTGTTATCGCATCCATCGAAAACTCCTTAAAATTTTAAGTCTAACCGCGCAGAACCATCGATTGCTTGTGGCTGGTGCGATTCTGGCGCGTCTGCTGTCACGCCTGTGTCGCGATTTTCCTGAGTACTGGTCGTGGATTGGTTTCTTTCGTGCTGCTCTTTCTGGAACGAAAAGTTAGCGCCTTCATATCCGATATCTGAGAAATCTGATGCGAGAAGGTCGGAGTTCCGGCGCATCATGTCCAGAACCTCAGGCCGTTCTGTAAAGACGGCGATGTTCATACCCCCTTCCTTGGTTGAAAGCACAATTCGAATGCGTCCGAGCTCCTCTGGATCCAGCCGAATCTCGACATCCTGACTGCCACCACTTTCAAGGGCCTGACAGATTTGCATGCTAATATGGTTCGGCAGCGGCGTCGGAGCGTTGGGCGATGCTGGGTGAATTGTACTGGAAGCGGCTATGTTTGAAGGTGACGCCGATAAGCTCGTCGCGAGGTCACCTTCTATTTGTGGCACCATCGGTGGAGCTTGCACTGTGGAGTTGGGGGGGGGGAGATTTTGCGATGACACCGCCGCTGTCGGATTGCTCGTCGAGCCAATTGCTGGCGTGTCTATAGCGTCAAATTCTGAGCTAGCGGTTGCTGGAGGAGCACTCTTGGGATCCATTGGTTGCGGCGACTTGCTTGTCGTAGAGCTAAGGTTTCCAGATGATGTCGTGAGCAAGGAAGTTGTCCCTTGCACCGAACCGGTAGTGTTTTTCACAATGAATTTGCTGTCAGCAGCTTCCGCTTCAAGCGTTCGCACGATGGGAGCAAGTGTAGAATTGTTTGGCACTGCGAAGACCTGCGGTTTAACTAGATTTGCGCTACTTTCTAAAACTGACTTAGGAGATGCCAATTCCCTCGTCGCTATTTCGATTCCCTTGGTTGGTACCGAAGGGGTAGCGGCTGGTTCGAGAGACGAAAGCTCACTTTCAATTACATCTGAAGTGCCGGCCGCCGGAGTATCTGTTAAGCTTGGGGGTAAGTTGTTTGTGTCGGCTTCCAGGTTTTTGAAAGACTTCGGTTGCTCGCCATCGGTCTCTAATGCAGAGTTTCCTTTAAGGGCTACGCGCAAAGAAACGCCATCATCGCTGATGCCACCAAGTTTAACAGGGGTCGTGCCCGCTAAGCGTTTGCTATCCGTAGGATCGTTAGATGCGGTCAGCATCGTGTGAGGCGCGGTCATTTCTTCAGTGGAAAGTTGATTGATGTGCAAGCCAGATGGTTCGGGTGTTTTTAGGGTTGCGAGTGTGTTATCAGCATATACCGTTGTATTTTGAATGTTTGCTTCCAAAGCACCAGCTTCAGACGTTTTTTTCGGCGTTTCCAAAACGGGTAGTTTCGATCTTAACTGTCGTTCAAGCGGTGTTGACTGAGATTCGATCAACGTCTCCCTGAGCGCAGCTTCTGTGTTGGTCTTTTCCTGATCTTGCGGTTGTGTCGTAGTGGTCGGATTCAACTGAATTTCGCGTGATGGGGTGTCGTTTTCCACCATGCCAGGAAGCGTCTCGACATGGTTGCCATTGATTAACTTGGCTAGAGTTTTGCCGAAATCCGCTTGATGATCCTGAGGTGTCGTCACCTCGCAAACAGGTTTGTTGCGAGTTTCCTCATCGATACCTCTCACTGGGACGTTGAATGCAAATTGTGGTGTCGACATCTTCACGGAAAACTTCTCCAAGAACTCGGGTGTGTTTTGCCATGGAGGGGTTACTCAATCTTTACTACTGGCGAATATTTGTTTGAGGGGCGAGGAAATTTGAGGATGACATGGAAATATCTACTAGCCCGAACGCCCTACGTGGACCTTTAGCGGTCGATAATAGAAGTCAGCATCAAGAAATTACAAAAAACCTAGAAATCGCGTTTGTCACAGAAATGTTGTCTTTCGTCGGAATGAAGGAGCTTTCATCTGAGTTTGGAGGCGGCGCTGGTGAGGAACAATTTCAATCATTCCTCCGAGAGCAGCATGCTCGACTCATTGTCGATAAAGGCGGATTGGGTCTCGCTGAGCAGTTTTTTAACAGCATGGCGGTGAAGTGAGATGGCACCTGAAAATAAAGGCTGCAAGATTGCAGAGATTATGAAACTTGTCTCTGACGAGCGGCGATTGTTGATCGACGGCAAGATTGAAGAACTTGCTGAAATTTCACGTCAAAAGCAAAATGCGATTGAAAAGATGTCAGAGTATAAAGAGCGTCTTTCCGAAACAGATATGGCGGTCATTTTGAATGCCTGTGACGACTTGCAGGGGCTGTACCAGTTTGCTCAAGCTGGACTATTGGCCGCAAGCTCGCGACTTCAATCGATACAGTGCCCTTCTGAGCATTTGAGGACCTATGATGCTGCGGGGCGCAACCAGGGTTTTCAATTTTCCTCACGAGAGAGTTTTTTCTGATCTATTTCCTAAATGTTTATCCAATGCGGATCTAGGCTTTAGGGAACTCTTAGCAAGTCTCAGATCAAATAAGCGAGCATCCTGCGAATGGGGTGGCGCGTGTTTGGGGAAGACCTTGCAAGCAAAAGTCAAAACGACTCTTCAATCACTAAGGTGATCAAATTTCGGCGTTGAACTCGCCGTATCAGAGGAAACGATATGTCTAGTATTCTAACCAACAATGGCGCAATGGTTGCGTTGCAGACTCTCAAGTCTATCAATTCCGATTTGCTTAAAACCCAATCGGAAATTTCCACAGGTAAATCTGTTGCATCGGCAAAAGATAACTCCGCACTTTGGGCGATTTCCAAGGTTATGGAATCAGATGTCAAAGGATTTAACGCAATTTCGGAGAGCTTGTCTCTCGGGGAATCGACCGTTGCTGTGGCGCGTCAGGGTGCGGAAACAGTAACTGACCTTTTGACGCAAATTAAGGGCAAGGTGGTTTCCGCGCAGGAAGAGAACGTCGACCGAGATAAAATTCAAACCGACATTGATGCACTGACATCACAGATCAAGTCGGTCGTCGGCGCTGCGCAGTTCAATGGTTTGAATATGCTGAAGGGTACAGATTCAGTCGACATCCTGTCTTCCCTAGACCGCTTAAGCGACGGATCTGTATCCGCCTCGAATATCTCGATCGCGCGTGCTGACCTTTCGGACAGTTCCGGGACCTACGGCACTGGAACATCGTTGTCGGCTAATGCGACGGCGTCTGCTGGACCCGTCGCAAACACCGGAACCACTGAAGCCATCACATTTTCTGACAGCGCAGACATGTCAGGTGATGATTTCCAAATCACCGTTGGCGGCTCTACGCTGAACTTTGCGTCAGGAACATTTCTGGCGACCGATACCGAGGAGCTTGCAATCGACCAGATCGCAGGGGCAATCAATGCCCTTGGTCTGGAGGGGATTAGTGCGGCTCGCAACGGTAGCGACCTTGAAGTCACGTCTACACGAGCTTTTGAAACAGTTGATCTTGCCTTTTCAGGTTCACCGGTTGTCGATGGAACCGCAACGATTGCAGAGCGCGCTGAAAATGTCACCTTTTCTGCAGTTTCGAAAGTCAATGCAGGCGACGGATACCGAATTACGCTTGGCTCCAACGTCGCTACTTATGTGGCCGGTGAGGGCGAAACCTTTGAAGATGTCGCAAATGGCCTGAAGGCTGCGATCGACTCTGCTGGAATTGAAGGTGTTTCGACGCGCGTTGCGACAAACAGCAATGGCGAGCAAGTGCTCAAAATTGATAATGACAGTGCCTCGGCAATTTCGACTTTCACTGCAGTCGGCGCGCAAGACGGAACGGCTTCAGGCGGCTTGTTCGGTTTGGGTAGTATCGATGTCACTTCTAACCAGGGTGCCGAGGCAGCTTTGGGAAATGTTGAAGTTTTGATCCAGAATTCAATTGATGCAGCCGCTGAATTTGGTTCTGCTCAGGGCCGTATTGAGACGCAATCTGATTTCATAAGCAAGCTGACAGACTCGCTTAAATCAGGGATCGGAACGCTAGTTGATGCGGATATGGAAGAGGCTTCTGCTCGCTTGCAAGCACTTCAAGTTCAGCAGCAGCTAGGCGTCCAAGCGTTGTCGATTGCAAATCAGGCTCCGCAAAGCATCCTTTCGCTCTTCCGCTAAGCGAACCTAAGAGCGAGGCGCCACTTCGGTGCCTCGTTCGTTCTCAGAACATAAGGTGACTAAATGAACGTGACGCTTAGAGCTATTTCCGCTTATGGAAAGAACAATACTCCATTGAGGACGAATCGTGGCATTGAATACGAAGTGTTTGCTCGCGTTACACGATCGTTAACCGAGGCGCTAAATGCCGACGTGACAGAGTTTCCAAAGCTTGTTGAAGCATTGCATGCTAACAGGCAGCTTTGGAATACACTTGCTGCCGATGTTGCCGATGTCGACAATGCTCTCCCGGAAATGCTTAGGGCTCAAATTTTTTATTTAGCAGAATTCGTCAATTTTCACACGAGTAAAGCACTTGCCGGGAACGCAACGGTCAGTGCGTTGCTCGATGTGAATCTGTCAGTGATGCGCGGTTTGAGTTTGAAAGGATAATGGCAATGAGTGGGCTTGTAATAAAATTAGGACCGAAGGAACGCGTTCTCATTAATGGTGTGGTCGTCGAAAATGGAAGTCGACGTGGGCGGGTGCAGATATTGACGCCCAACGCCAAAATCCTTCGACTGAAAGATGCGATCCATCCAGACGAGGTAAACACTCCAGTACGCAGGGTGTGCTACATTCTCCAGTTGATACTATCTGGGGATGCAAACCTTGGTGACGGAAAGCGACAAGTTCTTAACGGTATTGAACAATTAAGCCACGCATTTTGGGATACGGATAGCCGGCGCATTCTTGATGTCTCGACCGAGTATGTCGTTAAAGAACAATTTTATCCTGGGCTAAAGTCGCTTCGTCAACTGTTAGCACGAGAGGCGAGGTTAATGGCGGCCGCGAGCGAATGACTTTTACCCCAGTTATTCCATTCTCTGGCCTCCAAGGTTGGACGTTTTTGTCCAGGTCTATCGATTCTCAGAGAGAGAGTTTGATCAATTCAAGCGAGGTCAAGCGCGAGACGGAGGCATTTAGACAGAAGATCGGAAGTATTAAGTCTGCCGAAGAACTAGTAGGTGATCGGGGTCTGCTATCAGTGACCCTAACCGCGTTCGGGCTGGAAACAGACATCGATAACGTATTCCTCATCAAGAAAGTACTCGAAGATGGTACGCTATCGCCGGACGCGTTGGCCAATCGATTTTCGGATAAGCGCTACCTAAGCTTATCTAAGGCGTTTGGTTTTGGTGATTTTGATATTCCGAGAACCCAACTTAGCGATTTTTCCGATGAAATCTTGTCAGCTTATAACACGCGTAGGTTTGAAGCCGCCGTTGGAGATCAAAGTCAGGACCTGAGATTGGCATTGTCCTTCGATCGAGAGATTCTGGATATTGTAGAGAAGGGAGGTAGCGATACTGCAAAGTGGCTCGAAGTCTTAGGAAATGCACCACTGAAATCGATGGTGGAAAGATCTCTGTTCTTACCATCTAGTTTTGGAAATCTTCCCATAGACAAACAAGTCGCCATCCTCAAAGAGAAGTCGAACTCCAGATTTGGAGTGGCTGACTTCGACAGCTTTCGCGATTCAGACGTTAGGGGAAAGCTTCGCGTCAATTTTTTATTGGCGTCACAAATCACTGAAGGTGGAGGGGTGAGTAGTGCTTCGACAGCACTAAGCTTGTTGCAAGGTAACGCCACTCTGCGCTTTTAACACCAGTGAGATCAAGATGTCCTTGTCAACTGCAGGGTTCAATTAAAACGAACTTGACTATGGTGGTGAGGTTAATTTTAATATTTAGGTCTCGAATCAGATCTAAAAGGTGAACTTGCCTCATTCTAGATCTAAATATGAATTTAATCTTTCTAGGCGGAATCTATTAGGATTTTTTACTGCAGATTTCAACTAAGTGCCGGTAGGAAAGCCAAGTTAACGCTTGGTACAGTAGCAGCACTAGTTGAACATTTTGGGCCCATCTCCTTTGACCTTAAAGGCTAAACTTATCGTATACCTATGTTGCTCTTACTCTCTGCATTGTTTCAGGCATGTTTCTAGAAGACAAAAGGCCTTCCTTGCCGTGGTAAGCCGTGTTGAAGAAAGAAATGCTTCAATTATCGGTCTAAATTTGATCGCCTGATCGGTTGCGTCATCCGATCCGGCCTCATACAGACCAGATTTGATCAAGATTCGAGCTTCTTCGTATGTGCCGATGAGACGACGAGCTTGTGAGAGAGTTTCATTCTCCTCTGTTGTTGCCGCGTTGGGCAGACTCCGGGATACCGACTTCGATATATCGATGGCCGGAAACCGTCCTCGCTCCGCGATTTCGCGTGATAAAACAACATGGCCATCTAACACACCGCGCATAATGTCCGCGATTGTGCCTTCCATATCTGAGCCTTGCACAAGAACAGAGAATATTGCGGTGATATCTCCCGCTTTGATGGCTCCAGGACCAGCGCGTTCGCTAAGTGCCATCAGCTCTTGAGTTGTCGATGGAGGGAAGCCATCCAGACTTGCGCTCTCGCCCGTAGAGAGCGCTATTTCTCGATGCGCTTCTGCAAATCTCGTGACTGAATCAGCAAGTAAAAGGACATGGGCACCTTGGTCACGGAAATACTCAGCGATGGCCATGCCGACCCAAGCACTTCGACGTCTGAGCATCGCTGATTGATCGGAGGTCGCCGCAATAATCACTGCTCGCTTCAGACCTTCAGGACCCAACGTGTCTTCGACAAAGTCTTTAAGTTCGCGTCCTCTTTCTCCGATCAGAGTTATCACAACGACGTCGGCTTGCATCTCTTTTGCAAGATCGGCAAGCAAGGTGGATTTTCCTACGCCCGAGCCCGCAAAGATACCAAGCCGCTGACCCTTCACAATTGGCAAGAACGTGTCGAATGCCGCAAGCCCGCTATTGAGGCGTTCTCCAAATCGCTTCCTTGTGGATGGCGCTGGAGGGCTCGCTTTTAATGAGACCTCCTTCGGACCTTTGATTAATGGCCTGCCATCCAACGGGCGCAGCAGAGGGTCTATTATCCGACCAAGCCAACTGTTATCGGGCATGATGCGTTTTGGGCCCAAATGCGAAACACGGTCATCCAGGGCGATGCCCGTCGAACCGGTCTCGGGCAGGATGTCTACCACTGTCTCACGAAGCGCGAGGATTTCTCCAAAAACAGATGGTGCGTTTTGGGGGTGAAGGATCACGAGATCACCAACCTGCCCGAAACTACAGAGCCCACGGACTTGAACCAGATTGGCCGAGGTTGAACATACTGATCCGTCACGAAATACGCGTGGAATGTCATTGATAGTGGAAAGCAAAGCGTTAAAATTTTGCTGTGTCATCTGATTGCTCCCATTCGATTACCCTTTTTAAAGGAATCACTCTTAAGACAATGTGTATGCATTCGACGGGAGAAGCCCTGATGTTCGAGAAAATTACAATCATGAGCGTAGCTGGGCAAATGGCTCGGCACGCGACGTCTCGGCAAAGCCTAATTTCGCAAAATATTGCACATTCAGATACACCAAATTTTAAAGCGAAAGATATCACTGGGTTTTCTAGTGAGATTTCAGAAGAATTTGACTCTTCCGTTTTTCGAACGACGCGTTCAGGGCATGTTGGAGCTTCTGAAGTAAGTAGCTTAAGCGCGCAAATATCAGAAACGAATTTTCCCGCAGATCCAAATGGAAACACGGTTTCAATTGAGCATGAGATATTGAAATCCATTGAAGCGGAGCGGCAACATTCGCGAGCAATTGCGATTTATCAGCATTCTATTGATCTTCTGAAAATGTCGATTGGGAGAGGGCGGTAGTTCTAGAGATGAGTGATTTCGGGAAAAGTTTGGAAATTTCTGCAAGCGGAATGCGAGCCCAGTCGTCGCGGTTACGCATGGTATCGGAAAACCTAGCTAACGTAGATACCCCTGGATACCGTCGTAAGATGTCGTCTTTCGAACAGGTTTTCGACGATAGCGGCGAAACGGCGTTAGTACGTAAAGGCAAGACACGTCTTGATCAAAGTGAGCTACCCAAAATTTACGACCCTTCCCATGTCCTTGCTGGCTCTGATGGATATTTTGAAGGATCTAACGTCAATCTCATGATTGAAATTGCCGACGCGCGGGAAGCGCAGAGAAGTTATGATGCAAATTTGAAAATGTTTGAGCAAGCGCGAAAAATGTCGACTGCGTTGCTTGATCTATTACGCCGGTAGCGGCCCCTAACAACATAAGGATAGTCCAGAATGGATGTTTCTACCACACTCGCGCAGCGCGCCTATGGTGCTGCTCGGCCAGCAACCAAGCCAACAGAAGAACAGGCGTTGGGTCATGCTGTTCAGACGTTCTCGGACCTTGTTTCCGGAGGAGAGCGGGTCGCGATTGACTCGATGGCAGGCCGCGCTGACGCACACAGCCTTGTCGAAGCCCTTACCCAATCAGAGTTGGCTGTCCAAACGGCAGTAAGTGTGCGCGACAAGGTTGTTGAAGCCTATCAAGAAATCCTCCGGATGCCGGTTTGATGTTGAGTGAGTCAGAGTTTTTTGATGTCTTGCGGCAAGGGTTGTGGGTTGCTGTTGTGATTTCCGGACCCATCTTGACTGTCGCTCTAGGCGTAGGTCTGTTGGTTGGCTTGTTTCAGGCTCTGACCTCAATTCAGGAAATGACGCTCACCTTCGTTCCCAAGGTTGGGGCCATCCTTGCGACGTTCTGGATTTCGATGAGCTTCATGACGCGCCATTTAATGATTTTTTGGTCAGACACGATTCTACCTTTAGTTGCGGGAGGCTAGAATGGGGAGCACGGTTTACACAACGATCACGCGTCAATCTGGATTGATGAATGAAATGCGCGTTGTGGCAAATAACATCGCCAATCTCGCAACGACTGGATTTCGCACAGAAACAGCAGTTTTCTCCGAATACATCATGCCTTTGGGACAAAACGAGGGAAGCGTATCGATGGCGCGGGCGAATGCCCATATTACAAGTTTTCAACAAGGTGCGATGACAAAAACTGGTGCGGCGTTTGACCTTGGAATTAACGGGGAAGGATTTTTCCAGTTGGAAACTCCAGCTGGCGTTCGCATAACACGTGCCGGAGCGTTTAGTCCGAATGCAGCGGGAGAGCTGGTATCCCCGGAAGGATTCCGATTGTTAGATGCTGGCGGTGCGCCGATATTTGCGCCGACGGACGTTGGGCAAATAAGCATCTCTGCAGATGGAACCATGTCAGCTGATGGAAATCCGTTCTCCCAAATTGGCTTGGTCGTCCCGTCAGACTTCAACGCTCTAGAGCGAGAAGGTGGGGTGAGGTTCAAAAGCAACTCAGAACTTCTTCCGGCGGATGCAGCCACTGTGAGCCAAGGTTTTCTGGAATCCTCCAACGTGGAGGCAGTGCAGCAAATTGCACGGATGATCGAAGTTCAGCGATCTTATGAAATGGGGCAGTCGTTTCTTGAAAAAGAAGATGAACGGCTGCGTTCAATTATGACGCTCGTTGGCGGGCGCTAGAGGAAAGGGTAATCAAATGAATGCACTCAAAATCGCAGCGACCGGAATGGCGGCGCAGCAAGCACGAGTTGACGTGATTTCAAACAATCTCGCTAACATGTCGACCACGGGCTACAATGCACGGCGCGCCGAGTTTGCCGACCTTCATTATCAGCAACTTACCCGAGCCGGTAGCATCAATGCCGCTGATGGCACCGTTGTTCCCGCGGGTGTTCAAATGGGGTTGGGGGTGCGTCCAACAGCAGTTTCAGTGAACGTGTCGCAAGGCGCGCTCTCCCGTACGGGCGGTGATCTTGACCTGGCAGTGGAAGGGCGAGGTTATCTAGAAGTCTCTATGCCGTCCGGAATTTCAGGCTACACGCGTGACGGTGGGCTCAAGCGAACCGGAGAGGGGCTTCTGGTCACATCGGATGGTTTCCCGATCGTTCCAAACATAACCATTCCCGAGGATGCCAGATCGATTTCGATAAACCCTGAAGGGGAAGTTTTTGCGTATTTTATTGATCGTGTAGAGCCCGAACAGTTGGGGCAATTGACGCTTGCCGGCTTCGTAAACGAAAAAGGCTTGGAGGCAATCGGGAGCAATCTTTTCGTTGAAACCTCGGCCTCGGGTGGCGCAATCTTTGGTACTGCCGGTGAAAACGGTTTGGGGAGCTTTCGACACGGGTATCTTGAAGATTCTTCGGTCGATGCCGTTCGGGAAGTGACCGAGCTGATCGAAGCGCAGCGAGGGTATGAATTGAACGCGAAAGTGATCACCGCCGCTGATCAGATGCTGAGTGCGACGACACAAATCCGATGATGGCAAGCGTTCAACTCCTTTTTATACTAATCCTCTGTAGCGTCACTGCCAATGCCGCAACGGCACAGGCGGTTGTTCCTACACATACGCTTCAACCCGGTGACATCGTCTCAATTGAAGATGTTCAAATTACCGAAGCCTCGGTGCGCGATGGGTTTTCTGAGCTTGTTCAGGTGTTGGGATTCGAGGTGCGAAGAGTTCTTTATCGTGGCCGCCCGATGCGTCCGGGCGATGTCGGAGTTCCCGCATTGGTGGAGCGCAATGAGCTTGTAACTTTGGTCTATCGCATCGGAGGACTTAGCATTGAAACAGAGGGACGTTCGCTAGGGCGCGGCGCCATTGGCGACAAACTTAATGTGCTCAACCTTTCGTCAAGAAATACCGTTTCAGGTCACGTTAATGAACTCGGCGCCGTCATTGTTGGGCGCGAATAGGAAGCATTATGATAAGACTGATCGAGAATAAATTCCGCTGGGCCTTGATATTGCTCGCACTCGCGGCGTGCGGGCGTTTGGAAGATGTTGGCAAGGCTCCGGAGATAAGCCCAATCGCAAATACAAATGAACACTATGCGATGATGCGGATTCCATTGCCCAAGTCGTCTGAACCTGCGTTGGTGTCTGATAGCGCTTCATTGTGGGAATCTGGCCGGCACTCATTGCTCGGTAACCAACGCGCCGAGCAGATTGGGGATATCGTGACCGTCGTTGTCGAAATTGACGAGCGCGCCGAGATTTCCAATAGCACGTCGCGTGCACGGGCCGGGTCCGAGTCTATGGGCATTCCGTCCTTATTTGGAATTCCACAAAGGATCAACGAAGCGCTCCCAGAAGGCGCAAGCCTCGACACTGCAGTCGCGACGAACTCCTCGAGTTCTTCTTCAGGGGACGGCTCGGTCAGACGCAAAGAAAAGTTCTCGATCCGAGTGGCCGCAACGGTAGTGGACGTGCTTCAGAATGGAGTTCTAAGCATTCAAGGGACGCAAGAGGTTCGGGTAAATTTCGAACTTCGGGAGCTGCTTGTCAGCGGATATGTGCGACCCGCTGACATCAACCGAAAGAACGAAGTCTCTTATGACCGCATTGCTGCAGCGCGGATTTCCTATGGCGGACGCGGGCAGATCACCGATGTGCAGCAGCCGCGCTACGGACAGCAAGTTGCTGATATTTTATTGCCGTTTTAGGAGAGGCCGATGGGTGCATTGCTACCAATAGTTTTAGTCGTGTTGGGTGTGGGGCTCGGTGCCGGTGCCGGATATGTCCTCCGCCCTGCACTCATCGATGAAGAAACCGCCGAGGTTAAACACCCTGAAAATCATGTGGAAGAGAAGGTTGCGGTGGAAACTCCGCAAAGTGAGCTGAGCTATGTAAAAATTAACAACCAGTTTGTTGTGCCCGTGATCAAGCAGGATCGGGTGTCTGCATTGGTTGTTTTGTCTCTTAGCTTGGAGATTTTGGCGTCTGAAACAAGCGCTGTCTACGATCGAGAACCGAAGCTGCGAGACGCATTTTTGCAAGTGCTTTTCGATCATGCGTATCTAGGTGGCTTTGATGGTGTCTACACAGCATCCCCAGCGATGGACACCTTGCGCCGCTCGCTGCTTGCCAGTGCGCGAAAGGTAGCTGGGGAGAATGTTTTCGATGTATTGATCACCGACATCGTTCGGCAGGATATCTAAAGCTCCCCTCTCGCGATCAGTTCACGCATCGCTTCTAGCCGACCGAAAGAAATCTTCAGCTTCCTCTTTGCTTCTAGGAGTTCTGGGTCCATTTCAAACATTGTGCGTGAGATTTTGTGGGCTTCGCACCGTCGCCATGCGGCGTATTTGCAAGCGGCATCAGCGAGCTGAAAATTGCCAATACCCGTGTGATCATGCTTAAGCGCAGTTTGGAGTGCGGCGCGTTTTTTTTCGAGTTCAGAGAGTCGCAGTTTTAACTTCTGAAATTTCGCTTGATCTGCCTGATAGATTGTATCAAGCGCTGCGAGCAATCCAGCGGCCTTCATGGTTTTCTCCTCGACATTGCACTTACCGACTGGGCAAAGCGGATTGCCGCGGCAACTGCACGGTAGTCATCCGGCCAAACCTCGCCGCCGACTTCTATGCGGGCGAACAGGGATCGGGCAGAAGGCGGATCGTGATGGATCGGGATGGATGATTTGAGCGCAATTTCACGGATTCTGGCTGCAATTTCATCCACACCTTTAGCAACACAGATTGGCGCAGTTGATGCGGATTCATCCCATTTTAACGCAACTGCGTAGTGAGTGGGGTTCACGATGATAACTGTCGCATCTGGTACGTCCGACAGCATTTGGTTCATTGCAATCTCTAATCCTCTTTGGCGCCTGGCCTGCTTGTTGTGGGGGTCGCCTTCCGCTTCCTTGCTTTCGTCCTCCACCTCTTTTCGCGTCATGCGAATTTTACGGTGATGTTCTGCAACTTGCCAAAGGTAGTCGACACCTCCAACAATGATCGAAACGACCAGTAGCAAGGTCAGGAACGCCAGAATTTGACTGCCGAGTACGCCTGTCATTTGTGGTGGTTGGAGATCTACAGTTTGAAGAATTTCGGGAAGGCCAGCTTTCAGGAACCACACCATAACGAGACTGACGACGACAAGCTTGGTCGCTGATTTCGCAAACTCGAAGAGTCCAGCTGCCCCGAACTTGTTCTTTGCGGAGGTGATAGGAGAAATTTTGCTCAATTTGGGGCGTATTTTGCTGGGAGCAAAAGTGAATGCTTTTTGCGCCACAAGGCTTAGTGCGACCGCTATCGCAGGGATGGCAAAAAGAGGCAGCAATGATGTCAATACAAGCGACCCGAGCAAGCCAGAGATTGACGCACTATCCATTGCGCGGTCTGAATTTGAAAAGAGCTGAGGTTCAGAGATGAAGTGACTCAGCTTTGTCGCGGCATCTAGCAAGGCCGTTGGGCCCAACACCGTAAGCGCCAGAATTAACCCGACATATGCGGCTGCGGCAGACAAGTCGGTCGACTTCGCAATTTGCCCCTCTTTCCGCGCATCTTGAAGTTTTTTCGGTGTCGGCTCATGCGTCTTTTCCCCGCTTTCTGGAGCATCTGACATTAGAACCCCGCACCAGAGGGGCTGGTCAGGTGCGTAAATGCGCGGCCCCAAACAGTCAGGATGACGGGGCTAGAGACAAGAAGTAAAATTAAGCCGCCCAAACTGATAGCTGGCGCGCCGACAAGCGCGACCATGAGTTGAGGCATCGCCTTATTAATTGCACCCAATCCCAAGTTGTAAATCAATGATGCTAAAACGAAGGGGCCGGCCAGGGTGAAGCCTAGGCCGAAGATCTGACCCACCTTCAAGATGGCCCATTCGGCGGCCGGTCCACTGGCTGGCCAGACACCGACTGGGAAGGTCTCGTATGAACTCAATAAGAGCTCAACTACGCGAATATGAAGTCCTAGCATCACCGCCAAACCAAGACCTGCAACAACGAAAAGAGTACTGAATGCTGTCTGGGGTTCCGCACCCAATCCACCGCCGAAAAACTGTGACAACGAGGTTGATTGCGCTGCGATGGTGCCCGCGATTTGCAGTGCAATCACCAAAAGCCGAAACACAAACCCCACCATAAGTCCGGCGATGACCTCTAGACCAATTAGCGCAAACCAGTCACGTTGCGAGCTGGTCTGTTCAAGACTTTGCCAAATCATCGGAGTTAGAATTGCCGAGAAGGCCAGTGTGGCCGCGAGCTTGACGCGCATCGGGACGACCTGTTCTCCGAATGCTGGCAGAAATGCCATCGCGGCTCCTACCCGCATGACCACAAGTGAGGCGGCCCAGATATATGCTTGGGGGAATGCGATTTCGGAAAGGAGCCCCAACATCACGCCGCGACCATACCAACGATAGCAGGCCGACTATCAGACGCGATCTCCTCGTAAGAAAAGACAGAAGTGTTGATCCCGCGGTTCGCCAAGAGCAGTCGAATAAACCTGCGACGAAGGACTGATGTTACGACGGCGGGAAAGACTCCATTTTCATTCAGATGTGTCAGCTTTTCAGTTAAGCCTTCTGCCAGTCGCGTATAGTCTTCGGGTGGTAGAGAAACGTCTGAAGGTTGTGTTTCTGACTTGGAATATTTGCTGAACACATCTTCCCAATCGGGTGAAAGCTGGATCAGCGGGAGTGAGCCGTCCTCTCTTTTTAGCTCAGCAAACAACTGTGCGCCTAGCCTTTGGCGAGTATGTTCACATAACCCTTCTGCCGTTGAATGGATGGATCGCCCCTCCGCGATACTTTCGAGAATTACTGGAAGGTTCCTGATCGAAATTTGCTCCTCGAGAAGCAGGCGGAGCACTTGAAGAAGTGTTTCGAGGGAGACCTTTTCTGGAATGAGCTCATCCAAAATCTTTCGGTTTGCTTCATTTCGTTTTGTGTCTGAGAGATTGGTGAATTCATCAAGAATCCGACGTAACCCTCTCAGACTCAATAGTCGCCCAAAGTTGCCTTTGACGACTTCCAATAGATGCGTGGCAAGGATCTCCGGAGGAGTTACCACCGTGCATCCGGCCAAGGCAGCGTCTTCCTTGTATTTTCGTGCCATCCACTTCGCGGGCGCGCCGTAAACTGGCTCCTTAACGGTTTCGCCTTCAATCGCGTTCGGGGCATCAGGCGGAAGCAGGGCAAGCACGGAATCTGGGAGTAATTTGTCTTCGGCTTTCACGACGCCATGAATGCGTATTCGGTACACGCCAGATGCAAGAGATGCATCATCGGTTAATCTAATTTCAGGCAAAACCAGGCCAAAGCTGCTCGCAACGTGGCTGCGCATATTCGCAATTCGAGTTTCCAAGCCGGTCGTCGGGTCAAGCGCCATCATCACGAGATCCGGCGAGAATTCGACATGAATCTCGTCCAGATCAAGGATGTCTCCCATTGATTTTTCGGGCACCCGTTCAATTGATATTGGCGCAGTAACTTCCGGCGTCAGATCGAGCTTGCGTTTGAAATAATAGGCTGCAGCCAAAAGCGCCGCAGCCCCGAGCATAAACGGGATGAATGGCATCCCGGGGACCAGCGCGAAAAACACCATGAGCACCCCGACAGTTGCAATCGCGGATGGATGCCGCCCGATTTGTTCAACCATGGCTATGTCGGTTGCGCCGCTGGTCCCACCGCGGGCAAGAAGCAGGGCTGTGGCAATTGAAATGATGACGGCCGGAATCTGTGTTACGAGACCATCGCCAACCGTCAAAATCGCGTAAGTTTCGAACGCCAAGCCCATCGGCATCCCGTGAGCTGCCACACCAATGATGAGGCCCATTACGAGGTTCAACATGGTTATCAGCAGGCCTGCGACGGCGTCGCCTTTTACGAATTTTGATGCGCCATCCAGAGAGCCGAAAAAGGTAGTTTCAGCTTGTTCACGTTCACGTCGGGACTTGGCCTCGGTGTGATCAATGGCACCTGCGGACATGTCGCTATCGATGGCCAGTTGCTTGCCCGGCATTCCGTCCAAGGCAAAGCGTGCGCCCACTTCCGCCATGCGCGTTGCGCCCTTGGTGATAACAATGAAATTCACGATAAGCAGGACGCAAAATACTACCAGACCAAGATAGACACTGCCGCCCATGACAAAGTTGGCGAAGCCCTCAATCACGTTTCCCGCGGCTCCGGTACCGGTGTGCCCTTCTCCGATTATCAGCTTGGTTGATGAGACGTTGAGCGATAATCGCAGCATCAAAGACGCCAGCAAGATCGTCGGGAACGCCGAAAAATCCAGCGGTCGTTCCAGAAACAATGTCGTTGTGAACATAAGGATCGCAAGGCCGAAAGACGCGGCTAAGCCAAGATCCAACACCCATGCAGGCATCGGCAGGATCATCATCACAATGATTGCCATGAGCGCCACAGCCAGAATAACGGTGGGTTGAAAGAACATTTTCATCAAGGGATCAAGCCGGTTGGAGTTAGGTATTGAAAGCGCCCGTCCAGCTTAGATTTACAGGCGATAATGGATGGTTAACTTGGCCGTCGTTATTTGACAACTACAGCACTTTCACGGCTCAGCATGTTTCCGATTTTTTGACGCACATCCTTACTTGCCCCAAGCATGTCTTTTGCTGAAATCAGTGTAGGTGGCGTAATTGTGCCAGAGGACGAAACGCGAGATGAGTCAGCACTTTCAGCGATGATTGAAGTTTCTGTTTCGGCTTCAAAATCAATTGGCGAACGACCAGAAAACGTCTGCGCGAGCTTACCCAAGCTTGCCGTTTCCAGTCGCTTCTTGATGATGCCAACTGTCTCAGGCTGTAGATATTTGTCCCGCTGTTCAGGTTTTAACCGTAAGGCAAATTTTGCAACGTCAGTATCGCTTCCGTGCTCAGCCAAGTGCTTTGCAGTGAAGGAGACTACTTTTTCCATTCGGTCATCGTCCAAGAGTTTGGTGGCAGCATCTAATGCATCGGCATAGTCACCTTTTAGGACAGAATTTTGCGCTAAGAGCATTGCCAGATCCTTTGACGATTTGTCACCACTTTGCTGGACTACAAACGATTTTGCGATTTCCTCCATAGGTGGCTCGACTGCAAGACCCTTTTCAATTGCCTGTTGAAGCACGAGGACCAGAGCTTGAGGTGTTTCACTATTGCTCTTCTTGACCAAGACCATCAAATCTTCGACAGGCAGACTTTCTAGATCGCCCTGTACCGGAGCAGCAGCTTTCATATCTGGGTGATGTCTGACCAGCGAATTTCGAAGGACACTGACTGCAATCTCTTGGCCGTCTTGGTGCAGCCGCACCATCAAATAGGGGCCAAGTGCAGATTTCAGATGATGGGGAAGGCGGGTGAAGTTTTCCGTGATAACTTTCGCCTGAGGCTCGGCGATTTTCACTTCGTCGCTGCTTGAAATTGCTGCCCATACAGCGAGCATGCCATCGCAGCCGTTGCTTGGAAGCTTGGCCGGAAAATTTGCTGTATTGTCGCCATCCAGAATCTTTGCGAGCGGCCTCAGAAATTGAACCTGCTCACCGGTCAAACCGAGTGTGTCGATCGTGGCGAGCGCTTCGGCTCCCATCGCAAAATAGAGGTAGAGTTTCGTTAGGTGCAACGCTTCTGCTTGATCCAATTCGTCAAATTCACCCACAAGCGAGTTGCGTGCTTCACTGATCTGATCTGAAAATGAGAGCTCGGCTCCCCAGTTTTCGATATCACCAAGCCGTTCTGGTGGGCAATCCGGTTTCGTTCGTACCGAGACGTGTTCCCGTCTTGCCGCGCGGTCGAAGGCAGAAGTCGTTCTAATCCGGTTGGCTGGTGGTTCAGGGAGCAGTTTTGCGTCGGTCGGTGCAGGAGGAGCTTCTGACTTCGGCAACTTAGGTGGAATTGGAGTCAGTAACTGTTGCGTCGCTGCCTTTCCGATGCGTTCCGACAGGTTTTCCCGAAAGGCAGATACGGCGGATGTGTTCTCACGTTGGCGGTTGAATTCCTCTGGGTCCGGCCAGTAGTATGTGGCGGGAACGGGCTTCACTTCTGTCGTTAAGTTGACGGGTTCGTCAAAGACATCCACCAGCAGACCCACTCGATCAACCGTTTGGATGTCGATCGGACAATTACAATCGAGAACGATATTCAAGCTCGAATTTGTGGACTCCACTCGCGCAATTCTATCGGGAGGAATCATGCGGAAAACCTCGGAGGTATCGAAGCCCGATGTCCAACCTTCGATTGTGACCGAGACGGAGTTGTCTGATCGGGATTGGGACCATCTCTGCGCCTTGCCAGTGTAGAGAACCAGCCGTGAAAATCCGTCATGTTCGCCGGATTTTACAACTGCCGGCTTGGCCCAAGCGTTCCCGCAACACAGGATGCCCAAAAGGAGAACGATAAGTTTCAAGCCGCGTCCTTTCGCACCCCTTTCAGGGCTTCTTCAAGCTCGGAGTAACTCGGGCGAAGAGAGCTTGGTGTGTTCTGCCGCCCGACTTCGATGCACATGTTCACGGAATGCTGATGAAGATTGGCAACCAGAATTTCTCGTATCAGCGACTGGAAATGCCCCTCGTCTTCAATGACGGTTTTGATTTTGGCTGCGAATGGCCCCACAAAGCCGTAGGCTAGGAATACCCCTAGGAAAGTTCCTACAAGTGCACCACCAATGAGCTTGCCCAATACTTCGGGGGGTTGGTCAATTGATCCCATTGTTTTGATGACACCCAAGACCGCCGCCACGATGCCCAGTGCTGGCAAGCCATCCGCGATGGTCTGCATGGCATGACTTGAATGCATCGCATGATGTGAGTTTCCTTCGATGCGCTTTTCAAGAACCTCTTCGACTTGATGCGGGTCGTCGTAGTTCATTCCCGCGGATCGCAATGTGTCGCAGATCAGGTTGACCGTTTCGTTATCCGCCAAAATCTTGGGGTAATCTGTAAAAATCGACGACTCCGCCGGCGTTTCAATATGGGGCTCAAGCTCTACAGGGCTGCGGCGCGCGACACGAAGAAGTTCGGACAACAGGCAAAGCAAGTCTTGATAATCCTGCTTGTTCCATTTCGGGCCTTTGAATACTTTTCCAATGTCTTTGACGGTGTGTTTGACGCCCGAAAAGTCGTTGCTGATCAGAAAGGCTCCGACGGCTGCTCCGCCGATCATGGTGAATTCGAAGGGGAGCGACTTCAGAATAATGCCCATTTTGCCACCAGCAGCAAGATAGCCACCGAAGACCATTACGAATACGACCACGACCCCGACTATTCCAACCATTTCCAGATACTCCTTTCTTTGCTGCGCAGATGTGGCTTAGATTTTCGGAGCGTTTGCGTTCCGGCCAGCCAGAACAACGCTGATAGCGTAGGCTTTTTCGGCTGTAAGACCTGATAGAATACCTGCAGCCGCCGACGGCGACATTTCCGCAAGGAACCCCGCAGCAAATTCGGGGTTCATTTGCTCGAAAAGCAGGGCCGCGTCTTTTGGCTTCATCGATTCATAGACAGATGTCAGTCGGCTGACATCATCTGATGACGCCCCGTCGACACGCTGAATAGTCGCGGCAAGACGGGTCTCTGCATCCTCCAACTTGTTAAGGTTCTCCAGAAGTTCAGCTTCGGCTTGGACAAGGTCCTTTTGTCGTTGCGCCTGCGTGGCCTCGACCTCTGCCACCCGATCGGAGCGTTCCCGCAGGAGTGCCATAAGCTCCTGCGTTTCAGCATCAGTTACGCATTCCAAGGTTGCGCCATCTTCCGTCGATGGCTCCGTGTCTTCAGGGCTGGATGCAATCGCTATTCCGACCGACCCGAGACGCAGGCTGCCGGACAAAAGCAACATGGCGACGACGAAGATCAGTATCTTTCGCGGTGATCGGGCTTTCTTGGATTCTGTCATTGCGGTGCCTTTCGGGAAGCATTCCGAACGAAGATGTTTGCGTCCGGATTGGCAGCCGCTGCCTCCGCAAGGAATTGAGCGTCCGCCTCCACTTCAGTTTCGGGGAGGTCCTGAAGGGCTGCGATCATCAACTCCAGACGGTCGGCGATGTTCGCGGCAACTTCGGTCTTGTCTTTTAAGTCGGTTGCCGAAGTGTTCGCCGTATCTTGCGCTGATGATAAAACACGTGTCATTTCATCTACTTGCCGCGACAGTATAGCAATGGCTGAGCCTAAATCTTGGTCTAGGCCTTTGAGCTTGGAGAGCTTTCGAGACAGGACGAAGCAATAGATTGCGGCGGCAATTGCCCCAAGTCCAAGGAGGATATCAGCTAAAAAAGTCAAACGAGATCCTCACGAAAATACGAATTCGGTAATTAGAAGGTCACGCACGTGCCCCGTGCCTGTCACGATTTGAACCCGGCGCAGCATTTGTGCCCGTAGTCTGATCAGGGAGGCCGGATTTTCGAGCTCGGAAAGGTCCACTGCGCGCAAATAGCCGTTCAGGACGTCCAGAATTCGCGGCATCAACAACGCAACATCTTCAGTGCGCTCGGGTGCGACTTCCAGTTCGGCACGAAATCGAAGCTGGCGATTTCCAGAGCGCCCGACAGTGACGACAATTGGATTGATTGGCACAAAGCTGATAGCAGGAAGCGGCTCTGTTACGTCATGCGCTGCCTCTGTTACGTGCTCGATTTCGGGTGCAAGGATCATGCCGGAATACACAGCAAAGAATCCACCACCCCCGCCAAGCATTGCTAGGACGAGCCCGATGATCAGTCCGGCTTTCCCTTTTTTCTTGGGTGGTTCTTCAGTTTCGTCCGTCATTTGATTCTCGCTGGTTTTTTTCAGCTATACGGGCCAACCGACTAACCGATTGTTAAGGCTGATCACTTTAAGTGGCTGTCAGCGGGTCAGAATGACTCGCCATTGTGAGAGGTTCAGTCGTGCAGCAATTCCAGCAGTTATGGGACGCATTGGATACGCGGAAGCGCGTCATTGTCATTGGAACGACGGTGCTCGTCATGTTGGGTGTGTTGTTTCTTACGCGCATGGCTGCGACGCCCAATATGGGCCTTCTGTATAGCGGGCTCGCACCGAATGCGGCCGGTGAAGTTATCGCACAGCTTGAAGCTCAGGGTGTTCCGTTCGAAGTGAAGGGTGGGGCGATCTATGTTGAAGATGCTCAACGCGACCAACTGCGGTTGACGCTTGCGGGGGAAGGGTTGCCGGCCAATTCCGGCGATGGTTACGAGCTTCTTGATGAACTCAGCGGTTTCGGGACAACTTCGCAGATGTTCGATGCCGCTTATTTGCGTGCAAAAGAGGGGGAATTGGCGCGGACAATTGTGGCAAATCCCCAGATCAGCGCGGCGAGAGTACACATTGCGCAAGCCTCGCAAAGCCCGTTTCGGCGATCTGTACAACCGACTGCTTCTGTATCGATTCGAGGGGATGGCGGCCAAATTCCGAACGCGACCGCTGATGCGATCCGCTTCCTTGTCGCGTCTGCTGTGGCAGGGCTTCAACCCGATGACGTATCAATAATTAATGCGGATCTAGGTGTGATCATGACGTCGTCAGGGAAGGATACCCCCGCGCGATCAGCCTTGGCACATGGGGAGCGCCTAAAGCAAAATGTCGAGCGGCTCATTCTGGCAAGAACCGGCATCGGTGGTGCGGTCGTGGAGGTTAATGTCGATACGTTGACAGACGCGGAAACCATTGTTGAACGCAAGCTGGATCCCGAAAGTCGAGTGGCGATCAGCACAAACACGCAAGAGACATCAAGCTCCTCACGGAACCAGGGAGGCGGGGCAGTGACAGTTGCCAGCAACCTGCCTGAAGGCAATGGACAGGGCGGGAACGAGCAGTCCGGCCAAAACTCCGAAACCCGAGAAATTGTAAATTACGAAATCTCGGAAACGACCCGTGAAATCCGCCGAATTGCAGGCTCCATAAAGCGGGTCACTGTTGCCGTGCTTGTGGATGGGACAAAGCGAATTGACGAGGGGGGAGTGGAAGTTTGGGAGCCCCGCAGTGATGAAGAATTGCTCGCGCTCGACGCGTTGGTGAAATCAGCGATCGGGTTTGATGAGACGCGCGGTGACTCGGTGACGTTGCGATCAATGGATTTGACGCCGGATCCGACTTTAATTGAAACACCCGAGAACGGTTGGGTGACGTCTCGTCCATTGGATGTCATGGCATTAACCCGAATCGCGGCCGCAGCTTTCGTTGTTCTCGCGCTTGGATTGTTTGTCTTACGGCCCATTTTGGTGGCGGCCAAGTCTGCCGAGCGACCGCTGAACGAGCTGCCTTCGCCTGATCTGATCTCCGGCCCCACACAAGTTCCAGCCCTGCCTGCCGCAATCGGCAAAGAGCAGACCCAGAGGGGGCAGGCCGATTCCATACCGAAAGGCTTGCCGGTTGTCGGATCCAACTCATTGAACGCGCCCGTGCAGCCCGAAGACCCTGTAGAGCGGTTGAAGGCCCTAATTGACGAACGCCAAGATGAAACTGTTGAGGTCTTGAAAAGCTGGATCGAAGCGCCGGAGGTGACGGCACAATGACCCAGAGTTCTTATCTAGAGGATTTTTCTTCCGCTGACCTGCGACCAAAGGCGTCGACGCCGACAGCGGGGACAAACGCAGATGCCCTGCGTGCGTCATTTGACGATGGTTATAAATGTGGATGGCAGGATGCTGCTGCCGCATCTCAAGACCAAGATCGCGAAACGCGCGAAGCATTGTCTTCTGCGCTTCAGGTGGTGAACTTCACATATTTCGAGGCGCGAGAGCACGTCATGCAGTCGGTGAGGCCGGTGCTGGATGCCATGGTTGAAGCAATCTTGCCCCAGCTGTTAGCCAAAAGCATTGGAGGCCGGATCGTAGAGGTGCTTGCTGAAGCTGCCGACGGCATCGAAACAACTATTACGATTGCGTGTGCGCCGGAAAGCACTGCCATGCTGGAAGAACTGGTGGCAGAAACCATAAAGCTTCCGGTGATTGTGAAAGCCGAGCCGACCCTCACCGCATCTCAGGCAACTGTACATCTTGGCGACGGGCAGGCCCGCATTGATCTGGATGCCACGCTCGATGATTTGCGGGATGCGATAAATACCTTCTTTGAAATCCCGGAATTGATGGAGGCGGAACATGCCTGACCCGACAAGTTTGAAGGACGATCTTCTACAAGGTGTAAGCGTTGACATACGCGTTTGCGTCGGCTCCGCGTCACCGACCATCAAAGACCTGATGCAGCTGGAGCCGGATTCAATTCTACCATTAAGTACCCATGTCGACGATCCGGTGGAACTCTATGTTGGTGACAAGCTAATCGCCAAAGGGTTTCTAGAAACGTCGCCAGACGGTGACGACGGCAGCCTGTCGGTGCGACTGACCGCCGTGGGTGATCCGACAACCGGGTTGAAATGACGGGTTTGCAATCAACCGTTCGCTTAGCCGTACTCGTTCTTACAGCGGGGATATTTCTCGCGTTGCCCGCAGAAGCGCAGGACCTGTCGATTTCTCTGGGGGATGACGCCTCACTAAGCGCGCGTGCGATGCAGTTGATTGCGTTGATGACTGTCCTGAGCCTTGCCCCGGGCATCGCGATTATGATCACCTGCTTCCCGTTCGTCGTAACGGTGTTGTCCATTTTGCGTCAGGCGATCGGCCTGCAATCTGCACCTCCCAACATGCTGATCGTCAGCTTGGCGTTATTTCTGACCTATTTCGTAATGGACCCGGTTTTCACGGCAAGCTGGGAAAACGGACTGAAACCCTTGAACGAAGGTGTTATCTCAATCGAGGAGGCCATACCCAAGGCGCTGGAACCATTTCGCGGGTTCATGTCTGCGCGATTGGATATGGATACCTTTTTGACGCTGGCGGATCTTCGACCGGAGCAAGCCGGAGGTGGTGCCCCCAGTGAGGCGTCATTCTCGATCTTAATTCCGTCGTTCATGCTCAGCGAGATCGAGCGTGCATTCCAGATCGGTTTTTTGGTGTTCCTACCATTTTTGATCATCGACTTGGTGGTGTCAGCGGTTCTCATGTCGATGGGCATGATGATGGTGCCACCCGCCATCGTATCTTTGCCATTCAAGCTGGCATTTTTTGTTGTGGCCGACGGATGGAGTTTGATCTCAAGCGCACTTGTAAGGAGCTATATGTAAATGTCGAATCCTGCCGAGCCTTTGCCAACTATGCCTCAGCACGCCGACGGGGCACCATCACCGGGTCAGGTCAAGAAAGCGCGTATGCTTGTTTCAATGCTGGGCGCAGATTTTGCCAAGACATCTGCGCATCCGTTCTTCAAGGATCTGGCCCGCACCGCCATTCAGCCTTTGGACAGGAAAGCCGCCCCACCTGACATGAGTAAGGCGCTGGCAACTCTTGTTCGGCGATTGGCCCAGCCACATCGGCCACGCGAAACCCTTCGCAACACTAAGGTGCAAGAGAGCACAGCGTCTGAAAAAACCGCCGCACCTGTAACGGGGGAGCCTGATATCATGGCGCAGCATCCGGCCTTGATTGCAAAGCACCTGATAGATTTGCCGACTGCGTTGCAGCTCGACGCGCTACGCAAATTACGAGGGCAAACCGCGCGGCAAGTGGCCGCTTACGTTGCGGAGTTGAAGAAGTAGACGCCGTCAAAATCGGTTTCCCCATGGCGTCACCTTCGCAAGCTGTGCCAAATACGGGTATGATGGATCGTGTCGATACAGAAATCCTAATTGTCGGCGGTGGCCCCGCCGGTTTGTCTGTCGCGTCCACGCTGCCAGAAGATATTTCGGCGATTTTGGTGCACCAAGATCGCAGCATTGGCACCCCGGTCCGCACTTCCGGTGGATGCTGGATGCGGGACGTAAGCGCACTGGGCATTCCAGCTGAATTCGCTCACCCCGTGAACAATGCGGATATTTATTCAGACAATGAACATCTGAAACTCGACATGTCATCAGACCCAGTCGGGGTGTTGAATGTAACGGCCCTTTATCGCTGGCTAGCGGGGCAAACTAGGGCCGACATTCGATGTGGTACCAAATACTTGGAGACGCGGCGAGAAGGTGGAAAGCTCATCTCACGGCTGCGCGAAAACCGGAACGAATACGAAATTGCCTCGCGAGTGATCGTGGATGCTTCGGGTTGGCATTGCGCAGTTTTGCAAAGTCTGGGTCTCAGCCCACCGCCCGACAGGCGCGGGATTGGTATCGAGTACGAGTTTGCGGCACCATCGCACGACCCAGACCGCGCGGCGCTTTTCTTCGGGTCAGCGACACCCACGGGATATGGATGGGCGTTCCCCACGACATTGGGGAGCTTACGGTTGGGTGTGGGCTTGATTGAGCCGGATTCCGACCAGTCGCCAAAGGCGCTTATGGAGGGCCTTCTTGCAAGCAATGCGTTGGAGCGCATGGGTTTACCAAGACCTCTGAGCTTCCACGTTAACGCAGGAATTCTGCCGTCCGTTCCGTTCACATCCAATCTGATTTTCGACGGGGTCATCCGCGTTGGAGATAGCGCGAATATGGCCACGCCGACATTAGGGGAAGGCATTCGGATATGTATCGAACACGGCCGCACATTAGGCGCAGCATTGGGAAAGGACTCACCCAAAGCCTTGACGCAGTGGGAGAGGATTGTTCGCCGAAAGCTGGCTTTGCAGTATCGCATTGGTTTCGAAGCCAATCGCCGTGCCGCTGCCTATACGCCGCGCGATTGGGATCGGTCGGTTGCAAGGATGCGCACATTGCCACCCGAAGAGTTGCTGCGCTTTTTCCAGAATGATTTCTCGGCGCGTATGATTGCGCAACGGGGTGCTCAGTCCATTGGGCGCAAGATCGGCCGGATGCTTGGCGGTCGTTAACCGATGTGCTTTTCGCCGCGTTTGGTTGCCAACCTGATCTGCGTCTGACGTTCGCGGAAGCGGTCGCGATCCTCAGGCGTGGTTTCGTGCAAACAGTGGTGGCAGCTAACGCCAAGCTCGTACTCCGCACGCCGCATGTCTTCGGGCTGCAAGGGGCGGCGGCAGGCGTAGCACAGCTTCAACTCGCCCTCTTTTAGTCCATGTCCCACGGAAACCCGCCCGTCGAAGACAAAGCATTCACCATCCCAAGTGCTCGCGCTTTCGGGAACTTCTTCCAGATATTTGAGAATGCCGCCTTGCAGATGGTAAACGTCTTCGACTCCTTGGCCGAGCAAGTAATTGGTGGATTTCTCGCAGCGGATACCACCGGTGCAAAACATCGCGATCCGTTTGTTGTGGAAGCGGTCTTTGTTGGCCTCCCACCATGCGGGGAATTCACCGAAACTTCTGGTTTGAGGATCAATCGCGCCCTCAAAGGTGCCAATGGCCACCTCGTAGTCGTTGCGAGTGTCGATCACGGCGACGTCCTCTGACTGGATAAGCTCGTTCCAATCAGCTGGTTTGACATAGTGGCCGGTGCCCGCTAGCGGGTCTACGTCCGGCTGGCCCATCGTCACGATCTCGCGCTTCAAGCGGATCTTCATCCGGTTGAACGGCATGTCAGATGCGGTGGATTCCTTGTGTTCCAGATCGGCGCAGCCGGGTAAGGCGCGCAGATGCGCCAGCAAGGCGTCAATTTGACCACGATTGCCCGCCACCGTGCCGTTGATTCCTTCGTGGGCAACCAGCAAGGTCCCTCGCAAGCCCTCGCGCTCGCAAAGCGCCACCAAGGCGGGGCGCAAGCTGTCAGGGTCTTCGAAGCGGGTGAAATGATAAAGTGCAGCAACTGTAAACATGCGAACGCTTTACGACTGTGCAAAAGCAGGATCAAGTGCGGGCTGTTGACGCAAGGCGGGCATGGCCCTAGCAAGTTCAGGCGAAATCCCGGGAGGATGAGATATGCGCGCAGCCGACGAAGCCTTGATCGTCATCGACGTTCAGAATGATTTCTGTCCGGGTGGGGCGCTGGCCGTTGCAGGTGGCGACGGGATTGTTGAGTCGATCAACGCGCTGATGACCGAGTTCCAAGCGGTTATTCTGACCCAGGATTGGCATCCCGAGGGGCATTCATCCTTTGCGTCGTCTCACGAGGGGCTTGAGCCGTTTTCAGTCACCACCATGCCTTATGGCCCGCAAGTGTTGTGGCCGGATCATTGTTTGCAAGGAAGCCAAGGGGCTGCGTTTCATCAGGGCCTGCACACCGATCCTGCACAAATGGTTGTGCGAAAGGGTTTTAACCCCGCAGTAGACAGCTATTCTGCGTTTTTCGAGAACGATCAGACCACGCCCACAGGGTTGGAGGGGTATCTGCATACGCGCGGGATTGCGAAGCTGACGATGGTTGGGCTGGCGCTGGATTTCTGCGTGAATTTCTCTGCCGTTGACGGTGCCAAACTTGGCTTCGCGGTGAGCGTCGACAAAAACCTGTGCCGCGCAATTGATATGGACGGCTCGCTTGAGGCCGCACTGGAAAATATGAAACGCGCGGGAGTGCAGCTCAATGGTTGATATCGCGACACGGGTTTATAACCACAAATGGAAGATCGACCCAATTGTGCGATCTTTGATCGACACCGATTTCTACAAGCTGTTGATGTGCCAATCGGTTTTTCGCAATAAGCGGGACACCAATGTCACCTTCTCGCTGATCAACCGGAGCAAGGATGTCCGCTTGGCGGATCTGGTGGATGAAGGGGAATTGCGAGAGCAACTTGATCACATCCGCTCGCTGTCTCTGTCCCGCGGCGAAAGCACTTTTCTGCGCGGCAACACCTTCTACGGCAAGCGCCAGATGTTCCGCCCTGATTTCATGGAGTGGTTCGAGAATGTCTCGTTGCCCGCCTACCATCTTGAAAAACGCGATGGCCAATATGAGCTAACATTTGAAGGCAAATGGCCCGAAGTCATGCTTTGGGAAATTCCGGCGCTGGCTGTCTTGATGGAACTGCGCTCTCGTGCTGTTTTAAAGGACATGGGCCGGTTCGAGCTTCAGGTGCTCTATGCACGGGCGATGACGCGGTTGTGGGAAAAGGTTGAGAAGCTGCAAGGCGTTGACGATCTGCGCCTTGCGGATTTCGGAACGCGCCGCCGGCATAGCTTCATGTGGCAGGACCGATGCGTGCAAGCGATGCAGGAAGGGCTCGGCGATAAGTTTGTGGGCACGTCGAATTGCCTGATCGCGATGCGCCGCGAAGTCGAGGCCATCGGGACAAATGCGCATGAGTTGCCCATGGTATACTCCGCATTGGCCGAGAGTGACGAGGCGTTGAGGCAGGCGCCCTATGACGTGCTGGCCGACTGGCACGAAGAACATGAAGGCAATCTACGCATCATTTTACCCGACACCTACGGCACGGACGGGTTTCTTGCCGGTGCGCCGGATTGGCTTGCTGGATGGACCGGAATTCGTATCGACAGTGGCGATCCGGCGGAAGGTGCCGAGCGGGCCATTCGTTGGTGGAAGTCGCGTGGAGAAGACCCGACGCAGAAGCTGGTGATTTTCTCAGACGGGCTGGATGTCGACAAGATCATAGAATTGCAGGCCCAGTTCCGCGGGCGGGTCCGTGTTTCGTTTGGTTGGGGGACGTTGCTGACCAATGATTTCAGGGGGCTGGTGCCCAATGACGGCCTCGCACCGTTCTCTCTGGTATGCAAAGCCGTGTCCGCAAATGGCCGTCCGACGGTGAAGTTGTCTGACAACCCCCGCAAGGCAATGGGACCAGCGGAGGAGATCGCACGTTACAAACGCGTCTTCGGCGTCGGTGATCAGGACGAAATCGCAGTTGTGGTCTGACACTCGGTTGGCAGACCTAGAATAACAGTACATCAGTCGTCGTCATTGACCTTCCCGCGAAGGGATTTGACTTCGCCGCGCTGTTTTTTGGCTGCAATTCTGCGGCGTTGAGATCCAAGCGTCGGGCGTGTCTTTATCCGCCGCTTGGGTGTCTCCAGCGCTTTCAGGATCAGCTCACGCAGCCGAACTTCCGCGAGCTCGCGGTTGCGGGCTTGGGAACGGGTCTCTTGCACAAAGATGATCAACGCGCCGTCATTGGTCCAGCGCCGTCCCGCTAGCCGTTTCAGGCGGGCCTTCACCGGACCGGTCAGATTTGGGGATCGCTCCGCCTCGAAACGCAACTCGACCGCTGTGGAAACCTTGTTGACGTTTTGCCCGCCCGGCCCTTGGGCGCGGGTGAAGCTTTCGGTCAATTCCCAATCTTCAATCGTAATGGAGTCGTTCACGCGGATCATAGGGCTTTGATACCCCATGATCCGCGTGATGAATACGCCGGATTAAGGCTTGCCTTTACCGCGTTTCGGAGTGGCGCCAGCCCCTTTGTTGACACGCGGCTTCACCTTGCCACCCGGAGGCGTGAAGCGTTTGGACGTGTCATTGGCGCTTGCCGCAGGGCGCTTGCCCGCAGGTTTGCCACCATCGGCTTTGTTGAACGGCTTTTTGCCGCCGGGCTTCTTGTCGAAACGCGGCTTGTCGCCATCGGTTTTGCGGAACGGCTTGTCACCGTCGGCCTTGCGAAAAGGCTTCTTGCCGTCGGGCTTCTTATCGAAAGCGGGCTTGTCACCCTTCTTCTCGTAAGGGGCTTTGTCTCCGCGTGGTTTCTTATCGTATGGCTTCTTGTCGCCTTTTTTGTCGAAAGGTTTCTTCTCATACGGTTTTTTGTCACCGGCAGGACGCGGCTTGTGATCTGTCACCGCACCCGCTGGCCGCGCATCGCTGATGCTTTTGCCAGTCTTCGGTTGCTCCGTCGCTGCTGGACGCGGCGGCGTATCATAGTCGCCGCGATGCGGTTTTTTCTCGTATGGTTTCTTGTCATACGGTTTTTTATCGTAGGATTTCTTTTCGTAAGGCTTCTTGCCAGCACCACCTTGTGGGCGCGGCATGGACGTGAAGTCCGGTGCCTTATCAAGGCGCGTTACAATCGCCCCGTCTTCCAGTTTCATCCCGTCGCCAAGCGCCTTCAGGAAACCGTCAACGCTGGTTTTCAAAATCTCGACGAAACTTGCGTTCTGCTGAATGCGGATTGCGCCGATATCGTCTTTCGTCAGATCACCCGCGCGGCACATTGCCGGCAGAAGCCAGCGTGGCTCTGCGTTGTCCTTGCGACCGACAGAGATCGAGAACCAGACGCTTTCACCGAATGCAGGGCGTTCTTTTGGCGCGTCGGAGCCGGACGGGGCCAGATCTTCCGGTGCGGATTGACGTTCGCGGAACAGGCGGGTGTAGGCGGTCGCGATTTGCTCGGGCGAGAACCGCTCGACCAGCTTTGCGACCAGACCGGCTTCGCTATCCGTTGCCGTGTCGACCCAGACCGGATCGTTGAACAGGCGTTCTTCATCGCGGGCGTTTACATCGTCGGCGGAGGGGGCCTCGACCCATTCAGCTTTGACCTTTGCCCCTTGCAACAAGCGCTCGGCCTTCCGGCGCATTTTGGCAGGGACGATCATCGCGCTGACGCCTTTGCGACCAGCTCGGCCCGTCCGGCCAGACCGGTGCAGCAGCGTTTCGTGGTTGTTTGGCAGTTCTGCGTGGATGACCAGCTCAAGATTGGGCAGGTCGATCCCGCGTGCCGCGACGTCGGTGGCCACGCAAACGCGCGCACGGCCATCACGCATGGATTGCAATGCGTGGGTGCGTTCGTTCTGGCTCAATTCGCCGGACAAAGCGACGACCGAGAAGCCCCGGTTTGAAAAGCGGGTCGTCAGGCGGTTCACCATGGCGCGGGTGTTGCAGAACACGATCGCAGTGGGTGCTTCGTAATAGCGCAGAACGTTGATCAGGCTGTTCTCGGCATCGCGCGGGGCTACGGCCATCGCACGGTATTCAATGTCAGAGTGCTGGCTGTTCTCGGCTTTTGTCGAAACGCGGATCGCATCTTTCTGGTAGCTCTTCGCCAGTTTGGCGATGGACGCCGGAACCGTTGCCGAGAACATCAAGGTGCGGCGGCTTTCCGGCGCTTCGGACAGGATGAACTCCAGATCTTCGCGGAAACCGAGGTCCAGCATTTCATCAGCTTCGTCAAGGACAACAGCACGCGCTTCGCTCAGGTCGATCGAGCTGCGTTGAATATGGTCGCGCAAGCGGCCCGGTGTCGCGACGACGATATGCGCACCACGGTCCAATGCACGTCGTTCGTCACGCATGTCCATGCCGCCGACACAGGACGCCACGACAGCACCAGCCTTTGCGTAAAGCCACGACAACTCGCGTTTGACCTGCAACGCCAGTTCGCGGGTCGGGGCAATCACAAGGGCGAGCGGTGCTGCGGCGCGGCCGAATTTCAGCTCGTCACCAAGCAAGGTCGGTGCAATTGCGAGGCCGAACGCGACTGTCTTGCCGGAACCGGTTTGCGCAGAAACCAAAAGGTCCGCGTTGCCGTATTCGTCATCGGTTACTGCTGTTTGGACTGGAGTCAGGTCGGTGTAGCCGCGCTCGGTCAGCGCGTCTTGAATGGATTGTATCACGGGTCACGTCTTTCTGGTCAGGGCAAAAAGGAAAAAGCAGCCACCCCTATTTGGCCACAAACGCGGCCCGTGCCCTGAGCGCGCACCGCAAGTGGGCGGCAATACGCTGGTTGGGCGCTGTTGTATAGGGGGTGCGTTCAAACGGCACAGGGCATACAGTTTTCCGCAGCAACAGGAGGCAGCAAAAAATGATCGAAAGAATTGAAACAGGTGCGCGGTCGAGCAAGGTCGTGAAGCACAATGGCGTGGCCTATATCACCGGTCAGGTCGGCGAAGGAAACGGCATCAAGGAGCAGACCGAAGAATGCCTGCGCCGCGTTGATGCCATGCTGGCCTTGGCGGGATCCTCACGCGAAAAAATGCTGCGGGCTACGGTTTGGCTGGCGCATATGTCCGATTTTGCGGGGCTCAACGAGGTCTGGAATGCGTGGGTACCAGAAGGTCACGCGCCGGCGCGAGCGTGCGGCGAGGCGCGGTTGGCGCGGCCGGAACTGCTGGTCGAAATTATCGTCGACGCCGCATACGACTGATTTCAAAAAGCAAAGGGCGCCCACAGCACGGGCGCCCTTTGACGAGATCTGATGGAGGTGGGTCAGGTTGATCCGTGACCGATACCTCGGTGTGGGTTAGGGGGCTGCCCCTAGACACGCACCTCCGTACCTTGCCTGACACCTTGCTCCAATATCACTCTAGACATGGACACCTCCTTTCAATGGTTGCTGTTCAAGGGAAAGGTGCCACATCTTGTGGATAACTCAAGAGTTTTCTACGCAGTTTTGTGTGAAAGTTTCGCAACGATCATCCGGAAGGGGATCAATGCCAGCAAGGCTACGGCCAGTTTTACCGACCAGTCGGCGATGGCCAGAGAGACCCAGAGCGGCACCACGGGGCCTTGTCCGAGCAGGGGAATAGCCTCCCAAGCCCATGAAATTGCTTCATCATTTCCAGTGCCAAAGAGTGTGATCGAGGCGGAGAATGCGATGGTGAAGAACAGCGCGGTGTCGACGATGGAGCCGATGAGGGTCGAGGCCAGCGGGGCTTTCCACCAGACGCTTTGGCGCAGGTGGTTGAAAATCGACACGTCTAAAAGTTGTGCAGTCAGAAACGCGATGGCGGAGGCCACGGCGATGCGCAGCGGGACGGCGGGGCCGTATTCCAGCATGATCTGCGAGCCGATGAGGGAGCAGGCGATGCCTACGAAAAAGCCAGCGAAAACAACGTGCCGCGCGGCTTGCGGGCCGTAAACGCGGTTCATCACATCGGTCACCAGAAAGGCGATGGGGTAGGTGAATGCGCCCCATGTCAGCCAGTTGCCGAACAGGAATTGCACAAGGATGTTGGAGGCGACCACAACGGCGGCCATGGCAAGGATGCCGGGGAGGAGACGTGTCATAATGGGTTCCGTTTTGACAAGGTAGCGGAGACTTGTTGGTGAGGACGCCGTTTAGGGGAACGGTGGAATGGGGGCAAGAGTTAACGTGGAGAACGGTGATTTTCCGGCGGTGGTGGCGCGACCGCTCGAGACCTGCGTTAACCAAGGCTGCACAGGGGTTTTGTGCTGTCTGCAAAGCGTCGGCGATGCGTCGGCATTCCGTCGGACCTTGAACGGGGCTATGTCGGGCAGGGCGTCAAAAGGTTAACGCGCTTCGGGGGGTGCGGACCGCGGTCTTTAGCCGGACCGCAAGCCGGTCTCGACCAGCATCCCGCGGCGCTTGGCCTCGTAGTAGTAGCCGCGCGAATACCACTTTACCGCCTCGTCATGGCTGCCATCGGAGAGCAGCCACGCGCCGCGCAGATATTTGACGGCGTATTTCAGGTTGGTCTCCGCATCCAGCAGACTATTCGGCGGGCCGCGATGGCCCATGGTGCGGGCCGTGGCGGGCAGGATTTGCATCAGGCCATAATACGGCCCGTTGCGGGCCTCGGGGCGATGGGTGCTTTCGCGGATGATCTGGCGATGCACCAGCGCGCGCGGCACCTCGTAGAGGTCGGCATATTTGTTGATGAGCACCCGCAGCTCTGGCGTTTCGTTCGGATGCAGCGGGATCGTCTGCCGCTGCTCCACGCTCTCTTTCGGGGCGGAACTTGAGCAGGCGGGCAGGGCCAGCAGCATGAGGATGAGAAATGCACGTATCATGGGGGATGGGATAAACGCGCTGGGGAAATCTGCCAAGCGCGGTGTTTTGGGATAGGCGGCTTGTTGCTAGGGGGTGAGGGCCGATTGAGTAGATGCAAGAATCTCCAACAGTTGTTGGAGGTTTTGAACAGCGTTTTGGGCGGCGTCAATCGGCGTGGTTTGAGCACGTGCCACAAAAAGGAGAGGTTCACTCAAAGCGTAGAAGTGGGGCGAAGTGTCATGGTCATGCGCGTGACAGACATCAACCGAAAAAGCGCTTGACCGTACGGCCTCATCTGGCCATTTGTCCATCAAACGGAAGGCCACTTGAGCAGCGTTTGGTCAATTTTATTTTAAGCGATTTATTATAAGGAAATACTTATGCTGAAACAGATATTAGCCTTTGGTTTGGTGATTTTAGGCGCTAGTGCACAAGCAGATGACTGGGAGGCAGCTTCCGCCGAATACGATAAATCCTATCTTCAGGTTGAAGCGTGTTTTGCAAATGAGTCTACCTATCAGGAGTCTTGCGTCATAGCAGGCATTCAAGAGTGCGTGAAAGACTTGGAAACAGTTCTCGAAAGCAAAGGACTCCCTATTCCCGGAGGAGCCGCGGTGTCACCTGCCGAGTATTGTAACTACATCGGCGTGGAACGCGCTGACGAACATCTGAATGCTGTTTATCAGCGTGTACTAGAGCAAGGACCGGCGCGACCTGACAACGAAGAAGGGATCGCTAATCTGCGCGCTGCTCAGCGGCTCTGGCTTCAGTTCGCGAATGGAATGTGTTCCGAAGAGAATATTGTAGGTTGGCACGCGGGCGGTTCGGGGTGGGGAGCGACAACCGCTGAATGCACTACGCGCCTTTCAATCCAGCAAGCTCAGAATTTGGAACGCTACTTTTACTGAAGTTGGCCGCTCATAAATGGGATGCGATGCAATTTTCGACTCAGAGGCTTGCGCCTTGCACTTGTAGCGAAGAGTTGGAAGACGGAGCCGCGATTCGAAAGCCTTCCCAAAACCACCCTTTGTTGAATGGTTCGCCAAAACCAACATTGGTGCCATTGCGACAGAGCTTCCCCCCCCTAAACCCCTGCCGCCACAATCGCATCCGCTAGGATCGGCACCGATTGCGCGTTCAGGCCTGCGATGTTCAGGCGGCTATCGGAGACCATGTAGATGCCGTGGCTCTGGCGCATTTGCTCGACCTGCGCCTCGGTCGCGCCAAGGCGCGAGAACATGCCGCGGTGCTGGGCGATAAAGTCGAAGCGGTCGGAATTGGTGCGCTGGCGCAAGGCGTCCGCAAGGGTCTGGCGCAGGGTGAGCATGCCGGTGCGGATGCCCTCCAGCTCGGTCAGCCAGTCGGCGCGCAGGGCCTCGTCGTTCAAGACCATCGTCACCAACCGCGCGCCGTGATCGGGCGGGAAGGAGTAGTTCTGGCGGTTCAGGAAGGCCACGGTGCCTTGGTTTAGCGGCGTTTTGGCAGGGTCTTGGGAGACCGCCATCAGCAGGCCCGCGCGTTCGCGGTAGACACCGAAGTTCTTGGAGCAACTGGCGGCGATGAGCATTTCGGGCTGGGTTTTCGCCAAGTGGCGTGGGCCGAAAGCGTCTGCGTCTAGCCCGTCGCCAAAGCCCTGATAGGCGATGTCCACGAAGGGGATCAGTTGCTTGGCCTTGAGGAAATCCGCGACCTCCTGCCACTGGCTGGCGGTCAGGTTCGCGCCGGTCGGGTTATGGCAGCAGCCGTGCAGCAGCACCACATCGCCGGGCTTGGCGGTGTCCAGATCGGTGAGCATGCCTCCGAAATCGACGCCGCGGGTTTCTGCGTCGAAATAGCGGTACTCGGCCATCGGCATGCCGAGGTACTTGATGATCGACGGGTGGTTGGGCCATGTGGGCGCGGACAGCCAAACGGTTGCCTTGGGCGCGGCCATGCGGATCAGCTCCAGCCCCTGACGGATCGCACCCGTTCCACCGGGGGTGGCGGCGGCGGCGACCTGATCCTTGGAGACGGTATCGTTCAGGATCAAACTGCGCAGCGCGTCGTGATAGCCCGCGTCGCCCGCGAGGCCGGTATAGCTTTTGGTGTCCTCGACCTGCCAGAGTTTTTGCTCGGCGGCTTTGACGGCGCGCATGATCGGGGTCTGGCCTTCGGCGTTCTTGTAGACGCCGACGCCGAGGTCGACCTTGTCCTCGCGCGGGTCGTCGCGGAAGGCGGTCATGAGGGACAGGATTTTGTCGGCGGGTTGGGTTTTGAGGGCTTCGAACATTATCCGGTCTCCACGGCAAGCTGGTCGAACTGGCCCCATTCGGCCCATGAGCCGTCATAGAGCGAGTGGTTGCGGTTGCCGATACGCTCCAGCGCGAGGCTGAGGATCGCGGCGGTGACGCCGGAGCCGCAGGTGGTGATGACCGGTTTGGACGGGTCAACCTTGGCGTTGTGGAAGATTTCGCGCAGGTCGGAGACGGATTTCATCGTGTCATCGGCGTTGAGAACCGACTTGTAATGCATGTTCTGCGAGTTGGGGATGTGGCCGGAGCGCAGGCCCTCGCGGGGCTCGGCTTCCTCGCCCTTGAAACGCGGCGCGCTTCTTGCATCCAGAATGGTGTGGTCGCCAAGTTTGGAGGCCGCGGCCACTTGCGTGACGTCGCGCACCAGATGGGCTTGGCGGTGGATGGTGATGTGGCGGTCTTTGTGAATGGGGGGCAGGTCTTCGGTCGGGCGGCCCTCGGCCAGCCATTTGGGGTAGCCGCCGTCCAGCACGGCCACGTCGTTCTTGCCCATGAGGCGGTAGAGCCACCAGACGCGCGCCGCCGAGAACAGGCCCGCGCCGTCATAGACCACGATCTGATGACCGTCACCGACGCCAAGGGCGCGGGAGCGGGACATGAATTTTTCCACCGGCGGGGCCATGTGGGGCAGCGACGACCGCGTATCGGAGATGTCGTCAATGTCGAAGAACCGCGCGTTCGGGATGTGGCCGCGGTCGTATTCCTCGCGGCCATCGCGGTTCATGTCGGGCATGTACCAAGAGGCGTCGATGATCCTAAGGTCGGGATCATTGAGGTGATCCTCCAGCCATTTGGTGGATACGAGGGTTTTGGGATCGTCAGTCATTGGGAAGCCTCCAGACGGGATTGCCTTTTGGTAGACCCGTGGCGGTTTGGAGGCAAGTGGGGGGCGCATCATGGCGTCAAAACGGGAAAGCATTGCGCGTTGGGTGGGGAGGTTGAGAACTCGACTTCTGGAAGTGTGAAAGGTCGGCTATGCGGGACAAAACCGACATTTACGATTGCGATGCCAAAGTCTGCTTCTGCACACGTTGCGACAGCGAGAAAAATACCTGTGGCGCGCACGGTAGATCGGTGTTTTTCCGCACAGCAATGAAGGTCATCGGTCGGGAATTCAAAGGCTCTTGGGGCAAAAACGAATCCCGGAAGGGGCGTGACTACATCGATACCAATGTCCAACTCTTCAGGGCGAGACGCGATCCTTGTCCTATTGGGCTGGGACGGACGCTTCAAAAGACATTGCCGGGCTAGAGGGGCGGCGACGGCACATTGGTGTGCCTCGCAATCCAGGAGATTCAAATGACCCAATTCGACCCAGTCGCCATTAATGGCGGCGTTTCTGAGGTTATCAACAGTTATGATGGTCCGGCCCCGGCTCTTATTTTTGAAGCCTACAGAGATGGGGTTTCCGTCAGCGCCGCGACCGGCACTGTCGGGCTCGATGACCTCACAGTAGCCACCACGGACGACAAGTTCGAAATCGGCTCGCAAACCAAGATGATGACTACAACTGTACTGCTCCAATTGGTGGATGAAGGGCACTTCTCGCTTGATGATCGCTTGGTGGACGTGATGGATGTGACCCCGCTGTCGTGGATGCCAAACATCGAAGAGGTGACCATTGAGCAGCTGATGACCCACAAGTCGGGAATACCCGATTATGTGAACACCGTTGGAGTTCAACAGGGGATGGAGGAATTGCTGAGCCAAGACCCGCCCCAGCCAATCGGAGTCGAAGAGTTCCTGCAGCTCTTCGAGGCGGCCAACCTGCCGGCCACGGCCGAGCCGGGCGCAGAAATCAGTTACAGCAATACTGGCTTTACGCTGTTGGGACTTTTGATCGAGAACGCGACCGGAAGCTCTCTCGCTGATGAATTTCAGACGCGAATCTTCGATCCTGCGGGCATGAGTTCGACCAGCCTGCCGAGTTTCGAACTTCCAGACGGAGTCCTCAAATCATATTTGGCAGTGACGAACGACCTGTTTCTGGAAGTTACCGATTTGCCGATTGCAGAGCATGGAGAGGGCGGTGTAATCTCGACGACCGGCGACATGATCCGCTTTATGAAAGCTCTGGTTATCGACGGCACTTTGGTTCCGGAAAGCCAGATGGGCGCATTGGAAGAGTTCTTTGCCAGCGTATCGGATACCGCGGACAGTGAATTTATCGGCCATCAAGGCGCATCTTTTGGATCACTCTCAGTGACACTCGTTCATATGCCGACAGGAACGATTTTCTCGGCGGTGGAAACAATGCGCTACGGCCAAGCTGACCTGAGCGAAGAAGTCTACGAGGCGTTCGGGGAACTGTTGGGGAATCCCGCCTTGCACACGGATTACACCAATGGCGACGACATAGATTTCGCGGCCTCGGCAGCTGACCTCGAGATCAACGAAACGATGGGAACTGACGGTGACCTCGAAACATTATTGACTATAGACGGCGTAACCTTGTCCTTCGACGGTTCCCTCTCGACTCTCGAAACCGAAAAGCTCTCGTTTGAAGACGGATCGATCCTGTTTGTAGCCGATGCGGCTGGTTCAGACTTTCACGTCCAGCACATGGCACGCGATGCCGCCACAGCTGACAATCAGATCGTCGGTTTATCGGGCGATGATCATCTGGTTGGTGGTAGAGGAGATGACAAGATCTCCGGCGGTGCTGGTGACGATCATCTTATCGGCCGACGAGGTGACGACACCATCTTAGGCGACGAAGGTGACGACAACATTGCAGGAAATCGTGGAAACGATTACCTCTCGGGCGGCAACGGCAACGACAATATCTCAGGTGGGCGCGGCGATGATTGGCTCGACGGTGGCAGCGGAGATGATCTTTTGCGTGGCGGACGTGGGGATGACAACCTCTCCGGGAGCACAGGCGACGATATCCTGCGCGGCGGTCGCGGCAACGACACACTGGACGGAGGTGAAGGCGACGACATCTTGGTTGGCGGGCGCGGTGCCGACACCTTTGTATTTAGCGCGAACAGTGGCGATGACGTCATCCGGAAATTTGAATCAGGAAAAGACCAGATCGATCTCACCTTGCTCAACCTGACTTACGAAGACCTTCAGGTTGCTGAAAGCCGTGGGGAGCGCAGTTTTGAAGTTCAGCTCGACGATGCAAGCCTTGTGATCAACACCCTGCACGGAGAACTGGCGGAGTCCGATTTCCTCTTTTAACAGATGATCGGTGCAAGTTGATCACCTCTGAGCACTGCAGATTTCTTGCCTCTCCCGCGACAGTCAAAGTTGTGGGAAAGGCTGTCCCAAGCCGTTGTCCATTGGTCCAATCCTACAGGGACAGGCGACATCGGATTGGACGAAGCCCATTTCTGCTGTGAACGGCTAGACGATCTGGCCGCAGCTGGAGGCAAGAAGATCAACCTCATGAACCGACGAAGATTTAGTGCATTGGGCCTAGCGGCGGCATTTGCAGCGATACCGCGGCAGTCTTTGGCGCAATCGGCTGTTCCGGACGCGGCAGGCTATCAGTTTGCTGCAATCAACGATGGCCTGTTAACGGTACGACACGGAGGCATGGCACGCGCTGGCATCGTTGTAGATGACAACACCCTGTTTCAGGTGGCGTCATGCTCAAAGACCGTGACATCACTTGCCGTGTTGACCTTGGTCCGTGACGGACACTTAGCTCTCGACGCGCCCGTGAACCAATTTCTGAAACGCTGGCAGCTACCCGGACTGCGCGGTGACGCGGCCACTGTTGCGGCTCTTATGTCCCACACTGCGGGCACGTCCGTCCAAGGATTTGGCGGATACGGTCCGTCCGAAGACTTACCCGATCTGTTTGAGATCCTCGGCGGTAGGACGCCTGCGAATTCCGGCGCTGTCCGGGCCGGGCCTCGGCTGTTCGGCGGGTTCAGGTACAGCGGCGGCGGAACGATGGTGCTGCAAGCGCTCATCGAAGATGTCACCGGCGAGGCTTTCTCCAGCTACACCTCAAAAGCAGTCCTCCGGCCAGTTGGCGCGTCTACGGCATCTTTCGTGATCATGCCGCGGGCAGCGTTTGCCCACGGTTTTTATGAGACCGGTATGCCAGTGGAAGGCGGGTTCAGACGCCACCCAGAAAGCGCAGCCGCTGGACTGTGGGCGACAGCGTCTGATCTTGCAAAAATCCTTCAAGCGGTACTAGACTCTTTGCGCCGCAGACGCCGCGCCATTCTACCGTTTGAGTTGGCAACACGAATGATCACGCCCGTAGGCGGGCAATCCGGATTAGGTTTGTTCGTTGAACCAGGTCGTGTCATTTGGCACGAAGGACGGAATTTTGGGTTCGATGCCATCATGGCCGCCGATCTTGCAACAGATCACATCCGCGCGGCTGTTGTGAACCGAAACGGTGCTATTGAATGCTACGCACAAGAGTTACTGCCGCGCTAAGTCGCTGACTGGCGTCTCTGAGGAGAGTAGAATTATGGAAAATGTCCTAATCGAGATGACTGCCCTTGGGTCCTTCGCAATCGCAATATTCGGCGCTGCATTTTGTCTGATGCAAACGCGTCCTTCGCGCGTCAGCAGGAGTTTTGCGATATTCTTGGCGGCCATTGCGGTGAACAATCTTCCAGAATCCTTTGCCAAAATCTTGGCATCTTTACCGAGCAGCTATGAAACTGTCGCGGATGTGGTCACTTGGCCCAGTTCCTTTTTGCTTGCCCCGCTGTTTTGGCTCTACGTCGTCCTCCTGACGTCTTCAGAACAACAAAAGCCAACCCGGCTCGCGCTACACTTTGCTTTGCCAGCCGTGTCCGTGGTCGTCGCGATAGTCGTCCTGACGTCCCCCGCAAACGTGCGCGAAACACTTTTCTCAAATGATCCAGTGCTAGACTCTGCATGGGCGATAACACTTGCCTTCATTGTGGGACTGATCCAACTCGCCGTCTTACCGCAAATCGCCTTTTACCTCGCCTCTATATTGCGTCGCCTTTCTAGGTTCCGGCTCAAGTTGCGTGACTACTACTCCAGCACGGAAAAATACGAGTTGCGTTGGATATACACCATAGGCGTATTGGGCTTCTCATTCTGGCTTGCGACGACACTTTTGTCGCTCGGTGCCCTAGGGTTCGAAGAAGCTACTTCCTCGATCAACATTTTGGGAAGCCTCGTCGGCTTCGTTCTCGTCAGCGCATTAACGCTCTGGGGGATACGCCAACGCCCTCCTTTGGCACCCGATGATGACGATGACCGCGCGCCACCCAACGCGCAGTCGGCCGGGAAGTACGAGAAATCGGCTTTGAGTTCGGAAGTATCTGAGCGTTTGAGCCGCAAACTTCGTAACGCCATGGAAGCGGACCACTTGCACCGAGATGCCAACCTGTCGCTCTGGGCTTTGGCGAATCACATAGGTGCGTCGTCAAATTATATCTCTCAAACACTGAACGAGGTGATCGGTGAAAGTTTCTTCGACTTTGTAAACAGCTACCGGATCGTCGAGGCCAAAACCTTGCTCGCAACAACAAACGAATCCGTCTTGAACATCACATACGATGTCGGTTTCAACGCGCGATCTTCTTTCTACAATGCTTTCAAACGGCATACCGGCCAAACACCCACAAGTTATCGAAGAAATGTGTCTCATCGTGATGGGATGGACGACATTACTGCTCAGCGGAACGACATCTGATCCGTCAAGACTGATCAGGACGAACCAAACCACCACTCACGAACAATCAATCCAACTGAGGTTACGACTTCGCGTCCTTTTCGCGTCGCCAATGGCCTTCTCCACAATCCGCACGGTTTCGACCAGTACGGAACCGAAAAGAAAGAAAGATCGACAATGAAAAGATACGTAATTCTTGCTGTGCTCGGACTGAGCGCCTGCGACTCTCCTGCGGAAATTGCAGCGAGCCAACAACTGGATGCCGCCTGTTTGGAAGGGAATATCCAAGCCTGTGCTGCAGTTCAGGCAAGAGTTGATGCTCGAAATCAAAGCCTTGCCACAACAGCCGCAGGTTTTTAGTGACTTGATGGCGTCACCTAGCCTTTTGCGAAGTGTGCTTGTGGCACACCAGTCCGGCTACGCAGGTTCTGATCGGTTCAACCCATCAGAACCTGCAACATGCAATGTGTTTTGCCGAAGTCACGACCCAAGAGATAGGAACCCGCTATGAGCCCGACGACTGGCGCACTTATTGGGTTCTTGATTGGATCGGCGGTAGGTTGGCTTGGCTTAGCTACTATGACCGGCACCATCGGTTTGGGATCCGCGGTAGGCGCAAGCATGTTTGGGTTATTGTCGGCTTTTGATGGCGGAGACAAAAAGTAGCAACCACGAATAGTTCTTTGCAATGACCTGCAAAGTCTCGTGTTGCGGCCGTCCGAACGATGTCCAAATTTTCGGCGATCTATGTTCACCTTGCTTGAGCTGCCCGCCAGCGTTGGATGTCACTGGTAAGGTCTTGATGTAGCCTTTGCTGACCTTCGCCAAGGTCAGCAAAGCGAACCTCAATTGCCATTCGTGCAATTTGCAGCAATAAGCAAATTGGGCTCTTTCCGGTCATTCTCCGCACCGCAGCGTGATTTTTCTGGTCAGACGGCGGCCATGCGGGACTAAGCCGACCTCCGCATAGGCCCATTGGGCGTCTGCTATGGCAAAACAGGCCAACAACCCCTATTGAGGCACCGACTTAATAAATCAGTTCATGATGGGTCTGGTGACAACTCAATCAACCATTGTCTTTGACCTTGATGGTACGCTTGCCGACAGCATCCACGATTTAGTTGCAGCACTTAATCGAACAATTGAAAGACGGGGGTTGGCTCCATTCAACCCGTCAGACATTGCATACTTGACTGGGCATGGTGGGTTAAGAGCGATGATCAAACATGCCTTTGCCTTGAGCGGCTGCCACCTTGAGCAAAGTAAACTGGAAGAGTTGTTTGCAGAAACGGTTGAGGACTATGATCGGAACATCGCAGTTGATACGGTGCTCTACCCCGGTATTCGTGGTTCTCTTGAAGCATTTCAAGTCAATGGATGGCTGCTCGCCGTTTGTACGAACAAACCAATTAAACAGGCAACGAAGCTGCTAGACGAGCTGAACATCGCTCCTCATTTCGTGGCTGTGACAGGGGTTGATAGTTTTGAATTTAAGAAACCAGACCCAAGGCACCTAACCCGAACGATTGAATTAGCTGGTGGACGTACTGATCTAGCCGTGATGGTCGGGGACACGATAACTGACATACTCGCCGCTCAGAATGCTGGTATTCCAGTGGTGGCGGTTGATTTCGGGTATTCAGATGTCCACGTCAAGACGCTCGCGCCAGATCGTGTGATATCCAGCTTTGATGACCTTTATTCGGAAGCAACTTCTCTGATAATCTAAGCTAGAAAATTCCTAAAGCAGACATTCGTCGTCGGCGCAGCATCGGTCAAAGTGGACTCAAAGCCGACATTTACCCCGAGCCCCGCCTCTAGCGGTTTTCCTTCATCAGCCGCGCCTTGGAGCGTTGCCAGTCGCGTTTGGCGGAGGTTTCGCGTTTGTCGTGTAGCTTCTTGCCCTTGGCGATGCCGATTTTGATTTTGGCGCGGCCCTTGTGGTTAAAGTAGAGCACCATCGGGACCAGCGTCATGCCCTCGCGCTGGGTGGCGGACCAGAGCTTGGCCAGCTCTTTTTGCTTCACCAACAACTTGCGGCGGCGGCGTTCCTCGTGCTGGAAGGTTTTGGCCTGCGCGTAGGGGGGGATATAGCTGTTCACCAACCACAGCTCGCCCTCCTCCACGGCGGCGTAGCTTTCCGCGATCTGGGCTTGGCCGGTACGAAGGGATTTGACCTCGGAGCCTTCGAGCATGATGCCACATTCGAGGTCATCCTCGATCGCATAGTCAAAGCGCGCGCGGCGGTTTTCCGACACGACTTTGTAGTTCCGCTCTTCAGCTGATTTGGGTTTATTTGCCATAGTGCTCTTTAGGTAGGGAGGGCGGGTCTTGGGGTCAATCCCAAGAGGCGTTTGGTCAGGTGGACTCGAACACCGACCAGCCCATCGTGCGGGACAGCTGCTCCAGCGCGATGGTGCCCAGCATGGAATTGCCGAAACTGTTGAGCCCCGGCGCCCAGACCGCGATGGAGGCGGTACCGGGCACGATGGCCAGAATGCCGCCGCTGACGCCGCTTTTGCCGGGGAAGCCCACGCGGTAGGCGAATTCGCCCGATCCGTTGTAATGGCCGCAGGTCATCATCAGCGCGTTGATGCTGCACACATGGCGCTTGGCGATCATGTCGTCATCGCTGCTGAGACCCGCCAGAAAGCGGCCTGCGCGGGCGAGTTGCTGGCAGTTCACCTCGATGGCGCATTGGTGGAAATAGGTGCCGAGGGTCAGGTCGCACTCATGCTCCAGATTGTCGGCGGATTTCAGGAAATGTGCCAGTGACCAGTTGCGGTGGCCGGTGATGTTCTCGGAGCGCGCCATTTCGTGGTTGATGTAGATTTTCTCGTCCCCGATGGCGGCCTTCACGAATTGCACGATTTCGGCCAGCGTCTCTTTCGGGCTGCGACCGGCGAGAAGCGCGTCGGTGACGACGATGGCACCCGCGTTGACGAAGGGGTTGGGCGGCCTGCCGCCTGCGAGTTCCAGATCAACCACGGAATTAAAGGCGTTGCTGGTCGGCTCCCGCCCGACACGCTTCCAGAGGCCGTTACCGAAACGGCCGAGCGCCATGGCCAGCGTGAACGCCTTGGACACGCTTTGCAGGGAGAAATCGGTGGTTGAATCGCCGCAGCTGATCTGCTGGCCGTCGGCCAGACAGATCGACATGGCAAACTGGTTCGGATCGACACCGGCCAGTTCGGGGATGTAGTTCGCGACGAGGCCCTTGTCGGGGGCCTCGCGCATGTCTTTTTCGATACGCGTAAGCGTCTGCTCAAGCATACCTGATCCTAATTGATCAGCCCTGCGTGGATCATCGCGTCTTTGATCATCAGGCGGGTGCCCTCTTCCAGCTTGGTCAGCGGGGAGCGCACCTCGTCAGAGCATTTGCCCAAGAGAGACAATCCGTATTTGGCCCCTGCAACGCCCGGTTCGGTGAAAATCGCCTTATGGAGCGGCATCAGGCGGTCGAGCTGGGTCAGCGCGGTCGCATAGTCGCCGTTCAGCGTGCTGGCTTGGAACTCGGCGCAGAGCTTCGGCGCGACGTTGGCGGTGACCGAGATGCAGCCGACGCCGCCATGGGCGTTGTAGCCAAGGGCGGTTGCGTCCTCGCCGGACAACTGGATGAAGTCGGTGCCGCAGGTCATGCGCTGTTGCGGGACGCGGGACAGATCGCCGGTCGCGTCCTTGACGCCGATGATGTTCGGGTTCTTCGCCAGCTTGCCCATGGTTTCCGGCGTCATGTCGACGACGGAGCGGGGCGGGATGTTGTAGATGATGATCGGCAGACCCACGGCGGCGGCGGCCTCGAAATGCGCGATCAGGCCGCGCTGGGTGGGCTTGTTGTAATAGGGCGTGACCACCAATGCGGCATCAGCACCGGCTTTTTTGGCGTGCTCGACCAAGCGCACGGTTTCGACCGTGTTGTTGGAGCCCGCGCCTGCGATGACAGGAATGCGGCCAGCGGCGGTTTGGACCACGGCGTCGACCACGGCGTCATGCTCGGCATGGGTCAGGGTCGGGCTTTCGCCGGTGGTGCCTACGGGAACGAGGCCGTTGGAGCCTTGTTCTATATGCCACTCAACCAAGTGTTTGAGCGCGTCAAAATCCACCGAGCCGTTTTTGAACGGCGTGACCAGTGCGGGCATTGAGCCTTTGAACATGACACGTTCTCCTTTGATTAAGATGTCTCTTTGCTCCGATACCGTTGGCGGAACGTCGCTGCAAGGGGGCAGATGCCATCTTAGTGAGTTGCAAGGGGCGGATACGCGCCTACCTAATGGGGATGAGTCGCGCGAAAGGTTGGTTGTGATTACACGGTTTTGTGGTGCTGTTCTGGCGGTCTGGATGGGCTGTGTGGGCGGCGTGGCGGCACAAGACGCGCCTCCTTTGGCCAAAGCGATTGAAGCCGCCGGATCCCGCGACTGGGACAAGGCGGCGGAGTTGCGGGCCGGACTCTCTGATCCGGTCTCGCGCGAGGTTCTGGACTGGATGCGGATGCGCGGACGGCAGGGCAGCTTTAGCGAATGCGTCGACTTTTTGAGCCGCAACAGCGACTGGCCCGGACTTCCTTTGCTGCGCTTGCGGTGCGAATATTCCATCCCCAGAAGCGGTGTTGCCCCACAGCTGGTGCTGGATTTCTTTGCCGCCACGATCCCGCAAACGGGCACCGGATCGCTGCGCCTGATCGAGGCGCTGAACGCATCGGGCCGGAAAGATGAAGCCGTTCAGGAGGCGCGTCGGGCGTGGCAGGTGTTCAACCTCGCACAGGTCGAGCATGACGCGTTTATCGAGCGCCATGGCGACCACCTGAAGGATTTGCACACGGTCCGGCTTGACCTGCTGCTGTGGCGCGGCGAGGAGAAAGCCGCGCGCCGGATGTTCAATCTGGTGTCCGAGGACTGGGCGAAGCTGGCGGTGGCGCGCCTTGGACTGCGGGGGCTGGATCGCGGTGTCGACAACATGATCGAAGCCGTGCCCGCGACCTTGGCAGAGGATGCAGGGCTTGCCTATGAGCGGTTCTTGTGGCGGGCGCGGAAGGGCCGGACCGAGGGGGCGGTTGAAGTTTTGTTGCAGCGGTCGTTGTCGGTGCAAGACCTTGGGCGACCGATTGAATGGGCGGACAGGCGGCGCTCGATTGCGCGCCAGCTTATGCGCGACGGAAAACATGCGGAGGCCTATGCCATCGCGTCCCAACACTTTCTGACGGCGGGGTCGGCCTATGCCGATCTGGAATGGCTGTCGGGGTTCATTGCGCTGCGGAAGCTGAACGCGCCGAAGCAAGCGCTTGTGCATTTCAATAGCTTTCAGGAAGCGGTGGAGACACCGATTTCCCTAGGCCGTGCCGGATACTGGCTGGGGCGGGCCTATGAGGCGGACGGGAACGCGGAACTGGCCAAGGCGGCGTATGAGTTCGGAGCGCTTTACCAGTCGTCATTCTATGGTCAGTTGGCGGCGGAGCGTGGGGGCGTCCCGCGTGACCCGAAGATGACAGGTGCGGAAGAGTTTCCGGACTGGCGCACGGGCGAATTCACCAAGTCCTCGGTCTATGACGCGGCGGTTACCTTGCATCTGGCGGGGCTGCTAAGCCTGTCGGAGCGGTTTTTGGTGCATCTTGCCGAGAGCCAGACACGTGACGGCATTGGCCAGATGATTGACATGGCGCTTGAATGGGACGAGCCGCATATCGCGTTGATGCTAGCCAAACAGGCGGCGCGGCAAGGCTACGAGATTTATCACGGCTATTTCCCGTTATCGGTGCCAAAGGGTATCAAAATGGAGATACCGGAGGAGTTCGCCCTGTCCATCGCGCGGCGTGAAAGCGAGTTCGACCCGTCAGTGGTGAGCGGCGCTGGCGCGCGCGGCTTGATGCAGTTGATGCCCGGCACGGCGCAGGAAGTGGCAGGCGAGATTGGCGAGGATTATGAGCGGTCCCGCCTGACGGACGACCCCACCTACAATGCACGGCTTGGCACGGCATATCTGCGGTCCTTGTCGGAGCGGTTCGGGGCCAATCCCGTCCTGATGTCGATCGGCTACAATGCCGGCCCAAGTCGGGCGGAGCGCTGGCCCGCGATGTTTGGCGACCCGCGCGGGTCAGATGTGGATGTGGTGGACTGGATCGAGGGCATTCCGTTCCGCGAGACCCGAAACTACGTGATGCGGGTGACGGAAAGTTTCGCCCCGTACCGTGCGCGGTTGAACGGCAAGGTGGACGACATCAAGCTGAGCGACCAACTCAAGCAGTAGCGCGGCGCGCCCGCCACAGAGTGAAAATCCCTGCCGCGATCACCAGACCCGCGCCGACGACCACATTGGTGCGCAGGTCCTCGTTGAACACGAACAGCCCGATCACCGAGACGAACACCAGTTGCAGGTAGGCGAAGGGCTGCACGGCGGAGGCCTCGGCCACCTCGTAGGTTTTGATCAGCAGGTAGTGGCCGGTGGCGCCGGATATGCACAGTGCCAGCATCCAGAGCCAGTCGCCGCGTGCCATGGGTTCCCAGAACCAGATGCCGATTGCCGAAATCGCCACGGCGCCAGCGACCCCCGTCCAGAAGAAACTGGTCGCGGCGGTATCCTTGCGGGCCACATAGCGGGTGAGCAGGGTGTAGAGCGCGAACATCATCGCCGACACAACCGCCAGCAGCGCGTAGGGGCTGAACACGCCCCCGCCGGGTTGCAGGATGACCAGAACCCCGATGAAGCCGATGCCAATCGCGGTCCAACGATAGAGGCCGACCTGTTCCCCCAGAATAGGGCCGGACAGGGCCGCGACGATGAGCGGGTAGGAGATGAAGATCGCCATGCTCTCGATCAGGCCCAGCAAGGTGAATGCGGCGACGAGGATGCAGACTTCCAGCGCAAGAAGCACACCGCGAAAAATTTGCAAAACGGGTTGCTTGGTGCGGGCGGCGTTGGCGATGGAGCCTGCACGTTTTGCCGAGACGGTCAGCACGAAGGCGGCGAAGAACCAGTAGCGGATCATCACCACCATCAGCACGTTGTATTCGCCCGCCAGATAGCGGGAGATGCCGTCTTGCGAGGCGAAGATCAGCATGGTCAGCGACATCAGCATGATGCCGCGTTTGGTGTCGTTGCCGCTCATCTCAGGCGCCCGACGCTCATATGACGTTTGCGCCCGAAGCCTTGCACGCGCTCCACGTCGAAGCCCGCATCGGTGAGGCTGCGGCGCACATGGCCTGCGGCGGTGTAGGTGGCGAATGTGCCGTTTGGGGCCGTGTGTGTGCCGACCTCAAGCATCAATTCGGGGGACCAGAGTTCGGGGTTTTTAGCGGGTGAAAAGCCGTCGAGGAACCACGCATCGGCTTTGCCAGTCCAGCTTGGCAGGGTTTCCCGCGCGTCGCCGATGATGATGTCGGCATGCAGGCGGTCGGTGCGGATCGAGGTTGCGGGCCAATGGTCCAGCAGGGGCGCGGGGTCAAGGTCCGGGAAGGCCTTTAGGGCGGCTTCGATGTCGGTGCGGGCCATGGGGTAGGCCTCGAAACTGGTGAAATGTAGCGTGCCATGGTCGAAGGCTTGCAATGCGGTCAGCATGGACAGGCCGGTGCCGAAGCCAAGCTCCGCGATATGGAAGCCGTCGCGGTAGCGGTTTGGCAAATCGTTTCCTGCGAGGAAGACGTGGCGGGTTTCGTCCAGCCCACCGGCAAGCGAGAAATAGGGATCGTCGAACCTGATGGACACGGGGATTGTGCCGTCGCGCCATTCGAGTTGTGCTGTCTGGTCGCTCATGCCGCTTTGCCTTAGGTTCCCGCAGGGCGACACTGAGTAAAGGGGACAACCTTGTCCAGAGCAGAAGTAACGGTGCTGGGGGCGGGTGCGTTCGGCCTGTCGATTGCATGGGTCTGCGTGCAGCGCGGCGCGCGCGTGCGGGTCATTGACCCGAACGGGGTCGCGGCGGGATCGTCGGGCGGGATCGTCGGGGCATTGGCGCCGCACACGCCGGAGAACTGGAATGACAAGAAGCAATTCCAGTTGGAAAGCCTGCTTATGGCTGGCCGGTTCTGGGCAGAGGTCGAGGACGCCTCGGGGATGACTGCAGGGTATGGCAGGCTTGGGCGGGTGCAACCCGTTCTGGACGCGGCAGGTCTTGCGTTGGCCAACCAGCGCGCCGAAAGCGCGCGGGTGCTATGGGGGGATGCTGCGGAGTGGCGTGTGGACCGCGCGCAGGGTGCTTGGTCGCCCGCCAGCCCGACGGGTCAGGTGATTTTCGATACGCTATCCGCGCGGGTGCATCCGCGTCAGGCTTGTTTTGCTTTGGCGGGGGCAATCGAGGCGTCCGGCGGAGAGATCGTGCGTGACGGTGCTGTAGAGGGCGCAGTGGTCCATGCCACAGGCGTGGAGGGACTGGCGGCCATGACCGCGCAGCACACGCGTCAGGTGGGCAACGGGGTGAAGGGCCAAGCGGTTCTGCTAGCGCATGAGGCGCGTGATCTGCCCCAGCTGTATTTCGACGGATTGCACGTAGTGCCGCATGCCGATGGCACGGTGGCCGTTGGATCTACGTCGGAGCGTTACTTCGAGGCGCCCGCGTCTACCGATGCGCAGCTTGATGACGTCCTCGCGCGGGCGGTGGCGGGCGTGCCGCTGCTTGGCGGGGCGAAGATCATCGCGCGCTGGGCCGGAGTACGCCCCCGTGCGCGGTCACGTGCGCCGATGCTGGGCGCGCATCCGTTCGAGGACGGGGCTTTCGTTGCCAACGGGGGGTTCAAGATCGGCTTTGGCGTTGCGCCCAAAGTGGCGGAGGTGATGGCGGATTTGGTGCTGGAGGGTGTCGACCATATCCCGCCGGAGTTTCAGGCCGCAGGTTGCCTGTAGCCCTAGCTTGCGGTTGCGGTCATGCATTGACGCCCGTCTTCCGCCCTTGCCCATAGGGTAAGGCCCCCGTCCACGGGTTTGGCGCAAAAGATGACCGGTTGGTGGTCCAGCAAGGGCGCGGTTGCGCGGAAGTCGAAGGCGGAGAGGCCGCCAAGCAAATCTTCCGCCATGATCATCAAGTATTGCGCCAGAAGTGGTCCGTGCACGACGAGACCGTCATAGCCCTCGACGTTTCGCGCGTAGTCGCGGTCGTAGTGGATGCGGTGGCCATTGAAGGTGAGTGCGGAATAGCGAAACAACTCGGTGGTGGTGAAGTTGTGCGATCTGACTTCGGTCTCGTCCGTTGCTGCGTGCGGTGGGGTGCCGGATCTGGCATCAGCCTCGCGGTAGATCAGGTCCTGCTCTTCCGAGACGAGGAGGGTGCCGTCTTGGGATATCTCGTGGTGCAAAGTGACAAGCCCAAGCGCGCCGGTGCGACCTTGCTTACGGTTTGCGTTTAGCAATGTGGTGGATTTTCTGGCGGTCTGACTCAGTTTCGGGGTTGTGTGGAACCGGAGCCTGCCACCCGCCCACATGCGGCGCGGCAGCCCCATGTCGGGGATGAGCGCGCCGGTTTTGGGATGGCCATCCACGCCAAGTTTGCTGCCGGGTTGCGCATCCCAGAAGTATATCTGGTGCCAGAACGGGCGTATTGCCTCGCCCGACAGACCAAGCGTCGCCGCAAGGGCCGAGAGGCGCGCGGGGTCCAGAATGTCGTCACGAACGGTGCGGTCTTGATCTTGGGTCATGGGCATATCATCCTCCGCTCGAACGGCGAAAGGCAAGCGTGTAATGACCCCAAAACTGACCGGGCTCGACCATTTGGTGCTGACGGTGCGCGACATCGGGAAGACCGTCGCGTTCTATCGCGATGTTCTTGGGATGGAGGTGCAGGAATTCCAACCTGCGGACGGCTCCACACGGACAGCCCTGCTGTTCGGGCAGCAGAAAATCAACCTTCACGTGGCCGGGGCCGAATTCCGCCCGCATGGCCGCTGCCCCATGCCGGGCAGCGCGGATTTGTGTTTGCTGACTGACGGGCCGTTGGAAAGTTGGGCGCGGCATCTGGACAATGCGGGTGTCGACATCGAGGAGGGGCCGGTGGCGCGGAGCGGGGCGCAAGGGCCGATCCAGTCCGTCTATATTCGTGATCCGGACGGCAACTTGATCGAAATCTCTGTGTATCTGCCCCAGGACGCTCAGGCCTGACCGCTCACCTCCGCCGCGAGGTCTGCCATCAACTGCGTCAGGGTTTTGACGTATAGGTCGTTGGTTAGCCTTCCGGCGTTATCAAACTCGTTTGACGCGCCGCCGACCAGAACCTCCGGCCCTTGCAGAATGCGCGGTCGAAACGCCACCATGCAGAGTCTTAGGTTGAACTGCGTCCGCTCCCCGCCTGCGCGGCCTGCAGTGGCCGACATGATCGCGACCGGCTTGCCGAGCCACGGGTTGCTTTCCGTCCGGCTGACCCAGTCGAGCGCGTTTTTCAGAACGCCCGAGATGCCCTTGTTGTATTCGGGAGTGGAGATGACGACGGCATCGGCATCCTTGATTTGACCGGCAAGGGTTTGGACACTCTCGGGGATGCCGCTGGCAGCCTCTAGATCACCGTCATAGAGCGGGACCCGCAAGTCTGCCTCGATGAAGCTTGCAGCGTTGCCAAGACGGGCAGCTTCACGGATGAGTTTTCTGTTGAAGCTGTCGCTGCGAAGCGATCCGGAGATGCAGAGTAAATTCATTCATCGCTCTCTTTCGTTATGGGATTGCCGTTGCAAATAGTGCTTACCTGTCGAAAGACTACGCGCAAATGACACGGAGGTTCCAATGGCGATCAGACATGGCGGCGCAATTCTTGCGGACCAGTTGAAAATTCAGGGCGTGACGCGGGTGTTCTCCGTCCCGGGCGAGAGTTTTCTGGCGGCGTTGGACGGGCTTTATGAAAGCGGCATCCAGAATGTGGTGTGCCGGCAGGAGGGTGGCGCGTCGATGATGGCGGAGGCGCATGGGAAGCTGACAGGGCGCCCCGGCGTGGCCTTCGTGACCCGCGGGCCGGGGGCGACCAACGCGTCGTCGGGGCTGCATGTTGCCATGCAGGACAGCACGCCGATGGTGCTGTTCGTCGGGCAAATCGCGCGGGATCATCGCGACCGCGAGGCGTTCCAAGAGGTCGACTACCGCCAGTTTTTTGGCGGGTTGGTCAAATGGGTTGCCGAGGTTGATCAAACCGAACGGCTGCCGGAATATATCTCCCGCGCGTTCCAGATTGCGCAGTCGGGCCGTCCGGGGCCGGTGGTTTTGGCGCTGCCCGAGGATATGTTGTCGGCGGTGGCAGACGTGGCCGATCGCCCCGAAGTTCAGGTGGCCCGCGCGATGCCGTCGGCGGGCGATGTTGCGCGGGTCATCGACATGCTGGGGCAGGCAAAGCGCCCCTTGGTAATTGCCGGCGGGCCAGGGTGGTCGGCGCAGGCCGCCGCTGATCTGGAGCGCTTTGCGGGTCGCATGGATTTGCCCGTCGCGGTTCCATTCCGGCGGCAGGATTACCTGAACAATGACAGCCCGAACTACGTGGGTGATCTGGGTGTAGGTATGAATCCGGCGCTGGCGAAGCGACTGCAAGCCGCGGACTTGCTGCTGGTGATCGGCGCGCGGGTTGGGGACATTCTGACAAATGGCTACGCGCTGCTGGACCCGGCGGATCATGGCAAGACCCTGATCCATTCACATCCCTGCCCGGACGCGCCGGGCCATGTGTATGCACCGGACTTGGCGCTGGCCTGCGACAGTGCGGCGCTGGTCGCGGCGCTTGCGGATGCTGGCCCGCAAGCGGGCGATTGGGCCGATTGGCGGGCGCAGGCGCGGGCCGAGTATGAGGCGTGGCAGGAGCCCAAGCAGACGCCCGGCCCCGTTAAAATGGAGCAGGTCGTCTTATGGTTGGCAGACCACTTGCCGCAGGACGCAATTCTGACCAACGGAGCTGGAAATTACGCAGCATTCGTCCACCGCTATCACCGGTTCCGGAACTACAAGACGCAAGTAGCCCCGACCTCCGGGTCAATGGGATACGGCTTCCCAGCGTCGATCGCCGCCAAGCTGGAGTACCCGGACCGCACGGTTATCTGCTTTGCCGGAGACGGCTGCTTCCAGATGACCTGCAACGAGATGTCGACCGCTATCCAGCATGGAGCAGCGGTGATCGTGATCGTGGTCAATAACGGCAAATACGGCACGATCCGGATGCATCAGGAAAAAACCTATCCGGGGCGGGTGTCCGGCACGATGATCGCCAACCCCGATTTCGCCGCCTTGGCCCGCGCTTATGGCGGAACGGGGCAGACGGTGACCCGCACCGAAGATTTTGCAGCGGCGTTTGAGGTTGCGCAGAATGCCGGTGTTCTGTCTGTGATCGAGTTGCAACTGGATGACGAGGTTCTGTCAACTGGCATGACCCTGTCAGAGACCCGCGCGCTGGGCGAACAACACCGTAAATGAGTGTCCTTCAGGGGGCGCACGTGGTCCCCCTGAAGCAGTCGAAGACACTCAAACCGAGGCTTCACCTTGGGCGGCCATCGGGTTTCCACCCTGTACCGCCCCGACAGTGAGCGCGATTCTGGTTTCATCTTGGTTAAAATATTCCCGCCGGAGGCTTTACCCTGTCAGCCAAGGTGTCGTTTGAAAGTCCGGGTGCCTCCGGCGGGAATATTTGGGCCAAGATGAAACATGACTTCTGTCACGCGCCGCGCGTGTTAACCTTAATATCCGGTTAGTATTCCACGCCGATCTGCGCCTTGATACCGGAGCGGAAGGGATGCTTGATCAGTTCCATCTCGGTCACAAGATCGGCCAATTCGATCAACTCGTCCTTCGCGTTGCGACCTGTCAGAACCACATGGGTCATGTCGGGCTTTTCTTCTGCGAGGAAGGTGACCACCTCATTAATGTCGATGTAGTCATAGCGCAGCGCGATGTTGATCTCGTCCAGTAGCACCATGTGGTTCGATGGATCCCGGATCAGCTCTTTGGCTTTCGCCCAAGCCGCCTGCGCCATTTCGATGTCGCGGGATTTGTCCTGCGTCTCCCATGTGAAGCCTTCGCCCATGGTGTGGAATTCGCAGATGTCCGAGAATTTTCCCAAGATCAGATCGCGCTCGCCGGTGCTCATGCCGCCCTTAATGAACTGCACCACGGCGCATTTCATGTCATGGGCGATACAGCGGAAGATCATCCCGAATGCGGCGGAGCTTTTGCCCTTGCCCTTGCCGGTATGCACGATGATCAGCCCGCGCTTGTCAGTCTTGGTCGCCATGATCTTGTCGCGCGCGGCCTTTTTCTTGGCCATTTTGGTGGCGTGGCGGGTTAGATCGTCTGGGGTCTCGTTGGTCATGATGCGCTCCGGAATTGGGTTGCGGGTAGCCTGTTGGACTGGCCTGCCTGATGCAAGCCTAAAGGCGGTAAGGGATTGTTAATCATGCAGGGCCTAGGATGGCCTTTTTCCGCCAATAACGGGACTTGGTCATGCGCTTGTTGCTTTGTGTTCTTTTGCCTCTTCTTTCGGCCTGCGCGGCGCCCGGCGTCGGCGCGATGGGCGGCTCCAAGGGGGCTGCGACCGTCGGGGCGTATTCATTTGACGTGAAATTCAGGGGCGGGCATGCCGAGGCGTATCGCTCCAACATTGCCCTTAAACCCAAGGCCCGTGAAGTGTTCGCAGCCGGGACCACTGCCATTGAGCGTGTTACCGGCTGCCATGTCGTCCGGAGTTCCGTTCGGGGCGATGTGGCTGTCATTCAAGCGGATATCCTGTGCTAGGCTGCCGTTGTCCTAGGGGGGTGCTCACAGCAGCCGGTCAATCAAGGCACGTGCAGAGTTTGATTTGGGCGTCCACAGCCCCCGCTCGATAGCTTCGGTCAGCCGTTCTGCCATTTCGCGCAATGCTGCTGGGTTATGCTCTGCGATGAACTCGCGGGTGTCGTCATCCTCCAGATAGGCCTGATGCACCAAATCGAAATGATGGGACTTTGCGGCCCCCGTGGTCGCGGCGAAGGCGAACAGGTAGTCGAGCGTCGCGGCCATCTCGAACGCGCCTTTATAGCCGTGACGTTTCACCCCTTCGATCCATTTAGGGTTCACCACGCGGGAGCGCACGACGCGGCCGATTTCGTCCTCCAAGGTTCGGATGACTGGGCGTTCGGGGCGCGAGTGGTCATTATGGTAGACGGGTCGCGCGCGACCTTGGAGGGTTTCGATGGCCGCCGCCGCGCCGCCTTCGAACTGGTAGTAGTCGTCGCTGTCCAGCAAATCGTGCTCGCGGTTGTCCTGGTTTTGGACAACCGCTTCGGCTTGGCGCAGACGCGCCTCAAAGCTTGCGCGATCACGGGTGCCTTCGGCGTCCTTGCCATAAGCGTAACTGCCCCATTCCAGATAGGCCTCGGCGAGATCGGATTTGTCCGCCCAGAGCCGCTCGTCGATCATCGCCTGCAAGCCTGCCCCATAGGCACCGGGCTTGGAGCCGAAAACGCGGTGGGTCGTGCCTTCGTCGCGGAAACGGGCGGCAGCTGGGTTGTCGGCCTCCGGCTCGTCCAGTTCCATGACCGCGCGGGCAGCGCTGTCGACCAAGGCGATTAGTTGCGGGAAGGCGTCGCGGAAGAAGCCGGACACGCGCAGAGTGACGTCGACGCGCGGGCGGCCCAACACACCCATGGGCAGAATTTCGAAGCCGGTCACGCGACGGTTGGCGGCGTCCCATTTCGGCTTGCAGCCCATCAGCGCCAGCGCCTGCGCGATGTCGTCGCCGCCGGTGCGCATGTTGGCCGTACCCCATGCGTTCAGCAGCAAGGCGCGGGGCCAGTCGCCGTGGGTTTGCAGGTGTTTTTCGATCAGCAGGTTCGCGGATTTCCACCCCAAGGCCCAAGCGGTTGGCGTTGGGACGGCACGGCTGTCGACGGAGAAAAAGTTGCGCCCCGTTGGCAACACATCCATCCGCCCGCGGGTTGGGGCGCCGGAGGGCGCCGGGGCGACGAAGTGCCCCTTGAGGGCGCTGAGAAGGCCCGCCCCTTCCATGGGCCCACAGGCGGCGACGGTTGGTTGCACCTGGGTTCGGATATGCTCCATCACCGTGGCACTGGCGGGGCCGGGGGGCGTTTCGCTGTCCATCAAGCGGATCGCCAATTCCTCCAAGCGTTCCACCGTGTCGCCAGTGCTGCGCCATTTATCACCCGATAAAACCTCTGGGCGGGGGCCGGTCCAGGGCTTCGCCAGATCAGCCGAGAGCGGGTCGAAATCCAGCTCCAAATCATCCGCCAAGGCACGGATCAATGATGCGTCCGCGCCTGTGCCATCGCCGCGGGCAGCGCGGGTCAGGGCGATGGTCAGATCGCGGGCCTGAACGCCCTCGGGCGAGACCCCGAAGATGTGCAACCCGTCGCGGATTTGCGCCTCTTTCAATTCGCAGAGATAGGAATCGAGCTTGGCCAGATCGCCATCCTCGTCACCGGAAAAGCCGACATCTTCGGACAGCCCTGTGGCGGAGGTCATGGACAGGATTTCGCGGCGCAGATGCGCGATGCGGCGGGGGTCAACGCCTGCGGCCTCGTAGTATTCGTCGACCAAGGCTTCGAGGTCTTTTAGCGGCCCGTAGGTTTCCGCCCGCGTCATGGGCGGGGTCAGGTGGTCGATGATAACCGCTTGCGCACGGCGCTTGGCTTGGGTGCCTTCGCCGGGGTCGTTTACGATGAACGGGTACACGTGCGGCGTGGGGCCAAACACGGCCTCCGGCCAGCATTCCTCGGACAGGGCGAGCGCCTTGCCGGGCAGCCATTCAAGGTTGCCGTGCTTGCCCATGTGGACGATCGCGTGCGCGCCGAATTCGTGACGCAGCCAGAAGTAGAAGGCGAGGTAGTTATGCGGCGGCACGAGGTCGGGCGAGTGGTAGGTTTCGGTCGGGTCAATGTTGTAGCCACGGGCAGGTTGCAACCCGACGACCACATTTCCGTAGTGTAGCACCGACAGGGCGAAGCGCCCGCAATCGACCTCGCCTGCGGTATAGAACGGGTCGGTTTCCGGCGCGCCCCAGCGGTCCTCGATCTGCTGGCGCAGGGCGTAGGGCAGTTGCGCGTAATCGCGTTGGTAATCGGCAAGCGACAGATCAACGCCACCGGTGCGCACATGGCGGTCGGTCAGCCAGTTGGTGGGGCCTGCCATCATCGCCTTCATCAGGGCGTCGCTGTCGGGGGGCGGGTTGGCGACGTGGTAGCCTTCATCCCCCAGCAGCTTCAGCACATGGGAGGTCGCGGCGGGGGTGTCGAGGCCGACGCCGTTGGCCAGCCGCCCGTCCTTGTTGGGGTAGTTCGCGAGGATCAGCGCGACCTTGCGGTCTTCGGTTTTAGCACGGCGCAGCTTGGCCCAGTTGGCGGCAAGGTCGGCCACGAACTGGATGCGGTCGCCGCGGGCGCGGTAGGTAGCGATAGGACATTCGGTGGCCTCGTCGAAATAGGCCTCGTCCTTGAAACTGACGGCGCGGGACAGGATGCGGCCGTCGACCTCGGGCAGGGCGACGTTCATCGCGATGTCGCGGCCGGACAGGCCGGTGAGTCCATCGGCCCACGCGGCCTCGGTCGAGCTGGAGAAGATGACCTGAAAGACCGGGGCCTTGTTGGTGAAATGTGCTGCCAGCGGGTTGAAGGCCTCTGCGTCGCCTTGATGCGGGGAGCCGGTGGCGAAGGATGTGGCGTTCAGGATTACCTCGGGCGGAGCTTGCGTCAGCAGGTGCTCCAGCGTGGCCAGACTGATCGGGTCTTTCAGGGAGGCCACGAAGATTGGCAACGGGTTCAGGCCCGCGCGCAAGAGCGACTTCACCAAGCGGTTGACGGGGTTCAGGCCTGCGCCTTGGACGAGGGCGCGGTAGAAGATCAATGGCACGACAGGCGCGCCATCGGTCCATGCGCCTTTCGCGGCGGCGAGGTCGGAGATCCCCGACCCCGGCCAATAGACCCCTGCCCTCAACAAGGGGGATGCGGGGGAGGGTCGCTCGGTTCCGGCGACCATCGCTTGGGCATAGCCGAGGAAGTTTTCCGCATTAGCAGGTCCGCCTTCGACGAGATAGGCCCAGAGCGCGTCATAGTCTTCGTCTGAAACTGTGGACAATCCGCGCAGTTCGGCGTCGGGTTTGTCGTCGCCGGGCAGCAGCGCCAGAGGGACGCCTGCATCGTGAAGATGCGCCGCGTATTGCTCTGCGCCGTATTTCCAATAGCCCACACCGCCCAGAACGCGGGCAATGACCAGCTTGGACTTGGTCGCGCAGGCCTCGATATGCAGGTCCACCGACATCGGGTGGATCAGGTGCATCATGGAAGCGAGGCGCAGGCTGGGTGGGGCCGCCATTTCGCCGCGCGCGGCGGAGAGGGCAGCCAGCTCGGTATCCGCGGCGGAAATCACCACGATTTCGGCAGGCGTTTGGCCCAAATCAACCGGCTCTTGGCCGTTGTCTATCGATCCGGGGGTCGCGGCGAGTAGGTGCATGTCAGCGCCTTATGGCTGGCGGAGGATGCCTCCGGCGGGAATATTTTGGCCAAGATGAAACCTAGAGCGGCTTCTCCATGAACAGGCTGGTCTTGTTGGCCTCATAGTCGCCAAAAGGTCCGCAGGGTGTAAAGCCGTGCTTGGCGTAAAGCCTGTGGGCGGCGTCGAGGCCCTTGCCGGTTTCGAGCTTGAGTGCGGTTAAGCCCAGTGCGCGGGTATGTTTGACGATGTGATCGAGGATGGCGGATGCCGCGCCTTTGCCGCGGGCGGCCCCAGCGGTGAACATGGATTTCAGTTCTCCATAGGTGCCCATGTGCTTGACCGCGCCGCAGCCCAAGAGCGTTTCACCGTCACGGGCCACGAAGAAATGCACCTCCGGCGCGCAGAGAGCATCGATGGACAGGTAGTTGTTTTCTTCGGGCGGGAACAGGCTTTCCATCAGCGCGTGGCTGGCTTGCAAGAGCGCGGTGACCTGCGGGTCACGGGGATCTCCGCGCTCAACGATCATGCTTGCAACGCGGCCTCTATGGTCGCGTGGTCCAGACCGGCTTGGCCGATAACCACCAGCCGCGTTTCACGGGCGGTGCTGCCGAAGGGGCGGTCGAAATAGGTATCTACCCGCGGACCAACAGCCTGAAGCGTCAGGCGCATAGGTTTGCCCTCAACGGCGGCGAAGCCTTTCAGGCGCAATATGTCATGGGTGCGGATCACGTTGGCCACTTGTTCGGCGAACGCCTTCGGGTCTGTGATTTCGCCACGGGTGACGACGAAGGACTGGAATTCGTCATGGCTGTGTTCGTGATGATGGTCGTCGTGGTGGTGATCGTCGTCGTGATCATGGTGGAGGTGATGCACCTCGTGGCGGGCGTCCAGATCATCTTCTGCGCCGATGCCTTGGCCGAGCAACACATCAACGGGAAGCTTGCCCATGGAGGTGCGCACGACTTGGACGCCATCGCGGCTGTCTGCCTTCAAGGTCGCGACCAACGCGTCCGTTTCGGTGTCGCCCAACAGGTCGGATTTGTTGACCACGATCATGTCGGCGCAGGCGATTTGGTCTTCGAACAGCTCTGACAGAGGCGTTTCGTGATCAAGGTTTTCGTCCAGCTTGCGCTGGGCATCCACGGCGGCGACGTTATGGGCGAAACGGCCTTCGGAGACGGCTTTGCCATCGACCACGGTGATCACGCCATCGACGGTCACCTTGGTCGAGATTTCAGGCCAGTTGAAGGCGCGGATCAAGGGTTGCGGCAGGGCGAGGCCGGAGGTTTCGATCACGATGTGATCGGGCAGATTCTCGCGGGCCAGCAGCTTTTGCATCGTGGGGATGAAGTCGTCGGCCACGGTGCAGCAGATGCAGCCGTTGGACAGCTCCATGATGTCATCCTCGGTGCAGGTCTCGTCGCCACAGCCTTTGAGGATGTCGCCATCGACGCCAAGATCGCCAAACTCGTTGATGATCAAGGCGATGCGCTTGCCGTTGGCGTTCTCCAGCATGTGCCGGATCAGGGTTGTCTTACCGGCACCTAGGAAGCCGGTGACGACGGTGGCGGGGATCTTTTGCATGTCAGGAGTCCTTGAATTTGACCCAGAGGGTGGCGGTGAACAGGCCTAACAAGGCCCACGCAACCGCCGAAGTCCCCAAAGAGGCCGTGGCAAAATGAGCGGACAACTCGGGAGCTGCCACGCCGAAATAGGTGTCCAGATGTGGTGCGCCGACGATGTGCGGCGAGACGATGAGGGCTGCCCCGCCAATACCAGCCAGAGTTGAGCCAAAGGCAATCAGACCAAGCCCGACAGCGGTGGCAAGCACAGTGCAAATCCACCAGATCTGGCGGAGTTCCACATCTGCGGCAACGGTGCCTGGAAGCTCTGGCGGAAGGCCCATTGCAGGGGCAAGCTGCACAGCGATGAAGGCTGCGATGCCCCAGATCAGACCTTTGCGAGCGGTCACCTCATGGCCGCCGCGTTCTGTCAAGGCGAAGCCGATCGCAAGAAACAGGGCGAAGGCCGTGAAGGTCACCATGTTAAAGCCGATGCTCATCAGGTCACGCATGGGGTCGGTAAACAACGCAGGATGCCCCGCGTCACTTTGGGTGGAGCCGCCTACTGAGAAGTGCACACGGGCACCCGTTTCATACAGCTCGCCCTCTAGCAGTAAGGGTGTCACCAACCAGAATTGTAGCACGGCGGCAATCACGCCGACGGCTACGCCAGCGAACACAGCGCTGGTCAACAAATTTTTAAACATGTTTTTTGGTGGTGATTAGTGGCAGGGGAACGCCATGGCATGACGTTGGTCATGCGCGGTATCATGCATTACGGAGGCTTGTGCGAAACCGGCTGCGAACAGCAGGGACAGACCCAAAGCGGCAGCACCAAGAATGCTGACAAGGCTCATATCGGTGGTCTGGGTAGCGGTTGCGTTCAGCGTGGCTGTTTTAACGTCGTTCATGTCTGTATCTCCTTGCCCCGTCACACCCGACGGGAGGGGTTTCATTGCGCATGGCTGGTCTCCTGGCTCGCGGGTCGATGCATCCTGCCGCCTTCCCAGATTGCTCCAGTGGCTCGTTGGCAGGGTGCTCACCGCATACAGTCGCGGGGGCGGCTCCGGAGTTGCGTCCCTAATTGGGTCACGCCTACCGAATTCCCATTTTTCCCCACTGTGCTTTGCACGTCGCGGGGAACCATGCTTGGGCACAATGCGTCAGGGGCGCTGTGCGGGTCAAGGTCGATTCCGACAGCCCACATGCATTTCGCGGCACGCTGACTTAAGCGGAAATTCGCAACATCTTGGGGATAACCCTGTGTAGTCGGCCATATGCAGTGGTTTTACGTTGACTCATGGGGGCTAGGTTCAAACAATAACCCACTACACACCGATTCCCCCGCGAGGTCCGCATTGCGCTTCTCTAAACTCAGACTGAACGGCTTCAAAAGTTTCGTGGACCCCACTGAGCTGGTGATTGCTGACGGGCTGACAGGCGTTGTGGGGCCAAATGGCTGCGGCAAGTCCAACCTGCTTGAGGCGTTGCGCTGGGTGATGGGCGAGAATCGCGCCAAGTCCATGCGCGGCTCTGGCATGGAAGACGTGATTTTCGCGGGGGCGTCATCGCGTCCGGCGCGCAACTTCGCGGAAGTGTCCCTGCATATCGACAATTCGGAGCGTTTGGCACCTGCTGGGTTCAACGACCTCGACACGCTGGAGATTATTCGCCGGATTACCCGCGACGCAGGCTCTGCCTACAAGACCAATGGCAAGGACGTGCGGGCGCGGGATGTACAGATGCTGTTTGCTGATGCGTCCACCGGTGCGCATTCGCCTGCTTTGGTGCGTCAGGGGCAGATTTCCGAGTTGATCAACGCGCGGCCCAAGGCCCGCCGCCGTATTCTGGAAGAGGCCGCCGGTATTTCGGGCTTGTATCAACGCCGCCACGAGGCGGAGTTGAAGCTGAACGGGGCGGAGACCAACCTGTCCCGTGTCGATGACGTGATTGAACAGCTTGCCGCGCAACTGGCCCAACTTGCCCGCCAAGCGCGCCAAGCCGCGCGGTATCGCGAAATCGGGGAGGAGTTGCGCAAGTCCGAAGGGATGCTGCTCTACCGTCGTTGGAAAGAGGCCGAAGACGCGAACCTGACCGCCAGCCAAATCCTGACCGAGCGCACGAAGCAGGCCGCTATGTCCGAAGCGCAAGTGCGTGAAGTCGCCAAGTTGCGCCAAGCGATGGAAGACACCTTGCCTCCATTGCGCGAGGAAGAGGCCATCGCCGCCGCCGTTCTGCAACGCCTGCAGGTTCAGCGCGACACGCTGACGGATCAGGAACGTCAGGCGCAGCAAACGATTGAAACGCTGACCGCGCGGATTGACCAACTGGCCCGCGACATCGAGCGCGAAACCGCGCTGAACCGCGATGCGGGCGAGACGATTGAACGACTGGAATGGGAAGCCCGCGAGATCGCCAAGGCCTCCGAGGGGCATGTCGCCAAGCTGGACGCCGCCGCGACCGAAGCCCGTGAAGCAGCGACTGTGTTGCAAGACCGCGAGACGCAACTGGCCGAGCATACCGAGGACGTCGCCCGCCTTGCCGCGCGCCACCAATCCGCGCACCGTCTGCGCGAAGACGCGGCCAAGACATTACAGCGCTACGAGGACGAGGCGAACAAAGCCCGCGCCTCGGTTGATCACGCGCAGGCCGCCGCGACCAACGCGGATACATCGCTGATCGCGGCGCAAACGGCGTTGTCCCAAGCGTCGGTTCAGGCTGAAAAATCCGACACCGATTTGACCGCCGCCGAGGCGGCGCGTTCCGAAGCGCAGAACCGCGAAAGCGACGCCCGCTCACAACGCTCGGAGGCTGAGGGCGAAGCAAACGCCCTGCGTGCGGAGGCCACCGCGCTGTCGCGTTTGGTGGATCGGGACACGTCGGAGCAAGGCCAGCTGCTCGATGTCGTTCAGGTGAAATCGGGTTATGAGAAAGCGCTTGGTGCGGCCTTGGCCGATGACCTGCGTGCACCGCAAATCGACGACGACGAAGTCACAGGTTGGGCGCGCCTTGCGGCCTATCCGCAGCCGCAACGCCTGCCAGAGGGCGTTAGCCCGCTGACCACATATGTGACGATCCCCGACGTACTGGCCCGCCGCATGTCGCAGGTCGGATTGGTCGACGCCAATGACGGCAACCGCCTGCAAGAGTCGCTGTTGCCGGGGCAGCGTTTGGTCTCGGTGGAGGGTGACGTCTGGCGCTGGGACGGGTTCCGCACGGGTGCTGACGATGCACCTTCTGCGGCAGCGATGCGTCTGCAACAGCTCAACCGACTGGAAGAGTTGAAGCAAGCGCTTGAGGGCGCAACGGCGCGTGCAGATGGTGCACGTCAGGCGCATGAGATGCTGACCAAAGAGCTGGCGGAGGCGGCGCAAGCGGATCGGGACGCCCGCGAGGCCCGCAAGGATGCCGACCGTGCAATGGCGGATGCGTCGCGTGCTGTGTCACGTGCCGAAGGCGAGAAGTCTATTGCCGCAGGCCGCGTCGAAAGCCTTGAACTGGCCGTGACCCGCTATGAAGAAGAGGCGATGGCCGCCCGCGAACGTCTGCGCGAAGCCGACAAGGGCGTGGCGGATCTGGGCGATCTGGACGCCGCGCGCGCCGAAGTCGAAGACGTCAAAATGACCGTCGAGGCGTCGCGCATGACCATGCTGGCGAAACGATCCTCACATGATGAATTGCGCCGCGAGGGCGAGGCGCGGACCAAGCGCAGCCAGGAAATCACCACCGAAGTCAGCGGCTGGAAGCATCGTCTGGAAACCGCTGGCAAACGGATCGGCGAGCTGGAGGAGCGTAAGGTAACTTCCGAGGCCGAGCTGAAAGAAGCCTCTGCCGCGCCGTCTGAGCTGGCGGCCAAACGCGACGAGTTGACCTCTGCGATTGACGAAGCCGAGACACGTCGGAAGGCAGCCGCTGACAACTTGGCCGAGGCCGAAACGGCCCTGCGTGAAGGCGTGCAAACTGAACGTGATGCCGAACGCGAAGCGTCCGAGGCCCGCGAAGCCCGCGCCCGTGCGGATGCCCGTGCCGAGGCCGCCAAAGAGACGGTGACTTACGCGGTGGACCGTATCCAAGAAGAGATGGAGACGACCCCGCAGGCGTTGCTCGAAACCTTGGACACGAACCCGGATGACATGCCTCCGGCAGAGCGGGTCGAGGCCGACGTGAACCGCCTGAAGCGTCAACGGGACGCGTTGGGTGCCGTGAACCTGCGTGCAGAAGAAGACGCCAAAGAGGTCTCGGAAGAGCACGACCATCTGCTCAGCGAAAAGACCGATCTGGAAGCGGCAATTTCTGCCCTGCGCACGGGTATCGCCTCGCTCAACAAAGAAGGGCGCGAGCGTTTGCTGACGGCGTTTGAGGAAGTGAACTCTAGCTTTGCCACCCTGTTCAAGCACCTGTTTGGAGGCGGTGAGGCGAAGCTGGTCATGGTCGAAAGCGATGATCCGCTGGAAGCCGGTCTGGAGATCATGTGCCAACCACCCGGCAAGAAGCTGTCGACCCTGTCGCTGTTGTCCGGGGGCGAGCAAACTTTGACCGCTCTGGCGCTGATCTTCGCGGTGTTCCTTGCGAACCCTGCTCCGATTTGTGTGCTCGACGAGGTCGACGCGCCGTTGGACGACGCCAACGTGACGCGGTTCTGCGACCTGCTGGACGAAATGGCCCGCCGGACAGACACGCGCTTCCTGATCATCACCCACCACGCGGTAACAATGGCGCGGATGGATCGTCTGTTCGGGGTGACCATGGCTGAGTTGGGTGTCTCGCAACTGGTGTCTGTTGACTTGAAGAAAGCAGAGCAGCTGGTCGCGTAATGCATGAAAAAAGGGCGCGCAGAAAATCTGCGCGCCCAAATATTTTCGTGTTAGTGAGCTTAGCCTTTGTCGTTCCACTCAGGCAGCGCTTCCAAAGTTTCCTTTGTTTGATCAACGTAAACCCGCAGGTCGTCGCCATCGGTTTCGCGCAGAATGTTCAGCTCGCTCATCGCCAGTGCGACCGGCTTTTCGCCGAGGCCGATGAAGCCACCTACATCAATGACGGCTTGGGTGATCTCGCCCGCGTCATTCAGGATCAGTTTCGACACCTCACCGATATGCTCGTCGTTCTGGTCGTAGACGGCGGCACCGGTCACCATTTCAGTTGTCAGCTTCGATGGATCATAGTTGGTGTATCCGTCGCGTTCCGTAGCGAGCCGAGGTTCGGCATCATCGGTTTTCATGTCCATGTGGGCATCGGTCCACCCACCGACTGTGTCATTGTCGAACGCAGGCGCGCCTTCCAGAGCGGCACGGTTCGATGTGAAGACAACGAAGTAGTCGCCGGCATCATCGCCATCTGCCACCAGTTTAAGCTCGTCCATGTTAACGGCAACGGTCTTCTCACCAATGCCGAGGAAGCCGCCAATATCCAGAAGGATCGCGCGGGTTTTGCCATCGCGGGACATGATCACATCGTTAATCTCGCCGATGTCTTCCCAATCTGTGGACACGTCATTTGCGACGGTGTCGACATCGGTTTCGGCGGTGTAGATGCGCTTACCGATCAGGTCCGACACACGAAGTTCGGCTGCCGTCATGGTGCTTTCTTTAGCACTGTCGAGAAACGTCATGTTGCTGGAATGACCGTCTGCAAGCGCAGGCATTGCAAGGCCGGTTACGAGGGCGGTAGTAATGAGGAAAGTCTTCATCAGTCTATTCTCCTTTGTCAGATTTTACGCTCGAAGCGTGTCTGGTAGAAGAACGTGATATTGCGCTGTCCGTTCCCAAAAAATGTATGAAATATTCTTGGAACTTTAGCGCAGGCTGGGCGTTTGCGGCGTTGCTTCAGGGGCTTTGGAGAAAAGCCGAAAGCCCCTGAAACAGATTTGGTTAAACCTTGAAGTCTTCCAAAGATTTTCCGGACTTCAACGCATCTTTCAGCCAAAGCGGGCGTGCGCCGCGGCCTGCCCAAGTTTTGCTTGCATCATCAGGATGGCGATAAGCCGCTTTCGCAGGCTTTTTCGCGGCCGGTTTTTTGGCAGATGTGCCACCTGTCAACTCGTCCAGCGAGAAACCCATCTCCTTTGCCTTTGCTTTCACAACGGCCAGAGCTTTGTTTTTTTGTTTTTTGTCGTGGCGGGAAATTGCTTTTTCGACACGGAGTTTCAGCGATTTGAGTTCTGCCAGCGACAGTGGTTTTAGATCAACTTTTGCCATTTGTTTTATTTAGCTCCCCAGCTTTGTTAATGATGGAGGCATTAAAGCAATTTTTTCCCAATTCCAAGAGGTTCGTGCATTAGAGTTTTTTGAGCAATTCAACAGTTGGCCAAGCATCAGCCGGCAAGCCAAGGCGTTTTTGTTCCGCCTGCACCGCGCCGCGTGTTCCCGAGCCTAGAATGCCATCAATCTTGCCAACGTCATGCCCGCGCGCAGCCAGTTTTTTCTGAAGGGCCTTCATATTCGCGTCGGAAAGGCCCGGATCGGGATTGCCTGCATTGTAGACCGGCGCGCCGGAAAGGCGGGTGGCGAAATATGCGGCTGTCGTCACATAGACGAAGCTTTGGTTCCACTCGAAATAGACGCGAAAATTCGGATAGGCGATAAATGCCGGACCCTTCCGGCCCATTGGCAAAAGAATGGAGCCGCTGTTTCCCTGAAAACTTCCCGATCGTGGTTTGACGCCCATTGCCGCCCACTCGGTCACATCAAGCGTGCTGTCCACCCCTGTTTTCGACCAGTCCATCTGGGACGGGACCTGCACTTCTTGCAGCCACGCCTGACCGGGGGTCCACCCCAAAGACCGCAGCATTTTGGCACCGGACAGAAGCGCGTCCGGGGCTGATGTTTTCAGGCTGACCTTACCGTCGCCATCACCATCCACACCGTTTTCAATGATGTCTTCGGGCAGCATTTGCACCATACCAATTTCGCCTGCCCATGCGCCTTTGGTGGTTTTCGGATCGAAGTTGCCGCGCTCGAATAATTCCAAAGCCGCAAAAACCTGTGGGCGAAAGAGCTCGGGGCGGCGGCAATCGTGGCTTAGGGTCATCAATGCATTGAACGTGTTGAAGTCGCCTTGCACAGCGCCGTAATCGGTTTCCAGTGCCCAAAACGCGAGCAGGACACCAGCAGGCACGCCATAATCCCGCTCGGCGCGTTGGAAAACAGACGCGTATTTTTTGGCGTTGCTCCGGCCTTTATTAATGCGCGACTGCGAAATAACGCGGCGCGAGAAATCAATGAAGTCACGTTTGAACACACCTTGGGAGCGGTCGGCTTTCAGGACCTTCGGGTCCTGACGGGCGGATGAAAAGAAGCGATCAACATCGGATTTTGAATGACCCTTCGATATCGCTTCGGCCTTCATGCCGCCAACGAACGAGGCCCAGCTTCCCCCGCACGCAGCAAAGGCGGCGGGCGTGATTGAAGACAAAGCAAGGGCAAGGCAGAGGTGGCGCATTGAAAACTCCAAAAAACAATTTCGGCGCACCCTATGCAATCACCCCCCAGAGGGCAACGAACGCTAGCGTGAGGCCCCAGGCCTTCCAAAGCACTGTGACCGATGCATCGATGTCGTCTGGTCCTGCGCTGTGGCGGCCTTCGGGGTTCACATAGGGCTCGTCGCGCAAGGTTCCATCATAGCTTCGCGGACCTGACAGTGAGATACCCAGCACCGATGCCATAGCCGCTTCGGGCCATCCGGCATTCGGAGAGCGATGCAGCCCCGCGTCGCGCTGTGCCACTCCCATGGCGTTCGGTCGCAAATGCACCAACGCGATCAGGATCGCGGTAAGGCGGGCAGCGGGCCAGTTCACCAGATCGTCGAGACGGGCGGAGGCCCAGCCGAATTCTTCGTACCGGTCGTTCTTATAACCGACCATGCTGTCAGCGGTGTTGATGATTTTGTAAGCCAGCAACCCGGGAAGGCCGAGCAGCGCAAACCAGAAGACCGGCGCGATTACCCCGTCGCTCAGGTTTTCCGCAGCGCTTTCTATCGCGCCCCGCGCAACGCCGGATTGGTCGAGCGTTTTGACGTCCCGCCCGACAATCCTCGCGACCATTATGCGCCCGTCCCCAAGGCTGAGGCGCAGGGCGCGGGCGACGTCTGACACATGGTCCGCCAAAGAGCGCTGCGCGATCAGAATTGCACCGATGACGATCTCGACAAGCGGCCCAAACGCGGACAACACAGCGCCTGCGACCAGTGCGGCTGCAACCAGAAGGACAATCAGCAGGATGCCCTTCGCACGACGGTCCTTGCCGGTATTCAGCCGGGTCTCAAGCCATGAAATCCCCTGACCCATCAGCACGGCAGGATGCGGCACGCGGTCCCAAAGCCATTTCGGCTCGCCCAGAACTGCGTCGAGAAGCATCGCAAATACGACAGTCATAACGCAGCCTCCAGTTGGTCCCAGCGATCCGGTGCAGGCAGGCCAAGGCGCAGCCAGCGGTCCGAATACGGAAAGATGCGCGACCAGACGTGACCTTGCGCAAGCTTGTCCTGCCACGCCGCCGCATCGCCCACATCATAAAGGCGGAACAGTGTGGTGCCGCCTTCCAGCTTGGCTCCGGCCTTGGCCATCAGCGTATCCAGCCGCGCCGCATCTTTGCTGAGACGCGCCCGCGTGGCGTCGGCCCAAGCCAAATCCTCCAGCGCCCGTGCTCCGATTTCCAAGGCAGGCCCCGAGACGGCCCATGGCCCCAGCAGATCACCTAAGCGTTCGATGGTCGCGGGATGCGCAATCGCAAAGCCAAGGCGCAGCCCTGCCAGACCCCAGAATTTGCCGAAGCTTTTCAGCACAACCCTGTCGCTGCGCCAACTGTCGGCGACATGGCTCACCTCTGGCATGACGTCGCAAAAGCTTTCGTCGATGATGGTGTTATCGGTGATGTTTTCGGCGCGCCAAACTTGACCATCGGGATTGTTGGGATGCACCAAGACCGTCACGTCCGATGTGTCGCGATCCCGCACGGTCCAAGCGGCGGCACGAAAGGCGGCGGCGTGCTCGTTATAGGTTGGCGTCGGGATAGTGACGGTCGCGCCCTCAAACAGATGTGGCGCGCGCGCGATCAGGGCCGAGGCCCCTGCGGCAGCGATAATTTCCGCTTCGTCCGGCACGTCCCAAAACCTGCGTGCGGCCAGGATGATCCGATCGTGCGCGGTGCGGTCGGGCAGGGCGGTCCATGCCTCGGAGTGAACGGTGCCTATCGGGTAGGGAACGGGATTGATGCCCGTCGACAGATCCAGCCATTGCGCCCGCGATCCGCCATAATGTGCAACGGCGGCGTCTAACCCGCCACCGTGGTCGCGGGAGGGGTTATTCATCGGTCGGCAAAGGTGGATGGCGGGTTACGAAATGGCCTTTAATGGCCTGAGGCCATTGCTTGTACGGCACTTGCCCGCTCTCGCTTATCGCATGCAGGGCGGCATATCCGACGACGGCTTCGGCGGCTTCTTGCGACGGTTCAAACTCACCGACGGTGTAGTTCAGCTTGTTCGCCCCCTGGATTGCCACATTGCAGCCGCGCGCGCAGCCCATCAGGCAGGAATGGCGCCGCGTGCGAACGCCTGCGGTTCCCATGGCGGCGGCCTCAATGAGGTCTGCGAACACTTCGCCGTCGGTCACCCCCAGCGCACGGGCGTCCCAGTCGTCGCGTTTGCAGGTGTCGCAGATGGTGATCCAAGTGGTCATCGGGGGTCTCGCGTTGCAATTCGGTTCAGGGGACCATGAAGCGGAAAATCGTAAAAGACGCAAGAAGGTCGCGGTGGCCACCGTTTTGTTAACCATTCGTTAGGGAGTCGGAGCGCAATATAGGGTGTCCCTCAAGCACAGGGACCAAAAAGAATTGAATTTTGCGGGAAGCGTACCGGCCAATCCTCGCCTAGGTCGGAGTAGTTAATGGAAGTTCTCATTGTTGAAAATGGGGGTGGCCTCGGCCAGCTCTGGGCTGATCATGTTGGTCGGCTCGGGTGCGAAGTTGCCCTCGTTCATACCCAAACGGAAGCAGAAGCGCTGTTGCGACAGCAGTCGTTCGATGTTCTCGTCATAAATCTCAACCTTCACCCGCGTGCGGGTGATGCGTCAGCCATCGCGGATTATGCAAATTTCCGGCGGCCGGAAGCCAAGGTGGTCTTCGTGACCAGCAACAGCTTCTTTTCCGACGGATCTATTTTCCGCTACATGCCAAATGCGTGCGCGATGGTACCCACCAACACCTTGCCGTCAGACTTGGCGGCATTGGTGGAGTATCACGGCCGCTAGGCCCTAGCCCCGACCGTGTGGCTCCTGCCAATCCAGAACCGGATTGATGGGAATGATGCGGTTGGGGTTAATCGTCTCGTGGCTGTAGTGATAGTGGCGCACGATGTGATTGAAATTCACCGTCCCTGCCACACCCTCCCATTGATACAATTCGCGCGTGTAGGCCCATAGGTTGGGATAGTCGATCAGCCGCTTGCGGTTGCATTTGAAGTGCAGGTGATACACCAGATCGAACCGCGCCAGTGTGGTGAACAGCCGCCAATCCGCTTCGGTGTTTATATCGCCCATCAGATAGCGGTTTTCGCCCAATCGGTTTTCCAGCCATTCAAGACTGTCAAAGAGCGGGCCGACAGCCTCGTCATAGGCACTTTGGGTGGTCGCAAACCCGGATTTGTAGACCCCATTATTCACCGTGCTGTAAATGCGATCGTTAACTTCTTCGATGCCATCGCGCAGCGCTTCGGGCCAGAAATCCAGAATATTGCCGGTGATCCCGTCGAAGGCCGAATTGAACATCCGAATAATTTCTGAGGATTCGTTGCTGACAATCGTCTCGCGCTGTTTGTCCCACAAGATCGGGACAGTGACGCGGCCAGACACCTGCGGGTCCGCCTTCAGATAAATGTCGCGGGCAAAGGGAAGCCCGTACAACCTGTCACCCGTCGCACCATGGCTGTCTTTTTCAAAGGTCCAACCGTCACCCAGCATGTCGGGATGAACGACCGACACGTCGATCAGGTCTTCCAGCCCTTTGAGCTTGCGGAAGATCAGCGTGCGATGCGCCCAAGGGCACGCATGGGATACATAAAGATGGTAGCGACCGGCCTCTGCCTTGAAGCCGTCCCCGCCGGATGGCCCCGCGCTGCCGTCTGCCGTGATCCAGTTGCGAAAGCAGGCAGTCGAGCGTTTGAACGCCCCGCCCGTCGATTTCGTGTCATACCAAGTGTCGTGCCAAACGCCGTCTACGAGTTGTCCCAAAGAAATACCCTCCACTTTCGCCCCGCACGCTAGCCCGCGCCGCCGCACCCGTCACCTCGCGTGAATGCACAGAAACTGCGCATCACGCCGGTTTTGGAACGTCGCTCGCCGCTCTGCCCCATTGCGGCGGGCGGTCTTGCCCCATATACCTTCGACTCGAAAGACGAGGGCGAAAAGCCCAGAGAGGTTGGCGGCCTTAGGATCGACCCAGATAGGGGGTCCAACGGTTGCATCGTCACGATGCGGGTGCGTGCCCCGATCTCTCCCCTATGGAAGTTTGGATGAAAGGCGCCGCAATGACCCGACTGATTTTCACCTCAATTCTAATGCTGCCGGCGTCTGCCGCCTCAGCCCATGTGGGCCATGTGGGCGAGTTTGCCGGTCACGATCACTGGGTCGCCGGTGCCGCTTTGGGGGCCGCATTGGCGGTGTCTATCTGGGGGGCCCTGAAGGGCAAGAAAGACACCGACAAAGCAGAGGTGGACACGTCCGACGACGCTGAAGAGGAAGCAGCATGAGCAAGATCGGTGTGATGATCTGCGGCCACGGCTCGCGCTCTCAGGCAGCGGTGGACCAGTTTTCCGTCCTCGCAGAAAAGCTGCCATCCTATCTGCCCCCCGAGTGGCAGGTCGAATACGGCTATCTCGAGTTTGCCAACCCTGTAATTCGCGATGGCCTAGACAAGCTGCGCGCGCAGGGCTGCGATAAAATTCTGGCCGTGCCGGGCATGCTGTTCGCCGCGATGCATTCCAAGAACGACATTCCCACCGTGCTGAATACCTATGCCGTCAAGCATGACATCGAAGTCAGCTATGGTCGCGAATTGGGCGTCGACCCCAAGATGATCGCCGCCGCAGGCGCGCGCATCCAAGAAGCCGTCGATGCTGCCAACGCGCAGAAGCATGTGCCGAACGAGGAAACCTGCCTCGTGGTCATCGGCCGTGGGGCCTCCGACCCTGACGCCAATGGCAACGTCGCCAAGATCGCCCGCATGCTGCATGAAGGCATGGGCTTCGGCTGGGTCGAAGTCGGCTATTCCGGCGTCACCTTCCCGTTGGTCGAACCCTGCCTGAGCCACGCCGCCAAGCTCGGCTACAAGCGCATCGTGGTGTTCCCTTACTTCCTGTTCACCGGCATCCTGATCGACCGCATCTACGGCTTCACCGATCAAGTCGCGGCACAGCATACCGACATCGAGTTCGTCAAAGCTGGCTACCTGAATGACCACGCCGCCGTGTTGGCCACTTTTGCCGAACGTATCACAGAGCAGATGGGCGCGAACCCGCCCCCCAATTGCGGCATCTGTGCCTATCGCACGCAAATACTGGCAGGCGAGAACGGCGCGTCCGTGACCATCCCCGCCGAAGCGCGCCAAGGCCATCCGGCCTTCTCCGACACGCCCCCGCCGACCTGCGTTTTGTGCAAATACCGCGTGCAGGTGCTGGGCTTCGAGGGGGAAGTCGGTGCGGTTCAGGAATCGCACCACCACCATGTCGAAGGCCAGGGTGCCAACGCACCGGGCTCAAATGTCGCAGATTGTGCGCTGTGCGATACCTTCTGCACCGGCATGTGCCGCCTTCAGGATGCAGGTCACCACCACCACCACCATCATCATCATGACCATGCGCATGGCCATGATCACCACGACCATGATCACGATCACGATCACCACCATCACGCACCCTATCCCCATGCCAAACACCCGCATGGACCGGAAAGTGCGCGTAAGGCAAAGATCTGACTGTTTCATCTTGGTCAAAATATTCCCGCCGGAGGCTCCGCCCTCACAACCCGAGAACGCCCGTGAGACCCTACGAAAAAGACCCTTCGGCGATCTACGCCCAAAGCTTCGCCACGGTCCGCGCCGAGGCCAATCTGGACCGTTTCCCGAACGGTCTCGACTGTCTCGCGACACGGGTGATCCACGCCTGCGGCATGGTCGAAATCGCGGACCGTTTGGCTTTCTCGGATAACGCCTATACCGCAGGCCATCATGCGCTCGCCGCTGGCAAACCGATCCTGTGCGATTGCGAAATGGTCGGCGCAGGCATCATCCGCCGCTACCTGCCCGCGGAAAACGAGGTCATCGTGACCCTCAACGACCCCTCCACCCCCGACCGCGCTGCCGCGATGCGCAACACAAGGTCGGCCGCGGCGGTGGAATTGTGGGAGCCGCATATCGCAGGCGCGGTCGTTGCCATCGGGAACGCGCCGACCGCCTTGTTCCACCTGCTGGACCTCATCGATCAGGGCTTCCCAAAGCCCGCTGTGATCCTCGGTTTCCCCGTGGGCTTTGTCGGCGCAGCTGAGTCCAAGGCAGAACTTGCCGCCAACCCGCGCGGCTGCGAATTCGTCGCCCTCAGAGGCCGCAAAGGCGGCTCCGCCCTTGCATCCGCCGCCGTTAATGCCCTTGCCGCTGGCCTGCCGGAGGATCAAACGTGACCGATAAATGGCTCCACATCGTCGGCATTGGCGAGGACGGCATGGACGGTCTCACCCCCGTCACCCGCGCGGTGGTCGAGGCGGCGGAAGTCATCATCGGCGGGGATCGCCACCACCAGTTGTCTGACAACATCACCGCCTCCCGCGTGGCGTGGCCATCGCCCTTCGACGCACTGATCGAGACGCTGCAAAGCTACAATGGCAAGCGCGTCGTGGTGCTGGCCACCGGCGATCCGCTCTGGTTCTCGGTCGGGGCGCGCATCGGGCGCTCCATCGACCCGTCGCAAATCGTCTACCACCCGCAACTGTCGGCTTTTCAACTGACCGCCGCCCGCATGGGCTGGAGCCTCGCCGACGTCGAAACCCTCACCGTGCATGGCCGCCCCGTGCAGCAGATGGTGGCGTTCATCCAGCCTGACCAGCGCTTGATTATTCTGACCACCGGCGCGGACACCCCTGCGCAAATCGCCAAGTTCCTGACGGAGCGTGGTTTTGGCCAGTCGCAGATGACCGTGCTGGCCTCCATGGGCGGCGACAAAGAACAACGCTTCGATGGCACCGCCGCCGATTGGTCCCACGAGGTGCCCGCCTTCAATACGCTCGCCGTGCATTGCATCGCCGCCCCCGATGCGGCGCTTTTGCCGCGCGTGCCGGGGTTGGATGACAGCCTGTTCCAGTCTGACGGCACTATGACCAAGCAAGAGGTCCGCGCCGCGACAGTTGCCAAGCTGATGCCCATGCGTGGTGCGCTGCTCTGGGATATCGGCACAGGCTCCGGCTCCGTCGCGATCGAATGGATGCGCGCGGCGCGCTATGCCCGAGCGCTGGGGATCGAGCCTCGTGCCGACCGCCGCGCCATGGCTGCCGAAAACGCGCTGGCTCTTGGTGCCCCCAAGCTGGAGCTGATCGACGGCGAAGTTCCCGCAGCCCTGCACGGCCTCGACGCGCCCGATGCGATCTTCATCGGCGGCGGTCTCAGCCACGAGACCTTCAACATCGCTTGGAACAACCTGCGCCCACTGGGTCGTTTGGTCGCCAACGCCGTGACGCTGGAAAGCGAGGCGATACTCATTGACCTGCACAAGAAACACGGCGGCGATCTGGTGAAAATCAGCGTGCAACGCGCCGAACCCGTCGGCCGCCTGACAGGCTGGCGCCCGTCGATGACCGTCACCCAATGGAGCTTGGTGAAGCGATGAGCGGCACGCTCTATGGCGTCGGCCTCGGCCCCGGTGACCCTGAGTTGATCACCCTCAAGGCCGCGCGCCTGATCGAAAATGCGACCACCATCGCCTATCCGACGCTGGCGGGCGGCGACAGTTTCGCCCGCTCAATCGCGGCAGACCTCATTGCAAAAGGCACCAATGAGATCCGCATGGACGTGCCGATGAGCACCGAACGCCAGCCCGCCCAGGACGCCTACGACACCGGCGCTGCGGAAATCGCCGCAGTGCTGGAAACCGGCGAAGACGTCGTCTGCCTGTGCGAAGGCGATCCGTTTTTCTACGGCTCGTTCATGTATCTCTTCGCGCGGCTCTCCAGTCGCTTCGACACGCAAATCATCCCCGGCGTCACCTCCGTCACCGCCTGCGCCGCCCGCGCCGCGATGCCGCTTGCCGCCCGCAACGAACGCCTGACGATCCTGCCCGGCCCTCTGCCCGAAGACGAACTGCGCACCCGCATCGACGGGGCGGAAAGCGTTGTCATCATGAAGGTCGGTCGTCACTTGCCCAAGATCCGCGCCGTGATCGACGACCTCGGGCTGACTGATCAAGCCATGTATGTCGAACGCGCCACGCTGCCAGAAGAGGTGGTTTTGCCGCTCTCTCAAGCGCCTGAAAAAGCGCCGTATTTCTCAATTATTCTGCTGACCAAAGGGGCCGATCCATGGCTGTAAAACCCGTCATCCTGTGCCTCAACCGCGCGGGCGAGGCCACCGCACACCGCATCGCCAAGCTGCTGGACGCCCCCGTGCATGGCCGCGAAACCCGCGTGGATCAGGCGGATGTGTTCTTCGCCAACGCGCTGGATCACACGCGGATGTTGTTTCAAGCAGGCACTCCAATCATCGGCGTCTGTGCCTCTGGCATCCTGATCCGCGCCGTCGCCCCCGTGCTGGCCGATAAAACCGCCGAGCCGCCCGTGCTGTCCGTCTCCGATGACGGCGCAGTGGTGGTGCCGCTCTTGGGCGGTCACCGTGGCGCGAACCGTCTGGCCGCGCAAATCGCTCAAGCCTTGGGTGCCACCGCTGCCGTCACCACCGCAGGCGACGTGGCGCTTGGCGTGGCACTCGACGAGCCGCCCGCAGGCTACCGCCTCGCCAACCCCGAAAACGCCAAAGACGTCATGGCCAAGCTGCTCTCCGGCGCAGGTGCAACCATAGAAGGCAACACCCCGTGGCTGGCGGACCTGCCCAAAGGCGACGCTGTGACCATCGCCTGCACCACGGCACCCGCCACGGCAGACCTCGTGTTCCACCCGCAGCAGGCCACCCTTGGCGTAGGCTGCGCCCGCAATTGCGCACCGGAAGAATTGCACGACCTCGTTATGAAAACCCTAATCGAGGCCAACATCGCGCCAGCCGCGCTCAAGGCGATCTACACGCTGGACCTTAAAGCCGACGAGCCCGCCGTCCATGCCTTGTCCCGCGCGCTCGACATCCCCGTGCGCGTCTTCGACGCTGCGACGCTGGAGGCAGAGACCCCGCGCCTGCAAAACCCGTCCGATGTGGTCTTCGCCGAGGTCGGCACACATGGCGTGTCTGAGGCCGCAGCACTGGCAGGGGCGGGCGACACGGCCACCCTGATTGCGCCCAAGCACAAAACCAAAAACGCCACCTGCGCTGTAGCATTGGCCCCCCAGCCCATCACCGAACTGCGCGGTCGCGCACGCGGCAAGCTGTCGATCATCGGCATCGGTCCGGGCCAGCATTCGTGGCGTACGCCCGAGGCGTCGCAACTTGTAAACGAGGCCGAAGAGCTGGTCGGCTACGGCCTCTATATCGACCTGCTCGGACCGCTGGCTTACGGCAAGCATCGCTCCGACTTCCCGTTGGGAGGCGAGGAAGACCGCTGCCGCTACGCGCTGGAGCGCGCGGGCGAGGGCCGCAACGTGGCGTTGATCTGCTCCGGCGACGCGGGCATCTACGCCATGGGCGCGCTGGTGTTCGAACTGCTCGACCGTAGCCCAGAAGACCTCGGCGTCACCGACGCCGCACGCCGTGTTGAAGTCGTCTCCACCCCCGGTGTCTCGGCCTTGCAAGGCGCCGCTGCCCGCGCGGGCGCACCCTTGGGTCACGACTTCTGCGCCATCTCGCTGTCGGATCTGCTGACCCCACGCGAGGACATTGTCAAACGCCTGCACGCCGCCGCCGAAGGCGACTTCGTCATCGCCTTCTACAACCCCGTCTCCATGCGCCGCCGCACGCTTTTGGCCGAGTCGCGGGACATCCTGCTGAAACACCGCCCCGCCGACACGCCGGTCATGCTGGCATCGTCGCTGGGCCGCCCCGAAGAACACGTGCGCTACCGCCGCTTGGACGAATTGGAGGTCGACGAGGTCGACATGCTGACCGTCGTGCTGGTCGGCTCCAGCCACTCCAAACTGGCGCAGCTGGGCGAAGGCCCGCGCATGTATACCCCGCGCGGCTATGCGCGCAAAATTGACGGCGATTTGGCCAAAACAGGAACTGACCTATGACCGTATACTTCATTGGCGCAGGCCCCGGTGATCCCGAGCTGCTGACCATCAAGGCGCAGAAAACCATCGCCCGCTGCCCAGTGTGTCTCTACGCGGGTTCGTTGGTTCCCGAACAGGTCGTCGCGGGCGCACCCGACGGCGCGCGCGTCATGGACACCGCGCCCATGACGTTGGACGATACCCACGCTGAGATCGTCGCGGCCCACGCCAAAGGCCAAGACGTCGCCCGCGTCCATTCCGGTGACCCGTCACTATACGGGGCTATTGCCGAGCAAATCCGCCGCCTGAAAACCGAGGGTATCCCTTACGAGATTATTCCGGGCGTCCCGGCCTATGCCGCTGCCGCCGCCGCGTTGGGGCAGGAATTGACCGTGCCGGAAATCGCGCAATCCATCGTGCTGACGCGTATGTCGATGAAATCGACCTCCATGCCCGCAGGTGAAACGCTGGAAAACTTCGCCCGCACAGGCGCCACTTTGGCGATCCATCTGGGCATCCGCGCGCTGCGCGAGATCGAGCGCCAGTTGATCCCGTACTACGGCGAGGACTGTCCCGTGATCGTCGCCTATCGTGCCTCGTGGCCTGACGAGCTTTACCTGCGCGGCACGCTCAAAGACATCCGCGAAAAGGTCCGTGCCGAGAAGATTACCCGCACCGCGCTGATCCTCGTTGGCCCCGCATTGGCGGAGGTGAAGGACTTCCGGGACAGCGCTTTGTACGATCCCGAAACGCCCCATGTGCTGCGCCCGAAGGTCAAAGTTTCATAAAATTGTCGTAAAAACTTGATGTTAACGGGTTCGATGCTCAATATTCCCCGAGGGAGAGTAAAGGAATCGCTGCGATGATCGAATTTTTGCCCAAAGACATTGAAGACGGATTGGCTAAGGCGCGGCTGAAAGCCGCCTCCAAAAAGACCCGCCTTCGCGTGCAATCGGGGGAGGATATGATCCCCTTGGTGCGCCTGACCAGCAGCAATTTTGCGATCGAGCGGGAGCTTGCGCCGCGCTTGCGTGGTCTTGTCGACATCTACGATGGGTCGCGTCATTTGTATCAGGCTCTGGTCGTCGCTACGTCATTCGACGGCGAAGCCGTTGTGTTCGAATTCAAGCGCAATACCGCAACCGCCAAAGGCCCCGCGCTGGACTTCGTGCAGGAAGAGGACGCGCCGGTCGCTCTTTTGCCGAGCCACTAAAGCTCCGCCAGCAACCACGCTTCGAACGCCCGCGCGCTCTCGCTGGGCAGTGCATTACCATGCACCAGCCAGTAGGCGCGGGGTGACGGAAGCTCGAACGGATGCACCTGCATCAACTCCCCCCGCTCCATCGCCGCACGACTGGTCAGGCGGTCGCCCAGCGATACACCCTGTCCGGCCTTCGCGGCCATCTCCATGATTTGCAAATCCTGAAACACCACACCGGCATCGGGTGTTTTAGTACTACCTGCCGCGCTGATCCAGCGTTGCCAGTCCTGACGGTTGTCGAGATGCAGCAAGGGAAATCGGGTTAAGGCGGTGGCATCATGCACCATTTGCCCGCCGACCATGGACGGGGCAGCGACTGGAAAGAACCCGACATCGACGAGCTTGGTAGACCCCGGCGGCACCTCGTCAGGAAGCAGGAAGCTGATGTAGAGATCGTTTCGCCGCGCGCCCAAGTCACCATAGCCACGCGGGGTGTTGATCCGAAGCGCAACGCCGGGATGCTTGGCCAGAAATCCACCGATGCGCGGGGCAAGCCAGCTAGCGGCGAAGCCGGAGGCGACGTTTAAAGTCAGCGATCCGGTCAGGGCCTGCGTTTGCGACGCGCGTGCAAGCACCTCAAGGGCGGGGCCGATCTCCGATATATATTGGCGCGCGCGCTCCGTCAGCCGCACTCCGCGCCCTTCGCGGCGGATCAGCGGGAAACCCAACTGCTCCTCCAAAGCCTTCAATTTATGGCTGATCGCGGACTGCGTCACCGACAATGCCTCCGCCGTGCCGGTGATGGAGCCGGTACGGGTCAGCGTCACCAAGGCGCGCAGGGCAGAGGTCGACGGGATCGGTATATGAATCCATTTCATGCGATAGCTGAATAATTATCGTATGACATGAGAAAAAATACAGGTCAAACTGGCGCCTTACTTTTAGATGGGGACAATTCATGGAAGCCAGCTTCTCACGCCGCAAACTCGTCACGCCTCAGGAACTCCGCGCGCTCAACGAACGGTCCGACCTGAAGGGTGCCATGCAGATGGCCAGCCATCTCGGTGCGATTGCCCTCGTGGTCATTCTCCACGCGCAAGCCATGGGCACTGCTTGGGTTTGGCTCACCGGCGCGGCACTCGGCATTTTGCTGAACGTCCTCTATGCGGCGCAGCACGAACTTAGCCATGCCACCGTCTTCAAAACCCGCAGGGCAAACGAGGTGTTCGGGCGCATCATCGGCTTCATCCAGCTGTTCCCGCGTGACTTTGATCAGGTGATGCACTTCGCCCACCACACCTATACGCAGGATTGGGAGCGCGACGGCGAGTTGGTCCGCGAGCCCTATACGCTGACCACCTACCTGCTCTGGCTCAGCGGCATCACCTATTGGCGCAACCGCATTTTCGGCAACATTCGCCGCGCCCGCGGGATCATTCTGGAGCCGTTCATCCGCGCCGAGGAAGAGTCCAAGATCATCCGCGAGGCGCGTATTCACGTCGCCCTCTACGCCTTGATTGCCGTCCTCTCCATCGCTGCCGGCTCTTGGGTCGCCGTTACATTCTGGCTGCTGCCAATGGTGCTGACCAAGCCCATCCATCAGTTGCAAAACACCATCGAACATCTGGGCCTGAGCCACGAGGATGACATCCTGGAGAACACCCGTTCGACCCGCACCAACGCCGTGATCCGCTGGCTGTGCTGGCAAATGCCTTACCACACCGCGCACCACGTCTTCCCCGCCGTACCGTTCTGGAAGCTGCGGGACTTGAACGAAAAAATCGAAGCGCAAGCGGGCGAGGTGCATCGCATGGGCTGGATCGAATTCCAGATCGAGGTGATCCGCAAGTTGATGGCAAAAGACGAAAGCCAATACCCGATGGACGAGGTCTGGGTCGTCCCCACCTCCGGCGGCCGCGCCGCGCGGATACCGGCTGAATGAGGCGGCTACAGGTCTACACCTCCCTCTGGGCGATGCAGCCGCATGACCAGACGGGGGTGAAACTGCCCTACGATCAGGTCTGCGACATGGTCGCGGGCGCGGGCTTCGACGGCATGGCGATTGATCTGGGCGCGTCCGATGTGGAGGTCGCGCACGCCGTCCGCCCGCATATGGAGCGCAACAACCTCACCCCCCTGATCGTCGCCTTCCCCAAGACGGTGGAAAGCCTCGAAGACACGCTGAAAATGGCCAAGGACTTCGGCGCGCCGTTTGTCGACGTCATCGGGCAGGTCATGCCGATTGCACTTGATGACATGGTGCCGGTGATCGAGACGTGGATGGAGATGTCCGACAAAATCGGCATGCCGATCCAGTTCGAGACTCACCGCAACTGCATCACCAATGACCTCTACACCATGCTGCAACTTCTGGGCCGCATCCCCGATATGCGGGTCTGCGCCGACCTCAGCCACTACGTCGTGGACCGCGAATTCTGGTATCCACTATCCGACCACGACCTTGGCCTGATCAGTCGCGTTCTCGAACGCTCCGACAGTTTTCAGGGCCGCGTCGCGTCCCGCCAGCAAATCCAGTTGCCGCTGGATTTCCCGCAGCACCAGAAATGGGTCGAGCTGTTCAAAACCTGGTGGCGCGAGGGCATGACAAGCTGGCGCGACCGCAACGCAACCGGCGACTGCATCTTCCTGTGCGAGCTTGGCCCGCCCGAATACGCGATGACGGGCGCGGACGGCAAAGAGCTGTCTAACCGCTGGGAGGAATCGCTGCAAATCAAAGGTTGGGTTGAAGATATCTGGTCCGACTTGGGTGGCGACGAATAATCTTCGATAAATCAGCACCTAAGTGGAGGTTTCTCCCACCTCATAGCTGCAAGTCAGGATATCGCGGACAAAATCCGCCAAACAGCCTCCTATGCTGCCTCCAAATCACGTATACGGAGACCTGCCATGATCCAGACCCCTTACCTCCTATTCCTCGGCGACGCACCTGACGCCCTGTCCGCAAAAGTCGCCCAAGGCATCAAGGACTGGCGTCCGGAAAACGCCGTGGGCCAGTTCCGTATGGAGGGCTGCGGCACCACCGTGGGCCTGACCGACATGAGCTTGCAAGAGGGTCTGGACGCAGGCGCTAAAACACTGGTGATCGGGGTGGCAAATCGGGGTGGTTATATCTCCGACGCATGGAAAGAGGTGCTCGTTCAGGCGCTGGAAATGGGCTACGACATCGCGTCGGGCCTGCACAACCTGCTGCGTGACGAGAACGAAATCCAGCGCGCCGCCAAGGTCCACGGCGGTACCCTGCATGACGTCCGCATCCCCTCCGTCGCCTATCCGATCGCCAACGGCGTCAAGCGCACGGGCAAGCGGTGTCTTGCGGTCGGCACCGATTGTTCGGTCGGCAAGATGTATACGGGCCTGTGCATGGATGCCGAGATGGTCAAGCGCGGGATGAAATCCACCTTCCGTCCCACCGGCCAGACCGGCATCCTGATCACCGGCGGCGGTGTGCCGCTGGACGCGGTGATCGCCGACTTCATGGCGGGCGCGGTGGAATATTTGACCCCCGACAATGACGACGACCACTGGGACCATATCGAGGGGCAGGGCTCGCTTTACCACGTGTCCTATTCCGGCGTGACCATGGCGCTGATCCATGGCGGTCAACCGGATGCGCTGGTGTTGTGCCACGAGCCAACCCGCAAGCACATGCGCGGCTTGCCGGACTACCAGCAACCGTCGCTGGAAACTCTGCGCGAAACCGCGTTGACCATGGCGAAGGTGGCGAACCCCGCCTGTCAGGTCACCGGCATTTCCATCAACACCCAGCACATGACCGAGGACGAAGCCCGCGCCTACATCAAGCAAGTCGAGGACCGCATGGGCCTGCCCACCACCGACCCGTTCCGCTTCGGGGCGGAGCGTCTCGTGGATGCGCTCGAAGCACTTTAGGGGGATCGCGCCATGAGCATCACAGTCACCAAGGACGTGTTCCAGCTGGCCGAGGTGTTCACCATCTCGCGCGGCTCCCGCACCGAGGCACAAGTCTTGACCGTCCGCGTCGAGCGCGACGGCGTGGTCGGGCAGGGCGAATGCGTCCCCTATGCCCGCTATGGCGAGACGCTGGATTCCGTGATCGCGGAAATCCTGTCGCTGCCGTCCGAGATCACGCGCACTGCCTTACAAGGCGTGCTGCCCGCAGGGGCGGCGCGCAACGCGGTCGATTGTGCTTTGTGGGATTGGGAGGCCAAGAAAGCTGGCGTCCGCGTTTGGGACTTGCTGGGTCTGCCCGCGCCCAAGCCCGAGATCACCGCTTACACCCTGTCGCTGGCTGATCCCGCCGCGATGGAAGCCAGCGCGCGCAAGCATAACCACCGTCCGCTGCTCAAAATCAAACTCGGCACACCCGACGACATGCCCCGACTAGAGGCCGTGCGCCGTGGTGCGCCTGATACTCCGATTATCATCGACGCCAACGAGGGCTGGACGGCGGACGTTTACTCCGACCTCGCCCCGCATCTGGTGCGCCTTGGGGTGAAGCTGGTGGAGCAACCCTTGCCCGCAGGCAACGACGACATGCTGGCCGAAATCGACCGCCCGCTGCCTGTCTGCGCCGACGAGGCCTGCCACGACCGCGCGTCGCTGCCGTCCCTCAAGGGCAAATATGACGTGATCAACATCAAACTCGACAAAACCGGCGGCCTGACCGAGGCGCTCGCCTTGAAGGATGCAGGGCTGGCGCAGGGCTACGGCGTGATGGTCGGCTGCATGGTCGGATCGTCGCTGGCGATGGCTCCGGCGACCATTTTGGCGCAGGGCGTGGCCTTCACCGACCTTGACGGCCCGCTTCTTCTGGCCGAAGACCGCGATGAACCTTTGATTTTTGACGAGGCCGGGGTCCACGCGCCCAAGCCCGAGCTATGGGGATAACAAAATGAGCCGCATCGTTTACGTGAACGGAGAGTACCTGCCGGAAGAAGAGGCCAAGGTCTCGGTCTTTGATCGCGGCTTCCTGTTCGCCGATGCGGTCTATGAGGTCACGTCGATCCTCGACGGCAAGATCATCGCCTTTGATGGTCACGCGAAACGCCTGAAACGCTCGCTCGACGAGTTGCAAATGCAGAACCCGATCTCGACCGAGGATCTGCTGGAGGTGCATCACCAACTGGTCAAGCGCAACGAGCTGACCGAGGGCATGATCTATCTGCAAATCTCGCGCGGCAATCCCGGCGACCGCGACTTTGCCTTCCCGTCCGAGGATGTGACGCCGACCATTGTGCTGTTCACCCAAACGGCCAACTTGCTGAACAACCCGAAGGTGGGAACCGGCATGAAGGTGATCTCGGTCGAAGACCAGCGCTGGGCGCGCCGCGACATCAAGACCACGCAGCTACTGTTCCCGTCCATGGCCAAGATGATGGCCAAGGCTGCTGGGGTCGATGATGCGTGGATGGTCGAGGACGGTCACGTGACCGAAGGCAGTTCTAACAACGCCTATATCGTGAAAGACGGCAAAATCATTACCCGCAATCTGGGCCACGAAATCCTACACGGGATCACCCGTGCCGCCGTGCTGGCCTATGCCGAAGCGGCGCAAATGCAGGTCGAGGAACGGCCCTTCACCATTGACGAAGCCAAGAACGCGGACGAGGCGTTTATCACTTCGGCCTCGACCTTCGTTATGCCCGTAGTGGAAATTGACGGGGTGACGTTGGGCGACGGCAAGCCGGGCAAGTCAGCCCTACGCCTGCGCGAAATCTATCTGGAAGAAAGCATGAAGCAGGCGCTTTAGTCTGACTTGTTGAGCGAGTAGTTCTTTTCGCTGCCATCCCATCGCAGAATTGTCAGCAACTCCTGGCGGAACATATGTGACCGCCCGGAGAAGCGCGATGGGGCGTTGCTCAGCTTCATATGCAAAGCCGCGGCCTGAGAGGTCGTCAGCGCCTTGTAGTCCACAGGGCCGACATTCCAGAACGCCAACCGATGCTCGATCGAGCGCAGCAACTGCTCGTTCGGCGCGGCACTCACGGGTGCGGTCAACGCCAGTAGCGCGACAATGGCGCAAGCGCGGATCATTGGCGTCCGAACAGCGTCTTCAACAAGCTGTCACCCAAAACCGCACCGATATTGCCGCGAATTTGCGCCGGTGATTTGTTGCTATGGAGAAGGTGGTTGATATGCACGACCTGCGCACGGGTCAGCCCGTCCACATCCACGTCGGAATAGCCCCAAGTGGGCAGCTCTTGCTTCAGGTGTTCGCGCATAGGCGTCTGGCTGGCGGCCACGGGCAGGGCCAACGCGGTCAGCAGGGCGGCTAGGGTCAGGCGTTTCATCTTGGTCTCCTTTGCGGTCATCCTATCACATAAGGATGCTGCGACCCAATTCACAGTTAAGTGGCGTCTTTGTGGGAAATCTCGAACGCTGCTTTTTGCGTGTCATTCGCCTCGGTCTGGAATTTCTCGCGCCAGTCGCTGTAGGGCATGCCGTAGAACTCCTCGCGGGCCTCGTCTTTGCTCATCTCGATCCCACGCTCATTCGCGGCTTCCTGATACCAACGGCTCAGGCAATTGCGGCAAAACCCCGTCAAATTCATCATGTCGATATTTTGCACATCCGTGCGTTTTTGCAGGTGGGCTTGCAGGGTGCGGAAAGCGGCGGCTTCCAGTTCCAGCTTGGTTTGGGCGTCCATGGTCAAGGCTCCTTTAGCGTTCGGCATCCGCAACGGCTGCGGTGATCATGGGCGCCAATCGCGCGGCCCATGCCTGTTGTTGTGTCTCACTAGAGATGAGGTCGTTGCGCAGTTCAATCAAGACATGCAGATGCCCGTGCGTCAAAGCGTGGCGCTCCATCGTGTCGCCGGGAAGGCGTCCGGTATAGGGTTCGTTGTCACCGACACACAGATCGCTTTCGGCGCGCAGGCGCGACAGCAGTGGCGCGGCCAGCCGCTCGTCACGGGCATACAGCACGCCCACATGCCAAGGGCGCGGAGGACGGCCTGCTAATTGAGGCGTAAAGCTGTGGACCGACACGACCACAGGCGCCTCGCGTTGGGCAACAAGGGCTGTGGCTGCATTGTGATAGGGCCGATGATAAACGTCGAGCCTGCGTTCACGTTCCATATGGCAGGCGTCGCGGTTCGCCGGAATGATCGAGCCGTCATAAAGGCGCATCAAAAGCGTCGGGTCGTCCTCGCCGCGGTTCGGGTCAATCACCAATCGCGAGAATCGTGACATAAGCGCAGGCCCGTTAAAGGCATCCGCGAGGGCGCGGGTCACACCCTCCGCGCCGATGTCATAGGCAATGTGGCGGGCCATGTCGCTTTCCGGAAGTCCAAGACGCGGGGGCAGGCCGTGGGGGACTGTGTTTGTTGCGTGGTCACACAGGCAGACCACGCGCGACGGGCGGGTCTTGCCCACAATTTCGTAGCTTTCAGCGGTCACGGGATATTTTGCCTGTTACAATTTGGCCCATAATAGCCTTGAATAGAGCAAAGCGCCAGTTGCGGTGCGGTGCGAAATCCGTCATATGATACCGCTAACATTTATGCTGACCGAGGGACAATTATGCAAAGACGACTACGCAAGGTTAAGATCGTGGCCACCCTTGGTCCGGCCTCCAATGACTACGACATGATCCGCGCGCTGTTCGAGGCGGGCGCAGATGTGTTCCGTTTGAACATGTCCCATGGCGACCACAGCGAAATCCGCGTGCGCCACCAGATCATCCGGCAGATCGAGAAAGATCTGGGGCGGCCGATCTCCATTCTGGCCGACCTTCAGGGGCCGAAACTGCGCGTCGGCGTTTTTGCGAATGAAGAAGAGGAGCTTGTCGTGGGCGCCCCCTTCCGGCTTGACCTTGATCCTGCCGAAGGTGACGTAAACCGCGTGCAGCTGCCCCATAAAGAGATTTTTGCAGCGTTGGAGCCCGGCTCTAGCCTGCTGGTGAATGACGGCAAAATCCGCCTCAAGGTGAAAGATTGCGGTGCTGATTTCGCCAATTGCGAAGTTGTTGTTGGCGGCACAATCTCCAACCGCAAGGGCGTGAACGTACCGGACGTTGTGCTGCCTTTGGCGGCGCTGTCCGACAAAGACCGCAAGGATCTGGAATTTGTGTGCCAGTTGGGCGTCGACTGGTTGGCCTTGTCTTTCGTGCAGCGCCCCGAGGACGTAGAAGAGGCCCGTAAACTGGCCGATGGCCGCGCTGCTCTCATGTCCAAGATCGAGAAACCCGCGGCGGTAAAGGCATTTGACGAAATCCTTGCCGTGTCCGACGGCATCATGGTCGCCCGTGGCGATTTGGGGGTCGAGCTTCCGGTGCAAAACGTGCCGCCGATCCAGAAGCGCCTGATCCGCCGCTGCCGCACAGTTGCCAAGCCGGTAATCGTGGCGACGCAGATGCTCGAATCGATGATCGACAGCCCCATGCCGACCCGTGCCGAAGTCTCGGACGTGGCGACGGCCATTTACGAAGGCACCGACGCGATCATGCTGTCGGCTGAATCTGCCGCTGGCAGCTTCCCGATCGAAGCGGTGACCACGATGAACAACGTGGCCATCGAGGTTGAAAGCGACCCGAACTATCTTGAAATCATCGCGGCGCAACGCGGCGGCAAGAAAACGACGATTGCAGATGGCATCGTGGTGGCTGCGCGCGAGATTGCGGAGACGACGAATATCAAGGCCATCTGCTGCTTTACCCAGTCCGGCACAACCGCGTTGCTGGTTTCGCGGGAACGGCCGCATGTCCCGATCATCGCGCTGACGCCGCTGGTCGGCACCGCACGGCGCCTTGCGCTCAGCTGGGGAACGCATTGTGTCGTTACCGCCGGCGTGGTCGAGCGGTTCAAGACCGCCGTGGTCAGCGCCGCACGTGCCGCGCGCGAGGATGGTTTCGCGTCGGAGGACGACCAGATCGTGGTCACCGCCGGTGTTCCGTTCAACCAACCGGGCACAACCAACATTCTTCGCGTGGCCCCATGCGAGGAAAGGTTGATTTACAGCTCCGACCCTGAGTAAATCGTTACATTCCTGTTTAGGAGACGATTATGGACTACGACCTGATCCTTGTTCTGGGTATTATTATCGGCGTGCTGACGGTCCCGGCCATGCTTTCGGCGTTCTTGGATGGCAGCGCCCCGCGGGTGGCGACCATCGCAGCCGTGGTGTCGGGCGGGATGATCGTCTTCGCCGCCTATAATGCGCCGGGCGGGTACACCTTTGCGGAACTTCCCGACGTATTCACCAAGGTTGTGGCAGGGTTTGTGCGCTAAACCGGCCACAAGGTAATCCTTATGCTTGCAATGGGTGCGCTTTGGTCCTACGAAGCGCGCTCAAGCCCGTGCGTCCGGCGAATGGCATGCCGAGTCGCGCGTTTTACCACTCGATCTTTGAGGAGATGGAAATGCCGAAGATGAAGACAAAATCAGGCGCTAAAAAGCGCTTCTCGATGACGGCCTCCGGTCGCGTCAAAGCTGGTCAAGCAGGCAAACGCCACGGCATGATCAAGCGCTCGACCAAGTTTATCCGCACCGCCCGTGGCACCACGATCCTCTGCGCAGCAGATGAGAAAATCGTGAAAAAATACATGCCGTACGCGCGCTAAGGAGAATTTGAAATGTCCAGAGTTACATCCGGCGTCGTAACACACGCCCGCCACAAGAAAATCATCAAAGCCGCCAAAGGCTACCAAGGTCGCCGCAAGAACACGTTCCGCGTTGCTACGCAGGCCGTGGACAAGGCGAACCAATACGCGACACGTGACCGCAAGAACCGCAAGCGCAACTTCCGCGCGCTGTGGATCCAGCGGATCAACGCAGGCTGCCGTGCTATCGACGAAGCGCTGACATACTCGCGCTTCATCAACGGCCTGTCGCTGGCTGGTATCGAAGTCGACCGCAAAGTTCTGGCCGATCTGGCCGTGAACGAGCCTGACGCATTTGCCGCAGTGGTCGAAAAAGCGAAAGCCGCACTGGCCTAAGACACTCCGCCATCTGAGGGACAGATGACGACGCGCCGCTCCGGGAAACCGGGGCGGCGTTTTCTATTGGGCAGGTTTGGGCGGTTTATCTGTGGATAAACTGATTGTACGGGCAGGTTTCACTTGATCTTGTCGTATGTGGCTTACAACACTACTAAATGTGGTTTTAACGATTACCTAGGGAGGCCAGCATGAACCTCACCCGCCTCGTGTATTATAGCCAGCGAAACCCGTCCGAGGATTTGGACATCAATTCGCTGATCGAGACCTGCAAGCGCAACAACCCGCGCCAGAACTTGACGGGTTTGCTTCACTATAATGGTGACCACTTTATTCAGGTGATTGAGGGTGGACGCGTTGAGGTGTCAGCGTTGTACCATCGCATTGCCCGAGACCCGCGTCATTCCAACATTATTTTGCTGTCTTGCACCGATGTCCGTGAGCGCATGTTCCCGACATGGTCGATGGCCTTGCATCAAGGCATGGATGCGCAAACGCGGAAGGTGTTCCTGCGCTACTTCGCCACCGATATGATGAATCCCGAGGCGGTGAATGTCGACACATTGCTCGACGTTTTGCAGGATCTGATGATGGAAACGCCGACCAAGTTGACGATTTCCGTTTAGCGCCGCTTGCCTGCGGTTCGCTTCATCTTGTCACGCTCGAATTTGGATCGGGCGCTTTGCGCCTCCGCATCGCGCGTGCGTCTGCGCATGCGTAGAACTTCCGATCCCAACACGCGCAATTGTTTGTCGCTTTGCCCCAGATAGCGGTCACGGGCCAAAAAGTATCCGATCGCGCCACTGGCGGTCATGGCGAACAGCAGGATCAGGAAATTTAGCATGAAACTCGTCCTTCTTTAGCTGTCGGGATCGTTGCGCAGGATCACAAACTCAACGCGGCGGTTGCGGTCGTCGTCAGACGCGTCGCCCTGAGAGAGTGGCATACGCGCGCCAAAGCCGACAGGCTCGAACTGTGACGTGTCCAATCCCAGCTGCGCAATCGCGTTCATAGTGCTGTCGGCGCGCTTCCAGCTCAGATCAAAGTTGATCAGATCGCTGCCAGTGGTATCGGAATGCCCTGTGATCTGGATTTTCGCCTCGGGGCAAGCATTGGCCATCCGCCCCAGTTGCGAAAGGCGGACCAGATCCGTGCCATTGAGTTGGGCGCTGCCTACCCCGAAATAGAACGTCGCGTTGCCCGCAATCTGCCGCAACTCGACAAGGCAATCCGGGGCCTCTGGCACGGTTGACGCCATTTGCGGCGCCGGGGCCGATGCGACGACATCGACGGGTGCGGTTTCCACTACGGCGGGGGCAGGTGCCGCTACAGGTTCCACTAGGGCTGGTGTCGGTGGGGTGGGCAGTGTCAGCGAGGCTTGGATCACAGAGGCGTTTTGGGTTGCGGGCGCATTTGCCAGTGGCTCGAGCGTGGTATCTGCGATGCGTGGTTGATCCAGAACTGCGGCGGGCTCTGCCTGTGCCGCGGTGACTTGTTCGGAGGGTTCGCTTGCCCCCCCGACCGATTGCATCGCGATGAAAGACAGGCTGCCTACCAGCATGAAGGCAAGGGCGGCTACGACCTCTGTGCGCTTGAAATCGAGCTTCGCAAGGCTTGTTTCAAGTCGAAACGCCTGCATGAGGTTCAGCCCCTCGGCACGGTATTTCGCTGCGTTAATTGTACTGAATAGTCCCATTTAAGTCACCCACACACTGTACTACCGATAAAAAGTCACCGTTGTCGCGTTCGTCGATTTTTGAATGTCCACCTGAATCCCAAGCGCGGACGCCGTCTCCACCAACACGGCATCATTGTCTGACAAAGAGACCTTGGCGGTCTCGTCGTCGATCGACATGGTTAAGCCCAGATCAACAACAGTGTGTTGCAGCACCGTCTTGAGGCGATGGGCATAGAGCGTGGCCTGCATTGCTTTCCCCAGCAACTGCTGTGTCTTTTGACAGCATTCAATGTATGCCTACACACATTATTTAGTATTTTGAACCTCAATCGGCTCTTAGTTTTGTGATATTCGAACTTTTCACGGGGAATGAGTCCTCTTTGCAACCCCTCAGCCGTGCCGCGCCGTCCACTTGCAATCGGGCCATGTGGCGGATAGCAGAGCGGTAACACCAAATCGGGGGCCGTCATGGACGATCTTAAAGCCAAATATCTAAGCCAAATTGCTGACGCAGCGGATGAAGCCACGCTCGAAGACCTGCGGGTTTCCGCGCTTGGCAAAAAGGGCGAAATTAGCCTGCGGATGCGCGAATTGGGCAAGATGACCCCGGAAGAACGCCAAGTGGCCGGCCCAGCTTTGAATGCGTTGAAGGATGAAGTGAATTCGGCGCTGATGGCCAAGAAGGCAGGTCTTGCGGATGCCGCTTTGGATGCCCGCCTGCGTACCGAATGGCTGGACGTGACCTTGCCGGGGCGCGGACGCCCCGCTGGCACCATCCACCCGATTTCTCAAGTCACCGAAGAGGTCTCCGCCATCTTCGCCGATCTGGGCTTTGCGGTTGCCGAAGGCCCGCAGGTTGAAGACGACTGGCACAATTTTGACGCGCTGAACATTCCAAGCCACCACCCCGCACGCGGCGAGATGGACACGTTCTACATGCACCGCGACGAAGGCGATAACCGCCCGCCGCATGTACTGCGCACGCATACGTCGCCGGTGCAAATCCGCTCCATGTTGGGGCAGGGCGCGCCGATCCGTATCATCTGTCCGGGCCGCGTGTACCGCGCTGACTATGACCAGACCCACACGCCGATGTTCCATCAGGTCGAAGGCTTGGCGATTGATACCAACATCTCCATGGCGAACCTGAAATGGGTGCTGGAGGAGTTCTTTAAAGCGTTCTTCGAGATTGAGGGCATCAAGACCCGCTTTCGTGCATCGCACTTCCCTTTCACAGAGCCATCCGCCGAGGTGGATATCCAGTGTACTTGGAAAGATGGTCAGCTGAAGATCGGCGAGGGCGACGATTGGATGGAAGTGCTAGGTTCCGGCATGGTGCATCCGAAGGTGCTGTCCGCTGCTGGCATCGACCCCAATGAATACCAAGGCTTCGCCTTTGGCATCGGGATCGACCGGCTTGCGATGCTAAAATACGGCATCCCCGACCTGCGCGCCTTTTTCGACAGCGACCTGCGTTGGCTGCGCCACTACGGCTTTGCGTCGCTGGACCAGCCGAATTTGGCGGGCGGCCTTAGCCGCTAGAATGACCCTCGTCTGGGCGGCTCTACTGAACCTGCATTATGTGACAGCCTTCATCTTCGCTGTGCTCTATTATTGCCTGCGCGTTACCCGCGATTACCGCTTGCGTAGGCGATTGTACGACGCCACCGCCGGGTTGGATGCCGATGCACTTTATTCGCAATTCCGCCGCGCCATGTGGATCACGGGGCTCTACGCCGCTAAACCGTTTCGACCCGTCCTGTCGCATCGCAGGGCCGAGGTGGCGCTGGTGCTCGCGACGGTTCTTCGGGAGCGCATTCTTGAACAGTCGGGAGAGCCGCTTCCGCGCAGCTATCTGCGCTCGCGAAGGCAACTTATCCGCGAGGCCAAGCGGTATGCGCTCAGTTACGCGCCTGCAGGACCAAACCCCAACTGACGCGCGATATCGCAGGCGGTTTCATAGAGTTCAAATTCCTCGGCCCAATGTGCGCGCAGGGCGGCCTCAGCACGTGGGCTTAAATTAGGTATCTGGTTGGGTGAATTATGGGTCTTGGGGTTGGGCGGCATGACGTAATCGGGGACGCCAAGGCATGCCATAATCTTGGGCAGGTGTGCATCCAGATCGGGCAGGTCCACGCAGATTGCGATGTTGTCTTGCGCCGCCAGCAGCGTGCTCACCCCGCCAAGATAATGGCGCAGATCGCCTTTCAGGTGCTGGATTGCGTCGAAGGCAAAGAGTGCTGCAGACTTCTCCCGCTCGTTTTTAGAGGCCAGTGCGAGTGCCAGCTCCTCCGCCGTCTCAAACCACAAGAAGGCGGCGGCTTCTTCGGCGCTCCATTGGGACTGGTAGGTCGGGCGGCCTTGCCGCTGGCGCGAGTAGAATGCGGATGAAAAGCGGACCAATGGATCACGCACGACGAAGGCCAGTTGCCGGTCCGCCCCGAACCGTTTCGCGGTGCCTTTCAGCGTCGCGCCATGCCCCAGCAGGTGCAGGGGGAGGGTCCACCGCGCTTCATTATATTTGAGGATGGAACGCAAATAGCTGCCACCGGTCTTGCCGATATGCAGCATGCAAATTGAAGGAGTGCTTTTGCTCACGATGCCCATTCAGCGACGCCCTTGGAACACGATGCGCCGGGACCCTGAGCCCTTAACAAAAACCTGCGCCTTAGCGCAGGATACCGTTCGGGCCGCAAACAACGCTCAACAGGCTTGGGCAGCTCAGGTTGCCCAGATCAATCGAGTTCTTTTTGACGGAATATGGCGAGTCGTTGAACGAGATGACAGCCAATCCAAACGCGATGGAAAGGGCAATGATCGACGGTTTGAAAACCGAGGCCATGATGTCAAACAAAAAGTGCATAACTTTTACCTTAGAACTTAAGAATCACAGTTGTATGCCCCACTTGTGGCTAAGTTGGCTCCAAATTGTGGCGAGAATATGGCCAGAACCCACAATCCTCAACGCCTGCGCAGTTTCGGATTGGTGCCGAGGCACTTTCACTTGCCTTATTGATGGGGTAGCACGGGGCCAACCGGGCCTGATGGCTCCGACTGGTATATATAGACGAAGGCGCGTGGCATGAAATTCACCCTCTCTTGGCTCAAGGACCACCTCGAAACCGAGGCCAGCCTTGACGACATTCTTTATGCTTTGACTGACTTGGGACTTGAGGTCGAAGGCGTCGAGAACCCGTCCGAGCGCCTGTCCGCCTTTACCATCGGCTACGTGAACTCCGCCGAGAAGCATCCCGATGCGGACAAGCTGCGGGTGTGTCAGGTGCAAACTGACGAGGGCGAGATGCAGATCATCTGTGGTGCGCCCAACGCGCGGCAGGGGATCAAGGTCGTCGTGGCCAAGCCGGGGGTTTATGTGCCGGGCATCGACACCACCATCGGCGTCGGCAAAATCCGCGGCGTGGAAAGCTACGGCATGATGTGTTCCGAGCGCGAGATGGAGCTGTCGGAAGAGCATGACGGTATCATCGAACTGCCGTCGGGCGAGGTCGGGCAGAAGTTCACCGACTGGCTGGCGGAGCATGACCCGTCCAAAGTCGACACGGTGATCGAGATTGCCATTACCCCGAACCGCCCCGACGCTTTGGGCGTGCGCGGCATCGCCCGCGATCTGGCGGCGCGGGGGCTTGGTACCTTGAAGGCGCGCGACACCGATCCGATCAACGGCACCTTCCCGTGCCCGATCAGCGTGACCATCGACGACACCGACGCCTGCCCTGTTTTCTATGGCCGCGTCATCAAAGGTGTGAAAAACGGCCCCAGCCCCGCGTGGCTGCAAGACGTGTTGAAGGCCATCGGGTTGCGCCCGATTTCGACGTTGGTCGATATCACCAACTTCTTTACCTATGACCGCAATCGCCCGCTGCACGTGTTCGATGCGGCGAAGGTGAAGGGCAACCTGCGGGTGCATCTGTCTAAGGGTGGCGAGACATTCGCGGCGCTGGACGACAAGGAATACACGCTGGAAGAGGGCATGACCGTGATCTCCGACGATGGCGGTATCGAAAGCCTTGGCGGCATTATGGGCGGCTTGAATTCCAGCTGCGACGAGACCACAACCGACGTGTTCCTTGAAGCCGCGTTCTTCGATCCGATCCGCACGGCTCATACGGGGCGCAAGCTCAAGATCAATTCCGATGCGCGGTACCGGTTCGAGCGGGGGATCGATCCCGAATGGACTCCGGAAGGGATTGAACACGCGACCCGCATGATCATGGATCTGTGCGGTGGCGAGGCGTCCGAGGTCGTGATGGCGGGTGCGATGCCCGACCACTCCCGCGCCTACAAGCTGGACACCGACCGCGTGCAGTCGCTGGTGGGCATGGAGATTCCCGCTGCAACCCAACGCGCCTCATTGGAAGCTTTGGGCTTCGTGTTGGATGGCGACATGGCGCAAGTGCCGTCATGGCGGCCCGACGTGATGGGCGAGGCTGATCTGGTGGAAGAGGTCGCCCGCATCGCGTCGCTGACCAAACTCGAAGGCCGACCGCTGCCCCGCGTAGATGCAGGCATCCCGAAGCCGATCCTGACACCGATGCAAAAGCGCGAACAGGTCGCGCGGCGCACGATAGCGGCGCTCGGGTATAACGAGTGCGTTCACTATTCCTTCATCGACGCTAAATCTGCGGCGATGTTTGGTGGGGGCACCGATGCAACCAAGCTGGAAAACCCGATCAGTTCGGAAATGTCCCATATGCGGCCCGCGCTGTTGCCCGGCCTGTTGCAGGCTGCGGCCCGCAATCAGGCGCGCGGCTTCAGTGACATGGCGCTGTTCGAGGTCGGACCCGCCTTTCATGGCGGGGAGCCGGAAGAACAGCACCTGTTGGCGAGCGGTTTGTTGATTGGTCACACAGGTCCGAAAGACGTGCATGGCACCCGCCGTGCCGTCGACGTGTATGACGTGAAGGCAGACGCCGAGGCGGCCTTGTCCGCAATGGGCGCCCCCGCCAAGGTGCAGATCCTGCGCGGGGCGGACGACACATGGCATCCCGGTCGCCACGGTAAAATCTGTCTTGGCCCGAAAAAGGTGCTGGGCGTGTTCGGCGAGGTTCACCCGAAGGTGCTGGCCGCCTACGACATCAAAGGCCCCGCGATGGCGTTTACCTTGTGGCCCGCCGAAATCCCGTTCCCGAAATCGAAAACCGCCACCCGCGCGGCGCTGACCTTGCAGGACTTGCAAGCGGTGGAGCGTGACTTCGCCTTTGTGGTCGATGCCGAGGTCGAGGCCTTGACGCTGGTCAACGCTGCGGCCGGCGCCGACAAGGCCCTGATCGAAGAGGTCCGTGTGTTTGACGAGTTCATCGGCGGTAGTTTGGGCGAGGGGAAGAAATCCCTGGCGATCACGGTGCGCATGCAGCCGGCTGACAAGACCCTGAAGGACGATGATATCGAGGCCGTGAGTGCCAAGATCGTCGAGAAGGTCTCGAAGGCGACTGGTGGCACTTTGCGTGGCTAATTCCGGCTTTCCCGCCTGATTGGGTGGGGAATTCGGGACACATCCTAAAATTGTCTTAAAATTGCTCAGATGTCGCCATGGTTTGGTGGTGAATGTGCCGTGATCCGATGTGTCTGGGGGGCGTGCGTCGATTCTGTGAACGAAGTAAGGATTATGTAATGGTAACGACAGTTTTAGGCACGTCCGGAAACGACGACATCAGCATCCCGCTCCTTGGTCTTGAGGATGAAGACGGGTTTCTGGTTCGCGCGGGCAAAGGTAACGACCGGGTCGTTGGTAGCGCTGAAGATGATGTTCTGAGGGGTGGCAAAGGCGAGGATACGCTGTTGGGCGGCTTCGGCGACGACACGATCATCGCGGGCAAGCATGACGACTTCGTCAATGGCGGCGATGGTGCGGACGATATTTCCGGCAACCTTGGCAATGACACGCTGTATGGTGGCAAGGGTGCCGACGTGATCGACGGCGGGGCAGGCGACGACTTTATCTTCGGGGTGAAAGGCAACAACACTCTGAATGGCGGCGCTGGCAGGGATACGATCGACACGGGCCTGAACGGCTCGGTTGTGGATGGCGGGTCCGGTCAGGATCACATCATGGCAAACGCCACAAAGGGTGGCTGGCATACATTGACCGGTGGTTCGCAGGCAGACACGTTCGAGTTCTACGGCATGGGGGCCAAGAAACGCTCCCTCGTGACGATTACCGATTTTGAGATTGGCTTGGATGACTTTGTCATCGCGGGCGTGTCGGATGATGACTACATGGCAAGCCTGCTGGCAGGGGAAGCTGATGCGACGCTGACCCAAAGCGGTGATGATCTGGTCTTGCGGCTGGATAGGGGGCTGACGCTGACCTTCGCGGATACCGACATGGATGATTTTGTGGCCGAGTACAGCGCGCCGATGATCGGCTAAGTCTAACCTGAAATTTTGTGAAAATGCCCGTCTCTTGCAAAGGGGCGGGCGTTTTTTTAGAGATATCGCGTAGCGGTGTCCAAATGTTGCGACCCGATGGCTATCGCCTAAAAGTCCTTGCCTTCAGCGTCGATCACGTCACCTTTCTGACAAAGCAGATCGAGGAGGACGGAACATGACGCTGAAGGTTTACCTGTCGGGCGAGATTCACACAGATTGGCGCGAGCAGATTATCGCAGGCTGCAAAGGACTTGATGTGAGCTTCGATGCGCCGGTGACGGATCATGACGCCTCGGATGATTGCGGCGTGGCCATTCTGGGAGCCGAGGATCAGAAATACTGGCATGACCACAAGGGCGCGATGGTCAATGCGATCCGCACCCGCAAGGGCATCACCGATGCTGACGTGGTCGTCGTGCGCTTTGGCGAGAAATACAAGCAATGGAACGCGGCGTTCGATGCGGGTTTTGCCGCGGCGCTGGGCAAGTCGTTGATCGTGGTGCACGGGGCGGAGCATCAGCATCCGCTCAAAGAGGTCGACGCCGCGGCTTTGGCCGTGACCGAGGACCCTGCGAAGGTGGCTGAGATTCTGCGCTACGTGTTGACGGGCAAACTGCCTGCGTAAAGCACAAGCACCAACGTCGCGCGGCTCTGTTTCGGGCGGCGCGGTTTGGCGTTTCTCGGTGTTGTATGTTGCAAAGTGGCGGCGCCGCCGATTGTGGTCGCGCTGGACGGGGCTTTAATCCCGCACCTTCTGGGGGATTAAAGCCCCCACTCACCGGTGATCAAAGGTGGCTTCCATAGTACCGGAAGCCCAATTGACCGAATGCTGTCTAGACGAGGCAGGTTTTACCCCAAGCGGGTTTAAGAGTTGCTACCCTTGCGCTCGCAGCCCCGCCCGGCGGCGTGCGGGGCGTTGTGAGCATCACAATTTCGATTTCCCCCTAAACCTTATGGAAACAATCAGTTAAAAAGGGGGTGGATTAGTGCGCAAAAATGCTATGCACTTTCACAGATGCGCACACACAAAGCAGGCGCACGCAAAACGAACAAGGGACGAATGAAACTATGCTTAACGAATTTAAGGACTTTATCGCCAAGGGCAATGTCATGGACATGGCCGTTGGTATCATCATCGGCGCGGCCTTTACCGCGATCGTAAGCTCGCTTGTGGCAGACCTGATCAACCCGATCATCGGTCTGGTGATCGGCGGGATCGACTTCTCCAACATGTATATCGTGCTGTCCGGCGACGTCCCTGAGGGCGCATCTTTGGAAGCCGCGCGCGAGTCCGGTGCGGCGGTCTTCGCCATCGGGTCGTTCATCATGGCGATCATCAACTTCCTGATCATCGCGTTCGTGGTGTTCATGCTGGTGCGCTATGTCAACAAGGTCAAAGCGGCGGCAGAAAAGCCGGAAGAAGTGGCACCAGAAGTAGATAGCGGCCCGTCGGAGCTGGACGTATTGCTGGAAATCCGCGACAGCCTCGCCAAGAAATAGGCTTCGCTAGATTGAAATCGAAAGGGCCCGCCAATGATCTGGCGGGCCTTTTTTGTGTCAGGATTTAAGCGCCAGTTGCGGCGACAGCACGTCAATGCCAAGCGCCTTGCCGACGGCGTAATATGTCAGCTGCCCCGCGTGGACGTTCAGACCGTTCAGCAGATGGGGATCGTCCTCGCAGGCCTGCTTCCAGCCTTTGTCGGCCAATGCCAGCATGAACGGCATCGTGGCGTTGCCAAGGGCGATGGTCGAGGTGCGTGCGACCGCACCCGGCATGTTGGCGACGCAGTAATGCATGATGCCATCGACATCATAGACAGGGTCCGCATGGGTAGTGGCCTTGGACGTCTCGAAGCAGCCACCTTGGTCGATTGCCACATCCACCAATGCCGCGCCGGGCTTCATGGTGGACAATTGCTCGCGGGTGATCAGCTTGGGGGCCGCGGCACCGGGAATTAGGACCGCGCCGATGACCATGTCGGCTTCGATAGCCAGCTCTGCAATGTTGCCCGTGGATGCGTATTGCGTTTTGAACTGCCCGCCGAACACATCGTCAAGGTAGCGCATACGCGGCAGCGAACGGTCGAGAACGGTCACATCGGCGCCCATACCAGCCGCGATCTTGGCCGCGTGGGTGCCGACGACACCGCCACCGATTACCATGACGCGTGCAGGCCCGACACCGGGAACCCCACCCATCAACACGCCGCGCCCGCCATTGGCTTTCTGCAAGGTCCACGCGCCGACTTGCGGGGCAAGACGCCCTGCGACTTCGGACATTGGCGCCAGCAGCGGTAGGCCACCGTTTGCGTCGGTCACGGTCTCGTAAGCAATCGCGGTGCATCCGGAGGCCAACAGGTCCTTCGTTTGCTCCGGGTCCGGGGCGAGGTGCAGGTAGGTAAACAGCAACTGGCCCTCGCGCAGCATTTTGCGCTCGCCGGGCTGTGGTTCCTTGACCTTCACGATCATGTCGGCCTTGGCAAAGATGTCTTTGGCCGTCGCCTCTATCTGCGCGCCTGCGTCGATATAGGCGGCGTCGTCAAAGCCCGCGCCAAGACCTGCGCCAGCCTCGATCAGCACTGTATGGCCATGGGCCACGGCTTCCCGTGCAGCATTTGGCGTCATCCCGACGCGGAATTCTTGTGGTTTGATTTCCTTCGGGCATCCGATAATCATGGCTGTTTCCTCCTCTAAGCCTTGTCATGACGATAGCGCCGCACCGGATGCAAATTTTCGCAATTTATCTCTTGTGGAACCCAAGCTGAGCACGTTTCATGCGATTTCAGGCCAATTCTTGAGAGGAATCTTCGTTATGACGCATTACGACGACACGGACGCGCGAATCTTGCGCGTGCTGCAAAAGTCCGGACGCATCTCGAATGCCGACCTTTCAGAAAAGGTGAACCTCTCGGCCTCGGCCTGTCACCGCCGTGTGCAACGGCTGGAGAAAGAGGGCATCATTCGCGACTATGTGGCGATGCTGGACCCGCGCAAAGTGGGGCGGCCTACGACCGTATTTGTGGAAATTACGCTCAGCGGTCAGGCGGATGAAGTGCTGGATGCGTTCGAGCGCGAGGTCGCCAGAATTCCCGAAGTGCTGGAATGTCATCTGATGGCGGGGACGGCGGATTATCTGTTGAAGGTTGTGGCCGAGGATACCGAAGGCTTTGCCGCCATCCACCGCCGCGCGCTGGCGCGCCTGCCGGGAGTGGCTCAGATGCAATCGAGCTTTGCCCTGCGCACGGTGTTCAAGACGACGGCCTTGCCGGTGTGAAAAATCCTCGTGGAGGATTTTTACCCAGACTTTCGATGAAAGTCTGATTACCCAAGCATGTACTGGACCGCAAACAGAGTGATTGCCCCGCCAAGCATCGCGCGCACAACGCCTTTGGTCCAATACCCGATCCCCACGGTGACAGCCGCCGCCAACAGGCGCGCCGGATCGGGCGTGCCACCCGTCGCCGCAGGGAAGGCAACCAACGGAGCCACAAGCCCGGGCAGGATCGCCACCGACGTGTAGCGAAGGTGGCGCAGTACCCAAGGCGGCATCGGGCGCGACCCGATAAGGCCGATGAACGAGAAGCGGATCAGGAAGGTGCCCACGCCAAGGATGGCAATAATCCACCAGATCGTGGTGTCCGAATAGGTCATGCCATGCGCCTTTCAACTTCTGCGCCAACCATCATGGCGATGATCGCGGCGACCAGCAGGCCAAGGTTTAGCGGGATGAACCCAAGTGCCAGCGCCAGCACCACGGAGGTAACCGCAGCAGCGATATGCGCCACCGTCCGCAAGGCGGGCGCGACCATGGCGATAAAGGCAATGGGCAGCGCGAAGTCGAGCCCGTATTCCGGTGGGATCTGACCACCCAAAGCCGCCCCCACCCAGGTGAAGCCGATCCACAACGGGACAAGCGGTAGGGAGCATCCGACGAAAAACGCGGTGCGCTGGGCGGTAGTCTGGTCGGGGTTCTCCTCAAACTCGAGGATCGCGAGGTTGTAGGTCTGATCCACCAGAACGTAGCTGAGCAACGCCCGTCTCCACAAAGGTTGATCGCCCAGATAGGGTGTGATCGCCGCCGAATACATCGCCATGCGCAGGTTCACCGCCAAGGCAGAGGCGAGGATCACCAGCACCGGTGCGTTCTCGATCATGAATTGCAGCGCGGTGAATTGCGACGCGCCTGCGATGACCAGTGCGGTGAAGCCCATGACTTGGGCGATCGGCAGCCCGGCCTCCGTCGCCGCAACCCCGAACAGCATCGCGAAGGGGACGATCACGATGATGAAGGGTAGGCTGGCGTAAACCCCGCGCCAGAGAGCGGATTTGGTGGTGGAAGGGGACATGCTCTGCCTCTAAGGTTACGGTCTGAACAGTGCTAGTGCGCCTTGGGAGCGGGTTCAAATGGCAATTGCTGATACATCAGATCACGGCTGGCTTCTGGCCCCTGATCCCGACCGTCCGGGGCTGACCCGCGCCGTGACCGGGACGGACCACGAGGGCCGCAAGACCGAGATCCGTGTGGTCGAGGAACGGCCCTTGACGATTTACCTGAATTCCCGCGAGATCGTCACCGCCATGACCATTGGCGATTACCCTGAATATCTGGCGCTGGGGTTCTTGCGCAATCAGGGGATGATCGGGCCGGAAGATGAAGTCACGGGCATCGACTACGATGACGAGATTGCCACCGTCGTGGTGCGCACCGCCGTGGTGACAGACCACGAGGAGAAGCTGGCGAAGAAAACCCGCACCTCGGGCTGCGCTGTGGGGACGGTATTTGGTGATATGATGGAGGGGCTGGAGGGGCTGTGTTTGCCTGCAACGCAAGTGCGGACCTCCGACCTTTATGCTTTGGCTAAAGCCATCAACACGGTCCCGTCGCTCTACCTGACCGCAGGCGCGATCCATGGCACCGTGCTGTGCCAAGGCGACCGCCCGCTGGTCTATATGGAAGATGTGGGGCGCCATAACGCCGTGGACAAGGTGGCTGGCTGGATGGCGCTGAACGGGGCCACGGCCGCTGACAAAGTGCTGTATACCACTGGGCGGCTGACCTCGGAGATGGTGATCAAAACGGCGCTGATGGGCATTCCTGTGCTGGTGTCACGGTCCGGCTTCACCGCGTGGGGCGTGGAGATTGCGCAGCAGGTTGGGCTGACCTTGATAGGTCGGATGCGCGGGCAACGGTTTGTGTGCCTGTCCGGCGCGGAGCGTCTGGTCTGGGATGCGGACCTGTCGAAAGTGCCTGACGAGCCGAAAAAGTCGGGCCGGAAGGGGGCAGCATGAAGCAACCAGCAGGGGTCATTCTGGCGGGCGGCCAGTCGCGGCGCATGGGCGGCGGCGACAAGGGGTTGCTGACGCTTGGCGGCGAGACGTTGCTGGCGCGTGTTATTGCGCGGCTGGAGCCTCAAGTGGCGGAGGTCGCGTTGAACACCAATGGCGATGTGGCGCGGTTTGAGCCTTTCGGTTTTCCCGTGATTGCGGACAGCGTGGCCGAGTTTCCCGGCCCCTTGGCGGGGGTGCTGGCGGGCATGGATTGGGCGGCAGCGCGGGGGCATAGTCATATCGTGACCGCCGCCGCAGACACGCCGTTTTTTCCCTGCGATCTGGTGCCGCGCCTGATGCTGGCAGCCGAGAGCGCGCCAATCGCTTTGGCTGCCACGCCGGACCCAGAGCGCGGCATGGCGCGGCATCCGACCTTCGGGCTGTGGCCGGTAGATTTGCGCGACGACCTGCGCGCGGCGCTGGGTGATGGCGTGCGCAAGGTGGTGGCTTGGACGGACAAGCATGGCACAGCCATGGCCGAGTTTGCCGCCACGCCGTTCGATCCGTTTTTCAACGTTAACACGCCCGAGGACATGGCGCGGGCGGAAGGGTTTCTATGAGGGTTTTTGGCGTCACGGGTTGGAAGAATTCCGGCAAGACGGGATTGATGGAGCGGCTTGTCTCCGAGATCACGAGGCGCGGGTTTACGGTCTCGACGCTTAAGCATGCGCATCATTCTTTTGACGTCGATCACGCGGGCAAGGACAGCTACCGCCATCGCGAAGCGGGGGCGTCGCAGGTGATCCTTGCCTCGCGCAACCGCTGGGCCTTGATGTCGGAGTTGCGCGACGCGGAGGAGCCTTCGCTGGACACGCTTTTGGGCAAACTGGACCCTGTCGATCTGGTGCTGGTCGAGGGATATAAACGCGGAGGGCATGACAAGATCGAAGCCCACCGCGCCGCAACGGGTCAGCCGCTGATTGCGCCGACGGACGAGACCATTGTGGCGGTGGCCTCGGACAACTCGCCGGAGATCTCGGTTCCGCTGATGCATCTGGATGACACCACCGCAATCGCGGATTTCATACTGGCCCGCGTCGGCTTGTGAGCCTGTTCGACACATATATCGCCGTCGATTGGTCGGGTGGGAATGACCGTGGGGCCAAGCCAAAAAGGGATGCCATTTGGGCCTGTGCGGCGGGGGAAGAGCCCGTTTATTTGCGCAACCGGCAGGTCGCCGAAGACTGGCTTGCCGCGCGGTTGGAGGCCGAAGCTGGCAGGCGGGTCTGCGTCGGGTTCGATTTTCCGTTCGGCTATCCGGCGGGTTTTGCCGAACATCTGACGGGCCGCGAGGACGCCTTGGCCTTGTGGGACTGGTTCGAGGCGCGCATCGTCGATGCGCCCGACGTGAACAACCGCTTTGATATTGCCGGAGAGATCAATGCAAGGGTTTCGGGCGTTGGGCCATTTTGGTTCAATGGCTTGAAGCGCGAGGTTAACCACTTGCCGCGCAAGGGGCTTGACCGGACCAACGCAGACTTCCCCGAAAAGCGTCTCGTGGAAATGCGCGCCAAGGGAAGCTTTACCTGCTGGCAAATGGCCGGAGCGGGATCGGTCGGCTCTCAGGTTATGATGGGATTGCCAGTGCTGGCGCGATTGCGCCGCAAGTACGGCGCGAAGGTCTGGCCGTTCGAGGCTTTGGATAGTGCGGTCGCTTTTGTGGAAATCTGGCCGTCGCTTCTGGCACCGTCCTTTCCAGGCGGTATGATCAAGGATGCCGCACAGGTGCGGGCGGTGGCCCGTGCCATGGCCGTGATGGACGGGCAAGGCAGCTTGGAGCTGGCTCTTGCCAAGGGTGAAGGCTCTGGCGCGGAGGGCTGGATATTGGGCGTAGGAGCCGAAGACTTATTGGAGGCCGCGATGAAACCTATAGACATGCCGAGACCCCCGAAATTGCGCGATGACTGCTTTGCTCTGCCTGCGGGTGTGGATTGGACGCCGGTTGACGAGGCCTTGGCGCGTCTGGATGCTGCGCTGCGCTGCGTTGTCGGGGTCGAGCAAGTGTCGCACACGCAGGTGGTCGGACGCGTTGTGGCGGAGCCGGTAACGGCGCGGCGGTCGAACCCGCCTGCGCCGAACTCGGCGGTGGATGGCTACGGGTTCGCGCATGACGCAACGGGTGAGGGCGATCAGGTGTTGCCATTGCTCGCCGGTCGCGCTGCTGCGGGCGGTGCCTATGGTGGCACTGTCCCTCATGGATCGGCCATCCGAGTGCTGACCGGCGCGGTGCTGCCTGACGGGGTGGACACCGTTGTGCTGGAAGAAGATTGCAGCGTGACCGATACGCATGTGGCGTTTCGCGGCCCTGTAAGGCCGCGTGCCAATACCCGTAAGGCGGGCGAGGATGTGGTCGCGGGGAGCGACGTGTTCGCCAAGGGGCATATGCTGCGCGCGCAGGATGCGGGTCTGCTGGCGGCGCTTGGCGTTGACGCTTTGCCCGTGTTCAAACGCCTGCGCGTCGGGGTTTTGTCCACGGGGGACGAGTTGGTTGATCCCTCGCAGAACGCCCCGCCCGACCGGACCTATGACGCGAACCGCCCGATGCTGTTGCAGCTTGCGGCTGCGTGGAACTTCGAGGCGGTGGATTTGGGCCATGTGCGCGACGACCGCGCGGCCTTGAAGGCGCGGCTGGACGAAGCGGTAGGGCAGTGTGACGTGATCCTGACCTCCGGCGGGGCGTCGGCGGGGGACGAGGACCACGTCTCCGCTCTGTTGCGCGAACAGGGGAATTTGCAGGCGTGGCGGATTGCATTGAAGCCGGGGCGGCCATTGGCGCTGGCCCTGTGGCAGGGCGTGCCGGTGTTCGGCCTGCCGGGCAATCCGGTCGCAGCGTTCGTTTGCGCGCTGATCTTTGCGCGGCCCGCTTGTCTGAAACTGGCGGGGGCGGCGTTCGCTGAACCGCAAGGGTTCATGGTTCCGGCGGCGTTCGAGAAGCGCAAAAAGCCTGGACGGCGGGAGTATTTGCGCGCCCGCATGGGGTCGGACGGAGTGGAGGTGTTTGCCTCGGAAGGCTCTGGCCGCATCTCGGGGTTGAGCTGGTCGGATGGGATGGTCGAGCTGCCCGATGGCGCGATGGACATCGCGCGCGGCGATCTGGTCCGCTACCTGCCGTATGGCAGCTTCGGGTTGTGATGCGGATCGTGCGCGGCTTTGACGAGACGCAGCGCGACCATGTCGCGCGGCTGTTCTGGAGCGCGTTCTCGGGCAAGCTGGGGCGGGTGCTGGGACCGGAGGAGAAAGCGTTGCGGTTTATCGCGTCCGTACTACAACCGGATTTCGCCTTCTGTGTGGTCGAGGGAGAGCAGCTGCTGGGCGTGGCAGGTTTCAAGACCGCCGAAGGCGGGCTTGTCGGCGGACAGCTGTCGGACCTGACGCCCGTTTACGGGACGTTTGGTGGGTTGTGGCGCGGGGTGCTGCTGGATCAGCTGGAGCGTGACCTTGCCGACGGGCAATTGCTGATGGACGGGATTTTCGTGGATGCGTCGGCGCGCGGCAAAGGCGTTGGAACGGCCTTGCTGGATGCGATCATCGAGCACGGGAGCGAAGTTGGATGCCATGATGTCCGGCTGGATGTCATCGACACCAACCCACGGGCGCGGGCGTTGTATGAGCGGCGGGGATTTGTGGCTTCGGGCGAGGTTGATGCATGGCCTTTGCACCGCGTGTTCGGGTTTCGCAAGGCGACGACGATGGTGCGGGAAATCGCGCGGTAGGAGGCGACGCGAGGCGGCCCTCCGGGGGGAATATTTACGGCCAAGATGAAACGAAGAGTGGGGCGCGTTAACCTTAACGGCGGGTTAATCGAACGTGCCGGTGACGCGGCCGAGCAGCATGAAGCAACGCGCGGTGCGGGTGTCGGCGAGTTTGGTGATGTCCTGATCGCTGGCCCCTTCGGCGAAGCGGGCGAAGGTCTTGTCGAACTGGCGCAGGAAGTGGTGGACGGCGTCGCGGAACACCGCGTCCGACCGCATCCGGCCTGACGCCAGCGCCAGCGACGAGCGATCATGCACACCGCCGATCCCTGCGACCGCTGCGCCGCGTTCGCCTTTGGCAAACTGACGCCAGAGTTCAGGGCGGGAGCGGTCGGGGGTCAGGTCATCCATATAGATGCCGTCCTGGCTGAGCAGGGTCAGCACGTCCTGCGACGCGCGCACCAGTTTAGAGCTTTCATGGTCGGCCAAAGCGCGGCGCAACTGGCGGAAGCCCTCCATGTCATTTTCGTCCTCGGGGAAGTCCAGTGCACCGATGAAATCATCGACCGAGAGTGGCGGGTTCATCGATTCCGACGGGGTCCCAAGGGCCAGCGCGGGCTGGCTGTCGGCAGACACCCCCGGCTTCACCAGCGCGGGCTGCATCGGTGTTTGGGACACAACAGACTGGCGCGAGGTGGCGAAGGTGGCCATGGCGTTCTGGGTCTGCTTGGTGGCCGAGGCGATTTCGTCGAGTTTCCGCTCCACCGCGGGTTTGATGCCCATGCCGGAGGTCTGCGCCTGAGAGACGTAGGCCTGACGCATCGCGTCGATGGCCGATTGCAGGCGCGAGGCTTCTTCACGCATGACGCGGGCGGTTTTGACCACCGTGGCCCCGATCCAGATCAGCGCGATGGGCAGGAAGATCGCCAGCATGGCGACCACGAAGCCGCCGCGCGTTGTCTCCTCGGTGGGGGACAACACGAAGAAATAGATCAGAACCGCGACCAGCCAGAGCGCGGACAGGACCAGCGCAATGATATCCGCCGCCGCCAACCCGCGGTCCGGGCGTGCGTAGACCCCCAGTTCGAGGGGTTTGTCGGTGATGATCTCGGGCTCTCGGTCTGACATGGTTCTTGTGTCTCTGCCGCCGTCGTCAGGCGTATTTGATTTCCAAAATCTCGTAGTCTTTGGTGCCGCCGGGGGTTTTCACCTCGACGCTGTCGCCTTCATCCTTGCCGATCAGGGCGCGGGCCAGAGGCGACGCGATGTTGAGCAGGCCGTTATGGATGTCGGCCTCCTGCTCGCCCACGATCTGGTAGGTTTTCTCTTCCTCGGTGTCTTCGTCCACCAGCTTGACGGTGGCGCCGAACTTGATCGGGCCGGACAGCTTAGCGGGATCAATGACCTGCGCCAGACCGATCATGCCTTCAAGCTCCTTGATGCGGCCTTCGATGAAGGACTGCTTTTCCTTAGCGGAATGATATTCGGCGTTTTCCGACAGGTCGCCATGCTCGCGGGCTTCAGCGATGGCTTGAATGATTGCAGGGCGTTCCACCACTTTGAGGTTCTTCAACTCTCCGTCGAGCGCCTTGAACCCCTTCGGGGTCATTGGGATTTTTTCCATTGTCTCACTTACCGTTTGCGTGGCGCGTTGCCCGCGCCCTTTATTCACTTCACCCGTGCCGCTGTCCATTTGCAAGCGGTAGGTGCGGCGGGGGATCGCCTATTTTGGCTGGGTTAGCCGTGGATTACCACTTTTTGCGCACACCGACCTCGGCGCGGCCTGTGATTGTGATGCCCGACTTGGTGGCGGCTTCCGGCTCTGGCGAGCTTGGCTCCCCGTCGATGCCGCAAGCGGCCAGCATGGCGATCAAGCCCAGTGCGAGTGTGTGTTTCATGCCAGTTTCTCCTTCCAGAGTGCGACCTGCGCGCGGACATTGTCGGGGGCCGTGCCGCCATAGCTGGTGCGGCTGGCGACCGAATTGTGAACCCCGAGCACGTCGAAGACGTCGCGGGTGATCTTAGCGTGCACGCCGGTCATGTCGGCAAGGCTCAGGTCCGGCAGGTCGCAGCCCTTGTCTTCGGCCAGTTTTACCAGCGCACCTGTTACATGGTGGGCCTCGCGGAAGGGCATATCAAGGGTGCGCACCAGCCAATCGGCCAGATCGGTCGCGGTGGAGAAGCCGGAAGCCGCAGCTTTTTCCAGTTCTGGCTGGTTGGCGGTCATATCGGCGACCATTCCTGTCATCGCGGCCAATGCCAACATCAAGCTGTCAGCGGCGTCAAAGGTCATTTCCTTGTCTTCCTGCATGTCCTTGGAATAGGTCAGCGGCAGCCCCTTCATCACGATCATCAGCGCAGTGTTGGCCCCGTAGATGCGGCCGATTTTGGCGCGGATCAGCTCGGCCGCGTCGGGGTTCTTCTTTTGCGGCATGATCGAGGAGCCCGTGGAGAAGCGGTCGCTGAGCGTGACGAAGCGGAACTGGGCGGAGGACCAGATCACCAGCTCCTCGGACAGGCGCGACAGGTGCATGGCGCAGATCGACGCGGCTCCGAGGAAGTCGAGCACGAAGTCGCGGTCGGCGACCGCATCCAGCGAGTTGGCGGCGGGGCGGTCGAAGCCCAAGGCTTCCGCTGTCATGTGGCGGTCGATGGGGAAGGACGTGCCAGCCAGCGCTGCCGTGCCGAGGGGCGATTCGTTCATCCGGGCACGGGCGTCGGTGAAACGGGACACATCGCGGCCCAACATCTCGACATAGGCCAGCATGTGATGGCCCCATGTTACAGGTTGCGCGGTTTGCAGGTGGGTGAAGCCCGGCATGACCCAGTCCGCACCGGCTTCGGCCTGTGCCAGAAGCGCCTTTTGCAACGCCTGAATGCTGACGATGGCGGCGTCCACTTGGTCACGCACCCACAAGCGGAAATCCAGTGCAACCTGGTCATTGCGGGACCGTCCGGTGTGCAACCGGCCTGCGGCGTCGCCGATTAGATCTCGTAGACGGGCTTCCACGTTCATATGGATGTCTTCCAAGGCGGCGGAAAACTGGAACTTTCCGGTCTCGATCTCTGACAAGACCGTGAGGAGGCCTTCCCTGATCGCTTCGGCATCGTTACCCGTAATAATGCCTTTGGCGCCAAGCATGGCGGCGTGGGCGCGGGAGCCCTCGATATCTTGACGGGCGAACCGTTGGTCGAACCCGATGGAGGCGTTGATCGCCTCCATAATGGCGTCTGGACCGGCGGCGAAGCGCCCGCCCCACATGGCGTTGGATGCGTCTTTTTTCTGGTCGGTCATGTGACTGGCTCTTTGGAGTAATGAAATGCGGTTTTTGAAGCTCTTGGTGCTATACGCGGGCCTAGCGGCAGGTGCAAACCCTGCGGTCGCTGGCACGGATGCGCTGTTCACGCTTGCGGAGGGCGATCTAGCGGCTTTGCAGCTGCATGGCGAGCCGCGTGCGGTGCCCCAAACCGCCGTAACTGATGCGAGCGGTAAGGCTGTTAAGCTGTCTGACTATCGCGGCAAGTATGTGTTGCTGAACTTCTGGGCCTTGTGGTGTGCGCCTTGCGTCAAGGAAATGCCGTCACTGGAGCGTCTGGACGCCGCTTTGGGGGGTGCCAAGTTTGAGGTGGTAGCCATTGCAACGGGCCGGAACTCGCGCCCTGCGGTGGACAAGTTTTTCACGGAAAAAGGGATCACGCATCTGCCAAAGCTGTTTGATCCGAAAATGGCGCTGATGAAGGGCATTGGCGGCAGCAGCCTGCCTTTGACGGTGCTGATCGGGCCGGATGGTCTTGAGGTCGCCCGCTTCAACGGCGATGCGGAGTGGGACAGCCCCACCGCGCAGGCGATGCTGCGCGGCTGGATGAGCGGGAGTTAGGTGCGACGAAAGGTTTAGGATTGATCGGCTTTGCCGATACGTTACGTTTGCAGTGGTTAAATCTACCACTCGCGACCCGCGCGGGTAAGGGCTACTTTGAGCTTAGTGAAGAAGTGTCGATCGTTCGCTGCGTGCGCTTGCGGCACAGATAATGCCGAAGGCGCACGATTTTCAACGCTGCCTTGCAGAAGAGAAACTGGTCACTCATGCAAGACGCCGCAAACCAATCCGGCGTGCACACGGATTGCGGAAAAGCTGCCGTTCGCGTTTCCGCATCTCGCGATGTCGTGGATCTGTCTACTTCAACGTGAAACTTCAAATTCTTGCAATAAGTAGCCACCATCATATTCTTTGGTCGACTTATGGCGGAGTTGTGCGGGTGTGCTCGTCGGACCGAACAGTCTGGTTCCACTTCCAAGCAGAATTGGCGCTCTTTTAAGTCGGATGACATCAATTAAGCCCGACGTCAGAAGCGACCCGGCAAATGCACCGCCACCGCATAGATAGATCGGGGCGCCTGCGGCTTTCTTGAGGTTTTGGAAAAGGGCGTTGTCTTGCTTCTGCTGGATTTGGACCTCGCTGTTCGCCGGCAGATGAAGCGACTGCGAAAATACGATCGTCTTCATGTGGCTGTAAGGATTCTGGCCGGGCGTCATGCCAAAGCGATAGCCAAACTCGTATGTTTTTCTGCCCATGATTGCGACGGAGTAGCCAGCCAACCGGGCTTCGTAGTCTTCAACAACCTTACCTTCATGTGCAAATGCTGAGATGTCCTCATCGGGACCTGAAATAAAGCCGTCGATCGAGACGGCCACATCGTAAATAATGGGATGCATCTGGTGCTCCTCAAATAAGTTTGTTCCCGCCCGAAGGCACTTGTGGATTTAACCTATTTGATCATGCGCAGGGCACTCCTCTTCCTGAGCGAAAATTAGGACCAAACCTCTCAGAATTCAAGGTTCCATCAACCAAGGTATTGGTGGGTTAGTGCTCGTAGCTGACTGATGCATATGCTGCATCCATTAATAGCCAATTAGCCACGGAGTATGCAGCGTGTGGGACGACGCTCACCCCACACAAGTTTTATCCATTGTTGGGTTCTGGTTGGTCCTGCACGAATTCAAAGAACGCAACTCCAGTCAAGATTACCCCAACAACTGCGGCGTTCCATGTTGTTATCATATCGGCGAACTCGGCAAGCCATGGGGCGGTTGCGACCCCAAGCCCCAAGACAAGTCCTAGATACGGTGGCATCAAATTGTGCGTGCTACAGCTGTATCCCGCAACAATGAGCGCCAGGAGACCCGAAATGAACATCACTCCCGCCTCGCCAAAGACAAAATTGCTACTGGTGGCTTGGCCCGAAAACAGCAAAAATGGGGACAACATGAGCCAGAGTCCGGACGCGGAAAAAGTCCATCGGAACAGTCTGCGGTGTCGTATGGAATTTGCTCCAAGTGCAGACATTACAGGTCGACTTCCGGATCGGCGAGAATGCCAAGATTGACCGCAATGGCCATCTCTTCATCGTCAATCAGACCATCTTCATTTGTGTCCATTTCGCGGAATAGCTCTGCGGTGAGTTCAGGGTAGAAAACCATGAGTTCGGACAGCGAGGCCAATCCATCTCCGTCCGTATCAATCTCGGTCGTCATCGCATGTGAAGAGGAAGCAAAAGATGCCGCAAGTGCGGCGGCAAGAGCCACGTTTTTCATGATTTTTCCATTCGGAAAAGAGAGGTTATGATCGGTTGCTTTGATTATCTTCGAAACGGAATGGCCCGCAGAAAATACCTGCGGGCCGCGTTCTAAGATTGGGCTACATCATGCCGCCCATACCCCCCATGCCGTCCATATCTGACATGCCGTGCCCACCTGATTTCGCGGGTTTGTCAGCTACCATGGCCTCGGTCGTGATCAAAAGTCCCGCGACCGATGCGGCGTATTGAAGGGCACCCCGAACAACCTTAGTCGGGTCAATGATACCAGCCTTTAGCATATCCCCGTATTGTTCTGACTGGGCATCGTAGCCAAAGGTCTTGCTGGTGTTTTCAACAATCTTGCCAGCAACGACCGCGCCATCGACACCGGCGTTCTCGGCGATCTGGCGCAGAGGTGCCTGAAGAGCTTTGCGAATAATCGCAATGCCGGCTGATTGATCCGGGTTATCGCCCGTCAGGTCCTTCAAGACTTTGCCAGCATGCACCAACGCGACACCGCCGCCAGGCACGACACCTTCTTCAACCGCAGCACGGGTCGCATTCAATGCGTCATCGACACGGTCTTTGCGCTCTTTCACCTCAATCTCGGTCGCGCCGCCGACTTTGATCACGGCAACGCCGCCTGCAAGTTTGGCCAGCCGCTCTTGCAATTTTTCTTTGTCGTAGTCGGAGGTAGTATCCTCGATCTGGGACCGGATCTGAGCGACCCTTGCTGCGATTTCCGCCTTGTCGCCTGCCCCGTCAATCAAGGTCGTGGTGTCCTTGGTGATGGTGATTTTCTTGGCATCGCCCAGCATGTCCATTGTGACACTTTCAAGCTTGATGCCCAATTCCTCAGAGATGACCGTAGCGCCTGTCAGTACCGCAAGGTCTTGCATCATTGCTTTGCGGCGATCCCCGAAACCCGGCGCCTTGACGCCTGCGACCTTCAAGCCGCCGCGCAGTTTGTTCACAACAAGCGTTGCAAGCGCTTCGCCGTCGATGTCTTCAGCGATCACCAGAAGCTGTTTGTCGGCTTGCATGACGGCCTCCAGCAACGGGACCATCGGCGCGAGCGAGTTCAACTTTTTCTCATGCAAAAGGATGACGCAATCCTCTAGGTTTGCGGTCATCTTGGCGGGGTCTGTAACGAAGTACGGGCTGAGATAGCCGCGATCGAACTGCATGCCTTCGACAACTTCGGTTTCTGTTTCCAGACCTTTGTTCTCTTCGACAGTGATGACACCTTCGTTGCCGACCTTGGCCATCGCGTCTGCGATTTGCTGACCGATTGCGTCTTCGCCATTGGCGGAAATGGTCCCGATCTTGGCAATCTCGGCCGTGTCGCCCACAGGACGCGACATGGCTTTAACTTCGGCGACAACGGCAGTAACCGCTTTGTCGATGCCGCGTTTGAGATCCATAGGGTTCATACCGGCAGCAACCGATTTCATACCTTCTTTGACAATGGCTTGCGCCAAAACTGTTGCCGTGGTGGTGCCGTCGCCCGCTTCCTCATTGGTGCGTGATGCGACGTCTTTGACGAGTTGCGCGCCCATGTTCTCGAACGCGTCTGTAAGTTCGATTTCTTTAGCGACCGTGACACCGTCTTTGGTTATGCGCGGTGCGCCGTAGGATTTGGCAATCACCACGTTGCGACCTTTGGGACCAAGCGTGACTTTTACGGCGTTGGCGAGCGTGTTGATGCCCTTGAGCATGCGGTCACGGGCGTCCGTGCCGAATTTGACGTCTTTTGCAGACATGTCGGTATTCCTAATTGAAAACTATGTGAAAGAGGTCGCTTCGTTCAGGCCATGATGCCAAGAATGTCGCTCTCCTTCATGATCATCAGCTCTTCGCCGTCGATCTTAATCTCAGTGCCGGACCACTTGCCGAACAGGATTTTATCACCAGCTTTGACGTCCATCGCGATCCGTGCTCCGGCCTCGTCTTTCGCGCCTGCACCGACGGAGACGACTTCGCCTTCCTGCGGTTTCTCTTTGGCTGTTTCGGGTATGATTAGGCCGCCCGAGGTCTTTTCGTCTTCTTCGATGCGACGCACCAAGACACGGTCATGTAGGGGGGTAAACGTCATGGAAATACTCCTTTTGAAGATTTCCGGGTAGGGGTGGCGTGATTGTAGATATATTGGCACTCGCCACACCTGAGTGCCAATATAAGAGATATGGTTGTCGTGAGAGGTCGCTACAATAGAGCCAAGAACTATATTTTTAAGAGATTTACAGCCCCGAAGATCAAGCCCGCTAAAGTCGACCTGAACGCGCTACTTTACCTTCTTGCCTCCAATGGAGAGTTCAGGTTTACCGGCGTTAGAATTCGCTGTGGCAGAGACTTTTGGTTTCTCTTGCTTCGGTTTTTTAGCTTCTTTGTTACTGTTTTTACCTTTGGCCATGGAATGTCCTTCCAAAATGCAGCGATCCGATGCCGGAATGGCAGCGGCTTGACTGCGGTCGTCCACCATTTACCCATTGTGGCGCGTGGTGGTGTTGATTTGACAAGGCTAAGTTAACGCGTCCGCCTTTGCTGCGACGTCGTCAATTACCTTTTGTTGTGCACGCGACATGGTCGTAACCGGGGACCTAAAGAGCGCATTTGCGGTTTCGAAGTCCTGAGCCGTATCGATCTCGGACCAGTTCAGGCCGGTGATATCTAGGGCGTGAAAGATGATCCCTTTCTTCACAAGCCGCGCATAGGCTGCCTCATAATAGTCCTGCAGATGCGCGGTATGCTCCATCATTTCTGCAAGTTCCGCGAAAAGGAGCGGGCCGGTTTTGGCTCCGATCTTCTCGATCCCGATGGACTCGCCCAAGGCCAGTTTGGAATCGACGGATTTGCCAACCTCGAGGACCTGCATCTGGTCATCGGTGATGACTTTCACCTCTTCGTCCTCAAGCGCGATATTCCGGTCGATGCACAGCACGTTTGGCTGATCATCGTCGACAAGTTGGTGCAAAATTTTCACATCAAACACAACGTCTGCATCAAACTTGATAAACTCAGAGCCACCTATCGCAGAAGCGGCCAGCATCAAAGAATAGCCCGTGTTGGTGTCGCGGTAGCGCTCGTTGATCACGTATGTAACGCGGATGCCGCGGAAGGATTTATCTACGAATTTCTTGATCTCGTCTGCTCTGTGCCCCAGCACCAGAATGAATTGCGATATGCCGCAGCTCAAACAGTTGCGGATCATCCGCTCTATAATGACAGAGCTGCCGACGATCAGCAGGCTTTTGGGGCAGTTATCCGTTAAGGGGCTAAGCCGCGAGCCGATGCCTGCGGCAAGAATAACAGCCATGGGCGGGCGATTGATTTCATTTTTCATATCTGATGTCCTAGATGAGACGGGATGAGAGACATTATTTCTGGAGGGCCAACTTGCGGTTTTCCCCGATGTTTTTGCCCCTTTGCCAAGACTTGTAGGTGCCCCAGAACAGCTGGCTGGCTGCAAAGACCCACAGCATCGGGATGAGTTGATTAAAGACGAGCGCGGCGGAGAGCATGAAAATGAACACACCCTCATCGAAGGCGAGAACCTTGCGTTGCTCGCCGAGGAACCACGCCCAGTTGTCGCGCAGGCCAAAGCCCAAGCCCGCCGTTGTTTCCACGTTTTTCAGACGGGCCATTCGTGCGGGGTACTTTGGATCGCAGGCCGTTTCGATTTCAGCGGCTACGTATTTCGCGTAGCCGCGCAATCCGTAGAACGCGATGCCGATCAGGGCGAGGAAGACCGGAACCACGCTCGCTGACTGGGCAAATGCAGCGTAGCTAACAGCGCCAAACCAAAGCGTGACCTGCACCTGATCTGTCAGGCGGTCATAATAGCTGCCTTCGGGGGAAGACACGCGCCGGTAGCGCGCCATTTGCCCGTCCATGCAATCTAATATGTGACTTAGATGGATAAGGACTGCCGCCGCAATGAACCATGCTGCGCCACCGATGAGGATGCTGACAGTTGCCGCCACGGCTACAAGAAAAGAGGCCGCCGTGATCCGGTTGGGTGTAACCCAGGGGACGTCCACGACCGCGCAATTGGCGAGGATCGCCAGCGGCGATGTGACAAATGACGACCACCATTCATCATTGCGGGTTTTTGTGGCCCAAAGCCTCGTCAGCTTCTCAGTCATGACACCACCTTGGCCCTCAGGCGATCTGGCGTCGGTAGCATGACCAAGGTCGTGCGTTTGGACTGCACAGGGGCGACCAGTTCGGCTGCCTCGGCCTGCAACGTCAGCAACACGTCTTTGAGCGCTGAAAGGAAAAACCGAATGTCATAGTCGGACAGCTCGCCGATGTTGCCCACCTGAAAGACCTTGCCCGCAAAGCAGCCTTTGCCTTCATAGATAATGATGGATTTTTCCCGCAGCCGGTCGCGCAAATCGTGCACGCAAATTGATGGCGGTACGCGCACGGTTGTCAGGATCGAACACATGTCCGCCTCCTCAATCAGGAAGTCGAGGTTGAGCCTGCGCATGCCATCCCGCAGCAGATCTGCGCGGGCCTTGATGCGCGCATAGCGTTTGATCACGCCGATCCGCAGGATATCGGTCAGCGCCTGATCCAAGGCATAAAATAGCGGCACGGCGGGCGTGTTTGGCGTCTGGCTGTGGCGTTTCAGGAAGGCATAGAACGTCGCGAGGTTCAGATACGTCGTCTTTGCCGCATGCCGTTTCAAAGCTTTGAAATGCTTTTTGCGGCCGACCACAAAAGACAAGCCGGGATAGGAGCCGATGGCTTTGGAGCTGGAGCTGGACACAAACGCGATGTTGCACGCCTCCATATCGATTACCTCAGCGCCAACCGAGCTGACACCATCCACCGCGAACAATGCACCTGCCGTTTTGGCCAAAGCCCCGATTTCGGCCAACGGATTGAGCATCCCCGAACACGTTTCGTGATGAACCATCGCCACGACGTCGATCTTGTGCGCGGCCAAATAGGCGGCAATTTGAGCTGGATCGAAAGGGGTGCCCCAAGGCACCTCGAGCAAGTGGGTGCGTTTGTTGTGAATGAGCGATGTTTTATGCAGCCGCTCACCGAACTCGCCGTTGGACAAGATCAGGATTGCGCCCTTGCCGACGACAGAAGACAAGATCGCTTCATTGGCAGCCGTGCCGGAGCCCGTGATCACCACTGCGCGGTACCGTGCGCGGTTTTTGATCTGAAACAGCGAAATCAGTTTGTGTTCTATGCTGCCAAGGAGGGCATCAAAATCGGGTTCGCGGTGGCAGATATCTTCTTTGCAGATCGCCGTGCGCAATGTCTCGGCCACATTCACGGGGCCGGGCGTGAATAGTAGGTACTTGTCTAACATTTGGTTATACTCCAACGGCCCCATGACAAGGGTCACAGCACCGCCACGCCCATGATACGTCCGCGCCCGAGGGTCGGCCGGAGACATCGAGAGGGCACAAATCGAGTTCGAAAGCGCAGCACCGTCAGGTACTGTCATCACGTCGTTCGAGAATTGAACGCTTGCAGACATAAATCAAAAGACGCCTGATCTCGCGATGACGTGCGGATCAAACGAGCATCATGCGCCGGAAAACAGCGTCTGAGCATCAATGGGACGAGATCGAGGGCCGCAAGGGGTGGCCAACATACACCCTTATGGGTTGGTGTTGGCTTGTAACCGGAAATTTCCGGCAGCACAGACAGACATGCTACGAGTGACCAAAGAGAAAACGATCGCGCGCATTGAATATGCGCCCGACAATTTAGCCGTAGGGACAATGCGTTCAGATAGCAAGAAATAGATATATTCCGTCTGACATGCGCTTGGTGGAAAGACGCTCACGGCAAGGTTCAGCTTGACCAACGGTCCGCTGAAACCTACCGCATCCTATTCATGGTACACACCAACCGCATTTTGCGCACGCCTGTCGGACTTTCCCCGCTGCGCAAATTAATCAGTCACTATGACGGCCTGCTCTGCGATATTTGGGGCGTGCTTCACAACGGGGATGCTGCACTCAGCGAAGCCATAGAAGCATTGTGCAAAACCCGGGCCACTGGCCGTTTTGTTATTCTGCTTACCAATGCGCCGCGACTGTCCAAGGACATCTATCCTCAGCTTGCCCGTTTTGGCGTTCCGCGCGACGCGTTTGACACCATCGTGACATCTGGAGACGTGACGGCACAGTTGATTGCAAAACAACCCAAGGCTGCATTGTTTCACTTTGGTCCGGAGCGGGACCGGTCTGTCTTGGAGGGCCTGACAAACCCAATCGTGGATTTGGCGCGTGCCGAGCTTTGCCTTTTGACCGGCCCGCTGGATGACGCGATCGAAACTGTCGATCTCTACGGGAACGATCTTGAGGTGATGTGCAAAAACAATGTCGAGATGATTTGCGCCAACCCCGACTTGGTCGTTCGAAGCGGCAACCGCATGGTCATTTGTGCCGGCTCAATCGCGCAGCGCTACGCGCAAATGGGAGGCAGAGTGACCTATGCAGGCAAGCCGGAGCCCGCAATTTACGACGAGGCGCTGAGACGAGCGGCTATCCTGACGGGCCGAGATATTCCAAAATGTTGTGTGCTGGCCATTGGCGATGGATTGCCCACCGATATCAAGGGCGCAGCTGATAGTGGATTGGACGCCTATTTTGTTGCGAGTGGCATCCATGCCAGTGAGTTTGGCGCGTTGAACGTCGCGGATAACGCCGTGAAGGCTGCGGGCAAGATCATGACCCGTTTCAAAAGCCTCAAACTTGTAGGTGTTTGCGACCGACTGAGCTGGTCCTGAGTTTTCGGAGGTTGGTTCAAACAAGCCTTCGAGAAAATTCTGAAACGTTGTTTTGCCAATGGAATGCCTCAAGCTAGAATGGAGATATCCAGAAGGGTTCATCCAAGTTCACTGCATTTCTGACAACTGTTGGTTTTGGCCTCGGCAATTGCGCGAGCGAATTTCATAGTTAAATTTGATGATCAAAATGTGCCCGTATTGCGCGTTCGCAAACCGGCCTAAATGCCGCGACTGATCAATCCGGGATGGGCATTTATCAGGACTTGTGAACGACCGGTTCGGCGAAACCTCCTGCTCTACCAAATGTACGACGCAGAAAATGCAAACAATTTCCGCGCGAGCATTAGCTGCGCCAGCAAAAGGCGGCTCCGTCCGCCTACCTGACGTTGACAGACTTAGGACCAAATGCCCAGTCAGGGGCGCGAGGGGCTAGTTAGTCCTTTGCTTTGATCTTTTGCAGCAATGGCATCAGCGACCCCATGTCGGGGCCGTGGTCCATACCCGTCAACGCCTTGCGCAGCGGCATGAATAGCCCACGACCCTTGCGACCTGTGGCCTCCTTGACGGCGGCGGTCCATTCGGACCAGCTGTTTTCAGTGTAGGGACCGTCGGGCAGCATCGCCAAGGCATCCACCACGAAATCCTTGTCCTCGTCGTCGATCACAGGATCGGCACCGTTCACGCACAGGTCCCACCAGCCCGCGATATCCTTGCGGGTGGTGATGTTTTCGCGGGCGACGGTCCAGAAAGCCTTTTGCTGGTCTGCCGGAATGGACAGGGCGTCCAGATCAGCTTTGACCTGCTCCGTGCTTTGGGCGTGCAGATAGCGCGCGGTCAGCGGGTACAGGTCTTGTTCGTCGAACTTGGTCGGGGCCGCGCCGAAGTGGGTGAGGTCAAAGCCGTCGACAAGCTCGTCCATTGAGGTGCGCAGCTCGATCGGGTCGGAGGAACCAAGGCGCGCCATAAGCGACAGCAGCGCCATCGGCTCCACACCTGCTGCGCGTAAGTCGCGCAAGGAAAGAGTTCCGAGGCGTTTGGACAGCGCTTCCCCCTGTGGACCAGTCAGCAGGGAATGGTGCGCGAAGCTGGGGACATTGCCGCCAAGGGCCTGGATGATCTGGATTTGGGTCGCCGTATTGGTCACGTGGTCAGAGCCGCGCACCACGTGGGTGACGCCCATTTCGGTGTCATCGACCACAGAGGCCAGCGTGTAGAGCACCTGCCCGTCGCCACGGATCAGCACCGGATCAGACACCGAGGCCGCGTCGATGGAGATATCGCCGACGATGCCGTCTGCCCATTCGATCCGCTCATGGTCCAGCTTGAAGCGCCAGACGCCGTCGCCACGTTCGGCGCGCAGGGCGGCTTTCTCGTCGTCAGACAGGGTCAGCGCGGCGCGGTCATAAACCGGCGGGTTGCCCATGTTCAGTTGCTTCTTGCGCTTGAGGTCCAGCTCGGTCGGGGTCTCGAACGCTTCGTAGAAGCGGCCGTTTTCCCGAAGCGTGTCAGCGGCGGCCATGTAGCGATCGAGGCGGGAGGATTGTGTCTCCACACGGTCCCATTCAATTCCGAGCCATTCCAGATCGACCTTGATCGCATCCGCGTATTCCTGCGTTGATCGCACAGGGTCCGTGTCATCAAGGCGCAGGATGAACTGGCCGCCAGCCTTGCGTGCGATCAGGTAGTTGAACAGCGCGGTGCGCAGATTGCCTACGTGAATGTAGCCAGTGGGCGAAGGGGCGAAGCGTGTGACGGTCATGAGGGCGGTCCTTTTCGGGTTGCCGCTCGTGAACCACAACGGCCCGCATTTGTCCATATCTGTGCGTGTTCACCGCCTATTGATTGGCATGAGCTCGCAAAGCACTATTTGATCGAGCCAAAGCCACCCAACAGAGGAGTTCTTACCATGAAACTGACCCGACGCGCCGCATTGTCACTTGGGGCCAGCCTGCCGCTGGCCGCCGCATTGCCCCACGCCGCCGCTGCCAAGGCCGAGATGAAAGGTATGGACATCGCCAAGTCCCGCCGCGTGGAGCTGGGCGAGTTTGAAGTGACGACCTTGCTGGCCGGAACTGCGACCCGCGACGAGCCGCAGAGCATTTTCGGGATGAATGTTAGTCCGGAAGAGTTTGCCAAAGTGTCCGAAGAAGCGTTCTTGCCCACTGACAAAGTGCAGTTCTTCTTTACGCCGACGTTGATCAACACCGGCTCCGAGTTGATCCTGTTCGACACCGGCCTGAACGCCAAGGGCATCACCGCAGCGGTTGAGGCCGCCGGATACACCGCCGATCAGGTGGACAAGATAGTGATCACCCACATGCATGGTGACCACATTGGCGGGTTGATGGGTGAGGGGGGTGAAACCTTCAAAAACGCGTCCTACATCGCCGGATCTGCCGAGCATAACCACTGGGCCAAGGCCGACAATGACGGCTTCAAGGCCAAGGTTGCACCCCTGTCCGAGAAAATGTCGATGATCGAGGACGGGGCGTCCGTTGCGTCCGGCATCACTGCCGTTTCCGCACCGGGCCACACGCCCGGACACATGGGCTATATGATCGAAAGCAACGGGGCGCAGTTGATGCTGATCGCCGATCTGGCGAACCACCCTGTCTGGTCGCTGGCCAAGCCCGATTGGGAAGTGCGGTTCGACATGGACAAGGCACAAGCTGCCGCGTCGCGCCGCAAGGTTCTGGGCATGCTGGCCGCTGATCGTGTGCCGATGGTCGGCTACCACATGCCGTTCCCTGCGATGGGCTATGTTGCCACGAAAGACGACGGGTTCGAGTATGTGCCGATGAGCTATCAAATGATGCTCTAGTCTCTGCAATTGAAGCAAATCCATTTCAATTGATCTGGATTTGCTTCGGCCATCCGCGACGGCGTTATTGGTCTGTAAACCCAACCGCTCGTACCTTTGACGGGAAGCGAGCGAGGGACATATGCCAAGTAAATTACGATGGATCGGATCGCCACAGATCAAACACGTCATGGAGATGCTCGGCTTACCGTCCTTCTTGTTGGATGTCGGCGTGAATGCCGCGGGGCAGGGGCAGTTTCGCTTTGGCCATGTGAGTGGTCAGCATGAACGGGAGACTGGCATCGATGCAGCGGCCTTGGTCGGCAAAGCACCTCATGACGTGTTGCCGAAACGGCAAGCTGATACAGTCGTTGCCAATTATGAGAGATGTCGCGCGAAACGCGGGGTCGAATCCTACGAGGAAATTCTGGAATTACCATCCGGATCGCGCTGGTGGCGCACGACCCTGTCGCCGATTTTTGGCGCTGGGAAAGATGGGCCTGTAACGCAAATATTGGGCGTCGCAGTGGATGTCACTGAGGCCACCCTGCAAGAGATCGAGCTGACCCGACAGCTGAGTGCCCAGAAAGCCGCCGCTGAAAAAATCAGGGCCTTTGCCACCAATTCGATGCTTGATTCCAAATCGCCATTGCGGTCGGTGCTGGCGCATCTTGATATGGTTCGGGAAGGTTTTCTGGATCTGGGTGACGGCAAGTCAAAGCACTTGGACTCGATCCAGACGGTCGTTGTGGACGCAATCGCGGAACTGGACGAAGTGCTGCGCAGCACCAGCCATCTGCGCGAAAGCCCTGCAGAGTTCGTGGAGATTGATCTGGCGCATATGTGCCGCGACATTGCAGCTCTTGTTGATCCGGAAGGACGAATATCGATGAGCCTGCCCAGCCATCCGGTGCATGGCGATTGGGCTGTAACGCAAGTTGTCCTGCGTTGCCTACTGGAACAGGCGGCCTTGCGCGCGGTGAGTGTGATCGACGTGGCTGTCGAGGCATCTGGCAAAGACACATTGGCCTTCACGATTTCCGATGACAGCGCGTTTGAGCAAAGCGGAGCTGAATGCGTGGGCGACATTGCGATGGCGGCGGCGCTGGTGAAACAGCGCGGAGGCGCCATGACGACAACGTCGTGCCTGAATGAAGGGGCGACAGTTTGCGTGACCCTACCGGGTCATATGCACGAGATGCGGGCCGCGCAATCGGATGCCCGAGCGAGCTAGGGCGCCGTTCTTCACAAGCGCCCTGCTTTCGCAAAGGCCTCCCACGCGAAGCGCAAATACTCGCTACGGAAGCTATGGCCACCTTCAAACAGGCAGAAACTCAGAACGTCGTCGTCTTGATTGCGACTGTTCTTGCAAGATAGCCGTTTGGTTTTGCTGGGTTTGATGGGCTGAAAGCCGCCATATGCACTGTACATGTCCAAGGCGTCGGCCACCTTTCCTTGACGCGTATTCAGAATGCGCCTCCCGTTCAACGGCACGGTTGGATCACTGTCTCCATGGATATGGATGATGTTCGCCACCGGCCCCGTGCAGGTTTCGGGCGGCGCTTGCCAGAACGTGCCGGAGATTGGTACGAAGCCGGCAAACAGATCAGATCGAGCACATGCGAGGTTCCATGTCATCATGCCACCAGCTGAAAACCCGGCCGCGACCATGCGGTGCGTGTCAATCGGGTGGCGCTTGGTGGCGTCGGCGATGACCGCGTCGACGTAAGCGAATTCCTCCGCCCCGTCGCTGTCCATATGACGCGGCGAGTTCGGCAGGACCCAGTCGTCTTCTTTGGATTTCAGCGCGATGAAGGCCAATCCCATATCAGAGACGGCGCGGCGCAAATTGCGGTTTCGCATAAGCCCGGCCGCAGACCCTTTGTAACCATGCGAAAACACGATGGCCCCGACGGGCGTTTTGCCGTCATGGCCGCTTGGCATTGCGATGCGGTAAGTCCGGTCGGCGAGTTTGCAATCGGTATCCGGCCCGCAAGCCAGGGCAGGGGCGGCAAATGTCGTGATGGCGACGGCGAGGGCTGCTAATAATTTCATATGAAGGTGGTGCCAAATCGCGGGCGTTCAGACAAATCACAAGGCTGTGCTATGGGCTTAGAACGAGATGTCTGGCCGCATCAGCATCAGCCACAACAATACCGCGATTGCGGAAAATGCGGGGATGCCGCAGGCGAACCAGATCTTGTAAAGCCTGAAATAGCGCGGGCTGAGCGGCGCGCTTGTGTCGGCGGACAGCCTCGCCTCGTCGCGCATTTGGATTTGGAAATAGACCACGGGGAGCCACAACATCCCGATCAGCACATAAAGCGCGATTGAGGCTGCGATCCACCCCTCCAAAAGGGACCATCCCAAGCCCCATGCAAGCGCGGTGCCGCTGACTGGCTGAAGGATTGCGGCGGTGGCGGTGAAAAGCGTATCGGCGATCACAACTGTCGCGGCGGTTTGCGCGATACTGGCTGCATCGCGTTTGCGGTGCGCCATGACCATGAAGAACGCGATCCCTGCGCCAGTTCCGATCAGGACGCAAGCGCCCATCACATGGATGAAGCGCACCAGGTCGAGCCAATCCATCAGCGCGTCTCCAACGAGATACGGGTGACCAATGCGAGCACCATTGCGGGGAAGATTTTGACCAGAGGCCCCAACGGGTCGGCCCAGAGATGCGGCGTAATTACAGTTGATGCCGCGAGGTAAATTGCACTGACGGCGATCATTGCCCAACAGGCCATGGCTGCGTATTTGCGGATCATAATTGCGGCACCGAGGGCTATATCGACGAAGGCCCAGAAAACCACGCTGGTCACGGCCATCGGGTAGGGCCAGCCGACATCCCGAAGCACTCCGGCTGCGGCGTTCGCTTGAAGCAGTCCGATGACACCGGACGCGAGCCAGAACAACGCCAATGTGGCGACCAGCACTGGCATGACAAGGGAAATACGCGCGGCGAGGCGATCCTCGGCGCGCGCTGTCATGGTGCCAAGCTTTTCCGTAAGGGGCGCGATGGGCGTCAGGTTCAGGGCGCGCCACGGGGCGGGATCACCCGTGATGCCGTCTTCCAGAACGCTGACGGCGTTGCTGCGTAGCGGGGAGCGCCAGCCGAGCAGGGAGAGGCCGTTTGCGATTGCCGTCGCGATTTTGGTCACCCCGCGCGGCAGGTGAAGCTGCGACGCCGCGTCGGAAAAGCCGAGCCAGTGGCGGAGTTGGTGGACGACCTGGGCAAGTGTGTGTGGTTCTGGCTCGACCAGATCGCCCTCGAAGCCGTCGGGGACGTCGCCCTCCACGGCCGCTAGGACCGCGGCGGCGATGTCTGCGGTGGACACTGTCTGGATTTGGGTTTCAGCGAAGGCGAGGGGCTGCACCAACGGGATTGCCGCAAGCATTCGAAGCATCGCGGTGCCCCCATAGGCAGTTTCGGACAGCACGAGACCGGGGCGAAAGATTTGAGAGCGGCAACCGGAAGCCTTGATGGCGGCATCACCGCGGGCTTTCGACGCCATGAAACTGGTCGGCGCATCCAACTCTGCACCAACGGCTGATATCTGGATCAGTTGCACGTCCTGCTTGGCGCAAGCGGTGGCGAGGGCCACGACGGCATGATGATGCACGGTCTCAAGGTCGTCCTGCGGCCCGTCTTGCAGGGCGCCCGTGCAATTCACCACGATCGAGACGTCTGACAAGATGTTTGCCCAAGCCTGCTGGGTGGTCAGTTTGCTAGTGTCTTCAATGATCCAAGGAATGCTTGGCAGAACCTTGAGCGCCGTGGCGCGCGTGCGGCCAAGTCCGCTGACAATGTGCCCCGCAGCGGCGAGGTGCCGCACGATGGCTGACCCGATGAGACCGTAAGCCCCGAGGACAAGGACGTTTAGCTTAGCGGTGGACTCAGCTGTCATCGCGCCAGCGATTTACGATTGGGTAGCGACGGTCGAGCCAGAATGCGCTTTCGGTCAGGCGCGCGCCGGGGGCGGACTGGAAGCGTTTGTATTCGCTGATGTAAATCAGGTGCTCGATCTTTTTGACCACCTCGCGCGGATGCCCTGCCGCGACGACCTCGGCCACAGATTGGTCTTTGTCGACCAGCCGCTCGAGAATGTCGTCCAGCACCTCATAAGGTGGCAGGCTGTCCTCGTCCTTTTGGTCGGGGCGCAGTTCGGCTGAGGGGGGCTTGTCGATGATCCGCTGGGGGATCACGGTGCCTTCCGGCCCCATCATCCAAGGGCGGTGGTTGGCGTTGCGCCAGCGGCACGTCTCGAACACCCGCATTTTGTAGAGGTCCTTGATCGGGTTGTAGCCGCCCGCCATGTCGCCGTAGATCGTCGCATAGCCAACCGCAACTTCGGATTTGTTACCGGTGGTGAGCAGCATTTCCCCGAATTTGTTGGACAGCGCCATGAGCAGTACGCCGCGCAGACGGCTTTGGATATTCTCTTCGGTCAGGTCTTCTTTGGTACCTTTGAACAGCGGTGCGAGGGCCTCCGTCACGGCGGCGCGGGGGCCAGCGATGGAGACTGTGTCGATGCGGGTGCCGAGCAGGCGGGCGGCCTCGGAGGCGTCTTCGAGCGAATGCTCCGACGTATATTCCGAAGGCAACATGACGCAGCGGACGTTTTCTGGGCCAAGCGCGTCGGCGGCGATTGTCGCGACCAAGCCGCTGTCGATGCCGCCGGACATTCCAAGCAGCACCTGCTTGAAGCCGGTCTTGCGCATGTAGTCGCGCAGGGCTTCGACCATAACGCGGTAGTCTTGCTCGTAGTCATCGGGCAGCGCGATTTTCTCTCCCTCGATGGCAGTCCAGCCATGATCTTCGCGGATGAAGTCGATATGGGCGATCGCCTCGTCGAAGGCGGGCATTTGCAGCGCCAGTTTGCCGCCACGGTTCAGCACGAAAGAGCCGCCGTCGAAGACCTGATCGTCCTGGCCGCCAACCATGTTGAGATAGACCAGCGGCAGATCGTTTTCGACCACGCGGGCCACCATGTGGCTGAGGCGGATGTTGTGCTTGCCCCTGAAATACGGCGAGCCGTTTGGCACCAGCAGGATTTCGGCACCGGATTCGGTGAGGGTTTCGGAGACCTCTTCGTGCCATGCGTCCTCGCAGATCGGCGTGCCGATACGCAGCGGGTCGATGGAATAAGGGCCGCCAAGCGGGCCTTCGGCGTAGAGACGGTGTTCGTCGAACACGTGGGTGTTGGGCAACTCGTGCTTGAGGGTGCGGGCTTTGACCTTGCCGTCTTCAAGGATGGAATACGCGTTGTAGAGTGCGCCGTCGATGAACATCGGGTGGCCAATGCCAACGGCAGGGCCATCCGCGCAGTCCAGTGCCAGTTGATCGACGGTTGCCATTGCCCCTTCGGTGAAGGCCGGTTTGAGAACCAGATCCTGCACCTGATAACCGGTGATAAACATCTCCGGCAGGGCCACCATGCGCGCGCCAGCATCCTTGCCTTGCTGCCACGCGTCGCGGGCTTTGGCGGCATTGCCCGCAAAATCCCCGACGGTGGGATTCAGCTGCGCAAGTGTAAGGCGGAACGTGTCGCTCATGTCATCTGTCCTTTGATCAACGCGCCAACATTTAGCAGACCCGCGCCGGAGGGAAAGAGGGTGCGCCAAAAGGACGTGATGTCGTGGCAGCCTCGCTTGTCAGGGCGATACTGCTCCACTAGGCTCTGCCGAAATCGTCCGTTGGAGTGTGGCTATATGCGTTTGAGTGTCGTTTCGTTGATTTGCCTCGGTCTTGCCGCGTTTCCTGCCGCTGCGCAGGATACGGGGACCAAGCAATATGAAGACGGGGGCGTCTATACCGGAGCCTTCAAAGAGGGCAAACGCCACGGGCAGGGGATTTTTACCTTGCCGAACGGGTACGAGTATTCCGGCAATTGGGTGAACGGAGAGATCAGCGGTCAAGGCACCGCGCGATTCCCCGACGGATCGCTTTATGAAGGGCAGTTCAAGGACGGAAAGCCGAACGGCTTTGGCAAGATTATCTTCGCGGATGGCGGCACCTATGAAGGCGACTGGGTCGACAGCAAAATCACGGGCCGTGGTATTGCGATTTATGCAAACGGCGTTCGCTACGAGGGCGAATTCCTGAACGCGCAACATCACGGTATTGGTGTGATGGTGAACCCGAACGGCTACCGCTATGAAGGCCAGTGGACGGCCGGGGTGAAGGACGGACGTGGCAAGATTACCTATCCTGACGGCTCTGCCTATGACGGCGAGATGGCGGGTGGAATGCGCCAAGGCCAAGGCAAACTGGAGATGCCCGACGGGCTGACTTACGAAGGCGGCTGGGTTGCCGGCCAGATGGAAGGCGAAGGCGTTCGACGTCATGCCAATGGCGACGTCTACACCGGCACGTTGAAGGCTGGTGCACGGGACGGGCAAGGCCGGATGGAATACGCCAATGGCGATGTCTACGAAGGCGGGTTCAAGGCGGATCAACGCCACGGGCAAGGCACGTCACAACGCGCGGACGGGTTCGCCTATACCGGACAATGGGTTGACGGGCGCGTCGAGGGAGAAGGCGCCGTGACTTATCCCGATGGCTCGGTCTATGTCGGTCAGTTGCGCGATGATCTGGCAGACGGTCAGGGCAAAATCACATATCCGGACGGTGCCACTTATGAAGGTGGCTGGGTGAAGGGTGTGATCGAAGGCGCTGGTGTTGCGTCCTACCCGAGTGGCGTCCGGTATGAAGGTGAATTCCGCAACGCCCGCAACGAAGGGCAAGGCACGATGACTTTTCCGGATGGCAAGGTTTATGAGGGCCAGTGGCTTGCTGGCCAAAAGCACGGCCAAGGGAAAACCACGTTCCCGAACGGGATGGTTTATGAAGGCAGCTTTGTGGAGGGTAAACGCTCCGGCATGGGGGCGCTGACGACCACGGACAAGTTCAGCTACACCGGGCAGTGGCAGGACGGCCAGATGCACGGCACGGGCGTTGCCACCTACAATACGGGCGATGTGTATGAGGGCGAGTTTGCTGCCGGTAAGCGCGAAGGACGGGGCGTTTTGAATTACGCGTCGGGCGAGGTTGCCAGTGGGATATGGAAAGATGGCTTGCTGGTACAGCCCGATGCCATAGATGCCCCCGTGACCGTGCCCGCCGCAGATAATTAAGCGGCGGCTTTTTGTGGTGCGACCGTGCGGAGTTTTCCGGGGATGAAGATGCGCACGGCAAGGCCACCAAGCTTTGCGGACTTTTCCAGATTCAGCTTCGCGCCATAGGCCTGCAACAGATCAATTGCGATGGCGAGACCAAGGCCGGTTCCGGGTTTGGAGCTGTCCAGACGACCGCCGGATTTCAGCGCCTCGCGCTCCTGGCCCTCAGGAATGCCGGGGCCGTCATCCTCGATCAGGATTTCAACGCCCTCGTCCCATTTCTGGGCTGTTAGGGATATCTCCGAGTTACACCATTTCAGGGCGTTATCAAGCAGGTTGCCGATAACCTCTTCGATGTCTTGCTGGTCCATCCGAATGCTGAGGGACGGGGCGCAAGACGTACGGACCGTCTTGCCGTCACGCTCGGCCATCGAGGTGAACAGGCGGGTGAAGCGTGCGACCGAGTTAGACAGATCGGTGCGAATATTGGCGGCCGCACCGCTATTGGCGGCACGCATACGGGCCAGAGAACGACCGAGCTGTGCATCCACCCGATCCAAAGCCTCAACAGAGGCCTCCATATCGTGGTTCTGGGCGGCCAGAAGTGCCAATTCGTTGCGAAGAATGGCTGTGGGCGTTTTTAGCGCGTGGGCCAAGTCAGCGGCCTGACGTCTTGCGCGGGCGATGATGTCACGGTTGCGCGCCAGCAACTCGTTGATGTCGTCGACCAGTGGCGCGACCTCTTCGGGGTAGTCGGCGGTTGTCAGGTCCTCGTCCTGCTCCCAGCGTTTGGCGACGTCGCGACGCAGCTTGTCGAGCGGGTGCAGGATTGTGGTCGTCTGCAAGAATGCGCCTGCAAGGCCAAGCAGGCCCACGAGTACAAAGGCGAGCAAAAGGGAGCGGCGGGTTTGTTGCCGTTCTGCGGTGAGAGCGGCGAGGCTTTCTGCAACGCTGACACCCCACGCGCTTCCATCTTCCAGTGTGATCTTTTGATACACTGCGCGAATGGGCTCACCGGCCGGCCCCATAATGGAGCGGCGGGTCAACGTGCTAGGAGCGCCGAACGGCTCTTTCAGCGCGGCGTCAAACATGGAGGTCGATGTGAATATCTGCCCGTCTGGGGATGTGATCTGCCAATAGCGGCCGGAATACGGGGTGGTGTAGGCGGGATCGTAGACGCGTTCGGCAAGCCGTGTGGGATCGTTAGCTGTTGTGCTGAGCGCCACAACCAACTGCGAATGGCGATCTGCCAAGGCGCGGTCAAAACGGTCGAGCACGTTATTTTCGATGGAGCTGAGAAGCACAAAGGCGCCCACAAGAATGGACGCCATGGCGGAGAGCGCGCCACCGATCATAGCCCTGCGGCGCAGGGACAACATCAGGCTGCGTCCACCATATAGCCGCGCCCGCGGATGGTCTGGATGAAGTCCGACCCCAGTTTTTTGCGCAGGCGGGTGATGAACACCGCGATAGTGTTGCTGTCGCGGTCACCGTCATATTCGTAGATATGTTCGCTGAGTTCGGTCCGCGAAATCAGGCGGCCCGCGTTGTGGATCAGGTAGGACAGCACCGCGACCTCCTGCGAGGTCAGGTCTACGGGGACGCCACCCAATGTAACTTTGGCGTTGCGTGTATCGAAGGCCACGCCGTCTTTTTCGAACAGCGGATTGGTGCGACCGGATTTGCGGCGCAGCATTGCGCGCACGCGGGCGGCAAGTTCCGGCATGTGAAATGGCTTGGTCATGTAGTCGTCAGCGCCGGCGTCGAGGCCATCGACGCGGTCCGTCCAGCCGTCGCGGGCTGTCAGGATCAGAACCGGCATGTCCAATCCCGCCGCGCGCCACTCTTTCAGAATGGAGATGCCGTCCCGAATGGGAAGACCAAGGTCGAGGATGACCATGTCATAGGGTTCGGTCGAGCCGAGGAAGCCAGCTTCCTCGCCGTCCTGGGCGACGTCAACCACACGGCCTTCTGCGGTGAGCAAAGTCTTCACCTGAGAGGCAAGGGTCGTGTCATCTTCTGCAAGCAATATTCTCATGCATGCGGGGATATCAGCGGACTTGGGCGTGTTTGTGGCCGAAGCGTGGAGAATTTATTTCTTACCGCCGCCGTTACCGCCGCCGTTACCGCCGCCGTTACCACCACCGTTACCGCCAGCCCCTGAGTTCCCGTTGCTCCCAGATTGCCCGTTGGAGCGGCTAGAGGAAGATTTCGTGCCCTTTGAAGATGCCGCTGCAGAGACTTGTTGACCGACGGGTGACTTGGAGGACACCTGGCGACCAGTCTGTGCGTCAACTATTACGCTGACTAGCTTGCCGTTGGATCGTTTCAAGACGAGGCGATAGTAGACGCCGTCGGCGCTGAATGCGCGGGCTTCGACGACTTTAGCGTGGAGGGACTTGGAAACTGAACTTAGTGTAGACTTCATGCTTACGGTTTTACCTGTTGCTGCGATCTGACGAAGTTCAGATTGCCCCATCTCATGCGCAGAGGACGCAAAGGACGGGTTGGCAAAACCGATGGCAACGATGCCGAGTAACTGGACACTTTTGAACATAGGACGACTCATAGCAGAGCGAAGATGAATGCAGCGTGAATGGGCGGAAGCGAGATCAAATATTTTGTGTTCCGGCAAAGAAAAAGGCCGCCCAGAGGAGGCGGCCTTTATCAGTTTGGAGGGATACGTTCGTTTTGGAGGGATACGTAATCCTTACTTCTTTCAGGCCGCCATAAGGCGCAGAGGTTCCTGAGAAGACAGCGCCGCCAGCACCCGATCAACAGGCGGGAAGCGCGAGGCTTTGGCCGTGTAGAGGTTCACGGCTTTCGGGCTAACACCAGTTCGATTCGCCTGCATCGCTTGGAGGGCGACAATACGGCGGGTACGGGCTTTCTCGGCAAATGATCCGGTCATGGCGTGTTCCTTTGTTTCGTTACTGGCAGACCGTCTTGGTTGGCCTTCCATGCTGTTGGTTATGACCTATCGGTGTTGAATGAAGCGCGAACCCTGCGTTCATCTTCGGTTAATGTAATATAATTGTTTAATTACAAATGCTTAATTGCGTTTTTCGTGTAAAGAATGACGTAACCTCAACCCGAATCGCCCGAATTTGTCCGTTTCATTAACAAAGAAATGCCTTAATTCAGATGGATTCGCCGGCATCGAGCCGCTTCAGGACCACCCGTGCATCGCTGAGGACCGCCTCTTTGCGTGACTCGTCCATGCGGTCCCAAGTGCGGTACATGTTGCCCATACGCGGATTGTTTGAAAACCGCTCACGGTGGCGGATCAGGAAGTCCCAATAGAGCAGGTTGAACGGGCAGGCGTCCGGTCCGGTTTTGTCTTTCACCTTATAATTGCAGTGTTTGCAGTAGTCGGACATGCGGTCGATATAGGCCCCTGACGACACGTAAGGTTTGGAGCCGACGATGCCACCATCGGCAAACTGGCTCATGCCGATGACGTTCGGGGCCTCCACCCATTCATAGGCGTCGGCGTAGACCGCCAGATACCATTCATGGACCTCGTGCGGGTCGATGCCCGCCAACAGCGCGAAATTGCCGGTGACCATCAGGCGCTGGATGTGGTGGGCATAGGACTCGTCGCGGGTTTGGGCGACGGTTTTAGAGACGCAGTTCATCTTGGTGTTGGCGTCCCAGAAGAACGACGGCAAGGCGCGGTCGTGCTTCAGCACGTTGCGCGAGGTGTAGTCGGGACCTTCCAAAAAGTAGATGCCACGCATGTATTCACGCCAGCCGATAATCTGGCGAATGAAGCCCTCGGCGGCGTTGATCGGGGCGTGGCCGTCCTTGTAGGCCTGCTCGACTTGTTCACACACTTCCAGCGGGTCCAGCAGGCCTGCGTTAATATAGAAGCTGATGATCGAGTGATACAGGAACCGGTTGTCGTTCAGCATCGCGTCTTGAAAGTCGCCGAATTTGGGTAGGGCGTGTTTGACCCAATGTGTCAGTTGCCGCCGCGCCTGCCCTGTGTCGGTGGCAAACCAGAACGGGCGGAGGGTGCCGAAATTGTCGCCGAAGCGTTGCTCGACCAGATCGAGCACCTCCTCCACCGTGTCGTCAGGGGTGAACTGCATGGGGCCGTTGAAATCGACATCGTCAGGGGCGGGCTTGCGGTTGTCGTGGTCGAAGTTCCATTTGCCCTCCACCGGTTTGTCGCCATCCATCAACAGGCCCGTCTTGCGGCGCATATCGCGGTAGAACCATTCCATGCGAAGCTCTTTGCGGCCCTCCGCCCAGTCCTCGAACTCCTTGTGGGACGCGATGAAACGGGTGTCAGCGATCATGTGCAGCTTCAGCGGCATCTCTTGCAGCGCCTCAATCAGCCGCCATTCGCCGGGTTCGGTGGCGATCACACCAGAGGCGTCGTGCTGTTCGGCGCGGCGGAGCAGCTCGCCGGTAACGGAGCCCGCGTTTTCGGGGTCGTCGAGCTTGGTGTAGTCGACCTGCCAGCCATTGTTGCGTAGCGCGTCCGCGAATTTGCGCATGGCGGCGAAGATAAAAGCAATCTTCTTGGGGTGGTGGGGGACATAGGACGCTTCGTCCGCGACTTCGGCCATGACGACGATGTCGCTGTCTTTGTCGGCTTTTTGCAGTGCGGACAGGTTGGGGGAAAGCTGGTCGCCCAGCACCAGCACGAGGCGCGTCACCACGGCACCTGTGCGCCGGAATAGTCGAAGAACTTGCCGCTGTCGGAAGGTGTTAGGCCGTCGAGTACGCTCAGCAGGTTTTCGGCAGCCTGCGATGCGGGCACCGTCTTGTGGCGACTTGCGTATTTGGCGGTGAAGTCGGTTTCCACCGTGCCGGGGTGCAGGCAGACGCAAGTGGCTTGCTTGTGGGTGCGGGCCAGTTCGATGGATGCGCCGTGGATCAGTTGGTTCAGCGCGGCCTTGGCGGCACGGTAGCTGTGCCAGCCGCCGATCTTGTTGTCGCCGATGGAGCCAACGCGCGCCGACAGCGCGGCGAACGTGGCAGGCCGGTCTTTTGGCAGGAACTGGATTGCGTGTTTGAGGACAAGCGCCGGACCCATGGCGTTGGTTTGGAACTGCAGGGTCAGGCTTCGAGCGCTAAGAGCGTTCACCGACTTTTCCGGCTCATGGCCGTCTATGACCAAAGCACCGGTAGCGCAGATGACCAGGTCGTAGCTGCCATTCAGCTTTTTAAACGTCCGTTCGATTGATGCCTCATCCGTGACGTCCAAGCCGTCTTGACTGCGGGACAGGCCTGTCACGTCATAGCCTCGGGTTTGTGCGTTCTGCGACAACGCGGCTCCGATGCCGCCCGACGCGCCGATGATGAGTGTTCGTTTCATAGGGCAGAGGTAACGGTCCCGCGTCGCAAGTCAAATTGCGGCTTTCCTTTTCCGTCGGTGTTCGTATGATCTGTCTCATGAGCATTGACGCACATAACCTACTTCTTAGCCTGCGCTGAGCGTGCCTTCCCGGTGCGTGCCGCTCAGTAGTGCCAGCACCGGACCTTCCCAAAAAAACGAATAGCTAAGGAGTGACCCCGTGCAAAAGGTCAATCTTGAACAAAAGCTGAGCCTGTTCTCGTCCCATTGGGACCCGCAGGTGGTGGCCGACTATAATGGCAATGACATTATGGTCGTTAAATTTCAGGGCGCGTTCCCGTTTCACAAACATGACGACAGCGATGACTTTTTTCTGGTGCTGGAGGGCGAGGTAATGCTCGACCGTGAAGGCGGCGAGAGTGTCACTATGGGACCGGGGGAGCTGTGCGTTGTTCCCAAAGGTGTCGTTCACCGTCCCCGTGCTGACAAAGTGGCCAAGGTGCTGCTGATCGAGCCGCAAGGCCTGCCGAACACTGGCGATGCAGAGACTGCCGCCGCGAAACCACGTATTTGAGAGAACGAGATCATGAGCGAACAAGACAAAGTATTCATCTTCGACACCACCTTGCGCGACGGCGAGCAGTCGCCGGGCGCCACCATGAGTCATGCCGAGAAGCTGGAGATTGCGGGTCTGCTGGACGAAATGGGCGTCGATATTATCGAAGCAGGCTTTCCGATTGCCTCGGAAGGTGACTTCGCCGCGGTGAAGGCGATTTCCGAGCAAGCTAAGAATTCGGTGATTTGCGGATTGGCGCGGGCCAACTTCAAAGACATCGACCGCTGCTGGGAAGCTGTGAAACACGCCAAGCGGCCACGTATCCACACGTTTATCGGCACGTCGCCGCTGCACCGCGCCATCCCGAACCTGAACATGGACGAGATGGCGGAGCGTATCCACGAGACCGTCACCCATGCACGTAATCTGTGTGACAACGTGCAGTGGTCGCCGATGGATGCCACGCGCACGGAAGAGGATTATCTGTGCCGGACGGTGGAAATTGCGATCAAGGCCGGGGCGACAACTATCAACATTCCCGACACTGTTGGCTATACCGCGCCGCGTGAAAGTGCAGCGCTGATTTCGATGCTGCTGGAGCGCGTGCCGGGAGCGGACGAGATCATTTTCGCGACCCACTGCCACAACGATTTGGGTATGGCGACGGCCAACTCTTTGGCCGCTGTCGAGGCTGGCGCGCGACAGGTTGAATGTACGATCAACGGCTTGGGGGAACGCGCGGGGAATACTGCGCTGGAAGAGGTCGTGATGGCGCTGAAAGTGCGCAATGACATTATGCCATTCCAGACAGGCATCGACAGCACCAAGCTGATGAATATCTCGCGCCGTGTGGCGTCTGTGTCGGGGTTTCCGGTGCAGTTCAACAAGGCGATTGTCGGCAAGAACGCCTTTGCGCATGAGTCCGGCATTCACCAAGACGGGATGCTAAAAAATGCCGAGACCTTCGAGATCATGCGTCCGGAAGATGTGGGCTTGCAAGCGACCAATATTGTGCTGGGCAAACACTCGGGACGGGCGGCGTTGCGCTCAAAACTGGCAGAGCTTGGGTTTGAGTTGGGGGACAACCAGCTGAAGGATGTCTTCGTGCGGTTCAAGACCTTGGCCGACCAGAAGAAGGAAGTCTATGACGACGACCTGATTGCCTTGATGCAAAGTGGCGACGCGGAAGCGGACCACATCCGGCTGACGGCGCTGAAGGTCTCCTGCGGCATGGGGCTGGAGAAATCCGCCGAGATGACGCTGGAAATCGGCGGCGAAGAAACCTCGGTGCGTGCGACTGGGGATGGCCCTGTTGATGCCGCGTTCAATGCGGTGAAAGCGTTGTTCCCGCATCAAGCGCGGCTTCAGGTCTACCAAGTGGCCGCTGTCACCGAAGGGACGGATGCGCAAGCGACCGTATCCGTTCGTCTGGAGGAAGATGGCAAGATCGCTACGGGTCAGTCGGCAGATGTGGACACGGTTGTGGCCTCGGTAAAAGCGTATGTTGATGCGCTGAACCGCCTTGTCGTGCGGCGCGAGAAGTCCGGCGGCGACACGCCGGAAGTCTCGTATAAAGACGTAAGCTAGGCTTGGGTTAACCCCAATGAGCGCCTGCGGCGCGCTTCATTTTGGAGTGTGTGGCAGGCGTGAGCCGCCTTAGTCGAGCGTCACGTTTGGTGCTGGCGCGGGGTTGCCTTCGGCGAGAATATTTTTGCCAAGATGAAACCCTAAGATTGGAAAATCTGTGACAGGGTTTTGGCTTCTTCGGTCAGACTGTAGGGCGCGTTGACGATGAACATGCCTGATCCGGTCATCCGGTGCCCGTCTCTGACAGGGGGAAAGGCAACCTCATGATGCAGCACGTCCGGCAGGTTTTGGGCCTTTAGGGTCTGAACCATCGGCACATGTGCCCGAGACGTCAGGATGGGATACCAGAGTGCTATCACGCCGATATTCCATTTGCGGTGTAGTTTGGCGATCTGGTTCGGGATCAGCTCGTAGTCCGATTTGATCTCGTAGCTGGGGTCGATGAGCAGCAATCCGCGACGTGGCTCTGGCGGGCAGACGGCTTGGGCCATGTCGAAGCCGTCTTGCTTGTAGCATTTTGCATTGTGGGGGCGCATCGTGTCGCGCAGGGCCTGATATTCTTGCGGGTGCAGTTCGGCCAGGTGCAATTTGTCGGTCGGGCGCAAGCACAAGGCGGCGAGCATGGGGGAACCTGCATAGGCGGTGTCTCCATGCTGATCGCGCAAAGCGGTGAGCGCTTTGATATAGGGATGATCGGGTGCGAATTTTTCTGTTAGCGCGGTGATGCCCGCTTCGGCCTCGCCGGTTTTTAAGGCCTCGGCAGAGGAAAGGTCGTAGAGCGCGCGACCGGCATGGGATTCGAGATAGCTGAGCGGTTTGTCCTTGCGGGTCATGTAGGACAGCATGGCGCATAGCAGCGCGTGTTTGTGCACGTCAGCGGGGTTTCCGGCATGAAAGATGTGTTGGTATGACAGCATGCCGCGCTTCTAACCTGCCTGAGAGAGGCGGAATAGTGCTGATATGACTGCGCAGGTGGCTTTCAACCGGAGCGCGGCGCGCCTATAAGTCGCCAATCTTCCCCGCGGGCCTGTGAGTCGGCGGGTTAATTCTGAACGCTTGGGGCACAATTTACATGGCTGGTATCTTTTCGGGTCTGTTTTCATCTGACATGGCCATCGACCTCGGCACGGCAAACACGCTTGTTTATGTCAAAGGCAAGGGCATCGTGCTGAACGAGCCTTCCGTTGTGGCCTATCACACCAAGGGTGGACGCAAGGAAGTGTTGGCGGTCGGTGAGGACGCAAAGCTGATGCTTGGGCGCACGCCCGGCTCTATCGAGGCGATCCGACCGATGCGCGAAGGCGTGATTGCGGATTTCGACACGGCCGAAGAGATGATCAAACACTTCATCCGCAAGGTGCACCGCCGCTCTACGTTTACCAAGCCGAAGATTATTGTGTGTGTGCCGCATGGGGCGACCCCTGTGGAGAAACGCGCCATTCGCCAGTCGGTTCTGGGGGCGGGCGCGCGCAAAGCTGGCCTGATTGCGGAGCCGATTGCGGCGGCAATTGGTGCGGGTATGCCGATTACTGACCCGACCGGCTCCATGGTTGTGGATATTGGCGGCGGGACGACGGAAGTGGCCGTGCTGTCGCTGGGTGATATTGTGTATGCGCGATCCGTGCGCGTTGGTGGGGACCGGATGGACGAGGCTTTGATTTCGTATCTGCGCCGCCACCAGAACATTTTGGTGGGCGAGTCGACGGCGGAGCGGATCAAAACCTCTATTGGGACCGCGCGGATGCCGGATGACGGGCGTGGCGCGTCGATGGTGATCCGCGGGCGTGACTTGCTGAACGGTGTGCCGAAAGAGACCGAGATCAATCAAGCGCAGGTGGCGGAGGCTTTGGCCGAACCGGTGCAGCAGATTTGCGAAGCCGTGATGACCGCGCTTGAAGCGACGCCACCCGATTTGGCGGCGGATATTGTCGACCGTGGCGTGATGCTGACGGGTGGCGGTGCGCTGTTGGGCGAGCTGGATCTGGCGTTGCGTGAACAGACCGGCCTGGCCATCTCGGTGGCGGATGAGAGCCTGAACTGTGTTGCGCTTGGTACCGGCAAAGCCCTTGAATACGAAAAACAACTGCGCCACGTGATAGATTACGATAGTTAACCCTATCGGGTGGCCGTTCGGCTGCCCCCGGCAGTTTGGACTTAACCCATGGCGATCGACCGACGCGGACAAGAAGAATACGCCCGCCCTGTCAGGCGTGTCCTGATCGGGGTCTTGGTTGTTGTCTTGCTGGCGATCTTCGGGTTGTGGCGCATTGATAACCCGCGGATGGAGCGGTTCCGCTCGGCGATTGTCGATAAGGTTGTGCCGTCCTTTGACTGGGCCTTGGTGCCGGTGACGCGGGTCAGCCGGATGTTTGACGATTTCCAGAGCTACGCGCGTATCTACGAGCAGAACCAAGAGCTTCGGCGTGAATTGCAAAGCATGAAATCCTGGCGAGAGGCCGCGATCCAGCTGGAGCAGGAAAACGCGAGACTTCTAGACCTGAACAAGGTGCGCCTGAATGCACAGCTAACCTTTGTGACAGGGGTGGTGCTTACGGATAACGGCTCGCCTTTCCGGCGGTCGGTATTGCTGAATGTGGGTGCGCGTGACGGAATTCAGGATGGCTGGGCGACGATGGACGGGCTGGGGCTGGTGGGCCGTATCGCGGGTGTTGGTGATAAAACGTCTCGTGTGATCTTGCTGACGGATACCAACAGCCGTGTTCCGGTGACGATCCAGCCTTCGGGTCAGAAGGCGCTGTTGGTGGGGGACAACACACTCGCGCCACCGGTAGATATTGTCGAGAATGTCGAAGATGTGCGGCCGGGAGACCGCGTTGTGACATCGGGTGACGGCAAGGTGTTCCCGGCGGATGTGCTGGTCGGGCAAATCGCGCTGGGTCCGGATCGCCGTTTGCGGGTCAAGCTGGCTGCGGATTACGGGCGGCTGGAATTTCTACGGGTGTTGCGCACGCCGCATTCGGCCACAATCGGAACGGTAGGCGGTTTGATCGCGGCGGACGGACCGGTGAGCGAGGCCGAGCCTGTGGCGGAGGGAACGGATGGTTGATCCGATCACTTGGCGGCGCTTCCAGTACCGCATCGTTTTCCTCGTCGTTAGCGCCCTCATTATATTCGGGCAACTTCTGCCCTTGAACACAACGCCGGATGTATTGCCGTTGATTGATCCGGTGAGCGGCGCGTTAATTCAGGAGGGTGGCAGCTATTTCAGCTTGCCCGGGCCGGATTGGCTGTTTTGTCTGACGGCCGCATTCCTGATGCGCCGTCCGCGCTGGGCACCGGTTGTCCTGATCGTTTTTGTGCACTTGCTGGCAGATGTTTTGTACCTGCGCCCCTTGGGCCTTTGGCCAGCGATATCCCTTGTGGCTTACGAATTTTTGCGGCGTCAGACCAATGCCAGCAATGAGGTTTCGGTGCCTCTAGAGATCGCGCTGGTGATGGGAGCATTCACGGCGGCGGTTGTGGTGAACGGGCTGTTCCACCTGATCTTTGCCGTGCCGCATCCAAGCCTCGGGACTGTCCTGCTTCACGTTTTGACGACTGCCATCGCCTATCCCTTTGTTATCGCCGTGACCCACTTTATATTGAGAGTAAGGCGGGCGGGGGTTCGTGAGCTGGATAGTGACGGGGTTATCGGATGAGACGCTCGGCCAAAGATACCGAGGAAAGCGCTGCAATTCTCAGTCGTCGTGGCCTTGTGCTGGGCGGTGGCATGGCTGTGGTTACGGGTATCTTGGGGCTGCGGATGCGACATCTTCAGGTGGATCAGGCCGATCAGTTCCGACTGCTGGCCGAGGAAAACCGGATCAACATCCGTTTACTGCCTCCTGCGCGCGGGCAGATTTTTGATCGCAACGGGTTGTTACTGGCAGGCAACGAGCAGAACTACCGCGTAACGATGGTGCGCGACGAAGTCGACGACCCCGAAAAAGTGCTACGTGATCTGGCTCAGTTGATCCCGATGACCCAAGAGGACATGGAGCGCGCCCGTGAGGAGTTGCGTAAGCGGTCGCGGCTGGTTCCTGTGACCATTGCAGACCGTCTGTCTTGGGAAGATCTTAGTCAAGTTGCGGTGAATGCGCCGGCGCTGCCGGGTATCACTCCAGAGGTGGGATTGAGCCGGATCTATCCGCGCGGTGCTGATTTCGCTCATATCGTTGGATATGTCGGGCCGGTGAGCGACTATGACCTGAGCCGGATTGAAGACAAAGACCCGTTGCTGCAAATTCCAAAATTCCAGATCGGCAAAACCGGCTCCGAGAACAAGATGGAGCACGAGCTGCGCGGCAAGGCCGGCACCAAGCGGGTGGAAGTAAATGCCATTGGCCGCGTGATGCGCGAGCTGGGACGCGATGAAAGTCAGAAGGGGGCAAATGTCCAGCTGACCATTGACGCCACGTTGCAGAACTTTGTGCAGGCACGACTGGCGGGTGAAAGCGCCGCCGCGGTTGTGATTGACGTGGAGACCGGCGATCTGGTTTCGATCGGCTCCGCCCCTGCATTTGATCCGAACCTGTTCGTCCGCGGCATTTCGGTGAAGGATTACGGCGGACTGACCAATAACAAATACCGACCTCTGGCCAACAAGGCTGTGCAGGGGACGTATCCGCCGGGCTCTACCTTCAAAATGGTAACGGCGCTGGCGGCATTGGAGGCAGAGGAAATTCGCCCCGACGAGACGATCCGCTGTGTCGGGTATACCGAAGTCGCAAACCGCCGCTTCCACTGCTGGAAGCGCGGCGGTCACGGGCGAATGAACTTGCGCAACTCGCTGAAGCAATCTTGCGACGTTTATTATTACGATCTGGCACAACGGGTGGGGATCGAGAAGATTTCGACCATGGCGCGTCGATTGGGCTTGGGTGAGCGGCACGATGTTCCGATGTCTGCCGTTGCCTCGGGCCTGATGCCGACCAAAGCGTGGAAGAGAGAGAACCGCGACAATGATTGGGTCATCGGTGACAGCCTCAACGCATCCATCGGGCAAGGGTTTGTCCTGACGTCACCGTTGCAGCTTGCAGTGATGACCGCGCGGCTTGCCACCAACCGTGCGGTGTCGCCCCGACTGGTGAAATCCGTTGACGGGGTCGAGACGCCATCCGGCGCGGGCGAACCCTTGGGGTTGAGTGACGAGATGATGGCCCATGTTCAGGGCGGCATGTTTGCCGTGGCGAACGAAAGTGGCGGCACGGCCTATGGTACACGCATCGCGGACAAGTCGATGCGCATGGCGGGCAAAACCGGAACCAGTCAGGTGCGCAACATTACCAAGGCCGAGCGGGCGCGTGGCGTGTTTCGCAACGCCGACCTTCCTTGGGAGCGCCGAGATCACGCATTATATGTAGGCTTCGCCCCCGTCGATGCGCCCAAATACGCGATTGCGGTCGTGGTCGAACATGGCGGTGGCGGCTCGACAGCTGCGGCCCCGATTGCCCGCGACATCATGCTGGCCGCCCAAACGGGTGGGATGCCACCGTTATCCGCCTACCCGAGCGCGCAGCGCGGGCGCGTAAGCTCGGCGTTGAAAAAGCTGCAGGTGTGGGGGCTTGATGAGCCGAAAGCACCGGACTCGCAGGCATGAGTTACCTTGAATACAACGTCAAATCGGTCCCGAGCGGGCTGTCAAAGGTGTTATACTTGAACTGGCCTGTGGTCGTGTTGCTAACGGCAATTGCCAGCGTCGGGTTCCTGATGCTGTATTCCGTCGCCGGAGGGTCGATGCTGCCTTGGGCAGAACCGCAGATGAAGCGGTTTGCCTTGGGCTTGTTCTTGATGATCAGCGTCGCCATGATCCCCGTCTGGTTCCTGCGAAACATCGCAGGGGCGGCTTACGGAATATCCGTTCTGCTGCTTCTGGGGGTCGAGTTTTTCGGCTCTACCGGCATGGGCGCGCAACGCTGGATCGACCTTGGTTTCATGCGGCTGCAACCGTCCGAGTTGACCAAAATCACCCTGATTATGTTTCTGGCCGCCTATTATGACTGGGTGGACATCAAGAAGATATCACGACCGCTTTGGGTTCTTATCCCGATTGTGATCATCGCGTTGCCAGTGTTTCTGACCCTGCGCCAACCTGATCTTGGAACTGCATTGTTGCTTGTGTTCGGTGGCGGCGGCCTGATGTTTCTTGCGGGGGTCCACTGGCTTTATTTTGCAGCCGTTGTCGGTGCCGCTGCGGGATTGGTGGGGGCCGTTTTCAAGAGCCGGGGAACAGAGTGGCAGCTGTTGAAGGACTATCAATACCGGCGTATCGACACCTTTATCGACCCCGCATCCGACCCATTGGGGGCAGGGTACCACATCACCCAATCCAAAATCGCACTGGGGTCCGGAGGCTGGACCGGCCGCGGCTATATGCAAGGCACGCAAAGTCGGCTGAACTTCCTGCCGGAGAAGCACACCGACTTTATTTTCACCACTTTGGCCGAGGAGTTTGGCTTCATCGGCGGCATCTCATTACTGAGCCTTTATGTCCTAGTGTTGGTGTTTTGTGTCGTGTCGGCATTGAGCAATAAGGACCGTTTCGCGTCCTTGTTGACCATGGGCATTGGCCTGACGTTCTTCCTTTTCTTTGCGGTGAATATGTCGATGGTCATGGGGCTGGCTCCGGTCGTTGGGGTTCCGCTCCCGATGGTGAGCTATGGCGGCTCCGCGATGATCGTTTTGTTGTTAGCGTTTGGCTTGATGCAAAGCGCCCATGTTCACAGACCAAGGTAGAGTTCCATGATCAACGTATTGTTCTCCGCCCAGCCCAAAAGCTGGGCCGAATACGAAGCACCGCTGCGTGCCGCGTTCACCAAGGCGGGCATTGATGCGCAGCTGGGCACGGAGTTCGACCCTGCGGATGTCGACTACATCGTTTATGCGCCGAGCGGGCCTGTTTCTGACTTTACCCCGTTCACCAAATTGAAGGCTGTTTTGAGCCTTTGGGCGGGTGTTGAAACCATGGTGGACAACCCGACGTTGAAGGTGCCGCTGTGCCGGATGGTGGATCATGGCCTGACGGAAAGCATGGTGGAGTGGGTCACTGGCCATGTGCTGAGGTATCACCTTGGGATGGACAAGTTTTTGTCGGGGCAGGACGGTGTTTGGCGCGCTGGAACTGCTGCGCCTTTAGCGCGGGATCGCAAGGTATGTGTGCTGGGGCTGGGCGCGCTGGGGGCTGCTTGTGCGCAGGCCTTGGCTCGGTTGAAGTTCGAGGTGCATGGCTGGGCGCGAAGCCCCAAGGCTGTTGAGGGCGTGACCTGTCATCACGGCGCAAGCGGGTTGGATGACGCGTTATCCGATGCGGATATGGTGGCCTTGTTGTTGCCTGACACCCCAGCGACCGAGAACGTATTGAATGCGCGAAGCATCGCGTTAATGCGGCGAGGCAGTTTCGTCGTGAACCCCGGGCGAGGGCCTTTAATTGATGACAGCGCACTAATCGCTGCGCTGGATAGCGGGCAGCTGGCGCATGCGACTTTGGACGTGTTCCGCGTGGAGCCTTTGCCCAAAGAACATCCGTTTTGGGCGCATCCTAAGGTGACCGTGACGCCGCATATCGCGGCGGAGACGAAGGCCACGACGGCCTCGGAAGTTATTGCGGAAAACATTCGGCGTGGTGAAGCGGGCGAGCCCTTCCTGCACATTGTCGACCGCGCAGCGGGATACTGACGCTAGATGAGTTTCGGCGGCCTTGAGGGATCGCTTCCCGGGGCTGGGCGTTCGGTGGGTTGGATCGGTTGAGGCAGATCAAATCGCAGTGCCTGAGCTTCGAGAGCGCCAATAATTGCGTGGCTGGCATCGAAGAAAGCCACGTCCAAGGCTCCGGCTTCAATTCCAGAGAAAACCAAGGCTTCATTCGCAGCACGGGCCAACGCGCCTTCCGCGGCGGGCTCTGCGCCAACGAAAGCCAATATATGCGACCGCTGTCCGCTGGCGTAGGTCACCCCAGCCAAGTAGGCGCATTGGGCAAGGCCTGCTGCCGTGGCGAGTTTCATGTCGATAGCTGTGACCAAGCTGTCAGGTAAGCCCTTTGGCGGGGTGATCTCGGTTGGCGTTTCGGCGGCCTCGGAGGGGGCGTGGGACAAGGTTTCGTGCAGCCAATCCACGGCAGAGGGCGGGATCAGGATGGAGGACGGCGCCACGCCAAGGTTCATCCCAAGCCCAAAGTTTTGACCCGCCAGCATTTGCGCCAAGGCGCGGCCTGACAGGCCGACATAGGGGGCCGAGCCTTCCGCGAACTCGGCCAAGCGTTCCTCGCGGTCGAAGGCGAGGATATAGGATGCGTCCTCCACCTCGAAAATCTGCGGCGTGATCTTGTCGCCTTCCGGCTCGCCTTCCAGCAACACGAACAGCTCGGAATCGCCCATGCGCTCGTAGAAGCGCAGGCGGGCGGTGTCGTCGTCAGGGGCGGCGTCCATGGCGATGTGGGCCTGATCAAGCGGGGTGTTCATGGGACAAGTGCCTCTTTCACGCGGGATTTGAGGACGGGCAGAAGCTCGGTCTCGAACCACGGGTTGCGTTTGATCCATGCGGTATTGCGCCACGATGGATGCGGCAAGGGGATAATCGCGGGCGCATGGTCGCGCCAGTTGGCGACAGTGTCGGTGACGCTGCCAGCGGTTTTTCCTAAATGGTACTTTTGTGCATAGCCACCGACGAGCAGGGTCAGGCGAATGTCCAGCAGTTGCGCAAGGATTGGTGTGCGCCATGTTTCTGCGCAGATGGGCGGGGGAGGAAGGTCGGAGCCTTTAGCGGTGTAACCGGGAAAGCAGAAGGCCATGGGAAGAATGGCGACGCGAGTTTGGTCGTAGAAGGTCGCATCATCGACGCCCATCCAGTCGCGCAGTCGGTCCCCTGACGGGTCTGTAAAGGGCTTGCCACTTTCATGAACACGCGCGCCGGGGGCCTGACCTGCGATGAGGATGCGCGCAGATTTCTCGAACCAAACCACGGGGCGCGGGGCGTGCGCAGTGTGGGTTGCCGCAAAGCGGTCCTTACAGATTTCGCAGGCCGAGAGGTCGTGTTTGAGGGTGGAAATTGGCATGTGGCAGATCATAGTGAGGCAGAAAATGATTGCGAATGATTTATTATTCTATAATTATAGAAATATGAAAGCATTTGATGATCCGAATCTGTCCCTTGTTCAAGCGGCAAGCGCCTACGCTGCCCTTGGCTCCGAGCAACGTCTGTCCTTGCTGCGCACGCTCACGCGGGCGGGCGACAAGGGAATGAACATTGGCGCTTTGGGAGCTGCGACCGACCTGAGCGGCGCTAACCTGACGCACCATTTGAAGATTTTGGCGCAAGCGGGGCTGATCAAACAGACCAAGCAAGGGCGCTCGATCATCTGTGCAATGGCGGATTACGCGACGTTCAAACGGTTGAACGACTTTTTGCTGGCGGAATGTTGCGCCGATCTTGAGGACCACGAACATGGCTGATCTGACCCAATCCCCGACACCGGCATTTTGGAGCAAGGTTTCCAAGGTTTGGGTGACCAGCGCAGTCATTCTCGCGCTCGTTTTCCTGCTCGATCGTCCGCAGGGGCTGCCTATTCTGACAGGCACATTCGAGGCGATGGGTCACACCGCGATCTTCATCATCTTTGCGGTGCTGGCCATTGGCTATCTTAAGGCGACGGGTGCTGAAGCTGTGGTGGCCGAAGCCTTTAAGGGGCGTGAGTCGCGGATGATTTTCCTGGCAGCCGCCCTTGGCGGGCTGGCCCCATTTTGCTCGTGCGAGGTGATCCCGTTCATTGCCGCCCTGCTTGTGGCAGGGGTGCCTTTGTCCGCCGTGATGGCGTTCTGGTTGGCGTCGCCATTGATGGACCCCGCCATGTTCTTAATCACATCCGGCACGCTGGGGTTCGACTTTGCGGTGGCCAAAACGCTGTCGGCGGTCGGTTTGGGGATGTTTGGCGGGTTCGCCACGATGACGCTTGCCAAAACTGCGTTGTTCGCAGACCCGTTGCGTGAAGTCACGCAAGGTGGTTGTGGCTGTGGCTCGCCGTTCAAAGGCACGCCGAACTGGCGGTTCTGGCAGGAGCCCAAGCGCGTGGCTGTTTTCAAGTCTGCGGCGATAGAGAACTTGGCGTTTCTGGCGAAGTGGTTGTTCTTGGCCTACCTGCTTGAGAACATCATGCTTCAGTATGTTCCGGCGAGCATGGTGTCCTCGGTTCTGGGCGGATCTGGTGTTGGCCCCGTCATCCTGGGGGCCTTGGTTGGCGCGCCTGCCTATCTGAACGGCTACGCGGCGGTTCCGTTGGTCGATGCGTTGTTGACCCAAGGTATGAGCAACGGGGCTGCGATGTCCTTCATGCTTGCCGGAGGTGTCAGCTGTATCCCCGCCGCAATCGCGGTGTGGGCCTTGGTCAAACCGCGGGTTTTTGCCGCCTATCTGGGCTTTGCATTTATCGGCAGTGTCACCGCGGGATTGATCTGGAATGTGGTCGCTTGAGTTGATTGCCCCGCGACTTCGTTTGCTTTAACTCCGCTTTAAGAGCTTAAGCGCGGGGGAGCGATATGTATCGCGTCTGGAATTTCGTCACCAACTACTCTTTGTTGCTGATCGTTGGCGCTGTTATTGCGCTGTTTTGGGCAAATACAGACCCGCATGCTTATCACCATTTTGTTGAGCATCCGTTGTGGTTTAACGACTGGATCGGATTGGATTACTCGTATTGGGCAAAGTCCTACGGCGACGGATTCGAGAAATACGAAGTTGGCGACATCACCAAGGTGTTGAGCCTGCACTACCTTGTGAATGACATGCTGATGGCATTGTTCTTTGCGATTGCCGCGAAGGAAGTCTGGGAAGCCGTGATCCTAAGAAACGGCTCACTGCGCGGCAAGAAGGCCGCGACACCCTTGTTTGCAACGGCGGGAGGCATGTTCGGACCTATCGCGGTGTATCTTGGACTGGCCTATTTCATGGGCTCCGACACCTACAACGCGGTCGCCAATGGCTGGGCTATTCCGACGGCTACGGACATCGCATTCAGCTATCTTGTGGGCCGGATGGTCTTCGGCGCGGGCCACCCTGCTGTTCGCTTTTTGCTGCTTTTGGCGATTGCAGATGACGCCGCAGGGTTGGTCATTCTGGCGATCTTCTACCCGTCGGGCGAGTTGGCACCGGAGTGGCTGTTGCTTTCAGCGGCCGCCGCTGTAGGCGTATTTGTGCTGGCCAACTGGCTGCCGCGTAAGCTGGATCGAGGTAATCAGGCGCGTCCCGTTTCGACCTTTGTTCGCACGAAATTGCACTTTGTTCCCTACCTGATTGCGGCCTGTCTGAGCTGGTATGGCTTTGCGGAAAGTGGCTTGCACCCTGCGTTGGGCTTGCTGCCAATCGTGCCGACCATACCGCACGCCGACCGCGCGTTTGGTATTTTTTCGGAGGCGGAGCAGTATCTGACAGACCTCCTCAACCAGTTCGAGCATGCGCTGAAGCACCCAGTAGAAATCATCTTGTTCTTCTTCGGCCTGCTGAATGCGGGCGTGGAGTTTAACGCCATGGGAGATGCGACCTGGTTGGTTCTGGCTGGATTGATGATCGGGAAACCTGTGGGCATCCTGATTTTCGGTTGGGTCGCCGCGAAGCCGTTGGGGCTGGGTATTCCGCAAGGTATGCGGATTATTGACCTTGTGGTGATCGGCTGTGTGGCGGCGATCGGATTTACCGTTTCGCTGTTCGTCGCCTCCGTGGCGTTTGAACCCGGGCCGGTGCAGGATGCGGCCAAAATGGGTGCATTGTTCTCCTTTGCGGCGGCGGGTGTCTCGATTTTGGCGGGGAGACTATGCCGCGTTGAGAAGCAAAACGGCTGATCGCGACACCAAACACTGTGATTGTTTGGCAAGACGGCGCATTTATTTGCGTTCTCTTGTCTGATTCATGGCCTATTTACTGATATAGCGTTGAAATGCAGTGGCCCGATCCGACATAATGCGGCCTTAAAGGGTGCCTAGAATGCGCCTAACGATCCGCAGGGGACATGCGGGCTAGATGAGGTAGGGGGTTTCCCCGTAGATGATTGAGTTTCAAAACGTCAGCAAGTCCTTCTGGACTGGCACGCAGCGCAAGGTGATCCTTGACCGCGCGTCGTTTCGCGTGGAGCTGGGTCATTCCATCGGTATTCTGGCCCCGAACGGCACTGGTAAGACGACGATCATCAATATGATGGCGGGATTGGAGAAGCCTGACGAGGGCGAGATCATCCGGACCTCCCGCATATCTTTCCCTTTGGGCTTCATGGGGGGGGTCGTAGGCAAGCACACCGCTCGCGAAAATGCCCGCTACATTGCTAAGCTGTATTCTTTGGACCCGGACTATATCGAAGCGTTCTGCCGGTATCTTTGCGGCCTTGAAGAATATTTCGATATGCCTGTTGGCACCTATAGCCAAGGCATGAAGGCACGGTTCACCTTTGCGCTGATGCTGGCGCTGGAATTTGACATTTACCTCATAGATGAAGGGATGCCCGCCACAATGGACGTAGAGTTCAACCGTAAGGCGGGGTCCATCCTGAAAGACCGATTGAAAAAAGCCACGGTGATCGTGGTATCGCACCAAGCTGAAACGCTGGAGAAATTCTGTCGATCTGCAGCGGTCCTAAGCCGTGGCAAGCTGGTCATGTTCGACACATTGGAAGAAGCGAAGCGACTGTATGATTACGAAACCCAAAGTTAAAAAGTATCGCCTTCGGCGCAGCGACAGCCCGACTTCCTCTGCGCGCCCGATCGCGCCGAATGTGGAAGCTGTGGCACCGGACAGTACCAACGCGGCAGTCGCAGATGTGTTGCAAAAAGAAGAAATGATGTTTGCGACGCCGACCGATGACGGCTTTGGAGCGCAGGATTTCAGGTCGCAAACCACAGCGCAGAAAGCACCAAACGAGCCGGACGTCCAGGAGGCGGTCGCGACCCAAAGCCCGGCGGAGATGATTGATGCGATCCGCCGCGAAGGCCTGACCGGGCGGCAGCTTCGCATGGCGCGCCGCGTTGCACAAAAGCAGGGGTTGGCGCCAGTGTCCGACTATGACGCTGTGCGTTTGCTGCGCGAAAAGGGGATTGACCCGTTCAAGCGATCCAACATGCTGGAACTGGTCGTTCCCGATGGCAAGAACAAAGGCGATGAGGCCGAGGTTAAATCGCAACTTCCGTCGACCGTTACTGCCAAGCCATCCCTGCCATCGACCGAAGTGATCTCGGAAGACCGTCGCGCAACTGAGATTATGGCCATCCAGCGCGACATCGCGAAGCGCCGCCGCCGCCGCGCCACTTTGTTGGCAATCAGGATGATGGTCTTTGTGCTGCTGCCGACTTTTGTCGCAGGATATTATTACTATGTTGTTGCAACGCCGATGTACGCGACCAAGTCGGAATTTGTCATCCAGACTGCAGAGCCGTCGTCGGCTGGCCAGCTTGGCGGGTTGTTCTCGGGGACAGGGCTTGCGACGTCGCAAGATAGCATCACCGTTCAAGGCTACCTTCAGTCCCGTGACGCGATGGTGCGTTTGAACGAGGACGAGGGATTCAAGACACATTTCTCGCAGGAAAACATTGATGCGTTGCAACGTATCGAATTGGATAGCACCAATGAGGCGGCATATTCGCTTTATAAAAAGCATGTGCGGATCGGTTATGATCCGGCTGAAGGGGTGATCAAGATGGAGGTCAGCGCAGCTGACCCCGAAACGTCTGCTGCTTTCTCCAAAAAGCTCATCAGCTACGCAGAAGAGCGCGTGGACCAACTGACATCCCGCCTTCGTGGTGACCAGATGCAGGGTGCCCTTGAGAGCCGTGCCGAGGCCGAGGTGAAAATGCGTGACGCACAAGACCGCATCGTCGAGCTTCAGGAAAAACTGGGCGTTCTCAGCCCCGAAAGCGAAGTGCAGGCGATCTTTGGCCAGATCACCCAACTGGAAAGCGAACTGCTGACCGAGCGGATTTCGTTGCAACAGTTTCTTGCAAACCCCCGGCCCAACGAGGCGAAGGTCAGGGCATCTGAAAACAAGATTGCAGAGCTGCAAAAGTTGATCGCCGAATATCGTGCGCAACTGACCGAAAGCAACGCAAACACCGGTTCACTTGCCCGTATCTCGGGTGAATTGATGGTAGCCCAAGGCGACTTGGCCATGCGTCAGGAATTCCTTGCTGCGGCCGAAGCCCAGTTCGAAGCGGCGCGCCTCGAAGCTAACCGTCAGGTGCGCTACCTGTCAGTCGGCGTGAGCCCCGTGGCCCCGGACGAGCCAACCTATCCGCGCTCGTTCGAGAACACCATTCTGGCGTTCTTGATCTTCGCCGGCATTTACTTGATGGTTTCGCTGACGGCTTCGATCCTTCGTGAACAGGTATAATCCCAATGAAAACTATCCATATCGGCGCGCTTGAGTGCAGCAACGACCTGCCCCTAACCTTGATTGCAGGCCCGTGTCAGCTTGAAAGCCTTGATCACGCATTGATGATTGCCGAAGCCATGGCCAAAGCCTGCGCGGATGCAGGTGCGGGCTACGTGTTCAAGGCCAGCTATGACAAGGCGAACCGCACATCCCTGTCGGGAAAGCGCGGTCTTGGACTTGAAGAGGGTTTACGCGTTATGGACGAGGTTCGTGCGGAGATCGGCTGCCCGACACTGACCGATGTGCATTCGCCGGAGCATTGTGCTGCCGTAGCCCAAGCCGTCGACGTGATGCAAATCCCCGCGTTCTTGTGCCGCCAGACTGACCTGTTGATTGCGGCGGGTGAAACCGGCGCGGTCATCAACATCAAGAAGGGCCAGTTTTTGGCGCCATGGGACATGCCCAACGTGATCTCCAAAGTCGAAAGCACAGGCAACGAAAACATCATGTTGACCGAACGTGGCGCGTCCTTTGGGTATAATGCACTGGTCGCTGATTTCCGCTCGCTGCCGACCATGGCGAAGACCGGATATCCGGTCATCATGGATGCCACCCATTCCGTGCAACAGCCGGGCGGGCAGGGTGGCTCGACCGGTGGACAACGCGAGTTCGCCCCCGTGATGGCGCGCGCCGCGGTTTCGTTGGGGATTGCAGGTGTCTTTATCGAGACCCATGAAGACCCCGACAACGCTCCGTCAGACGGGCCAAACATGATCCCGCTGGATCAGATGCCAGCGTTGGTTAAAAGCCTTATGCAGTTTGATGCATTGGCAAAGGCTAACCCCTGCCGCGTATAGCTTAAACTGCCTGACCTGCCGCCCATCCCGATGACCATGCCCATTGGAAGTTGTAACCGCCCAGCCATCCGGTGACGTCCACGACTTCACCAATGAAATACAGCCCCGGCATGACTTTCGCTTCCATCGTTTTGGCGTTGAGCGCATCTGTGTTCACCCCACCCAACGTGACTTCGGCCGTGCGGTATCCTTCCGAACCTACGGGCTTAATCGTCCAGTGATGAACGCGCTGCGCCAAGACATCGAGCGCGGCGTTGTTCTGATCGGCCAGATTTCCGACCAACCCCGTTTCGGAGACAACAACCGAAGCGAGCTTTTCAGGGATGATCCGTGCCAAAGCGTTCTTGATGGAGATACGCCCTGATTCCGACCGCAATGTCTTGAGGTCTTCCGCAATATCTTTGGACGCGGCAAGGTCGACCTCTAACGTATCTCCATCGCCCCAGTAGGACGAAATCTGTAGGATCGAGGGGCCGGATAGTCCGCGATGCGTGAACAACAGCCCTTCGCTGAAGTTGGCCGCGTTGCACGATACATTGGCCTGAACCGATGTTCCTGCCAACGGCCGCGTCTTCTCAAGCTCCTGCTCGGCGAATGTAAGGGGCACCAACGCAGGGCGGGTTGCGACAATTGGTAAACCAAACTGCTCCGCCACTTGATAGCCGAAGCCGGTAGCCCCCATTTTCGGGATAGATTTGCCACCGCTGGCAATCACGAGGCTTTCGCACTCAATGTTGCCTGACGAGGTCGCAACGGTAAAGCTTGTGCCATTATGCGAGACACCTGCCACTGAAACCCCGAGCTTCACGCGGACTCCGGCTTGCTCCATTTGATCAAGCAGCATGGCAATAATATCTTTTGCCGACCGGTCGCAAAACAGCTGCCCCAGAGTCTTCTCGTGCCAAGGGATGCCTGCCGCGTCGACCATTGCGATGAAATCCCATTGCGTAAAGCGTTTCAGCGCTGACAAGGCAAAGCGCGGATTCTGCGACAAAAAACGATCTGGCTGGATGTCGAGATTGGTGAAGTTGCAGCGTCCACCGCCGGAGATGCGAATCTTTTCGCCAACTGTTTTGGCGTGATCGAGGATCAAAACCGACCGTCCACGGCGCGCGGCTTCGATGGCACACATCATGCCCGCGGCGCCTGCGCCAATGATTACGACCTGTGCTTCCATGAGGCCGGGCTTAAACCCCGCTCCGCATTGCCACAAGTCGCGATTTTAGGGTTGCAGCATAGAGAAAGGCGCATTAAATCACAGTTCGGTATTGGGATGTGGCCTAGCGGTAGGGCAACTGTTTTTGGTACAGTAGATCGTAGGTTCGAATCCTACCATCCCAGCCAACCTCCTCTTCGTGATAGAACAACAGGCCTGAGGGCCACGAGTGGGCTGAAAGTGCCCCAAGGAATGCCCCACGT
>NZ_FQUV01000013.1 GCF_900129235.1 Litoreibacter ascidiaceicola | reverse complement strand
AGCACACAAACAACGGCATGCTGTCGCCAGTTGACTATGAAACAGAACAGAAGAAAATGAGCGAGGTGGGCGTCTAGGAAACTAGGGGCACCTCAGTCGAAGCCTCTGATACAAAGTAACTTCTGTGTCCGTGAAGGTTACAGCCAGCTCCCGTGGTGACAACTCTGTCTCCTTCAGCGCCAACTTGACGACCTTGTGCCGGATCTCATCAGGAATGCGGTTCCAAACATGCTTTGGCATTGGTGACTGTTCCTGCAAACCAGCCTCACCGCGTCGCAGATATCGGTCATACCAACGATAGAACGTCGTGCGCGGAATGCCGAGCTTAGCCAGTGTCTGACGGGCTGATAGATGCGACCCCTCGACCAGCCGGATGATCTCCAGCTTTTCTGATACGGGATATCTCATTCTTGGTCGCCCCCATCACCTGTCATGCATTTTTTGAGAAGGCGCAGTTCAAGCGTTTGCTCCGCTACAACCTCCTTCAGATCACGGGCTTCACGGCGCAGATCCTTTACCTCGTCAGTCGTGGCAGCACGCGCAGTGTCTCGGATCGCGACAAGTTTAGTCTGTGAATTCTCTGCAGGCGGGATTAAATTCCCTGCGGCGATGCTTATGGAATCAATGCTGTAAGTTATTGATTTTAATTGCGCAAATCCAGCCTGCTAAAACTCAAAATGTTCAAATTCACGCATTTCCCTGTAATTTCCCCTAATGGCAGGGAATTTTTAGTAGAGACGGGTTCGATTGAGACTGGGACCACCACCACTCAAAATCTCGAAGATTGTCGCAGCAGGCCACGACCGATGATTGTTCGCGTCGGTCAGTTTATTTGCACATCTTTGCGCAAATAGCGGTGCTCCATCGTCGTGCCATCGTCAAATAGCAGATTAATGGTCACGGTTTGCAGGCTATCGAGTGGCGCGACTGCGTAAGGAAGGTGTGTTTCCATCTTCAATGCCATCGGGGAGGCTTCGCCCAAGTAGCAAGGCTCGCCCTCCCAAACTTGCAACTCTCCGCCGTTGTAAGCAAAGCGGATTTGCTCGATCCCGCAGCGATAGGTCAGCAGGGTCGACATGTAGAGCAAGTCCTGCCCCTCATAGGGGCGGATGGCGATCCATTGCGGGCGGATCAGCTCCAGAATTGGCTTTACGCCCGCAGAGGTTGTGAAGTTTTGCGCCGAAACGGGATGGGGCATCAAAAAAACTAAGGCGATGAGAAAGGCGCGCATGCTGGGGTCTCCATATTGGGGCTTCCGCTCAGTATCGCGCGAGTTGTGCACCATACGCAAACTTTTCACGGCCCTGATGCCGTATGACTTCCGGTGCCAGTGCTTTGTGCCTATGCTGGGTGTAAGTAAAAAGAAGTGACGACATGGCCAAGAGCAGCAAACCCAAAACTAAAACGGCAAAGCCGAAGCCCAAAAAGACAAAGGTACCCGCCAAGCCGAAGACCCAGAGCTTCAACATCATGATGGTGGGGCAGGGTGGCAGGTTGCAATTTGAGGCGATGTTGCAAGTGGCGACACTGCGACACACCAACCCTGACTTTAAAGGGCGAGTGATCATCGCGGAGCCACAAAACAATCACCGCTGGGACGCTGACCCTCGGATGGCGAATAACGATGTTCGCGAAGCGCTTGTCGCGCTGGGCGCGGAAATCGTGCCATTTGAAAATCAGATATTCGGGTGCGGTTACCCATATGGCAACAAGATCGAAGCCTTGCAGGTTTTACCTGAAGGCGAGCCGTTCCTGTTTCTGGACACCGACACCCTGATCACCGGCGACCTGAGCAAGGTGCCGTTTGACTTTGACCGCCCCACCGCGTCGATGAAGCGGGAAAACACCTGGCCACAGCAGGAATTGTACGGGCCCGGCTATAACCAGATTTGGGGCTCGCTTTATCACAAATTCGGGCTCGATTTTGAAAGCTCTCTTGATACCAGCTACCCGGACGAATACTGGCGCCGCTATCTCTATTTCAACGCCGGATTCTTTTATTTCCGGTGCCCGAAGGAATTCGGTGATCGCTTCTTGGAATACGCACGCTTGATCCGCGATGAGCCGCCGGAAGAACTGGTGTGCCAGGAAATGAAACCATGGCTGGATCAGGTGGCATTGCCATTGACCATTCATTCCTTTGGCGGGGGACGTGTGCCAGAGGTGTCTGACATGATGGACCATGAAGTGACCTGTCACTACCGCGTCTTGCCTCTTCTCTACGCGCGCGAGCGCGACGAGGTGGTACGCATTCTGGAAGAGGCCGCGGCTCCCAACAAACTCAAGAAGGTTCTGAAGCAATATGAGCCGATCAGGCGCATGGTGTATCAGCGAAAAGGCCACAAAGTCCGCGAAATGTTCGACCGCGAGAAACTGCCGCGACGCGAACAGGCCATTCGAAACCAGATCAAACGCGCCAAGCTCTGGATGAGGTAAGGGCTTAGCTGCGGGACGCCTTTTCCGCGATGCCGGATTGCTGCGTGCGGGCTTCGAGGATCGTCATGACATCTGCGATGGCAACACCGCGCGCAGCCAGCATGACCAACAGGTGATACAGAACATCTGCGGCTTCTGACGTGAGGTTATCACGGTCATTCTTCACGGCAGCGATGATCGCTTCGATCGCTTCCTCGCCGAACTTCTCGGCACATTTCTCTGGACCTTTTTCAAGCAGTTTGGCGGTCCACGAACTGTCCGGGTCCGCGTCTTTGCGAGATGCGATGATGGCTTCCAGTTCTTCCAGTGTCATGCGCCCAACCTCATATTCAGCCCGGCCTTCGCCATATGGGCTTTTGCTTCTGCAATGGTGAAATCCCCGAAGTGGAAAATCGACGCGGCCAGTACTGCGTCCGCATGTCCTTCAGTCACCCCTTCCACCAAGTGATCCAGTGTTCCTACGCCACCGGAGGCGATCACAGGGACGCTCACTGCATCGGCAATGGCCCGCGTCAAAGGCAAATTAAATCCCGCGCGGGTTCCGTCGCGATCCATTGAGGTCAGCAGGATTTCCCCGGCACCCTTTGCAACAACAGTTTTGGCAAATTCTACGGCGTCAATGCCTGTGGGTTTCCGCCCACCATGGGTAAAAATCTCCCACTTTCCTGAGGACACAGTTTTGGCATCAATGGCCACAACAATGCATTGCGATCCAAAGCGATCAGCGGCTTCGGCGACGACATCGGGATTGGCAACGGCAGCCGAGTTGAAGCTGACCTTGTCAGCCCCGGCCAACAGCAATTTGCGCACATCGTCATGGGTGCGCACGCCACCGCCTACGGTCAACGGAATGTAGCAGGCTTCGGCGGTGCGGGTGACCACGTCGAACATCGTACCGCGGTTTTCGTGGGTCGCGTTGATGTCGAGAAAACACAGTTCATCCGCGCCAGCAGCGTCATAAGCCTTGGCGGCCTCGACGGGGTCTCCGGCGTCAATCAGGTCGACGAAGTTGACGCCCTTGACCACACGACCGTCTTTGACGTCGAGACAGGGAATGATGCGGGTTTTTAGCATGAACGTGGCTCCGGTTTGCGAGCATGGTTTAACGGCAATCCCTTGCCGATGCCAGCGATGTGATTGGCGTTTGATCCCAAGGTGTCGTGTTGTGTTCACATTATTTGAAAAGGAGACCCATCATGCGCCAATTAGCTTTGTTTATGGCCCTACTTGCGAGCGTTGCCATGCCTGCATCTGCAGAGCTGATCACCGTCAAATCCAGCAAGCCAGTGGCTGAAACCATGGATGCCTTGGAAGCCGCTGTGGGTAATGCGGGTGCGACCGTTTTCGCGCGTGTCGACCATCAAGCAGGGGCGGCGGGCGTTGATTTGCAAATGCCGGCAGCTCAAGTTCTGATCTTCGGCAACCCCAAGCTTGGGACGCCCGCAATGAATGCGGATATCCGCGCGTCATTATATTTGCCGCTGAAGGTCGCTGTGCACGAGGCCGATGGTGGCTCTGTGTTGGTTTATGAGGATCCGGCAGATATGTTCGGTGAACTGAATATACCTGAGGACGCCCCGTTCGTGAAAACAATGCAGGGTGCATTGGGCAAGCTCACAGGTGCGGCTGCGAAGTAGCGGCTTAGGCTTTCAACAGGTCTAGCGCCTCTTTCAGGTCGATCGCGCCATCATACAGCGCACGACCTGAAATTGCGCCATTTAGTGGTGCCCCCGTGGCCTTGAGCGCGCGCAGATCGTCCAGCGAGGATACGCCTCCGGATGCTATGACAGGAATGGAGACCGCATGGGCCAAGGCCGCTGTTGCCTCGACATTCGGGCCCTGCATCGCGCCGTCGCGGTTGATGTCGGTGTAAATCAACGCCGCGACGCCTGCGTCCTCAAACTGCCGTGCCAAGGCGGTGACCTCAATATCGGTCTCTTCGGCCCACCCACGGGTGGCAACCATGCCATTGCGCGCATCCAGTCCAATAGCCACCTGGCCGGGAAAGGCGCGGGCAGCCTCGCGCACAAGGTCGGGGTTTTCCACTGCCACGGTGCCAAGGATCACACGGGCGAGCCCCTTATTTAGCCAGCGTTCAATTGTGGCCATGTCCCGAATTCCACCACCAAGCTGGGCGGGGACTTTGGTTTGCGCCAAAATCGCGTCGACGGCGGCGCCATTCACCGGCTCCCCAGCAAATGCGCCATTCAGGTCGACGAGATGAAGCCATTCGCAACCAGCCTCGACGAAGGCCATGGCTTGGGCTGCGGGATTGTCATTGAAGACCGTGGCTTGCTCCATTTCACCTTTGTAAAGGCGTACACAATTGCCGTCTTTGAGGTCGATTGCGGGGTAAAGGATCATAGTGTCACGCCTTCGTTTTAGCTTGAATTGCGCGGTCTATTCCACATCCGCGCCCCAACGTCACGCTTGATTTGCGCCCTGATTTTCGCACCATGGTCGGCAGAACAGGGAGGAAATCATGAAAACACTTAAATTCGCAGCTGCGTTTGTCGTCGCATTTGCAGGTCAGGCACTAGCTGATCCGGTAGAAGGCGTCTGGAAAACACAAGTGGATGACGGGGCCTATGCCCATGTCACCATGAAGAAATGTGGCTCTGCCGTCTGTGGCACCATCTCTCGGACGTTTAACGCGTCGGGTGAATACAAGTCACCAAATCTCGGCAAGCAAATCGTGCGCTCGATGAAGCCACTTGGTGGTGGCAAGTATGAAGGCAAGGTTTGGCGTCCGTCCAATAACAAAATCTACTACGGCAAGATCGACCTTGGTGGAAGCAGTCTGAAACTCGCAGGCTGTATCGCTGGTGGTCTGCTGTGTTCCAAGCAAACTTGGACACGTATCAAGTAAGTCGATTTTTTATAAAAGTTGCCAAAGGTCGGGGAGGATTCCCCGGCCTTTTTTCGTGCTGGATTCAGGAGTTGTTATCTTCTGCACCTGATTGTCTCCAACAGGTCAACATTCGGCCTGATGTCAGGAGATTTCGATGAAGCTGCGTTTTACATTGATATGTGTCGGGTTCCTTGCGACTGGCTGTTCGCCGGTTGCGGTTGCGATACCTCTGGCTGGGCCGGACGGATGGATGCAAATGCTATCAGACAGCAACGCCAAAGGTGTCCCGCTGCTGTCGATGAACTGGTAGTCGCTTACGGTTTCCAGTTCAGGAAGTTCGCAATCATCCGAAGGCCTGTCTGCTGGCTCTTTTCAGGGTGGAACTGCATTCCAATCATGTTGTCGCGGCCAACAACGGCGGTAATATCTCCCCCGTAATCCACATGCGCCAACCGATGGGCCGGATTAGTGACCCGAAAGCTGTAAGAGTGGACGAAATAGGCGTGGTCGCCGGTATTTATGCCGTCCAGTACGGGATGCTTGGGGTTGGAGCTATCTAAAACCAAGTCATTCCATCCCATATGCGGGACCTTCAGCGACGGGTCGGCCGGGGTGATTTTGGCGATTTCACCTTCGATCCAGTCAAACCCCTTGGTGTCTTCATATTCGCGACCCCAGCTGGCCATCATTTGCATGCCGACGCAGATCCCCATGAACGGGCGGCCCTTGTTTATGACCGACGCAACGATGGCCTCGAACAAGGCCGCGCGGTCACGGGTGAGGGCATTCCGGCAGGCCGGGAAAGCTCCATCACCGGGCAACACGACCCGATCCGCCCGCGCAACATCTTCGGGCTTGGACGACACGATAACATCGCCACCGTCAACCTCTGCCGACATGCGCTGAAAGGACTTTTCGGCAGAGTGCAGATTGCCGCTGTCGTAGTCGACGAGGACGGTCAGCATGTGACAGCCACCCGACCATCAAATTTAAACATCATCAAAGCGTGCCTTTGGTCGACGGGATCGCATCAGATTTGCGCGGGTCAGTCTCGACCGCATCGCGCAAGGCACGTGCCACGGCCTTGAATGCGGCCTCCACAATGTGGTGGCTGTTGAAGCCGTGCAGCCGGTCAATATGGAGCGTAATGCCACCATGGGTTGAAAACGCCTGAAAGAACTCGCGCACCAGTTCGGTATCGAAAGCGCCGATCTTCTGGGTCGGAATCTCCAGATTGCAGATCAGGTAGGGACGTGCGGATAAATCCAGTGCGCACCGCACCTGAGCATCGTCCATCGCAAGGTGGCATTCGCCATATCGGCGGATACCACGCTTGTCGCCCAATGCCTCTGCCAGCGCCTGACCCAGAGCAATGCCCGTGTCTTCGACCGTGTGGTGGTCGTCGATATGCAGATCCCCCTTGGCGCGGATTTTCATGTCGATCAAGGCGTGGCGCGCCAGCTGGTCCAGCATATGGTCAAAGAAACCCACACCGGTCTGATTGTCATAAACACCAGAGCCATCAAGATTGATCTCGACAGAGATATTCGTCTCAGCCGTGCTGCGTGTAATTTTAGCGGACCGCATGGGGCTCTCCTTCAGGCAATTGGCTGCCTTATACGCAGGGCTGTCGAGCAGGCCAAGGGGGTGCGCAGGGTCTGAGCGGGCAGGTGTCGCGAAAATGCTGTGCTGCTGCTGCCAATGAATGGGGCGTCGCAGCCGTGGCGAAGGGCTTGATGTCACCGACCCGGATGCAACTGCTCCGATTTAAACCGGAATCGCGACATGGGGCTGCAATCCAAAGACAGCCGATATCTTGGCGAATGATACTGATCCGATTTTGCAATTTCCGGCAATCACACAAACCAACGGCTGCGGGTGGGCGGGCTATTATCCTTTGATGTTTGATCGCCACCGGATCACAACATACCCCAGAAAGCAGAAAAGCCTCGGCGTGAGCCAAGGCTTTTTCTTGTGACCAATTGGAGCGGGCGAAGAGATTCGAACTCTCGACCCTAACCTTGGCAAGGTTATGCTCTACCCCTGAGCTACGCCCGCATCCGTTGGTGAGCCGTGATTTAGCGACGGTGCGCGTGGGCTGCAAGAGAGAAATTCAGACCAAGCGCAAAAAATATCATCATAGATCGATGCTGCCATCCGGATTGACCTTGGGTTCGGCGTCAGGACCGTCGTCTGCCTTAGGCTTTTTACGGATGAGTATATCGCCGTTCGGTAAGACCTCTGGGGCTTCATAGGCATTCAGGTCAGACATTTTGTCGGCCAATTGCTCCATCAAGGGCATCATGTCGTCTGCAAAACCCTCAAACAGCTCTCTAAAGTTCTCGGCCAACGGCGCGAGATCACCCAACCCGAATGGTGGCGACTTCTCTTGGGCCGCCGCGGGAAGCGAGGACAGTGCCAGACTGCATATCAGTAAAAGCTGTTTCATCCCCCGAATATGGGGGCAATCCCGCAACAATTCAAACCCTAGAGATCAATGTCCAGCGTGACCGGAAAATGGTCTGAGGCGATAAGCAACGCCTCGCGCAGTTCCGGCGCGTTCCAGCAGTCGGGGTCATCAAACGGGTGCCAGATATGCCATTTTGGCGATCTAGCGGCCAAATCAGCCGAGACCATTATGTAATCCAGCATGGCATTCAGATAGCGCTTCTCTGGCCGCACATAGAAACGCGATGTGGTCGGGCGCGCTCCGAAAGGGTGGGTCATGATCTGTTGTGCGTGCGGGTCAAACAGCGTTTGCGCGGGGTCGTCGGACTGACCCAACACAATCTCCACACCCGAGCGTCCAAACAGCTTTTCGTAGCCGTCCAATCCGGGGCCGTCGTTGAAGTCGCCCAGAACAATCATCGAGTCGCCAGCCGTCAGATGCTCGGTCACCCGCCTGCGCAGCCAGATACATTGCGCCAGTTGCTTGCGCCGGTTCGCGATGGATATGCGCATAGCATCTGCTTCATTTCGTGCCCCGTGCGGCGCCTTTGACTTCAAATGCGCGCCGATCAACCGAAGCTCGATGCCAGTCTTGGTGGTTAGTGCGACTTCCAGCGGCGGTTTGGAGAACACCACGTCATCCATTTTTGCATCAATATCGAGATCCATCCGGAACGTGTTGTCAAAATGCGGAGCAGTCGCGCTTTGCCGCGGATCATGGACCGCGGTTACGACGTTCGGATCATAGAGCAGGGCGATTTCCTGCTGGGTGTCATTGTCGTAGCCGATCAGCGCATTCGTAGTCCGCAGGCCAAAATGCTCCGCAAAGTTTTCCAACGCAACACGCCCCGAGCGATTGGGGGACGTGTCAGGTGCTTCGATCACCATAATGGCGTCGGCGTCGATGGAGTGAAACACAAGCCCTAGCGCCTGTGCTTGCATGGCTTTGGTGACGTTGTAGCGCGACGACCATGTGCCGTCCTGGATCAGGTTATTTGCGTCGTCGAACAGATAGGTGAACCATTCGACGTTATAGGTTGCAATCCTCATGCAACAGGCTCGCGCTCTGCCAGAATTTCGGCCCACGCGGCGTTGATGCGGATAAGGCGTTTTTCCGCCATCTTGACCGCTTCATGGGGAACCCCGCGTGCGGCCATCACATCAGGGTGGGTGTCCTTAACCAATTGCCGCCAGCGCTTGCGGACGTCTTCCAAGGCCATCTCAGGCGTCGCCTCCAGCACCGCGTAGGGATCAGGAGACGCATCGTCCACGAACCGCGCCCGTAAGCAGCGGAATTCCGGCTCGGTAATCTTGAATATGGCCGCCACACTTAGCAAAAACTCGTCTTCCAACGGGTGGTAGCTGCCGTCGGCGACAGCAATGTGGAACAGACCTTCCATCAAATCATACAAGGTCGAGTGATTGTCCTCGAACATCGTCGCAATCTTGCGGGCGTAATCGTCAAACCCAGCCACATCTTGGCGCGCCAGATTGAACAGCTTGGCGGCCTGTGTTTCGTCCTCAGGTGCAATTGTGAATACTTCGCGAAATGCAGTCACTTCGTCGCGGGTCACGCGCCCGTCGGCCTTTGCCATCTTGGCCCCAAGTGCAATCACCGCAATGGTAAATCCCACGCGCCGTTCGGGCGGGGTGCGAAGATGCGCGAAAACATCCGAGAGGCTTTCACCAGCGGCTAACGCCGAGAGCGCGTTCGATATGCGGGTCCAAACTGACATGGGCAATAGGCTAAACTATTCGGTTCAGCTTGTCAGACAAATTTCTGCATCAGCACAAGGTCGATGAACCGCCCGAATTTGTAGCCCGCCTGAGGGATCAGCCCCACCTGCGCAAACCCCAACCTGCCATGAAATGCGATCGCCGGCGCGTTCTCAGCCGAGATGCCTGCGATCAGGCTGTGAATGCCCGCGTTACCTGCGTGCTCGTGCAATGCGTTGAACAGGCGTCGCCCAAGTCCATGCCCGCGCGCAGTCGGGGAGAGGTGAATCGTGAGCTCGGCTGTGCGCGCATACCCGTCGCCCGCGCGAAACGGGCCGTATTTCGCATAACCGGCGATAACCCCATCCATGTCCGCCACAAGATAAGGATCACCCCGCCGTTGATGGTCCGCCAACGCGGCGCATAATTCGGCTTCCGTCACTTGGGTGGGGGAGAACGTAATCGTGGTTTCAGCAATGATCGGATTGAGAACGGACAATATACCCTTGGCATCCTCCGGCCGCGCCGTGCGGATCAAGGTCATGTCAAAACGCGCCGTCCCTGTGGCGTGTCGAAACTGGCAGAAAGGCTTGGTGACTCCGCCGTTTGAAACAGCACAGTATCGCGCGGCAAAAGCGGGGCGAGAGTTTCTGCCATCTCCAAAGCGTCTGGATGATGCATTACAAAACCACCCAACCGGATACCCTGATCGGGCAACAATGGTGCCGGATGCATATCGCCATGCCATTGGATCAGTGCAGGTCCCCAACCACCCCACGGCAAGATGCCGTCGTCTGGAACAGCCATGGACCAGCGAAAATCCCCACGTTGCAGCGAGATTGGCTGCCCGAACCCGTCTGGAAGCGCGGCCAAGGCCGCATCAAGGTCGTCGGTGGCCAATATCCAGTTTGTCAGACGCGGCGGGCCTTGGAAGTTATCGAGGTTAAACCACCGTGGTCGGTTCGGCGCTTCGGCATCCGGATTGATGGCAATCGCCTCGAAATAGATCTCCGGCCCCAGCGAGAGCAGATGGTTATGCGTTCCCATCTGCGGATGCTCGCCGCGCGTCGCTAGGTCAACGCCAAGCGCCTCTTCGACATGCATGCGGCCCACATCCAGAGTTTCAGCGGCGAGGGCGAGGTGATCTAATCTTAAAAGGTTCATGGCAGCACGATAGGCGTGTCGACAGGGACTTGCCAAGAGGGCAGCGTCAGGCAACAACACGGCTATGGATGATCTAAGCCAAGCCAAAGCCGCCGCACGCAAAGCCGCCTTCGCACGCCGCAGTGCGGCAAAATCGCCGGAGCGCGACGCCGCTGCGATAACCAACCTTCTGGAGACAGTTTTGCCCCACAAGGGCAGCGCGCTGTCCGGCTATTTGCCGATCCGCACCGAAGTGGACCCTGTTCCCGTTATGGCGGCAATGGCTGCGTGGGGGCCGGTTTGCGTACCTGTAATCAAGTCCAAAGGTCATCCGCTGGAATTTCACCGCTGGGAGCCCGGTTGTGCCATGAAAGACGGCGGGTTTGGCACCTTCATTCCGGCCACGGCGGAAGTCGTCGTGCCGCAAGTTCTGATTGTTCCACTCGTCGCATTTAGCCAAGACGGTGGTCGGCTGGGTTATGGTGGCGGGTTTTACGACCGGACCCTTGAAGGGCTGCGGGCCCGCGGCAAGGTTTTCGCCATCGGCTACGCGTTCGCGGCTCAGAAAGCCGTAGACATTCCGCTGGAGCCGACTGACCAACCGCTGGACGCTATCGTGACGGACGAGGGTGTGTTGCACCTCTCAGGCAATGGCCCTAGGTCTCTCGCATGAAAATTTTGTTTCTCGGGGATGTGATGGGGCGCGCCGGGCGCGCAGCTATCGTGGATCGTTTGCCCAAATTACGGGCGGATTGGGCGTTGGATTTTGTCGTGGTCAACGGCGAGAACGCCAGTTCCGGCGCTGGGCTGACTGCGGCCCATGCGAAGATTTTGCTCGACGCAGGTGCAGACTGTCTGACCTTGGGCGACCACGCCTTTGACCAGCGCGATATGTTGCAGTTCATCGAAAAAGAGCCGCGTATCATTCGCCCGATCAATTTCGCCAAAGATGCCCCGGGGCGCGGGCATGGCATATTCGAAGCCGGTCGGGGCCGCAAAATTCTGGTGACGCAGGTGCTGGGTCAGGTGTTTATGAAGCGCCCGTTCGAGGATCCTTTCGGGAAGCTGGAGCAAGTTCTCAAAACCCACCCGCGCGGCGGCATGGTTCAGGCGTCTCTGGTGGATGTTCACTGCGAAGCCACGTCCGAGAAAATGGCTATGGGCCATTGGTGCGACGGTCGGGCCAGTGTCTGCGTCGGAACGCATACCCATGTGCCGACCGCTGACGCCATGATCCTGCCGGAAGGCTGTGCCTATCTGTCGGATGCCGGAATGTGTGGTGATTATCGGTCGGTGATCGGAATGGATAAGGCCGAGCCCATGCGACGCTTCGTGACCGGTATGGTGAAGGGGCGGTTTACACCTGCAATGGAGGAGGCGACGCTCTCCGGCCTTTACGTGGAAACCGATGATCGTACCGGTGCAGCAACCCGTATTGAGATGGTGCGCCAAGGCGGGCGACTGGCACAAGCCGGCCCCGCGTGAGCACGCAACTCTGATGAACGAGCGTAACAGCCTCTTTGGGGCGTTGATCGTCCTGGGGGCGGGCTGGGGGCTCACGCAACCGCTGGGCAAGCTCGCCGTGGAAGGCGGGTATCGCCTGTTTGGTTTGGTATTCTGGCAAGCCGTAATCTCCGGCGCGATTTTGGGGCTGCTGTGCCTGCTACGCGGCAAACCGCTGCGCTTGAACAGGGCGCAGCTTTGGGCGTGCTTGGTGATTGCCTTGGTCGGTACCGTGCTGCCCGGTGCCGCGTCATACACTGCGCTGGTTTACTTGCCGTCAGGCTTGGTTTCGATTTTGCTGTCTCTAGTGCCAATGATGGCTTTTCCGGTCGCGGTTTTGTTGGGAAATGAAAACTTCGCGTGGTCTCGGCTGACGGGCTTGGCGCTGGGCCTTTGTGGCGTGTTGTTGATCGTCTTGCCCGAGGCAAGTTTGCCCGACCGCGCAATGGTCGTCTACATCCCCATCGCCCTTATCGCGCCGCTGTTCTACGCGATGGAGGGCAATTACGTCGCCCGTTGGGGCATTGCGGGGCTGGACCCGTTGCAGCTTCTGTTCGGCGCAAGCGCGATTGCAGCGCTTATCTCGGGGCCATTGGCCGTGTTGCAAGGGCAGTTCATCAACCCGTTTGGCCGCCCCTATGGCGTGGCAGAGTGGGCGCTGATCGGGTCGGCAGTGATCCATGCGGGAGTCTATTCGTCCTATGTTTGGCTTGTCGGGCGCGCGGGCCCTGTTTTTGCGGTGCAGGTCAGCTATCTGGTAACGGCTTTCGGTGTTGTTTGGGCCATGTGGCTCTTGGGCGAGCGGTATTCGCTTTGGGTCTGGGCTGCCTTCGCTATACTCCTCGTTGGGCTGGCGCTGGTTCAACCACGCCCACCCTTGGATATTGAACCAACGGAGTCCTGATGGAACTTCTAGATTTGTCCCAAAATGCACGTGCCGTTCTGGCCTTGCTGGTCGTCGTCGGCATGTTTGCACTGTTCGTGCGCGAAACATATCCGACGGAAGTTGTCGCCATCGGTGGAGCGTCCGTCCTGCTTGCGACGGGTGTGCTGCCGTATCAAGCGGCCCTATCAGTCCTGTCCAACCCCGCGCCATGGACCATCGCAGCGATGTTTATTATCATGGGGTCGCTGGTGCGGACAGGGGCGCTCGACTGGTTCACACGGATCGCGGACCGGAACGCCGCAAAGCGACCTGCCTTCGCCCTGGCGGGGATGTTTGCCTTTGTGGTGATCTCCTCTGCGATTGTATCAAACACGCCTGTTGTGGTCGTGATGATCCCAGTTTTTGTGCAACTGTCGCGCACCCTCGGGGTCTCCGCGTCCAAATTGCTGATCCCTTTGTCCTATGCCGCCATCTTGGGCGGCACGCTCACGCTTATCGGGACATCGACCAACCTGCTTGTGGACGGTGTGGCGCGGGCGAACGGTCTTGCCGCGTTCACGATTTTCGAAGTGACACCCCTTGGCATCGTGCTGGTGGCATGGGGGATGTTCTATCTGCGCTTTATCGCCCCACGGCTCTTGCCCGACCGTGACAGCATGGCGATGATGCTTTCTGATCGCTCCAAGATGAAGTTCTTCACCGAGGCCGCCATCCCACCAGAGAGCAACCTGCTCGGGCGCGAAGTTCTGGATGTCCAGCTGTTCAAGCGTGAGGGTGTGCGGCTGGTCGACGTTGTGCGCGGGGACACCTCTTTGCGCCGCAATCTGAAAGACGTGACCCTGCAAACGGGTGACCGCGTGGTTTTGCGCACAGAAATGACGGAGCTGCTGTCCCTGCAAAACAACAAAGAACTGAAGCGCGTGGACCAGCTGTCCGCAGTCGAAACCTCGACTGTCGAGGTGCTGATCACTCCGGGTTGTAAAATGGTCGGCCGGTCGCTCGGCTCCATGCGTCTGCGCCGCCGCTACGGAGTGTATCCGCTGGCCGTGCATCGCAGGAACCAGAACATCGGGCGCCAGCTGGATGATCTGATCGTCAGGGTCGGGGACACCCTGCTTCTTGAGGGCGCGCAGGAAGACATCTCGCGGCTTGCAAATGATATGGAGCTGGTCGACGTCTCTCACCCGTCCGCCCGCGCGTTCCGCCGTTCTCACGCTCCGATTGCCATTGTGGCGTTACTGGCGCTGGTGGCGCTGGCAGGTTTCGGCGTTGCCCCGATCTTCCTGTTGTCCATCCTCGCGGTCGCCATCGTCCTGCTGACACGCTGCATCGACGCGGATGAAGCTTTTTCCCATGTGGATGGGCGTCTGCTGGCGTTGATCTTTTCTATGCTCGCCATTGGCGCAGCTCTCGAGGCCTCAGGCGCGGTTTCTCTGATCGTGGAGGCGCTCGCACCTTGGATGATGAACCTGCCGCCGTTCTTTGTGGTGTGGGGGATTTACCTTCTCACGTCTGTGCTCACCGAGCTGGTGTCCAACAACGCCGTCGCCGTGGTCGTGACGCCCATCGCAATCGGGCTGGCCGCTGCGATGGGGCTGGATGCACGGCCACTGGTTGTGGCAGTTATGGTTGCGGCATCGGCAAGTTTTGCCACGCCGATTGGGTACCAGACCAACATGCTGGTTTATGGCCCCGGCGGGTACCGGTTCACAGATTTCATGCGGGTGGGTATTCCGCTTAACCTGTCAATCGGGCTGCTGGCATCATTTGTGATCCCGATGATCTGGCCGCTCTGAACCACTCATTTTGCCCAACACCAGCTTTCGGCATTCCATGCCCACGGAGAGCAGTGTAAGCTGTGGATAAGTAACTCTTGCGGAGGACCTATGCGCGCCACAACCTGTAGTCTGATTGCCGTCATGGCGTTCTCCGTGTCCGGGTGCGAATTCCTGCGCGATATGTTCTTTGATCGCGGCCAACCTTTCGAGACTCCAGCCCCGCAGCCCGAACGTCAAACGCGGCCCGTGCTGGTTGCGCTGGAAGCAGATGCGGTGCTGGTCGGCATGGATGACACCACGCAATGTCTGGGGGCCGCAGGCGCTGCCGGTCGTGCCAATGGCTGGACGGGAACGCTCGCAGAATGCCCATACCCCTACACCTACGAAGTGGTGTTGGCGGCTGGCACGTTGCCCGGACGGGTCGTTCTGCAAGAAGTGATAGGCCCGACGATCATTGACGAGACGGTCGTGCCGTTCAGACCTTTGGCCGTCGTTACAGTTACAGACGCGATTGGTCAGTCTTACCGTTTTGAGAGCAGCGCTGGCTTCTAAAGCGCCGCTCGCGACTTTACAGCGGCCAAAATGTCAGGATTGCGGGAATCGACACCGCGACCACCAGTATCTCCAATGGTAGCCCCATGCGCCAGTAATCCCCGAAGCTATAGCCACCCGGACCTAGGATCAACGTGTTGTTCTTATGGCCGATCGGGGTCAGGAACGCACAAGATGCGGCCACGGCTACGGCCATCAGGAAGGGGTCGGGATTAACGCCCATCGTCTGCGCCATGGTGATCCCGATGGGGGCGGCCACGATTGCGGTGGCAGTGTTATTCAATACGTCCGACAGGGTCATCGTCACCACCATCAAGATCGTCAGAACGGCCCATGCAGGCATTCCTTCGGTCAGGTTGACAAGCGCCCCGGCGATAAGCTCCGTCCCGCCGGAACTTTCCAACGCCGCGCCCAACGGGATCATTGACCCAAGCAGCACCACGACGGGCCATTCGATATGGGTGTAAAGCTCAGATAAAGGCACGATGCGCGCCAGAACATAGGCCACCACAACGATACCCAAAGCCACTGGCAGGTAGATAATTCCGACTGATGCGGCGGCGACTGCTGCCGCGAAAAGTCCAATTGCCAACCACGTCTTTTTGTCTTCGGTCACTGCCAGTCCGCGAGCGGCAAGTGGCAGGCATCCAAGCCACTCGGTGACGTCATTGGCGTTGTCCTGCGGAACGAGAACAAGGAGGATATCGCCGGTCTCCACCACCGTTTTGCGAACCTCTTTTTTGATGTTTTTACCGCGGCGCGAAATGCCCAGCAGGACAGAGCGTTGCCGCCATGCCAACCCAATGCTTTGCGCGGTCTTGCCGTTGATGCGACTTTGTTCTGTGACGACAACCTCGATGACTTTCAGACCGTCGCCATCCGCGCGCAGATGTTCCTCGCGCTTGGCGTCGGCGAAGTCCAGCGACAGGGCCGAGCGGAATTCGTCCAGCGCGTCGGGGGTGGCTTCCAGCACCAACGCGTCGCCAGCCCGCAGGCCCGCGTTTTGCGCAGTGCCGTAACGCCGCTTCCCGTCGCGCACGAGGCCAAGGATCGCGACGTCCGCTTTCTCCGCGTCTTCGAGCAATTCGCCCAGTCGCTTGCCGATCAGTTTCGAGTCCTCGGGCACGGTCAGTTCCGCAATATACGCCGCGTAGTCGTCCATCGGGTTGCCGCGACGCCCCTCGTCGTCGCCCTGCGGGATTAACCGCCAACCGATCAGCGCGACGAAAATCAGGCCGGCAATCGCCGTCACGCTGCCCACAGGGGCGAAATCGAACATCTTGAACGGCTCCCCCAACATGTCCTCGCGGATAGAGGCGATAATGATATTGGGCGGGGTGCCGATCAGTGTCGCCATGCCGCCAAGGATCGTGGCAAAAGACAGTGGCATCAAAGACAGCCCCGGGCCGCGCCCTGCTTTGCGTGCGGTTTGTATGTCCACGGGCATCAGCAAGGCCAAGGCCGCCACGTTGTTCATAAAGGCTGAGAGCACTCCTCCGATAAGCCCCATCAGCGCAATATGTGCGCCGAGCGAGCGGGCGCTATCTACCAAGGTACGAGTGATCAGGAAGACCGCGCCGGATCGCACCAAGCCAGCCGAGACGACCAGCACCAGCGCGACCACCAGTGTCGCCGGATGGCCGAACCCGTCGAAGGCGTTCTTGGTCTCGACGACACCAAGCACGACGCCCGCCATAAGGGCAGAGAACGCAATCACGTCATAACGCCAGCGGCCCCAGAGAAGCAGCGCGAAAACAAGTCCGAAAAGGGCGAAAAGCGTAATTTGATCCTGTGTCATAGGACCATGTTATCGGCCTTTCACGCGGGCCGGAAGCGGGAATGGACGGCGACATCTTGCAGATTGCAAGCCGCTTGCATAAAAGCAGCCCGATACCGCATGTAAGGGGAGAGACCCATGGCCGGCCACTCAAAATGGGCAAACATCCAGCACCGCAAAGGGCGTCAGGATAAGTTGCGCTCGAAGCTGTTCTCGAAACTCGCCAAGGAAATTACCGTGGCAGCCAAGATGGGCGATCCCGACCCCGACAAGAACCCGCGCCTGCGTCTGGCGGTAAAAGAGGCCAAGTCGCAATCTGTTCCCAAGGACGTGATCGACCGCGCGATCAAGAAGTCGCAAGGCGGCGACGCTGAAAACTATGACGAAATCCGCTACGAGGGCTACGGCCCCGGTGGCGTGGCCGTCATTGTCGAGACGATGACAGATAACAAAAACCGCACCGCGTCGACGGTGCGCTCGACCTTTACTAAGAACGGTGGAAATCTGGGCGAGACGGGCTCCGTGGGCTTTATGTTCGACCGCAAGGGGCAGGTGATCTATCCGGCCTCCGTGGGTGACGCAGATACAGTTATGATGGCCGCGATCGAGGCTGGTGCCGAGGATGTAGATTCTTCCGAAGACGGTCACGTGATTATCTGTGCGGACACGGATCTGAACACGGTATCCACGGCGCTGGAGGCCGAGTTGGGCGAGAGTGACTCGACCAAGCTGATCTGGCAGCCGACCACCACCACCGAGCTGGATCTGGAAGGCATGACCAAGCTGATGAAGCTGATCGACGCGTTGGAGGATGATGACGACATCCAGAACGTCACTGCCAATTTCGAGGCCAGTGACGAGGTCATGTCGCAGCTCTGACCTAACGGACGCGCCTGCGGCGCGGCACGATTATTGATTGGGGCGTGGCCAATGGTTGCGCCCTTTTTCGTGGGTCAGGATTGGATCAGCGCTTGCCGTGCGTGCCGCATCACAGAGCGGCTCAACTGGCGCAACGGCTCGGCCGTCAATCGGGATACCTGCCAGAAGAGCGGGACGTCCATAGGTGCGTTCGGTGCAACCTCGACCAGCGTTCCAGCGTCGAGTTGAGAGCGGCTCAGACTATCGGGGTTCATCCCCCAGCCCAAGCCCAGACAGGCGGCAACGACAAACCCGTGCGACGAGGCAAGACGGTGTTTTGGCAAGATTACCGTGCGTCCGGCGATGATGTTCGCCCAATCTGATTGAAGTCGGTCCTTGTCATTGAAGGTCATCGCCGGTGCGCGCTCCAAAGCCTCAGGGGTCGGGCCGTCGGGCATGTGGCGGGCCATATAATCCGGCGAAGCCGTCGCAAAATAGCGCATCGCACCAAGGGCATGGCTGTCGCAACCTTGCACGGGGCCAGGATGGCCGGTGACTGCCGCCGCGACCTCGCCCGCGCGCAACCAGTCCGCGCTGTGATCTTGGTCATCGACGATCAAGTCGAAAAGGTAGTCGTCATGCTCCGCCAAGGCCGGCAGCAACCATGTTGCAAGGCTGTCGGCGTTAACCGCGATGCGCAGCGGGGTCCGCGACTCGGAGGACGGCAATCCGAACTCCAGCGCTTTTTCCATAAGCCGCACCTGATCGGTGTGGGTCGCCAGCTGCCTGCCCGCATTTGTCCCTGTGCACGGCTGTCCGCGCTTTACCAGAACGGTGCCGACCCGTTCCTCCAGCAGCTTAATGCGTTGCGAAACCGCAGATTGCGTCACACCCAATTGCGCAGCGGCGGCGTCAAAGCTGCCAGTTCTGATGACGGCACATAAGGCTTCAAGTTGATTATAGTCGTGCATTAGAAATTCTAATCATTGTTTAGGAAGATTAGCTAGTTTCTTTTTCGGGTTGCCGCTAGGCAGAGCGCACAGTCCCTTCGCAAGGTCTTGAATATGAGCATCTTTTTCTCCGGTTTCCTCCTTAGCTTTTCGCTGATCATGGCAATAGGTGCACAAAACGCGTTTGTGCTGCGCCAAGGCTTGCGGCGCGAACATGTCGCCTTGTGTGTCTTCATCTGTGCAACGTCGGACGCGCTGCTCATTGCCATCGGGGTGACCAGCTTCGGCGTCCTGAATGCGCAAATGCCGTGGCTTGGCCCGATCATGCGATATGGCGGGGCCCTGTTTTTGCTGGCCTACGGCGCGATGGCGTTCCGGTCCGCTCTCACCAGCACAGAGGCCCTCAACGTAGAGGGCCGCGCCCGCAGCGACTGGCGCAAGGTGGCCGCAACCTTGTTGGCGCTGACATGGCTCAACCCGCATGTTTATCTTGATACGGTGATCCTGCTCGGCTCCATTGCTGCGCAATACGGCGAGCAGCGCACGGTGTTCGGGGCAGGGGCAATAGTCGGGTCCTTCGTGTTCTTTATTTTGCTGGGCTTCGGGGCACGCCTGCTTGCACCGCTCTTCGCCCGTCCCAAGGCGTGGCGGGTTCTCGACGGGCTGGTTGGGGCCACCATGTGGGCGATTGCGATCAGCCTGATCTTCAACGGATAGGGCTTGCGCTCACCTGCGCACGGGTTTCAGGTGGCGCAATGGCACAAACTCAAAACAGGCCCGTTGCGGGCGTTATCTGGATGCTGGTCACGGGCGTGATGTTCGTGGCGGTGACGGCGATCGTGAAATACGTGGGCTCCGAGCTTCCTGCGGCCGAGGCCGCATTCCTGCGATACCTTCTAGGGCTGGTCTTCCTGATCCCGATGATTGGCCCGATCCGCAGAGCGAAACTGACCCCGCGTGCATTGAAACTGTTCGGCTTTCGCGGGGTGGTGCACACGCTTGGCGTGACATTGTGGTTTTACGCCATGACACAAATCTCCATCGCCGAGGTGACCGCGATGAACTACTTGGCACCGGTCTATGTCACCATTGGTGCTGCGTTTTTCTTGGGTGAAAAGCTGGCCTTGCGCCGGATACTCGCGGTCGTCGCAGCGCTCGTGGGCGCCATGGTCATCCTGCGTCCGGGGTTTCGGGAGCTGTCTCCCGGCCACTTCGCAATGCTCATCACCGCGGTGATGTTTGCGGGCTCCTACCTGACGGCCAAGGTTATGGCCGACGAGGTCAGCCCTGCCGTCGTCGTCGGTATGCTTTCGATCACTGTAACCATCGGCTTGGCCCCGTTGGCCGCGATGGTCTGGGTAACCCCTACATTGGAGCAGTTGGGCTGGATGTTCCTGCTGGCCTGCTTTGCCACTGCCGGACATTACTCGATGACATTGGCGTTTCAGGCCGCTCCGGTAACGGTGACGCAACCGGTGACATTCTTACAGCTGTTCTGGGCGGTTTTGCTCGGGGCGCTGGTGTTCGATGAGGCAATTGACGGCTGGGTAATCTTTGGCGGGCTTATCATCCTTGCCGCGGTCAGTTTCATAACTTGGCGAGAGGCCATGCTGAAGCGTGCAACCACGCCGCCTGTTCCGGCGACGAAGGTCTAGTCCTGATCTGCGAAGTTTTTATTGATTGACGAGTCAATAAAAAACCAGCAAGCGTGGATGTATGCCCAAGCTTGGAATGGAACCTATACGTCGCGAGGCTCTTGTCACCGCCGCGATTGCCGAAATCGGGGCGGCAGGATCGCTTGACGTAACTGTCAGCGCAATCTCGAAGCGGGCGGGAATGTCGTCGGCTTTGGCGCATCATTACTTCGGCAACAAGGACCAGATATTTCTTGCCGCCATGCGCCATATCCTTGCGGGCTTTGCTGTTGAAGTGCATAGCCGTCTGAGTTTGGCCAATACGCCGCGCGATCGGCTCAAGGCGCTGGTCGAGGCGAGCTTCGCGCGGTCCTGTTTCGACCCCGAAGTCATCAGTGCTTGGCTGAACTTCTACGTCAAAGCCCATAGCAGCCCAGATGCGATGCGCCTTTTGCGGGTGTACCAGCGCCGTCTGCGCTCCAACCTGATCCATGCCCTGCGCCCGATTTCCCGCAAACCGGAAGAGCTTGCTGACGCCATCGCGGCGCTGATCGACGGGCTCTATATTCGCGCGGCCCTTGGCGCGCCGATCTCCCGCGATCCCGCCGCCACGATCCTTGCGTTCACCGCCCCCCATCTTGAGGACGATCAATGAACCAGCCCAATTTCCTGATCCTCATGGTTGATCAACTTAACGGTACATTCTTTCCCGACGGCCCTGCCGATTGGCTGCATGCGCCAAACCTCAAGAAGCTGGCCGCCAAGTCCACCCGTTTCAAAAACGCCTATACAGCATCGCCTTTGTGCGCGCCGGGGCGGGCAAGCTTTATGTCTGGCCAATTGCCATCACGCACAGGGGTCTATGACAACGCGGCGGAGTTCTCCTCGGCCATTCCAACATTCGCGCACCACCTGCGCCGTGCAGGCTATCAAACCTGCCTGTCGGGCAAGATGCACTTTGTTGGCCCCGACCAGTTGCACGGGTTCGAAGAACGCCTGACCACCGACATCTATCCCGCTGATTTCGGCTGGACGCCGGACTACCGCAAACCGGGTGAGCGGATAGAGTGGTGGTATCACAACATGGGCTCGGTCACAGGGGCTGGTGTTGCGGAAATTTCCAACCAGATGGAATACGATGACGAGGTTGCCTACCATGCGACGCGCAAAATTTACGATCTGGCGCGCGGTAAGGATGCGCGCCCTTGGTGCCTGATGGCCAGCTTCACCCACCCGCATGACCCTTACGTGGCCCGCAAGAAATACTGGGACCTCTACGAAGATTGCGAGCATCTGATGCCCGACGTCGGTCCGATCCCCTACGAGGAACAGGACGCCCATTCCAAGCGCATCCTCGACGCCAATGATCGCGATAACTTCAACATCACAGAAGACCACATTCGTCGCGCCCGCCGTGCGCATTTTGCCAACATCTCCTATCTCGACGACAAAATCGGCGAGGTGATGGAGGCGCTGGAAGCCACACGTCAGGAGGCGACAATCCTGTTCGTCTCGGACCATGGCGATATGCTGGGAGAGCGTGGGTTGTGGTTCAAGATGAGCTTCTATGAAGGCTCGTCGCGCGTGCCGTTCATGGTGTCCTCGCCGGAAATGAAGGCGGGCCTGGTGACAGCGCCCGTCTCGAATATCGACTTCTGCCCAACCCTTTGTGACCTCGCGGGCGTGGATATGTCCGAGGTCATGCCTTGGACCGACGGCCAATCCATAGCCCCTTTGGGCAAAGGAGAGCGCCGCGACGAACCCGTCGCGATGGAATATGCCGCCGAGGCCAGCTACGCGCCGCTAGTGTCGTTGAGATACGGCAAATGGAAATACAACCGCTGCGCTCTGGACCCCGACCAGTTATTCGACCTTGAGGCGGACCCGCACGAGTTGACGGACCTTGCCGCCGACCCCGCACATGCTGGCACGCTCGCGTCCCTGCAAGCCAAGGCCGAGGCCCGCTGGGATCTGGATGCCTATGACGCCGCCGTGCGCCACAGCCAAGCGGGCCGCTGGGTGGTCTACGAAGCGTTGCGCAAAGGCGGCTACTATCCTTGGGACTACCAACCCCTGCAAAAAGCGTCCGAGCGGTACATGCGCAACCACATGGACCTCAACATTCTCGAGGAAAGCCAGCGCTTTCCTCGGGGCGAATAAACCCGTTTTAAAGATAACTCTGCAGGAGCCTGACCCCATGCAAAACGCACAACCCACTTCCAGCCACTTCATCAACGGCGCTTATGTCGAAGACGCCGAAGGTGCGCCAATCGAATGCATCTATCCCGCAACGGGGAAGGTAATCGCAACCCTGCACGAGGCGACGCCCGCGATCATCGACCAAGCGCTGAGTGCCGCGCATGCAGGTCAGAAAATCTGGGCCGCAATGACCGGTACCGAACGGGGCCGCATCCTGCGCCGCGCCGCCGACATCATCCGCGACCGCAACTGCGAGCTGTCTATTCTGGAAACCCTCGATACGGGCAAACCTCTGCAAGAAACGCTGGTCGCTGATGCAACCTCCGGTGCGGATGCGCTGGAATATTTCGGCGGTCTGGCCGCAACCTTGACGGGGGAGCATATCCAATTGGGTCAAGACTGGGTCTACACCATCCGCGAACCCTTGGGCGTGTGCGTGGGCATCGGAGCATGGAACTACCCCACGCAAATCGCGTGTTGGAAGGGTGCGCCTGCGCTGGCCTGCGGCAACTCCATGGTGTTTAAACCGTCCGAGACGACCCCGCTATGCGCCTTGAAAGTCGCCGAAATCCTGCACGAAGCGGGCTTGCCAGCTGGCGTCTATAACGTCGTCCAAGGTCGCGGAGCCGTCGGGGCGTCGCTGGTCACTGACCCGCGGGTCGCCAAGGTGTCGCTGACGGGCTCGGTCCCGACAGGCCGCAAAGTCTACGCCGCAGCCGCAGAACGGATGAAGCATGTCACGATGGAATTGGGCGGCAAGTCTCCCCTGATCGTGTTCGAGGATGCTGACATCGACAACGCGGTATCCGGCGCGATCCTCGGCAACTTCTATTCGTCAGGGCAGGTCTGCTCCAACGGCACGCGCGTGTTCGTTCAAAAGGACATCAAGGCGGCTTTCCTGAAACGTCTCAAAGAACGGCTGCAAGGGGCGGTGATGGGGGACCCGCTGGACGAGGCCACGAATTTCGGCCCCATGGTGTCCGCCGACCAGATGAATATCGTGTTGGGATACATCAACAAAGGCACAGATGAAGGCGCAACTCTGGTCGCGGGTGGCAAGATGGCTGAACGTGACGGCTTCTTCATCGAACCAACCGTATTTGCAGATGTCACCGACGATATGACCATCGCGCGCGAAGAAATCTTCGGCCCCGTTATGGCGGTGTTTGATTTTGACACCGAAGAGGAGGTGATGGCGCGTGCCAATGACACCGAGTTCGGTCTCGCAGCCGGCGTTTTCACTAACGACCTGACCCGCGCACACCGCGTGGTTGCGGGGTTCGAGGCGGGCACCTGCTACATCAATACTTACAATCTTGCACCCGTGGAGGCCCCGTTCGGGGGCTCCAAGGCATCGGGCGTTGGACGGGAAAACTCCAAAGAGGCAATCAATCACTATACGGAAGTCAAAACCGTCTACGTCGCCATGACTCCGGTCGAGGCGCAGTTCTAATGCAAGCCGAATACGTCATCGTCGGCGCCGGCTCTGCGGGCTGTGCCATGGCTTACCGTTTGGCGGAAGCAGGGAAGTCCGTGCTGGTGATCGAGCATGGCGGCACCGATTGGGGGCCGTTCATTCAGATGCCAGGCGCGCTCAGCTACCCGATGAACATGTCGCGCTATGATTGGGGCTACCATTCCGAACCCGAGCCGCACCTGAATAACCGCGAACTGGTAACACCACGCGGCAAGGTCGTTGGCGGGTCGTCTTCAATCAACGGAATGGTTTACGTGCGCGGTCACGCGGGCGATTTCGACCATTGGGCAGAGCAGGGGGCGGACGGTTGGTCCTACGCTCATGTGCTGCCCTACTACAAACGTATGGAAAGCTGGTCGGATGGCGGGCGCGGCGGTGATCGCGACTGGCGCGGCAGGGAAGGCCCGTTGAATGTGACACGCGGTCCGGGCAAGAACCCGTTGACCAAGGCTTTCATCGAGGCAGGGCAGCAGGCCGGATACCAAGTCACGCCTGACTACAACGGCAAGCAGCAAGAGGGCGTCGGACCGTTCGATGCCACGATCAAGAACGGGCGGCGCTGGTCGGCGGCGAACGCCTATTTGCGACCCGCCCTGAAGCGTGAGAATTGCACACTTGTTCAGGCCTTGGCCCAGAAAGTGATCATCAAGGACGGCCGCGCGACGGGCGTCGAGGTCCTTCGTGGTGGCAAAACGGAAATCATATCAGCAGGCAAAGAAGTCATCCTTGCCGCGTCATCCATCAACAGCCCGAAACTGCTCATGTTGTCCGGTATCGGCCCCGCGCAACACTTGCGTGACCACGGGATCGAAGTCGTCGCGGATCGTCCGGGCGTTGGGCAAAACTTGCAAGACCATCTGGAAATCTACCTGCAAATGGCGGCCTCCAAGCCGGTCAGCTTGTATCGCTACTGGAACATTCCCGGCAAAGGCTGGGTCGGTACACAATGGCTGTTGGCAAAGCTGGGCCTCGGGGCCTCCAACCAGTTCGAATCTGGCGGCTTTATTCGCTCCAAGGCGGGCGTGCGCTATCCCGACATCCAGTTCCACTTCCTGCCCATTGCCGTGCGCTATGACGGGCAGGCGGCGGCGGAGGGTCATGGCTATCAGGCCCATGTCGGCCCCATGCGGTCCAAATCGCGCGGGCAAGTGACGCTGCGCTCTGCCGATCCGGCGGACGCGCCGAAAATCGAATTCAACTACATGTCCCATCCCGATGACTGGGAGGATTTCCGCACCTGCATCCGCCTGACGCGCGAAATTTTCGGGCAAGACGCATTCGCCGAGTTCACCCGTCATGAAATCCAGCCCGGTGAGGATGTCCGGTCAGACGCGCAAATCGACGCCTTCATCGCGGAGCATGCCGAAAGCGCGTATCACCCTTGCGGCACCGCCCGCATGGGCCGCAGTAACGACGCGATGGCGGTGGTCGATCCGGACTGTCGGGTAATTGGTGTCGACGGTTTGCGCCTCGCAGACAGCTCGATCTTCCCACGGATCACCAATGGCAATCTGAACGCGCCGTCGATCATGGTGGGAGAGAAGGCCGCTGATCACATCCTTAGCCGTGATCCACTTCCAGCAGACAATTCCGAGCCGTGGATTCACCCGAACTGGCGCACGCAGCAAAGATGATCGGCTCTATTGCCGTCTATACGCGCCTGGAGGCCGTCCAGTTTGCTGTCGGAATGCGCGGCTGAAAGCATTCGTGTCTGCATATCCGGTTTTATAGGCGACTTCGTCGATCGAGACGCTCGTCTCCTCTAATATCTTGCACGCAACTTGGATACGCCACTTCCGAACATAGCTGATCGGGGATTGTCCGGTGACAGATTTGAATTCAGCTGCGAACGTCGTGCGCGATTGGCCGGAAATGCGCGCCAGACTACTGACCGTCCATTGTTTGCTTGGGTTTGAGTGAATGGCGTCAATCACTAGTCTGATGCGGGGATTGATCAAGGCGTCCGGTGGCTCGCCGTTCAAAGGCGCTTGTTCCAGCCAATCTTGGATCGCATAAATGCACAATATCTCTGTGAGGCGGTTGAGAATAGACTGTGATGGTTTTGACTTCTTCGCGACTTCGGCGCTGATCAGTTGGACATAAAGGTTGATTTTGTGAGCCCGCGCACCTTCGCCCGCGCGCACAACCAGCATTTCAGGGAGATTGGAGCGAAGTGCCGGGTCCGTGCTATCGGAAAAGTTGAAGTAGCCGCAAAATAGATTTGTGGAGGAGCTGTTTTCGTCGAGTTGGTGGAAGTAGGGGGCCTTCTCCGAGGGGATCCGGCCCACCATCGTGATGCCTCGCCCTGGCTCATCAAAGTAGAAATGCGCTTTTCCATGAGGGACTATCACCATTTCCCCGGCTTTCAGGAATACCCCATCTGAGGTGCCATCAAGGCTGACCCAAGTGCTTCCGGCTAGGACAAGGTGGAACCGCGCCAAGGCTGGAGCTTCTTCAATGAAAACGCTCCAGGGGGCCGTGACATTTTTTCCGACATAGGCCGTGCTGCGCACACGTATCATCTCACAGAATTCTAATGTCATTTTGGTCATGCCCTATGATCAAGTACACGCCGATCACAGGCTACACACGTTGGTGCGATTTGAAACACGAGGCCGTGATTTAGGACGACCTGCAAGAAAATCCGGACGATTGGCGCTACTGAAACAGCGGCCAACGGGTAACCTTGACGGGACGGATTAGCGTCAAGTCCCTGTTTGACAACGGGAAAGGCGAGCCGCACGTGTCCAGAGTTACTCTGGACGAAACTTTAAGTAAAAACCGGAGACGACACCATGAAACTCTTTTTAGCAACGACTGCTGTCACTTTGGCCCTCGCGGCCCCATCCTTCGCAGATACATCTCCTGCCGAGTTGTTCGCAATGAGCAACGCCTCAGCAGCCGAGACCATCGTTCGCGAAACCTCGATGGGCGACACAACAGCCGCTCGTGTGCGTTTGGCGCTTGGGAATATGAGCGCTGCTGAACGCCAGACGTTCTTTGATTCCGACACGGTTACTCGCCAACGCATTCTCAAGAACATCCAACTGTTCGGCGATAGCAACAGCGCAGCAGAGATGTCCGCCGAAATTGAAGCGTCCGCCGGAAACTAACACCGCATCACGCGATGACCATTTCGGGCGGGCTTCGGAAACGTGGCCCGCCCGAATTCATTCTGAGGTGCCGCCTAAAGGCGCGTGTACCGCTGACAATCCCGAAAGGCTTCCCCATGACACAACACGCAGACCATCACCTCACCCGCCGCGGTTTTTTCGCCAGCACCGGTGCTGCGGCACTCACTGTGGCAAGCTCACCCGCATCGGCCAGCGTCGCAGCAGGCAGCGCGTCGGACTTCAAGTACGAAGTCACACGCACCATCGACGAATGGTACACTCAACTGGGGGAGCAGAGCTACGCCATCATGCGCGAAGGCTTCACCGAAGCGCGCAAATCCAGCCCGCTATGGGAGGAAACACGCGCTGGCACGTATCACTGCAAAGGCTGCGATCTGCACAACTATGACGCTAGCTTCAAGGTGATCCTGGACAAGGGCTGGGTCTTCTTCGAACACTCACAGTCGGATTCCGTTCTCACCGCAATCGATGGACCAGTGCCGGAATACGGGGCCATGGCCGAAGACGCGGCATTTACTGAGGTTCATTGCCGCCGTTGCGGCAGCCACCTGGGGCACTTGCTCATCATTGAGGGCGCAATGCTGCATTGTATCAATGGCGCGTCTTTGGACTTTAAGCCCGAAGCAGCTTGAGCCGTCACAGGTGCTTTCAACAAAACCCAGAACGAAATAAGAACACCTCTTTCCCTATAGTTGGGTTCGCGCTATCTTGCGCGCCATGAGCAGTTTTAACGACGAAGACGCCTTCGAGGCCGCCAGCTTGCCCCTGTCCCAACGCGCGATGGGGGCTGCGATGGGTGCGCGCGCGGCCCCATATCTGGATGGGTTGAACCCCGCACAACGCGAAGCGGTCGAGACGCTGGACGGCCCCGTCCTCATGCTTGCGGGCGCTGGCACTGGCAAAACCAAGGCTTTGACAGCCCGCATCGCGCATCTGCTGACAACAGGCCGTGCGCGACCCAACGAAGTGCTGGCAGTGACCTTCACCAACAAAGCCGCGCGGGAGATGAAGAACCGCGTTGGCGCGTTGTTGGGCGAGGCGGTAGAAGGCGTGCCATGGCTCGGCACTTTCCACTCGATCTGCGTGAAGCAATTGCGCCGCCATGCCGAACTGGTCGGATTGAAATCAAACTTCACCATCCTCGATACCGACGATCAAATCAGGTTGCTCAAGCAGTTGATCGTTGCTGAGGGCGTCGATGACAAACGCTGGCCCGCACGGATGCTGGCAGGACTGATCGACAGCTGGAAAAACCGTGCGTGGACGCCGGATGCTTTGCCCGCATCGGAGGCAGGGGCCTACAACAATCTGGGCGGCAAGATCTACGCCCAGTATCAGGAGCGTCTGCGCACGCTGAACGCCTGCGATTTCGGCGACTTGCTGCTGCACATGGTGACGATCTTTCAAAAGCACCCTGATGTGCTTGATCAATACCAACGCTGGTTCCGCTATATTTTGGTGGACGAATATCAGGATACCAACGTCGCCCAATACATGTGGCTGCGTTTGCTGGCCGCATCGCACAAGAATATCTGCTGTGTGGGCGACGACGACCAGTCAATCTACGGCTGGCGCGGGGCCGAGGTGGGCAACATTTTGCGCTTCGAAAAGGACTTCGAAGGCGCGAAAATTGTCAAACTCGAACAAAACTACCGCTCAACCGAGCATATCCTTGGGGCCGCTTCCGGTATCATCGCTGGCAACAAGGGACGGCTGGGTAAGACCCTGTTTACCGAAGCCAAGGGCGGCGAAAAGGTCCGCCTGATCGGCCATTGGGACGGTGAGGAGGAGGCCCGCTGGATCGGTGACGAGATCGAGGCCATGCAAAGCGGCACCCGTGGAATGAAGCCCATCGGCCTCAACCAAATGGCGATACTCGTGCGCGCCTCGCACCAGATGCGCAGCTTCGAGGACCGGTTCCTGACGATTGGTCTGCCGTACCGCGTCATCGGCGGCCCACGCTTCTACGAGCGTTTGGAAATCCGCGATGCCATGGCCTATTTCCGGCTGATCACCAGCCCCGCCGACGACCTCGCCTTCGAGCGGATCGTGAACACCCCCAAGCGCGGCCTTGGCGACAAAGCCGTGCAGAAAATCCAGATCATGGCGCGCAGCAATGGCGTGTCCTTGCTCGACGGCGCACGTTTGCTGCTGGAGGCCAAAGGCCTCGGCGGCAAAGGTGCGGTTGAGCTGGCCAAGCTGGTCGACGGGCTGGACCGCTGGGGTTCCGCTGCGCGGATCGGGGACATGTCCCATATCGAGATCGCCGAAATGGCGCTTGAGGAATCCGGCTACACCGAGATGTGGCAAAACGACAAAACCCCCGAAGCCCCCGGTCGCCTCGACAACCTCAAGGAACTGGTCAAGGCGTTGGAGCAGTTCGAGAACCTGCAAGGCTTCTTGGAACACATTGCGCTGGTCATGGATAATGACAGCGAAGACGCGACCGAGAAGGTCTCGATCATGACCTTGCACGCGGCCAAAGGCTTGGAATTCCCCGCCGTGTTCCTGCCGGGCTGGGAGGACGGGTTGTTCCCGTCACAACGCTCCATGGACGAATCCGGCCTCAAAGGCTTGGAGGAGGAGCGCCGCCTTGCCTATGTCGGCATCACGCGGGCAGAAGAGCTGTGCACAATTTCCTTCGCAGGCAACCGCCGCGTCTATGGGCAATGGCAAAGTGCTTTGCCGTCCCGCTTCGTGGACGAGCTGCCCGAACGCCATGTTGAAATCCTAACGCCACCCGGTCTCTATGGTCATCAGGCAAGCACTGTTGGCGATATGATGGATGCGCTGGGCGGCAGTGACCTGCACGAGGCGGCGGCCAAGGCCAATGTCTACAACTCCCCCGGCTGGCGACGGTTGCAAGAACGACAAGCCAGTCGCGGCATGTCCCAGCCCCGCGAAAGCAAGAACATGGTGATTGACGCGCAAGCTGTGTCGTCCTTCACCGTGGGCGAACGGGTGTTCCACCAGAAGTTCGGCTATGGCGAGATCATGGCCGTAGAGGGCGACAAGCTCGACGTGTCGTTCGATAAAGCAGGCGACAAGAAGGTGGTCGGCAAGTTCCTCGTCTCCGCTGACAGTGCCGGTGATGTACCGTTCTAGACGGCAGTTTGGTTTAGCAGCGGATAGAGCGACGCCATCAATAAGGCCGCCATCACCCAGTTGAAGACGCGCAAACGCATCGGGTTTGTCAAAATACGGCGCAGTTGTTGCCCCATGACCGTCCATGCCGACACCGACGGCGCGTTGACAGCGCCAAAGATTGCCGCAACCAGGGCGACCGCAGCCACCGACTGAGTCGGGGCGTAGACAGTGACAGCCGTCAACGCCATCGCCCATGCTTTCGGATTCACCCACTGGAACGCAGCGGCCTGAAGGAATGTCATCGGTGTTCCCCCAGCCTCGCCCCCTTTTGGCGGCGCGGCGTTGGCGATCTTCCACGCAAGCCAAGACATATAGGCGACCGAGGCGAACTTCAGAATCGTATGGCTGACCGGATAATGGTCGAACACCTGCACCAACCCGATGCCGACAAGAAACACCATCAGCATGAATCCAACGCTGATTCCCAGCATATGGGGAACACTCCGCCGGAAGCCGAAATTCGCGCCTGACGCCATCAGCATCAGGTTGTTCGGCCCCGGCGTGGCCGAGGAGACGAAGGCGAAAACGATCAGCGCAGTGAGAAGTTCATAAGTCATGGCGAATAAGCTTGAAGCGGTTGGCCCAGCGGAAAGGTCGGTTCACTCGCTTTGTGGGCCATGTTTTCGTGAATGGCGAGCGAATTAGGCTGCGAAGAAGGCTGCGAAGAAGGCCACGCCCTCCGAAGACCACCGCCGCAGACACAAAAAAACGGTGATGCGGGAGGAGGTGCATCACCGTTCTTATGTGCGGCTCCGATCAGGGAGGAGGAAGATCATCGCCGTATTTCGGGCAACCTCGGGAGGAGGTGAAGTTGCTCCGATCTGGTTAGTAGCGGCACCTAAGGGAGGAGGAAGGTGCCGCCACTAAAGCGAACCCGGCTTAAGGGAGGAGGAAAGCCGGGACCGCAAACTTAATTTCCGTATGCCGCCTCATGTGCGATCGACTTCAAGTTGGCGCGGTTCATGCCAAGGTCGGCCAGTTCGCGATTGCTCAGCACTTGCAGCTCATCCAGAGTCTGGCGGTACAGGCGGTTTTTCGCGTGGCGTTCGGCCAAATCGTTTTTGAATGCGACCAGACGTTCAATCAGGGTCGGTGCGGTGCGGATGCTCGTTGCGTATGCCATTTTACTTTTCCTTTCGTCCGAGGGTTTCTCTGTCAGCGGTCTGACGCCCTCGTCTCTGTTGACTTCAATTTAGGGAAATGCTGCGCTGCAACAAGAGATAGATTTACAATGCTGCTATGCAGCAAATGCATGGCTTAACGCATTGTTTTTATTACCTTACGTCAGCTTAATTATGACATTTTTGTGAAGCCCTGTTAGCGCTGCCATAGTATTTGGCGAATTGCTCAAAGAACGTGCAGATCGAAAACTGTTGCGACGGATTAGCATGCGGGGTTGCCCTTCGGGGTCTGTGCGCTCACTTAAGCAGGGACGAAATTGATTGAAGACAGGAAGCCTCCATGACCGTGACCCGCGACTCAATTCTTGACGCCCTCCGTGTGTTGAAGCTTCCGGACGGCGAGGATGTCGTCGCCAAAGACATGATCCGCGCTTTGGCGGTCGACAACGGCACCGTGCGTTTCGTGATCGAAGCCGCCCCAGAGGTGGCCAAACACTTGGAGCCTCTGCGCGCGGCGGCTCAACAGATCGTGGAACGTATGGACGGGGTCCAAAACGCATCGGTCTTGCTCACCGCGCATTCCGACAAGAAGCCCCCAGCATTGAAAGTCGGCAAACACCCCGAACCACAAGCCGGCCCCACAAAGCCCAAAGGCGTGGCGCGTATTCTGGCGATTGCATCGGGCAAGGGCGGCGTGGGCAAATCCACCTTGTCGTCAAACCTCGCTGTGGCACTGGCCAAACAGGGCCGCAAAGTGGGCCTGCTGGATGCCGACATATACGGCCCCTCCCAGCCGCGCATGATGGGCGTCAGCAAACGCCCTGCGTCCCCCGACGGTAAAACCATCATCCCGCTGAAGGCCCACGGCGTCACAATGATGTCGATTGGTCTAATGATGGACCCGGACAAAGCCATCGTCTGGCGCGGCCCCATGTTGATGGGCGCGTTGCAGCAGATGCTGGGCCAAGTGGAGTGGGGCGAGCTGGACGTGCTCATCGTCGACCTTCCCCCCGGCACCGGCGACGTGCAGCTAACGCTCTGCACCAAGTCGGAGCTGACCGGCGCTATCGTCGTCTCCACCCCGCAGGATGTCGCGCTGCTGGATGCGAAGAAGGCCATTGATATGTTCAACACGCTCAAAACCCCAGTGCTGGGGCTCGTGGAAAACATGTCTATGTATATATGTCCCACCTGCGGGACCGAGGCGCATATCTTCGGTCATGGCGGCGTGCGGGCCGAGGCCGAGAAGATGGGCCTGCCGTTCCTTGGTGAAATCCCCCTTGATATAGACGTGCGCCTGTCTGGCGACAGCGGCACGCCGATTGCAGCAGGCGACGGCCCCGTGGCACAGGCCTACGCCAAGCTGGCCGAGGGGCTGGTCAAAGGCGGTATGGCTTGACCAAAGCGGGCAGGGCGGCGTAGGAAGCGGCAGGGCAGCAGGATGCCCGCCGCCCGCAAGGCTTGGCCTTTGGTGAAATCCTGTACCGACCAAGATCACATCTGCAACTGACGCGCAGGGTGATGGCAATGCGGGCTCCATCAAGCCGAAACCGCGTCATCTTGTATAAGGTGATCAAATGACTACTCCTGATCCAATACCTTCGGTCGAAGACCTGAAGGCCCAAGCCAAGCGCTTACGAACGCAAATGGCTGTTTTGAATACTCCCGTCTCTCACTCCCAATCGCTGGAGCTTCTGGCCCAGCAAATGGGTTTGCGCGACTGGAACACACTTCAAGCCCGCGCCTCCGCGTTCTCCAACCACCGTCCGCCTTGGGCTGTGGGCGACTTCGTGCGCGGGCGTTATCTGGACCAACCCTGTTCGGGGCGCATCCTGTCGCTATCTGCCGTGACGGGCGGACGCTACCGCATGACCCTCCATCTGGACGAGGCGGTGGATGTGGTGACGTTCGACAGCTTCTCGTCGTTCCGTCAAAGGATCAACGCGACGGTCGACTCTCACGGGATAAGTACCGGCAAGCGATCCGACGGTGTGCCGCATCTGGTGCTAAAGCCCTAAACAGCCCGCTTTGAGACCCTATAGACCCGCGCGTTAGCAATATCGCGCGGGTTTTCGCGTATTGCCTGTGGATAACTTGCTTTGCGAATCAAAATCGGCTCAAAAGGCGGTGATTCGGATGGGATTTCATGGGATGCGCATGGGAATTCGCCTAAAAATCGCGAATTCATGGGAAATTGTGGGAAAAAGTTTCAAAAAATTTGAGCACTACATCTAGTGGTGCTGCTCGACTCACTCACCAGTGAAGCTAAAATTTGCAGAAAATCTACTGGTTGTGTGGATCGCATTAGTCCTTGATCCCATCAGTTCCCGTAAAAACCCATTGATTACCATATGGTCCCATGGCACAAAGTTCTCACGATAAAGACGGCAACTAAAAACAAGGGGCGACTAAGAACCCCAAGGCGACCAAATGGTTTCATACAGGCACCGACTTTATCTAACTACGTTTGGCCCTGCGCGAGCAGACATCCCCCCAGGTGGCGCGGGTCAAACATCTCCCTAGACGGGAACGAGGGCGGCAGGTTGATCAGTGGCAGCAGATCAACTTGCCGTTTTCCGTTTAAGGGCCCGAGTTTGAGAAAGGGTGGCGCGGACAGTGGCACAACGGTTCAGAGGTGAAGGCGTCCACAAGGTGGACAGCAAGGGCAGGGTGTCTATCCCGGCCCTGTTTCGCCGTGTTCTGGAAGCCTCCGACCCCGATTGGACCGAAGGTCTAAGCCCCAATGTCGTCATCGTTTATGGTGGCAAATCCCAAAATTATCTTGAAGCCTATACGCAAGAGGCCATCAAGGAAGTCGACGAGAAGATCGCTCGCCTGCCACGTGGCTCCAAGCCGCGTCGCGCGCTGGAGCATCTGTTCAACGCACAATCCCTACCTACGCAAACCGACGACACAGGCCGCCTTGTGCTGCCCGCAAAACTGCGTGAGAAAATCGGCCTCAAAGGCGAAGCGAAGTTCGTTGCGATGGGCGATACGTTCCAGATCTGGGCGCCAGACGCATTCGAGGCGCGGAACTCCGACATCGAAGACTGGCTCGACGAGCAGGGTGACGACTTTGACCCTCTAGAATTGTTGGAGATGGCTCCAGAGCCATCCGCTGCGGAGTAGGCCCATGTCTGCTAAAGTGCCGCGTGAGACAAACCCTGATGCGCCGCACCTGCCGGTCCTCATTGATGCAATCCTTGATACGGTAACCCCACAAGGCGTCTGGGTCGACGGCACCTTCGGCGCGGGCGGCTACACGAAAGCATTCCTCGACAAGGGCGCGAAGGTCATCGCAATCGACCGCGATCCTTTGGTCTTCGAGATGGCCGCCACATGGGCAGGCGACTACCCCGGCCTCATCCTCAAACGCGGCACATTCTCCGAACTCGACATCCTCGCGGGCGAGTTGGTCGACGGTGTGGTGCTGGACCTCGGCGTCTCCTCCATGCAGCTTGATCAGGCCGAGCGCGGCTTTTCCTTCCTGCGCGACGGACCGCTGGACATGCGCATGGGACAAGACGGCCTCAGCGCCGCCGATCTGGTCAACGAAGGCTCCGAGGCGCTGCTGGCCGACATCCTGTTCCAATACGGCGAAGAACGCGCCTCGCGCCGCATCGCCAAGGCGATCATCGCGGCACGACCCATTACCACCACGGCCAAACTGGTCGAGGTCATAGAAAGCGTTTTGCCCAAAGGCAACCCAAGCAAAAGCCACCCCGCGACCCGCAGCTTTCAAGCGATCCGCATCGCGGTGAACGACGAATTCGGCCAACTTATCAGCGGCTTGGAGGCCGCAGAGCGTGCGCTTAAGCCCGGTGGAGAACTAGCCGTCGTGACCTTCCACTCGCTCGAAGACCGCATCGTTAAAAAATACCTCCAAGCCCGCGCAGGTCGCACCGGCGGCGGCTCGCGCCACGCCCCAGAGCAGCTGGCCGACGCCCCGACATTCGAGCTGATCACCCGCAAAGCGGTGACGGCGGATAAGGACGAGCTGGCGCGCAACCCGCGCTCGCGCTCGGCCAAACTAAGAGTAGGGCGGCGCACCGACGCCCCCGCAGCAGATAAGGGGAGGGCGGGCTTGGGCCTGCCCAAACTGACAGGACAGGAGCTATTGTAATGCGTGGGCTATTTTACACCGTATCGGCCCTCGCGGTCATGGGCCTTGGCTATTGGGCTTACTACGAAAACTACGAAACGCAGGATGCGCTGCGCACGGCATCCGGTCTGCAACGCGAAATCGGCTCGTCTCGTGAAACGCTCTCGGTGCTGGCCGCCGAATGGGCCTATCTGAACCGCCCCGAACGCCTGCGCGATCTGGCAGACCTGAACTTCCCCGATCTCGAATTGCTGCCCATCACCCCCGACCAGTTCGGCGATGTGGCGCAGGTCACCTTCCCGGCCCCTGAAGTCGAGTTGGACATCAACGAGATCAACGGCGCCGTCGATGTGCGCGGCAACTATCTGGCCGAGGACGGAGAACAATACCCATGATCCGCACCCCGCTGCGCCCTTTGGCGCGAATTCTGCAAGCAAGACAGAAGGGCGAAAACCCCGACCGCATCGAGCGTGAAAACATCCGCCTGCGGCACGAGGAAATGCGCGACAAGATGCGCCAGCGCGCTGAAAGCCGTCTGCTGTTCACGGGCGTCTTTTTCGTCCTCGCTTTCTTGATGATTGGCGCGCGGATGACCGTGCTGGCCTCGACCGAGGCGGCGGAGCCACGCGCCTCCACCTCGGGCGCGAACATCGTCGCGCAACGCTCTGATATTGTGGATAGAAATGGCCGCGTTCTGGCGACCAACCTGATCACCAATTCGCTCTACGCCCAGCCGCATCTGATGATCGAGCCTGAACGCGCCGCCAAAGAGCTGGTCGCGATTTTCCCCGATTTGAATTTGGAGCGGTTGAACAAGGATTTCAGCGGCAGCCGCAAGTTCCTGTGGATCAAAAAGAAACTCAGCCCCGAACAGATGCAGGCCGTGCACGATATCGGCGACCCCGGCTTGTTGTTTGGCCCGCGCGAAATGCGCCTCTATCCAAACGGCAAACTCGCAGCACATGTGCTGGGTGGTGCAAGTTTCGGGCGCGAGGGTGTCCATTCCGCCGAAGTCATCGGCACCGCTGGCGTGGAAAAGGCGTTCGACAATTTTCTGCGCGACCCTGCCATGGATGGCGCGCCCCTGCGCCTGTCGCTCGACATGACCATTCAGGCCGCGTCGCGTCAGGTGCTGGAAGGCGGCATGAAGCTGATGAACGCCAAAGGTGCCACAAGCATCCTGATGGACGTCCACACGGGCGAGGTCATTTCGATGATTTCCCTGCCGGACTTCGACCCCAACACCCGCCCCAACGGGCTGATCAAGGGTGATCCGTCCGACAGCCCGCTGTTCAACCGTGCCGTTCAAGGCGTGTATGAGCTTGGCTCCACCTTCAAAATCTTCGCCGCAGCGCAGGCGCTGGATATCGGCTTGGTCAATCCGAACACCATGATCAACACCAAAGGCCCGATGCAAAAGGGCCGCTTCAGAATTCGCGACTTCCACAATTATGGCGCGCAACTCAGCGTCACCGACATCATCGTGAAGTCCTCGAATATCGGCACCGCACGCATGGCGCTCGACATTGGCGCGAAGCGCCAGAAAGAGTTTCTGAAATCGCTCGGCTTCTTTGACTCCACTCCGGTGGAGCTGGTTGAGGCGCATGGTGCAAAGCCGCTCTTACCCAAAAAATGGGCGGATATTCATACCATGACAGTGTCTTACGGGCACGGCATGGCCGCAAGCCCGCTGCATCTGGCCGCCGCATATTCGTCAATCGTCAACGGTGGCACCTTGGTGAAGCCGACGCTCCTCAAACAGCAAACTGTCGAAAAAGGCCCGCGCGTGATCTCCGAACGCACGTCGGCCCAAGCCCGCACCATGCTGCGTGAAGTCGTGAAACGCGGCACCGCCTCGTTTGCGCGCGTTCCGGGCTATGAGGTCGGCGGCAAAACCGGCACCGCAGACAAGCCCAAGCCAAAAGGTGGCTACTACAAGGACAAGGTCATCGCGACATTCGCCTCCGCTTTCCCGATGAGTGACCCGAAATACGTGCTGATCGTCACCCTAGACGAGCCGTCGGAAAACTCCGGCAAAAAGCCGCGCCGCACCGCTGGTTGGACCGCTGTTCCGGTCGCCGCTGAAATGATCCGGCGCACTGCACCCCTTTTGGGCTTGCGGCCAGAGCTTGATCGCGGTGAATTGAGCAAAGTCGTAAACACGGCGTCCGAGTAGCCCGAAGGCCAAACTGGGACGACAACCCGGGGGGCAGTATGGCACGCACTCGCGCAAGCCTGAATGAATTGGGGCTCACAGCCCAAGGTGGGGCCGAGGCCGAAGTGACAGGCCTGTCGGTGGACAGCCGCTTGGTCAAGCCGGGCCATCTGTTCGCGGCCTTGCCCGGCTCCAATATGCACGGCGCGGAGTTTATCCAATACGCCTTGCGCATGGATGCCGCCGCAATCCTGACCGATCCCGAGGGCGCTTCAATCGCCGAGGACGAGATCGCCGCCTCGAACGCCGCCTTGATCGTCACCGAAGACCCCCGCCAAGCGCTCGCCTATGCCGCAGCGCTTTGGTTCGGCGCGCAGCCCGGCACCATGGTCGCGGTGACAGGCACCAACGGCAAAACCTCCGTCGCCAGCTTCACCCGCCAAATCTGGCTGGAACTAGGGCTGGAGGCGGTCAATTTCGGCACCGCTGGCGTCGAAGGCGTGTTCACTGCACCCATGACCCACACCACGCCGGAGCCGATTACACTGCACAAACTGCTGTCCGAGATGGCAGGCCAAGGTGTGACCCACGCCGCGATGGAGGCCTCGTCGCACGGGCTGGAGCAACGCCGCCTTGACGGGGTGCATCTGGTGGCCGCCGCATTCACTAACTTCACCCAAGATCACCTCGACTACCACGCCACCTTCCAAGACTACTTCAACGCCAAAGCAGGCCTGTTCCGCCGCGTTCTGGCGCAGGACGGCGTGGCGGTGATCAATATGGACGACCCCAAAGGCGCGGAAATGGCCGCCATCGCAAACGAACGGGGCCACCGTCTGCTGCGGGTCGGTGCGTCCGGCAATTGCGATCTGCAACTGCTTGGCCAACGCTTCGATGCAACCGGTCAGGACCTGCGCTTCTCCTTCGGTGGCGAGGTCCATCAAGCCCGCCTCGATCTGATCGGCGGCTTCCAAGCGTCCAACGTCATGGTCGCCGCTGGCTTGGCGATCGGGGCAGGGGCAAAGCCCGCCGAAGTGTTCCAAACCCTGCCGATGCTCACCACGGTGCGGGGCCGTATGCAAAAGGCCGCGACCCGCGCCAACGGGGCTGCGGTTTTCGTCGACTACGCCCACACACCTGACGCGCTTGCGACCGCGCTCAAAGCAATGCGCCCGCATGTCATGGGCCGTTTGGTGGTGGTCTTTGGCGCAGGCGGCGACCGCGACAAAAGCAAACGCCCGCTGATGGGGGCCGCCGCGCGCGACAATGCCGACGTGGTGTTCGTCACCGACGATAACCCGCGCACCGAAGATCCGGCCTCGATCCGTGCGGCCATTATGGTCGCCGTCCCAAGCGCCACCGAAGTGGGCGACCGCGCCGAGGCGATCCTGCGCGGCGTCGACGCGCTCGGGCCCGGCGACACGCTGCTGATTGCGGGCAAAGGCCACGAGACAGGCCAAACGGTGGGCGACGACGTGCTGCCCTTTGACGATGTGGAACAAGCAAGCGTGGCCGTCGCCGCGTTGGAGGGGCAGCTATGACACTCTGGACGTCAAGCGAAGCCATCGCGGCAACAGGCGGCACCTCCGCCACCCCTTGGAAAGCCACAGGGGTGTCCATCGACACGCGCACGCTGCAAGCCGGTGACATGTTCGTCGCCCTCAAGGACGTGCGCGACGGGCATGACTTCGTGGCGCAAGCCTTGGCGAACGGGGCCGCCTGCGCGCTGGTCTCCCGTATCCCCGAAGGCGTGCCTGCGGACGCTCCCCTGCTCGTCGTTGACGATGTCTTAACCGGTCTCGAAGCCCTTGGCCGCGCCGCCCGCGCCCGCACCTCCGCCCGCGTGATCGGCGTCACCGGCTCCGTCGGCAAGACCTCCACCAAGGAAATGCTGCGCACCGCATTAACGGGGCAGGGCAAAATCCACGCCGCCGAGAAAAGCTACAACAACCACTGGGGCGTGCCGCTGACCTTGGCGCGGATGCCGAAAAATACCGACTTCGCGGTGATCGAGATCGGCATGAACCACGCAGGTGAAATCGCGCCTCTCGCCAAAATGGCCCGCCCGCATGTGGCGGTGATCACAATCGTCGCCCCCGCGCATCTAGAGGCCTTCGCTTCCGTCGAAGACATCGCCCGCGAGAAGGCCGCGATCTTCGACGGCTTGGAAGACGGTGGCACCGCCATCATCAACGCGGACTTGCCCACAAGCGGCCTGCTCCTCTCGCTTGCGCCCTCCAATCGCCAAACCTTCGGCGAAACCGACGGCGCGGACTGGCATCTTCTTGAGGCAACCTCCGGCGATGCCTCCACCGTCTGCCGCGCCAGCCATAACGGCGACGCATTGCTGTTCAAGCTCGGCGCCCCCGGTCGGCATTTTGCGATGAACGGTTTGGCCTGTCTCGCAGCGGCTTCCGCGGCGGGGGCCGATTTGGGTCGCGCGGCCGTGGCACTTGGGGACTGGGCGCCGCCCTCCGGTCGCGGTCAGCGCCGCTTCATCCATCTGGATGCGCAAATGCCCGAGCAGGGGATTGATCTGTTCGATGACGCCTATAACGCAAACCCTGCTTCTGTCGGGGCCGCGCTCGACGTGCTGGCTGCCGCGATGCCGCCCGCACCGGCCGGACGCCGCGTTGCCATTCTGGGTGACATGAAAGAACTCGGCCCGACCGAGACCGCGCTTCACGCGGGCTTCGCCACCCACCCGGCTATGGCCGAAATCCAGCAGGTTCATTGCATCGGTCCGCTGATGAAGCATCTCTACGAGGCGCTGCCGACCTCAAAGCAAGGTCTGTGGGCCGCCACCAGCGCCGAGCTGGCCGACAGCCCGCTGGCCTTGGTGAAAGCAGGTGATGTGGTCATGGCGAAGGGATCTTTGTCGATGAAAATGGCACTGATCGTTGACGCCATCACAAATTTGGGCCAATCCGTAGCAGATAACTAAGAGGGACACCGCTACATGTTGTATTGGCTCACCGCATTTTCAGATGGCGGCGATTTCTTTAACCTATTTCGCTACATCACTTTTCGTGCGGGTGGGGCGTTCTTCACAGCGCTGATTTTCGGCTTCCTGTTTGGCCGTCCTCTGATCAATCTGCTCAAACGCAAGCAGCGCAACGGCCAGCCGATCCGCGATGATGGCCCCGAAAGCCACATTCTGACCAAGCAAGGCACCCCCACCATGGGCGGGGTGCTGATCCTCGGCGCGTTGATCTTTTCGACCCTGCTCTGGGCGCGGCTCGACAACGGCTTCGTGTGGATCGTGCTCGCGGTGACCGTCGGCTTCGGCGCAATCGGTTTTGTCGACGATTACGCCAAGGTTACCTCAAATTCCCATGCGGGGCTGTCCGCCCGTATTCGCCTGATTATCGGATTCATTATTGCGGGCATCGCGGGTTATTTCGCGACGATCATGCATCCTGACCAACTGGTCAACCAACTGGCGCTCCCTGTATTCAAGGATACACTCGTCAATCTCGGGTTCATGTTCATCCCCTTCGCGATGTTCGTGATCGTAGGGGCGGCCAATTCCGTTAACCTGACCGACGGCCTCGACGGGCTCGCCATTATGCCGGTGATGATCGCCGCCGCCACCTTGGGCGTGATCGCCTATGCTGTTGGCCGCGTCGACTTCACCGAATATCTGGGCTTGCACTATGTCCCCGGCACTGGCGAGTTGCTGATCTTCATGGCCGGTCTCATCGGTGGTGGCCTCGGCTTCCTGTGGTACAACGCGCCTCCAGCAGCCGTGTTCATGGGCGACACCGGCAGCCTCGCCTTGGGCGGCGCGCTTGGGACTATCGCAGTTCTGACCAAGCACGAGCTGGTCATGGGCATCGTCGGCGGTCTCTTCGTGGTCGAAACCCTCTCGGTCATTATCCAAGTTCTCTACTTCAAGAAAACCGGCAAGCGGGTCTTCCTGATGGCCCCGATCCACCACCACTTCGAGAAAAAGGGCTGGGCCGAGCCGCAGATCGTCATCCGCTTCTGGATCATCTCTCTGATCCTCGCGATGATCGGCCTCGCGACCCTGAAAGTCCGGTGAAGCGCGCGCTCGTCACCGGCGGAAACCGCGGCATCGGCAAGGCGATTGCCGCCGGTCTGCGCGATGCAGGCCTGCGCGTCATCATCGGCGCCCGCGATCCGGATCACGGCCAAGCCGCAGCGGCGGAGCTGGGGGTCGAGTTCAAACGCTTGGACCTCGCCGACCCGACATCCATCAACGAGGCGCGTCCTTGGGTCAGCCATGTCGACGTGCTGGTGAACAACGCAGGCATTCTCGAAGATGTGCCGCTGTTCGACGACGGCACCAATTTCGAACGGAGCATGCAAACCATGCTGCAAGCCCCCTACGAGTTGATCCGCACCGCCCTGCCGGGCATGAAGCTCCGCAGCTACGGGCGCGTCGTCAACGTGTCTTCAGGCTGGGGCAGCTTTGCCGAAGGGCTCGGCGGTGGCGGGGCCTATGCTGTCGCCAAGGCGGGTCTGAACGCCCTGACGCTGCGCGCGGCACAAGACCTGCCTGCGACCGTCAAGATCAACGCCATGTGTCCCGGTTGGGTGAAAACCCGCATGGGCGGCGCCAGCGCGACCCGCTCGCCGGAGGAGGGGGCGGAGACCGCAATCTGGCTCGCCACCTTGCCGGACACCGGCCCCACAGGCGGCATCTTTCGCGACCGCAAACAGATAGACTGGTAGCCCCATGCCCCATGCCGAGATCAAATACTCCGCCGACATGACCCTTGATACGCAAGCCATGATGGCGCTGATCGAGGCCACAATTGCCAACCATGACAGCGGGGCAGGGGCGGTCAAATCCCGCGCCTTTCAAATCAGCGACTTCCTCCACACCCATGTGATCATCAACATCACGATGCTGCCCAAGGCGCATCGCGACGCGGATTTCATGACCGCGTTGCTGGGGGATTTGTCGGCAGGGCTGAAAGCCATCGTTGACCAGCCTTGCGCCTTCTCGCTCGAATTGGACTTCAACGGCCCCTATTACCACACCGACAACCTGCAAGGGGCTGCCGCATGATCCCCGTTCAAGGATACTCCGGCGCAACTGTCGCCGTTCTGGGACTTGGCCGCTCCGGTTTGTCCGCCGCACGCGCCCTGCGCGAAGGCGGGGCAAACGTGGCCGCTTGGGACGATAACGAAAAGGCCCGCGACGCGGCGCAGGCGGAAGGGTTCACCATCCGTGACCTCTCCAAGCAGGGTGCGTTTGACGGCGTCGCCACGCTCATCGTCTCCCCCGGCATCCCGCATCTCTACCCCGAACCCAACAAAGTCGTGCGTGCCGCATGGGACGCGGGCGTGCCCGTCGACAACGACATCTCCCTGTTCTTCCGCTCCTTCGCCACCTCCGAGTGGGACAATTTCGAGCGCATCCCCAAGATCATCGCCGTCACCGGATCGAACGGCAAATCGACCACTTCCGCGCTGATCCATCACATCCTTGAACACGCCCAACGCCCCACCCAGCTTGCGGGCAATATCGGGCGCGGGGTGCTGGACATGGACCCCGCCATAGACGGCGAAGTCGTGGTGCTGGAGCTTTCCAGCTACCAAACCGACCTCGCCCGTGCGCTCACGCCGGACGTCGCAGTCTTCACCAACCTCTCCCCCGACCATCTGGACCGCCACCACGGCATGGGCGGCTACTTCACCGCCAAACGCCGCTTGTTCTCGGAAGGCGGCCCCGACCGTTGCATCATCGGAGTGGATGAGGACGAGGGGCAATATCTCGCCAACCAAATGGCCGGAGGCGTCACCGACGACCGCGTCATCCGCGTCTCCAGCGGGCGCAAGCTGGCGGGCGACGGCTGGAACGTCTTCGCCAAGAAGGGCTTCCTTGCCGAATGGCGCAAGGGCAAGCAGATGGCCTCCATCGACCTGCGCGCGGTCCCCGGATTGCCCGGCGCCCACAACCACCAAAACGCCTGCGCCGCCTATGCCGCCTGCCGGACGGTGGGCCTTGCCCCGCGCGTCATCGAGGCCGCGTTCCACAGCTTCGGCGGACTGCCGCACCGCTCACAACTGGTGGGCGAGAAGGACGGGGTGAAATTCGTCAATGACAGTAAAGCCACCAATGTCGACAGCGCCGCCAAGGCGTTGCAGGCCTTCACAAACATCCGCTGGATCTGCGGCGGGCTGGAGAAAGAGGGCGGCTTGGGCGGTCTGTTGCCCCACTTGGGCGGCGTCACCAAAGCCTATGTGATCGGTCGCGAGGCCGCGAGTTTCGCCATGCAACTGGGCGATCTGCCCCACGAGGTCTGCACCGACATGGCCACCGCCGTCGCCCGCGCTGCTGCTGATGCGGTCAAGGGCGACACCGTCCTGCTCGCCCCCGCCGCCGCGAGCTTCGATCAATACGACAGCTTCGAGCGCCGCGGCGAGGACTTCATCGCGCAGGTAGAAACCCTAACGACAGTCTAGCCCGTCGTGTCCAGTATCGGCGCAAATCCGGCCCACATCATACGCTTTCCATCAAAAGGCATCTCGGGCATTTCGCCCCACCGCGGGTCGGTTTCCATCTTTTCAGCCGCCGACTCGTAGGTTTGCTTGTCCGGCCATTCGATCCACGAAAACACAACCGTTTCACCGTCCTCGGCCTTAACCGCGCGTTTGAAGTCGGTCACTTTGCCGTCTGGCACAGCGTCGCCCCAAGCCTCGACAATTCTGAGGGCACCGTAGTCCTGAAAAATCGGCGCGGCGAGTTCCGCCAGTTTTTTGTAAGCGTCTTTGTTCTTGGTTGGAACAGGAATGAGAAGTCCTTGAATATAGCTCATTGTCGTCTCCTTAATCTGCGCTGCCTAAGATCTGAATTTCGCATGGTTTTTTGTCGAGGTCCAATTCTCGCTGAAAAGTGGGGCGATTTAGGATGGCTGCGAATAAGCCTTCTCCCGCTCCGCCTCGCTCAACACATACGGCTTCACAATCGCCCGTCCGTCCTCACCAAAGAACGGCGTTTGCTTCCACCGCCCGGAAAACCGCTCCGCTGCAATCGCGCGAACCGTGCGGGCGATGAAGCCGATCATGCTGCCGGACGGCTCCGACACAGGCTCCAACGCCTGCTCGGATTTGTAGCGGAACCGGATCGGCCCAAGTGCCTCCGGCTCGGCAATATTAGCCACCAGAAAGCCCGCAAAGCTGAATTTCGGATTGCCCACCATGTTGCAAATCGGCGTGTTGCAGCATTTGGCATACCAGCGATATAGCCCTTTCGGCGCAAGTTGCAGCAGCGCCAGCTGGTCCTTGCCCGCCAGAATTTCCACCCGTGCGGGCTGGGTCTGGTAAATCTCCGTCCCGCCCTTTGCATCCGTCGCCACGCCAAACTGCCCAAGGTGGCGCGCGAAGGCCTGACAGTCGGTGCAATAGCACAACCCGTGGTTGCCATTCGTCGCATCCGCGCCGCGCAATCGCGCCTGAAACGCGCCGCATTGGCATCTCACCGTCACATCTTCGCTCATTTCCCGCCCTCCAAGCCGATTTATGCCGACCTTAGCACCAACTAGAGACTGGATTGCACGGCAATTTCCCGTTAGAGTCTGCGCATAGACCCGAACAATCGGGCGATTGAGGCAGTTAAGGCGGTAATTCTCATGACTGAGATGGTGTATGGCACCGCTCTGGTACATCCGGGCGAGCCAATTTTACCAAAATGGTGGCGGACTTTGGACCGTTGGTCGATGACCTGCGTTTTCGCGCTGTTTGGCATCGGACTTTTGTTGGGCCTCGCGGCGTCGCCGCCCTTGGCCGAAAAGAACGGGCTCGACCCGTTCCACTACGTTTCCCGTCAGGCCTTCTTCGGCTGCGTGGCCATGTGCGTGATGATCGCGGTGTCGATGATGTCGACCCATATGGTCCGTCGCCTCGCCACGCTGTTCTTCATGGTCACATTGGTCGCGCTGATGCTGTTGCCGGTCTTCGGTACCGATTTTGGCAAGGGCGCCACGCGCTGGTATTCGATGGGCTTCGGCTCGTTCCAGCCGTCAGAGTTCCTCAAGCCGGTATTCATCGTCACCTCCGCATGGCTGATTGCCGGAAGTCAGGAAATCAACGGCCCCCCCGGCAAGCTCTATTCGCTGATCCTGACGCTGATCGTCGTGGGCTTCCTCGCGATGCAGCCCGATTTTGGCCAGGCCTGCTTGGTGCTGTTCGGCTGGGGTGTTGTCTACTTCGTGGCCGGTGCGCCGATGATCCTGTTGATCGGTATGGCGGGGGCAGTCACTTTCGCAGGTGTCACCGCCTATTCGCTGTCCGAACACTTCGCCCGCCGCATTGACGGCTTCCTGAGTGCCGAGGTCGATCCGACCACCCAGCTGGGCTATGCCACCAACGCCATCCGCGAAGGCGGTTTTTTCGGTGTGGGCGTGGGTGAAGGCTCGGTGAAATGGTCTCTGCCGGATGCGCATACCGACTTCATCATCGCCGTCGCCGCCGAGGAATACGGCCTCGTCATGGTGCTGGCGATCATCGCGCTCTATGCGATCTTCTCCGTGCGCTGCTTGCACCGTTTGATGAAAGAGCGTGATCCGTTCATCCGTCTCGCAGGCACCGGCCTCGTCGCCATGTTCGCCATGCAGGCGGTGATCAACATGGGCGTCGCCGTGCGTCTGCTGCCCGCCAAGGGTATGACGCTGCCCTTCGTTTCCAACGGTGGCTCGTCGCTGATCGCAGGGGGCATCGCTCTTGGCATGCTTCTGGCCTTCACGCGCCAGCGCCCCCAAGACGAGATGCGCGACATCCTTTTGCGCCGCAGGGGGCAATAATGTCTGACGCGCCACTTCTGGTCATCGCTGCGGGCGGCACGGGCGGGCATATGTTCCCGGCTCAGGCGCTGGCCGAGGCGATGCTGGCAAAGGGCTGGCGCGTGAAGCTGTCCACCGATGCACGCGGCGCGCGCTACACGGGCGGCTTTCCTCACTCTGTCCAGATCGAGCAGGTCAAATCTGCCACCTTCGCACGTGGCGGCCTCGCCGGAAAACTCACCGCCCCGTTCAAGCTGGCCTCTGGTGTTCTCTCCGCGATGATGGGGTTCCGCCGCGACCGCCCCACGGTCGTCATAGGCTTTGGCGGCTATCCCAGCTTTCCTGCCATTTCAGCCGCCTACCTCATGCGGTTGCCGCGCGCCATCCACGAGCAAAATGGCGTGTTGGGCCGCGTCAATCAGGTCTTTGCAACCCGCGTCGACGCGGTGGCCTGTGGCACTTGGCCAACCGAGTTGCCTGAAGGCGTCGACGGCATCTTCACCGGCAACCCTGTGCGCGGGGCCGTGCTGGACCGGGCCGAAGCCCCCTATATTTCCCCCGGTGACTACCCGATGAGCATTGTCGTCGTCGGCGGCTCCCAAGGTGCGCGCATCCTGTCCGATGTGGTGCCGACCGCCATCGCGCAGCTTCCCGACGGGCTCAAGGCGAACCTGCGCATCTCCCACCAAGCCCGCGACGAGGACGCCGCGACCGCCCTGCAAACCTACGCCGAAGCCGGTATCGACGCTGACGTGCAGCCGTTTTTCCAAGACGTCCCCGCCCGTTTCGCCGAGGCGCAGCTGGTCATCTCCCGCGCCGGTGCATCCTCCGTCGCCGATATCTCGGTCATCGGCCGACCGTCCATCCTGATCCCCTTCGCCGCAGCAACCGCCGACCACCAAACCGCGAACGCGCGCGGGCTGGTCGACGCAGGCGCGGCGATCATGATCCCCGAAAGCCAGCTGACAGCCGACGCTTTGGCCGCCAGCATCGAAACCGTTCTCACCTATCCCGAAGGGGCGCTGCAAATGGTACTCGCGGCGCTGTCCGTCTCCCGCCCTGACGCGACGGAACGGCTGGTAGATATTGTAGAAACTCTCGCAAAGAAGAGCCCATGAACGCAGCAGCAACAAAACTTCCCCTTGAACTCGGGGCCATCCACTTCGTCGGCATCGGCGGTATCGGCATGTCCGGCATCGCCGAGGTGCTGTTGAACTTGGGCTATACCGTGCAGGGCTCCGACGCCAAAACCTCCAAGATCACCGACCGGCTGGCCGAGTTGGGGGCCACGATCTTCGAGGGCCAGCGCGCCGAAAACCTCGAAAACGCCGACGTCGTCGTCATCTCGTCGGCCATCAAACCCGGCAATGCCGAGCTGGACGAGGCCCGCCTCAAAGGCCTGCCCGTCGTCCGCCGCGCCGAGATGCTGGCCGAGCTGATGCGCCTGAAATCGAACATCGCCGTCGCAGGCACCCACGGCAAAACCACCACCACCACCATGGTCGCGGCCCTGCTGGACGCAGGCGGCATCGACCCGACCGTGATCAACGGCGGCATCATTCACGCCTACGGCTCCAACGCGCGCGTCGGGCAGGGCGAATGGATGGTGGTCGAGGCCGACGAGTCTGACGGCACCTTCAATCGCCTCCCCGCCACCATCGGCATCGTCACCAATATCGACCCCGAGCATATGGAGCACTGGGGCGACTTCGACAAACTTCGCCAAGGCTTCCTCGACTTCGTCTCCAACATCCCGTTCTACGGTCTCGCCGTCTGCTGCACCGACCACCCCGAGGTGCAAACGCTGGTCGGCAAAATCACCGACCGCCGCGTCGTCACCTTTGGCTTTAACGCGCAGGCCGATGTCCGCGCGGTCAACCTGAGCTATAAGGCAGGCGTCGCGCATTTCGACATCGCGCTGCAAAACGACGGGATCGTAATCAAAGGCTGTAGCTTGCCCATGCCCGGCGATCACAACGTCTCCAACGCGCTTTCCGCCGTGGCCGTCGCTCGCCATCTGGGTATGAAGGCCGACGAAATCAAAGAGGCGCTGGCCAGTTTCGGCGGTGTAAACCGCCGCTTCACCAAGGTGGGTGAAGTCGACGGCGTCACCATCATCGACGATTACGGCCACCACCCCGTGGAAATCGCCGCCGTCCTGAAGGCCGCCCGCCAAGCCACTGAGGGCCGCGTTATCGCCATCCACCAGCCCCACCGCTACTCGCGCCTGCACTCGCTGTTCGACGATTTCTGCTCCTGTTTCAACGACGCCGACGTCGTTGGCATCGCCGATATCTTCGCCGCAGGCGAGGAGCCCATCGAAGGCGCCTCCCGCGACGATCTGGTCGCGGGCCTCCTGCGCCACGGCCACCGCCACGCCCGCGCCGTGATTGATGAAGACGATCTGCTGCGCCTCGTCCGCGAACAGGCCCGCGAAGGCGACATGGTGGTGCTCTTGGGCGCAGGCACGATCAGCGCCTGGGCCAACGCCCTTCCCGCGCGATTGGCCGAAAAAGGTGGGAAATGACTGACTTTCATCTTGGATGCCGTAGCGTCACTATAGAGTCAGTCGAGACGTGTTTTCTTAAAAGTTTGGCGGGGTTGGCATGAGCATTTCACTGGTAGCAGCCTTCATCTGGGTTATTGCGGCGAACGTGGCGGCAATGCTTCCCTCGAACGATAATCTGTGGCGCAGGGCTTACGCTCTGATCGCCGTCGGCGTGCCGCTGCTCGGCTGGGTCACCTACGAGAACGGCCCCCTGATCGGCCTGATCTGCCTCGCCGCAGGTGTCTCGCTCCTCCGCTGGCCCGTCCGCTACCTAGGCCGCTGGATGCGCCGCAAAACAGTCGGCGAACCGGCGGAGTAGGGCGGGGTTCACCCCGCCACACGTCTCTGGCATTTCTCAACATTAGATTTGGGAGACCGCTTCGGTCAGATGTCCGCTTTGAGCCCACACTGTGAATTTGATTTTTGCGCTGCGCGCCCTCGCAGCGCCATAAATGCCGCAGAGGCGCAAAATTCTGTGCCGCCGTGCGGCGGGGAAATCGGCCATTCGTCATCCGCGCAGCAATTCTCAAACAGCCAGTTTACAGGTCAAAGGACTCAGCGGCCATTCACGCAATGCCTTTCAAAGTCGGTTAATAGGAGGCAGTGCGTCATAGCGGGGGTATTGCTCTATGGTTGAACAAAGCGTGCGCCGTGCGTTGCTCATCAGCCGAGGGGACGCGACAGAGCTGTTGACTCGACCCATCTCGGAGACGCTGGCGATAGCCACCTTACTTGTCATCGCGTGGCCGTTGATCAGAGCTTTCAGACGGAAGAGAAATTTTGTCCGCAAACTTGAAGTGATCCGCCTAATCTGAATCGAGGCCGTCAGCCAACTTGCAGCATCTTCCTTTGCTCTGAAAAAAGCTTGTAAAACGATCCGTCTGGCGGGCCGTAAGTTGGTTTTAGGTGTGCCCTGACCAGACGAATGTAAAAGTCCCGTTAGAGGGACGGGAATGCAAATTTCAGGCTTTTGAAAAATGTTTCGGCTTGGCCACGGAACACGTGGACGCGAAACGTATCTGTCGCCTCGAACCGGTAGAGAAAGACGCCGAGCCCGAACAGAAGTCTCGCAACGGATTTGGACGGAACATCAAGGCGCAGTTCCGCACCGCGTTTCAGGACGGAAAATGCGCGGTCTCCTCGAATGTCGAAGACAGAATAGCAATCGCTCACGTCCGAGACAGCTTGGGCGATATCCCCGTGCCATCCGTCCGCGAGAGCTGGACCGTTCACCAACAACACGCGATCGCGGCGCAAGGAAAGGGCGTAGGTTTGTGCGGTCACAACACCGGACCAGGCCGCGATCGGATGCTGTGTCCGGCCAAGAACATCGACGCCCGAGAGCAGCGTTTGCCGCGCCAATTGGACAGGCGTGATCGTGAGGCCGTCTGACATCTCAAGTGTCGTAGGAGCGCCGGGTGCATCCCATTTTTTGCTGTCATCACGCATGCAGCCGCTCACCCTCAGGGTCGAAAAAGCACGCTGCGCACACAGTGGCCTGCCGCGTTTCGCCCATGTGCCAGACGCTGACGATCTCGCCTGTCCTCGCGCTACCGTTTTCCAATAACCCCAAGGCAACAGGATGGCCCAGCGTCGGACTGTCGTAGCTGGACGTCACATAGCCGAGTGAACGCGAAAGCGTTCCGTCGACAATGTGCGCACCCGTGGGCAGCACCTTGTCGCCATCGCCGACGGCAAGCCCCACCAATGCCTTGCGGTCGGGCAGGTTGGCCTTATCGGAATGCAGGCTTCGATCACCAATGTAGGCGGGCTTTTTCTTCAGGCGCGGGATTGTGATGCCCAAATCGTGGGGCATGGTCTCACCATCGGTGTCCTTGCCCACCATGATGTAACCCTTTTCAGCACGCAGGATCGACAGCGCCTCGATCCCGATCGGTGTGGCACCATGCGGCTCGCCTGCGGCCACGACCTTATCCCACAGATCGCTTGCCCTCGAGGACCTGATGGAGATCTCATAACTGATATCGCCGGTGAAACTGACACGCGCGATGCGGATCGGGGTCTCTTCCCGCTGCGTTTCCTGAACCGTCATGTGCGGGAATGCCTGCGCAGAGAGGTCCAGACCCAGCGGCAGCTTTGCAAGAATGTCGCGCGCTTTGGGGCCCGTGATGGTCACGGTCGACCATTGCTGTGTCAGGTCGTGGATGAAGATACGGTCAGGATTATTGCCATCCTGCCGCCAGGCCTCAAGATGCTCACGCACACTATCGACGTGGCCAGACGAGCAGGAGATCACGAAGCGGTTTTCAGTAAGCCGCGCGATGACCCCGTCATCCATGACGATTCCGCCTTCGGTCAGCATGAACCCATAGCGGATGTTGCCGGGTTTCAGGGTGCGGATGGTGTTGTAGTAAATGAAATTGACGAAATCCTCCGCATCAGGGCCCATCACTTCGATCTTACCCAATGGCGAGGCATCAAAGATGCCCGCGGCGTTGCGCGCGCTCAGCACCTCGCGGCGGATCAGATCGCCCCTATTTCCCGTCCCATACCAGCCGGGGCGCAGCCAGCCGCCGTATTCACCCAATGCAGCCCCTGCGGCGCGATGCTGCGGTTCCAGCGCCAAGCGTTTGAGGGGGTGCCACAGCTGTTTGCCGTGATGCCCATGATACATTTCGAACGGGACCGGCACGAAGGGCGGGCGGAAGGTAGTGGTGCCCACCTCTGGCAAGGGACGGTCCTGAATGGCGGCCATCGCCGCCAGCCCCGCCATGTTCGACGTCTTGCCCTGATCAGAGGCCATGCCAAGCGTGGTATAGCGTTTGAGGTGTTCGACAGACACGTAATTTTCCCGCGCCGCCAGTTCGACATCCTTGAGGGTCACATCATGCTGGAAGTCGATCCATTGCCGCCCCTTGTCCCCCGGTTCGGGCCAGAGTGGGGTAAGTGAATATGTCCTTGCGGCGGCATCGGATGCATTGCCCGCACCGATGGCCCGCGCTTCGGACAGTGCCTGATCCAGATCGAATGTCCCGTTTGCCGCACCGATGGCGACCATGCCGTCGGGTGCCGCGCCCGGCAAGAACGCCTGGCGCGCCGCGCACCAGTCGAGCTTCCCGCCCGCGTGGCGCCATAGATGCACTAGCGGCGTCAGCCCACCGGATGCCAGCACCGTATCGACTTCATGGCGACGCAATCCCTGCGCCAGCCCTTTCAGTTGTTTGCCGCCCAAGGCCCGTATCGCCCCGTCTTGCGGTGAAATACGGGTTATCTTGGCACCGGCCTGCGTGAGCATCGCTTCGGCCGCATCAGCCAGGGAGTTGTTGGAGGCCAGCGCAATCCTGCGCCCCACCAGGACACCGTAGCGCGCCAGATATTCACAAGCTGCATCGACCGCCATCACGCCGGGGCGATCATTGCCCGCAAAGGTGACTGGCCGGTCAAGCGCGCCGGTGGCCAGTACGATCCGGTCCGCACGCATCCGGTGCAGGTGCGGGGCCGTGCCAAATGCGCCGTACTCGGCCAAGCCCACCAAACCATGATCGTAGACGCCAAAAGCTGTTGTTGTGGGCAGCACGCGCCCGCCTGCACCCATGATGGCGGCAAGCTGATCCGCGATCCATTCGGACGGTGTGCGGTCCTCAATCTGCACGCTCTGGTGCAGGCCACCGCCGAATATGGGATGGTCATCCACCAGAACAACGCCGCGCCCCGCCTCGGCAGCCGCGCGCGCGCATGCAAGACCTGCGGCACCGCCGCCGATCACCAGCACCTCGCAATGGTCATGCACCTGATCAGCAGTGTAATTCTTTGGCGCGTCCCGGCTGATATCGCCCAGACCCGCCATCTTGCGGATCATCGGCTCGAACAGGTGCCAGTCGGGCCACATGAACGTCTTGTAGTAAAATCCCGCCCCCAGCCAGCGGTGGAACAGATCGAGCCCGGCTTTGATATCAAAGGCCGCCGAGGGCCAGGCGTTGACCGCGCGGGCCTGCATGTCCTCCACCAGCGGCGTCGTGGCCGCGGGACAGTTGGGAAAGCTGCGTCCGTCCAGCGTGACGGTCATGATGGCGTTGGGATCATCGACCCAGGCACCCCACGGCCCGCGCGGGCGGTGGTATTTGAAACTACGGCCCATGACCCGCACGCCGTTTGCCAGCAGTGCGGAGGCCAGCGTATCGCCCTCAAAGCCGCGATAGGCCTTGCCGTCGAAGGTGAAATTGCGGGGCTGTGTGCGGTCGATCAATCCTGCGCGGTCCGTGCGATGCGAAGTCATAACGCGTCCCCCCGCAGAGACTTGCTTGCCCGCACATCCATGGTCAAGCTATCGCGTTCCATCACGAACAGCTCCGAACAAGTCAGATGCAACCAGACTTCCCTGACCAGCCCTTTTTCGTTGCGCTGCGCATAGAGATAGGTAGCCCAGTCACGCGCGTTGACCTCTTTGCCAGTGTCGGGCCGGACCTTGCCAAGCTCGCCTGCGAAGTGAAATTCGGTCTCGTTTCGGGGGCCGCAAAAGGGGCATGGAAAAATCTGCATGGGCCGTTCCTAATGCGCGATGCCGGAGGCGGCACCCTCGTCGATAAGGTGTCCCGTCGTGAACCGGACGGGGTCAAAGGGGCGGCTGAGGTCGTGGTGATGCCCTGTCGCCAGAAGATGCGCAAAAAGGTAGCCGCCCGCAGGGATCGCCTTGAACCCGCCGGTGCCCCAGCCGCAATTGAGGTACAGCCCCTCCAGCCCCGACGGCCCGATGATGGGCGAGCTGTCGGGCGTCACGTCCACGATTCCCGCCCAGTGCCGCAGCAGTTTGACCGAGGCGAGCGCAGGCATCATCTCGACCAGCCCCGCCAGCACCGCCTCCTGCATCGGCAGATTGCCGCGCTGCCCGTAGGACGGGACGCGGTCCAGCCCGCCGCCGATGACCAGCCCGCCCTTGTCCGATTGGCTGATATACGTGCCGAAAGGGGGGCAAAGTACGACCGTATCAAGAACTGGTTTCAGCGGTTCCGACACGAAGGCCTGCAAGGCATAAGAGGTTATCGGGAGATCAACCTGCGCCATGTCCGCGATTACCGAGGAATGACCCGCAACGGTGGCCCCGATGGCACTGGCCCGGATCTCGCCCTGAGAAGTTCTCACACCGACGCAACGCCCGCCTTCGGTCAGTAGCTCCAGAACCTGGCAATTCTGGATGATGTCCACACCCTGCGCATCTGCCGCCCGCGCGAAGCCCCAGGCGACCGCATCGTGACGTCCGGTGCCCGCGCGCGGCTGAAACACCCCGCCGTGGATCGGGTAGCGCATATCGGGGCCATAGTTTAGAAGAGGCGCCAGCTTGCGCACCTGATCGCGGTCCAGAAACTCGGCATCCACGCCGTTCAGGCGCATTGCGTTGACCTGCCGCGCGGCCATCTCCATCTCGGGCTCTGAATGGGCGGTGACCACCATACCGCGTTGGGAAAACATCACATTGTAGTTCAATTCGCGCGACAGGTTTTCGTACAGTCTTACCGAAAAGTCGTATAGCGCCGCACTTTCAGGATAGAAATAGTTGGACCGGATCACGGTCGTATTGCGCCCCGTGTTGCCGCCGCCCAGCCAGCCTTTTTCAATCACGGCGACGTCCTTAATGCCGTGGTTCTTGGCCAGATAATATGCCGTTGCTAGTCCGTGTCCGCCCGCGCCAATGATCACTACATCATATGCGGGTTTCGGCACGGGCGAACGCCACGCCTTGTCCCAGCCTTTCTGCCCGCGCAACCCTTCGCGAAAGACGGTGAAGGCGGAATAGCGGGTCATTTCAGGTTCAGGCCGTCGACAAAGCTGCGAAACGCGGTGACGGTGTCAATGTCCGGCTCAACCCCGGTAAAGCCGCGCAGGTAGCCTTCGATTCGGGCCATCCGCGCGTCTATTGGTTCAAGCACTTCGAGGGCGTGATATCCAAGCTGCATGAAGTAGAGAATGCGCGCGCGGGTGTCGGCGTCATAGTCGGAATATCCGTGTCGCTCGTACATCGCGCTGATACCGCGCAGCCGCGTGGCATCGGCGGCGTCGATACGCTGGCGTACCCTGCCTTCCCGGCGCGACCATTCCCGGACCGCAAAATCAAGCCCGCGATCAAAGAGGTCAGGATCGAGAAAGCAGCGAAAGAAGTTGCAGACGCTTTCGGTGATGGAGGCGGCGGGTAATTGCGTATTCTCCAGTATCGTGCGGGTGTTGCGGTTCTCCCAATCGTCCAGCAGTACTTCGAGCAGGTGTTTGCGGCTCTTGAAATAGCCGTAGAAGCTGGACCGGGACACGTCGAGGCGGGTGCCGAGGGCCAGCACCTTGACCTCGGCCACGCCGTCGCTGACCAGCACATCGCGCGCCACGTTGAGCCAGTCCTCACGCGTGACTTTCACATGGCCGACAAGCGGATCTTTATCCGGGTCATCGCGGTGCAGAAGCGGTGTGATACGTGCTGTCATGTCAACTCTCCGGCGGCGCGCCGCCCTCTGCGGTTCGCTTTTCAATGAACGCGCGCAGCGTCTCGAGCCGGTCGGGTGAAGTCATCATCTGGTCTGGTTTGGACAGGATGGCTTCCCAAACGTCAGTCGCCCGCGCATTGGCATCGCGCGCGCCACGCTCCGTCCACGTGCCGAAGTTTGCGTAATCGTGCACAAGGGGTTCATAAAACTCCGTGTTGTAGCGGTCCATCGTCTGCGGTGCGGCAAAGAAATGACCAGAGGGGGCCACCTGCGACAGCGCGTTGGCAAAGCCGATCTCGTCGGTGCCAGCCTTTTTGCCTGCGCAAAGCTCAGCCACCATGTTCAGCACTTCGACATCCGTGACGATCTTTTCGTAGGACACCGTCAGCCCCCCTTCGAGCCAGCCCGCCGAGTGAATGATAACGGTTGCACCACCAAGCAGACACCCCCACAGCCCCATCTGGTTTTCGTTGGCAGCCTGGACGTCGTTGATGTTCGACGCGGACCCTGCCGCCGACCGCCATGGAAGCCCCAGCATCCGCGCCATCTGACCCGCCGCCAATGACGCCTGAAAATGCCCCGGTGTGCCAAAAGCAGGCGCACCCGATTTCATATCCACGTTCGAGGTGAAAGTGCCATAACACACCGGCGCGCCGGGGTTGACCAATTGCGTAAGCGTGATCGCGGCCATGCATTCGGCATGGGACAGGGTGATTGCGCCTGCGACGGTGATTGGCGCCATCGCCCCCATCAGCGTGAACGGCGTGACGATGCACATCTGCCCATGGCGGGCAAAGTCGATCAGCCCTTGCGCCATTGGAATGTCCAGTGTGCGCGGCGAATTGGTGTTGATGATCGTGTAGGCGTGAGCGCCGGTACGGAACTCTTCCTCCGACAGGCCCCGCGCGATGCGCAGCATCTCGAAGTTGTCCAGCGTCTGCGGTGTTCCACGCGCAAACAGAAACGGAAACTTATCCGTCCGCTCCGCCTGTGTCAGCAGGGTAAAATAATGCCGTAGATTGGTCGGCACGTCCTGAGGCTCGACCGACGGCGACATCATCTGGAACACGTCGTAGTGATGCGTGATGCGGGTATATTCGGTAAAGTCCTGAGCCGATCCGGGTCGACGCCCGCGTTTGAGATCGGTGGCATGTGGCGCGCCCGCCCCCGGCTGAAAGGCGAGTGCGCCCAGCTCCAGCACAACGTCCCGTTCGCGCGCACCTGCTTGGCAATGAATGGACCGTGGGGCACTGGCAATGGCGGCCTCCACGATCTCGCGGCCCAGATAGACCATGTCACCCTCGACGCGCGCACCGGCGGCGGCATAGATCTTGATCGCCTCGGGCAAAAGCACCCGCATCCCCAGCTCTTCGAGCATGGTCAGCGCGGTTTCGTTCATGTTTGCGGCCTCGTCGTCGGAAAAGACAGACATGACCGGAAACGGGTTGCGCAACTGGCGGTAATTGGGGCTGCGTTTGGATGCAGGCGGCGTTCCGTCGCCCCTGCCGCGCCTGCGCCGGATACGTTCGGGCGCGTTGTTTTCGATTGTCATGATATACCTCGCATAGCCTTGCCCTCGGGATCGTAGGGGGACGGCTCAATCACCCGCGCCGCACATTCCGCACCGACGATATGCACGCTCAGTTCCGTGCCGACCTCGGCCGCACCCTTGTCGATCATGGCCATGGCCAGAGATTTCCCGACCGAGTGCCCATAACCGCCCGAGGTCACGAACCCGGCCAAATTACCACCCTTCCAGATCGGCTCAAACCCGCTGGCATCGGCATCGGTTGCGTCAATTTCAAGGGTGACAACGGTCCGCTCCGGTCCGTTGCCCTCCCTTTCGGCCAAGGCCGCTTTCTTGCCGACAAAATCCTTGTCCCAGTCGATCCAGCGATCCATGCCGGTCTCGCTGGGTGTGTACCCTTGAGTGAATTCCGCGTTCCAGATGCCAAAGCTTTTTTCAAGGCGCAGGCTTAGCATCGCGTTGAAACCAATCTCCTTCATCCCCAGATCGGCCCCCGCAGTCAAAAGCGTTTCGCGCAGGGTGATGTGTTCGGCGGCAGAGCAGTGGATCTCGTACCCCAACTCGCCCGAGACCGACAACCGCCCGACCTTTGCCCGGATCATCCCGACATCGAAAGTACCGCAGCCCATGAAAGGCAAATCTGCGATCGGACCGTCGGTCAGTTTCTCAAGCACTTTCAGGCTATTAGGGCCGGACAGGCTGAACCCCACGGTTGCATCCGCAATGTCGCGCAGGATGACGTGGTCGTCCATGTGATCGGTGAACCAACGCATGTGCCATTCGCGCAGGTAGTAACTGCCCATGATCCACCACGTGCCATCGCCCCAGTTGAACACGGTCAAATCACCTTTCAGCTTGCCTTCGGGGCTCAGCATAGGGGCCAGTTTGGCGCGACCCGGTTCGGGCAATTTCGACGCCATGATCCGGTCAAGCCAGCCTTCGGCCCCCGATCCCGACACTTCGAAGCGCGAGAAGCCGGAAATGTCGAGTAGGCCCACCGCCTCGCGCACCGCCTTGCTTTCGCCCGCCACCAGATTGAACGCATTTGACCTTTTTAGGGTGGGCGTTTCGGTGAACTCCGGGTCCGGTGCAAAGTAGAGCGGCACTTCCAGCCCCCAGCTTGCGCCCCACTGGCATCCCGCCGCGGTCATGTCGGAATAGGCCGCTGCCTTTTTCAGCGGACGGCCTGCGGGCAGCTGTTCGTTGGGGTAGGTCATCACAAAGCGGCGGGTATAGAACTGGCCGGTGGTTTCCTTGATGAACCGCTTGTTACCCGCGTAATCGCCGAAGCGCGCCACGTCCATGCCGAACACGTCGGCCTCCGGCTCACCGTGGATGATCCATTCCGCAAGGCTCTTGCCGACGCCACCGCCCTGAAGGAAGCCGGCCATCACGCCGCAAGCGCACCAATAGCCGGGCTTGCCGCGCACCGGCCCCACCAGCGGATTGCCATCGGGGGCAAATGTAAACGCACCGTTGACCCATGTCTTGACGCCGACGTTTTGCAGCGCGGGATAGCGCTCAAAACCAAGGGTAAGCTCGCGCTCGATCCGGTCAGTGTCTTCCTGTTGCAACTCAAAGCCGTACTCCCACGGCGCGCCATCCATCATCCAGTGTTCGTGGTCGATCTCGTAAATACCCAGAAGCATGCCTTTCTGGTCCTGCCGCGTATAAGTAAAGCCTTCCAGATCGACGGTCAGCGGCACCTCTTTATCCAACGCCTCTAACTCGGGGATCGTGTCAGAGATCAGGTAGTGGTGGTTCAGCGGCGAGACTGGCAATTCGATCCCCGCCATGCGCCCCACCTGTTTGGCCCAGAGGCCCGCTGCGTTGATAACGTTTTCAGTGTGGATGGTGCCTTTTTCCGTAACCACATCCCAGCCTTCGGCGGTCTGGATCAGCTCCAGTACACGGTTGTGCTCGATCACCTCCGCACCATGTTTTTTGGCGGCGCCTGCATAGGCATGTACGGTGCCGGTGGTGTCGACATAGCCTTCGCGGTCGGCCCACATGCCGCCCAGAATGCCGTGGGTGGACATTAATGGGTTCAACTCGCCCGCTTCTTGCGGCGTAATCAGGCGCACGTCGTCAATGCCGATGGACTGGAACGTGCGATACGCCGATTGCAGCCATTCCCAGCGATCCGGCGTACCCGCAAGGGTCATGCCACCAGTCATGTGCATGCCAACAGATTGCCCCGATTCGCGCTCGATTTCGGACAACAGGTCGATGGTATAGGCCTGCAAGGATGCGATATTCGGGTCCGCGTTCAGTGCATGGAAACCGCCCGCCGCGTGCCAGCTTGACCCTGCAGTCAGGATGTTGCGTTCAATCAGGCAGACATCCTTCCAGCCGAATTTTGCGAGGTGATACAACACCGAAGCGCCGACAACACCGCCCCCGATGACCACGGCACGATAATGCGATTTCATCTGTTTTCTCCCAGCAATCCCTGTGCCCAGCATTAATAAACTTGCGTATTGGACAGTTATGTCCATTAGTTTCTCTACGAATTAGACAGGCTTGTCCAGTACAAATAAATCGCTGCCTCGGCATGAATGCCGGGCAACACATAAGGGAGAGACTTGATGGAAACGAAGACACTGCACCCAACCGCGCTGATGTACGCAAAAGAGGTCGAAGAAGGAAAATTGTCGCGGCGCGAATTCCTGTCGCGCGCGACGATGCTTGGCGTTTCCGCGACGGCCGCCTACGGGCTGATCGGACTGACCATGCCAACCCCAGCGCAGGCTGCACCAACAAAGGGTGGCACGTTGCGTGTGAACCTGGAAACCAAGGCGATGAAGGAACCGCGGCTCTGGGACTGGACCGAATATTCCAACTTCTGCCGCGGCTGGCTGGATTACCTGACCCTGTTCAACCGTGACGGCAGTGTGACCGGCTCTTTGGTCGAATCCTGGGAAGCGAACGAGACGGCAACGCAGTACACGTTGAACTTGCGCAAAGGCGTCAAGTGGAACAATGGCGACGATTTCACCGCCGAAGACGTGTTGCACAACTTTGAACTTTGGGCGGACGGCACGGTGGAAGGCAACTCAATGGCGTCCCGTGTCGCGGCGCTTCAGGACGAGGAAACCAAGATGCTGCGCGACGGTGCGGTTGTTGCAGTCGATGACAACACGGTTCAATTGAACCTCAACTCGTCAGACATCAGCATAATGGCCGCGCTGTCTGATTACCCTGCAGCCGTTGTGCACCGCAGCTTTGTCGGCGGCAGCGATCCGGTCGAGAACCCGATCGGGACAGGTGCCTATCTGCCAGAAAGCTACGATGTCGGAACCGGGGCTGTTCTGGTTCGCAACCCCGACCATGACTATTGGCGCGATGGCGGCTGGCTTGACCGGATCGAATTCATCGACCTTGGCACCGATCAATCCGCATGGGCCGCCTCGGCGGAAAGCGACGAGATCGACCTGACCTACCGGACCGACAGTGACTTTGTTTCGGTCTTCGACGGCATCGGCTGGACGTCGAGCGAGGTAGTCACCGCCAGCACATTGGCAGTGCGGTTCAATCAGCTTGACGCGCCTTATGACAACAAAGACGTGCGCCGTGGTGTTCAGATGGCTGTGGACAATGCAAAGATTCTGGAGTTGGGCATCGGCGGCCTTGGGAGTGTCCTGAACTCTGTGTATCTGGTCCGGTCCATGCGGGTTTCAGATACGGTCACGCATTGAAGCGTTCGTCAAACATGATAGCGAATTGA
>NZ_FQUV01000004.1 GCF_900129235.1 Litoreibacter ascidiaceicola | reverse complement strand
ACAGCGTCCCGCTTAAACTCATCCGTAAACCGAATTCCTTTGTTCATATCCATCTCTCCTTGGTTCCAAAATTACCAAGCAAAGCGTCTACAAATCTAGGGGCACCTCAGGCTACCGTGCCAGCCTGACAGAGATCGTGCAGATCATCGGAAGGGCAACGAGAGACGCCAAAGGCAAGACCCATTCCCGCTTTACCAACCTGATAGCAGAACCAGATGCCTCTGAAGGTGCTGTCACGGAGGCGATCAACGATACCCTGAAGGCCATCGCAGCCAGCCTATTGATGGAACAGGTGTTGGTGCCACGGTTCAACTTCGCACCGAAATTGACATCCACCACGCCGACAGAAGGCTTCGAATACGGTGAGGGTGGCTACGACCCTGAGAAAAGCAACGTCGGCTTTAACGAAGACAGCGGGCAGTTCCAGATCGAGATCAAGGGGCTGGTCGAACCCAAGTCGAAAGAAGCGGAACGCATTTGTCAGGAGGACATCAACGAGGTGATCACGGCCTTCGTGCAGGACAAGCAGGTCAAGGAACGCGGCCTGTTCGACGAAGAACTCGTTCCTGAAGAGATTACCGTTGTTCGGATGGGCAAGATCATAAAGGATCGTTACCCCGATCTGGAAGAGAACGACGTTGAGGCGATCAGACAACGCGCTGTAGCCGCCCTGAACATCACGCAGGGGGCCAAAGCAGCGGTCCTTGGCAACGATGGTGACGACAACGAACCATCTGCCAACACCGCGCTGATCGACGGTGTGCGAAAGTTTGCACTAAGTGTTCGTGATCTGGACATTGATCTGATCGATGCGATCAATCCGTTCGGCGAAGCCTATTCAATCCTTGCCAAGTCAATGGACGAGGACAGCCTGAAACAGGTTGCTTCTGTCATCGCAGCCAAACGAAACCCAGTCACACCTGATGAGGCTGTTACGTGGGCCAAACGTGCCAGCAAGTTTAAGAAAGACATGGGGCGCTCACCATCCCTGACCGCGACGGACCCGTATGAACGCCTGATGGCCGAAGGTGCCACGGCATTCATGCGTTTCCGCAAGGAGGGCAAATATGAGTGATGACCTAGATGCACTGGCCGATGATCTGGCCGAGTTTGATATCGAGAAGAAGCCCGTTGCACGGTCTGCTGTTGAAGAACGGATTATTGCGGGGTTTGAGGATATCCAACGCTTCGTTGATACGGCGGGGCATCCACCTCGTCACGGGGCCGACTACGATATCTTTGAACGATTGTATGCGGTGCGTCTGGAACGGTTGGCTGCAAATGTTGAATACCGTGCGCTTCTTGAAGAGATGGACCGTCAGGGCATCCTGTGCGGAGCGGCACCTGCTGGGGCCGAAGATGACGATGACATCGATCTGGACGCACTGGCCTCTGATCTGGAAGACCTCGAAGATGCGGCACATGACATCACGGACCTTCGCCACGTGCGTCCCGTTGCTGAGAAGAGGGCAGCAGAAGAAGTCGCCAACCGAGAAGCCTGTGCTGACTTCGACAAATTCAAACCGTTGTTCGAACAGGTGCAAGCCGAGTTGGATGCTGGTGTTCGGGCAACGCGCCCCTTTGAGTTGAAAGCCGAAATTCAGGTTGGGAGCATGTTCATCGTGAGTGGCCAGAAGGCATACGTTGCTGAGATGGGCGAAGTCTATCTGAATGCTCAGAGCCGCACCGACGCACGGCTGCGCGTCATCTTTGACAACGGCACAGAAAGCAATTTGTTGATGCGATCATTGCAACGCGCACTCCACAAGGATGACGCAAGTAGGCGCATTACTGACCCGAATGCAGGCCCGTTGTTCTCTGACGCGACCGTGGATGGCGATGAGGCCAGTGGGATCATCTACGTCCTCCGTAGCAAGTCTGACCTGCCAGTTGTGGCGCATAACCGCGATCTACTCCATAAGATTGGCGTCACAGGGGGAAGTGTGAAGACACGGATAAGCACTGCCAAGCTAGACCCGACGTTCCTGATGGCCGATGTAGAGATCGTTACGACCTATGAGCTTTACAACATCAACCGTGTGAAGCTGGAGAACCTGTTGCACCGCATCTTTGAGGCGGCGCGGCTGGACATCGAGATCAAGGACCGCTTCGGGCATCCCGTCACACCACGTGAATGGTTCTTGGTGCCTCTGTTTGCCATCGACGAGGCTGTGGAGCGGATCAGGGACGGGACGATTAAGGGCGTGGCATATGATCCTTCAACGGCGTCCCTGAAATAGCCTTAAATGTCACTACTAAACACAACCACCTTTAGTTATCCGATGCAGTCGAACATGCCTGCTTTGCAGTTCAAAGTCAGTCCAGATCATCGTCTTCCCCAGGATCAGGGTAATCAATTCTAGGATCGGACAACTTGATCCACTTCCGTTTCTTGAAGAACTCTGGGCCATCATCGTAATGTGCCAGTGAACCCGCAATCTTGTGGCCCAAAATCGAACGACGCATGTCGTTATCTGCACCAGCCCGCCTCATGGCATTGCTGAATGTTGTCCTCCATGAGTAAAGCACCTTCTTTTCATGGATGATAGGGGGGTCCATCTTCACTCTGATAAGTTTGATGAAGTTCGCCCGCACTGTCTGCGCCCGATCCTTTTTCTGTGATAAGAATGTATTGAAACCACCAGCGTGGAAAAACGCTGGAAAGTCGGATATTTCGGGATGTAGTGGTATTGATCGATCCGACCCGTCAGTCTTAGAGCCGATCACAACTAGGCTTTTATCGCTTACATTCTCAGGACGCAGATGAAGGACCTCTTTAGGCCTCAAAGCTGTGAATGCTAGCACTCGACAAACCATATGGATCGCCACTCGGCGCTCATCAGCCATTCCACGTAACGGTGATCCCCACACTTCGTCCATTGCCGCAAAGATGCGCCGCACTTCCGAAGGTGAAAACGGTTTCGTTTTTATCATCTGAGTAGAACGTTTCTCAGGTTTCAGCACCACTGATGGCATAGGGTTATAGGATATCTTCCCTTCGCCAACTGCGTATTTGAACATGCCTCTGATGGGCGTGAACAGTGATTGGATCGCACTGGCTTTGTTCGTGTCGCGTTGGGCATCTCGGAACTCACGGAGGCGATCTTCGTTCAAGTGATCGAGTGGAATGTCACCCACCTGTGCTATTAGACGCTTGATCACACGGCGATATTTGTTCCGCACTTCTGGCTTTATTTGGTTGTTTTTGAAGTAAGCCTCGGACATCGCAGTGATCGTGTTGGGGTTGCCACCTAATTCAGTGATCCGCCGTTCCAGTTTCCGCTTCACCAGATCGAACTCATCACGTTCATCGGGATCATTAGGAGGGGCAACATGTGAGCCGAACGAAGCTTCAAGGATGGCACGAAAACGGACTAGTCGGTCCTGATCATCAAATTTCGGGTTGGTGGAGGCCGCTTCGTATCCTGCACGTGCTGCATCCAATGGATCAAACGATGGGGGCAGGGAGCCTGCTCTCTGGGCTTTCACCATGCCAGCCACAAGAGGTGCCATCATATCCGCCTCGGTCTCTTGGCGGACCTGTATCGCGGTCTCAGGGTTATCCAAGGCTTCGATCATGGCATCATGCTTTGCAGCCCACTCCGTTACGAGAACAACGGCCTGTTGATATGATACCTTTCCACAGGGACGGTTCCAGTTTTTGATCCCCAAGGTCTTCTGATGTCGGATCGGAACACGCCTGCGATAGTAGAAACGACCACCATTGACTTTGAGATGATCGACTGTGTGTGCAGGCATTGTGTCCAGAAACCTTCGAAATGTGTCCAGAAACGGACCTCCTAGCAGGAGGTATATCCAGTAAAGCAAAGATTTTCAATGATTTGGTAGTGATGGTGGGCGACCCTGGAATCGAACCAGGCGTGCGTCTCCGCGAGAGAGTTACAGTCTCCTGCCACACCTTGCGGCCTGTCGCCCACTGGGGCGCTGGATATTAGTCATCCACTGCCCCGTCAACATGAAAACACGCCGCCGCTTGCGCTTTTCTCCATCAGATGATCTAGACCACGTTATGAAGCAGAAAAAACCCACTTGGGTCGTCCAGAAAGAGCGCGACCGCCGCGCAGCAGCAGCAGAGACCGTTTGGCTGTTCGGTATCCACGCCGTGCGCGACGCGCTGTCCAACCCGATGCGCGACCGCTTGCGCCTTGTTGTGACCAAGAACGCGGCTGACCGCTTGGCCGAAGATGTTGCAAAGTCCGGCATGGAACCGGAAATCAGCGATCCGCGTAAATTTGCGGCACCGATTGATCCGCAGTCCGTCCACCAAGGGGCAGCGCTTGAGGTCAAACCTCTCGACTGGGGGAACCTCACCAGTCTCTGCGCACCGCGCGGTCAGAACTCCCGCGTGGTCCTGTTGGACCGCGTGACCGATCCTCACAATGTCGGTGCAATTCTGCGATCCGCCGAAGTTTTCGGGGCTCGTGCTGTGATTGCGCCGCACCGCCATTCGGCACCCGAAACAGGGGCCTTGGCAAAAACCGCATCTGGCTCACTAGAGCGCCAACCCTATTTGCGCATCAAGAACCTTGCCACAACAATGGAGGCCCTGCGCGAGATGGGCTATCTTTTGGTCGGGCTAGATGCGACGGGCGACACCACGCTGGAAGACATTCCGCAAGACCAGCCGATTGCCCTTGTTCTTGGTGCTGAAGGTCCGGGCCTGCGCGACAAAACCAAGGAAACCTGCGACAGATTGGCCAGAATCGATCCAGCGGGTAAGTTTGGCTCGCTCAATGTCTCGAATGCGGCGGCGGTCTCCCTATATGCAGTGGGACGCCCGACCTAAGAGGACCAATGCGCCCCAATATCAAGATTGCCACCTGTTGTTATTGCAGTCGTCGTACGATGTTGAAGCCTACTGCGCGTGGTGGCCGCGAATTGGCTTGTGGAAGTTGCGGCGCTCCCTTGCACGAAATGAAGTGGCTCAAAGCGCCAGCGCGAAAGCCGCAAAAGCCTTCTGCGTTGCCGCAGTCCAACGAGTTCAAGCGGTCCCGCAAACGGAAACCTCGCAAGCCGCTATGGCGTCGCGCCTTGGAAGAAGTTTGGGACGAGGTCGAGGATATCTTCGACTAGTTCACGTTTTTGTAAGAATTCTGGAAAACCGAAGCCAGACACCCCACCTATTGATCATGGGCACAGCAACGGAACTGCGTGCCCAATAACACTGTCCCTCGTTCCGTGACTGCGCCCGTGGCCCCCCCGCCATGGGCGCTTTTTTATGGCTTGTCTGACACCCGTTCGGGTTTCATAAATCAGCCATGGACTATACCGATGCACATCTGAGCCAGATATTGAAGACCACCAAGGTGATTGCTTGCGTCGGGGTTTCCACCAACCCCGTGCGCCCCAGTTATTATGTCGCCCGCTATCTGACGCTCAAGGGCTATACCGTAATTGGTGTGAACCCCGGACACGCTGGGAAAATGCTATTCGGGCAGACAATCGCGGCGAGTTTGTCCGACATCCCGCACACCGCACAAGTCGACATGGTCGACATTTTTCGAAGACCCGACGCCGTCCCTCCTATCGTGGACGAGGCGCTCGACGTATTGCCCCAGCTCAGAACCATCTGGATGCAAATCGGGGTTTTTCACCCAGAGGCCACTGAACATGCCGAGGCCGCCGGAAAAGTCGTCATTCAGGACCGTTGCCCGAAAATCGAATATCAGCGGCTCTTTGGGGAACTCCGCATGGGCGGGTTCAATACCGGCGTCATCTCTTCGAAATTGTAAGCGAGCTAGCCTGCGAACACGCCTGACAGATCACGAAATCCTTTGATCTCTATGGGATTTCCGGACGGATCGCGGAAAAACATCGTCCACTGCTCGCCCGGCTCGCCTTCAAACCTCACCGATGGGGCCAGAACCCAATCGGTGCCCGCGTCTTCCAACCGGTCTGCCAAGTCACGCCAGTCGTCATAGACCAGCACCAACCCCAGATGCGGCATAGGCACCATGTGATCCCCGACCTTACCGGTCAGATCATTTGCAAAAGGCGTCCCCAAATGCAGCGAGAGTTGGTGCCCGAAGAAATCAAAATCCACCCACGTGTCTGTCGAACGCCCCTCGGCGCAGCCTAGAAGCCCGCCATAGAATGCGCGGGCCTCATCAAGGTCGGTTACGTGGTAGGCGAGATGAAATGGCGTCAACATGATGTTGATTTACATACCATTGTAGCAGGTCTGCCAACCCACTAGTGTCCACAACAACAATTTTTCTCAGGGAGACACAAATGTCTGACACAGCAAACTACGGCTTCGACACACTGCAGATACATGCGGGTGCCCGTCCGGACCCAGCAACCGGCGCGCGCCAGACGCCAATCTATCAAACCACCGCTTATGTGTTCCGCGACGCCGAGCACGCGGCGGCGTTGTTTAACCTACAAGAGGTCGGCTACATCTACTCCCGCCTGACCAACCCGACGGTCGCCGTTTTGCAAGAACGTATCGCGACCCTTGAGGGCGGCGTTGGCGCAGTCTGCTGCTCGTCCGGCCACGCGGCGCAAATCATGGCGCTGTTCCCGCTGATGCAACCCGGCTGCAATATTGTAGTATCGACGCGTCTGTATGGCGGCTCGGTCACGCAGTTCTCGCAAACAATCAAACGCTTTGGCTGGGAAGCCAAGTTCGTGGACATTGACGACCTCGATGCCGTAAAGGCCGCTGTGGACGATAACACCCGCGCGATCTTTGGCGAGGCCATCGCCAACCCCGGGGGTCATGTTATGGATGTGCGCGCCGTCGCTGACATCGCTGACGCGGCTGGCGTTCCCCTGATCATCGACAACACCACGGCCACGCCATACCTGTGCAACCCTATTAAACTGGGCGCGACTTTGGTTGTTCACTCGACCACCAAGTACCTGACCGGCAACGGTACGGTTACCGGTGGCTGCGTGGTGGACAGCGGCAAATTCGACTGGACCGCATCGGACAAATTCCCGTCCCTGTCTCAGCCGGAACCCGCCTATCACGGCCTCAAGTTTGCAGAGACCTTCGGGCCGCTCGCCTTCACCTTCCACGGCATTGCTATCGGGCTGCGTGACTTGGGCATGACCATGAACCCGCAAGCCGCGCATTACACATTAATGGGCGTCGAGACGCTTTCCTTGCGGATGGAGCGCCATGTCTACAACGCCGAGAAGATCGCCGAGTGGCTTGAAAACGATCCACGGATTGATGCGGTGACCTATGCGGGCCTGAAGTCATCGCCCTACCATGCGCTGGCTAAAAAGGTTTGCCCAAAAGGGGCGAGCGGCTTGTTCACCTTCGCGGTCAAAGGCGGATACGACGCCTGCGTCAAGCTCGTCGACAGCCTCGAGATTTTCTCTCACGTGGCGAACTTGGGCGACACGCGCTCCTTGATCATCCACTCGGCCTCCACGACCCACCGTCAATTGACCGAAGAACAGCAAGCTGCGGCAGGGGCTGCAGCAAACATGGTGCGGGTCTCAATTGGCACCGAGAACGTCGAAGACCTTATCGCTGATCTTGATCAGGCATTGGCAAAAGCAACTGCCTGATACCTTTCCGCCCCTGCGTTGTGCACGCGGGGGCGGTTTAACTTTCTTCCGCCTCCAATGTGATATATCCTTGGCCTATCAGGGCTTTTGCCGCTGATACCGCAGGATAACTGACGAGATGGCTCGCGTCGTATGACACCAAATTTTGCCCTCAATCTATCAGAGGACGGTATCGTCCTTTTACACCGTCACCCTTCCGGTGCCGGCTGGGTTAAGGTTGGTGAAGCTGCTTTGGATAGTGCAGATCTTGGGGCGGCCCTTGCCAGCTTGCGAGACAAGGCGGAAGCAATTGAAGGGCCCGGGTTTTCTACAAGACTGATATTGCCACCCTCGCAGCTGCTTTACGCGACGATCACCGTTGAGGGTGACGTTACGGCCAGCGTTGAGGAGGCCTTGGAAGAGCGCACGCCCTATACTGCAGCGCAATTGAATTACGACATTTCCAGTGAGGCTCCTGAAGTTCAGGTCGTTGCTGTCGCCCGTGAAACGCTGGAAGAGGCCGAGGGATTTCTTGCTCCCTATGGTTTTAATGCGGTGGGGTTCACCGCCCTCCCCGATCCGGCCCATTTTGATGGCGCGCCAAACCTTGGGTCGCTCCCGTCTGCCGGCGAAGGGAATATCCCGACCGGCGATGCCCCGATAAAGGTTCTGTCTCCCGAGGACATTGCGGCGCTTGAGGCACCGAATGCTGAACCAGAGTCTGAAGTCGCAGCCGCCCCAGAGCCAGAGCCAGAGCCAGAGCCAGAGCCAGAGCCAGAGCCAGAGCCAGAGCCAGAGCCAGAGCCAGAGCCAGAGCCAGAGCCAGAGCCAGAGCCAGAGCCAGAGCCAGAGCCAGAGAATGAAACGGTTGAACTTGCACTTGGCAAGCCCTCAAACGACGAGCTCCAGGATACGCTTCCAGACGAAGACCCAGCCGTTCCTGAAGACCCGGCCGCTAATCCTTCCAACGACCCCGCATTGCCCGTGACACCACCTGCGGCGTTTTCATCGCGTCGCAAACCTGTTTTAGGACCAGCTACGGGCTCCGAAGGTGATCTTGTCACTTCGCGCGCCCCACGCATCGCCATTCCAACCGATGATCTGCGCAAAGCGCCTGCACCTAAAAAGCCGCCAAAGGTGGAGCCTCGCATTAAAACCGGTGAGGCGGTAAAGAAAAAAGCCCCCCCTCCAATTGTGCCACCGCCCGTCGTCACCCCCGCCAAAGCGAAGCCCGCAAAAACGGCGCCATCGCGATTGGGGCAAGGTGTTGCGGCACTGCGCACGAGGGCGAAAAATGCCGCGAAACGCAGCGCAGCAGAAAAATCGGCCAAGGTCGTGGAAGCCCGCGAAGTTGCCGACACGCTCATCTCCAAGCCCGATCCGATTGCGGAACTTGCCGCGCGTCAGGCCGCTGGAAAACCACGTTTCCTTGGATTGATCCTAACAGGCATTCTGATCCTTGTGCTGCTGCTATTTGCTGCGTTCTCTTCTTATCTGTTGCCCGACAATGCAGTCACACGGTTCTTTGGAGGCGACGCGCCTGAGATCGCAAAAATCGACCCTGATCTGACGCAACCGCAAAGTTCAACGATTGAAGATGACGAGCGGCTGGCGTCCCTTCCGAACCAACCCGAGGGAAGTGTCTTCTCGATCCCTTCGGAAGAAGAAATCGCCGAGTCAGAAACGCCGGAGCCTGAAATTCTTGCCCTTCCATCGATGACGCAAACCGAGGCCGAGACCGCCTATGCGGTGTCCGGCATCTGGCAGATGGCACCTGATTTGCGAACCGCAATCGTGCGCGAGGATCTGGACGAGCTTTATGAAAGCTCCCTCGACCCTGATCTGGCCTTTGAGGATGCACCGGCCTTGGCCAGTTTCGATGCGACGGCACAGGCGTTGGAATTCGACATTCCCGCCTCACCACCGGCCGCATCCATTCTGTTCAGCTTGGACTCGCGCGGTCTTGTTCGACCGTCGCCGGAAGGGACTGAGAACCCTGATGGCATCTTGGTATTCTCTGGCAAGCCGCCGGTTGTTCCACGTCAACGCGCCGATGGGCTAGCGCCTGAAACGCCTGTCGGTGAAGAAGAAGTTGTGGAACAGGTTGCTCCTGTTTCGATCGACAATCCTCTCGCTGGATTCAAGCCAACGCAACGGCCGGGCGATCTACAAGAACGGTTTGAGCGTGCGACCCAAGGGGGTCGTTCCCGTGCGGAGCTGGCAACAATTCGCCCTCAAATCCGTCCCGAGTTGCCACAGGCCAAAGCCCGCGCAGACGCCATCGCCCGCGCGCTGGCAGAAGCTGCAACCGATGCTCAGGACGCTGAAGCGCGCGCTGCTGCGGAAGCCGCCGCTCAGGCAGAATTGGACAGGCCCACGGCTCAAGCCGTCGCGCGGTCGCTTCGCCCCAACAGCCGTCCACGCAATTTTGCCCGTGTTGTAGCTCGAGCGCGGAAGGTGCCCTCGGAAGAACGCAATCCAGCGGCCACAGCATCCACAGCCGCTATCTCGCGCGGGAACGGACCAGCGGTCGCACGTAACAGCCGCGCAGCACCCACTGGCAACACCCGCGCGTCAGTCGCGCGAGCTGCAACCGACAACAACGCCATTTCTCTTGGTAAGGTGGCCTTGGTCGGTGTGTTCGGGACATCATCCAACCGTCGCGCCTTGGTTCGAATGCCCAATGGCCGGTTCAAGAAAGTGGGTATTGGCGACAGGGTCGACGGAGGCCGTGTCGCGGCCATCGGTGAAGGTCAGCTTAAATATACCAAAGGTGGACGCACGCTGACGCTGCAAATGCCGCAGGGCTAAACGAGCAGAACCGCGGCCAGCCCAAGGAAGGCGAAGAAGCCAACCACATCCGTCACCGTCGTCACAAACGCGCCGGAGGCGAGTGCGGGGTCGATGCCAAGTTTCTCCAAACCCACCGGGATAAGAATTCCCGCTAAAGCCGCCACAACCAAGTTGATCACCATCGCAACCGCGATCACTGCCCCGAGCAACGGCGTGCCGAACCAGACGATACCAACGATCCCCATGATCACCGCAAAGATGATCCCATTTACCAAACCTGCGACGGCTTCACGCCGGACCACACGCCACATGTTCGAGCCTGTAAGGTCCTTCGTCGCAATCGCGCGCACGGCAACGGTCAGCGACTGCGTGCCAGCATTGCCGCCCATTGAAGCCACAATCGGCATCAGCACGGCCAAAGCAACGATCTGCGTCAGCACCGCTTCGAATTGGGATATCACCATGCTAGCCAAAATCGCTGTGAACAGGTTTACACCAAGCCAGGGTAGCCGCTGCCGAACGGTCTCCAGCGTCCTGTCCGACAGGCTTTCCTCACCGCTCACACCCGCAAGGCGCAAAATATCCTCTTCGGCCTCGTCGTCCAGAACGATCATGGCGTCGTCAATCGTAATGACGCCGACCAGCCTGTCATCTTCGTCGACAACAGGGGCCGAAATCAAGTGATACTGGTTGAAAGCATAGGCCACATCTTCTTCCGGCTGGGTCACCGGGATCGTCCGAAAACTGTCTTCCATGATAGCTTTCAGCGTAACCGCGCGAGGGCTTCCCAGCAGTTTTCCCAAAGTCACGTAGCCAGTTGGATGGTAACCGGGATCGACGAGAATGATGTGATAGAATTGGTCCGGCAGGTCATCTTCTCGGCGCAGAAAATCAATGGCCTGCCCCACATTCCAGTGCTCGGGTGCCACGACCAGCTCGCGCTGCATAAGACGACCGGCGGAGTATTCAGGGTAGCTCAGAGCGCGCTCGACAGCGACGCGATCAACGTCCTCCAGCGCCCCTAGAATGCGTTCCTGTTGGTCATCTTCCATGTCCTCGACAAGGTCGACAACGTCGTCAGACTCCATGTCCCGAACAGCTTCGGACAGCACCCCGTCCGAAAGGTAGCCAATGACTTCTTCGCGCAGGTTTTCATCAAGTTCTGATAGGACCTCGCCGTCGATCCCCATCGACCATAGACCCAGAAGCGCACGCCGCTCACCGGAGCTGATTTGCTCCAAAAGGTCGGCGATGTCAGCAGGGTGAAGCGGGTCCAGCGCTGCGTCGATGGCGTTGGTGTCCATCGCTTCAATCGCAGCATACACGGCGGAAATGACCGAGCGTTCCAGCTTGTATCCACTTTCGGTGACCTCGGGCATCTCTGTCAGATCATCGACCATGATGTGAATCCTGTGGCTAAAACTGCGATCAGGTCTTCATAACCAAGGCAACGTCCAAGCAACAGCCGCAATCTTCATTTCACTTCCGAGATTGGGCGCGTTACCACAATAGGTATGCGCACACCGACACATATCCTTCTGGGCCAGACGCTGAGTTTTTCTGGCGATCCGTTTCTGACCCCCCTCGAAGATGCAGTGAGGTTTGAACGCCGAGGTGCCGTTGTCATTGGCGATGGCAAAGTTCTTGCGGTCGGTCCGGCTGAGGAAATCTCACAACCCGTAGATGCCAAAGTGACGGACTATGGTGACGGGTTGATTATGGCCGGTTTCGTAGATGCACATCTGCACTACCCGCAAACCGGCATCATCGCGAGCTGGGGCAAACGTCTCATCGACTGGCTCAACAGCTACACTTTCCCTGAAGAGGCGCGGCTGGCCGATCCGGCCTATGCCCGCGAGATCGCAGAGCGCTATTTCGATCTGGCCATGGCAAACGGGACGACAACATCGCTCAGTTACGCAACGATCCATCCATCCAGCGTCGACGCCTATTTCACCGAAGCCCAATCGCGCGGGCTCCGTGCGTTAGCTGGCAAGACTTGCATGGACCGCAATGCGCCCGACAACCTGCGTGACACGGCGCAAAGCGCCTATGACGACAGCAAAGCGCTGCTTGAAAAATGGCACGATATCGATCGTCTTGGTTACGTCATCACACCCCGCTTTTCCCCCACTTCGACATCTGAACAACTGTCTGCCCTCGGTGCGCTGTGGGTAGAGAATCCTGAATGCCTGATGCAGACACATATCTCGGAGCAGCACGAAGAAATCGCGTGGGTTTCGGAGTTGTTTCCCGATGCCCGCGACTATCTCGACACCTATGAGACCCACGGGCTTTTAGGGGAGCGCGCGGTCTTCGGCCATGCCATCCACCTGACCGAACGCGAACAATCCCGTATTAAAGAAGTCGGTGCAGGGCTGGTGCATTGCCCGACATCGAACACGTTCATCGGTTCAGGCATTTTTGAAACCGCACGGATGAAGGCCGAGGGACAACGCGTTGGTTTAGCAACAGATACCGGTGGCGGGTCGTCGTTCTCAATGCTGCGCACCATGGCTGCGGCCTATGAGTTAAGCCAGTTGAAAGGCCAGCCGTTACACCCCGCGCAATTGATGTGGCTGGCCACATGCGGGTCTGCGGATGTGCTGCACCTCAGCGATAAAATCGGCAATCTTGCGGTTGGAATGGAGGCTGATCTGGTCGTGTTGGACCTATCTTCCACGCCTGCAATTGCACAGCGCAGTCAGCGTGCAGAAGATATCTGGGAGGCCGTCTTCCCGACAATCATGATGGGCGATGACCGAGCGACGAAAGCGGTCTGGGTAGGCGGATCGCTCGCGCGTTAAACCGTTTGTTAGTAAACCTGTTTTGGTGGTTTCCTCAGCAACCGGACCGCCCGAAAACCAGAACCCAATAATCACCCTCAGCCCGTGCGGCCCCGTATTCACTAGGCTTTGACGACAGGTTGTTGCGGCGATGACCTGGGCTGTCCATCCAACCTTGCATGACCTGCTCCGGTGTTTTCCAACCTTGGGCGATGTTTTCAGCCACAAAGCAATAGCTGTAGCCTTGGGCGCGAACCCGTTGGGATGGCTTGGATTTGTCGGACCCGACATGGTCGAAGAACCCGCTCCGTGCCATATCCTGAGCATGCGCACGTGCGGCAGCGGCAAGTTTCGGGTTCGGGCTTAAAGGTGGAAGGCCGTTCTTTGCCCGCTCCGTGTTCAACAGGACCCCCACATCCGCACGCGAGACCGCAGTCGCATCTGAGGTGACAGGCGTGGCTACAGTTGGGGATGACGCGACAGGGTCATCTGGGGTGCACGCTGTCAGAAACGCGATTGCTAGCGCGGTCGTACCGAACATCCTGAGCATACTTTTCACCCTCTTAGATCAAATTCTCTCTGCCAGCTTTTGTGCCAGAACATTTTGTTTTGCCACGGTAGCAGCAAGGTCGAAATTCTCAAACTGGCCATCACGGATGATTTCGCGCCCTTCGACGATCAGATCGCGGACGCGCGTCGGACCGGCCAGCAGCAATGCAGCCGGATCCCAAGAGCCCGCGCTTTCCACGCCTGAAACGTCCCAAATCGCAATATCCGCACGGAAGCCTTGACGAATTTGCCCACATTCCGCCCCACGACCAAGTACCTGCGCGCCACCTCGCGTGGCAATTTCCAAGGCCTCGCGCGCTGACATGGCATCCGCCCCACACGCGACCCGTTGCAACAACATGGCCTGACGTGCCTCGCCGATCAGGTTGCCAGCATCGTTGGACGCAGAGCCATCGACACCCAGCCCTATCCGAACGCCCGCATCGCGCATCTTGCGAACCGGGGCGATGCCAGAACCAAGGCGGCAGTTGGAGCATGGGCAATGCGCAACACCAGTGCGGGTGCGCGCGAAAAGATCAATCTCCGTACTGTCGAGTTTCACACAATGTGCGTGCCAGACATCTTCGCCAACCCACCCAAGGTCTTCGGCGTATTGCCCCGGACGGCAGCCAAATTTCTCGAGGCTGTATGCAATGTCCTCGTCATTCTCCGCCAAATGGGTATGCAGCATCACACCTTTGTCACGGGCCAGAAGGGCCGCATCGCGCATCAACTCGCGGCTCACCGAGAAAGGTGAGCAAGGTGCAAGACCTACACGCACCATCGCCTCTGGTCGCGGGTCATGAAACCGGTCGACGACGCGAATGCTGTCCTCCAGAATAGAGCGTTCCGCTTCGACCAGCGCGTCGGGGGGCAGGCCGCCGTCACCTTCGCCAATGCTCATCGCACCACGTGTCGGATGGAAGCGAAGCCCGACTTCAAACGCAGCCGCGATTGTATCGTCCAAAGTCGACCCGTTCGGAAACAGGTACAGATGATCAGATGTCATGGTGCAGCCCGACAAGGCCAGTTCCGCCAGTCCGACTTGAGCGGAGGTGAACATTTCCTGCGGCCCGAAATGCGACCAGATCGGGTAAAGCGTTTGCAGCCACCCGAACAACAACGCGTTCTGACCGCCTGGCACGGCGCGGGTCAGGGTCTGGTAGAGATGGTGGTGCGTATTGACCAACCCCGGGGTGACGACGCAACCATCGGCAGTGATTGTTCGTCCAACAGTCGTAAGCTCCTGCCCCGTTTCAACGATTTCACCATTCCGGATCAACACATCTGCGCCGCGCAACTCGCGACGCGCATCATCCATGGTTAGGATTGTATGGGCGTTCTTGATCAGTAATTCAGGCATAGTCGGCTAACACTTTAAGCGCCTTGGCATGGAGTTCGGAATTGGCCGCGGCAATCACCTGACCGCCCTGATCGGCAGGCCCACCTTGCCAATTGGTCACAACTCCTCCGGCGGCCTCGACCACGCCAAGCGGTCCTTGAATATCGTAAGTGGCCAGCCCCGCTTCGACCACCAAGTCGATTTGCCCGATTGCAAGCAGCGCATAGGCGTAGCAATCCATGCCATATCGCGCCAGTTGGCATTGCCCTGAGAGGTCTTGAAATCCCTTTGCATCGGACGCGGTTCCGACCTCGGGGAATGTCGTGAATATAGTCGCCTGCTGAAGTTCGTTGACCGCCGAGGTTTGCAAAATGCCCGTCCCATGGGGGCCGGAAAAATGTGCCTGCCCAAGCCCGCCAATAAAGCGCTCTCCGATATAGGGCTGATCAACCAATCCCATGACGACGCTTTTCCCGTCGTGCAAGCCAATCAATGTGCCCCAAGTCGGGGTTCCAGAGATGTACCCGCGAGTCCCGTCGATCGGGTCGAGCACCCAGGTTAGACCTGATGTGCTGGCTTTGTTGCCCAACTCTTCGCCTAGAATTCCATCCTCGGGGCGCTCTGCCTCGATCAGTTGGCGCATGGCCTGTTCTGCCGCGCGGTCAGCAACCGTCACAGGGTCGAAACCGTCGGTGAGCTTGCTAGATGTCTGCAAGCCGCCACCACGAAAATAGCGCAGGGTCTCTATGCGCGCGGCATCGGCCAGCTTGTGTGCAAGAGCCACCAGCTCAATTTGTAACGTCTCGTCCATTCCGGCCCCGTACTGCGTAGCTTTTTGATGCTACCCTTGTCGCGTGGCTCGACAACGGGATCAAGCGTGTATCAAGGCGACGCTGACACTGGCACCCGAAGGCCTGCAGCCATTTCGCACAACCTGCGACGTTCGACATCCGGCATTGTACGGTAGAACTGGATTAGGGTTTCAGCCTCCAGCAGCTCATCCGGCAAACCGTCGCGATGCCCTTCAAGCCCATGGAAAAAGTAGGCAATAGGTACCTCCAGCACCTGCGCGATATCCCAAAGGCGCGAAGCCGACACGCGGTTGGCACCGGATTCGTACTTCTGGATTTGCTGGAACCGTATTCCAAGTGCACTTGCCAATTCGCCCTGCGTCATGCCCACCATCCAACGCCGATGGCGCAAGCGCTTGCCCACGTGGATATCAACCGAATGCGCCATGTCGCACCTCCTCTGAATTATTCGCCCCAGTCTGAACCCCAGTGTGCAAATAAACGATTAATTTTAGGGATCGTGTCCGCACCAGATTTCCCATGGCCTCCGGCACACAGCCCCGCTAGGTTCTGCGAAATCGAACACAGGAGCCCCCGATGCGCGCATTTCAGGTCACAGAATTTGATACCCCCCCGGTTTTGCAGGACGTCCCGAAGCCCGAAGCCGGCAAAGGTGAGGTCTTGTTGAGAATTGAGGCTTGTGGCTTGAATTTTGCAGACTTGCTGATGGTGAAAGGAACCTATCAGGAACGCCCGCCCCTGCCCTTCACCTTGGGCATGGAAGTTTCCGGAACCGTTGTGGCCCAAGGCGAAGGCGTCACCTCACCCGAGATTGGTGATCGTGTGGCAGTTTTCGGCGGCAATGGCGGCTTGGCAGAGTTCGGGACGTTTCCAGCTAACCTTTGCGTAACTTTGCCTGACGAGATGCCCTTTGAACATGCGGCGGCATTTCAAGTTGCGTATTCCACATCCCACGTCGCGCTCGACTACCGTGCGCAGCTTCAACCGGGCGAAACCCTCCTTGTGCTAGGTGCGGCCGGTGGTGTCGGACTAACAGCAGTGGAGTTGGGCAAATTGATGGGGGCTAAAGTCATTGCTGCGGCTCGTGGAGCAGACAAATTGGAAGTCTGCCGCCAAGCTGGTGCGGACCATGTGATCAACACAAGATCGGAGGATTTGCGCGAAGCCGTCAAATCATTGGGTGGCGCCGATGTGGTCTATGATCCGGTCGGTGGTGACTTGTTCACAGCCGCGCTGCGGGCCTGCAAGCCGGAAGCTCGGGTCCTGACTATCGGTTTTGCATCTGGCTCTGTTCCACAGATTGCAGCCAACCACCTGTTGGTGAAAAATATCAATGTCATCGGCTTTTACTGGGGCGGGTATTTGCGTTTCAAGCCACAGGTTTTGACCGATAGCTTGAAGCAGCTGTCGCAGTGGTATGCACAGGGCAAGCTTCATCCGCATATCAGTCACACTCTGCCCCTGGATCAGGCGAGCGATGGGCTTGAATTGCTCCGCTCGCGCCGCTCCACCGGAAAAGTTGTGATTACGCCCTGAGCTGTATGGTCTCCTGCGGGGACCATTCGGACAAGTAGGCGTGGCGGATCATATCGCGCAGAGTTGTCAAAATCGGGTCATCATCCGCCTGAAGATACAGCACGATGCGCGATTGCCCCGGATCGGGAAGCACACCGTCATGCGCTATGGGCCCCGTTTGGCGTGGATAGACACCCTTGATCGCAGCGTGAATGGCCAGATCAGCGCTGACCACCGCTTCCACCGCGTTATCAAGGTCGGAATCCACAACCATGTCCCAATCAAACTCGGCGTCATCCAGTCGTTTCAGGACACCAGACCGGAAAATACAGTTCTTACAAAAAGCGACGGGCAACGGGCGTTGCTTCCAAGCAGAGCCACCGGTCGCTCCGATCCAGACCAAGGGCAATGTGACCAAAGCCTCCCCACCCGGTCCGGGATGCTCCTCGGTCGTCAGGATAACATCGCATTCACCACGCCCGAACATCTCGCGCAGGCGTTTGGTTGGCGCTGACACCATCCGCATCCGTACGCGTGGAAAATCTGCCGCGAAGGCACGTAGGATCGGTGGAATGTAGGGGTAGATGATGTCGTGTGGCACGCCGAGGACGATTTCGCCTTCGTATTCTTTTGCAGTAAGGCGTGTGTAAATCTCGTCATTCAATGCAAGCATCCGGCGCGCATAGCTCAGCAATTGCTCACCCTGCGCGGTAAGCGAAACGGAGCGGTTCGAGCGGTCGAGCAACGAGACATCAAGGGCCTCCTCCAGACGCTTGAGCTGCATGGAAACCGCCGATTGCGTCAAGTGCAGGTAACCCGCGGCTTTTGTGACCCCGCCGCTATCTGCAACAGCAACAAAGGATCGAAGGGAGGTGATGTCCAGATTCCGCGCCATATCAATTCCTGTGATGTGTTATCTCAAAACCATTCATTTTCCATATGAACCACAGCATGGCATATAGATCAATATAAATGATCCAAAATCGGATTTTCATCACACATAACGAAGGCTAGACCTATGACCGACTTCACATGCACCGCCGCACACGCGCGCCCCGCACAACGTAAAACTGGCCTGATGGGGTATGTTGACCTCTACAGACAGCGACGCGCTCTGGCGGCACTTGATGACAGCCGGCTTGCAGATATTGGTCTGAGCCGTCGTGAAGCAGACGCCGAAGCAAGCCGCCCTGTCTGGGACGCACCTACCTACTGGAAATAGATATCAAATTTTGAGTTGCCCGCCACGTATCAGTGGCGGGTTTCAATCATCGCGTACATGCGCCGGATCATCCGGCTGGCCGTTGTTTCGAACAAGGCTGGCAATACGGCATGTACCAACGCGGCCCCACCCGCCGCAAAGAGCAGCCCAGCAAATCGCAACGCAAAGCGCATATGCCCGAAGTAACTCTCCCCGACCGAGGCGGTATGCGACCGCATGGCGCTGAAGAATGATTGCTTTTGCGAAACTTGGGTGCTGTCGGACATCGGGCTCTCCTCGGTTGATTTCAGCCAGTCTAGTTGCATCGCTTGGGTATGATCATCTCAAATATCATTGCATAATTGCTAATTATTGAGATATTATCCCACCCATGACCAACAACATAGACGAAACAGACCGCTCCATCCTGCGCCTCCTGCAAAATGATGCCACACTTAGCGTCGATGCGCTTGCAGAAAGCGTCCACCTGTCGCGCAATGCCTGTTGGCGGCGTATCAAACGGCTGGAGGAAACGGGTGTGCTTCGTGCGCGCGTGGCCTTGGTCGATCCGGCGAAACTGGGGGTGGGGCAACTGGTCTTCATCCTGATGCGCGCGGCGGATCACAGCCCCGACTGGCTCAAGGCATTTGACCATGCCGTCCAGACTCTGCCCGAGATCACCGGTGCCCACCGGATGAGCGGGGACCTGGATTACGTGCTTAGGGTTCAGGTGGCGGATGTCCCAGATTACGACAGATTCTATAAGCGTTTGATTTCAATGGTTCCGGTCCGAGATATCTCGGCCAGCTTTGTCATGGAAAACCTTAAAGACTCTACGGCGGTGCCTGTTTGAGGGGCCAACAATTATTTGTGACCAAAATACTGCGGAATAGCTTGAAAACAGGGGCCACCTGCCCCACTTTAAGTTCATAACCTGCCGGACTGTGTCTGGCTCTGTATCAACCTGCCTGAAAGGGAGTGTTTTCATGGCTGAATATGAGACGATGGGGTCTGTCGGCACAGGTAGCCGCGCAAACGCCGCCATCGACGCGGGCCTCAAAGCCCATATGAGCAAAATCTACGGCCTGATGTCGATCGCGATGCTGATCACTGGTGGCGTAGCGTTTGCTGTCGGCACCAACGAAGCTTTGTTGGCTGCCATCTTCGGCACGCCCCTTCGCTGGGTCGTAATGTTTGCACCGCTTGTTGTGGTGTTTGCATTTGGTGCAATGATAAATCGCCTGTCCGCAGGCGCAGCACAGCTTGTGTTTTGGGGCTTCTCCGCCCTGATGGGGCTGTCGATCAGCTACATCTTCGCGATCTACACCGGCATTTCAATTGCGCAGACCTTCATGGTCACTGCCATCGCGTTCGCGGGCCTTAGCCTGTGGGGATACACCACCAAGAAAGACATCTCCGCATGGGGGTCCTTCCTGATCATGGGTGTGATTGGTCTGATCTTGGCGTCAATCGTCAACATCTTCCTGGCGTCCTCTGCGGTACAATTCGCGATCTCCAGCATCGGTGTGCTGATTTTCGCAGGCCTGACTGCATATGACACGCAGCGCCTGAAGAACGAATACATCCAGATGTCCAGCTACGGTGAAAGCGAGTGGCTTGCCAAATCCGCGATCATGGGTGCGTTGAGCCTCTATCTGAACTTCTTGAACATGTTCATGTTCCTGCTTCAGTTCATGGGTGGTCGCGAGTAATCGCTTCCCCATTCTAAATAGAAAAGGGCCAGCAATTTGCTGGCCCTTTTTTTGTTCAATTTTGTTTATGCAATCTAACTACAGGTCAGCGCGTAGACCGTCTGGGTGCCGATATTGAACGGCCCTGCCGCTTTCGAACAGCCCGTCAATTGCGGTAGAGCAGCCTCAAGTGATGGTCCCATTGACGCGCTCATCCGACCGGACGTGCGGTTGAAAACCGCGTAGGAAGCGCTTCCGACATCGACTTGTGCCACTCCCATAGACTGGCCAGCCAATGTGACGCGTGTTCCCGTTCCTGCATTCTGCGCAGCAACAGATGCGTTCGCCTGATGGGAACTTCCAGCTACGCCGGATGCCCCTGCAAAATTCGCCGTGATGAATTCGCCGGTGCGCGACGATGCGGTCCCCTGACGCAGAACGCCATCACTTGAAGCCGCACCAGCCGCGATGCGCTGCTGCTCTGTGTATACAGAATAACCGCTCGGCGCTGGAAAGACCCCAGGCTCGCCACGTAGCGCTCGGGCGCGATACTCTGTGGCGGAGCTTGGCGCAAAGCGAGCCCCCTGCGCCCAATCCCCATGGACGCCACGCGCCTCTGTACAGGCCGCAAGCCCAAGCACTGACAGTAGTAATAGTTTATTCACGTCAAACACCCCCAATATGTTGTGGGCAGGGTAAAGGTGCTGCCTGAGTCCATCAAGGGAAAACCCAGTAAAAACTTCAGCTCGTTGGAACGGAAAAGGTTTGCGCGCGCTACAAGAGAGAATTCTATCGGTCCCCCAAAGACTTATTAAGCTCTACCGATGCAAAGGCTATGCCGGAAAAGCAAAAAACCGCGCTCGGGGGCGCGGCTTCTTCAGTCTCTCAAAAAGGTAAGATCTTACTTGATCTTGCCTTCTTTGTATTCGACGTGCTTGCGCGCAACTGGGTCGTATTTGCGCACTACCATCTTCTCGGTCATGGTGCGGGCGTTCTTCTTGGTCACATAAAAGTGGCCCGTGCCAGCGGACGAGTTCAGGCGGATTTTGATCGTGGTTGGCTTCGCCATCTCACTTCTCCTCTGGGTCGGGCACGCAGAAAAAGAGCGCCCGGAAATTCGGTTGAAGCCGCCTTTTACGCGGTTGGTAGCCCGAGTCAACCGCGAAAGCGGGTCTGGTCATCCGCACTTGCAAAACGGGGGCGCAAAGTCATGATTGAGGCAGAATTACCCACAAAGGAAGCCCCAATGCGCCTCTTACCACTCATCACGCTCCTCCTCACCGCCCTGCCCGTCTCAGCACAAGACGCCGCAGACGCATTCGCACCAGAAGCCGCATCAGCGCAAACAACCAAAGACAGCGGCGCCCCGGTCGCAGCGTCCGAATGGATGGTGGCAGCTGCAAATCCGCTGGCAGTTCGCGCAGGTGCGCGGGTTTTGTCAGAAGGCGGCACCGCGGCTGACGCCATGATCGCCGTTCAGTCGGTTCTGGGTCTGGTCGAGCCTCAAAGCTCCGGTCTAGGCGGCGGGGCTTTCCTTGTCTGGTATGACGGTGCGTCGGGAGAGATGACGACACTGGACGGGCGGGAAACTGCACCAATGGCGGCCACGCCGCGGCTGTTTCAAGACGAGGCCGGAGAACCGCTTAAGTTCTTCGATGCAGTTGTTGGCGGCCTGTCGGTTGGTACTCCGGGTACGCCAGCGTTGATGGAGAAGGCACATGCCAAATGGGGGCGCTCGGACTGGCCCATGCTGTTTGCGGACGCCATAAAGCTGGCTGAGGACGGCTTCGAAGTATCTCCACGCCTTGCCGCGCTTGTGGACTCGGATCAAGAGCGGTTAGCGCGGTTTCAACGCACAGCCTCATATTTCGTACCGGAAGGTGCGCCATTGGCCGAAGGTAGCACGCTCAAAAATCTTCCCTATGCCAAAACCCTGCGCGCAATCGCGACCGGTGGCGCCAAAGCATTCTATACGGGTCCAATTGCGCAAGGCATTGTCGACACGGTAGTTAACGCACAAGGCAATCCGGGCGTTCTGTCGATGACCGATTTGTCCATCTACAAGGTCAAGGAGCGTGCGCCTGTTTGCGCCACCTATCGCGCCCATGACGTCTGCGGCATGGGGCCGCCCTCGTCCGGGGCTCTGACGGTCGGTCAAATTCTTGGCATGCTGGACGGCTTTGACCTCGCCGCGTTGGGGAAAGACAGCCCAGAGGCGTGGCGGCTTATTGGAGATGCCTCACGCCTCGCTTTTGCGGATCGCGGGCGGTACATGGCGGATAGCGATTTTGTCCCGATGCCAACCAAAGGGTTGGTCGATAGCACCTATCTGACATCACGCGCAGGCCTTCTGACAACTGATAAGGCGTTGAGTGAAGTTGCTCCGGGCGAGCCGCCCTTTGACCACGCCCTTTTGTGGGCAGACGACGAAAGCATCGAGCTGCCGTCAACCTCGCATATCTCTATCGTGGACAAGTATGGCAACGCGCTTAGCATGACGACGACCATCGAGAACGGCTTCGGCTCTCGATTAATGGCGCCCGGAGGGTTCTTGCTAAACAATGAGCTCACCGATTTTTCCTTCAAAACACAGTCGGACGGAGTGCCCATCGCCAATCGGGTGGAGCCCGGAAAACGACCGCGTTCGTCCATGGCACCGACGATTTTACTGAAAGACGGCAAGCCTGTCCTTGTGGTCGGCTCCCCAGGCGGGTCGCGCATCATCGGTTATGTGGCCAAGACCATTATTGCGCATCTGGATTGGGGGCTAGACCCACAAGCCGCGATTGCATTACCGCATTTGGTGAACCGCTTCGGGACTTATGATCTGGAGGAAGGCACCGAGGCCACGCAGTTCGACGATCCGCTGACGGCCATGGGATTCGAGACCGGTACGCGCGCCTTGACTTCGGGACTTCATGCCATCGCCGTGACGCCGAACGGGCTGCTCGGCGGTGCTGACCCACGGCGCGAAGGGATCGCTTTGGGAAAGTAGTGGCGAAGGATCGAAATCAACTCCGCCGGTGGAATCTGTCTTTAAGGGTGGAGCCTCCGGCGGGAATATTTTTGCCAAGATGAAATCATAGAGCCAGCTTCGGGCGGAGCGGCGTGATCGGCCAGGGAAATATGCGCGGAGGGCCTGTAAGCCGGATTCTGTCCAAGGGGTTGCCCCCTCTGGATGACCATTCATCTAAAGCCACGGTTACCCGTGACCCTCTAGCTGCCAACCCGAACCTGCTGGGGACAAAGCATCCCCGGAGGCAAGCCTCCACGCGGTTCCTATTTGGCATTGCTCCCGGTGGGGCTTGCCGTGCCACCCCTGTTGCCAGCGGCGCGGTGGGCTCTTACCCCACCGTTTCACCCTTACCCCCGCATGCGAGGGCAGTTTCTTCTCTGTGGCGCTTTCCGTCGGATCGCTCCGCCCGGGCGTTACCCGGCACCGTTGCCTTGTGGAGTCCGGACTTTCCTCGAACCCGAAGGCCCGCGGTCATCCGGCCCTCCGCGCAGTGTCTCGCCTACGCGCCCGCTGCCGTTCGGTCAATCCCGAACTCGCGCACCAGCGCTTCGGCCATCGCCACGTCGTGCGTTGTGACAGGTCCTTCAGCCGTTGGATTGAACCGAAGCCGGAAGCTTGCCAATACGGTTTCGGGGGCCACATCATCAGGATAGCCGAATGCGATCGCAGCGCAGGTAAATCGGGCCAAGTCGGCATCTGCGGGGTTCAGGTTCATTGGCCAAATGGCCAAGCCCTGCCGCGCCAGCCGCTGCCAGTCGAACCTGCGACCCGGGTCGATCTTGCGCCCCGGTGCAAAGTCCGAGTGGGCGATTACCGCAGAGGCCGGAATATCCCATCGGGTCATAATCCTGCGCAACAGAAGTTCCAGATTGTCGAACAGCGGCGCCGAGAAGGGGGTAAAGCCCGTGTTCGAGAGCTCGATCCCGATGGATCGGGAGTTCACATCCCCCCGTCCTTGCCACGTTCCGGCCCCCGCGTGCCACGCGCGGGCGCGCTCGTCGACCATCTGGATAACCTGACCGTCCTTGCGGATCAGGTAATGCGCCGAAACCTCGTTGTCGGGGTTACACAGCGTTCGACACGCCGCATCGCAGCTCTCCATCGCCGTGTAATGCAGCACGATAAGCTCGGGCGTAGCACCGTCTTTGCGCGCGCCGAAATTGGGCGAAGGCCGCCAGTCCGGCGTCACCAAACTAGCCTTTATTTACAAGGCCGCGGAATTTCGCTGGATTCCAACCGCAGGCGTAACCGTCGCCGTCAGGATCCACACCCAACTTATCCTTCTGCGGGCCACCTGCCTTCAGGAAGGCATCTTGCGCCAACTCGACAGAGCTGAAGCCTGCACACGCTTTGGCGGCTTTGCTCGCGGAGAATACAGAGCGGCGATAAACCTTCTGGCCAACGGGATGGCTGGTTTGCAGGGCAAACTCGACCGGTGTTGGTGCGCCACCGCCCGGACGGCTGGGAACGGCCTTCGGCGCGATAACTTGGTATTGCGCGCTTTGCGCCTTGCGGCGCTCGGCGTCGCTTTCAATGCTTTGACGGCTGGAGACCGCCTGAAAGTCTTGTTCGTCAGAAATTGAAGGGTTGTTCAAATCCGGCACGGGCGCATTGGGCGAGGTGTTTTGGATGCCCGCGGGCACACTTTCGCCGCGAGCTTGCTGGCCAGACGATCCGCGCACTGCTGCTACCGCGTCGCTGGCCGTCTGCTGTTCCGGTGTCACGGGTTTCGGCGCTGTTGTTTGCCTGCCGGAGCGCTGAGCGCGAAGCTCCGCGTCGCGCGCCTGCTTTTGCGACAGATAGGTGTCGTAGTCGTCGAAACCGACACCGGCCCCGCTATCAGGCACCGTCGGGCCACACGCCACCAATCCTGCCACGACAAACACTGCATACAAACCACGCATAACGAGCCTCACTTCTCTAAGTTGCTTGGAAGATTACCACCATTTGGCAGGCTTCGCCACAAAACCGGCCGCCTGCTCCAGCGCATAGGCTGTGTTGAGCAAATCGCCCTCTTCCCAAGGACGCCCGATCAGTTGCAACCCCAACGGAAGCCCTTGTTTGTCAAGGCCAGCCGGAACCGCGATGCCGGGAAGGCCCGCCAAGTTGACTGTGACTGTAAAGACATCGTTGAGATACATCTGCACCGGATCAGCATCCGCCATCTCGCCTAGGCCGAAAGCCGCCGACGGGGTTGCAGGCGTCAGGATCGCGTCAACGCCTTGGGCGAAGACGTCCTCGAAATCCTTCTTGATCAACGAGCGCACTTTGCGGGCGCGGTTGTAATAGGCGTCGTAGAAACCCGCGCTAAGGACGTATGTGCCGATCATCACGCGGCGCTGCACTTCTGGGCCGAAGCCTTCAGCACGCGTTTTTTCATACATCTCGGTGATGCCGTCGCCTTGGCCGATCTTGGCCCGGTGCCCGAAACGCACGCCGTCATAGCGCGCAAGGTTGGACGAGGCTTCTGCCGGAGCGACCACATAGTAGGCTGGCAGCGCGTATTTGGTGTGCGGCAGCGAAATGTCGATGATTTCTGCGCCCGCGTCCTTCAACATCGCCGTGCCGTCAGCCCACAGCTGTTCAATCTCGGCAGGCATACCTTCCATCCGGTATTCCTTCGGGATGCCGATCTTCTTGCCGCGAATGTCGCCTGTCAAAGCCGCCTCGAAATCCGGTACGGCCAGCTCGGCACTGGTCGAATCTTTCGGGTCATGCCCCGCCATAGCACCCAGCATGATCGCCGCGTCACGCACAGATTTGGTCATCGGGCCCGCTTGGTCCAGCGAGGACGCAAACGCGACAACGCCCCAGCGCGAACAGCGTCCGTAGGTCGGTTTCAGGCCCGTGATACCCACGAAAGCCGCAGGCTGACGGATCGAACCACCCGTGTCCGTGCCGGTCGCAGCCAAACACAAATCGGCCGCAACGGCGGAAGCGGAACCACCTGACGAGCCGCCAGGCGTCAACGGTGCATCGTCATTGCCACGGCGCCACGGATTGACTACATCGCCATACACGGACGTCTCGTTGGACGAACCCATGGCGAATTCGTCCATGTTCAGCTTGCCCAGCATGACAGAGCCCGCATCCCACAATTGCTGTGTGATCGTACTCTCGTACTCCGGCTTGAAGCCTTCCAGGATACGCGAAGCCGCTTGTGACGGGACACCCTTGGTGCAGAACAAATCCTTAATTCCCAAAGGGATGCCGCACATATCGGGCGCATCGCCTGCCTTAATCCGCGTATCCGCGGCCGCGGCTTGTGCGCGGGCAATCTCGGGCGTGTTGTGCACAAAGGCGTTCAAAGCGCTCGCATCTTCGATGGCACCCAGACAGGCTTCGGTCAGCTCCATAGAAGTAACATCGCCCTTGCGCAGCGCGTCGCGGGCTTCGGCGATACCGAATTTGTTTAAATCAGCCATTATTCCACCACCTTCGGCACTGCGAAAAAGCCTTCCCGCGCGTCGGGTGCGTTCGCCAAAACAGCCTTTTGCTGGCTGCCATCCGTCACCACGTCTTCGCGGCGTTTCAGCCGTTGAGGCGTCACGGAGGTCATTGGCTCGACGCCCTCTACATCCACCTCGTTAAGCTGCTCCATGAAGGCAATGATGCCATTCAGCTCGTCGGCGAGCTTTGGCAAATCTTCTTGCGGCACCGCAATACGGGCCAGCTTTGCCACTCGGGCGGCGGTTGCTGTGTCGATGGACATGAAGGTCTCCTTGCCAAACTTGCCCCCGTTTAACGTCGCACTTGGCGGGCTTCAAGCGTCAGAGTCGCGGGGCGAGGGCCGTCATATGAGCGCGCTAACCCAAACCGGACGTGCACACGGCATAATTCGGTGGCCTTCTGCCCTACGTTGCTGTCGCGCCTTACCGTCGCGCAGCGAAAAACTCGGTCAACAGCGCCTCGCATGCATTCGCATCAATATCGTCATAAATCTCCGGGCTATGGTGGGATTGCGGATGGGAAAACACCCGTGCGCCATGGGCCGTGCCACCCGATTTCGGGTCGGACGCGCCATAATAAATGCGGGCGATCCGTGCCGCGGCAATCACGCCTGCGCACATCGCACAAGGCTCCAGCGTCACATAGAGATCGCATCCGGTCAGCCGCTCTGAGCCTTGTGCAGCACATGCCTCGCGGATCGCCAGCATTTCAGCGTGCGCTGACGGGTCGTTCAATTCCCGCGTGCGGTTGCCCGATTTCGCCAGCACCTCGCCCGCCGCCGATACGATAACCGCACCCACGGGCACTTCACCGCGCTCGGCTGCCAATCGCGCTTCTTCAAGCGCCAAATCCATATGCGAGGTGAATACCATGATCCCCGATACCCCCTTCACAAGCTCCCGCCAAGGGCGTAGGCCCTGCTCTATGAGCAACGAGACACCCAAAGGCGACCGCATCGCCAAAGTTCTGGCCCGCGCGGGCATCGCCTCGCGTCGTGCATCCGAAGCGATGATCGAAGCCGGACGCGTAACTGTAAATGGCAAGCAGATCCTGTCCCCTGCCCTCAACGTGACCGATGCGGATGAGATTGTTGTTGACGGCAAACCCCTTGCCGCGCCCGAGCCGACACGGCTTTGGCGCTATTATAAGCCCATCGGGCTGGTGACCTCCGAATCCGACGAAAAAGGCCGCGACACGGTCTTTGAGGCGTTGAAAGGTACCTTGCCACGCGTCGTCAGCGTCGGGCGTCTCGATATCAATTCCGAAGGGCTTCTGCTGCTCACCAATGACGGCGCGATCAAACGCCAGTTGGAGCTGCCGTCTACTGGCTGGTTGCGTAGATACCGTGTTCGCGTGAATGGCACGCCCGAGGACAGCACGCTTGAGCCGCTGCGTCGGGGCGTGGTCTCTGAGGGCGAAAGGTTTCAACCGATGGAGGTCACCCTAGACCGCCAGCAAGGAGCCAACGCCTGGCTAACGGTTGGCATCCGTGAGGGCAAAAACCGCGAAATCCGGCGCGCCATGGGAGAGGTTGGCCTGAAGGTAAACCGCCTGATCCGTGTCAGCTATGGCCCGTTCCGCCTGAACGAGTTGAAACCCGGGGAGGTCGAAGAAGTCAAAGGCCGCGTTTTGCGCGAGCAGCTTGGCCTGCGAGAAGACAACGAAAAGCCGATGCTAAAGAAAAAGCCGCCGCAAAAGCGCCGCCGCCAATAACGCGCCAAACCTTGCCCCTTCTGGCTTGTGCTGTATTTGATAGCCCCGACACAAAAATAAATTGCGAGGGGCATTATTCATGGCCGACCTTTTCACCATAGAAAACTTCTTTAACCTGCTGATGCTGTGCTTTTTGCAAGCGGTGCTGGGCTTCGACAACTTGCTCTACATCTCGATCGAGAGCCAACGCGCGCCCGTGGCGCATCAAAAGGCAGTGCGGTTCTGGGGCATCATCCTCGCCGTGGTTTTGCGCATCGTCTTGCTGTTTGCGATGGTCGAGCTCCTCGGCTCGCTTACAGAACCCTTCTACGTCTTCGCGTGGGCAGGCATCTTGACGGGTGGTGTGAACTTCGCGACCTGCGTTTTCGTCTTCGGCGGGATATTCATCATGTATACGGCCGTCAAAGAGATCAGCCACATGCTGTCAGTGGAGCATTTGGGCAATGACGTCGAAGCCAAGTCGGGCAAGTCGGCAATAAAGGTCGTCGGCCTTATCATCTTCATGAATTTGATCTTCAGCTTTGACTCAGTCCTCTCGGCGATTGCGATAACCGAAGTCTTTCCCGTGCTTGCCGCGGCAATCCTGATCTCGGGTCTCGCCATGTTGTTGCTTGCTGACGGCGTGACGGCGTTCCTGCAAAAGAACCGGATGTACGAGGTCTTGGGCCTGTTCATTTTGCTGATTGTCGGCGTTGTCTTGTTGGGCGAAGCAGGCGTTGCTGCGGCCCATGCGACCCATAACGACGAGCTGGCGCTGCATGTATTCGGCTACCCGATCATCCCGATGTCCAAATCCACCTTCTACTTTTCGGTGGTAGTGTTGTTCGTGGTGGAATTCATTCAGTCGGGCTACGCTAAAAAGCTGGCAGCCGAACGCGCCGGCACACAAACAGGCGGTCACTGAACTTCTGGTAAGTTGCACGGCGAATGCCTATGTTTGCCGTGCACGACTTTTCTAGAACGGCCATCGGGGGTGGTATGTCTGCCAGCGCACTTCAAAAAATCGCATATGTGTTGCTCTTGGCACTCGTGGCCATGGCGTCGGCGGGCGCAATCTGATGGCGCAGAAATTCGGCGGGCAGTTTAGTCCGGACGGGACCGGTCCGACCGCGCCCAGAACCTCCCCATTGAGTGGCAAGCAACCTGCGAAGGGACGGACCCGCGCCAATTCGCTGTTCCTCGTGGCCTTGCCCATCCTTTTCACCTCCATCGGCGACGGTGCGCGCGACATGGCCGTGGCCATCGGTGCGTTCGCACTCATGGCGCTTGGGGCTTGGCTGACCCGCGAAGGTATTGACGCACAAAACGCCTATGAAGCGCGGACCATTGCCCGTCGCCCTGCCATTCCGCGTAAGATTTTTGGCGCGATCGCCCTTGGATTGGGTGTTGGCGTTGCCACACTTGATACCAGCCTGATGGATGGCGTCCTTTACGGCATCATCGCCATAATCTTGCATTTGGCATCGTTCGGGCTGGACCCGATGCGGGACAAAGCACTCGAAGGCGTGGACACGTTCCAGACCGACCGCGTCGCGCGTGCCGTCGACGAGGCCGAGCGCCACCTGCGCGCGATGACTGACGCGATCGCAACAGCGGGTGACCGCACCATGATCGCCCGCGTCGAGCAATTTCAAGCCACCGCACGGTCCTTCTTCCGCACGGTTGAAAACGATCCACGCGACCTGACCACCGCGCGCCGCTATCTGGGCGTGTATTTGCTGGGGGCCAAAGATGCGACGATCAAGTTTTCCAAGCTATACGCCCAAGGGCGCGACCCGTCCGTCAAAGCGGACTACACCTCGCTTCTTGACGACCTTGAGGCAAATTTCACCGCGAAAAATCAGGCGCTTCTGTCGGATAATCGCACCGATCTAGATATTGAAATCGACGTGCTGCGCGACCGTTTGCAGCGCGAAGGCATCCGCCTGAACGAAGGGGAATAACTTATGTCCGATACTGTCCGCCAAAAGGCTGAACAATCCACACAAGCTCTGGCAGAGCTGACGGCTGTGGTGCTCAAAGAGCCCTCAACCGATCTTGTGCCGTTGGCGAAAGCCGAAGCACCTGTTGCCGCCGAAATCCGCCGCCGCATGGACGAGATCGACATGACCGATACGAACTCCATCGTGTCTTTCGGCTCTGGCGCGCAGGCCGGTTTGCAAGAAATCAGCCAATCAATGCTGGCCGACGTGAAGAATAAAGACGTCGGCCCCGCAGGTGGCAGCTTGCGCGACATCGTCACAACTATCCGCGGGTTCTCGATCTCCGAGATGGACATGCGCCGCGAGCGCTCTTGGTGGGAAAAACTGCTGGGCCGCGCGGCACCTGCTGCAAAATTCATGGCGCGCTATGAAAGCGTTCAGGGCCAGATCGACAAGATCACCGACAATTTGCTGTCGCATGAACATGCGCTGCTCAAGGACATCAAGTCACTCGACGTGTTGTATGACCGCACGCTGGATTTCTACGACGAACTGGCGCTCTACATCACCGCCGGTGAGGAAAAGATCGCCGAACTCGACAGCAAGGATATTCCGGCCAAGGAAGCTGCTGTAAAAAAAGCGAAAGAAAACGACCAAGTCATGGTGGCACAAGAATTGCGCGACTTGCGTGCGGCCCGCGACGATCTGGAACGCCGCGTCCACGATCTGAAGCTGACCCGTCAAGTGACCATGCAATCGCTGCCATCCATTCGCTTGGTGCAGGAAAACGACAAGTCGCTGGTCACCAAGATCAACTCTACCCTCGTGAACACCGTGCCACTTTGGGAAACTCAACTGGCACAGGCACTGACGATCCAGCGCTCCTCCGAGGCTGCCGCCGCCGTGCGGGACGCGAACGATTTGACCAACGAGCTGCTGACCGCCAACGCCGAAAACCTGCGCACGGCCAACAAGGCGGTTCGTGAGGAAATGGAACGCGGCGTGTTTGATATCGAAGCAGTCAAGCAAGCCAACGCGGACCTTATCAGGACGATCGAGGAAAGCCTGCAAATCGCCGACGAAGGCAAGCGCAAGCGTGCCGAGGCCGAAGTGGAGTTGCAACGCATGGAAGGGGAGCTGCGCGATACGCTGGCATCCGCCTCTGCGCGGGGCACCGCGTCGGGCCACAATATCGGCTCGTCCACAGGCTGATTGATGCGGGCTTCGCTCCATATCGCACTTGCAGGGCTGATGGCGGTGACGCTGTCAGCCTGCGACGCGCCTGTGTCTAGCCCGCGCCCCGAGCAGCGCGTGGCCCCTGCCCGGAAGCCAGCCCCCAAACTGGTTGAGCCTTCCGAGCGGTCGAAAGAGTTGTCGGCCTATTATGCGCAGGTCCAACGCAGCTTGCTTTCGCAAGGATTGCTGCGCTCGGATGGCGGCGGTATCGACACGCCATTCTCCAAGCGCCAATTGGTGAATAACTTCATACAGATCGGGGTTTTCAACGAGTTCACCCTTGTGGACGGGCTCTACACGAACCAGCGTTCGGAAGGCCGCGTTCAAAGGTGGGAAAAGCCGATCAACGTCTCGATGCAGTTCGGACCTGCTGTTTCCCAAAGCATCCGCACCAAGGACCAACAAACCGTCGCAAACTATGCCCGTCGCCTTTCGAGAGTGTCCGGCGCAAAGGTTGGCGTGACACGCGGCAAAGGCAATTTCCACGTAGCTGTCCTGACCATCGACGAAATCGAAGCGTTCGGGCCGCAATTGATGAAGCTGATCCCCGGACTGGACGCTGGCATTGCGCGTCAGATCACCAGCATGCCGCGCCCGATTTACTGCGCCGTTTATGCCTTCTCGGATGCCGACACGCCTGACAGCTTCCATTCTGCCGTGGCCATCGTGCGCGCCGAGCATCCCGATCTTTTGCGTCAAAGCTGCTATCACGAGGAAATCGCCCAAGGACTGGGCCTCAGCAACGATAGCCCTGCCGCGAGACCGTCCATCTTCAATGATGACGATGAATTCGCACTGCTGACCCGCCACGACGAAATCTTGCTCCAGATATTGTATGACGAGCGGCTTCCGCTTGGAACATCCCCCGCCCGCGCCCGCCCGATCGTTGAAGTGATCGCGTCGGAGCTATTGGGCGGTGAAAGCTAACCCGAAGACCATTTAGTGAGGACCACATGGGTATTTTTGATTTTCTGACCGGTGAATTCATCGACGTCATTCATTGGGTAGATCACACCCGCGACACCATGGTCTCCCGCTTCGAGCGTGAAGGGCACGAGATCAAATATGGCGCGAAGCTGACCGTGCGCGAGGGGCAAGCGGCGGTGTTTGTGCATGAAGGCCAACTGGCGGACGTGTTCACACCGGGGCTGTATATGCTCGAGACGAACAACATGCCGATCCTGACAACGCTGAACCACTGGGATCACGGCTTCAAATCGCCATTCAAGTCCGAGATTTATTTCGTCAATACCACCCGTTTCAACGATCTGAAATGGGGCACCAAGAACCCGATCATGCTGCGCGACCCAGAATTTGGCCCCCTGCGCATCCGCGCCTTCGGCACCTATTCGGTCCGCGTCACCGATCCTGCCGTGTTCCTGCGTGAGATTGTTGGCACCGACGGCGAATTCACGATGGACGAAATCAGCTACCAGATCCGCAATATCATCGTCCAAGAGTTTTCCCGCGCGATTGCCTCCTCCGGCATTCCCGCGCTGGACATGGCTGCGAATACGGGCGATCTGGGCAAACTTATCGCGGCGGCAATCTCGCCGATTGTTGCGCAATACGGCCTGACGATCCCGGAATTCTACATCGAAAACATATCCCTTCCCCCAGCGGTAGAGGCCGCGCTAGACAAACGCACCTCCGTTGGCATTGCGGGTGATCTGGGGAAATTCACCCAGTACTCTGCCGCCGAAGCCATGACTGCTGCGGCCTCGAATGCGGGGGCCGCCGGTGGTGGCATGGGAGCAGGTATAGGCGCGGGTCTCGGTATGGCCATGGCAGGCCAGATGGGCCATGGCGGGCCTTGGGGTCAAGCGGCGCAAGCCACCCACACCGCCCCGCCCCCGCCACCGGTCGAACATGTCTGGCACATTGCGGAAGCCGGTGAGACCAAGGGGCCATACTCCAAGGCGGCCATGGGACGTATGGCATCGGATGGCGCGTTGCAGCGCGAAACACTTGTTTGGACTGCGGGTCAAGACGGATGGATGCCTGCCGAGGATGTGCAGGAACTGGCGCAGCTTTTTACAATTCTGCCGCCTCCACCCCCACCAGCCTGATGATCAATTTGGTGGCGGGACGAACACCCTGCCGCTAGATCCATCGCATTGCGCCTAACGCTGAACCTGCGGACATACCCACGTCATGAGCGACAACCCACTCGACAAGACAGCCCCAGAAATCGAGCACAGGTTTCCGTGTGACACCTGCGGTTCCGACCTGCGGTTCGATCCGGAGGACAACGCGCTCAAGTGCGACCATTGCGGCAATGTGGAGCCCATGCTGGAAGCGGTACAATCCAGCATCCGTGAATTGGATTTCCAATCGGCCATTCGCGGCACCCTTCAAGATTCCGAAATGGAGGAGACGCGCGTCTCCAGTTGCCCCAACTGCGGGGCGCAGGTCGAGTTTGACCCCGACAGCCATGCCGCGGAATGCCCGTTTTGTGCCACACCCGTCGTCACTGACACCGGAACACATCGCCACATTAAACCGCGCGCCGTGCTGCCGTTCGAGATCGCAGAGCGGGACGCGCAACAGGCCATGGTCGATTGGTTGGGCAAGCGTTGGTTTGCCCCGAACGGTTTGCAGGAATACGCCAAGAAGGGCCGCAAACTTAGCGGTATCTACGTACCCTTCTGGACGTATGACGCGGACACCAAGACCAGCTACACCGGTCAGCGCGGCAAGATTTATTATGAAACCCGCACCGTGATGCGCGATGGCAAACGCCACCAGCAACGCGTCGCCAAAACACATTGGTCCGCAGTCGGCGGGCGCGTGGCGCGGTTCTTTGACGATGTGTTGGTTCTGGCCTCGACCTCTCTGCCAAAAAGCTACACCGACGCGTTGGCGCCTTGGAACCTATCCCAGCTTGCGCCTTACACGCCCGAATATCTCGCGGGCTTTCGGGCCGAAGGCTACACCGTCGACTTGGAAACCGGGTTTCTGGAGGCGCGCGCCAAGATGGACGCGATGATCACCCGCGATATCCGCTTCGACATCGGTGGCGACAAGCAGCGCATCACCTCGGCCAACACGACTGTCAAGGACGTGACCTTCAAGCATATTTTGCTGCCCGTCTGGATGGCTGCGTACAAGTATCGCGGCAAGACGTATCGCTTTGTCGTTAACGGTCAAACTGGTACAGTAAAAGGTGAACGCCCATACTCTTCCGCCAAAATTGCGATTGCGGTCATCATTGGCTTGCTGGTGGCTTTGGCTGTTGGGTATGGAATAGCCCTGAACCAATAACCTGAGGTGGCAATTATGATCCTGTGCTGCGGCGAAGCCCTTATCGACATGTTGCCCCGCGTCTCGCAAGAGGGAGAGTTGGCTTTCGCCCCCTATGCGGGCGGTGCGGTCTTCAACACCTCCATCGCTTTGGGACGTCTGGGCGCTGCCCCTGGGTTCTTTTGTGGTCTGTCTACCGACTTGTTTGGCGAGATGCTGGAAACCAAGTTAAGTGAGGCCGGCGTGTCGTCCGATCTGGCGTTTCGATCCGCGCGACCAACAACATTGGCCTTCGTGCGTCTATCTGATGGCCACGCCACCTATACCTTTTACGACGAGAACAGTGCCTTGCGGGTGATGACCGAGGCTGATTTGCCAGTCCTGCCCGCTGACGTCTCGGCCCTGTTTTTCGGTGGCATCTCATTGGTCGGGGAGCCGTGCGGTTCTGCTTACGAGGCACTGATGGCCCGCGAAGCTACGTCCCGTGTGACCATGATCGACCCGAATATTCGCCCGTCCTTCATTACCGACCGAGACTCCTATGTGACGCGCATCAAATCGATGATGGCAATGTCGGATGTCGTTAAGTTAAGCGACGAGGATTTGCACTGGCTGGAAGGCAAAGGTGATCTGGACACTCTAGCTGGCGATCTAATCGCACGCGGCACCAAGGTGGTTTTGATCACCCAAGGATCCGAAGGCTCAATTGGCTACACCGCTGAGCACCGCGTCACTGTTCCCGCACATAAAGTCGACGTCGTCGACACAGTTGGCGCAGGCGATACTTTCAACGCGGGCTTTCTGGCGGGGCTACAGCAAGAGGGCGCGTTGGATAAAGCAACGCTCGCTGCCTTGCCTGCGGACACGCTTCGCACGGCACTGGCCATGGGCAGCAAAACTGCCGCCATTACTGTATCACGCGCGGGCGCAAACCCGCCTTGGGCGCATGAGTTGTGAGGGCGCTTGTCCAACGGGTCTCGCACGCATCAGTTTCAGTAAACGACGAACAGGTCGGGGCATGTGGGGCTGGTCTGTTGATTTTGGTCTGTGCAATGGCAGGCGACGCGCCGGATCAGACCGCACAGCTGGCCTCCAAAATATCCAAGCTGCGCATCTTCAAGGATGATGCCGGCAAGATGAACCGATCCTTGGTGGATATCGGAGGCACTGCGCTTGTCGTCAGCCAGTTCACACTGGCAGCGGACACGCGTAGTGGCAACCGTCCGGGCTTCTCAACAGCCGCCCGTCCCGACGAAGGGCGCGTGCTCTACGAAAAGTTTGCAACAGATTTAGCCGCCTGCGGTGTCGCGGTGGAAACTGGTGAATTCGGTGCGGACATGGCGGTTAGCTTGGTAAATGACGGTCCTGTCACGATCTGGCTGGATGACGCGCAATAGGCCCATTGGCGGCGCACGATCTTGCGCGTAGGTTCCTCCCAATCAGGGAGGATAAAACCATGAGCAACAGGCGCCCTATCGGCGGGCTTTCGCATGTTTCCGGCGTGACCGATACGCCGCTGCTGGAGCTGACTATTCCGGCCCTGCTTGCCCGCACCGCTAAACGGTTACCCAACCACGAAGCCTGTATCTTCCCCAAGCAAAACATCCGCTGGACCTATGCGGAGTTTGCCCACCAGGTGGACCGTCTAGCGGCGGGTTTCCTTGATCTTGGCCTTGGCAAGGGTGACCGCGTCGGCATCTGGTCGCCGAACCGAGTCGAGTGGTTGCTGACCCAGTTCGCCACCGCGCGCATCGGGGCCATTCTGGTATGCATCAATCCGGCCTACCGCCAGTCAGAGCTGTCTTATGCGTTGGACAAGGTCGGCTGCTCGGCTCTTGTAACCGCCCAGAATTTCAAATCGTCCGACTACATAGCAATGATCCGCGCGGTCGATCCCAAGCCGGACACTCTGCGGCACCTCATTGCCATGGGGGACGCGCCGGACGGGTTTCTGGCGTTTGATGATATCTTGTCCGATGATACCGACCGGCTCGACGCGATTTTGGCAACGCTCGCACCCCATGACACGATTAATATTCAGTACACCTCAGGCACGACAGGACACCCGAAGGGGACCTGCCTGACGCACCACAATATCGTAAACAACGCCTATTTCACCACCGCAACAATGGCCTTCAGCGAGGCTGACCGGCTGTGCATTCCGGTACCGTTCTACCATTGCTTCGGCATGGTGATGGGCACGCTTGGCTGTGTGGCCCATGGGGCAACCATGGTAATCCCCGGTGAGGGCTTCGAGCCGCGCGATACATTGCAAGCCGTGCATGACGAGAAGTGCACAGCACTTTTTGGCGTACCCACCATGTTCGTCAACGAGATGGCTTTGCCGGAATTTGACACGTTTGACCTGAGCCACCTGCGGACGGGGATAATGGCAGGCGCGCCCTGTCCGCGCGAGATTATGAAAAAGGTGCAACGTGATATGCACATGACCGGTGTGACCATCGCTTACGGGATGACGGAGACCTCGCCCGTATCGTTCCAGTCCGGCCTCGATGATCCACTGGACAAGCGCGTCGGCACCGTGGGGCGTATCCATCCCCATGTGGAGGTAAAGATCGTGGGCGAGGACGGTGAAACGGTGAATGTCGGCACGCAGGGCGAGTTGCTGACACGCGGGTATTCGGTGATGCAGGGGTATTGGGGGGAAGACGCCCAGACCTCCAGCGCCATTCGCGACGGATGGATGCATACGGGCGATCTGGCGACGATGGATGGAGATGGCTACGTGATGATCACCGGACGGGTCAAAGACATGATCTGCCGCGGTGGTGAAAACATCTATCCGCGCGAAATCGAGGAGTTCCTGTTCACCCACCCCGATGTGTCGCAAGTGCAGGTGTTCGGCATCCCCGATGACACCTATGGCGAGGTGGTCTGCGCGTGGCTTGTGTTGCGTGACGGTGCCCAAACGACACACGACGACATTCGCACCTTTTGCAAAGGCCAGATTGCCCACTACAAGTTGCCGACCCATATTCGTTTCAAGGACGAGCTTCCAATGACCGTCACCGGTAAACCCCAAAAATTCATCATGCGGGATGCCATGGTGGCAGACCTCGCCAAGGCTCCTGCCCCATGACAAAAAGAGACTCCTTTGAAATCGGAGGCGTAGCTATCGACGCTGGAACCCGCAAGACGGTGAACCTGCCGATATCGACCTTGTCGGATCACACGCCCGTCACGATGTCCGTGCACGTGATCCACGGTAAAAGGCCGGGACCGACGATGTTTGTGTCGGCGGGTATTCATGGCGACGAGGTGATTGGTGTCGAAATCTTGCGCCGTCTTCTGCGCACCAAATCACTGGGTTCCCTGCGGGGAACCTTGCTGGTGGTTCCGATTGTAAACGCTTTCGGCTTCCATAACCATTCGCGGTATCTTCCGGATCGGCGCGATTTGAACCGCTGTTTCCCCGGCACGCCCACCGGGTCCTTGGCGTCGCGCCTTGCGCATGACTTCATGAGTCACGTTGTCGAGCGGTGCAGTTTTGGCGTCGACCTGCACTCAGCCGCCATTCACCGCACCAACCTGCCCCAAATCAGGGTCTCCGGTACGTCCCGCAAGAAAATGGAACTCGCCCACGCTTTCGGAGCGCCTGTTATCCTGACCTCCGCGCTGCGCGACGGGTCGCTCCGCGCCGCCGCTCGGGATCGCGGGATTGACGTGCTGCTCTATGAAGCCGGCGAAGGTTTGCGCTTTGACGAGATGTATGTGCGGGCCGGTGTCGCGGGCATTCTGCGGGTGATGGCGACGCGCGAGATGTTGCCGCGTAAGGCGGTGACGCCGGCCAAGGCCGCCTCAATCTTGTGCAAGTCGTCGAAATGGGTCCGTGCGCCCGCAGGTGGGCTTCTACGCGCGTTCAAAAGCGAAGGCGATGTGGTCGAGGATGGTGAGTTGCTCGCGGCTGTCTCCGACCCGTTCGGCGAGAACGAAGTGGAGTTGTTCGCGTCCTTCGATGGGATCATCATCGGCCGCGCGGTGATGCCTATCGTGAATGAGGGCGACGCGATTTATCACATCGCGGAGGTCGTCTCCAATGCCCGCGCGGAAACAGCGGTGGAGGACTTGTCCGTGCAATTGGAAGAAGATCCGCTGTTCGATGAAGACGAGATTATTTAGGCATCGTTAACGATATACGTGGCGTTGACCGCGCTTTGCATCACTACCTGCGCGTTGGGCAGGTCGTTCGATTCAGCTTTCGTTAAGGCTTGCGCCTCGGAGTATCCGTGGTCGCGCCAGCGTTGCAGCAGGCGGTCGCGCAGCACGTCGGGCGACACATCAAGGAAAATGCTGGCGTCCCAGAGCTTGTGTAGTTGGTCCCACGGGGCGCTGTCCAACAGCAGATAATTGCCCTCCACGATCACCGTTTTGCAGTCGGCTTTTACCTCGCCGCCATCTGGTACCACACAATCGCGGAGACGGTCGAAGGTCGGGTAGGACAGCGTGACAGGCGCGCGCAGCGCTTTGACGAGGTCCAAAAAACCCAACGCGTCGAATGTTTGTGGCGCACCTTTGCGACCCAGAAGGCCACGCTCGGACAGAACTTCATTGTCGAGATGAAAGCCGTCCATTGGCACCACTGCGGCGTCTGGCAGGATGTCCGCCAGTTGCTCGGCCAGTGTCGACTTGCCACTGGCAGGAGGGCCAGCAACCGCAATCAGGCGGCGGCCCGATGTTGTGGACAGGCCGTTAATCAGCGCCAGAATTTCCGGCGGGACCGGTTGTGTCACGCGGCCTCCGTTTGTGCAGGAGCCTCCTTCGCGCCAGTCATGAACGCCACCGCATCGGACATTGTGTAGTCCTTCGGGTTGATCACGCAAAGGCGCTTGCCCAGACGGTGAACATGGATGCGGTCGGCCACCTCGAAGACGTGCGGCATGTTGTGGCTGATCAGAATGATCGGGATGCCACGCGACTTCACGTCCTGTATCAGTTCCAGCACCTTGCGGCTTTCCTTGACCCCTAGGGCTGCGGTCGGCTCATCCAGAATGATCACCTTCGAGCCGAACGCCGCAGCGCGGGCCACGGCGACACCTTGACGCTGGCCACCTGACAGGGTTTCGACCGCTTGGTTGATGTTCTGGATGGTCATCAGCCCCAGCTCGGTCAACTTGTCACGCGCCAGACGTTCCATTTCCGCGCGGTCAAGCTGGCGCAGCCATTTTCCCATGAAGCCGGGTTTACGCAACTCGCGGCCCATGAACATATTGTCGGCAATCGACAAGGCAGGTGACATGGCCAGAGTTTGGTAGACGGTTTCGATACCCGCCTCGCGGGCTTGGATGGGCGAGGTGAAGTGGATTTTCTTGCCTTCCAAGAAAACCTCCCCCTCGTCCGGAATGACCGCGCCTGAGACCGCCTTGATCAGAGAGGATTTCCCCGCCCCGTTATCGCCAATCACCGCCAGAATTTCACCCGGCATCAGGTCGAAGTCGCAGTGGTCCAGTGCGGTGACTTTGCCGTAGCGTTTGACTAGCCCGCGTCCTTTGAGAATGGGTTCCATTACGCTGCCACCTTTCTGATCCATTGGTCCACGGCCACAGCCGCAATGATAAGCACACCGATCAGCAGATAGGTCCACTGTGCGTCGGCCCCCATGAGGCGCAGGCCGAGGGTGAAGACCCCCACGATCAACGCGCCGAAGAATGTGCCGAGGATGGAGCCGCGCCCGCCGAACAGCGAAATGCCCCCGATCACCACCGCGGTGATCGATTCGATGTTGAGAAGCTGGCCAGAGGTTGGCGACACCGACCCGATGCGCCCGATCAAGGCCCAGCCTGCAAAGGCGCAGATAAGACCTGCGACGGCGTAGACGGAAATGATGGTCCCCTTGACGTTCACGCCTGACAGTTCCGCCGCCTCGGCGTCGTCGCCCACGGCGTAGACATGGCGACCCCATGCGGTGTGGCGCAAGACGTAGGCCAGCACGAGAACGAGCAGCACCATGAACAATACGCCCACGGTAAAGACCGCGCCGCCAATATTAAACTTCGCACCAAGGAATTGCAGCATCGCGGCGTTTTCTGCGATGTCTTGAGACCGGATCGTCTCGTTCGAGGAATAGAGGAAGTTGGCGGCAAGCACGATTTGCCACATGCCCAATGTCACGATGAATGGCGGCAGCTTCATGGCTGCGATGAGCCAGCCGTTCAAGGCGCCGATGGCGGTGCCGAAGAGCAAGCCGCACGCGATGGAGACCTCGACCGGAAGGCCGTATCGGAAGGTGAATTGCCCCATCACCACCGAGGAGATCACCGCGATGGCCCCGACGCTGAGGTCGATGCCCGCGGTCAGGATCACCAGCGACTGCGCTGCGGCGACGATGCCGACGATCTGCACCTGCTGCAAGATCAGTGTGAGCGCAAAGGGCGAGAAGAACTTGGAGCCGAGCAAAAGCCCGAACACCACAATCGATGCCACAAGGACGATCAGCGGCACAAGCGCCGGATTGACGTGTAGCAGGTGTTGGACGGTGCCTAGAAAGCCCCTGTTGGGTTGCTCGAACTTGGCGACCCCATCATTCGTTGTGTCTGCGCTGGACATCGTTCCCTCCCTTTGAAGACGAAGGGGCGGAATGCACCGCCCCTTGTTTTTTCATAGTCGTGCGGGTGTTAGCCCCAGCAAAGCTCCATGCCTTTGGCGACGTCAATGCTTTCGACACCTTCGGCTGGTTTATCGGTGACCAGCGAAACGCCAGTGTCGAAGAAGTCCTTGCCTGGGGTCAGTGCTGGCTTGGTGCCGTCTTTGGCCCATGCGGCAATCGCCTCGACGCCTTTGGAGGCCATCAGCATCGGGTATTGCTGCGAGGTCGCACCAATTACGCCGTCCTTGACGTTGGCAACGCCGGGACAGCCGCCGTCGACGGATACGATCAGCACGTCGTTTTCACGACCGAACGCTTTCAGGGCTTCGTATGCGCCAGCAGCGGCAGGTTCGTTGATGGTATAGACCACGTTGATACCAGAGTCCTTGGCAAGAAGGTTCTCCATAGCCTTGCGGCCACCTTCTTCGTTGCCTGCGGTGATGTCATTGCCAACGATACGGGGATCTGTTTCGTCGCCCCATTTGTTCGGGTCACCCAGATCAATTCCGAAGCCCTTCAGAAACCCTTGGTCGCGTAGAACGCCGACAGTCGGTTGCGACACGGCCAGATCAAGCATCGCAATTTTAGCGTTTGCAGCGTCGTCACCGAGTGTCGCAGCAGCCCATTTGCCAATGAGCTCACCGGCAAGGAAGTTGTCAGTTGCGAAAGTTGCGTCAGCCGCGTCGATTGGGGACAGCGGTGTGTCCAGCGCAATAACTACGAGGCCTGCGTCACGGGCTTGCTTCACCGAAGATACGATGGAGGATGTGTCGGAGGCAGTCAGCAGGATGCCTTTGGCGCCGTCTGCGATGCAGGTTTCGATTGCTGCAACTTGTGTTTCGTGGTCGCCGTCGACCTTACCTGCGAAGGATTTCAGCGTCATGCCAAGCTCTGCCGCTTTGGCTTCAGCGCCTTCCTTCATCTTGACGAAGAACGGGTTGGTGTCGGTTTTGGTGATCAGGCAAGCAGTGACTGCGTGGCCGTCTGCAAATGCCGCACCGGACAAAGTGGTCAGCGCGACAGCCGACGTAGCGAGTAATTTTTTCATGATGTCCTCCCAGACATGTTGTGGTCCGTCATACGGATCAGAACCCCGCCCTCCCGGCGGAACTGACGCTAAGAAACGCGATTCGCATTCCTGGGTCAATAAATAAATAAACTTGATTTATTAATTCAGCATGCGATGTTTTCTCTTGAGATCGTAAAGTATAGGGTCCCACGTAAATGGACGGGTCCAAAATCAGATCGCTCAGTGGCGGCGCAAACCAAAGCGGGTTGCGTAACCACAATGAACGCCTTTTGCTGTCAATGTTGCAGCGTGGCGGAGCTATGCCCGGGAGCGATCTGGCAAGGATTGCGGGGCTATCGCCGCAAACCGTTTCGGTCATTCTGCGAAAGCTGGAAAAGGACGGATTGCTCGCCCGTGGCGCACCTGTGCGCGGTAAGGTCGGCAAGCCCTCGGTGCCGATGACACTGGCCCCTGACGGGGTGTTCTCGCTTGGTGTGAACATCGGTCGGCGCAGCGCGAAAATCGTTCTGATGGACTTCACCGGCGTCATTCGCGCAGATGTGTCGACGACTTTTTCATATCCCCTGCCCGCAGAAATATTTGCGTTTATCCGCAGTGGACTGGACGAGCTGACATCGACTCTCACCCCTGATCTTCAACAACGATTGTGCGGTATCGGGATCGCTGCCCCTTTCGAATTGTGGAACTGGCACGAGATGGTCGGCGCGTCCGCGGAAGAATTTGCGCTGTGGAAAGGGGTGAGCTTTCAAGATGAAATCGCCTTGTTCAGTGATCTTCCCGTGCATGTAGTCAACGACGCGACCGCCGCCTGTCGTGCGGAGCATGTCTACGGGCGGGGCAAAGAGTTTCGCGACTACGCCTACTTCTTCGTCGCCGCGTTCGTCGGAGGCGGGATCGTTTTGAACCACTCCGTTTTCGAAGGTCATCAAGGAAATGCAGGTGCGTTGGGGTCTTTGCGCAGTGTCGGGCCGAACGGTGAAAGTCGCCAACTCATCGACATCGCCTCGATCCACCTGCTCGAAGCGCGCTTGTCTGAAGTGGGGCTGGACCCCAGCGGGCTTTGGGATAGCGACGACTGGTCGCCTTATGCCCGTTATGTCGAGCCCTGGATCCGGCAAACGGCGCAAGAGCTTGCCAAGGCCGCCCTGTCCACATGCGCGGTCATTGATTTTGAAGCGATTATGATCGACGGGGGGTTACCACCGGACGTCAAGGAGACCCTTGTCGCGCGCACACGACGCTATTTGTTGAACCAAGACACGCGTGGGCTGATTCCTCCGCAGGTCGAAGCCGGAACCATTGGCAGACAGGCCCGCGAGCTTGGAGCCGCGTGCAGTCCTATTTTCTCGCAATACCTTCTCAACACCAACTCGGGTCTGACGCTATAACTTCTCCCGAATTTTGAACAGTTGCCGCTTACATCGCACGTTAAACGGTCTATCCTGCGTAGAAATCCAGACGACGGTAGGAGCGCCTCATGTCCCGCAGCATCGACCTGAACTCCGATCTTGGAGAGAGTTTCGGCCCGTGGACCATGGGCGACGACGCCGCCATGCTGTCAATCGTATCCAGCGCCAATATCGCGTGTGGCGGTCACGCAAGCGACCCCGAGACAATGTATGGAACGCTTTGCCTCGCCCGTGACAACGGCGTCACCGTCGGCGCGCATCCCGGCTACAATGATCGCGAAGGGTTCGGGCGCCGGATCATCCCTATGCCCACTGTCGAGATCGGTCGCATGGTCGCGGCGCAGGTCGGCGCATTGCAGGCGCTCGCCAAGATGGCAGGCACCAAGGTCACCTATGTGAAACCTCATGGCGCGCTCGGCAACCTTGCGGCGGCGGATCGCGGCGTGGCAGATGCGATTGTGAGCGCAGTGGCTCAGATTGATCCACACCTCTCCATCCTTGCGATTTCGGGCATGCAGCTAGAGCAAGCCGCGCGCAGTGCGAAGACGGAGGTCTATTCAGAAATATTCGCCGACCGCGGGTATCTTTCCAACGGCCAGCTCGTCCCGCGCGGGCAAGACGGGGCGATGATCCACGATCCGGATGAGGCGGCCGAGCGTCTGCTTGCGTTTCTCGAGACAGGATTGATGCCTGTCATTGACTGCGATCCCATCGCCCTCAACGCGCAGTCCATCTGCGTTCATGGCGACAGTGCCGGCGCGGTTGCCATGGCCAGTGCAATTCGCAAACGCCTCTCTGCGGCGGGCATCACGGTTTCCGGTTTTGCGCGAGGATGAACGCGCCGCAGTTCAAACCGGTGGCCGACCATGCGGTCTTGGTAGAGTTCGCTTCTGAAATAAGCGACGATGTAAATCGCTTGGTCATTGCGCTGGATCACGCGATCACCATGGCACAAATCAAGGGACTGCAAGAGGTTGTCCCCGCTTTGGTGAACCTCCTTGTGGTTTTTGACCCACTGGAAACCGATCACGTTCAGGTCGAGAAGGACGTTCGTTCCCTACTCCCCGTGTCACCCGACAGCGATGCGCAGGCCACGCATCATACGCTCGACATTTGCTACGATGATGACTTTTCCCCCGACCTTGTAGCTGTCGCCAAAGCCTGTGGCATGAGCGAAGACGCCGTCATTCAGGCCCATAGCTCTGCGCGTTATCGCGTTGGCATGTACGGGTTTGCACCGGGATATGCGTATCTGGCTGGCGTGCCTGAAGCGATCCAGGTTCCACGCAAAACCGCGCCGGTGCGAGACATCCCCGCCGGCAGCGTGATGATCGCCGGGCCGCAATGCCTTGCGACCACCATCGTCATGCCAACCGGCTGGTCAATCATCGGCCGCACGCCCGCAAAAATCATGACCGGCAATCCGGACCGCCCGTTTCTGTTCGACGTGGGGGACACCGTTTCGTTCAACCGCATCCGTCGCGAGGCCCTATGAGTAGCGCGCTCTTACGTGTCATTCATGCGGGGCCCTTGGTCTCCATCCAAGATGGTGGGCGTGGCGGGCATATGCGGTTTGGGGTGTCTGCATCAGGACCGATGGACCGCACCAGCTTTGCCATTGCGAATACCGCGCTTGGCCAGCCCGAGGACGCGACCGGACTAGAGGTATCACTTGGCGGGTTGGTTCTTGAATGCAAGCAAGGTTCGGTAAGTTTTGCTGTGGCCGGTGGCGGGTTTTCCGTTGACTGTGCCGGTGCCAAAACGACGGCTTGGACAGTGCAGACATTGCATGAAGGTGAAAAGCTTACGATCAGAGGCGGCGCGTGGGGGAGTTGGACTTACCTCACATTTGCGGGCGACCTGAAGGCGAGCAAATGGCTTGGACACACGGCGACACATTCGATGTCGGGGTTTGGTGGTGGCGCGTTGCGATCCGGGCAGGACATCGAGATTGAAAGCGCCCATATCCGCGACGACCGCATGGGCGACATCCCCTGCCCCGCCTTTGCACAACCCGATGGGCAGGTGCGCGTTGTGGTCGGACCGCAGGACCAACACTTTGCGCCGTCTTCGGTCGCAACTTTTCTGAACACACCCTATAAGCTCACCGATGCGTTTGACCGTATGGGCGTGCGTCTTAACGGCCCTCAACTAGAGCTTAACGAAGCGCTTTCTATCCCGTCAGAACCAATCCTGCGCGGCTCTGTGCAGGTCGCAGGCGATGGCGTTCCCACAGTGCTGCTTGCGGATCACCAAACGACTGGCGGCTATCCGAAGATCGCGACCGTCATCTCGTGCGACCTCGATCGGTTGTCTCAAATGCGGGCACAGGACAGCGTTGCATTTACCGCGGTCAGCCCTGAAGACGCGATCTCCATCGTGCGTGCAGCGGCCCGTCAAAGACGCGCCTATCTCGATGAGCTTGCCAAACCCCGTCCAAGCCTTAACGAGCGCCTTCTGCGCGAAAATCTTATTGGTGGCGTGATCAGCGGCGCTGAAGACTAGCCGCAAAAAAGGCGCGGGATTTGCAGCCCGCACCCCTCAACACCCTACCCTTCGCAAGATCAGACCATGATCGTGTAGATACCCAGGAAGATGATCGCCGACAGGATCGCTGCGGCGGGAACCGTGATGATCCAAGCCGCGATAATGGTCATGAAGTGCGACCGGCGAACCAATTTGCGGCGGCGACGTTCTTCCGTCGCCATGGCGGGACGGTCAGGCATAGCGAGCCGTGCCTTCTTGATGCGCCGCTCCGCATCCCATTCGCGGAAGAAGCCCACGCCAAACACGCCCCCAACAGCGATATGGGTCGAGCTCACCGGAAGGCCCAGCCAGCTGGCCACAATCACGGTGATCGCAGCCGACAGCGCCACGCAATAGGCCCGCATCGGGTTCAGCTTGGTGATTTGGCTACCCACCATGCGGATCAATTTGGGGCCGAATAGAAACAACCCGAACGAGATACCGAAGGCACCAATCACCATGACCCAGATCGGGATACTGATCGCATGTGTGAAATCACCGGACTGCGACGCCTGCACAATCGCGGCCAAGGGACCAACAGCATTGGCCACATCGTTCGCACCATGCGCAAAGCTCAACAATGCCGCCGATACAACCAAGGGAATACCGAACAAAACTTTCAGCGACTTGTTGCGGTTTTCCAACCCTTCGGACTGCTTGCGTATGGTAGGGATCATGATCGCCCAAGTCGCGACACCAATCGCGGCACCGATCAGCAACGCGGTAGACATGTCGATCTTGATGATCTTTTTGATACCCTTGAGCGCCAGATAAGCAGAAAACGCCCCCGCCATAATGCCGACCAGAACCGGCACCCATTTGCGGGCCGCCTCGATTTTATCGTCCTGATAGATGATGCGCGACTTGATCAGCCACAAGAACCCAGCAGCGACAAGCCCACCCAGAACCGGCGAGATCACCCAACTGGCGGCGATTGCACCCATGGTCGACCAACTCACCGCTGAAAGCCCTGCCGAGGCAATGCCCGCCCCCATAACCCCGCCAACGACAGAGTGGGTCGTCGACACGGGCGCACCCACCCATGTCGCGAGGTTCACCCATAACGCCGCCGACAACAACGCGGCCAGCATCGCCCACATAAACGTCTGCGCGTCGCCCATACTTTCGGGCGCGATGATGCCCTTCGCAATGGTTGAAACGACGTCGCCGCCTGCCAGCAGGGCTCCAGCGCTCTCGAAGACCACGGCAATGGCAATGGCCCCGCCCATGGTCAATGCATTCGCACCAACCGCAGGACCCATATTGTTGGCCACGTCATTGGCGCCAATATTTAGCGCCATATAGGCCCCGAAGCACGCAGCAATGACGACGATAAGCGAATTGTTTGCTTGGCCGAAGATCATCGCCGCAGCCAGGCCAGCCAGCACAATGAACACGAAGGCGATGCTTGGACCAACAATAGGCCGAGAGACGTAACTGGTCGCCATCTCAAGGTTGGAATAGCGCGCCAGATCCCGATCCAGCGTTTCAAGATGGCGCGGATCGCCTTGTTGTTGGTCTGACATGAATCGTCCCCCGAATTTGTCGGGGGAGTAGTCTCTTAAAGTAGAGCTAAAATCAACCGCTCGAATGACCGCGCCGCAGATCAGCTATAAATATCACAGCGCGCGGAATATGGACTTGAGTTCGCTTTCGTGAACAAGGCCCGCCGCATCGGACGGGCTGACCCATTTGCGGCGACGCTCTTGAGTTTCGGGGAAGTCTTCCTCCAGATTTTCCACCTCGACGGAGTAAACCAGCGTTTCGACAGCAACAGGCAAGCCGCTGCGCAGGGTCTTGTCATAGGTGTAGGTGCCGATGGACTCGGTCTCCATGTGCCCGTCAGACACGCCAGCTTCTTCCCACGCTTCTTGCATGGCCGCTTCGGGAGAACTCAATCCGCGGATGGGCCACCCTTTCGGGATAATCCAACGTCCGGTGTCGCGGCTGGTCACGAGCAACACTTCGCGATCATCCCCGCGATCACGGTAGCATAGCGCTGCAACTTGCAAACGCTTCGGGCGTTGCAACATCGGGGACAAATAACTGTCCCAGACCTCACGGAGATGTCTGACCATAATGAAACCGCTCAAGATATTATTTTTGTTGTTCTGCATAACATATTGATGAATTGACAAAATTGCAAATTTGCCCCGAAAATGTCTGATCAAACGACCCAGAACGGGACGATGGATTCTGCTGTTCGCGCCTTCAAGGTTTGAAAATTGAATTTCGTGTAGCTGGCGCAAAAATCGGATAGGTAGCCTAATGGACCAACCCCTGCCGATTCCCCTCGACAATTTGATTGTCTGTACGCATTGCGATGCGGCCTTTACGCTTGAGCGCCCCAAGGTCGGTCAAAGGGCAGTGTGCACGCGTTGCGGGACTGTGTTGATCACCCCGCGCCGCAAGGCAGGGTTGCAGATCATTGCTGTATCCGTCGCGATTACGATCTTGATTATTGCCGCCACAGTTTTCCCGTTTCTGTCGATTTCAGCGGCGGGCGCGACAAACTCGGTCTCGATCCTTGATGCGGCACTTGCGTTTAGTGACGGGCCTTTGGTGGCACTTGCGCTGACCACGGCGGCGTTGATTATCTTCGTGCCATTGGCGCGGGTTCTGCTCACCATATACGTCCTTGTGCCGATTGTTCTGGACCGGCCCCCTGCACGCGGGTCAACTCAGGCCTTCCGCTTGGCCGAAGCGTTGCGCCCGTGGTCGATGGCAGAAATCTTTGTGCTGGGCTGCGCCGTTGCATTGATCAAGATCAGCGATTTGGCGGATGTTGCGTTCGGGCCCGCGTTCTGGATGTTTTCGGGGCTGGTTGTCCTAGTTGTGGTTCAAGACAATTTCTTATGTAGATGGTCGGTATGGAAGTCGCTGGACAAAACTCAAACATCGTAAGCGCGCGCGATCTCGGCGTCGTTGCCTGCACACGGTGCACGCAGGTCTGGCCCGCGGGCACGCAAACATGTGGCCGCTGTGGCAGCACAATCGTTGCGCGCGACCGCCTGAGCTTGCAGCGGGTGTGGGCGCTTTGGCTGGTTGGGTTGATGTGCTACGTGCCCGCCAATATGTACCCGATGCTACAAACCCGCACCTTGCTTAGCGTGCAGGAAGACACAATCGTCGGCGGTGCGGTCGAGCTAATCCATCACGGGGCTGTGGGCATTGCCTTGATCATCCTGATTGCGAGCGTCGTCATTCCCATAGGCAAGTTTATGGCCATCGCCTTTCTTGCCATATCGGTCAAACGCCCCTCCAGCGTGTCCAACCACCACCGTCAGGTGCTGTATGAGGTGGTCGAATATATCGGGCGCTGGTCGATGATTGATATTTTTGTAGTTGCGATCATGTCGTCGCTCGTCCAGTTAAATACTCTCGCTGCGGTCAATCCGGGCCGTGCCAGCCTGTTTTTTGCGCTATCTGTGATTTTTACGATGCTATCGGCACAGGCCTTTGACAGCCGCATGATCTGGGACGTACGTGCCAGACAAGAGGGAACGACGACAGATGAGTGAGACGCCAACACCCGTGTCCATCGAACCGGCACGCAAGTCGTTTTTCGCGAATGCGTCCTTCGTCTGGATCATCCCCATTTTGGCCTTGGCCATTGCCCTTGGCGTCGCGTGGCAGTCCTACACCGACCGTGGCCCGCTTATCGAGATCGAGTTCGAGAATGGCGCCGGTATCGCAAAACGCGAGACCGAGCTGCGGTTTCGGGATGTGGCCGTCGGTGTTGTGGAAGACGTCAAGTTCGCGTCGAACCTGTCCGGCGTTGTGGCCCTTGTGCGAATAGACAAGGACATCGCGCCGTTTGTGGATGTGGGTGCCAGTTTCTGGGTGGTCCAACCTGAGTTGAGCGCACAAGGCGTAAGCGGTCTCGATACGGTTTTGACAGGTGTGTACATCGAAGGCACCTGGGACGGCGATATCGGTCCCGCGCAATCCAAATTCAAAGGCCTGAAAGACACCCCGCTGTATCGCTATGGTAAAGAAGGGCTCGAAATCACCTTGCGCACCACGGCGGGTGGCAACTTGACCGACAACAGTCCCATCACGTTTCGCGGGATCGAAGTCGGGCGCGTGGGCAAGGCGCATATTTCGCAGCAGGGCAGTTTTGCCGTCGCGGAAGCAATTATCTACCACCCCCATAGCCGCCTGATCTCTGACAGAACGCGGTTTTGGGACACCTCCGGATTCACCTTTTCCGTCGGCCCAGGCGGCGCGGAAATCGACTTCTCGTCCTTCGCCACGCTCGTCAGCGGTGGCCTGACCTTCGAAACCTTCGTTTCCAGCGGTGGGCGGGTGTCTGACGGCAAGTCGTTCGAAGTGTTTGCCGACGAAGAGTCAGCGCGTGACAGCGTCTTCAACGCCTCGGAAGCAGAGCCGCTTCAAATGCGCGTGGTGTTCGACGAAAGCATCTCCGGTCTTGCCGTGGACGCCCCGGTTGAGCTCAGCGGCTTTCCGATTGGCCGGGTGACCGGCGTATCAGGCGTCATTGACGCAGATGCGTTCGGCGATGAGCGGGTGCGGCTGAACGCGCTCATCGACATCCAGCCCGCGCGGCTTGGTTTGACGGATGAGGTCACACCTGAGGCAGCGTTGCAGTTTCTGTCGCGCCGTATTGAGGAAGGCCTGCGTGCGCGGCTTGCGTCCGCCAGCCTTCTTGCGGGCGGCCTGAAGATCGAGTTGGTCGATACCGAGAATGTATCCTCGTATGTTGTGCAATCCGGTGAAGGCATCATCCCGATCATCCCAAGCACCAGCAATGACATCTCCGACGTCACGGCGACGGTTGCGGGCGTGGTTTCACGCATCAACAACCTGCCAATCGAAGAGTTGCTCAACAGCGCTATCCAGTTCCTGAACAGTGCCGACGCGCTGATTTCCAACGAAGACCTTCGCGAGACGCCGAAGGTTGTACGCGCCTTGTTGGGCGATGTGCGCGATATCGTCGGGTCGGATGATGTGCAAAACATCCCCGCTAAACTTAACGGAGCGCTTGGTCGGTTCGAAACCTTGTTGGCGCAGTTGGAAGAGGAAAAGTTTACCACCCAACTCGTCGCGGCGGTCAATGCGGCGGCGGCGGCAGCGAATGGTGTGAACGCCTCGGTCGAAGGGGTGCCTGCGCTTGTCACGCAGCTGCAAGCCGTTGCCGCGAAGGCAGAAAGCCTGCCTTTGGATGCTTTGACCGAACAGCTTACGTCTCTTACAACTTCGGCGGATGCAATTTTGGGCACCGACGCGGCGAAGAAGCTGCCAGAAGACCTCGGCTCTGCCTTAAACGAAATAAACGCGACCTTGCGGGAATTGCGTGAAGGCGGTGCCGTCACGAACATAAACGCGACGCTGGATTCAACGCGCAAAGCAGCCGATGCTGTCGCCATTTCCACACAGGATTTGCCGGCGTTGGTCGAACGGGTGCAGCAGGTGTTAAACCAAGCCAACCAAACGATTGCAGGGTATAACAAAGGCGAAGTGCTGAGCCGTGATGCCCAGAGCGCATTGCGCGACATTTCTAAAGCAGCCGAGGCGATGACATCACTGGCACGTATGCTGGAACGCAACCCAGGCTCACTATTACGGGGAAGATAATTATGACTGCACTAAAGCCGATCCTTGTCGGGACCGCTTTCGCGCTTGCTGCCTGCGGGGCCACGCCCGACCTTTATCCGGTTACCCCACCGCAAGTTGAACAAAAGCAACGTATCGCCTTTCGTGCGGTCGAAGTGCGCGACGTCTCGTTGCCAGCCTATGCCGGTGCCAACGAGATCGCAATCGAGGATCTGGACGGCAAACTCGTGACTGACTCCGCCATTCTTTGGGCCGACAGCCCCGAGCGGGCGGTCGCCTTGGAGTTAACCCGCAATCTTGCGCGTCTGACCGGTGCGCGTGTTGCCTCCGAGCCATGGCCGTTCGAAGCCTTTCCGGACGCCCGTTTGGAGGTCCGTTTTGAAAGCCTCATCGCCGGTGCGAACGGTCAGTTCCGCGCGTCCGGACAGTTCTTTGTAGGCGTTCCGGATGGTGGCCGCGAACGCTCTGGACTGTTTGATCTTGCGGTACCGTTTGACCCGTTGGGCGGACCACAAGCCATTGCCGCGGCGCGGGGTCAGGTGATCCTTGATCTTGCGGTCTACATTGCGCGCAACGGGTTGCGGTAGCCGCCCCCTACTCAGGTCCGCTCGCGCAACCGCTTTCGGTTCGCGATTAGCGTCGGGCGCTGAACTTCCAGCGGAAGGATTATGTTATGAAAGATGTTCGGATCATCGTGACGGGCGGAACTATCGACAAAGTCCATGACCCCGCCACCGAGGCGCTGGCCTTTTCGGAGGACAACACCACTCATGTCCCCGAAATTCTATCCCTCGCCCGCTGTCATTTTCCGACCGTCCAGCTCCTGATGCTGAAGGACAGTCTCGACTTTGATGATGATGATCGGGCTACAATCGTCGAGGCCATTCTTGCGGCACCTGAACCCGCAATTGTGGTCACCCACGGCACTGGCACAATGGGCCAAAGCGCGCGGTGGATATCGAAGCGTGTTTCGGGAAAAACTATCGTGCTCACAGGCGCAATGCGCCCGCATTCTCTGAGTTTTTCTGACGGACCATTTAACATGGGCGGTGCGATCATCGCTGCTCAAGTGATGCAAAACGGGGTTTATGGCGTGATGAACGGCCGCGTTTTCGAGGCCGCCGCCTTGACCAAGAACACCGAACAGGGACGCTTTGACGTCTGACGTTTTCGACGTCTGGTGGTTGACCGTCACGCAGCGCGGGAACCGGAAGCCGCCTTCGAACGTTTGGGTGCTCAATCGCAATTTCACGGGGATTTCTTGAACGCATTTCTGAAAAATCCAACGTAAAGAGACGTTACGTCTGAATGTTCGGCTCAAACTGAATACCCTTGACGTATAAGCAAAGCGCACTCTAATCGAGTGTTAACGAAGGATTTCGATCCATGTATGATACCTGAATTGCTCAAACGAGTTTGTAATCAACGCAACAATTTAGGTATTCACCGAAGCTCCTCAACAGACCCGCTCAGACCGCACCAGCAGTTTGCTGCTCGGAAGGATTAAACCATGACCAACACGGCCCAAGACGCAAAAGCGCTGGAGTTCCAGGATGACGAGGGCGCGTCCCGCTCCACTTGGATTGCAACGGCATTAGTGGTGGTTATCGTGGCCTGGATGGGCAGCGGTTTCATTTTCCCGTCCGCCGAGCCAACCGCCACTCCAACGCGCGAGGCGCCCAAGCCGATTGCGGTCGCCGTCAAACCTTCCGTCGCCGAAACCGTGACCCAGTACTACCAAGCCGAAGGCCAGGCGATACCCGACCGCGACACCGAGTTGCGTGCAGAGGTTTCCGGCGACGTCGCCGAAGTGCTCGTCACGAAAGGCCAGAATGTAGAGGCTGGTGACATCATCGCGCGACTGGATGCGACCACAAACAAGGCCGAGATCAATCGCGCAAACGAAGAACTCGCCCGCGCCCAACGCGAATTCGATAACGCGGAAGCGTTGCTACAACGGGGCGTTGCGACCGCTGATCGCGTCGCGCAGGCTCGTGCCGCTTTGGCGTCGGCACAAGCGCAGGTCGCTGACGCGCAGGAGGCCTCTAAAAACCTTGTGATCACCGCCCCGTTCGATGGCCGGATCGAAACACTGGATCTAGACCCCGGCGAATTTGTGTCCGCAGGCTCGGCAATCGGGCGCATCGTGGACAACACGCCGCTGACCGTTACGATACAGGTCCCGCAGCAATCCCTAACCCGCATCAAAAACGGCCAATCCGCGACGGTTAAATTCATTACCGGAGAGGAGCGCAGCGGCACGGTGTCCTTCGTTGGCACCTCCGCGTCCTCTCAGACGCGTACCTTCCTTGCCGAAATTGATGTGCCAAACGAAGACGGTGCGATCCCCGCCGGCATCTCTGCGGAGGTCCGTATTCCCACAGGCGAGGCCACCGCCCATTTTCTGTCGCCGTCGATTGTATCGCTTAGTGAACGCGGGGAGCTTGGTGTAAAGACCGTCGCCGAAGACATGACCGTCGAGTTCCATCCCATCCAGGTTGTCCGCGCTCAAATCGAGGGGATCTGGGTCACGGGTCTGCCTGACAAGGCCGACGTCATTACGGTGGGTCAAGGGTTCGTAAGCGAGGGCGAAACTGTAAATCCTCGGCCCGAGGAACCAGCCCGATGAACGCGATTATCAACGCTGCGTTCTCACGCTCGCGGGTCGTGGTCATGGCGTTGGTGATGGTTTTGACTGTCGGCGCCTATGCCTATGTTTCCATCCCAAAGGAAGCAAACCCCGAGGTTCCTCTACCGCTGTTCTATGTCTCAACCGGGCTGGATGGTATCAGCCCCAGCGACGCGGAACGCTTGTTGTTGGAACCGTTGGAAACCGAATTCGCCTCCATCAGCGGGCTTGAAAGTCTCAAGTCGGAAGCCTCCGAAGGCTTCGCCAGCATTCAGTTGGAGTTCAGCCCCGGCTTTGACAGCGAGAGTGCACTGGACAAAGTGCGCGAAGCTGCTGACCGCGCCGAAGGTGACCTGCCCGACGACGCCTATGACGTCAAGATCACAGAAATAAACACGGCCCTATTCCCGATTATCACAGCGATCCTGTCCGGTCCGGTTCCGGAGCGCACACTCAACGATCTCGCAGAAACGCTGCAAGAAGAAATCGAAGGTCTCAGCGGGGTCCTAGAGGTTGATATCGGCGGGCAGCGGTTCGAGTTTCTGGAGGTTCTGATCGACCCTACTGTCTTCCAGACCTACAACCTGTCCTTTGACGAGCTGATCGGCCAAATCCAGCGCAACAACCGCCTGATTGCCGCTGGCGCAATCGAGACCGGCGCAGGCCGTATCGTATTGAAAGTCCCAGGCCTCATCGAAGGGCTGGAGGACGTGATGTCCATGCCCGTCTTGGTGCGCGGCAATACCGTCGTCACTTTTGGCGACGTCGCCACCATCCGGCGCACATTTGAAGACCCGACGTCTTTCGCGCGCATTAACGGGCAGCCAGCGCTTGCTTTGGAAGTGAAAAAACGGTCCGGCGCGAACATCATCGACACCGTTGCCGAAGTTCAGGCGCTCGTGGACCGCCTGAGTACCGATTGGCCCGAGAGTGTCGAAGTCACCTACCTTCAAGACCAAAGCAAACAGGTCAAAGACCTGCTCAGTGATTTGGAAGCCAACGTGATTGCCGCCGTGATCCTGGTGATGATCGTCATCGTTCTCGCCCTCGGGTTGCGGTCTGCGATCCTTGTTGGCCTGGCGATCCCCGGTGCGTTTCTTGCTGGTGTCATTGCGCTATGGACAATGGGCTACACGATGAACATCGTCGTCTTGTTCTCGCTCATCCTTGTTGTAGGTATGCTTGTGGATGGTGCGATTGTAACCACCGAACTCGCCGACCGGCGCTTGCAAGAAGGCGCATCCGCCAAAGACGCATATGCCTTCGCCGCCAAACGCATGTCATGGCCAATCATTGCATCTACGGCGACCACCCTCAGCGTGTTCTTCCCCCTGCTCTTCTGGTCGGGGATGGTCGGTGAATTCATGAAGTTTCTGCCAATCACAGTGATCCTTACACTGTTCGCATCGCTGTTCATGGCATTGGTTTTCATCCCTGTCGTCGGCGGCCTGATCGGCAAACGGCAGCCTCAAACCGCAACGGCGAAAGCGGCACTACATGCAGCGGAATTTGGTGATCCGCGCGACATCAAGGGCGCCACAGGCGCTTACATAAAAATCTTGGAATGGGCGATCCTGCGCCCTCTGGCGACACTCCTGTTGGCGCTGGCATTGCTGTTGGGCGGATTCAGCCTTTATGCTCAATTCGGCAAGGGCATCAGCTTCTTCCCGTCCGTCGAGCCTGACTTCATGCAAGTCCAAGTGCGCGCACGCGATAACTTTTCGATTTTCGAGCGCGACGCTTTGGTGCGCGCCGTCGAAGAACGCATACTGGGCTATGACGAGATTGCCAGCATCTACGCACGCTCCACCATGAGCGCGGGTCAGGGCGACGAGGAAACCATCGGCACGCTGCAACTTGAACTGACCGCATGGGACACCCGTCGCCCTGCCGCCGAGATCGGCGTAGACATTCGCAACAGCGTTGCCGATATCGCGGGCATCGACGTGCAGGTTCAAACCGAAAGCGGCGGCCCGTCTACGGGCAAGCCGATCAACCTGCAAATTACCGCCCGTAGCCCCCAGACACAAACCATCGCGGTCGAACAAATTCGTGCTCTGATGGACAAGCAGGGTGGCTTCACCGATGTCACCGATACACGGCCCCTGCCGGGCGTAGAGGTGTCGATCCTTGTCAATCGCGCCGAAGCGGCACGGTTTGGCGCGGATGTCAGCCTTCTGGGGCAAGCGGTACAATTGCTTACGCAAGGGATCACCATCGCCGATTATCGCCCCGACGATGTCGACGGGTCTCTGGACATCCGCGTGCGCTTCCCGCGAGAGGAGCGCTCGCTTGCCGAACTGGGCAACTTGCGCGTTCCGACATCGGCTGGTCTCGTCCCGATTTCGAACTTCGTGACTTTCGAGCCATCCGAGCGCACGGGCGTCATCCGCCGTATCGACGAAAAGCGCGTCACCACGATTGAGGCCAACGTCGCGCCGGGCGTACTTGTCAATGATCAGGTGCGCGCGTTGACGGCCTCGTTAGAAGCCGCGGACCTTCCCGAAGGCGTAAAATTCAGCTTTGCAGGTGAAGCAGAAGACCAGGCAGAAAGCATGGCGTTCCTGATCGGCGCGTTTATCTCGGCCATCTTCTTGATGTTCGTCATCCTCGTGTTGCAGTTCAACAGCTTCTTCCAAGCCTTCGTGGTGATGAGCGCGATCGTCTTTTCCATCGCCGGAGTTTTGCTGGGTCTGATCATTACCGGCCGCCCCTTCGGGGTCGTGATGGGCGGGATCGGGGTCATCGCGCTGGCGGGGATTGTCGTGAACAACAACATCGTGCTGATCGACACCTATAACGACCTAAAAGCCTCCGGGCAGTCGCCCTTGGAGGCCGCTTTGCGCACGGGCGCACAGCGTTTGCGTCCGGTAATACTGACATCCGTGACGACCGCGCTTGGCCTCATGCCAATGGTCATTGGTGTAAACCTGAATTTCTTTACCCGAGAGATCGTTTACGGGGCGCCCTCGACCCAGTGGTGGACGGAGCTGTCCTCCGCTATTGCGGGCGGGCTTGTGATCGCCACTGTTCTCACTTTGGTGGTGACGCCTGCGATGTTGATGCTGGGCGAGCGCAAGCGACGTGTCGGAGTTGAAACACAATCTGATTGAAGGCGCGGCACTCTTGTTCAGGCGGATAATCGCGTCCGCGCTCTTGCGAATCCTGACCAGCTTTGTGCAAGTTACATAATCGATCCTTTCTGGAGTTCCCGTGTCCCTTTTCATTATCGTTGCACTGCCCTTCTTAGGCGCATTTTTGCCGGGTCTGATGAATTCTGCGGGGCGCTCAGCCTGTGCCGGCGTGACTTTTGCCGTCTCACTGGCCGCTTTCATCGGCTTGCTGACAAATCTGCCCTTGGTTCTGGCCGGAGAAGTCGTGACGGCGCGGGTCGACTGGATGCCGTCGCTTGGGTTGAATTTCACGTTGATGTTGGACGGGCTTGGATTCTTCTTTGCGCTGTTAATCTTGGGCATTGGCCTGCTGATTATCGCTTATACGCGGAACTATCTAAGCCGCGATGACAATATGGGCGAGTTCTTCACCTACCTCCTGCTGTTCCAAGGCGCGATGGTCGGCATCGTTCTGAGCGACAACATCCTGCTTTTGCTGGTTTTCTGGGAGCTGACATCGCTGTCTTCGTTCTTGCTGATCGGCTATTGGAAGCACCTGCCGGAGGGTCGGCAAGGCGCGCGAATGGCCTTGACCGTCACGGGCATGGGCGGTTTGGCGATGATTGGTGGCATGCTGATTTTGGGCCAGATCGTCGGCAGCTACGATCTGAGCGTGATCCTTGAGAACCGCGACCTTATTCAAGCAGACCCGCTTTATGTTCCCGCCTTGATCCTGATCCTGCTGGGCTGCTTCACCAAATCGGCGCAGTTCCCTTTCCATTTCTGGTTGCCACACGCCATGGCAGCGCCCACGCCGGTGTCTGCGTATCTACACTCGGCGACGATGGTGAAGGCAGGGATATTCCTGATGGCGCGGATGTGGCCCGTCCTGTCCGGCACACCCGAATGGTTCATGATTGTCACCACCGCAGGTCTGGTCACCATGGTTCTGGGCGCACTGATCGCGCTGTTCAAGCATGATTTAAAGGCGCTACTGGCCTTCTCGACGGTTAGCCATCTTGGCCTGATCACCATGCTTTTGGGCACAGGCACCGCTTTTGGCGCGATGGCTGCGGTGTTTCACATCCTCAACCACGCGACCTTCAAAGCCGCGCTTTTCATGTCTGCCGGTATCATCGACCACGAGGCCCATACCCGCGACATTCGCCGCCTCGGAGGCTTGCGGAAACTGATGCCGATTACCTTCATGATCGCGTCCCTTGCGGCGCTGTCGATGGCGGGTATTCCGCTGCTCAACGGATTTTTGTCAAAAGAAATGATGCTGGAAGAGGCCAACCACACGGTGCTGTTTGGGCTACCTTGGCTGGTTCCCGCACTGGCGACATTCGGATCGCTTCTGTCTGCGGCCTATTGTTTCCGGCTGATCGGGCATGTGTTCTTGGGTCCGGTGCGGGACGACTATCCCGCCAAGCCCCATGATCCGGAGGCAGGCCTTTGGATGCCACCCGCGATTTTGGTGGTGCTGGTCGTGGTAATCGGTGTCGCGCCTTTCCTGGCCGAGCCCTTCGTGAAACTGGTGACAGCCTCCGTTCTTGGCGACGCGGCAGAGGTACCAAAAGCTTATTTCAAAATCTGGCACGGGCTGGTTCCGGCCCTCTTCATGTCGATGATAGCCGTTGTCGGCGGCTTACTGATGATTGCCGTTTTCACCCCCGCGCTGCGCCTTTGGGACACCACCCCAAGACCCGAAGCCAAAGCAATCTTCGATACCATTATCAATGCTGTCGTCAGGGTGTCTCAACAGGTCATTCTGCCTTTGCACAACGGCGCGTTTACGCGCTACGCGGCTGTCGCCGCTGTTACCATACTCGCTGCGGGTTTCCACGCTTGGAGCACCGGATCAGTCGGGACTGCCACCCGCACGCTGCAGCCTGCGGACCCCGTGCTCATTGCGGGTTGGTTGATGTTGGTCGCTGCGACCTGCGGTATGGTGTTGATGCACCGCAATCGTTTTTTGTCGCTGATCCTGATTGGCATCGTCGGGCTGATGGTCTCTGTCGGGTTTGTTTTCTTTAGCGCACCCGATCTGGCGATGACCCAGTTCACTGTCGAGGTGGTCACGATTATCTTGATGCTGCTGGCCCTCAATTTCCTGCCAAACCGCACCCCAATAGAAAGCTCTGTCCTGCGCCGCGTGCGCGATACGGGTATTGCGATTGCAGGCGGGCTGGCGACCTTCGCGCTGGCTTATTACTATCTTTTGCGCGACGCGGTCAGCACTCCGATTTCGGAATTTCATCTGGCCAATTCCTACAAGGGCGGCGGCGGGACCAATGTGGTCAACGTGATCCTCGTCGACTTTCGGGGATTTGACACATATGGCGAAATCATCGTGCTGGGGATCGCTGCACTCCTGATCTATGCGCTGACAGAAACATTGCTGGGTGGCCCCGTGCGTGCGCGGCTTTTGAACCGCCTACCCGATCAAGCCCGCGCAGGCGACGTGCATCCGATGATGATGGTGGTCCTGACCCGTGTGATCATGCCGGTGGTCCTTTTGGTCGGGTTCTACATCTTCTGGCGGGGACATAACGAGCCGGGCGGCGGCTTTATCGCGGGCCTCATCGTCTCGATCGGTGTCGTGATGCAATACATGGCCAGCGGTTTTGCGTGGACTTCGGCACGGCTGCGCTATCCCTATCATGGCGTGATCGGTGCAGGTGTGTTGATTGCCGGTTTCACGGGCATCGGCTCATGGTTTGTCGGCAAACCCTTCCTGACGTCGGACTTCACCTATGTCCGTATCCCGCCGTTTGAGAAGTTCGAACTGGCGACCGCAGCGCTCTTTGATCTTGGCGTGTTTCTGGCAGTTGTCGGAGCTGTGATGCTGTCGTTGGAAAGCTTCTCGCGCCTTGCGCGGCGCGCACATGTGCCTGACAACGAGCACCCGATGGATATCGACCCCTCGAGAGAGAACCCGCTCCAGATTGGTGCGAAACCTGCAAAGGAAGGAGGCTGATATGGAATTTCTGGTTGCCTCCGCCATTGGCGTTCTGACTGCTGGTGGCATCTATCTGATGCTTCGCCTGCGGACCTTTCCGGTGATCTTGGGAATGTCGTTGCTGACCTATGCGGTTAACGTGTTCCTGTTCTCGTCCGGCCGCCTGACCGTCGGCGCACCTCCAATCCTGAGCGATGGGGTGTCCGTCTATACCGATCCACTGCCGCAGGCTTTGGTGCTGACTGCCATCGTCATTTCCTTTGGGATGACAGCCGTTGTGGTGATGATTGGTCTTGGCGCGTTCTTGGGGTCCGACGATGACCATGTCGACGATCCAAGCGAAGACGCCGACGACAAGGCGGAGGGCACATCATGAACCACTGGATCATCGCCCCCGTCGTGCTGCCCGCTTTGCTTGCGCCGTTTATCGTGCTGGCGGCACGGTACCACATCGGCATTCAACGGACCCTGTCGATCGCTGGTGTACTGGCCCTGATCATCATTGCAGCAGGGTTGGCCTTTCAGGTGTCCGACGGCTCCATTGTACTCTACCAACTCAGCGATTGGGCCGCTCCGTTCGGCATCGTGCTGGTGGCCGACCGGCTGTCGACGCTGATGGTTCTCCTGACAGCGGTGCTGGCGCTTTTCGTGCTGCTTTACGCGATAGGTTCGGGCTGGGACAATCGCGGGCGACACTTCCACGCGCTGTTCCAGTTCCAGCTGATGGGCATCATGGGCGCGTTCCTAACCGGAGACCTCTTCAACCTCTTCGTCTTTTTCGAGGTGTTGCTGATCGCGTCTTACGGCTTGATGATCCACGCAGGTGGCAACGAAAGACTGCGCGCAGGTGTCCAGTACGTGTTGTTCAACCTTATCGGCTCGACGCTCTTTCTATTTGCGCTTGGCTCGATCTATGCCGAGACAGGCACGTTGAACATGGCCGATCTGGCCAATCGCGTCGCTATGATTGGCCCCGAGGACACTGTAGGCATCCGCATAGCCGCCGTACTTTTGCTGCTGGTCTTTGCGATCAAGGCAGCGCTTGTTCCGCTGCATTTCTGGCTGCCGTCGAGCTATGCCGAAGCACCCGCTCCCGTGGCCGCGCTTTTTGCCATCATGACGAAGGTCGGTGCTTACGCAATCATCCGCGTCTACACGATGATTTTTCCGCCGGACTTGGACGTCACAGCAGGCTTGCATGACCTTTGGTTGCTCCCCGCCGCGCTGTTGTCGCTGGCCATCGGGATGGTGGGCGTTCTGGCAGCCAAGCGGCTGGACCGGCTTGTCGCGTTCTCTGTGATCGGGTCCATGGGCATGGTGATGGTGGCGATCTCGCTGTTCACACCCGAGGGCATCGCGGCCGCTCTCTACTACATCGTGCATTCGACATTGGCTGGTGCTGTCTTGTTTCTGATCTCGGACCTTGTGCGTACTGGTCGCGCCGATCTGAACCTGACACCGCAGCCCCCAGTCGCGGGCAACGCCCTAACCGCAGGGTTGTTTTTCATAGGTGCGATTGCGATGGCAGGCCTGCCGCCATTGTCAGGGTTCCTGGGTAAGCTGCTCATCTTGAATGCGGCCTATGACGCTGACCTCATGGTCTGGATCTGGGTGATCGTTCTGACGTCGAGCTTGATCAGCATCGTCGGTTTTGCCCTTGCAGGTAGCGTTCTGTTCTGGAAGGCACATAGTATCGAGGCGCTAGAAGACGCCCCCATCCATCCGCGTCCGGCGGCCTTGTCTTATGTTGCTGTTGGCGGGCTTATCTCGCTCTTGGTAGCGCACACGGTCTTTGCGGGGCAGATGCATGCCTACACCACAACCATGGCCGCGCAGCTTTTCGCGCCAGAGCCCTACATTTCGACTGTGATAGAAACGCCGGGCAAGCACAGCAAACCAACGACGGAGGATCACTGATATGTCACGCGCATTCTATTGGCTGCTTCCACATCCGTTGCTGACACTTCTCTTAGCAGTGGTGTGGACCCTATTGCAGAACGAGTTTTCCGCGGGAATGATGGTCTTTGGTGTCTTCCTCGGGATTATTATCCCGTGGGGGACATCGGTTTGGTGGCCTGACACGCCCAAAGGGTTCCGGCTGGGCAAGATGGCTTCATATTGCGTCATGGTATTGTGGGACATTGTGGTCGCGAATGTGCAGGTTGCTTGGATCGTCCTGAGCGTTCCGAATTCAAAGCTGAAACCGGCTTGGATCGTGGTGCCGCTAGAGTTGCGCCAACCCGAGGCCATTACCGTGCTGGCCGGCACCATCACGCTGACACCTGGCACCGTTTCGGCGGACCTGTCCGAGCACGGGAACAGTCTTCTGGTCCATGTGTTGCACACCGACGACCCTGATGCCGTTCGCGACGATATCATCTCGCGATATCAAAACCGCCTGAAGGAGATTTTCAAATGACCCTAGCCTTAGGATTTTTGGACATGGCATCGGTCATTGCCTTCGTCGCCCTCGCGCTTGGGCAGTTGCTCTCCATGGTACGTCTGGTTTTGGGGCCAACTCCGGGGGACCGGATCCTTGCCCTTGATACGATGGTCATCAACGCACTGGGTCTGATCATCGTTCTTGGCATTCACTTAGGCGTTCAAATCTACTTCGAGGTTGCCTTGCTCGTCGCAATGCTCGGCTTTGTCTCCACGGTCGCGCTAGCGCGCTTTTTGTTGCGGGGGGACATCATCGAATGAGCGGCGAAATCATCGGAACTTACGCAACCGCGATATGCCTGCTGATCGGGTCTGCATTCATCATCGTGGGTGTCATCGGGCTTTTGAAGTTTAACGACCCCATGACCCGCTTACATGCCCCTACAAAGGTTGGAACCATCGGGATCGGCATGCTGCTATTGGCATCGATGATACATTCGTTCGTCTTGGGCGATACGTCGGTGCATGAAATCTTGATCATGGCCTTCTTGTTCGTGACAGCCCCTATCTCCGCGCATTTCATCGCGAAGGTCAGCATCCACACCCGAACATGCGCAACGCCACCACCACCGCCCCGCGATGACACATGGTCGACGCTAAGCGTACCGGAACAAGAGGTGCAGGCAGAAAACTGATTAGCCTCACCCGAGGTTGATTCCCAACACCAAATCGAAAACCGGAACCGATTGTGGTTTCAATGGTTTCTGGCATTCGCGAAGTATGAAGTTTGAAATGGTGCCCAGGGGCGGATTTGAACCACCGACACGAGGATTTTCAATCCACTGCTCTACCCCTGAGCTACCCGGGCACCGGGTGTTCGCATAGGGTGTTTACCTGCGAACGTGGGCCTATTTAGGCTAGTGATTTGGTGCTGTCCATAGCCTAGTTCATGAAAAGTACAAACTCCGGTGCATCGGGCCGTCAGTGAGGCTTCGAGCCATCACCGGCAGGGCCACCCGAGGCTATCTCACCCAGTTTTTTCTCCAGCTCTTCCATCAACTCTTCATCATCGACCGGGTCTTCGCTGGGAAGCGCGTAAGCGCCCGTCATCCAGCGACCCAAATCAATATCGGCGCAGCGCTTTGAGCAAAACGGGCGGAATTTTTCGACGGTTTTCTTGGAACAAATGGGACAGCTCATTGGGCCAGTCCTTTCGGTATCGGCAGACGTTCCCGTTTGCGCTGCAACTCATAATGGCCCAGCGGCGTCCAGCCAACCAGCGAGGTTTCAATCGGGTCGCTACGGAACGCGCTGCGCAGCGCGGTTTCAAATTGTTTACGGTCTTTTTTCGCCATGGGCGCCAGATCGAGGGTGATCTGCCCCCCCAATCCGCGCAGACGCAACATCCGCGGCAAAGCCTTCGCCACGGCCAGATTAGCCTTCAACCCGGCAGCCGGTGAAAAATCGCCGCCCGTATTCACGTCCACGGCGACCAGTGCGTGGGTCGGCTCTATGAACATGGACGCTTGGCCAAGTGGCACCTCGTCATGGTCAAGCAACGCCAAGGCGTCCAGCACGCCATGGGCCTCGAAGCCTTCAACGGTCTCGTTCGAATGTGGCCAATCACGCCAAGCCAGATCATGCGGCCCCTGTGCGTCGACCAGAAGTTCAGGCTCACCCTCGATGTCCGCCAAAACCGCATCCGCAAGATCAAGCAGACTGTCGGCTTCCTCGGCGATATCATCGGCATCCAGACCAACCGCGCCTGTGCGCAGAATAACCCCATGTCCGGCCTCAGGTGCCCGAGAGCGGTGCAAGGCTTCTAACAGCGTCTCGCGCACGTCTTCGTCGCGGACTTGGCGTGAGACGTTCAGTCCCTTCGCGCCCGGTGTCACAATCACGCTGCGGCCTTTGAAAATCAGCCGGTCGGTGACAGGTACTGCCTTGTGAGACTCGGCGTAGGAGGTCACCTGCACCAGCATCGTTGTGCCGGGCTTCAAGCCCTGCGCGCCGCGAAACAAGGCTGTCTGTCCGTCGGGCAAGGTCATCATCATACCGCCCTGTCCCTTAAGCGGGCGGTCGGCCACAGCGCGGTATATCGCGCCCGGTGCAGGTGGGGCATCATCATCCGGCGCAATCAGCAAGTCATCCAGAACGCCGTCCACCATGCGTGCGGCGGCTTCACGGCCAGCCAGCTCGCCTAAGACAATCAAAGCACCCTTCATCGCGCGGCCTCATATCCTGCGGTTTTCAACAACTGAGCGGCTTCCGCCACGGGAAGCCCCATGACGCCTGTGTACGAGCCTTGTATCCACGGGATGAACGCACCGGCAAGTCCTTGGATCGCGTAGCCCCCCGCCTTTCCCTGCCAGTCGTCGGTGGCAAGATAGGCGTTCAACTCTTCATCCGATAGGTTTTTCATCTTGACCGAGGTGACCACGTCAGCGGTCCAAATCCGGTCACCACGTTTCACCGCCATTGCGGTAATCACGCGATGTCTGCGTCCTGACAGCGACAGCAAAAACTGCGCGGCCTCGCCAGCATCAGCAGGTTTGCCCAAGATACGGCGTCCCAACGCGACGGTCGTGTCAGCGCACAGGGCCACCTCATTGTCCGCAAGAACCAAGGCCTCTGCCTTGCTGTGGGCGATGCGGCGGCAGTAGTCGCGCGGCTTCTCGGTGGGCTGCGGGTCTTCGTCGATATCGGGGGGGCGAATGTCGTCCGGGGTAATCCCCAGAGTCGCCAAAAGCTCCAGCCGCCTTGGCGAGCCGGAGCCGAGCACGAGCCTCAACCCGGCTTCCCGGGTCAGAGCGGTCACTTGAAGCGGTAGTTGATCCGACCCTTGGTCAGATCATAGGGGGTCATCTCGACCTGCACCTTGTCGCCTGCCAGAACGCGGATGCGGTTCTTGCGCATCTTGCCTGCCGTATGCGCGATGATCGTATGGCCGTTTTCCAGCTCGACCAGGAACGTCGCGTTAGGCAGGAGTTCCTTCACGACGCCGGGGAATTCGAGCAGTTCTTCCTTGGCCATGTTCACTCCGTTGTTATGCCCACCAAAGTGCGGGCGTGGCACTAAATGCGCCGGGACTTGGGGGTTTTCAAGGGTTAAGTGGGTTTGGCCATAGCGTCACACCGGATTTATCGGTGTTTATGGTGCGCTTAGGCCTCATCAAACGCTGTAGGCGTCCCGAAACGCGCCAGAATCCGGTCTTTTATCTGGTCGCGGGCCATGCGGTAGGAATTCAGCTTCTCTTCACGGCCCTCTCCCAATCCTGTCGGGTCCAGAATGGGCCAGTATTCGACGGCTAGATGATAGACCCGTGTCAGCTCCAATGCTTGGCGCTGCGATGCGGGGCTAAGTGCCACGATCAGGTCAAACCCTGACAGGTCGTCCCCCCATTCCTGCATCTCCTCGAACGATCGCGTACGGTGGCGGGACAGCTCGATGCCCATTTCGTGACAAACGGCCACGGTGAAGCCATCAATATCTAAGTCGTTTTTCACGCCAGCAGACTGAACGTAGATGTCTGTGCCGTAGAATTTCTTCATCAACCCTTCAGCCATAGGCGAGCGGACTGCGTTGTGATCGCAACAGAACAGAACCGATTGTGGTTGCTCCTCCGCCATTCCCTCACCCTCCGAAGTGCAAAACACAAATGAGGGTGAACAGCCGCCGCGCTGTGTCGGTGTCGACGCGGGCCTTGCCTTCCAGACGGTCCTCAAGCACGCGGGCACCTTCGTTGTGAATACCCCGCCGCGCCATGTCGATGGTTTCGATCTGGCTTGGTGGCAGTTTCTTGACGGCGTCAAAGTAGCTTTCGCAAATCTGGAAGTAGTCCTTCACCACCTGACGGAACGGCCCAAGCGACAGATGGAACTCCGCCGCCTTGTCGCCGCCTTCGGTATGCAGATCAAAGACCAGCCTCCGCTCGCGAATGGACAGGTCCAGCTTATACGGCCCGTCCGGTGCGCCGTCTTGCGGCAGGTCGAACAAATTGTCTTCTATCAGGTCGAAAATAGCGACTTTGCGTTCTTGCTCGATCTCCGCTGTGGGCGTCGGCAAGCCGCTGTCGTCGATGGTGACTTCGCAAAGTTTACTCATTCTTCATTCAACCTATTCAATCTTGCGCGGACCGACAATCCGTGGGCTTCCAAGCCTTCGGCTATGGCCAAAGTCTCTGCAGCGGGGCCGATGGCTTTGAGGGCTTCCGGCGTCATGCGGGCAAGCGTCGTACGCTTCACAAAATCCATCACCGACAGGCCTGACGAGAAGCGCGCCGAACGTGCTGTTGGCAACACGTGGTTCGGCCCGCCGATATAGTCCCCGATGGCTTCAGGTGTATACGCACCAATAAAGATGGCCCCTGCATGGCGCACCCGCGCGGCTAATTCATCGGCATTTTCGCATGCAATCTCAAGGTGTTCCGGCGCAATCTTGTCAGACAGAATTAACGCCTCTTCCATATCGCGCACAACAATCACCGCGCCGTAATCGCGCCAGCTTGGTCCGGCAATCGCCCGACGCTCCAGCGTTTCCAGCCGTGCCTCGACCGCTTTGACGACCTCCAAACCGAACCCTGCGTCGTCGGTGATCAGGATGCTTTGTGCGCTTTCGTCATGTTCGGCTTGCGACAACAAATCAACCGCCACCCAGTCAGGATCGTTGTCCTTATCGGCAATCACCAAAATCTCGGATGGCCCCGCGATCATATCAATGCCGACCCGCCCAAATACGCGACGCTTGGCGGCGGCGACAAACGCATTGCCCGGTCCGGTGATCTTGTCCACCGCGGTGATCGTCTCCGTGCCGTAAGCCAATGCTGCAATCGCCTGAGCGCCGCCAATGCGGTAGACAGTCTCGACGCCAGACAAGCGCGCCGCCAATAGCACCAACGGGTTCGCAACCCCGTCCGGTGTGGGGGCGCAGATCACTAACCGCTCCACACCCGCAACTTGCGCGGGAATGGCGTTCATCAACACCGATGACGGGTAGCTCGCCAATCCGCCCGGCACGTATAGCCCCGCGGCCTCGACCGGAGTCCAGCGCCAGCCAAGCATCTCGCCATGGGGACCGTCCCACGCTTCGTCTTGGGGTAGTTGGCGGTCGTGATAGGCGCGGATGCGCTCGGCGGCCAGCGCAAGTGCTGCGCGCTCCTCAGCCGGAACTTTCGCGATTTCCGCGTCCATTTCCTCGCGAGAGAACGCCAGCGTCTCGGGCGTCAATTCCATCCGGTCAAATTTGGAGGTTAACTCGATAACCGCCGCGTCACCGCGCGATTGCACATCGGCAATTATCCCTGCAACCACAGCGTCCACATCGGGGCTGTCTTCACGCTTCATCGTCAGAAGCCGGGCAAATTGAGTGTCGAATTCAGCGTCAGCGCTGTTGAGAAACATAGGCATGTCGCCTCCATACCGCGCAGGCGCGGAAGGCTCAACGATCCAAAGCACGTACCATCAATAAATCGTCGCACTCTTCGCCGTCGATGATCACGGATCTCGGAATTCGGCCCACTTGTTCGAAGCCGTTGCGGATGTAGAACCGCTGGGCGCGCGGGTTCTTCGCCCAAACGTAGAGTTCCAATTGCAGCACACCCATCTGTCTGGCTTTCACAACCAGCGCGTCCATCAGCGCCTGCGCAGCACCCTGCCCCTGACTGGCCGTGCTCACATAGAACGGCCCGATCATTGCGCGATGCCGTGCCGAGGCAAAGCCGTTCTGGGCCAACCCCGCAAGGCCAATCAGCGTCTTGCCCGCAAAAGCGCCCATAATCTTGCCGCTATCCAGAACCCGCGCCAACTCGTCCAAGCTCGTATCGCGAACCTCACCAAGCGACCTGAGGAACGCGGTCGGGTAGTTGGTGACCCCTTCGATGTGGAGCGCTTGAAACGCCTCCGCATCCGCGCTGGTGAGCGTCCGGATTTTCACTGTGGGTGTGTCGGTGCTTTGCGTGATGGCGCGATATAAGGGCGCGTGACGTCTTGCAGCGTTATGTTCACGCATTCCGCTTCCAGCGCAATTGCGCCGTCGCCTGCGAGTGTCAGCTCGAACCGCCCCGCTCCGTCCTCACCCGCCATCCACGTGATGGACAGCAAAGACAACACAATTTCAGGGTCGGACCGGTCCAAGCCGCTAGACGACACCTTGGTCACGTCATCAAAGGCCAGAACCGCACGCACACGCTCGAAATCCCGCCCACGCCGTTCGGCGGCAGGCAAATCTTCCCACCGGAAGCGGTTCAATAACACTGCAAAGCGACGTTGCGCAGGCTTCCAAGCCATCTCGCTCACCGGAAAGACCGCGTCCTGCGCAAGCGACGAGATCACCGTGACATCATCGGCGTCCTCCGCCGTCAGGCGAAGGGGCCGCTCGGCACCATCCTCGAAGCTTGCGTCACGGCTCATTCTGGCACCCGTTTGATTAACGCGCCTACGCCACCCAGTTTCTGCTCGATCCGCTCGTATCCACGGTCTAGGTGGTAAACACGGCCGACGGTCGTCTCCCCCTCGGCGGCAAGGCCCGCCAGAATGAGGGAAACCGATGCCCGCAGGTCGGTCGCCATAACCGGTGCGCCATTCATTTTCTGAACGCCCGTCACCGTGGCATGGCCACCCTGAACATCAATTTTGGCCCCCATGCGGATCAATTCGGGCGCGTGCATGAAGCGGTTCTCGAAGATCGTTTCGTGCAGTTTCGAGGTGCCATCAGCAAGGCACAGTGCCGCCATCATCTGCGCTTGCAGGTCGGTCGGAAAGCCCGGGAAGGGTTGGGTCTCGACGTCGACAGGCTTCAGACGGTCGCCATTGTGGGACACCTTCAAGCCACGCGCGGTTTCGGTGACCACAACGCCCGTTGCTTCCAGCTTGTTGCAAAACGCATCTACCAGATCACGGCGGCCGCCGATCAGCTCAACCTCGCCCCCTGCAATAGCAGGCGCGATCATGAACGTGCCCAACTCGATGCGGTCGGCGATCACTTCGTGGGTCGCACCATGCAGGCGGTCGACGCCTTCAATGGTAATCTCGGAGGTGCCAGCACCGGAAATCTTGGCGCCCATGGCGCTCAGGCATTTACACAAATCAACTGTATCCGGCTCGCGCGCCGCGTTCTTGATGATGGTCGTGCCTTTCGCCAGTGTCGCGGCGGTAATCGCGTTCTCGGTCCCGCCCACCGTGACGAACGGGAATTCGATTACTGCGCCCGTCAAACCGTTCGGGGCGGAGCAATGCACGTAGCCTTCGTCCAGCGTAATCGTGGCCCCCAGCTTTTCCAGCGCCATCAGGTGCAAATCCACCTTGCGTGCGCCAATGGCGCAACCGCCGGGCAGCGACACCGTCGCCTCGCCTTCGCGGGCAACCAGCGGACCCAGCACGTTAAACGACGCCCGCAACTTGCGCACCATTTCGTATTCGGCTTTGCGATTGGTGATTTCGCCGGCAGACAACACCATGACGTTGCCCCCGTTCAACAGCGCCACTTCGCAGCCAAGGGATTCCAGCAGTTCCGACAATGTCCCGATGTCGGACAGGCGTGGCACATTGGTCAGCGTCAGTGGCTCGTCGCTCAGAAGTGCGGCGGTCATCAGTTTCAGGCAGGTGTTCTTTGCCCCGGAGATCGCGATCTCCCCCTTCAACGGGCCGTTGCCCGTGACGATGATCTTATCCATATATTACTGCCCTTTTGTCTCGTTTTTGCCCGTCTCGTCGGGGGATTTTCGCGCGCGCGCCTGCTGCTTCCTGCGTCCCATATTGGCCTTCAACGCCGCCTTCAACCGCGCTTCGCGCGCTTGCGCGCTGTTTTGCGGCTTTGGCGGGTTATTCGGGGACATCTTGTCGCTCATGGGACCGTCTTAACCTAGGGCGGTAAAAGGGTCCAGATTAGGGTTGCACCGAGTAGACTTTCACCCTAATACCCCGCCCACACGCAAGTGTAGATGCTGTGGTAGCTCAGTGGCAGAGCACACCCTTGGTAAGGGTGAGGTCGAGAGTTCAATCCTCTCTCACAGCACCATCTTTCCAAGCCAGACATTTATCGCCCTCAGATGGCAGCGGGCGCGCAAACTTTTCGACAAAGTTTGATATCGCGCAAAAACAATCGCGTCGATTTCCGTCATTGCAGGGTCATGAAACATATAGACACCCTCAAGGCTCACGGCCTCTTCGATGCGCGCGTGCCGCGCTACACTTCGTATCCGACGGCTGCGGTCTTCACCACGGATGTGCGCGATGATTTCCAAGCGCAATCGCTTGGCTCCCTTGATCCCGATGTGCCGGTGTCTGTCTATCTCCACATCCCGTTTTGCGAGCGGCTTTGCTGGTTCTGCGCCTGCCATACGCAAGGCACCGTGACCCTCAGCCCCGTCGAAAGCTATGTTGGAACGCTGGAAGCCGAACTGGAACTGCTGCGCGCAACCTTGCCCAAGGGCATACGCATGGGGCGGCTGCACTGGGGTGGCGGGACGCCCACCATTTTGCCACCGCACCTGATCCATCGCTTGGCGAAAGCCGTTCGCGATGTCTTCCCACCTGCCAAGGACTTTGAATTCTCGGTCGAGATTGATCCGACTATGGTGGACCGCGCCAAGATCGACGCGCTGGCCGCCGAAGGTATGACCCGCGCCTCTATCGGCATTCAGGATTTCGACCCGCTGGTGCAAGCCGCCATCGGTCGCGAGCAACCGTTCGAAGTTACCCGCGCCTGTGTCGCCGATCTGCGCGCGGCGGGGATCACCTCGCTCAACACCGATCTGGTTTACGGGCTTCCGCACCAAACCGAGGCGCGCATTTCCGACACCATCGACAAAGTTCTCACCTTCGCGCCTGACCGCGTGGCGCTGTTCGGCTATGCCCATGTTCCTTGGGTGTCGAAGCGGCAAAAGCTCATTGACGAGGACGCCTTGCCCGACGATCTGGCCCGCTATCATCTGGCGCAGCTCGCCGCGGAGCGATTCGAGATCGCAGGACTTCCCGCCGTCGGCATCGACCATTTCGCCCGCCCCGGTGACGAGCTGGACACGGCCCGCCGCACTGGCCGTTTGCGTCGCAACTTCCAAGGCTACACCGCCGACACCTGCCAGACGCTGATCGGGCTTGGCGCATCGTCCATCTCGCGCTTTCCCAACGGCTATATCCAGAACGCCCCCGCAACGGCGGCCTATATCCAGCGCATCACGGCAGGCCAGCTTGCAGGTACACGCGGATACGAGATGAATTTCGACGACCAGGTTCGCGCCCGCGTAATCGAGCGCGTGATGTGTGATTTCAGGTTGGACATTGCGGACCTGCAAGATGAGTTCGGCGCACAGGCAGCGAATATTGCACCGCTTTTGCCGCAGATCGCCGCCAAGTTTGACGGGTTGGTATCGCTGCAAAACCAATGTCTCGAGATCAAACCCGAGGGCCGCGCACTGACCCGCATTATCGCAAGTTGCTTTGATGCGCATGTTCCAGAAGGTGTGCGCTACTCCCGCGCGTCCTAGAGCGCGGGCACGCCGATCACCACCGGATGCAGCCACAATAGCGTCGCGAAGGCCACGACGCTTGCGCCGACGCGCACCACCAGTTCCAGCCAAGAGCGCGGGCGGTAGAAGCGCGGGGCTGCGCGGGTCGCATCGCGCAACGCCTGCCACCGTTCCGCGCCCATAACGCACCGTTTGCGCCTGTCGATCAACCGGCGCCCGATGACCGCAAAGCCTCCAAGCGTGCCAAACAGGATCACATGGGCAAGGTCGCCGTTTGGCAGCAAATGCAGCCCTGCCCAAAGGGCCAGCGCCAGCAAAACCGGATGGCGGGACCATCTGACAACGCCCGCCTTGGCCGGATCAAATTCGTCATTCCGCGCCCCGCCAAAAGAAAACGGGTTAGGCCGCCCAAGCGACAGCGCTAGGAGCAAACACACCGCCAGCATGCCCAGATGAACCGCGTGGCGATGCCACGGCATTTGGGGCCACAACACTTCAAACGGCGCCTTCCCAGCGGCCCAGATCAGCAAGGCCAGCATGGCAATGGACAGCGTGGAATAGGCCATGCCGAATCCCGCCGCACCAATCCGCGCGACGATCCGCGACTTCACAGCGGGGCGCACGGGGATCGAATGGGTCACGAAGAACGCCACAAAAACAACGGCAAAGGCAGTCCAGCTCATGGGCTCAGGCACCGTCTTTGCGGCGCAGCAACAGCGGCCCGTAGGCCACGGCGAAGCCGCCAAAGGCAACGATCCACAGCAGCCCTGAGATATGATAGAACACCGGCTCCCCTCCGGCGAATACCCGCGCGGCGACCGACCCGAACAGCGCAAGATAGATAAACAGCGTCCCAACGCCCGCATGCAAGCTCTGCCCAGTATGTCCCAGCGTCGCACGGGTCATCACCGCCAAGGTCATGGCCCCAATCGCACCCGCCATCCACAGATGCTGCGCCGATTGCGTAAGCACAAGGTCAGGCAGCACAATCGCCAACCCGATGACAATCGCGCCCAGCGGAATGAAGGCATAAGCGACGTGCAGCACCCAAACCAAGGCCTCGCCGCCCGTGTGATGCCCTTTCCAGCGCACCACCCGCACCAGATGCAGCGCGCCCAACACAAGAAGCGCCACGCCAGTGACCCCGCTTTCCGGACGCAAAACCCAAAGCAACAATCCCGCGACACTCGCCAGCAAGACACCCTTGTCGAACATTTGCATCGGCGGGGTCGGGCGCGCCTCCTTGCCCTCCCGGGCCAGCCAGTTGCGGGTGAAAGATGGCACGATGCGCCCGCCGATCACGGCAATCATCATCACCCCCGTGCCAACGCCAAGCCGCAGCCCGACGCCCTGCGCGGCAATATCGCCTTGCCCGGCTTCAATGTGGAACAGCAGGTTCGCGAAGGTGAAGACCGCGAGCAGGCCCAGCACCATCAGGTTGCGCCAGTTCTTTCCGGCGACAATCTCGCGCAGGATCACCGCGCCAAGGATAACGGGGAATGCCAGATCAATTGCGGCGGCGACGCCAGACGGCAGAAACTCCGAAAACAGCACCGCCACACGCCCCGCCAGCCATATCCCGAACATCGCCGCCAGCGGCCAGCCAACCAATGGCAGGCGTCCGGTCCAGTTCGGAACCGCCGTCAGCAGGAAGCCCGCCAGCACCGCGCCCAGATAGCCGAACAAGAACGCATGCGCGTGCCATGAGACGGGATCGAACCGCGTGGGTAATGTCACCGCGCCCGACAGCGCCGGTATCCAGAGCAGCATCGCGAAACAAGCCCAAACCGCCCCGAACAAAAAGAACGGGCGGAAGCCGAAGCTGAACAGCGCCGGCCCTTGCCACGCGCGCATCTGCTCTGCGGATGAAGTTGCCATGTCGTGTTCCTTAGTCTGCGCTGCGGGCGTCTGCCGTATCCATAAGATAGCGGATATGGCGGGCGAAATACCATGTGGCGGGAATGCCAATCACACAGCCAATCGAGATTGACCAGAAGGCCGTCAGAACCGGCCCGCCGATCCAGCTGAAGATCAGGGAGGCGAAAAACACATTCACCGCCATGGCCCCTGCCCCGAACGGGTAAAGGACCACCGCGATACGTGCAACGGACCAGCCCCGATCCGTCATTTGCGAGAGACCAATCTGTGCACCAGATACAGCGCTGCGATTAGGCCGAGACTGCCTACGGCGAACCAGAATTCTGCGGTGGCAGATTGGGCCTGCGGGATCGGGCGGTCAAATGAGCTGGCCCAGACGGGCATCGCCATCAGCGAAAAAACGAGAGCAAGGATACGCATGTCAAACCTCCTGCGTGAGTGTGCGGTAAATGTCGGGCAAGGCCCGCGTAAGACGTTCAGGGTTGGGCAACAACGCGAAGCCGCCGCGCCCGAAAATGCGCGCGAACCAGTCCTGCCCGTCCTCGTCGATAATAACGCCGAACAGGTTCTGCCCCGCGCGACGGGCTTCCTTGACGGCCATATGGCTGTCTTCGATGCCGTGCTGGCCTTCGTAGTGGTCAAGGTCATTCGGCTTGCCATCGGTCAGCACGATCAGCAGCTTTCGCGCGCTCGGCTCCTCGGCCAGTTGCGCGCTGACATGGCGGATGGCCGCCCCCAGCCGCGTGTAATGGCCAGGTTTCAACGCACCTATATTGTTGGTCACCTCGGCGTTCATCGGGGCCTCGAACCCTTTGCAGCGGGTCAGGAAAACGCGGTCACGGCGCAAGGACGAAAAGCCCCAGATGCCCAGCCGGTCCCCTGCCGCATCGATACCAGCGGCCAGTGACGCCATGGCCTCTCGGGCAACCTCGATTACCGAAGTATCGCCAATCGCCGCCTCGGTCGAGCGCGACGTGTCAATGAGGAACGCCACCGACAAATCACGCTCCACCTGACGCGCGCTTTGCCAGATCCGGTCGGACCCGCGTCCGGTGGCCAGAAGGTCCGCTCGCGCCGTTAACAGCGCGTCAAGGTCCAGTTCCGTGCCATCCACCTGACGCGGCTGCAGAATGCGGCGCGGGCGCAGGGCCTCAAACTGGCGGCGCACCTCGCGGATGCGGCGCTCGTTGGGGTGGTAGCTGGAGGCCGGATCAGGCTGCGCAGGGGCATCCAGCACACGGCAATGACCATCCATATAGCTGCGGCTGCGGTGGTTCCATTCCGGGTATGTGTGTTTCCCCGCCAGCGCCTCGTGATCCGCGTCCGACGGTGACAGGTCCAGATGCAGCCGCAAGCGCGTCGCGGCTTTGCGGTCATGTTTGGACAAGACAATCTCGTCCTGATCATCCGCCGCCTTCTGGGCGTTCTCGTCGTCGTCATCATCCACGCTGCGGTTGATGTTCATCGACTCGACCCAAGACAGGATCGACTCGAAGCGGTGAATGATGAAGCTGTCCTTGCGGTTTTGCTGCTCCTGATCCTTGCGGCTGCCAAGCTTGCGCGTGGTGGTCGCGGCATTGGGTGGCGGGGCGGCAGGGTCTGCGTGTTCCTCGCTCGCTGCGGCCCCTGAACCGGCGGGCGAAAACCGCAGCCAGATCGGTACAGGCGCGAACGGCATGTAGCCGCGCGGCGTGTCATTGCTCACCATAACGGGGGTTCCACCGCAAAGCTGGTCCCGCAGGGCGGACTCGATGATGCCTTCTTGCGCGGGGCGCGTCACGTCGGGCCGGTTGGCCGCGCAATACTGCACCATTTCAGCGTAGGCACCGCTCAGCCCCGGACAGGTCGCGTAGGCCTGATCGGCGGCGATGGCATTGGCGCGAATTTGGGCGCAATCCGATGCGGCCCCCTCGCCCGACAGATCAAGCGCCAACACATCCGTCACGGCGGCCAGCGCCGTCAGCCAGAAATAGGCGGCACGATTCAGCCGCGCCTCTGGGAAATCCGCGATGACTGGTGGTAACGCCAAGCGCTCCCCGTCAAAGCCCGCGACCCATTCGCGGTCGCGCTCGGCCCCCAGTTTGCGACGCAAAACGCGGCGGTGACGGGCAAGCGTCGCAGGGGCTTCACCCAGTTCAACGCCCGCGGCACCACCCAAGGCGCGAAACAGCACCGCAAGGCTGGGCCGGACCGAGGCGAGTGTAACACCCGCCTCGGGGTACGAAATGTGCGCCCCGATCCCGCTGGCCATGTCATGCCACAGGTTGCCGACCGTTTCTTCGGGTTCCATGAGATCGAGGAGTTTCATTGCGCTTATCCGTAGATCGTGGAGATCAGATTACGCAAAGCCAGACCCACATCCGGCTCGTCGCTCAGAGGCTCGATAATCGCCGCCTCAAGGGCTTGGTCCACCCCCATGCCGCTGGCCATCAATGTGGCGGCGTAGATCAGCAGGCGGGTGGAAACCCCCTCCTCCAAATCCATACCCGACAAGGCGCGGATATGGCCGGCAAGCCGCACCAACGGGGCCACGCGTCCCGCATCCAGCCCGCTTTCCTTCACGACAACAGCAATCTCGATCTCGGGGGTCGGGAAGTCGAACAACACCGACAGGAACCGCTGGCGCGTCGACGGTTTCAGCCGCTTCAGCACGTTCTGGTAGCCGGGGTTGTAGCTTGCCACCAACATGAAGCCTTTGGGGGCCACCAGTTCCTCGCCCGTCCGGTCGATCATCAGCGTGCGCCGCGTATCGGTCAACGGGTGCAAGACCACGGTAACGTCCTTGCGGGCCTCCACCACCTCATCGAGGTAGCAGATGCCGCCTTCGCGCACCGCGCGGGTCAGCGGGCCGTCGACCCAGACCGTCTCCCCGCCTTTCAACAGGTAGCGCCCGATCAGGTCGGCTGCCGACAGGTCGTCATGGCAGGCCACCGTGTAAAGCGGCTTGCCCAACTTGGCGGCCATATGCTCCACAAAGCGGGTTTTGCCGCAGCCGGTCGGCCCCTTCAAAAGAAGGGGCAAACCATTTTCATACGCCGTTTCGAACAGCTCACATTCGCGCGCCGTCGCGTGGTAGAACGGCAAGTGCGGAGTTGTCTGCATGTTCATCACCTACTCCCCCGCAACAGGGTTGGCCGAGCCGGGCGTGATAACTTCACGCTTACGGACCACCAGCATGGAGTAGATGAACAGAATGGCACCAGCGACGACCGCCACCCCTGCGCCAAAGCGCATCAGGTAGAAGATCGACAGCGCATCCTGCACGTCCATGTAATAGTCCCCTACCACACGCTGCATATGCGTCTGGATGGTGCCGGCAAAGGTCAGCACGAAGGTCATGAACGCCATGCCACCCGTCATCAGCCAGAACGACACCATGTTGAGCACTTGGTTATAAGGCTCGCGGTTGCGCAGCATCGGCATCGCATAGGTGAACATTGCCAGGTTCAGCGCCACATACGCCCCGTAAAAGGACAGGTGACCATGGGCGGCAGTGATCTGCGTGCCGTGAGAGTAGAAGTTCACCCCGTGCAGCGTATGCAGAAAGCCCCAGACACCCGCGCCGAAGAAGGCAACGGTCGACGACCCCAGCGACCACAAAAGCGCGGCCTTGTTGGGATGGTTCTTGCGGCCCTTCCAGACCATGACGAAGGCAAAGCTCATCATCAGGAAGAACGGGATCACCTCGAAGGTCGAGAAGATCGAGCCGACCCACTGCCAGTAACCCGGCAAGCCGATCCAGTAGAAGTGGTGTCCGGTGCCAAGGATGCCCGAGAACAGCGCCGTTGCGACGATGACATAAAGCCATTTTTCCACGACCTCGCGGTCTACACCTGTCAGCTTCAAAAGCAGGAAGGCGAGGATTGCGGCCATGACCAGCTCCCACGTGGCTTCCACCCACAGGTGAACCACGAACCACCAGTACATCTTGTCGAGCGACAGGTTGTCGGGGTTGATGAAGGCGAAAATCCATAGCAATGACAGCAGCCACAGCCCCATCAACAGCACGTTGGTGATGGCGGTTTTCTTGCCCGCCAGCACGGTCATCGAGATGTTGAACAAGAAGATCAGCGCCGCGACGAGGATGCCGAATTTAACCCAGAGCGGTTGCTCCAGAAATTCGCGTCCGCCGTGGATGCCCACAAGGTAGGAGCCAACCGCGCCCAGCGTGCCGATCATTAAGATCGCCAGTTGGATATAGGCCAGCTTGACCGAATAGATTTCCCGCTCGGATTCTTCCGGCACAAGGAAGTAGGCCGCGCCAAAGAAGCCCAGCAGCAGCCAGACGATCAGCGCGTTGGTGTGGATCATGCGGATGATGTTGAACGGCAACAGCTCCGACAGAAAGTTGGGCGAGACGTAGATCCAGCCCGCGAGCAACCCGCCCAGAACCTGAATTCCGAACAGCGCCATGGCGCAGACGAAATAGGCCATCGCGACTTTTTGAGATTGATATTTCATGATGTTATCTCCTTAACCCGCGTCATTGGGCGGCCAGCCCTGCGTGTCGGTCTGATCTGCCCAGCGAAGGAACTCGGCCAGGCCGCGCATTTCTTCTTCGGTGATCTCGAAAAGCGGCATCTGGCGACGCCCCTCGATGCCCGATGGCTGGGAACTCATCCAACCTTCCAGCGTCTCGTAGGCAGCTTCGGGGTCGTTTTGCACGTCCCAGCGGGTCATGACGTTGCCAAGTTCGGGCGCGAAGTAAGCGCCTTCTCCGTGTAGCGTGTGACAGTTGATGCAGGAATGGCGCTCCCACACATGTTTGCCAAGTGCCACCTCTTCGGTCAGCGGCATGCCGGCGGTCGATACTTCTACCACGTATTTGTGGCTCTGAACGGTCAACGCAATGAAGACGACCACGAAGAATAATGATCCCCCGTAGAAGATATTGCGCGCCCGCGATTTGGTAAGAAACTCAGCCATTCTCGGGCCTCCTCTTGGTTCGGGATGCCTCGGGCTTAACCCGCACCGAAAACACAGAGTTTGCGCCAGAGCAAAGTTTCAGGCGGTAGGGGTGGTATCATAAGTTTGAAAGGACATGCGATGCCTCACAGGAAATTCGACGACCCAGACCTGCCCTTGCAGGACTTGATGAGTCGCTGGCCTCAAACCATAGAGGTCTTCCTGCGTCATAAGATGCTGTGCGTGGGGTGCATGATCACCCCGTTTCACGCCGTTATCGATGCCTGCATCGAATACCATCTGGATTACGACACGTTCATCGACGAGCTGCGTGCGGTCATAGAAACAGGCGTCTAGATCAAGCGCGCCTTGCTAGGGCTGGCTCAGAACCACCAGTGCGTGGGCGTCGCAAACCATGATCCGTTTGCGTTGGCTTTTCACCAGCCCCTGCTTTTCCCAACCGCTTAAAAGACGGCTCACCGTATGCAATGTGGTGCCAGTCATTTCCGACAGGTCCTGACGGGTGATCGGGAAGTCGATCTCTATTCCGCCCGCAACCTTGCGGCCTGTCTGGTTGATCAGCCGAAGCAGCGAGTTTGCTACCCGTTGCTCGACATGCTGCGTCGCAAGCTCCATGATCCGCTCGCTCATCTCTTCAAGGCGCTGCCCGACCACCGCGTAAGTCTCGGTCGAAAAGCCCTCATACTCGGCGACAAAGCTGTCCCATAACCGTGTCGGCCAACTCAGGACAATCGATTCCGCCGCTGCAACTGCCGTTGCAGGGTAATCGGTACGGCCAAGCGCGCGCGCAATGCCCAGCAATTGCCCGGGCGGGATATGAAGCGCGGTGATGCGCTCTCCGGTCGGTGACAGGCGAACCACCCGCACATATCCATCCAACAACAGGTAGAACCGCTCCGCAGGCGCACCTTCGTCGAAAATGGCAGCCCCCTCCTCGATTCTCCGTGTCGTGGCTTGGTCCAAAATCGCCCTGATCTGCCGCGTCTCCAGCTTGGAGAACGGTGGCAAATGCACCAGCAGGCTTTCATCAAGCTGCGGTTGTGTTTTTCTGGCAAGAGAATCCGACATATCCTCTCATGACACAGCATGCGCGCGGCTTCCACACATCTCGTCGATCTATCTTGGCGCCTCTCGAAGAAACACCCGCCTCGCATTCACTGCGAGACGGGTGCTTTTGGATCACGCGTTTTGGGGAGGCAGTACTAGTCCACCCATTCCCACGGACGGGTGAACGAGCCGAGCACATGGCTCACTGCTTCGGAATTGACGTCGCCGCGCTTGGCAACTTTCGCCACCAAACCGCGCTTCTTGTCTTCAACGACCGAAACCACTTCCGCTGCAATATCGGCTTTTTTCAACGCTTCGTTATAAATGCGTGTGATCGCCATCTTGCGCAGTTCCGGCTTGAAAATCTTGCCGACCGCTGTTTTCGGCAGCTCGTCCATCAGCTCGATATATTTCGGATGGGCCGCGCGTTCGTGCACCTTCTCTTTGGCGAAGGTCATCAAATCGTCAACCGTTGCCGTGCCGCCATCTACAAGCTCCACATAGACACATGGGATTTCGCCAGCATGGGCGTCGGGTTGCCCGATTGCCCCGGCAAAGCCGACATCCGGATGTCCGGCCAAGGCTTCCTCGATCTCGGCAGGGTCAATATTGTGACCGCCGCGAATGATCAAATCCTTGGCGCGGCCTGTGATCCACAAATAGCCGTCCGCATCCAGACGCCCCAAATCACCGGTGCGCAGATACTTGTCGTCATAATACAGGCCTACATTCTTGTCGGCCTCAGTATAGGTATGGCCTTCGTAAACGCCGGGGTTGTGCAGGCAGATCTCGCCGATCTCGTCCACATCGCAGACCGATCCGTCGGCGACGCGGCGGATGGTGACGTCCGTATACGGGAACGGAATACCGATCGAGCCGACCTTCTTCTCACCCGACGGCGGGTTGATCGACACAAGGCAGGTCGCCTCGGTCAGCCCGTAGCCTTCAACGATGGTCACGCCGCAGGCTTTCTCGAAACGGTTATACAGCTCCACCGGCAAGGGCGACGAGCCCGAGAAGGCTATTCTCAGACTGGAGATATCCGCATCAACAGGCCGCTGCATCAACGCAGAAATCGCGGTCGGCACGGTGATCATGAAGGTCACCTTGTATCTGTCGATCAGCTTCCAGAAGTTGTCGAACACCCCGTCGCCGCGATAGCCTTGCGGGGTGGGGAACACCACATGCGCGCCGGAAGCGATCACCGACATCAGCACCACATGCGATGCGAAGACGTGGAACAACGGCAGCGGACACATTAGAACGTCTTCCTCGGTGAACAGCAGCTTGCGCCCCAGCCAGCCGTTATAGACGACGCCGGAATACTTGTGCTGCGCCACTTTCGGCATGCCGGTCGTCCCGCCGGTGTGGAAGTAGAAGGCCACACGGTCACCGGCGCTGTCTTCAAACGCAAGCGAGGTGGGCTGCTTGTTCAACTCGGTGCAAAAGTCGAGCACCTTGGCATGGTGGACGGCATGAACCTTGGGCCGGATAAACGGCACAATGAATTTCTTCAGACCCGTCAGGTAGCGCAGCAGGTCGATTTCCAGCACATGCTTTACATTCGGCGCATGACCAACCGCTTCCGCGACTTTCTGGGCAAGGTCCGTTTTCGGGAACGCTTTCAGCGTCACCACCACCTTGGCGTTGGTTTCGCGCAGGATGGCGCTGATCTGCTCGGGTTCCAGCAGCGGGTTGATCGGGTTCACGATCCCCGCGATGGAGCCGCCAAGCAATGTATATGCGGTCTCCGACGCGTTGGGCAGCACATAGGCCACCACATCATTCTCGCCCACGCCCAAGGAGCGGAACAGGTTAGCCGCCTGACAACATTTGCCGTGCAACTCGTCCCATGTGAGAGTTTCGTTCTTGTCCGTAGGTCCCGAGGTCAGTTGATACGAGAACGCGTTGCGCGACCCGAATTTGTCCTTCGTCGCAGTCAGGAACTGATACATCGTGCGTGGCAGGTCACGATCTTCCCAAGCGCTTTCAGCTTGAATCGCGTCCCGATCCGCCTTTGTGGCGAAGTTTCCCATATTTTCCTCCCTTGGCGGTCCGTTGTCGAACCATTCTTTTGTTGGGATTAAACGTAAAGGGAATGCGGCGTGGTGCAAGTCTGACGCTACGCTAAAATGCGAAAAGGGGCCAAATCGGCCCCCTTTCCAAACATATTTCGAGTGGCTCAGCCCTGCGGGATGCGCAGAACCTGACCGGGGTAGATTTTGTCGGGGTGGGTCAGCATCGGTTTGTTCGCTTCGAAGATCTCTTCGTAGCGTGCGCCGTTGCCCAATGTCTTGGCGGAGATACCCCAAAGGGTGTCGCCTTTTTTGACCGTGTGGAACACAGGATCGCCACCGGCCACCTCGTCCTCGACTTCGGCCACGCCTTCGACGTTGCCCACGGCCAGAATGATCTTTTCCTTGATCTCCTGACTTACGGCGTCACCGGTCACTTTGACCTTGTCGCCCTCGACCGTGATGTCCAGACCAGAGGCATCCAGCCCCAGATCAGCGATTTCCTTTTGCAAGGTCGCCGCATCCGGCTCAGCCGCTTCGGCGGCCCCGAACAGCGATTTACCAGCGTCTTTTACAAAGCTCCAAAGCCCCATGTCGTATCTCCCTTTGATGACATATTAGGTTGCCAAAGACGATGATCGCCCCGGCGCCATTTGGCAAGCGGCGAGTTGCGGGGAATTATTCGGCTTCGTGCGCGCCAATCCCTTCGAGACCTTGCCCGTGAGGAATACTTAAAGCGTCAATTTGGCGCAAGACAGCCGCAATACAGCCACAATAATTTGAGTTAATCTTACTTAACAATCCATTAACAAGCCGAGGTTTTTATTGTGAAATTTATGATTTTTGTCGCTGCATTCGCGCTGTCCATATCAACTGTTCAGGCCGAGCTGTTCATCGCCCCTGAAGCCAGCATAGGCTCATCCACCGTGGGTCACGGCGGAGGGTGCCGCAAGGACTCGCCACAAGGCCAATGCTGTCACGCGGGTTCTAAACCTTACCACTGTCACTAGCTGGATGACGGCTATATCGCGGGGATTTATTCCGCCGCAATACCAGCGGTAAATTGCAGCTTCGCCAGACGCGCATATAGCCCGTCTTGGGCGACCAGCGCGTCATGCGTCCCTGTGGCTACGATGCGGCCCTCGTCGAACACCACGATCCGGTCGGCCTTCTTCACGGTGGCCAGACGGTGCGCCACAACTAGGGTGGTGCGGTCACGGCTCAGGCGGTCGACGGCGGTTTGCACCAGCGCTTCGCTTTCCGCGTCCAGCGCCGAGGTGGCCTCGTCCAGCAACAGGATCGGCGCGTCGCGCAGAATGGCGCGCGCAATGGCAATTCGCTGTTTTTGCCCACCGGACAGCATCACGCCACGTTCGCCCACATAGGTGTCATACCCGTCGGGCAGCTTGCTCAGGAACTCATGCGCGGCGGCAGCTTTCGCGGCCTCTTCCACTTCGGCATCCGTCGCATCGGGACGGCCAAATCGGATATTCTCAAGGGCGGAGGCCGCAAAAATCACCGGATCTTGTGGCACCAAAGCAATGAAGCGGCGGAAATCTTCGCGCGCCATGTCACGCAGGTCGCGGCCATCCAAGCGGATCGCGCCGGTGGTCGGGTCATAAAAGCGCAGCAGCAGTTGGATGATCGTGGTTTTGCCCGCCCCCGATGGCCCGACAAGGGCAATCGTCTCGCCCGCGGCCACGTCCAAGGACACGCCGTCAAGCGCCGCAATATCGGGTCGCGCAGGGTAGCGGAAGGTCACGTTGTCGAACTGGACCGCACCGCTAAGCCGCTCGACGGCGGCAGGGTTTTCGGGGTCTTTCACCGTGTCTTCGGCAGACAGCAACTCAACCAGACGCTCCGTCGCACCTGCGGCGCGTTGCAGCTCGCTCCAAATTTCGGACAGCGCAGCCACGCCCCCCGCCACCATGATCGCGTAGATCAGGAACTGCACCAATTCGCCGGCTGTCATGATGTCCGCGCGCACGTCCCGCGCCCCGATCCACAACACGCCAACGACACCCGTGAACACAAGGAAGATCACAATCACCGTCATCACCGCGCGGGTGCCGATGCGTTTGCGCGCGGCCTCGAACGCGGCTTCTGTGAAGCCTGCGAATTTCGCCCGCGATGGGGCTTCGTTGGTAAACGCTTGCACCGTTTGCACCGACAAAAGCGTCTCGGACGCATTGCCCGAGGATGCCGCGATCTGGTCTTGGTTCTCGCGTGACAAGACGCGCAAACGGCGACCCAATACGATGATTGGCACGATCACGGCAGGGACAATCAGCAAAACCAGCGACGTCAGCTTGGCCGATGTCAGCAGCATCAAAATCAAACCGCCTATTAATATCAATACGTTACGCAACGCGATGGATACGGACGAGCCGATCACCGACAAGATCAACGTGGTGTCCGTGGTAATCCGCGATAATACCTCGCCGGTCATGACGCGCTCGAAAAACTCCGGCCCCATGCCGATGGTTTTGTCGAATACGGCGCGGCGGATGTCGGCCACCACACGCTCGCCCAAGCGGGTCACAAGGTAGTAACGGAACCCTGTCCCAACGGCGAGCAATGCGGCCACGGCCAAGGCGGCGCTAAAATACTGGTCCAGCAAGGCGGCCTCGTCGGTGCCGAACCCGTCGACCACGCGGCGCACCGCAAGTGGCAAAACCAACGACACACAGGCCGTGAGGGTCAACGCCAAGAGCGCTGCAATCATCAAAGGCAGATATGGCTTCATGAACGGCCATAGGGCCCCCAGCGCGCCAATCCGCTTGGATTTTTCGCGCTCTGCTTCGCTGCCTAGTGCCTTTGCCATGGTGCCTCCGGTTATCGTCGGCATGGCTTACCGGAGGGGGGGGACAGCCGCAAGCGCCCAGAGGCCACATGTAACGTGGCGTTTGGGCGCGCTGGTAGGTATATCGCCAGCGATACCACAGATAAGGATCCCCGACATGTCTTTGGACGACACAAGATGAGCGCCTTGGGCCTCGGCCTGATCGCCGCCATGTGCTGGGGGCTGCACGATATCCTCGTGCGGCAGGTAAGCCAGCGCGCGCCTCTAATGGCATCCTTGATGATCGTCTTGGTCGCAGGCTCGGTCCTGCAAGCCGCCTTGATGCTTGGTACCGGAGCAATCGCCCCTGTCGCGCTAGAGGCCGCAGCCTACGCGGCACTTTCAGGCGTGTTCTTCCTGGTCGCCAGCATCAGCCTTTACGGCGCGTTCCAGCGCGGCCCTGTCCGCTTGGTCGCCCCGATCATCGCAAGCTATCCGGTCCTGTCCGTGGGCTGGGCAGCCTTTTCCGGCGCGGCGGTGTCGGGGCTGGACTGGCTCGCCGTGCTGGCCATCATCGCGGGCGTGTCGGTGGTCGCTGCGCTGTCCACTGATGAGGCCGCCGACACCCCACCGGCGGGCCGCACAAATGTATACGCCTTGATCGCAAGCGTCGGTTTCGCAGGCACTTTCGCTATTGGTCAGGTCGCCACCGAAATGGCCTCCGACCTCCCCGTCATCCTGATCACCCGTCTTGTGTCCATCGCCCTGCTGGCGGCCCTGATGATCCTGCGCCGCCTGCCGTTCAATCCCGGCCGCAGCGCCGTGCCTGTGCTGATCGCGATGGGGTGCCTTGATGGTATCGCGTTAATGGCGGTGCTGTCGGCGGGCGGGTTGCCCAACGCGCAATATGCAGCAGTCGCGGCATCGGTTTTCGGATTGCTGACAATCGTTATGGCATGGGCCTTCCTGCGTGAACGCATGGGGGTCGCCCAGTGGGCCGGATGCCTCGTGGCCTTCGCAGGGATTGGCTATCTAGCGCTCTGATCCTCGTCGAAGGCGAGCAATGAAATCTTGCGCCGAGCCCGCATCTTCGAGGGCGTCATGCCATATTCGTCCTTCACCGCCTTGGACAGCGTGTTGACCGAGCCGAACCCCGTCGCCACGGCAATATCGACCATCGGCATCAGGGTTTCCTCGATCATCGTCCGCGCCCGTTTGGCCCTTAGCTTTTTGTAGAACCGCGCGGGGCTGTCGTTGAATACCTTGCGAAACACCCGTTCCAGATGACGGGTCGACAAGCCGACCTGCGCGGTCAGCTCGGCCATAGACATGGGCTCGGCAATCGTATCTTCCATGAGCCGGATCGCTTGCGTCACATGGATGTCGAACAGACCCTCATTGTCGGCAATATCCTTGGGTTGCTCCGCATTGCTCTTGCGGATGGTGTGCAGCAGCAACCGGTTGCCAAGCTCGGCCACATGCGGGGCTTGTAGCTGTGACGCGATCAGGCCGATGACCAGTTCCGCCGTCGCCCCGACCCCTGCGGCGGTGATGATGCCGTCGCTATTTTCGGAGAACCGCGTGGTCAGATTGGGATGGTAGCCGCTTTCTTCCAATGCGGCGATGTCGCGCCAATGGGTTGTCACGCCGCCCGCGGGCTGGGAGGTGGATTTGATATAGACCGTGGCCGCATCCGACAACAAAACCACCAGCCGCGCCTGACGTTGCATGGCCCGCGCCCGCGCCAGCCATGCGGGCTTGTCGTCCTGACGCCCGCCCACGACGATCATCACGTCGGAAAAGCCGTAATTCATAATCGCAGGCTCCGCCCGCACCATCATACCCGACGCTCCCTTCACCAGCCCCGGCGCGTCCGACACATAGCGCCACGAGAACCAGTGTTCCGCGAGCATGTCGTTGGCCTGCGCCAGCGTGTGGGTGATCGCTGACAGTTCCAACTCGGAAAATCCTGCCGTCACGTACAGCTCGAACATGCGTCGCATGGAGGTCCCCGCGGCGTTCGGTGCCGGATCAGTGGGCAGGTGTCCTCCCATGGCGTCCTTCTTTAATAAGCTGGAAACTATGTAGGACGTTTCGCGCCTTATCGGCAACCGCGCTCAAACCGGCGCTGGACGGCGGGGCACAGTTGGGGTCAGATGGTCTTCAAAGAGGCAACAAGGAACCGATAGAATGAGAGGCGCAGACCTTCTGGTAAAAACGCTGGCCGCCGCAGGCGTCACGCGCATCTTTTCGCTGTCGGGCAATCAGATCATGCCGGTCTATGACGCCTGCTTTGATGCAGGGATCGAGATCATCCACACCCGCCACGAGGCCGCCGCGGTGTTCATGGCCGAAGCCTATGCGCAACTCACTGGCACCGTCGGCGTCGCCATGGTCACCGCAGGCGCGGGCGCTGCGAACGCTCTGGGTCCGCTGTTCACGGCGTCCGAGTCGGAAACCCCCGTCCTGCTGCTCACCGGCGACTCGCCCCTTGGCCAGGACGGGAGGGGCGCGTTTCAGGAACTCGATCAGGTGCCGATGACCACGCCCGTCACCAAGCTGTCCTTCCGCCCGATCCGCGCGACCGATTTCGGCACCGACACCGCCCGCGCCTTGCGCGCAGCGCTGTCCGGCAGGTCCGGCCCCGTGCATATGGCCCTGCCCTTCGATCTGGTCGACGCAGATGCGACGGGCGGCACCATCCCCACAGCGCTTGGCAAGGAGCCGATGCCCTTGCCCGCAGCCGACGCTGAAACCATCGCGCAGGCGATCGCCAAGGCGGAGCGTCCGCTGATCCTGTGCGGCCCCGCCATGAATGACACCCGCAACCCCGGCAAGCTCGCCGCGTTGCAGGATGCCTTGGGCGCGCCCGTGATCGCGATGGAAAGCCCGCGCGGGCTGAAAGACCCGGCCTTGGGCAATGTCGGCAAAGCCTTGGCGCAGGCCGACCTTATCGTAACCTTGGGAAAGCGCATCGACTTCACCCTCGGGTTCGGCAGCGCAAACGTCGTCGACCCGTCCTGCGACTGGATCGTCGTCCAACCCTGCGCCGCCGAACGCGACCGCGCCCACCGAAACCTTGGCACCCGCCTCAAAGCCTGCTTCGCTGCCGACCCGCGCGACAGCATCGACGCGCTCATTGCGGCGGGCCATGGCGGCCATGACACATGGCGCGAACAGGTCGCAATCAACCTCGCAGCCCGCAGCTTCAGCGAGGGCGACACCGTGCCGTCCGGCAAAATCACGCCCGCCCAGCTTTGTGCCGCCGTGCAGCGGCAAATCGACAAGGCCGAGCGCTCGATCATGATTTGCGATGGCGGCGAGTTCGGCCAATGGGCGCAAGCCGCCACGCAAGCGGATCTGCGGGTGACCAACGGCATCTCCGGGGCTATCGGCGGCGGGCTGTGCTACGGGATCGGCGCCAAAGCCGCCCACCCCGACGCCACAGTCTTCGCCCTGATGGGCGACGGAACCGTGGGATTCCACTTCGCCGAATTCGAGACCGCCGCCCGCGCAGGCCTCCCCTATGTGGTCGTCATCGGCAACGACGAGCGCTGGAACGCCGAGCACCAAATCCAGCTGCGCGACTACGGCCCCGACCGCCTGATCGGATGCGAACTCAGCGGTGCGCGCTACGACGAGGCAGCTAAAGGCTTGGGTGCGCATGGCGAATACGTCACGGACTTGGCCGACCTCGACGCGGCCCTCGACCGCGCGGTGCAAAGCGGCAAACCCGCCTGCGTCAACGTCCAGATCGAGGGCCTGCCCGCCCCCAGCGGGGCCGCGCACTAGTCCAGCGTGAAGCCCTTGGCCTTGATGAAAGCCCCGAAGTCCACCCGCTCCGGCAGACTGTATTGCCGCGCTTTGTCCATCGACCAAGTGTAGCGGTCGCTGGTTCCATAAAGCTCCGCACTGCGCTGCGTCCGATACGGCTGCACCTGCGCACGGTGGGCATCGTATTCTGCCAAATCCCGCGCAGGGTCTTCGCTGAACCGGTCCACATGCACCGTCGCCCGCAAGGGCAATCGTGGGCTGATCTGCCCCTCGCTCGCAGGATACCCCAATGCCAAGGCCGCCACCGGAAACACATGGTCCGGTAGGCCCAACAACTCGCTCGCCTCCTGCGCGTGGTTGCGAATGGTGCTGATCGGGCAGCAACCCAAGCCAGCCGCCTCCGCCGCGATCACAAAGCTCGCCAAGGCGATCCCCGCATCCACGCTGGCGTTGAAAAACGCGTCCAGATGGTCGTTGGCAAAGCCCAGCCCCTGCATCTCGTGCAATTGCCGCTGGCGGCGGTTGTTGGCGCAAATGACCACCAAAGACGGCACACCCGCGATCCACGCCTGCGCAGACACCAGCTCCACCAACTGCGCCTTCACTTTCGCATCCTCGACAATCACGATGTCGCGCTGTTGCAGGTCGCTTTTCGACGGCGACGACAGCGCCACAGCACTCAGCGTTTTCAGCACCTCCAACGGAACCTGCCTGGGCAGGAACGCCCGACACGACGCCCGCCCCGCGATCCCCTGCAACACAGGGTTTTCCTGCAATTCCTCTGGCACATCAGGGGCATCCATGAACCGCGCGGCCAGAACGTCGGACAGCCCGTTAGTCATGGTGCTTCAAAACCGCCTGCACAGCCGGTCGCGCTTCCACCCGCGCACGGTGCGCCAAAATATTCGGAAACGCGCTGTCATCCACGCCATCGCCCTTCAGCCACCGCGCCACCAAGAATAAATACGGATCGCAAACCGTATACTGCTCGCCCATCACCCACGGCCCTTGCAGATAGCGCGTCTCGATCAGACCCGCACACTCCGTCATGTTCGAGGCCACCTTCGCCCGCATCGCATCCTGCGACGCGGCGTCGTCCGACCACCGCGCCCCACGGTGCTTATGCGCGTGGGCCACATGAACAGTCGCCGCCAGATACTGATTGAACTCCTGCGCCTTTGCGAAGCCGAACGGCGTGTCGGGGATCAACTTAGCTGCCTCGAACACCTGCCCGATATAGGCCAACAGCGCGGGTGTTTCGGTCAACACGCCGTCCGGCGTGACCAGCGCCGGCACGCGGCCCTTGGGGTTAATCGCCAGATACTCCGGCTGCAAATGGTCCTTGTTGGCGAACTCCAGCAGGTGCAAGTCATAGGCGGCCCCTGCCTCTTCCAAGGCAATATGGACCGGCAAGGCGGCGGTCCCCTTGGCATAATAGAGCGTCAACATTCCCGTTCCTCCCCTGAGATTGCCACCCGACAATAGCGTCGACGCGCGGATTGGGAAGGCTCAACCGCTGTAATTATAACTTACAGGATGGGTAAGTCTTTATTCCTTTATGTTAGTAAAACCTGCACCTATATTCTCATACGCGTCGGTCAATCCAAGGGGGAGCAACGCTTTGCCAAAAGAGCAGCAGATGTCCGTATCCGTCTGGCGCGGCGGGGCCACAGGCGCGTTCCAATCCTTTGACGTGAAGATGGAGGACAACCAGACCGTCCTCGACGTCGTCGCGTGGATCCAGCAATACGCCGACCCGACGCTCAGTTACCGTTATGCGTGCCGCGTTGGCATGTGCGGCTCCTGCGCGATGATGGTCAACGGCGTCCCGCGCTGGACCTGCCGCACCCATGTCAACAAGGTGCTGAAAGACGGCCACATGGAAATTGGCCCCCTTCGGAACCTGCCCGTCATCAAGGACTTGGCCACCGACATGGACCCGTTCTTCGACAAATGGGTCGCCGCAGAGGGTCTGCACCACCCGACCCAGACCCGCGACGATCCGATCGAGGCTATAGACCCCACAAACGCCGCCCGTGTCGAAATCAACGCAGGGATCGAATGCATCAACTGCTCCGTCTGTTACGCCGCCTGTGACACGGTTGCGGGCAATCCCGACTACCTCGGCCCCGCCGCCCTGCAACGGGCGTGGAGCGTCTATAACGACAGCAAGGACGCCAACAAGCAGGCGATTTTGGATGCGGTCTCCGGCGTGGGCGGCTGCCACAACTGCCACAGTCAGGGTAGTTGCGCGGTGCATTGCCCCAACGAGTTGAACCCGATGAACGCCATCGCGGGCCTGAAGCGCGAAACCGCCCGCAACTTCTTCAAGAGGCGCACATGACGCTAAAGCTCTACATGGCGCAACGCATCACGGCGCTGATCATGGCGCCGCTGGTGCTGATGCATATCGCGGTGATGATCTACGCCATCCAAGGCGGCTTGTCGGCGGCGGAAATCCTTGGCCGCACCCAAGGCAGCATCCTGTGGTTCTTATTCTACGGCACATTCGTCGTCGCCGTCTCCATCCACGCGGCCATCGGGTTGCGCACGGTGCTCTCGGAATGGGCGGGCCTGCGCGGCATGGGCTTAAACGCGGCCGCATGGGGTATCCTCGCCCTGCTCCTGATCCTCGGGATGCAGGCGGTCTACGGGGTCACCGCGATATGATACACGGACACCGCACCCACACGCTCTGGATCGCGTTCCTGCTGCACCGCATCTCCGGCGTCGCCTTGGCTTTGTTCCTGCCCGCCCATTTCTGGGTGCTATCCTACGCTCTCAACGCGCCGCAAAAGCTGGACGGGTTCCTGCACTGGGCGGAAACACCCATCGTCAAATTCGCAGAATTCGGCCTCGTCTTCCTGCTCTCCGTCCACATGCTCGGCGGATTGCGATTAATGGCGCTGGAGTTCCTGCCGTGGACATCGGGCCAGAAAACCGCCGCCGCCAGCACCGTCGCCGCCTCGACCTTTCTGGCGGGCATTTTCCTTCTGAGGGCCATCTGATGCAGATCGAGAGACACGACACCGACATCCTGATCCTCGGCACCGGCGGGGCGGGCATGTTCGCCGCCCTCCACGCGCAACAAACTGCGCCCGCAGGAACCAAGATTACCATTGCCGTCAAAGGTCTGATCGGCAAATGCGGCTGCACCCGCATGGTGCAAGGCGGCTACAACGTGGCCCTTGGCGGCGGCGACACGGTCGAGCGGCATTTCATGGACACCATCCAAGGCGGAAAATGGCTGCCCAATCAGGATATGGCGTGGAAGCTGTGCGAACAGGCCGTCGTGCGCATTCGAGAGCTGGAAAACGAGATCGGCTGCTTCTTCGACCGCAACCCCGATGGCTCTCTGCACCAAAAGGCCTTCGCGGGCCAGACGGCGGACCGCACCGTGCATAAGGGCGACCTGACCGGTATCGAGATCATCAACCGCCTGATGGAGCAGGTCCTGTCCCGCCCCGTCGAAAAGCTGCAAGAGCACCGCGCCATCGGGCTGATCCCGACCAAAGACGGCAGCGCGCTTGCGGGCGTGTTGATGATCGACATGCGCAGCGGCAAGTTCCGTTTCGTGCGCGCCAAGACCGTGCTGATGGGCACTGGCGGCGGGCCGACCATGTACAAGTATCATACGCCCTCCGGCGACAAGACGATGGACGGCCTCGCCATGGCGCTGCGTGTCGGCCTGCCTCTGCGCGATATGGAAATGGTGCAGTTCCACCCCACCGGACTTCTGGCGGGCGACCACACCAAGATGACCGGCACAGTGCTGGAAGAGGGCCTGCGCGGCGCGGGCGGGCAGCTTTTGAACGGCGCGGAAAACCGCTTCATGTTCGACTATGACGCCAAGGGCGAACGCGCCACCCGCGATGTGGTCAGCCGCGGGATCTTCGCCGAAATGCGCAAGTCGAACACGACGACGCCCAATGGTGGCGTATACATCTCCATGTCCCACCTTGGCCCCGACAACGTCCGCGCAAAATTCCCCGGCATGGTCAAGCGCTGCGCCGATAGCGGCTTCGATCTGGCCGCCGGGCTGGTCGAGGTCGTGCCGACTGCGCATTACTTCATGGGCGGCGTCGTGGTCGATCCCGACACCCGCACCGCGCTGGAAGGCCTTTACGTTGCGGGTGAGGATGCGGGCGGTGCCCACGGCTCCAACCGTTTGGGCGGCAACGGGGTGGCGAACTCCACCGTTTATGGCGGCGTCGCGGGCGACGTGATGGGCATGGATATCCGCAACATGGGCGCGCTCCGCGACCCTGACGAGAGCGTTTTGGAAGCCGAAGTGGCCCGCGCTCTCCGCCCGCTACAAAACAAGATCGCCCCGATCCAGCCGCTTCGTGACAAGTTGCAGGAGGCCATGTGGGAAGACGTGGGCGTCATGCGCACGGAAATCGGGATGGAGCGCGGCCTGACCCGCATCACCGACATTCAGGCCGAATTGCTGGAAGCTGGCGTCGCAGGCGACAACCTCGCCTTCAACCTGACATGGCACGATTGGCTCAACATGGCGTCGCTCTGCGAAATCTCCGAAGTCATCACCAAGGCGGGGCTGGCCCGCGAAAACTCCCGAGGCGCACATTACCGCGAGGACTTCCCGGACAGCGGCGCGATGGAGAGCAGCTATTTCACCGTCGCCCGCCAAACAGGCAACACCCTCGACGTCACCCGCGAGGACGTCCAGTTCACCATCGTCAAACCGGGCGAGACGATCCTGCCCGAAGGCGAACCCGTCTCATTAGTGGAGGCCGCAGAATGATCCCCATCGACATCATCCAGAAAACCGCCGAGACCCTGATGGACAAGGCGGCCATCGAAATCCCGCAGGACTATCTCGACGGGTTGCAAGCCGCCGCAGATGTGGAGGACGGCGACCTGTCCTCCTTCGTATTGCAGGCCATGCTGGAAAACTACGAGGCCGCCAAGGAAGACCGCCGCGCCATGTGCGGCGACACCGGCACCCCGCGCTGGTATGTCAAAATGGGCAACGAGACGCAGATCGAAGGCGGCCCAATCGCACTAGAAGCCGCCCTGCGCCGCGCAACTGCGAATGCCACCAACGGCGTGCCGTTGCGCCCCAATCGCGTGCATCCGCTTTGGCGCACGGACCACGACAACAACGTGGGCATCGGCGCGCCGGAGATCGAATATGGCTACGAGCCGGGCGGTGAATGGATCGACCTGATCACCGTCCATAAAGGCGGGTTGTTCGGCACCGATTACCGGATGCTCTTCCCCTCCGACGGGATCGAGGGGATCAAGCGGTTCTATCTCGACAGCCTCGTGGCCTTCGGCAAACGCGGCCTTGCCTGCCAGCCCGCGATTATCGGCATCGGGCTTGGCGGCTGCAAGGACACCTGCATGGTCTTGGGCAAGCGCGCCGCCTGCCTGCGCACGGTGGGCAGCGAGAACTCCGACCCGAAAATCGCCGCGCTGGAGCGGGAATTCAAGGAGATCGGCAACTCTATCGGCATGGGGGCGATGGGCTTCGTCGGCAAATCCATGGTCGTCGATTGCAATATCGAAGTGGGCTACTGCCACACTGGCGGCATGCAAATGTCCGTCCACGCCTTCTGCCTGTCCTCACGGCGCGCAGTGGCGCGGGTGTTCGCGGATGGTCGGGTGGAATATCGCACCGACCCCGACTGGTTCACCGACTACCAACGCCGCGAAACCGTCGACTGGGACGCCCCCGCGATGGAAGCGGCGGAATGACCCAGCCGCTGACAGGCATAAGAATTCTCGACCTCACCCATGTGCTGGCGGGGCCCTATGCGACGGGCCAACTGGCGCTGATGGGCGCGGAGGTCATCCGCATAGAGCGTCCCGGCAGCGACGACTTCGTGCGCGGCCATGGAGGCACGCAAGCCATGCGCGACGCGGGGCTTGGCGCGTCGTTCCTAAGCCAGAACTCCGGCAAGAAATCCGTGGTGCTGGACCTGAAAAGCAAAGCCGGACTGGACGCCGCTTTGTCGCTGGTCGCCGAGGCAGACGTCTTGGTGCAAAACTTCCGCCCCGGCGTGGCCGACCGCCTTGGCCTCGGGTTCGACGCCACCACAAGCCGCAAACCCGACCTGATCTATGCCAGCCTGTCGGGCTATGGCCCTGACGGTCCCCTCGCCTCCCGCCCCGCTTATGACCACATCCTGCAAGGCGTCAGCGGGTTGATGGCGATGACAGGAAGCCCGGAAAGCGGCCCCCTGCGCGTCGGCATCCCGATCGTGGACTACGTGGCCGGTCAGTCGCTAATCGCCGCCATTCTCGCCGCCCTGCTGCAACGCGCCAAACAGCCGTTGAAGCCGCAGGAGCTGCACGTCTCCATGCTCGACGCGATGACCAATCTCATGGGTGCCTATGCGGTAAACCACCAGACAACCGGCGCGTTGCGGGGCCTTGATGGCAACCGCGCGTTCTCGGACTCGCCGTTTTCCGGTCGGTTCGATTGCGCCGAAGGCCAGATCGTCATCACCGCCAATACCCCTGCACAAACCAGCCGTTTGTGCCTCGCGCTCGGTCGCCCCGAACTGGCGCAGTCAGACCCCGAAACCGTCACGCAAACCCTAACGCAAATCTTCGCCACGCAGCCCGCCAGCTATTGGGACACCGTGCTGGCGGAGGCCGATGTCCCCGCAGGCCCCGTCCTCACCTTAGGCGAGGCACTCGCGCATCCACAGATGCAAAACTCCCCCTGTTGGCACGACCTGCCCGTGCCGGAACTGGACCAGACCGTCCGTGTCCCCGGCCTCAGTTTTCGCGCGCCATGGGCACCCAAAACGCTTAATCCCGCGCCCACATTCGGGCGCGACACGGACGAAATCACATCACCGGAGGCCGCCCAATGAGCCCGCGTAAAATCCGCCTGAGCACCACACCCACGCAAGAGGCGCTCGATGATCTGCAACTTGGCGACATCGTCTATCTGGACGGGTTGATGTATACCGCCCGCGAAGGCGTCTACAAGCGCGCGCTGGAGGAAAAGGCCAACATTCCCATGGAGTTGCCCCGCGACTCAGCGGCCAACTTCCACTGCTCCCCCGCCGCGCGGATCAACCCCGATGGCAGCTTCGAGATGGGGGCCGTCACCGCCACCGCGTCCTTCCGCTTTGCCAAATGGCTGCCGGAATGGATGGAGAAATCCGGCGCGAAGCTGATCATCGGCAAGGGTGGCATGACGTCGAAAGACTACAAGTCGTTCTTTGTCCCAAACGGCGCGATTTATCTGTCCACCGTCGGCTACGGCACCGGCGCGTTGCTGGGCCGCGGGGTCGAGAAGGTGGAGGCCGTTCACTGGAACGAGGAACTGGGCCTCGCCCAAGCCATGTGGGTCATCAGGTGCAACAATATGGGGCCGTTCATCGTGGCCTCTGACAAACACGGCGACTGCCTGTTCGAGCGCGAAAACGCCAAAATCGCCGAGAACCTGCACCGCGTTTATGAAGGCACCCGCCCCGCGACGCTGAAGCGCTATGGCGAGACCGACGACCGCAGCGACGAGGTGATCTAGGCGCGCGCTTCCAGCGCTAGGGTTTGGAACTGGGCCAATTCTTCGGGCAAGTCGTCGATGCCCAGACCGGGTGCGTCGGCAATGGCGAACACGCCACCCTCCACCAACGCGCCACCAAAAGCGTCGCGCAGCGGGTTGGGGTTCACGTCGACTTCCAAAAGCCCGTCGCCGCCAACCGCCGCCAGCAAATGCCCCGAGGCGATCAATCCGATGCCGCCGCCAAGGAAATGCGGGCAGTAGCGCAGGCCGGCTTTGCGCACGTCGCCAGCAACCGAGGCACAGCCGCTTAGGCCACCCCATTTGACGATATCGGGTTGCAGCACGGATAAATGCTGCGCAGCAATTGCCGCAGCAAATCCGTCAAATCCGGTGATGTTCTCGCCCCCTGCCAATGGCGTCTTGAACGCCTCTGCCAAGCGCGCCCAGTCCTCAAATGGCAGGTCCGCACGAATGGGCTCCTCCAGCCAGCGCAACCCCAAGGCGTCAATCTGGTCCGTGCAAGTGAGCGCTTCGGGGACTGACCACGCCTGATTGACGTCCGCCATCAGGTGTTCGCCCTCATGCAGATTTTCGACCACGTCTCGCAGCGCCTCCATATCATCCGCGTCAAAACCGATCTTCACCTTGAACGCGTCATGCCCCGCCGCGCGGGCCTGCGCGATCAGTTCAGGTGCCGCATTAATGGCAATGCCGCTGGCATAGGTCGGCACGCTGTCTGCTGCCTTACTGTTCAGAAACCGCGCCACCGAGACTCCGTTCCGCCGCGCAAACATGTCATGCAGCGCAATGTCCAATCCCGCGATCACTTGGGCGAACGGCCCCCATTCACCCGATTGCAACGCACGGATATGGGTCTGCGCGGTCAGTCGCTCGATCAAGTCGCCCGCCTGCGCCACCTCCGCCCCCACCACCAAATCGCAAATGTCGCGCACCAGAAGCTGCGCACGGTGTTCGGCGGCGGCAGCGGGCCAATTGGCGAAGATCTCTCCCCAGCCGAAGCAGCCGTCCTGATCGGTCAGCTTCACGAACACCGCCGGACGGTCCCGCATCACGCCGAAGGATGTCGCCACCGGCACCTTTACCGGCACGCGGTAGCAAAACACCTCGACCCGTTCGATCACATGCGCCATCTAAAACACCTCCCGCGCCATTAGAACCAGCCCCGAAACGAGCATCATCGCAATCAGCAAGCGGCGGAACTGGTCGTCGGTCAGCCGCTTGAACACGGATATTCCGATCTGCGCGAAGATCATCGTCACCGGTAACGCCACCACGATATAGGTCAGCGTTTGGCCTGTGTAGGTGCCGTTGATCGCAAAAACCAACGCCGTGACGCCCAGCACGATCACATTGAAGGGTTGCAGCACCGCACGCGTCTCGGATTTGGGCCACGGGCGCATGGCGCACCACATCGTGGGCAAAGCACCCGACAGCGACGCCGCCCCGCCCAATACACCCCCCGCGAACCCGACGAGCATGTCTATTACGGGCGTCGGCCGCTCCAGCTTCGGCAAGGACGAACGCAGGGTGAAAAAGCCGCCATAGAGGATCAGAAATCCCGCAATGATCAGTTTCAGTATTCCGGGTTCCAGCACCGACAAGGCCGCCACGCCCAACGGCACGCCGACCAGCGCGGGCAGCACGAAGCGCGCCAACCTGCGCGGCTGGTCCATAATGGAGGCTCGCACCAGCCACACGCCCTGTAGCCCCGCAATGACCGACATGATCACCACAATCGACACCGCCTGTGCGGGTGGCATGATTTGCAGCCAGAACCCCAAGGCGAACAGCGCGGTGCCGAAGCCCGCCAGGCCATTCATGAAGCCCCCCGCCGCCGCACCTAAAGCAAGGATTACAAAGAAGTCCAACGTCATGGCCCTATCCCGCCCCTTGCGGAAACGGATCGAACCGCCCCACCGCAACTGCGTTGAGCAACTCTGCCTCGACCTCTTGAAGCACGCGCAGTTTCACCGTGTTGGCCAGCGACATCAGCCCCAATTCCCGCACCGGCGCGTCGTCACCCAGCGGGATGTGTTTCAACGGCAGCGGGTTGGGCGGTTGCACGCTCCGGCGCGGCACAATCGAGACGCCCAGATCGGCATGCACCATGCTGGAGATGATCTCGAGGTTTTCCAGTTCCATCGTGTCCTTCACCGTGATGTTCTTCTCTTGCAGCCAGTTGTCGATGAAGTCGCTTAGCAACGCCTTGCGGGTGAAGCGGATGTAGGGATGAGTGGCCAGTATCTCGAACGGATCGTCCGAGGTGACATTCAGCGAGGTCAACAGCTCCATCGGCTCCTGACTGATCGGCGCCCAGCGCATATTATGCGGGACCACATGCGGCTTGGTGATCACGGCGGCGTCCAGGACCCCGCGCTCCAGATCAATCAACAACTCTTTGGTTTGACCCGGCGTGACGCCAATATGAAGGTCGGGAAAACGCGCCTTGATCGAGGTGATGGCGAAAGGGATCAGACTGGTCAGCCCCGTCGGCACGCTGCCCAGCGACAGGTTGCCCCGCAACCCGTCATCGCCCAAAACCGAGGGCAACAGATTGTCATAGGCCGCCACAATCTCGCGGGCCCGAGTGACGATGGCGCGCCCGACCGGTGTCAGCTCCGGCGTGCGGCGCGTGCGATCAAACAGCGTGACGCCCCACCCCGCCTCCAGTGCTTTCATCTGCTGGCTGACGGCGGCATGGGTGACGAACACCGCTTCGCCAGCCGCGCTGAAGGTGCCGTTTTCCTCGACGGCAATTAACGTGCGGAGCATTCGTATGGACATGGATGACCGGCTTTATGTTAGCTTGGCTTTCGGTAATTGTAATCAATTGCCGCTTTATACAAGAATGACTTACCAATAACATTTGTCAAGGATCGACGCTGCCCCTAGCATGTCGATAACATAGGCTGCACACTCATCAGCCAGAAGTTTTTGGGAGGAAACTATGAAATTTGCGAAATTCAGCGCTGTCAGCGCAATGGTAATCGGCCTTGCCACGGCCGCATCCGCCGCGGATTACCCTGAGCGGCCGATCAATATGGTCATCCCTTACGGCGCAGGCGGGGCCACCGACATCTCGGCGCGCACAATTGCGGAGCCTTTGGGCAAAGCCGTGGGCCAATCGCTTATCATGGCGAACGTCACCGGTGCTGGCGGGGCGACAGGCTCCGTCGCTGTGAAGAACGCCAAGGCAGACGGCTACACCATGCTGTTCGCCCGCGTGGGCTCGCACTCGGTCAACCCTGCGATGAAGGCGACCTTGCCCTACACGCTGGACGATTTCCGCTTCGTGACGGTCTACGAGATCAACCCGTTCGCCTGCGCGGTCGAGGCCAAATCCGACATCAATTCGATGGATGACCTGATCGCCAAGGTGGCCGAGGGTGGCGTCAGCTACTCCTCCTCCGGCGTGGGGTCCGGTCTGCACTTGGCGGGCGCTATGGTGCTGGACGAGTTTGGCGTCGAGGACCCGCTCAACGCAGCCACTCACATCCCGCAAAAAGGTGGCGGCGCGGCTGTCACGGCGGTGTTGAACGGCACGGCGACCTTCTTGTGCACCAACTCCTCGGCCCTTGCCAGCTTCGTGGCCAACGGCCAGATGAAACCTTTAATGGTCACCACCAAGGAGCCTGTGGTTGGCTTCGACGCACCGACAGCCGCTGATCTGGGCAAGCCTGCCCTGCACCAGCTTGTCGGTTGGACCGGCATCGCGGGCCCGGCAGATATCTCGGACGAGGTCGCTGCGAAATGGGGTGAATGGATGGCTGCCGCCGCAGGTGACGAGGAATTCGTCTCCTCGATGGAAGCCCGTGGCTCGATCATCGACGTGATGAGCCCCGAGGACGCCAACGCGTTCATTCAGGAGCAATACAATACATTCCGCGCGCTGGTCGACAAACTGGGTATGCGGATCGAAGGCTAAGATCTAACGTATGAACGGCGCGCGGGGCTGATGCTCTGTGCGCCGTTTCTTTATCCAGCGAGGCCCGTTCATGCAAAACCTCCACCGGCAAACGCTCATCGGACTATTCGCGGTCGTCGCGGGCCTGTTCCTGATGATCGTGGCGATTCCGAACTGGGTGTCCTCGCCCAGCAATGTGCGCAACATCATCCTGTCGCCGGTGTTCTGGCCCTATACCCTCTCCGCCCTCACCATCGTGATCGGTTTGGGGTTGACGGTCACTGGGCATTTCTCGTCCGAAGACATGTCTCAGGAAAAAGCCGAAGTGCCCGGCGGATACGGCCGCCTCGCCATTATGGCCGTGGTCATGGTGATCTACATGTTCGGCCTGCCGCGCCTTGGTATGGTCTGGACGTCCATGCTAGCCTTCGTGGCCACCGCGTTTCTGGTCCGCACCTCGCATCCCAGAACCGCCGTGATCTGCGCGCTGTGCGTGCCGCTAATCCTCTATGGGTTCTTCGCCCATGTCGCCAGCGTCGCCATCCCGCAAGGTAACTTCGTGAGACTGCCATGAGCCTGATGGACAGCATCCTTGCCGGCCTGTCGCTAGTCGGCAATTTCGAGGCGTTCTTTGCCCTGTTCGCAGGCGTCGCCATCGGCACCATCGCAGGCGCAATTCCCGGCATGTCGGCCACCATGGCCGTGGCCCTGACCCTGCCATTCACATTTTCCATGCAGCCGATCATCGCGATCCTGCTGCTGTTGGGCGTCTATAAAGGCGGCATCTTCGGCGGCTCCATTCCCGCGATCCTGATCAAGACCCCCGGCACCCCCGCCTCCAGCGCCACGGTGCTGGACGGCTACCCTCTCGCCGAGAAAGGTCAGGCGGGCAAGGCGCTTGGCATGGCGCTGTGGGCGTCCTGCACCGCCGATCTGATATCAAACCTCGCGCTGATCCTGTTCGCGGGCTGGCTCGCGTCCTTCGCGCTGAACTTCGGCCCGCCGGAATTCTTCACCCTTATCCTGTTCTCGCTGACCATCATCGCCGGTGTCTCCGGTGCAAGCCTGCTGCGCGGGGCGCTCTCGGCCATGCTGGGGCTTCTGCTGGCGACGGTGGGGCTCGATCTCGTCTACGGCACCAACCGCTTCACCTTCGGTGATCCCAGCATGATGGGCGGGCTCAACTTCATCGCGGTGCTCATCGGGCTGTTCGCGATCCCCGAGGTGCTGGCCATGGTCTGGGACCCGAAACCTCATAAGGGCCAGACCCGTGGTTTGGGTGACGATAAAGTGACGTTCGCGGAATACAGACGCTGCTTCAAATCCATCGTGCGCGGCAGCTTTATCGGGGTGTTCCTCGGCTCCATTCCCGGCATCGGTGCGGCCCCGTCCGCCTTCCTGTCCTATAGCGAGGCGCGGCGCAAATCGCCCAACCGCGACAATTTCGGCAAAGGAGAGCTGGAAGGCGTCGCCGCCTCCGAGGCGGGCAATAACGGCGTGGCAGGTGCGACCCTGATCCCGCTCTTGGCGCTTGGCGTGCCGGGCGACGTGATCACCGCGATCATCATCGGCGCGTTCATGGTGCACGGGCTACAACCCGGCCCGATGATGTTCATCCTCAACGTGGATATCATCTACGGGCTGTTCATTGGCCTGATCGTCAGCTCGGTCTTCCTGTTCTTCATAGGCTCCGTCGCCATTCGCGGCTTCAAATACGTGGCCGACATCCCGCGCGGCGTGCTGTTCCCCGGCGTGCTGGTGCTGTGCGTCTATGGCGTGTTCGCGGTGAACAATAACATCTTCGATGTCGGCGTGATGTTCGTCATGGGCTGGGTCGGCTTTGTGATGCTACGCAACGACATTCCCGCCGCCCCGTTTCTGATCGCCTTCATCCTCGGCCCACTCTTGGAGGACAACTTCCGCCAAGCCATGTTGATGTCCGGAAGCTCTCCCGCGATCCTGTTCCGCGGGCCGATCACGTGGTTCTTCTGGGGGCTGACGGTGCTGACGGTCATCGCCATCATTCGCGCAGGCATCCGCGCCACACGCACTTTGAAACGACGGGCCTAGGCAGCAGACCTTACCAACGACAGCAATCGGGGCCGCCAGCGCTGTGCCTGACTGTCGTCGCGGGTCAGCATCACCAGATCGCGCGTCAGGCCTTCCAGCGCGTTTTCAACCACATGCACGCGCGCATCTTCATACCGGCGAATGTCGGGCAGTGGCAGGACGGTGTAGCCGACGCCTTCCTTCACGCATTCCATGCAGGCCTCGATACTGTCGAGCACCAGCGTATTTTTCGGCGACACCCCTGCCCCCAATGAGGCCGCGATCAGTTTGCCAATCCCCGTGCTGGGGCGGAAATGGATGAACGGCATGTGCTGCGGCAGGTGTTCCACACGCATATGCGACTGGCCCATAGGCACCGCCAAGCCCATCGGCTCCGATGCGATCAGGTCGGCATGCAGACACTGCGCCGCCCCTTCCACCCGCGTGACAATGGCGGCGTCCAACTGACCTTGCACGACCTGCTCCGTCAATACCTCCGACAGGTTGGAGCTATAGCGAAACGTCGCCCGCGGTTCCCGCTCCCCGGCCAGCGTCACGAATTTCGGCAGGATGCGGGCGCTGGCGGACTGAATGAAGCCCAGCTTGAACGCCCCGCTCAACCCCGCGCCCGCACTGCTTAAATCATGCAAGGCGTCAACGGCACTGATGACCCCCTTCGCCTGTTCCGCCACCTTCCGCCCCAAGGGCGTCAGGCGTGGCGGGCGGAAACTGCGGTCGAACAGCTCTGCGTCCAGTTCCGCCTCCAACGCTTTCATCTGCATACTCAGCGCGGAGAGCGTCATATTCTGCAACTGCGCCGCCTCGCTAAAGGACTGCACCTGCAAAATTCTAACCAAGGTCTCCAGCGCGCGGGTTTGCATTAATTCAATCTACCTGAACTTAGATTTCATTCTTATTAGATTGTTTTGGAAAAGCATAGACCTCACACTCGCGTTATGAAACACACATCCTCCTCCGAGTCCTTTCGCGCCATCGCGCGCGATCTTGCCACCAAATTCGCCCCCCGCGCCGCGAAGTGGGACCAAGAGCGGACCTATTGCTGGGACAACATCTCCGATCTGACCAACGCGGGTCTGATGGGCATGACGCTGCCCACGCGCTATGGCGGCCAAGGCGCGTCGTGGTTGGACACCGTGATCGTGGTGGAGGAACTGGCCAAAGCCTGCACCCTGACCGCCCGCATTGTGGTCGAGGCGAACATGGGCGGCATCAGCGCGATCATGGCCTACGGGACCGAAGCGCAAAAAGAATTCGTCGCGCCTTACGTGCTGGCAGGCGACAAGCCCGCGATCTGCATCAGCGAGCCGGACGCGGGCAGTGCAGCCACGCAGATGACCACCACCGCGCAGCGCGTTGATGGGGGTTATGTGCTGACCGGCACCAAGCACTGGATCACCGGCGGAGGGGTTTCCAAGCTGCATCTGGTTTTTGCCCGCGTGCTGGACAAGGCAGGTGAGGAGCAGGGCATCGGCGGCTTCATCATGTGTCAGGATGCTGGAAACGGCATGGACCATGACGGCTTCACCGTCGTCTCGCGCGAGCGGACGATGGGGCTGTGTGGCATGCCGGAGACGACTTTGAAATTCGACGATGTGTTCATCGAAGACGCCCTTGTGCTGCGCCCGCCGTCGGGCTTCAAGCGCGGTTTTGCCGACCTGATGAACGCCTATAACAGCCAGCGCGTCGGCGCGGGAACCATCGCCATGGGTGTCGCCGCAGGCGCGCTGGAGCACGCCAAACGCTACCTACTGGAGCGTGAACAATTCGGCCGCCCGCTGGCGGAATTTCAAGGCTTGCAATGGATGCTGGCGGATATGGACGCATCCGTCCACGCGTCGCGGTTGATGCTGCACGAGGCCGCACAATCGCGTGGCCCCAACGGGTCCCCCTTCCCCGACATCGCTATGGCGGCGCGGGCCAAACTGTTCGCCTCCGAGGCGGCGATCAAGGTGGTCAATGACGCGCTGCAAATGTTCGGCGCGCGGGGCTACGGCTCGGACGAGCCTCTGGAGCGGATGTATCGCGACGTGCGCATGTTCACCATCGGCGGCGGCACCGCGCAGATCCTGCGCACGCAGGTCGCGGGCAGCATCTTGGGCATCCGCACGCCGCAAACGCGCGGCGGTTACTGAGCCTTTTTGATGACCGGATAGGCGGCGCGAAACTTCTCATAAGCCGCGTCATACTCCGCCTGCAACGCACGGTCCGGCTCGATAATTTCGCTGATTTCCGGTGTGGCCATGATCTGCTCGAGTGACGCCCCTGTCGCCCCCATCCCCAATCGCGCGGCCCCCAGCGCGGCCCCGAATTCACCGCCCGCAGGCAAGGCCAACGGCACGCCCAGCACTGTCGCGATCAAATGCAACCAATAGCGCGAGCCGGTGCCGCCGCCGATGGCGATCAGTTGTTCCAGATTGGCCCCTGTGGATTTCAACGCCTCGAAACTGTCACGCAACCCGAACGCTACCCCTTCCAGTACCGCGCGGGTCATGTCGTCGCGCGTGGTCCCTGCGGACAGTCCCGTAAAACTGCCGCGAATTTCCGCGTCATTATGCGGTGTGCGTTCGCCAGAGAGGTAGGGCAGGAAACACACCGAGCCGGGCTTTTGCTGCTCCTCGCCCAAGCCTGCGGTCAACTCTTTCGGGGAGGTTCCGGTGATCCGCGCCAGCCAGTTCAGGCTGTCGGTTGCCGACAACATCACCCCCATCTGATACCAGCGATCCGGCACCGCGTGGCAGAAGGTATGCAACGCTGTTTCCGGCGCAGGGCGGTAGCCGTCCCGCGCGGCCAGCACCACGCCGGAGGTGCCAAGGGACACAAAGCCCTGCCCCTCGTCCATCGCCCCGATCCCGCAAGCGGCAGCGGCGTTGTCGCCAGCACCGCCCGCAATCGTCACGTCCGACACGCCCCATTTCGCTGCAAGGTCGCCGCGCAGCAAACCTGCCGCCTGCGACCCTTCAACAAGCCTTGGCATCTGGTCACGGCGCATATGGCCGACCTCAAGCAGGTGGTCCGACCAGTCACGCTTGCCCACATCCAGCCAAGCAGTGCCCGCGCTGTCTGACATGTCGGCCACGTAGTCTCCGGTCAGATAGTAGTTGAGGTAGGCGGCGGGCAGCAGCACGCGGGCGGTCTTGGCGAAAACCTCCGGCTCGTGGGTGCGGACCCAATCAAGCTTGGGGGCGGTGAAGCCGGGAAAGACGATGTTGCCGGACAGCGCGCGTACCTTGTCGGTGCCATCCAGCCGCGCGGCCTCCGCCGATGCACGGGTATCGTTCCACAAGATGCATGGGCGCAGCACGGAGCCCGCATCGTCCAGCAAGGTCGCGCCGTGCATATGCCCCGCAACGCCGATACCTTTAAGCGCGGCAAACTCGGGATGGGTAGATCGCAGCTCGTCCATCGCAGCGTCCAGTGCGGCAATCCAATCGGCGGGGTTTTGTTCGGACCAGCCGGAATGGGGATGCGCCACCTCGTAGTGGTGTTCGGCGGCTCCGATCATTTGCCCGTCAGCGGCGACCAGCAAAGCACGCAGCCCAGAAGTGCCCAGATCAATCCCAAGATACGTCATGTCGTTGCCCTTCCGTTACCGCTCACCGGCCATGCCGATGCATCTTTGTAGAGGATTTGAACGATCATTCAACGGCAACGGCACTGCAAATTATGCAGCGTTGTGAGGCGGTTCGCTACTGTGGGGAATTCTGGAGCGGGTAGCGGGAATCGAACCCGCACCTTAAGCTTGGAAGGCTCTTATGATACCATTTCACCATACCCGCTCAGAGGTTTCAGGCTATATTTTATGGGCTGATGGGCGTCAAGCGCGGAATACCCGTCCAGCGCGGTGACAGGCTTCAAAATCGAAGGCGCGTCGCATCGTTCATGCCTTGATCCTGATTGACCCAGATCAATGCTGCGGGTGCGATTTCTTTATATTCACTAAATGGAATTTATAGAAGGCGAGTCGTCTCGCGCCGCCAGAGGTCTGATCATGTCCGTTTCCGCAGCAGTTCCGAGCCAGACGCGGCTCGCCAACTTTCCCATCACCTTTTTCGCCATCGGCATGGGCATGATGGGCTTCACCCTTGCCGTTCGGGCCGCTGAAACAACCTTCGCCCGAAGCCACACGCTGTCGCAGGCCGTGCTGGTCTTCTCGGTGCTTTTGCTGACCGCGATCTCTGCGGGCTACATCGCCAAAGCCCTGCGCCACCCCGCCGAGGTGGCGGCGGACTGGCACCATCCGGTGAAGATCGCCTTCTTTCCTGCGGTCTCTATCTCGCTGCTGTTGCTCGCCACGGCGCTGGTGGAAACCGCGCCTGCATTGGCGGAGCCGTTATGGCTGCTCGGGACCGGCCTGCAAGGCGTGCTTGCGCTGTCGGTGTTGTCCGCGTGGATTGGTCACCGGTCATTCCAGACAGGGATGATGACGCCAGCGTGGTTCATCCCAGCGGTGGGCAACGTCATCGTGCCATTGGCAGGGGCCAAACTGGGGTATGTGGAGCTGTCGTGGTTGTTCTTCTCCGGCGGGCTGATCTTCTGGATCATCCTGCTGACCTTGGTGATGAACCGCCTGATGTTCCATGACCCGATGCCGGGGAAAATGGTGCCGACACTGATGATCCTCGTGGCGCCCCCTGCAGTGGCCTTCACTGCGTGGGTGCGTCTGGAAGGCGAGGTCGGGCCGTTCGGGCAGGTCTTGCTGAACGCCGGTTACATATTCGCGCTGCTTGTCACCACGCAGGCGTCCAAGCTGCGGAACCTGCCCTTCGCGCTGTCGTGGTGGGCGCTGTCCTTCCCCATCGCGGCGCTGTCCATCGCCAGTTTCGGCTACGCCCATGCGGCAGGCTCCGACGCCCATCGCTGGATCGGCGCAGGGCTTCTGGCGCTGCTGGTGGTCGTCATCTTCGGGCTGATCTGGCGCACGGCCATGGCAGTGCGCGCGGGCGCGATCTGCGTCCCTGAATAAAGGTTTCTCAACGCATCAAAGGAGTATCCAAATGCGTATTTCCAAATTCCTCACCTCATCCGCACTTGCGTTGGGGCTGGCCACGTCGGCCCAAGCGGATGACCCGAACAAGCTGATCACCATCCTGACCGCCCCCGAGCCACAGACCCAGCTGATGGCAATGGTCCTGACCATGAACGCCATGGCCGCGGGGTCGTCAGCCGAGGTGCTGCTTTGTGGCCCTGCCGGTGACATCGCGCTGAAGGACGCGCCTGCGTCTGCCACGACAGGTCAGCCGCCAAAAGACGTCAGCCCGCAAGGCCTGATGAAAATGCTGATGGAAAAACAGGGGCTGAAAGTTCAGGTCTGCGCGATCTATCTGCCCGGCAAGGGGGCTGATGCTTCCGTGTTGCTGGACGGCGTCACCGCCGCTGCCCCGGACGCAATGGGGGCCGCGATAGTTGGCGACGACACCACCGTGATGAGCTTCTAGAGACGGCCACTCACACCCGTGTGCCCTTGTGGCATACGGGCACCTTCAAGGGAGACGACAATGACCGACCTACATGATCTGCACAGCTCGCGCCGCGCCTTTCTGGGCCTTATCGCGGGGGGATTGGCAACGGCGGCGGCGGTGCAGCCCGCATCTGCCGCCAAGCTCCAGACCAAGGCCCGCATCGTGATGATCGGCGCAGGTGCTGCGGGGACGTCGCTGGTCAACCGCTTGATGGACCGGCTGGACGGCGCGGACATCACCATCCTCGACCCCAGTGCGGTGCATCTGTACCAGCCCGGTTTGTCGCTGGTGGCCGCAGGGCTCAAGCCCGCGTCCTACACGCAGTCGAAAACCACCCAATGGCTGCCCAAAGGGATCACGCATATCGCAGAGGCCGCCGCCGCCATTGACCCGATTGCCAAGACCGTGGACACGACCGGCGGCACAACTGTGCCGTATGACTTCCTTGTCGTGGCACCCGGCCTTGTGCTGGACCATAACGCCATTGAGGGGTTCTCGCTGGATCTGGTTGGCACCAACGGCATAGGCGCGCTGTATGCGGGGCCGCAATACGCCGCCAAGACATGGGAGGCCGCGTCTAAGTTTGCAGAAGACGGCGGCGTCGGCATTTTCACCCGTCCCGCCACGGAAATGAAATGCGCGGGCGCGCCGCTCAAGCATACGTTCCTGATCGAGGACATCGCCACACGGACAGCGGGCGCAGGCAAGCACCAAATGCATTACGCGGCCCATGATGGCGCGCTGTTCGGGGTGCCGATTGTCTCCGAGAAAGTGCGGATGCTGTTCACCGATCGCGGCATCACCCCGCATTACAGCCATGTGCTGAAAGCCGTTGATCCGGGCAAAAAGCGCGCAACCTTCGCGACGCCGGAGGGCGACGCGGAAATGGCCTATGACTACCTCCATGTCATCCCGCCGCAGCGCGCGCCGGAGGTGATCCGCCAGTCCGGCCTGAGCTGGGCCGACAAATGGACCGATCAGGGCTGGGTCGAGGTGGACAAGCATTCCCTGCGCCATCTGCGCTACCCCGAAATATTCGCCTTGGGCGATGTGGCTGGCGTGCCGAAAGGCAAAACCGCGGCCTCGGTGAAATGGCAGGTGCCGGTGGTCGAGGACCACCTGATCGCCGCCATCGAAGGGCGCGAAGGCAGTGCCAGCTATAACGGCTACACCTCCTGCCCGCTGATCACCCGTGTGGGTCGCGCGATGCTGGTCGAGTTCGACTACAACAACAACCTGACCCCGTCATTCCCCGGCATGATCGCACCGCTGGAGGAGCTGTGGATCAGCTGGTTGATGAAGGAGGTGGCGCTGAAAGCCACCTATAACGCAATGCTGCGCGGCAAAGCCTGAGGAGGACGCCCCATGGAACAACTGACATTCGAAACCATGTTCGCCGTGTTCGAGGAAATCTTCGGGCGCGGCCTGTTTTGGGCAATGGTCGTGGCGGCGGTCGTCGTCACGCTGGCCTATCTTTACGTGCTGATCCGTGATCGAGAATTGTCGATGCGCAAATTCCTGTGGGCGCAGCTTTCGATGCCGTTCGGCGCGGTGCTTGCGGTGGTGTTCGTGCAGGCGATGACCCATTCCGGCCTGCGCGACATTGGCGGGCCGATTGACGTCATCGTGCTGCTGGGAATTGCGGCGATGGGGGCGGTCGGGTCTGCGATCCTCGTCTACACCGCGCAATCTCTGGTGCGCAAAACACCGGAACAGTGACGGGTAAACTCAGCCCTAGGGCTGCGGCTTAAGGCCTAGACGTTCCGGACCTTCATGCGTTTGCCTTCCAGCGAGGAATCCATCAGCGCCTCAATCAGCGCATGTGTTTTCAGCGCCGCGCGGCCTGTCACAAGGGGCGGGCGGCCCGCGTCCAAGGCTTGCACGAAGTCATCAAGCACGCCTTGATGCCACGCATGGGTGAAGGCCATCGGGTCGGCCCCGCCGCCGGTCTCGGTGTTTTCGCCGAACGTCTCATGGCGGCCATCCTGCCAGTGAATATGCAGCTCCCCCGATTGCAAACGCGCGGAGGCATCGGCGCAATGGAGCGTGATGCTTTCCGCCGTCCCCGGGAACGCCGCCGTGGTGGCGGTCAGTGTGCCCACTGCGCCGTTCGCAAAGTCGAGCCCTGCGGCCACGACGTCTTCGGCCTCCATCTTGTGCAACTTGGTCGTGCGCGCCAGTGCCTGCACCTGCGACACGGGGCCGGTAAGCGACAGCGCCAGATCAAGCGTATGGATCGCCTGCGTGATCAGCACTCCGCCGCCATCTTGCGCAATCGTGCCGCGACCGGGAGTGCTGTAATAGTCCTGATCACGCCACCAAGGCACGTCGATCTGGGCCATCGCCAACGGACCAAGCGCGCCCTCCGCCATGAGCTGGGTCAGCTTTTGTGACGCCTCCCGCATCCGGTGTTGAAAGACGATGCCAAGCGGCACACCCGCTGCTTCGCAACGCTCCACAAGGGCGGTCGCGGCGGTCAGGCCGCGCTCGACAGGCTTTTCCATCAAGATGGGCTTGCCCGCCTGCACCAGTGCCGCGACGATCTCCGTGCGGGCATTGGGCGGTGTGGCGACAATGGCGAAATCAAGGTCGGGATCGGCGCAGGCTTCGGCCAGCGTGACCGCCCGCAATCCATGCGTTTCGGCAAAGGCAGCGGCGCGCTCCGATCTGCGGGCGCAGACAGCGGCCAAGCGTGCGTGCGAGGACGCCTCCAGCGCCAGACGATGTGTGTCCGACACCATGCCCACCCCGAACAATACGGCGTTCTTCATGTGATCCTCCCAGTCGGGTGGACCGTGCGCCAAACCGTGGGACGGGTCAACGCCACAAGCCCCCGAGCTGGTATGAAACCATCGAGGGTGGGCAAAAATGCTCTATTCGGAAGTAGTAAGGGTGGCGGCGCCGCCGAAGCGTGGTGTGCTGCCGGACAGGGTTTTACCCCCGCATCCCGTCCGGCTTTTTGCCGGATTTGTATCGCGCGATTTGATCGGATGCCCCGCTGCCCATGCTGGTCGCGGCCGGCTGGCGGGATCCTGATTAACCACTCTTGTGACGTCGAGAGATGTTCTACGCCCCTCCCGTTGAGACTGCGTTAACCAAGCGTGCGGTGCTACACGCCGGGCGGCGTGCGCAGCACCGCGCGCTTGCGCGTGCGCACCCAGATCAACAGGCCGGAGCCGATGATGATCGCCGCCCCGATCAGCGTCGCGGCATCGGGGATATGGCCCCAGATCAGGTAGCTGGAAATCGACAGGAACAGCAGGAAGAAATACGCATAAGGCATCAACGTGTTCGCCGTGGCGAAGCGGTGGGCGCGGGTCAGAAGCTCGTGACCTGCCCAGCCGAAGACCCCCAGCAGGACCAGCAGCACCCAATCCAGTGTCGTCGTGGGGTTGGTCCATGTCCAGATCGCCGTGGGCAGCAAAACCACCGTGCCGAACAGCCCCATATAGAACTGCATGATTTCGGTCGACACCACCCCGGACAACTTGCGCGTCAGGATCGAATAAAGCGCCATTGCCAGCGCGTTGTTGAGCGACAAGAGCATGGCCCAATGGAACTCTGTCCCGAAGGGCCGCATCACCACCAGCACGCCGACAAAGCCCAGAAGGATGCCGAAGATGCGCCATGGCCCCGCGCGTTCGCCCAGCAAGGGCCAGCCCAGAAGGCACACCAAAATGGGCGAGGTGAACATGATCGACGCGGTCACCGTCAGCGGCAGGTAGATCAGCGCGATGAAGTTCAACGCGGTCGACGAGGTCAGCAGATAGGCGCGGAACAACACCAGCCCCAGACGGTCGGTCTTGAAGCGCTCGACGTCCATGCCGCCGCGCGCCACCAGCCATGTGGAGATGACGAAATGCCCGACATAGCGCATGAAGGCCAGCTGCAACGCCGGTAACCCCGCCAGCACCAGCCACTTCACCGAGGTGTCGATCATCGAGAAAAACAGCCACGCCGCCAGCATCATTCCGATGCCAAGGGTTGCGCGATCTTCCAGTGCTGGAACGGCGACGCGGCTCATGTTTTACGGCTTCATCTTGGCGGCATAGAAGTCCACCATCTGGGACACCATGTCCTCGCCGTGACCCTCGTCGCGGGCGGTTTCCAAGGCTTTCAGGGTACTTTTCGACATGATCGAATCCACCCCTGCGTCATCCGCCATCTTGGCGTAATACCCCACATCCTTGGCGGCGTTCTTGATCGCGAAGGCCAGCTGGTTCGGGTCACCATCGACCCCGTAGCCCTTGACGAAATCCATCATGCCGGAATGCAGCGGGCCTGCGCTCATCACGTCATAAAGCCCCTTGCGATCGACGCCTTGCACGTCTGCCATCGCGAACGCCTCGGCCATGGCATTGGCCACGGTCATGCCGAAGAAGTTGTTGATCAGCTTGATCGTGTGGCCGGAGCCAAGCGCGCCCAGATGGAAGACATTTTCGCCCAGATCGTCCAGCACAGGTTTGACCTTGTCGAACGCCGCCTTGTCGCCTGCGCACATGATATTGAGCAAACCGTCCTTGGCGTGGGATGGCGTGCGGCCCAATGGCGCGTCCAGATAGGCACCACCTGCGGCCGCGACCTCCTCGCCCAAGGCTTTGGTCGAGGCGGGCAGCGAGGTGCCGAAATCAAGCACGACCGTGCCGGGTTTCAGACCTGCGATCACACCGGCGTCGCCGTGCATCCGGCCTTCGACCTGATCTGATGTGCCCATGCACAGCATCACGATGTCACAGGCTTCCGCCACCTCCCGCGCGTTTGCGGCCTCAGTCGCGCCGCGTGCGAGTGCCTGATCCAGATAGGTGCGGTCGCGGTTGCCCAAAACCACCAGATCGTGGCCCTTGTCCTGCAACCGCCCCACCATTGCGCCGCCCATCAGGCCAAGGCCGATAAATCCGATTTTGCTCATCTGTTCACTCCAGTTTCATTTAATATCAGCGCCGCCCCTTGGCGGCCAATCTCGTCGCTGCATTTGGCCCCTGCCCCGTTGCCGCCTGTGCAAACCACAAGGCGGTCGGACAGTCGCGCGATCTCCGGCAGCCGGTCCTGCGTCCAAGAGGTCACGCAGGCCTCCATGCTTACAGCTAGTATGTCAAGCTCCGGCATCAGGGTCCGGATCATCGCGTGCAGGTGATCGCGAACCTGCGCGTTGCCGCCCGCTTGGAACCAGTCGCGGATATTTGTCTCTGTGACCAAGGGCACATCTTCCGGATCGCCCCCCAGTTTGATGTAGAGCTTCCCGTCCGGGTAGCGGATCGGCGGCAGGAGATACGGGTCCTCCGGCGTGTCATAGACGAGCGTCGGCATCGCGCTCAGCCGCGCGGCCTCCGCCTCGCTCACCTCAAAGAACGCGACTGTGCGCGCATAGACGTCCAGCTTTGGCGGGCGCGCCAGAACCGTATCGGTGTTGTAGCCAGCGGCGACCAGAACGTGGTCGAAACGGTGGCGGCCCTGATCGGTGGTCACCTCCACATGGTCGCCGCGCTCGTCCAGCCCCGTGACGGTTTCCTCCACCAGCTTGGCGTTGAAAGTTTGCGCCGCCTTGGTCTGGGCCGCGACCAGATTGCGCGGACTGACATGGCCCGCGCGGGTGGGTTCATGATAGCCGGTGAAGTGGGCGGGAAAGCGGAAGAACGGGAACCGTTGCGCCAGCTCTTGGTGGTCCAGCACATCACATGGAACATTGTGCTTCAGGCGGCCCACATCGACGCGGGCCATGAAGCCTTCGCCCCCCGCCATCACCGCGCCGGTTTCAGTGTAAAAGCGGATGCCGCTTTGGCGTTCGATCTCGGAATACCGGTCGATGGCCGTCGTCGAGACTCCGACCCAGTATTCATCCAGCGCATTTTTGCGGGTGATCCGCCCCTCGTCATAATGCGAGCCGAACACGCCTGCGTGGCTTCGCTTGTCGTGTGGCTCGGGCGGGCCGATCAACGTCACGTCCTCCCCCGCCATCGCCAGATGCCGCGCCGCCGCCGCACCCCAAAGCCCCCGACCGATGACGGCAATGCTCACTTGGCCACCTCGAAAGACCGCGCGTGAAGGCGCTTCTGGATTTCGTAAATCGTGAAGTTGTCCGTCGGCAGTGGCGCGGGGATACGCGCGCCGATGCTTTGCACCCGCGGCTCCAGTGTCGGATCTCCGCACAGCATGCGGTCGTTGTAGTCCTTGATGTCGCTCCAGCGGGTTAGCGAGCCCATGATCGGGAACGCATCCGCTGCCATCATTTCATAAAACAGCAGGCGGCGGTCGCGGGTCGACTGGTTGAGCGCCGAGCCATGCACGATCCGCCCGTGATGGATCGACACCGAGCCGGCTGGCCCCTTCAACTCCACCGCGTCCTTCATGTCGAAGCCGCTGGCGGCAAGGTCCATGGCACCTGCAAACACCCCATCGACATGGTGGTCATAGATCGGGTGTTTGTGCGAGCCGGGGAAGACCATCAGCGGGCCGTTTTCGCTTTCCATGTCGTCGAGGATCACCGCGATCGCCAGCACGTCGTCATTGGTGTGCGGATAAAATGCGAAGTCCTGATGCCATTCCACCGCCGCGCCGAAGCCTGCCGATTTCATGTTCAACTTGGTCGTGTGCAGCCGCAGGTCCGGCCCGATCAAGTCGCGGGCGGGGGCAAGTATCAGGTCGGAATACATCAAATCGCGCATCACCTTGTTATGGGTATGCGGCAGCTTGATACGCCGCACGCGCGGGGTTTCCGGCGTGTGGCTGTCCTCCAGATCAATCTGGTCGGTGCTCTCAGACAGGCTTTTGGCCTGTTCCTGATACTTGGCGATTTCGGCGCGCAGGCTGGCTAGGATGCTGTCAGGGATGCGCTTCTCCAGCACGAGGTAGCCGTTCTCGTCATAGAAGTCCTTCTGGGATTGCGTCAGTGTTTCCATACTCATCTGTCCTCCGGTTTTGCGCCCATAACGGGATCGCGCGGGTGGGTGGGCCGAGGCCGCAGGCGAGGTCAGCCGCCCGTGCCCGGGGCCACCGCCGCCTCTATTCTCAACGTCGTCTCCAAGGTTTTTCGCCCTTCCAAAGCCGAGACCAACGGCGCTGCTTTACCTGCGCAAACCTGCGCGAAATGCTCCAGCTGCGCCACCAGCGGTACATTGGGCGCGACGCCATGCTCCGCGCGTTGAGGCTCCTGCGACCAGTCCGCCGCCCCCGACCAGACAGTCAGCGACGGGAAAGCGACAGCCCCTTCGGTGCCGCAAATACGCAGGTAATCCTCGCCCGTGGTCGCGATATTCGGGTTCTCCCCCGTCCCCGCCTCGAAGCTGTAGGGCGATGCCGTGGTGTCGGCGAAACTGATGCTCGCCGCCAATCCGCCGTCAAACCCCAGAAGCGCCGTACCGCTTTCCACCCGCGCCGCCCCGCGTTGCGCGTTGGAACCGATGCCATGCACGGAAGCGACCTCGCCGAACAAGTGCCGCAGCAGGTCGACCTCATGCACCAGATTTATCAGCACGGGCGAGCCGTCCGGCCCTGCCCTCCACGGAACGTCGAAATATGGATCGGGCTTTTTCAGCGCCCAGATCATCGACGCCAGAACTGGCGTCCCGATAGCGCCATCGTCCTGCATCTCTTTCAGCTTTGCCACCGCCGCGTGGTGGCGGCGGTGATGGCCCACAAGCGTCTGTACCCCTGCCCGCTCGGCTGCTGCAATGATCCGGTCGGCGGCGTCCAGCGAATGGGCCACAGGTTTTTCGATGAGCATATGCCACCCCCGCGCCGCAGCAGCCTCGGCGTGGTCCGCGTGTAGATGCGAGGGCGTGGCGATCACGATAGCATCGGCCTCCACATCCACCGCGTCGATGCTGTCGAAATGCGGCACATGGTCTTGCGTCAGTTGCGGGTCGATGACGCCGACCACGTCGACCTGCGGCATCTCCAGCGCATGCGCCAGATGCCGCGCGCCGATCAGACCTATGCCCGCAACCAGCAGCCGCACTACATCACCGCGCCGATCTGCCATGGGACGAACTCGAAGTCGCCCAAGCCCTGCGCCTCGGATTTGGACACTTCGCCAGAGGCCACCCTCAAGATCAGCTCGTATATCTCGCGGCCCTTCTCCTCCAACGACACGCCAGCGGTCAGCATGTCGCCTGCGTTCACGTCCATATCGTCGGTCATGCGTTTATACATCTCGGTGTTGGTGGAGACTTTGATGGTCGGGCTGGGCTTCGAACCGAAGGCCGAGCCGCGCCCTGTGGTGAACACCACCACCTGACAGCCGCCTGCGATCTGCCCCGTGACGGAGGCTGGATCGTAGCCGGGGCTGTCCATGAAAGTGAAGCCTTTGGCGGTTACCGGCTCCGCGTATTTATAGACGCCCGTCAGCGGTGAGGTGCCGCCCTTGGCCGCAGCCCCCAGCGACTTCTCAAGGATCGTGGTCAGCCCGCCTTTCTTGTTGCCGGGGCTTGGGTTGTTGTCCATGGAGCCTTTGTTGCGCTCGGTGTAGTCCTTCCACCACTCGATCAGGGCGATGAGTTTTTGGCCCACCTCGGGCGACATCGCGCGGCGGGTGAGCAGGTGTTCGGCCCCGTAGATTTCCGGCGTTTCCGCCAGCACGCCCGTACCGCCTTGGGCCGCGAGCAGGTCGCAGGCGTAGCCCAGCGCGGGATTGGCGGTGACACCCGACCAAGCGTCAGAGCCACCGCATTGCAGCGCGACCTTCAATTCCGACACAGGACACTCGCTGCGCGTCGCCTGATTGGCAATGGGCAGCATCGCCTCGACCTTCTTGATGCCCAGCTCAATGGTCTTTTGCAGACCCGCCACACCTTGAATGTTCATCACCTGAAACGTGTCATTTTGCTTCAGCCCATAGGCGTCCAGCAGCCAGTCGATCTGGTTCATCTCGCAGCCCAGGCCGACCATCAAAACCCCTGCGTGGTTCGGGTGGCGGGCGTAGCCCCACATGACGCGCTGCAAAGCCTCGAACCCGTCGCCGTCGCCTGCCATGCCGCAGCCGGTGCCGTGCACGAAGGCGCAGACGCCGTCGACATTGGGGTAGTCTTTCAAGCGCTCGGGCGTGAAGTAATCAGAGATGCGCCGCGCGGCGGTGGCGGAGCAGTTTACCGAGGTGACGATGGCGATGTAGTTGCGCGTGCCCACGGAGCCATTGTCGCGGCGGTAGCCCATGAAGGTGTCGCCCGTCGCGGGCATGACAGGGCGCATGTCGGTGCCGAACTCGTAATTCTGCGCGGTTGGCACGAAGTCGCAATTGTGGGTGTGAACATGATCGCCCGCCGCGATATCGGTCGAAGCCACCCCGATCATCTGCGCGTATTTGCGGATCTGCTCCCCGGCCCTGATGGGCCGTGTCGCGATCTTGTGGCCCGACGGGATCAGGCCGGTGGTGGTGACGTCCTCGACGGACACCCCCGCTTCCAAGGCACGGGTGGCGGTGACGACATTGTCGTCTGCGTCTAGGCGAATGGTATCTTTCATGGGGTCTACTTTCAGGCGCAATAAGGCGCGTCGGAGGTCCAGCGGTGAATGTCGATATGAGGCTCGGCGGCAAGGCGCGCGCGGGCGTCTTCCCACATGCTGCGCCATGCTTTCCAGTCGTGTAGCTCGGTTTCAGGGTTTGCACGGGAGCGAGCGATGAAGTCGGGAAAATGGCCGCGGCCCGTGGGCTGGCCGGATTTGTTGAAACGCAGATCGAACGACCAACGGATGCCTTGCGATGTGTTCGGCAGCGACGCATGCGGGACCAGCGGGTGGAACAGAACCGCGCAGCCGGATGGCACGGGCAGTGGCACTGCGCCCTCCTCGTCGATGAACTGATCCGCAATGGCGGTCTGCTTTTTCGGGCAATGGGGCAAGATATCTTGCGGGCCATTGAAGGGCTGCACCTTCAGGCAGCCGTTCTCGATGGTGGCGTCGGTGACGGCGAGCCAAACGGTGACCATGTCGGTCTGGTCAGCCTCCTCCAGGGCCACGGCGCGGTCCTGATGCCAGTCGGTGGAGGTGATATGCGCGCGTACCTCGTCGGCGTTCAACTCGGTCGCAGGGGGCTTGATGCGCACGTGCTGGATGGGATTGGAGGTGATCTCCGGCCCGATCAAATCCTCGACCATATCGAGCAGGCGGGCATGCGTTGCCATCTCGAACACGGCGGGGCCGAAATGCATTGGCGTGTCGGCGGCGATGCGGTCGCCCGGCAGGGAGATATCCATCGGCTGGAACCAGTCGCGGCCCGCGCGGTAGGCGGTGATGAGCTTGTCCTCGAAGCTGTGTGCCTCGGGCAAATCCCACTTCGCATAAAGGTCGCCCAGAAGCCCCGCATATTCCGCCCGCACACGGTCCAGCACGTCTTGCGGCACCACATCAGGGACGACCAGATAGCCGTCCCGAGTGTACGCAGCGATCTGGTCTGTGCTGAGCATGGTGCACTCCTATGGCAACAGGATCGAGACGATGGGTGGCCAGATCAGCAGCACCGACAGCGCGGCCATCTGGATGCAGATAAACGGCAGGAAGCCTTTGAAAATGTCGGTCAGCGAAATATGCGCCGGAGCCACAGACTTGAGGTAGAACGCGGCGGGGCCGAAGGGCGGCGACAGAAAGCTGACCTGCATGTTCATACAGAACACCACGCCGAACCAGATGGACAGGTGACGCGGGTTCAGCTCTCCGAAGATACCGATGTCCTCGATGGGCAGGCGCTGCACGATCGGCAGGAACACGGGGATGATCAGCAGCACGATGCCGACCCAGTCCATGAACGCGCCCATAAAGAGAAGGATCAGCATCATTAACAAGATGATGCCCATGCTTGGCAGGTCGGAGCCGACCACGAGATCCGCCACGAAGACCGGACCACCCGCGATGGTGTAGGCCCCTGCGAGGGCCGCGGCACCGATTGTCACCCAGATGATCGTGCCGGTGGATTTCAGCGTCCGCATCAGCGAGTCCCAGACCAGATCGAACGATGCCTCGCCGCGCAGAGCGGACATGACCAGCACGGCAACTGCGCCCATGCCAGCGGCTTCTGTGATGCCCGTGATACCCATGTAGATGGAGCCCAGAACCACGCCGATGATGATGATCGGCGGCACGAGGCCCTTGCCCATTTTCCAGCCCAGACGCGACCGCTCGCGACCGAAGACGAAGTAGCTCAGCAGCAGCGTTATCAGAACCGCGCCGCCGAACCATGGCGCGTAATCCATGGTGCCGAAGCGGATATCCGCACCGGTGTTGCCCGCATTCTGGCCGGAGAATTCGAAGAACAGCACGCGCAGCATGAAGAAGGCAGAGAAGCCCGATACGAGGCGCGACAGGAAGGCGAGGAACAGCATCAGCTTTTCGCGACCTCGCGGCTCGCCCTCAACCGGTGCCGGTAATGGCGCGTCTTCCGGTTTCAACTGGGTGCGCACGATGATGTAGATGATGATGAACGACGCCAGCATGAAGCCCGGCAGGAAGGACGCGGTGAACAGCGCCTTGATCGACGTCTCGGTAATCAAACCGTAAATGATGAGAACGATGGAGGGCGGGATCATCGTGCCGAGGCACCCCGACGCACAGATCGTGCCGATGGCGAGGTTCTGGTTATACCCCAGCCGCAGCATTTGCGGCAGCGCGATCAGGCCCAGAAGGACCACCTCGCCACCGATGATGCCCGACATGGCGGCCATGATCACGGCCATGATCGAGGTGACGATAGCAATGCCGCCGCGGGTGCGGTTCAGCCAGACGTTGAGCGAGGAATACATGTCCTTGGCAATGCCGGAGCGTTCCAGCAGGGACGCCATGAAGATGAACAGCGGGATGGATATGAGGACATAGTCCGTTAAAAGCCCATATATTTTCTGCGCCAGAATATTCAGCGGCCCCGAACCGGGTCTGCCCGTCAATATTCCGTCCCCGAAGGTGAACGGGTTGGCGAGCAGAGTGGGCTCGAACTTCATCACCAGCACCAGTGCGGCGAGGATGGCGGAGGCGAAACCGAGCGGCATGCCGATGGCCAGCAGGACCATCAGGCCCAGCATCAGGACCAGAGAGATTGTGCCGATATCCATTAGTCTTGCCCTGCCTTTGTATGTTGAACCGCGCTTCGGGTGACGTCCATGTCCCCGATGCCGTCGGCGCCGACGGCCTTTTTCAGGCGCTCGATCTCATCCGCGTCGATGTCATCGGCGGCGGAGTGCATCACCGGCTCGGCGTTCCAGTCCGAGAACAGGTTGACCACCGCCTGAACGGCCACCAATGCCACCACGATCAGCACCATGGGTTTCAGCGTCGCGGGGATGGGCGGATCGAAGGCCGTGCCGAAGGTCTCCCAGCGCATGAACTTGGTGAAGGCCTCGCCGTAGCCGCCATAGATCAGGAAGAAGGTGAAGGTGACGATCAGCAAGGTCGAGATCACGTCGCAAACCCGCTGCAGGCTGCGGGGCATCATATCGTAGAGCAGGAAAATGCGGATATGGCTGCGCTGCTGCATGGCGTAGAGCCCTGCGCACAGGAACACAAAACCCGCGAGCCAGAGCGATAGCTCGTTGGCCCACAGCGTCGGGGCCTCGAACACGTAGCGCAGCACCACCTCGAACATCATCACCGAGGTGAGCAGCACGACCAGCATCATGGTCACCCGACCGATGAAGACCGAGGAGCGGTCCGCGGCGCGCCAGCTTTCGAACTCCATCGGCGCGCGGCGCACGGTGCGTGCGCCGAAGACGAACAGGATCGGCACCGAAATCAAGGCGGTCCAGTCGATGATGTCGGCGTTGGGTGTCAGCGGGGTGTGCAGATTGGGGGTCAGGTCCAGCGAGGCGTAGAGCGCGGAAAGCTGATCGTTCGGACCGCCAAAATCGAGGATGAAGGCCGGCATGTGCCATGTCAGCCACGCGGCCGCCGCGATGAAGGCCAAAGGCATGACCCATTCGATCAGGCTGCCGGATTTCGGGTGTTGTGTCGCGTCGCTCATCTGTCCCCCCTATCGTTTTTGGAAACGGACCTCCTTGCCACGCCGTTGGACTGACGTGGATTGGAGACTTTGATTGTAATGATCAAACGTCAGGCCAAAATGTGAGGGAGGTCGCGGCGCGCGCGACCTCCCCCAAGGTTTTGGTCTTACTCGGACACAAGGCCCAGCTGGGTCAGGTAACCCATGTGGCTTTCAACCAGCGCTTTGGCTTCCGGCGTGGTCGCAAACTCGGGCCATGTGGCTTGAGCCGCCTTGCGGAACTCGGCCATATCTTCGTCACCCCAACGCGACAGGGTCACACCATTTGCGCGCAGTTCCGATGCGGATTCGGCGTTCAGCTTCTCGAAGGTCAGCGCGGTGCGCAGAGCCAGCGATTCCATGGCAACCTTCATGATGCGCTGATGTGCTTCCGGCATTGCGTCAAACACTGCTTTGTTACAAGCAAGGTGGTCGGACGGCATGGAGTGGAAGCCCGGGAAGTTGGCATATTTGGCAATGTCATACAGGCCCATGGACTTGTTGTTTGCCAGACCGGATGCGTCCGCACCGTCGATGATGCCGGTTTCCAGCGCGGTAAAGATCTCGGTGAAATCCATCACGATGGGCGACGCGCCCAGCTTCTCGAAGATCTTCGTTTCCATGCCGGGAGGGGAGCGGAACTTCCAGTTCTTGAAGTCCGCGACCTTGGCGATAGGCTTGGTCGAAGCAAAGCTTTCCTGACCATAAATCCACCAGCCGATCAGCTCCATGTCATATTTGTTGTAAAGCTGCGCTGCCGCGTCCAGACCGCCGCCGTAATACAGCCAGGACAACTGCTGGTAAGGCGTGTCGTAGCCGCCCATGATGTCGCCCACGAACTGGAAGGCAGGGTTCTTACCAGTCTGGTAGGCGCCGCCTGTCATGTCGCAATCCAGAATACCGGATGCAGCCGCGTCGAAGGTTTCCACCGACTTCACAACGGAGGAGGCGTAGAACATCTCGACTTCGATGGCGCCGCCGGACATGGCTTGGATGTTCTCCACATACTCGGTCGCGAGCTTGCCCGAAATCGATTCCGGAGCGTAGTGCGTTTGGATGCGGAGCTTGGTGGTCGCGTGGCCTTCAGCGACCGCGCCAGTGGCGAGCAGGGCCAAAGCCGCGACTGAGCTCGCGGCGGTGTTCAAAATCTTCATGGTGTCCTCCCAGACGAATATATTGTTTTCGCATTCCGGATCAGACGGAGGTCTTCCCCCAATGTTGACCCTGCGTCCAATGACCCTAGCAACCGAATCTGGCGCTGCCAACAAATATTCTATTTTTTCACAAATTTTGAAATTTTATTGCAATTTCAAAATTATTTGGGATAGCTTTGAGGTCAGCCCGACCGCGCAACTGGCATTCGCCGCGAAGCTGCGCTAGATCGGCCCCGAGCAGGAGAGCATTGATGACCACCACCGCGACAGTCCCGAAGATGGATACGCCTGCGATCTATGACGACCTTCACAGAAAACTGGTCACCGCGCAATTCGACCATGGCGAGAAGCTGAAATCCGAGGAGTTGCGCCACACCTACGGCTGCTCGGCCAACACCATCCGCGAGGTGCTGTTCAGGCTGTCCACCGTGGGGCTCGTGGCCTTCGAGGAGCAACGCGGCTTTCGCGCCCGACGCACCTCGCGTGAGCGCCAGCATGACCTGACGCAGTTCCGCATTTTGCTGGAGCAGGAAGGCGCTAGCCTGTCGATGAAACACGGCGACATCGAATGGGAAGCGCGGCTTTCGGCGGCGCATCACAAACTGAGCCATATCGAGGGCGAGGTCCGGCGCACGGGCTCTGTCGAGCATGTGCTGCCGCTTTGGTCGAACGCCGAATGGGAATTCCATGACACGCTGATTTCAGCCTGCAATTCGCCACTGCTGCGCGAGACCTACAAAACGATCTACGACCAGTTCCGCCAGCAGCTGGTGTCCCGCGCCAGCAATTACGGCTATTATGTCGACAATATCGAGGAGCATCGCGCGATCCTAGAAGCCGCCCTTGCCCGCGACGAGGCGCTTTGCCGCCAACACATCCACGACCACCTTGCGCGCAACATGATCAGCTAGGGCTGACCGTGCCTAGATTGGTCGTTTCAGGTCGTCATCGAGATAGACCTGAATGATCTCCTTGAAGCTGCTTTCCGCCTTGAAGCCTAACGCAAGGGCGCGCTCGGGTGCGAAATTGCGCGGCCAGCCTTCGACGATCTTCTGGATCACCGGATCGGGCTGTGGCTTGATCAGCTTCACCACGTCGTTGCCCGCCAGATCGCGCAGCGCCTCGATTTGTTCGGCCACGGTGCAGCTGACACCCGGCAGGTTCAGGGCGCGGCGATTTTGTAGCAGATCGGTGTCCAGCGTTGCGGCATGGGTCAGGAACCCCGTGGCGGAGCGCGGGCTGGCGTGCCAGTGGCGCGTGGTGTCGGCCACGGGCAGAATGGCCTCCTGCCCGTTCAGCGGCTCGCGGATAATGCCCGAGAAAAACGACGACGCGGCGGCGTTGGGTTTACCGGGGCGCACGCAGATGGTGGGAAGGCGGATGGATATGCCGTCGATGAAGCCCTTGCGGGAAAAGTCGGAGATCATGGTCTCGCAGATCGACTTTTGCGCGCCATAGCTGGTTTGCGGTGCGGACAGGAAATCGTCGCTGATCTTGTCGGGATACGGCCCGCCAAACACTGCGATGGACGAGGTGAAGACGATGCGGGGGCGGTAGCTTGGGTCCGCCTCATGCTCCGCTCGCAGCGCTTCGAGCAACTCCCAAGTCGGGTGCATGTTGATAGCCCAGCCCTTGGTGAAATCGGCCTCGGCCTCCCCCGACACGATGGACGCAAGGTGGAAGATCACATCGGGCTTGGTTTTGGCAAGGGTTTCGGGCGTGCCTGCATCGGCGATGGAGCCTTTGATCTGTGCGGCCCCCGCGACGGGGTCCGATGGGAACGCGATGTCGTGCAAAGTGATGTCGACCGGTTGGCCGTTCAATCCGTTTGCCGCGATGTGACGGGCCAGTTTCTGGCCGACCATGCCGCCGCCACCAAGGATGAGGGCCCTCATGCTGTCACCCCGTTGCGCTTGAGAAGCTCGAGGTAGAGGCCGGAATGGTCCTTGTCCGCGCCGTCCATGTTCTCGACGAAATCAGCGAAGCGGTCGCGGGTCATCTCGGCTGTGGGCAGTGTCAGGCTCAACTGGCCGCTTTCATTGAGCAGGTTGTCGAGATCCTTGAGCTGGAATTTGGACAGGCCGCCGGGGACGAAATTGCCTTCTGTCATCCGCTCGCCATGCTGTTGCAGAATGGTGCTGTCGGCGAAGCCGCCTTTGAGCGCGGCGCGCACGGCGGCGGGATCAGCACCACCTCTTTGGACGAGCAACATCGCCTCGGCGACGGCGGCGATGGTGACCGCCACGATCGCCTGATTGGCCAGCTTGGAGAGCTGGCCAGACCCTGTGGGGCCGACATGGACGGGGCGACCCATGGCCTTCAGAACTGGCGTGGCGCGGTCGAAGGCGTCCGCATCGCCGCCTGCCATGATCGCCAGCGTGCCTGCCTCCGCGCCCTTGGTGCCACCTGAGACGGGAGCGTCAAGATGCTGGAACCCAAGACCGGCCAAATGTGCGGCCTGCGTGCGCGCCTCTTCGGGCTTGGTGGAGGACATGTCGATCCAGAGCGCGCCCGGCTTCATGGCACCGGTGACGGCGGCGTCGGTGACGAGGCTGCCGACCGCAATGCCGTCCGACAGCATGGTGATGACGACATCCGCATCGGCCACCGCACCGGTGACCGTATCGTGCACGGTCGCCCCCGCCTCCGCGAGCGGTTCGGCCTTGCTGCGGGAGCGGTTCCAGACGGCCAGCGGGAAGCCCGCTTTTGCAATATTGCGCGCCATGGGAGCGCCCATCAGTCCGGTGCCAAGTAGCGCGATTTTGTGGTCTTGCATTGAGTTCCCCGTTCAGGCTTTGGATGGCTGTTTGCGGTAACACTAAGCCAAGGCTTCGCGTGTGAAAAGCATTGAAGCGGTCCGGATTTAATTCTAGGCATTGGCGAGTCGTGCCGCCCGTCTGCTCCGGGCGCTGCATCACAACTTGTCATTTCAGAAGGGATTTTCCGTGTCAAAACTTAGACTTATCGGAAAGCGGGCAATTATAACGGCCGCTGCGCAGGGTATCGGTCGCGCCTCGGCTTTGGCCATGGCCAATGAGGGCGCGAAGGTATTTGCCACCGATGTGAATGCCGAAGCGCTGGCCGGTCTGGCCCACGAAAACATCGAGACTTTCGTGCTGGATGTCCGGGACGCGGACTCGGTGAAAGACGGTGTGGCGAAGGTAAATCCTGACATATTATTCAACTGCGCAGGGTTCGTGCATCACGGCACCGCACTGGATGCCACCGATGCGGAATGGGACTTCGCGTTCGATTTGAATGTGCGGTCGATGTGGCGGATGATGCAGGCGGCGCTGCCGGGCATGCTGGAGCGCGGTGGCGGCTCGATCGTGAATATGTCGAGCGCTTGCTCCTCGATCATCGGAGCCCCGAACCGGTTCATTTATGGCACCACAAAAGCGGCGGTGATCGGGATGACCAAGTCGGTGGCCGTCGACTACATCACCAAGGGCATCCGGTGCAATTGCATTTGCCCCGGCACGGTGGAAAGCCCGTCTTTGGAGGAGCGCCTGCACGCGTTGGGCAAGCAGGTCGGCGGCTATGAAGAAGCCAAGAAGCAGTTTGTGGCGCGTCAGCCGATGGGCCGGATCGCGACTGCCGACGAAATTGCAGCGCTGGTCGTGTATCTGGCCAGCGACGAGAGCGGGTTCACGACAGGTCAGCCGCATATCATTGACGGCGGATGGTCTGGCTGAGGTCGGGAGTTTGAGTATTTGTGACCAAATGGAAACAAGGGTGTTGCTTCTGGCGGCGCGCGTTAACCTTAACGGGATGTGAAGATGGCGGATAAGTCAAAGCTAAGATCGCAGAAGTGGTTCAACAACCCTGACAACCAGGAAATGACCGCACTTTATCTGGAGCGGTATCTGAATTACGGGCTGACCCGAGAGGAGCTGCAATCGGGCAAGCCGATTATCGGGATTGCGCAGACCGGATCGGATTTGAGCCCGTGCAACCGGCACCATATCGAGCTGACCAAACGGGTTCGCGACGGGGTGATTGCGGCGGGCGGGACTGTGATCGAGATACCCGTGCATCCTATTCAGGAGACCGGCAAGCGGCCCACCGCAATGCTGGACCGAAATCTGGCGTATCTGTCTTTGGTGGAGACGCTGTTCGGCTACCCGATCGACGGTGTCGTGCTGAATATCGGCTGCGACAAGACCACGCCCGCGCTTTTGATGGCGGCGGCGACGGTGAACATTCCGGCGGTTGCCCTGAGCGTGGGGCCGATGCTGAACGGCTGGTTTAATGGCGAGCGGACCGGCTCCGGCACGATCGTGTGGAAGGCCCGCGAGATGCAAGCGGCAGGCGAGATCGACGATGACGGGTTTATGGATCTGGTGGCGTCCTCGACGCCGTCGGTTGGCTATTGCAACACCATGGGCACGGCCACCACGATGAACTCCTTGGCAGAAGGCTTGGGGATGCAATTGCCGGGGGCGGCGGCGATCCCTGCGCCCTATCGCGAGCGCGGGCAGATCAGCTACCACACCGGTCAGCGGATTGTGGAAATGGTGCATGAGGACTTAAGGCCATCTGACATCATGACCCGAGAAGCCTTTGAAAACGCTATTGTTATCAACTCGGCCATTGGGGGGTCGACCAACGCGCCGATCCATCTGAACGGGGTGGCAAAACACTTAGGCATCGAGCTAACAAATGACGACTGGCAGGGCATCGGCCACAAGGTCCCGCTGTTGGTAAACCTGCAACCGGCGGGCAAGTATCTGGGCGAGGATTACCATCGTGCGGGCGGCGTGCCTGCGGTGATCGGTGAGTTGCTGAAGGCGGGGTTGTTGCCACATCCGGACGCGGTGACTGCCAATGGCAAGACCATGGCCGAGAACTGCGATGGGGTTCTGACGGGCAATGACGACGTGATTTACTCGATTGATGCGCCGATGTTGAAAGATGCGGGCTTTATCAACCTGAAAGGCAACCTGTTCGATTCAGCTATCATGAAGACCAGCGTGATTTCTGAGGAATTCCGCACGCGGTATCTGTCAAACCCCGACGACCCTGACGCCTTCGAGGGCCGCGCGATTGTGTTCGACGGGCCGGAGGATTTCCACCACAAGATCGACGACGAGAGCCTTGCAATTGACGAGCATTGCATTCTGATCATGCGCGGCGCGGGGCCGAAAGGGTATCCGGGCGGTGCGGAGGTCGTGAACATGCGGCCTCCGGCCTATCTGCTGAAAAAGGGTATTCATGCCCTGCCCTGCGTGGGCGACGGGCGGCAATCGGGGACATCTGGGTCGCCGTCGATCCTGAACGCATCGCCCGAGGCGGCGGATGGTGGCGGTTTGGCCTTGGTGAAAACCGGCGACCGTGTTCGGATCGACCTGCGCAAATGCACCGCTGACATGCTGGTCGACGATTCCGAGCTGAAAGCACGCGCCGAGAAACTGGTGAACGGCTCCATCGCGGTGCCGGACAGCCAGACCCCGTGGCAGGAGATTTTCCGCGCCATGGTGCGTCCGTTCTCGGAAGGGATGACGCTGGAGGGTGCCACCAAATACCAAGACATCGCGCGCAAATATATGCCGCGTGACAACCATTAGGGAGATTTAAGATGAAACTAGTACGCTACGGAGATGTGGGCGAAGAGAAGCCCGGGATGATTGACGCAGACGGTGTGCTGCGAGATTTGAGCGCGCATGTGAAGGACATTGACGGCGCGCATTTGGGCGACGCGGTGCTGCATGCGTTGAGTGAACTAAATGTTGATCACCTGCCTGTTGTAGAAGGCAACCCGCGTATTGGCCCTTGCGTCGGGAACATCGGCAAGTTCCTGTGTATCGGCCTGAACTACTCGGATCACGCGGCTGAAACGGGTGCAGCTATCCCCGAGCATCCAATCCTGTTCTTCAAAGCCAATTCTGCCATTGTGGGGCCTTACGACGACGTGATGATGCCGCGCGGGTCGACCCATACCGACTGGGAGGTCGAGCTGGGTGTGGTGATCGGCAAGGAATGCAAATACGTCTCCGAAGCCGACGCGCTGGACTATGTGGCGGGCTATTGCGTGATCAATGACGTCTCCGAGCGGCATTTCCAGACACAACTGACCGGCCAATGGACCAAGGGCAAATCCTGCGACACCTTCGGGCCGACCGGCCCGTGGCTGGTGACCAAGGACGAAGTTGGCGACGTGCAGAACCTTGCCATGTCTTTGGACGTGAATGGCAAGCGCATGCAGACCGGTAACACCAATACGATGATCTTTACCGTAGCGCAGATCATCGAGCATTTGTCTGGCCTGATGACCCTGCATCCGGGCGATGTGATCACCACCGGCACTCCTCCGGGTGTGGGCATGGGGATCAAGCCGGAGCCGGTTTACCTCAAGAAAGGTGACGTAATGGAGTTGACCATTGAAGGCCTTGGGACGCAGCGCCAGTCCGTGGGCGAAGACGCATGAGCAACCCCGGCCTGTTAAAAATTGGCGGTGCGACGGAGAAGATGATGTCGCGCCTGACGCCGGAATTCACCATCCACGAGTTCTCCGAGATTTCGGATATGGATGCGTGGGCAAGTGAACATGGTGCCTCGGTTGAGGCGGTGATGACGAACGGCCATGACGGGGTTCCGCCTGCGGTTATGGCGGCGTTGCCAAATCTGAAAGCAGTGTCCGGCTATGGCGTCGGCTATGACGCGGTGGACACGGATGCCTGTGTGGCGCGGGGCATCAAGGTGTCGCATACGCCGAACGTGCTGAATGGCGAGGTGGCGAATACCACCTTGCTGCTGCTGCTCGCAGGTTTGCGCAACTTCCGCCATGACGAGGCGTGGGCGCGCTCGGGGGATTGGGAGGCCAAGGGCAACGCGCCGTTGTCGAACTCGCCCGATGGCAAGACCATCGGGATTTTAGGGCTGGGCCGCATTGGGCAGGAGATTGCCGACCGCTTGTCGGTGTTCAACCCGACCATCGTGTACCACACACGGACCAAGAAAGACGTGCCGTATAAGTATTACGCCGATCTGGTGGAGATGGCGAAAGCTTGCGACGTGTTGGTGTGCATCACGCCGGGTGGGCCGTCGACCAGCAAGATCGTGAACAAAGATGTGCTGGAAGCTCTGGGGCCAAAGGGCATGTTGATCAACGTCTCGCGCGGCTCGGTCGTGGACGAGGACGCTTTGATTGCGGCCTTGGACAGCGGCAAGCTGGGTCTGGCTGGCTTGGACGTGTTCGAGCGGGAGCCGCATATTCCTGACGCGTTGAAAGCGTCAGATCGCACGGTGCTGTTACCGCATGTAGGCTCCGCCACGCATGAGACGCGCGCGGCGATGGGCGCGTTGACGGTGGACAACCTGTTACAATGGAAGGCCGACGGCTCGATGAAGACACCTGTTCCGGAATGCGCGCATCTATGAAAATCACCTCGGTTCAGACGCGGCTATTTAATGTTCCACTGGACGAGGTGCTGGTGGATGCCAAGCATGGCGATCACCATTTTTTCCAACTGATCACCACGACGGTGCGGCTGGAAGATGGTTCCGAAGGGACGGGCTATACTTACACGGGCGGAAAAGGCGGCACCGCGATTGCCGCGATGATCCGCGACGACCTGACCCCGTTTCTGGTTGGCCAAGATGCGCGCGACGTTGAAGCGTTGTATGACGCCATGCAGTGGCACGTGCATTACGTGGCGCGGGGCGGGATCGCCTCTTTCGCCATTTCTGCGGTGGACATTGCGCTGTGGGATTTGCGGGGCAAATCGCGTGGCGAGCCATTGTGGAAAATGGCCGGTGGCGCGTCGGATAGATGCCGGGCCTATGGCGGCGGGATTGATCTGGGGTTTGCGCTGCCCAAACTGCTGGACAGTTTACAGGTGTTTCTGGACCGCGGGTTGAACGGAGTGAAGATCAAGATCGGGCAGCCGACATTGGCCGAGGATATTGAACGCATCGCGGCTGTTCGGAAGATGATCGGGCCGGATGTGGCTTTTGCGGTGGACGCCAATTATTCAATGAGCGTCGATCAGGCGATCGAGGCGGCCAATGCGTTCAAGCCGTTCGATCTGATGTGGTTCGAAGAGCCGACTATCCCCGATGATTACAAAGGCTTTGGTCGCATTGCGGAGGCGACAGGTATGCCCCTTGCGATGGGAGAGAACCTTCATACGATCCACGAGTTCGAATATGCGGTGGCCGATGCCAAGTTGACCTATCTGCAACCTGACGCGTCGAACTGCGGCGGGGTCACCGGATGGCTGCAAGTGGCCGCACTGTGCCACGAACACGGGATATCCCCCTGCTCGCACGGGATGCAGGAACTACATGTGAGCCTTGTGGCGGCCCAACCCGATGCGGGCTGGATCGAGATGCACTCGTTCCCGATCGAGCGCTACACAACTCGACCGGTTGTGATCGAGGACCACATGGCGGTGGCACCGAACACCGCTGGGACCGGAGTGGTCTTCGACTGGGACCAACTGACTCCATTTGAGCAAAAGTAAGCGACGGCGCCGCGATCTGACGCGGCACAAGCCCCCCGTCGTTGTCCCTGATTTGGCAACGCGCTGTTTCCATATCCGGCCCCCGATGCCCCAGAATTGCCTAATTCTTTTTGCACTAACTATTCCCAGATATTTGGCGTGAGACCCGCCGCAAAGTAACCCGTGAGGAATTGAACGATGCGTAAAATAGTAATGAGCTGCGCCGCATGTGCGCTTGCACTGACTGCTGGCATTGCCGGCGCAACCGGACTTAACGGCGACGACTCTTCCGGCCTTGGTGCCCAATTGGACGAGCGCCGTGTTGACATCAAAGGCGGCGTTTTCTTTCCTCCGATGATCTTGGCGAGCGCTGGTGAAGTGATCACCATCCGCAACGAGGAAGACACCGTGCATGACGCCACCGCGATTGACGGCAGCTGGACAACCGGCCCGATCCAACCCGGAGCCGTTGCAGAAGTCACTGTCGGCGCAGACATGTTCTTGTGCTTCAAATCGACTTATAACGAGGGATATAAAGGCGCGTTCGGGTCCGTAGAGACCGGCGAAGCCCCTGAGTGCTTCGAGCTGTCCGGCGCTGGCGATGGCAGCAACGACGGCCAGAACTAATCAAGTCTGATTGGTTTAACCACTCTGGAATGAGAAAAGGCCCTGCCGGGAACGGCAGGGCCTTTTACATTTCGGCGTGCTCATTGCGGAAGTGATGCATAAGAAAGGCCGCGCGGTCGTCCCCGCGCGGCCTCCGTTTAGAAGTTACTTCTTAACGATACGTCCGTCCGTATACGGTGCCACAGGGCCGTTGGCCGCCATGTATTCCGCCAACACATCCGCCACGTCAGGCCCGAAATCATAGGCGTTGTCCGCTGTGGTGAACATGCTGAAGCCGTCGCCCCCGCCGCGCACGAAGTTGTTGGAGACCAGCTTGTAGGTCGCAGCAGGGTCAATCGCGACCCATGCGTCACCGTCCTTCACCGATACGTCCTGAATGCGGCCCTCGTTCGGGGCCACGGATGGATCCCAGCTGAACTGCAGCCCTGCCACTTGAGGGAAGCGGCCTTTGACCTCCTCAACCTGACTCACACCATTTTCCAATGCGTCGATGACGGTTTGGCCCGACACCTCGAAGGTCGATAGCGTGTTCTGGAACGGCAGCACGGTCAACACCTCGCCCATTGTCACTTCGCCTGCGTCGATCGAGGAGCGGATCCCGCCGGAGTTGGCGATTGCGATGCTCACACCCTGGTTCTTCACGCGGGCCAGCATGGCGTCGGCGATCAGGTTGCCCATCGAGCATTCCTCGACACGGCAGACGTCGCGGTCGCCGTTGAGGGTATCAGCAGCCTCGGCAACGACCTTGTTGCGGATTTCGTCCAGCGGCGCGGCCAACTCACCGATGCGCGACACGATAGCCGCGTCTTCGACCACCTGGCCGTCGATCAGGATCGGCTCGCCCTTGGCTTCGGTGATTTTGCCGTTATCGTCGAAGGTGACGTTCAACTCGCCCAAGAATTTGCCGTATGCGTAGGCCTGTACGATGGCTGTGTCGTTGACCATGACAGGATAGATGTCGACCGCACGCTCTTGGGTGTTGGACAGCAGCGTGTTGGAGTGACCGCCGACGATGACGTCAACGCCGGTGGTGTTGGCTGCGACCAGCTTGTCGACCACGAAGCCGGAGTGGCTGAGTACGATGATCTTGTTCACGCCCTCGGCGGTCAGCTTGTCGACCTCACCCTGCACCGCTTCGGATGGGTCAGTGAAGATGATATTCTTGCCGGGGGACGCCAGATCGGGCGTGTCCTGCGGTGTCAGGCCGATCAGGCCGATTTTCTCGCCGCCGCGCTCGATGGTCGTGGATTTCATCAGCTTGTCGGCCAGCGCAGGCTCTCCCGAAACGTCCGCGTTGGACATCAGAACCGGAAAGCCCACCGAATCCATGAAGCCGGCCAGAACTTCAGGGCCGTCGTCGAATTCATGGTTGCCAACGGTCATGCCGTCATATTCGAGGCCGTTCATCATCTCGGCCGCGACCTTGCCTTTATAGTAGGTATAAAACAGCGTGCCTTGGAACTGGTCGCCGCCATCCACAAGGATGGAGTTGTTGGAGCGCGACCGCGCGTCCTTCACGGCATTGACCAAACGGGCCCAACCACCGAAGCATTTGCCCTCGGTATTGTCCTCGGCAGAGCAGCCTGAATCGTATTTGCTGATCGGCTCGAACCGCGCGTGGAAGTCGTTGGTGTGCAGGATGGTGAGCGAATAGTCGGCTGCAGCAATCCCTGAAGTCAGGGTCAGGGCTGCAGCACTGGTGAGAAGGGTCTTAAGCATTTGGATGGTCCCCCAATTGGATATCTGCCGATAGAGTGGCGCTATTAATTGCCGGAGTCAAAGCCCCGTCGCGAGTTGGCGTAACGTCACCTTATGACAGGTCTATGACTTGACCAGAACTTGGGCAGCAGGCATGTGAACCGCATGCTTATTTACAAGATCATGACTGCCGATGCGTGGTCCGAATTTCAGAGGAAAGGCCGCTTTACCGGCGCGCCGATTGACCTGACGGACGGCTACATTCATTTCTCGACCGCCCAACAGGCGCAAGAGACCGCTGCCAAGCACTTTGCGGGACAGAAGGATTTGTGGCTGGTGTGGGGGGAGGCCCCCGCTGACGCCGCGTTGAAATGGGAAGTGTCGCGAGGCGGGGCCGAGTTCCCGCATTTGTATCGCGACTGGTCGTTGTCCGAGGTTTCCGGCCACGCGGCGCTGCCATGGACTGGCACCACGCATGTGTTCCCAGAGGGCATGGCATGAAGGTTTTAGAACGGATTGCCCTTGCGGGTATGCATTGCGTAGACCCCGAGCGGGCGCATGGCTTGGCCGTGCAATCCTTGAAGTTGGGCCTTGGGTTTGGCCAAGGGCCGATCTCCTCGCCCCGCTTGCGCACGACACTGGCCGGACTGGAACTGGCGAACCCCGTTGGCTTGGCCGCAGGGTTCGACAAGAACGCCGAAGTGGTCGGACCGCTGGCGCAGGCTGGTTTCGGCTTTCTGGAAGTCGGTGCTGCGACCCCGCGCCCGCAACCGGGCAACCCCAAACCGCGTCTATTCCGGTTGACCGAGGACCAAGCGGCGATCAACCGTTTCGGCTTCAACAACGAGGGCATGGATGTGATCGCGGAGCGGCTTGCGTCGCGTGTTGTCGGTGTGCCTGTGGGGTTGAACCTTGGGGCCAACAAGGACAGTCAGGACCGCGCGCAGGACTTCGCCACCGTGCTGCGCCGCTGCGGGCCGCATGTGGATTTCGCCACGGTCAACGTGTCGTCACCCAACACCGAGAAGCTGCGCGATCTGCAAGGGCGTGCGGCGCTGTCGGCGTTGCTGACGGGTGTGATGGAGGCGCGGTCCGAGCTGCGCAGCCCCATTCCGGTGTTCCTGAAGATCGCGCCTGATTTGGATGACGACGCTTTGGCGGAGATTGCCGAGGTTGCCGTTGAGACGGGCCTTGCGGGGATCATCGCGACCAACACGACCTTGTCGCGTGACGGGCTGAAGTCGCCTCACAAAGTAGAGGCGGGCGGGCTGTCAGGCCAGCCTGTGTTCGAGAAAAGCACCCGCGTTCTGGCGCAGTTGTCGGAGTTGCTGGACGGTGCGATGCCGTTGGTCGGCGTGGGTGGTGTCGGCTCTGCCGAGCAAGCCTATGCCAAGATCCGTGCGGGCGCGTCGGCGGTGCAAATTTATACCGCCATGGTCTATGGCGGGCTGTCTTTGGCAGGCGAGATTGCGCAGGGCTTGGATCAATTGCTGGAACGCGACGGCTTCGCGCATGTTGCGGACGCGGTTGGCATAGGGCGCGGCGACTGGCTTTAAGCGGCCTCGGCCTCCAGCGCGGGATAACGCAGGCTTAATGTTACTGCGCGTGCGACGAACAGCACCAGCAGGCTGAGCCACAGGCCATGGTTGCCGAACGCGGGCATCAGGATCGCCAGCGCCGCGCAATAGACCACGAAGGAGATCGCCATCATGTTGCGCATGTCGCGGGTGCGTGTGGCCCCGATGAAAATACCGTCCAGCATATAGGCCGCCACGCCCACCACAGGGGCGATGATCATGTAGATCAGGTAGCCGCGCGCCTCGGCCTGCACCTCGGGGGCGGTGGTCATGATGTCGATAATGGGCGCGCCGAATAGCGCGAAGGAAACCGCCAAAAAAGCCGTGACGATGACGCCCCAGAAGGACGTTAGGTAAGCACTACGGCGCAATCGGGGGCGGTTGCGTGCGCCCAAGGCTTGGCCCACCAATGCCTCGGCAGCGAAGGCGAAACCATCGAGCGCATAGGCGGTGATGTGCAGGAATTGCAGCAGGATCTGATTTGCGGCGAGCGTGACGTCGCCAAAATCCGCGCCAAAGAACAGAAACGAGATAAAGGCCGCCTCCAGCAAGATGGAGCGCAGCATGATGTCCGTGTTCACCGATGCCATTCGGGTCAGGCGGGTGCGGTCAAACACGCGGGGCCAGTCTTTCCACGCGGGGGTTTGGAACGCGTCACGGCAGAGCCACAGGCCAAGTCCCAGACCCGTCCATTCTGCAATGAAGGTCGCGAAGGCCACGCCCTCCACGCCCCAGCCCAGTTGCAGCACGAAGACGAGATCAAGCGCGATGTTGAGCCCGTTCATCCAAAGCTGCATAACCAGCACAGCGCGGGTACGCTCCAGCGCGATGAGCCAACCGGTGATGCCGAAAAGCGCAATGGCGGCGGGGGCGGAAAAGATGCGGATGCCCATGTAGTCACGGGCGAGGCTCTCGACCTCGGCACTGGCAGGGGACAGCTGGAACGCGCCCCAGAACAGCGGGATTTGCAATACCATGATGGCAAGGCCTGCCGCGATGCCGATCATCAAGGAGCGCGAGAGCATGGCCGAAACCTCGCCCGTCTGCCCTGCCCCGTGTGCTTGCGCAGTCAGACCCGCCGTGCCCATGCGCAAAAAGCCGAAGAGCCAGTAGAACCCAGACAGGATGATGGCGCCAATGCCAACAGCCCCGATAGGAGCCGCAAGACCCAACTGGCCGACAACGCCCGTATCCACCGCGCCCAAAATGGGCACGGTCGCGTTGGAGATCACGATGGGAAGGGCGATTTTGAGGACGCGCCCGTGAGTCAGGCTGTTAGCCATCGTCGCGGGTGGGCATCAGAAAATGCCCTGTGGCCTGCGCGAATATACGGTCGTGATTGTCCTGCCATGCCTCCACATGCACCGAGGCGTAGCGCCTGCCGGAACGGTTGACCCGCGCCCGCGCATAGGCGTCGCGCGGCAGGCCCGTGCGCAGATAGTCCACGGTGAAGTCGATAGTCTTGGGCATTGGCGGCAGGGTATCGCCGGCCAGCTTGCCCTCCTCCATGTCGGCCCATTGCGACGACCATGTCAGCTCGATGATCGAAGTGATTTCCAGAAAGGCCGCCGTCACGCCCCCGTGGATCGCGGGCAGCATCGGGTTGCCGATAAGGTCTTCGCGGTAGGGCAGCACGGCGGTGAGCTCGTCGCCGCGACGGTCGAACTGGACACCGAGATACTGGATATATGGGACGCTTTCGACGAGACCGCGCAAGGCGGCATCGCGGCGGGTTTTGATGACCTGTACGGGTTCGGGTTTCCGCATGGCTCAGGCTCCTTTCGCGCGCTGGAAGGTGAACGCGCCTGTCGCCGAAGCCACCGCGTTATCGTCATCGTCATCCAGCGCCGTTGCCCGCACAAAGGCGACCGAGCGCGTGACGTGATAGCACTCGGCCCGTGCGCGGATGCGCTGGCCGGGCGTCGCGGCGCGCATGTAGTCGATGCGCAGGTCGATTGTTGCCGTTCCCACCGGCGCGTCGCCATGCGACATCACCGCCGCCCCGCCGCAGGTATCCATCAACGCGGACACCGCACCGCCATGGATCACGCCCGTTGCGGGGTTGCCGACGAGGCGTTCGTCATAGGGCATAGAGATTATGGCAATGCCATCGCCGATTTGCTCTAGGCTCATCCCCAAGGCGCGGGAATGCGGGATTGCTTCGATGAACTGGCGGGCAAGCTTGATGCGGTCGTTTTGTGTGATCATGCGGTCATCTGTGGCAGCTTTCTGTGCCGTGGCCAAGCCGTGCGATGTTCGCATTAATCATTTTTCCGTCGTATCAGCGACTGGATTGGCGCACGCACCTATGCGAGGATGTGATTTGCGCAGCTTGTTAAACGAGACAGGGTATCTTCGATGACATCAGACAATCGCCTCACCTTTAAGGAAATGTGCGCGAAGTTTGACGTGACGCCACGCACATTGCGCTATTACGAGTATATCGAACTGCTGAGCCCCGAGCGCGACGGGCGCTCGCGTTTTTATCACCCCCGCGAAGTGGCCCGGATGAAGCTGATTATGCGGGGCCGGAAATTCGGCTTCTCGCTGGAAGACATCCGCCAGTGGCTGGATATGTATAACTCGGACCCGCAAAACCGCGCCCAGATGGAAGCCATGATCGCGTTCGCCGACCGGCAAATGGAAGAGTTGCAGAACCGCAGGCAGCAGATCGAGGACGCGATTTCCGAGTTGCAGGCTTTGCGCGATCAGGTTGCCAAGGGACTTTAGTGTCGGACACCCGACACCAGGGCATAGAGTGGCAATTGGCCGGTTTCGGGAGCATTTACGGGGAATGGAACGCGCCCGCTCCCCTTATTTCTATAGGCTTTACGGGGAATTTTAAGGTCTGCACGTCACATTTCAAAGCGCTTTGGTTTTCGGAAAGTTGCGCGAAAACCTGCCTTACCTTTCCTGACATTACGTCAACGCAGTTCTGACGCCACGTTACATTTACGTTAACGTCAACAATGCTTGTAAGGTGGCCCCACGTTCAACATGTCCATCACATCGAAACTGTAAAGTGGAGGACATCCAAATGTCTGAGGATACTATGACCATTCGGGAAATGTGCGATGCATACGGGGTTACCCCCCGCACCTTGCGTTTCTACGAAGCCAAAGAACTGCTGTTCCCTATAAGGGAGGGCCAACGCCGCCTTTTCACAAAAAGCGACCGCGCCCGCCTGAAACTGATCTTGCGCGGCAAGCGTTTCGGATTTTCCCTTGAAGAAATCCGTCAACTTCTGGACCTTTATAATATCGGCGACCAGCAAGCGACTCAGCTGGCCCTGACATATGATATCGGCAAGAAGCGTTTGTCAGACATGATCAAACAGCGCGACGAGTTGAACGAAGCCATTGAAGACCTGACCGCCCAGTTGAACTGGGGCGAAAAGATGATCGCCTCGCTTCATATGCCAAAGGCGGCCAACAGCTAACCCCGATTTTCAATTTCGCAGAGAGACTCACATGCCCAGCTACACCGCTCCAGTAAAAGACATGCAATTCGTCCTGCACGACGTCCTGAAAGTGACCGAACAGGACATCCCGGGATATGACGAATTGGAGGCCGATTTCACCTCCGCCATTCTGGAAGAGGCGGGCAAGATCTCGTCCGAAGTGTTGCAGCCGCTGAACGTGGTGGGCGACAAAGAGGGCTGCGTATTGGAAAACGGGGTGGTTCGCACCCCTACAGGTTTCAAAGAAGCCTTCGAGCAAATGAAAGAAGGCGGCTGGACCGCGCTGGATTGCGACCCTGAATATGGCGGCCAAGGCATGCCGTATATTATGGGCACCGCGGTGGGCGAAATGATGGTCTCGGCCAACATGGCGTTTAACATGTATCAGGGCCTGACCCACGGCGCCTATTCCGCGATCCACGCGCATGGCACGGACGCGCAGAAAGCCACGTATTTGCCCAAAATGGTCAGCTGCGAATGGACCGGCACCATGAACCTGACGGAGCCGCATTGCGGCACCGATCTGGGTCTGATGCGCACCAAAGCAGCGCCGCAGGACGACGGAAGCTACAAAATCACCGGCCAGAAGATTTTCATCTCGGCGGGCGAGCATGACATGGCTGACAACATCATCCATCTGGTGCTGGCCAAGATCGAAGGCGGACCGGAAGGCATCAAAGGTGTGTCGCTGTTTATCGTGCCGAAGTTTCTTGTGAATGACGATAACTCGGTCGGTGCACGCAACGGTGTTTCCGTCGGCTCCATTGAGGAAAAGATGGGCATCCACGGCAACTCCACCTGCGTGATGAACTATGACGAGGCCACCGGCTACCTGCTGGGGACCGAGCACAAAGGCATGCGTGCCATGTTCACGATGATGAACGAGGCACGGATGGGTGTGGGCCTGCAAGGCTACGCGCAAGCCGCCGTCGCCTATGAAAATGCCGTGATCTACGCCAATGACCGTCTGCAAGGGCGTGCTGTGACCGGTGCGGAGAACCCTGACGGGCCAGCAGATCCGCTGATTGTGCATCCTGACATCCGCCGCAACCTGATGGACCAGAAGTCGTTTGTGGAAGGGGCCCGCGCGTTCACCTTCTGGGGTGCGCATCTGATCGACCGCCACGTGCGTGGCGGAGACGAAGCGGCTGACGGCCTGATCTCGCTGCTGACACCTGTGATCAAAGGCTTCCAGACCGACAAGGGTTTTGAATATGCAGTTGCGGCGCAGCAAGTCTATGGCGGGCACGGCTACATTGAGGAATGGGGCATGTCCCAGTTCGCCCGCGATGCCCGTATTGCGATGATCTACGAGGGTGCCAATGGCGTGCAAGCCCTTGATCTCGTTGGCCGCAAGCTGGCGCAGGATGGCGGCAAGCATGTGATGGCGTTCTTTGATCTGGTGAAAAGCTTCATCAAGGACAATGGTGGCAATGAAGAGTTTGATAAAGCCTTCCTCGAGCCGCTGAAGGCCGCGTCCAAGGATTTGCAAGCTGCGGGCATGTACTTCATGCAGAACGGTATGAAGAACCCGAACCACGCCTTGGCTGGCTCGTATGACTTCATGCACATGTTCGGCCATGTCTGCCTTGGCCTGATGTGGGCGAAGATGGGCAAAGCCGCGATGGACGCTCTGGAGGGCGGCGCGTCTGACACCGCGTTCTACGAGACCAAGATCGCAACCGGCAAATACTACATGGCCCGCCAATTGCCCGCGACAGGTATGCATCTGGCCCGCATCGAGAGCGGGGCCGATACGGTTATGGCGCTCGACGCGGCGAATTTCTAAGGTGGCGGCGGGGTAATCCCCGCCCTACCCTTTTTTCGGAGACGCCAATGCCCAAACGCCTGAAACTGACCCGCCGTGTGAACCTTGCCATGACCGAAGACGCATGGCGCAAGCTGAAGAAGTTCAGCGCGGAGGCGGGATTGGACGAAGGCGAGGCCCTGTCGTTTCTGTTCGAGAATTTCAGCAGCGTGACGGATGAGAGCAATCTCACCCATCGCCTGCGGATTTTCAATTCCGAGCTGGAGGCGCGGAAAAAGTAACGGCGCGCGGTTTGCGAGGTTGGATGCCTCCGGCGGGAATATTTCTGCCAAGATGAAATCACAGGGTTAAGGGAGATCCGGCGATGACAGCGAAACTTTACTGCTTTGGCGAAAGCGGCAATGCCTATAAGGCGGCGCTGACTATGGAGCTGGCCGGGTTCGACTACGAGCAGGTGTTTGTGGACTTCTTCAAAGGCGAAGCCCGCACTGACGCGTTCAAGGCGATCAACCCTATGGGCGAAGTTCCCGTGTTGGTTAATGGTGATCTGACCCTGACGCAATCGGGCGTGATCCAACAATATGTGATCGACCAGACAGGCAAGCTGGGTGGTGCTGCGGCAGACAAATACGAAGTCATGCGGTGGGTGCTGTGGGACAACCACAAGCTATCGTCGCAGGCTGGCATGACACGCTTCCTGATGCATTTCCTGCCTGAAGAAAAGCGTCCGCATGATGTGATCGCCTTCATGCAGGGGCGCCTGAAAGCTGCTTACGCCGTTTTGGACGCGCATCTGGCGGGACGCGACTGGGTAGCAGGCGACAGCCTGACCGTGGCCGACCTGTCGTGCTGTGGTTATTTGTTCTACGACGAGCCGTTTGGCTTCAACCGCGCCGACTGGTCCAACATTGACGCTTGGCTGAGCCGCATCTCCGAGGTGCCGGGCTGGAAACATCCGTATGACCTGATGCAACGCGGGCTGCCTGCATGACAACAAGCGTCAACATTTTGCTGGATATCTGCCGTCTTGACCGCAATTATGCGCGTCCAGAAACGGAGAAGTTATGTTCAGCAAAATGGCCCTTGGTGGCATCTGGGCCTACCAGCAATATCTGTCGCCGAGCAAAGGGTTTCGCTGTGCATACTCGGTGCGCCATGGCGGCACGGGCTGTTCCGGCTACGCCAAACATGCGATCCGCGATCTTGGGCTATGGCGAGCGTTGCCAGCCATACGAGAGCGTTTTCGGGACTGCCGCACGGCCCATTTGGCCATCAAGGCAGCATGCGTTTGCAATCAGGCACCGCTGGACGAAGACGAACGCGCCGAGCTGGAGCGCCGCCGCCGCGACGACAAATGGTACAACAAATACGACTGCTGTAGCGCCGGTGCCTGTGAGTGCGGCTCTGCCCCGTTTGGCTGTTTCGGACGTGCGGGTGCTAGCAAGGCCGCGGCCAGCAAAGGTTGCGATGTCAACCCGTGTGACGGGGATATTGGTTTCGGTGGCTGCGACTGCGCGTCCTGCGATTGTGGGGGCTGCTCCTGCGGCTAGTGCTTTGGAGGGTCAGATATGATCCTTGCAGCCTTCCTAATTGGCATGGCCCTGTGCGGCGTCACCCTTGCGCTGATCCGCGCAGAGGACACGTTCGACAAGTTCGGCTCTGCCGCTGCGATGTTTTCCGCATGGTGCGCCTTTGGCATGTTGCTGATGGCAGGCGTTTACGGGTTGGGGCTGGTTTTGCCCGCAATTGCAGGCGGCATCGTGCTGGCGCTACGTACTCAGAAATTCGGCCAACGGCTTGGTGCCTTGGCTTCGTATAAACTCCCGTTCGGGGTTGGGGCGCTGGTTTGCAGCGTTTTGGCCTGGATCGGGGTCCTGAATCTAATGGAGGATATTCCCTATGGCTGAAGCCTATATCTATGACGCCGTGCGCAGCCCGCGCGGCAAGGGCCGCAAAGACGGCAGCTTGCACGAGGTGACCGCGGCGCGTCTGTCTGCAAACATCCTGAACGCCATCAAGGATCGCAACGGCCTTGAGGGCCACGCAGTCGAAGACGTGATCTGGGGCAACGCAACCCAAGTTATGGAGCAAGGTGGCTGCCTTGCGCGGACTGCTGTTCTTGCCTCCGAATTGGACCAGCGCATTCCTGGTCTGTCGATTAACCGTTTCTGCGCATCTGGCATGGAAGCCGTGAACATCGCAGCAAACCAGATCAAAGGCGGCGCGGGCGATGGCTACATCGCGGGCGGCGTGGAGATGATGGGCCGCGTGGCCATGGGCTCTGACGGGGCGGCGATTGCTGTGGATCCGTCGATTGCCATGGACACCTATTTCGTGCCGCAAGGCATCTCGGCGGACATCATCGCAACCGAGTATGGCTTCACCCGCGAGCAGGCCGACGCTTTGGGTGTCGAAAGCCAGCGCCGTGCCAAAGCGGCTTGGGACGACGATCGTTTTGCCAAGTCGATCATCACGATCCGCGACCAGAACGGTTTGGAAATCCTGAGCCATGACGAATACATGCGGCCCCAGACCGACATGCAGAGCCTTGGCGGCTTGAACCCTGCGTTCCAAGCCATGGGCGAAGTGATGCCGGGCTTCGACAAAGTCGCGCTGATGAAGTACCCGCATCTGGAGAAGATCAACCACATCCACCACGCGGGGAACTCGTCGGGTATCGTGGACGGCTCTGCTGCTGTGCTGATCGGCTCGAAAGAGTTCGGTGAAGCACACGGGCTGAAGCCCCGAGCGCGTATCCGTGCGACGGCCAAGATCGGCACGGACCCGACCATCATGTTGACCGGCCCTGTTCCGGTGACCGAGCATATCATGAAGCAATCGGGCATGAGCATCTCCGACATCGACCTGTTCGAGGTTAACGAGGCGTTCGCCTCCGTGGTACTGCGCTTCATGCAGGCGTTTGACGTGGACAGCTCCAAGGTGAATGTGAACGGTGGTTCAATTGCCATGGGTCACCCGTTGGGTGCCACTGGAGCGATCATCATCGGCACGTTGCTGGACGAGCTGGAACGCAGCGACAAAGAGGTGGGTCTAGCCACGCTTTGCGTCGCCTCCGGCATGGGTGCCGCCACCATCATCGAACGCGTTTGAGGATTAGGGATATGACTGACTTCACACTGAAAACAGACGCCGACGGCGTCGCAACGATTACCTGGGACACCGTTGGCAAGTCCATGAACGTGATGAACCAGCAAGGGTTTCTCGACCTCGACGCGCTGATTGACGAGGCGTTGGCAGATGACGCCATCAAGGGCGTTATCCTGACGTCCGGCAAGCCAGACAGCTTTGCTGGCGGCATGGACCTCAACATCATCGCCAAGATGAAAGAAAGCGCAGGCGACAATCCTGCGCAGGGCCTGATGGACGGCTTGATGGCGACGCACCAGATGCTCCGCAAGATCGAGCGCGGCGGCATGGACGATAAGAACAAGGGCGGCAAACCGATTGCTTGCGCCATGCAAGGCACCGGTCTTGGCATCGGGTTTGAAATCCCGCTGGCGTGTCACCGCATCTTTGTGGCTGACAATCCGAAGGCCAAGATTGGCCTTCCTGAAATCATGGTCGGCATCTTCCCCGGCATGGGCGGCACCACCCGTGTGACCCGTATGCTGGGTGCAATGGGTGCCTCGCCGTTCCTGCTGGAAGGCAAGCTGTCGAACCCGCAAAAGGCCAAGGCCGCTGGTCTGGTCCACGAAGTTGTGCCTGCTGACGAGTTGCTATCGGCTGCAAAAGAGTGGGTTTTGTCGTCGCCATCCATCGTGAAGCCATGGGACGAAAAGGGCTACAAAATGCCCGGCGGTGCGCCGTATCACCCTGCGGGCTTCATGACCTTTGTTGGCGCATCTGCCATGGTCAACGGCAACACCAAAGGGGTCTACCCTGCCGCGAAGGCGTTGCTGTCTGCGGTCTATGAAGGTGCCATGGTGCCGTTCGACACCGCCCTTAAGATCGAGGCGCGCTGGTTTACCAATGTGCTGATGAACCCGAGCTCTGCCAACATGATCCGCACGTTGTTCATCAACAAGGAAGCGCTGGAGAAAGGTGCTGTGCGTCCTGATGTGCCGGACGAGAAGGTCAAGAAGGTCGGCATCATCGGTGCGGGCATGATGGGGGCTGGCATTGCGCTGGTGTCTGCCATGGCAGGCATTGAGGTGGTGCTGATCGACGCCAAACAGGAGTCGGCGGATAAGGGCAAGGCCTACACTGCTGACTACATGGACAAGGGTATCGCGCGCAAGAAAGCGACGCCGGAGAAGAAAGAGGCCGCGCTGGCGCTTATCACTGCGACCACCGATTACGCCGCCCTCAAGGGCTGCGATTTGATCGTGGAGGCTGTGTTTGAGGATGTGGGCGTCAAAGCCGAGGTGACCAAGAAGGTGCAAGCCGTGGTTGGCCCCGACTGCATCTTCGCGACCAACACTTCTACATTGCCGATCACCGAGCTGGCGAAAGCCTCCGAAAGTGCAGAGAATTTCATCGGCATCCACTTCTTCTCGCCCGTCGAGAAGATGATGCTGGTCGAGATCATCAAAGGCAAAGGCACGGGCGACCGCGCGGTGGCAAAGGCGTTGGACTTCACACGCCAGATCCGCAAAACGCCAATCGTGGTCAATGATGCGCGGTTCTTCTACGCCAACCGCTGCATCATCCCCTACATCAACGAGGGCATCCGTATGGTCAAAGAAGGCGTGAAGCCTGCCTTGATCGAAAACGCGGCGAAGCTGGTCGGCATGCCGCTGGGGCCGCTGCAACTGGTGGACGAGACCTCTATCGACTTGGGCGTGAAGATCGCCAAGGCCACCAAAGCCGCGATGGGCGACGCCTATGACGACGCTGTGGACGAGTTGCTGTTCTGGATGGCCGACGAAGGCCGCTTGGGCCGCAAAACCAACGCGGGCTTCTACGAGTATGATGCCAAAGGCAAACGCCAGTTGCTGTGGGATGGCCTTGAAGCCAAATACCCTGTGGCTGACGACCAGCCTGATCTGACCGAGGTGCAAAACCGCCTGTTGTTCGCGCAGGTTCTGGAAGCTGTGCGCGCCATCGAAGAAGACGTGTTGATGGACATCCGCGAGGGTGACGTGGGTGCGATCCTTGGCTGGGGCTTCGCGCCTTGGTCCGGCGGGCCACTGTCATGGCTCGACATGGTCGGCACGCCGTGGGCGGCGGAAACCACCAACGCGCTGGCTGACAAATTCGGCGAGCGGTTCAAAGCACCTGATCTGCTGGAAGACATGGCGGCGAAGAACCAAAGCTTCTATGGGCGGTTTGATCCGGCCAAAGCGGCCTGATCTGAACACGAGAAAGCCCGGCCTAGTGCCGGGCTTTTTTCTTTAGCGGGACCAATTTCTCCAAGAGCAATTGCATCCAAAGTTTCAGAGAAACTTTTAGTCGTATTAAATCCAGCCTGCGGCGACTGGGCGGGCGCGGGTTTTACGGTCGCTCTCGCCCATGTTGCGCGTCAGAAGGCGGGATTGGCGGTCGTTGAGCGGAGTGAAACGCAGCACACCGTTTGGTGCTGGCAGGTCGATGAATACACCGCCTTCGACAACCAAAGTCTCGGCCCCTTCGAAGCGGATCGTGACATGGGTCAACTCCCCCTTCACACGGGCGCGGGCAATGCCGCGGTAGCCGATGAGGTTTTCAGCCCGAACGGTCACGCAGGCTTCGCCAAACAAAACACCTGCGGCGTCATCTTCGATGACAAGGCGCGTGTCCGGAGACACCATCATCGCATGGTCGTTGCCAATTGCACCCTCAGGCACCAGCAGCGGCCATTGGCCTGCATTTGCCTTGGCCGAGGCCAGCGACAGGGTCGCAACTTCGATATCGGCAATCACCTGTTCGCCGTTTTCGGCGGTCAGAACCTTATCCCCGACCGAAAGCTCTTCGACAGGCGCCCAGCGATGGCGGGTTGCGATTTTGGTTCCTGCGAAAATGCCCGCACTGGGGGCAGTCGCGAGGACCAATGGCTCTACTTTGGAGGCCTTACGGCTAGATTTGAAAAACATGTCCCACACCTGTCAGTTCATTTCTGATTGAGGTGAAGATGCGCCCCGCTCACGTCAGCGGTTGGACCGCAAAAAGGTCATTTTGGGGCGAATTGTGTCCGAATTGGGAACAGTCAGAACCGATAGTTGAAGCGCGCGATGTCCGGCGCGGCGATCTCGGTCATCAAATTACGGTCGGCGGAGCTATAGGCCTCTTTATACGCCCCGCGCTCTGAACGGTTATCATGCGGGAACGCACCAAGCTTGCAGCCAATCAACGTTTCCAGCTTTGGCAAGTCTTCGTCGAGATGCTCCAGGCGAACAAATAACGCGCAGTGTTCATCCCCCTTGGCGGTCGTGACATAGGCGCTGTAAGGCGAGGCCCGCAGCGACGCGACGGTTTGCGGATGGTTCAGGAACGGGCTGAAGTCCAACTCCTTCGCCAAGCGCACCGCCGGATGGTCGAACGTCTGTGTTCGCAACCAGTGGTAGTAGCTTACGACGCGATCCCACGGGTTGCGCACCATGGTGAACACGTTTGCCGCCTCGATCCAGTTTTCCGGCACCAATCCGACAATATCGCGCAAGGTCGCGTGTTTCCAAAGCCGCCCGGCGGCTTGCACATCCTTCAACCGCCGCCGCCGCTTTAACGCTTTGGGCGTGGCGCCCAGCATGATGTCATCTGCCTTGGCCTTTGCCTCCAAAGCCAGTGCCATTGACGTGCCGCCTGTCTTCGGGATGTGCACGAAAATGTAGTTTCGTCCGGGTGAAATGATCATGCGGCCCAATCAATTGTCATACAATTTACCTTACCGCGCAGCATTCTTCTTCCCAAGTGCAATCGGCTTCGGCACTCTTGCCCTTAAACTTACGTGCAACGGGAGAAATGACAATGGGTTGGATGTCGGACGAAACCGGACTTGAGAAATGTGCCGCAAATTACGTCCCCTTGACGCCCCTGTCCCACCTGAATCGCGCGCGCGCTGTATTTCCGGATCGCGAAGCGGTCGTTTATGGCACGACCCGCCGCAGCTACGCAGAGTATCACGCACGAGTTTCCCGTCTGGCATCGGCACTAGCAAAGCGCGGGGTTATTCCGGGCGACGTGGTCTCGACCGTGATCCCCAACCTGCCTGCACAGGCCGAGGCGCATTTCGGTGTGCCTGCCTGTGGCGCTGTGCTCAACACGATCAACACCCGCCTTGACGCCGGAACTGTCGCCTACATCTTTGATCATGGCGCGGCGAAGGTCGTTTTGTGCGACACGCAGTTTCTACCAATGGTCGAGGCCGCGAAGGCCGCCTGCAAGGGCGACCGGCCGATAATTATCGAGGTGCCGGATGAACAGGCGGGCTACCCCGCGACAGGTCGTTTTCCAACCTATGAAAAGCTGCTGGCCGAAGGGGATCCGGCCGCCCCGTGGCACATGCCCGAAGACGAGTGGGAAAGCCTTGCGCTGAACTACACATCCGGCACCACAGGGCGGCCCAAGGGCGTCGTGTATCACCATCGTGGCGCGTATCTGATGACCATGGGCACCGTGATCTCGTGGCGGATGCAGCTTTACCCGAAGTTTCTGGCCATTGTGCCGCTGTTCCATTGCAACGGGTGGAACCACACATGGATGATGCCGGTCTTGGGCGGCACCGTGCATTGCTGTCGAGATGTGACTGCCGAAGCGATTTACAGCGCTATTGCGGATGAAGGCGTCACCCATTTCGGCGGCGCGCCGATTGTGTTGAACATGATTGTGAATGCGCCGGAGGCGGAGCGGAAGTCGTTTGACCATCTGGTCGAGGTATTCACAGCGGGCGCTCCCCCTGCCCCGACCACGCTGGCAGCAATCGAAGCGCTTGGCTTCAATGTGACCCATGTTTACGGCCTGACCGAAACCTACGGCCACATCACCGAATGCCTTTGGAACCCCGATTGGGACACCCAGCCGGATGCCGACAAAGCCGCGCTCAAATCCCGTCAGGGTCTGCCGATGCCGATGATGGAATACGTGACCGTTGTGGATGACCAAAACGAGCAGGTGCCGATGGATAAAACCACCCAAGGCGAAATTGTCATGCGTGGGAATTCGGTGATGAAAGGGTACTACAAAAACCCCGAAGCCACCGAAGAGGCCTTTGCGGGGGGCCATTTTCATTCAGGCGATATCGCCATTCAGCATGCTGATGGCCATATCCAGATCGCGGATCGCGCCAAGGATATCATTATCTCGGGCGGTGAAAACGTCTCGTCGGTGGAAGTTGAAAGCGTGTTGATGTCCCACCCGGCTGTTTCGCTTTGCGCGGTGGTGGCCAAACCCGACGACACATGGGGTGAGGTTCCTTGCGCTTTCGTCGAGTTGAAATCCGGGGCGACGGCAACCGAGGCTGATCTGATCGCGCATGTGCGTGCACAACTGGCCGGTTTCAAGACCCCCAAGCAGGTCCTGTTTCAAGACCTGCCAAAGACCTCTACGGGTAAAATTCAGAAGTTCGAACTGCGTAAACAGGCGAAAGATCTCTAGCGGCTCCTCGCACCCGTCAACCCACCTCTCTGCGAGGGTCGTTCCAGCCTGCTACGTTTCGTCAGAGTTAAGGAGGTCACCAAATGGCGCATGATTATGAAAGCCCCCGCAAGGTTCCCACCTCTGCCATCATCCCGTTTATGGCGATCGCATTCGGTCTGGCTTGGGGTGTATTTGTAGTTTTGTTTCTGTTCCCTGAGGCTGTGGCCCGTCTGTTTGGTGACATCAGTGCCAGTAATCCACTGTTCATTCTCGCGGTCTATGCACCAGCGATTGCGGCATTGATCCTTGTGTTGTGGCATACCGGTCTGTCTGGGATGAAAGGTTTTCTGTCGCGACTTTTGTTGTGGCGTTGCTCATTCGGATGGGCCGCCTTTTTGCTGCTCGCAATCCCCGCCATTTACTATAGCGGAGCACTTGTGAAAGGAACTGCGCTTGCGGTCTCCTTCCCGTCTATTGGCGCAGCCTTCGCCGCGATGGCTTTCATGTTGTTGTTGGGCCCCATGGAGGAGTTTGGATGGCGCGGTTTTGCGCTCCCACTCCTGCAACGCAGAATGGCCCCGATTTGGGCCGGCCTGCTTTTGGGGTTCATCTGGGGAGCGTGGCACTTGCCCGCGTTTTTTCTGAGTGGCACGCCACAAAGCGCGTGGGGGATATCGCCTTTCCTCATCGGTTCTATTTCAGTCAGTGTCATCCTGACGTCGCTATTCAACGCGTCAGGCGGCAGCATATTTCTGTCCGCCCTGTTCCACTTCCAGCTTAACAACCCGCTTTGGCCCGACGCCCAGCCATATGACACAATCTTTTTCGTGTCGGCCGCCGCGCTGGTCGTATGGATTAATCGCGATGCGATGTTCGATCGGAGGGCGGGCCAAACTAGGATCACTGTAAAGCGCTTGGAAACTTGATTTCCGCGACATCAACCACATAAAACGGGAAATAGTCATCCGTTCCAAAATGGTTCCCCGCCTCGATATGCGTGGGCAGCCGAAAGCCAGCAAAGTCACGAAATTTGGATAAATTCCCTCCGAAAGGCTGTATCCGGTAGGACTTTTCCGGATTCGCATCACTCCACCGAGGGAAAGCCACCCAGTGCGGACGGCCGTCGTCGCCCACAGAAATGTCAATCGATTGCTCTAGCCCTCTATGCCTAATCGTTACACGCGCTGTGTTCTCATCGACCTCTTGCCACACTACACCCTCGCCCTGCAGCAATGCCGCAGGGGTCCAGAATACGGCCTCTGCCACATAACGACCGAAGGATGCTCGCATATGGTCAGGGCTGCCACCAAGGCGAGCGACGGGAATAAATCCTGCGATCCAGAACCTTGTCCAACCTGCTGCGTCGGACCCTGATATTCGCATCAGGCCCGATCGTCCGGCCATTTTCCACACAAAACCGTGGGGGGCTGCAAGCACTTGCTCGGCGCATATATCAACATATTTGGGCGAGTTTTTCGTACCGAGGCCAAACTGCCCTTTCATCTCGATCTTCGCAACCGAGAGCAAAGGAGTGCCTTCAGAGATCGCAAAGCAAAAATAACGGCGCGCGGGCTCCGGTAATCCTGCGACAAGGTCCCTCGAGAAAACTATTGGGTCGGTGGGTTGAAGGTTAACCAGGCGCTTCATCTCTACCCTATCGGCACGATAATCAAGCTGCCGCCAAACCAGCAAACCGCATATGCTGATCGCGAAAAGTGCAACTCCTAGATCGAGAACTATTCTCAAGTATTCCATTTTACCGCGCCCGCCAGTGGCATTGCCTAACCATATCCCAAAGCACTCCCATCCGCACTCACTCCGTGAAAACACACCATGCTTAGTAGCAAACCCGTTGAGCCCGAATCACTTTCAAGCTATCGTTCCCCCACACAATAAAAAAAAAGCAGGCAGCCGCGAAAAATGACGGCGTTAAAAGAGTATGATCGTCTGGAGTCGACAGGGATCTGGCGCGAAAGCCCGGACGCCCAGCGTCGCGACGTTCTGATTTCCTTCGGCGATGCCACTTTGATCATCCGTGACAAGACCGACACCGCACTGGCCCATTGGTCCTTGCCTGCAATTGAGCGTCTGAACCCCGGCGCGCGGCCTGCGCTGTTCCGCCCCGGCCCCGATGCGGGCGAGGAGTTGGAGCTGGAAGACGGCACACTCATCGACGCAATCGAGAAGGTCCGGCGGACCGTTGCGCGGCGCCGCCCGCATCGCGGCCGCCTCCGGCTTTATATCTTTACAGGATTGGTTGCCGCCATTGGCGCGCTTGGCTTCTTCTGGCTGCCGGGCGCGTTGGTGCGCCACACGGTAACAGTCGTGCCGGAGAGCAAACGGCTTGCCATTGGGACCGCGCTTCTGGGGCACATGACCCGTCTTACAGGCGACACCTGCCGCTCCAATCTTGGCACCGCTGCGCTGGCTCGATTGAAAGCGCGCGTCTTGGGAGACGGATTGCGCAAAGCCTACGTGGTGCCATCAGGGCCGGAGGGCGCGTTGTCGCTGCCCGGCGGGTTGCTGCTGTTGAACCGTATGGTCGTCGAGGATCATGATGCGGCGGATGTTGCAGCGGGCTACATGCTTGCGGCCAGCGAGCAGGCCCGCATGATTGATCCGATGGAGCTATTGTTGAAAGAAGCCGGAGGGGCTGCGACGTTGCACCTGCTGACCAGTGGTCAGATTGAAGATGACGTGCTGCGCGACTATGCCGAAACGCTTCTGTCGACCGAGCCGCCTGCGCTCAACACCGATGTGCTGCTCGACCGGTTTGCCACTGCGAAAGTTGCGGCCAGCCCTTACGCGTATGCGGTCGATGTCACTGGCGAGAGCACAATTGATTTGATCGAAGCCGACCCATATCGCGGCATTGAAGCGCCGCGGCTTATCTCGGACGGGGATTGGATCAGCCTTCAGGAAATCTGCGCGGAATAACCCGCGAAGCCGGCTTAGAATATGCCGAGTATCCGTTTTTGCTTGGCCGTAGCGCGCTTTCCGGTCGACGGGTCGATAAGATGACGCGGTACCGTGTTGGACCACACCAAGCTCATCTGTGCCTTACCGGATGTGGTGCCCACCCCGCGCAACGGGTTCAAGCGGTCATCGTCCCAAGCCCTCTTGTAGCCTTTGGGAACGGGCATCCGCGCTTCTGCGATTCTGCGGTTCGCGCCTTTCGGGCCAACTCTTTGACCCTGAATTTGCTGGTTGCTGCTTTGGGGCGAGACTTCCTCGCGGACAACACTGCGAGCCCCACCGGTTTGCGGACCGCAACGCGCCCCGTCATTGATGAACTGCGAGCTGAACTCGCTGGCACCGCAGCGATAAATGACCCTAGGTTGGACAGTGCCGCGCTTCGGGTTGACCTGCGTGCGCACAGCACGGGGTTGAGCTTGTGGCGCAGGCGTAGGTGCCACTCTGCGGACCACTCGGGTTTGTGCCTTTGGCGCCGCTTTGCGCACGACGCGGGTTTGCGCCTTCGGTGCGGCTACCGGAGCGGCCTTTCGGACGACACGGGTTGTTTTCTTGGCAGGTGCAGGGATGACCTTGGTCGTTCTTTTAACGATCTTTGCACCGGCGGGAATGCGCGGCGCTGTTGCCTGACGGACCGCAGCTTTCGGGGCCGCTGGTGCAGCAGTGCGAAGGCTGGGCTGTTGGCCGCAAACGACCTTACGAGAGCGCGAAACCCGAGGGACCCATGTCACGTTCCCGCTATAGCCTGCGCGAATGTAGACGCAGCCGCGGCTGTCTACATATTGCTTGCCTTTAAAGGATGCGGGCGGCGTCTCTGCCGGGCCGTTATCACGGCGCAAATTTTGTGCATCAGCACCAATGAGCCCCATGCTCAGCGCCAGTATCGACACGGAAAGCAGTCGCAGAAGTCGCATATCAGTCCCCACTAAATATAGTGGTCACAATGCAACAGGGACACTACCAAGTAAAGTCGGAAACTACCTTATTTTGTGCCGAACATTCGGTCACCCGCATCCCCTAGCCCCGGGACAATATATCCATTGTCATTCAAGTGACTATCCACCGAAGCTGTCACAATCGGCACGTCCGGATGCGCTTCTTTCATGCGGGCGATGCCTTCAGGCGCGGCCAGCAAGCATAAGAATCGGATGTTCGTCGCCCCTGCTTTTTTCAGCAAATCTATCGCCGCCACGGACGAGTTTCCGGTCGCCAGCATCGGGTCTACGGCGATCACCATCCGCTCGTCCATAAATTCCGGCACCTTGAAGTAGTATTGCACGGGCTGAAGCGTTTCTTCGTCGCGGTAGAGGCCGACGAACCCTACACGGGCGCTCGGGATCAGTTCCAGCATTCCGTCGAGCAAGCCGTTGCCCGCCCGCAAGATGGAAATCAAAGCAAGTTTGCGGCCTGCCAATGTGGGCGCGTCCATCTCCTGCATCGGGGTTTCGATGCGTTTGGTTTCCATCTCCAGATTGCGCGTGACCTCGTAGGCCAGAAACTGGCTGATCTCGCGCAGCAATTGCCGGAACACCGCTGTGGGGGTGTCCTTCTCGCGCATTAAGGTCAGTTTATGCTGCACCAAAGGGTGATCCACGACGGTCAGGTGAGGGATATCGGTCATGAGGCTGGCTCCAGTGCTTTGAGTAGTTTGTCGCGGGTCGCGGCGTCGCAGAATGCCGCGTTTGCGGCGGTGACGTTCACCGCGCGAATTGTTTCCTCCTCCCAGCCGAAATGATGGCCCAAAAGGTCATATTCCTCGCTGAGAGTGGTGTGGAAGAATGGCGGATCGTCCGTTGATACCGTCACCGGAACGCCGCGCTCGCGCAGCCGTTCGATCGGGTGAGAGCGCCAGTCGGCATAGACGCCAAGCGCCACATTCGAGCCGGGGCAGACCTCCAGCACAATCTGGTGTTCAGCCAGATGATCGACCAATGCGGGATCGTCGATGGCCTGAACCCCGTGGCCTATACGCTCCACCTTGAGGTCACGCACGGCCTGCCAGACGCTTTCCGCGCCTCCCCACTCACCCGCATGGGTCGTCAGACGAAGCCCCGCCTCGCGGGCCATGTCGAAGCTGTAGGCGAAATCGCCCTGCGTGCCTTGCATCTCGTCCCCGCCCATGCCGAAACCGGTGATGAACTCCCCTGCCGTCTCGCGAGCGCAAATGGCAGCGGTCTTGGCCTGATCCGGCCCGAAATGACGAATACAGGTGATGATGCCGCGCATCTCGATCTGGGGAAGTTTGGCTGCGGCTTCCTGCATAGCGTGCATATATTCGCGCCACGCGCCGACATCACCACCGCCGCAAAAGTCGGGGGACAGAAAAGCTTCTGTATAGATCACGCCCTGTTCAATGGATTGCTCCAGCACGGCTGTGGTCAGGCGGCCAAAATCGTCAGGGCCGGTGAGCACGGTGCATGCGGCCTCGTAAACGCTGAGAAACTGGTTGAAGTTCTCGAAGCGGTAGGAGCCGTCTTTGTTGAACACACCTTCCAGATTGGTGCCCTTCTCTTGTGCCAATCCACGGATAAACGCAGGCGGAGCAGCGCCTTCGATATGCAAATGCAGCTCGATTTTTGGAATGCTCATAGGAAACTCCGCCCCGGGCCACGCTCGGACAGCCCCAAATGATCCGCAACGGATGCGGCGACGTCCACGAACATGACCTGCCCGATATCCTTTGCCCCGACGCCAGCCCCGATAACGGGCACTTGCTCGCGTGTATGTTCGGTGCCTTCCCAAGTCGGGTCGTTGCCGTGATCCGCGGTGAACAGCATCAAATCACCTGCGCGCAGCTTGGCCAGAATAGGGCCGATGGCAGCGTCAAACCACTCCAGATGCGCCGCATAGCCTTCGGGGTCGCGGCGGTGGCCGTAGAGGCTGTCGAATTCTACGAAATTTGCAAAGACCAGAGCACCGTCCGGTGCCTCATCGACCAAGTTTGACAGATGGCCCATTAGCACATCGTCGAACCCTTTGCGGTTTTCGTCGACACCGCGGCCAGAGAAGATATCCCCGATCTTACCGATGCCATAGGTCGCGCGACCGTCAGCCTTGGCCCAATCCAGCAGCGTCGGCGACGGGACTTCCATCGCGTAGTCGTGGCGGTTCTTGGTGCGCTCGAAGCTGGAGGCATCCGTACCGATGAAAGGCCGCGCGATGACGCGCCCGACATTCATCGCGTGCAGAATTGGTGCCATGTGCTGGCAAAGCTGCTGCAATCGATCAAGGCCAAAGCTTTCTTCATGTGCCGCGATCTGGAACACGCTGTCGGCAGAGGTGTAGCAAATAGGCTTGCCCGTCCGCATATGCTCCTCGCCCAAGCGCTCGATGATTTCCGTGCCAGAGGCATGGCAATCGCCCAAGATACCGTCCGTGCCGCAGAACTTGGCGACCTGTGCGCTGATCTCGGGGGGGAAGCTTGGGGTCGTGTCGGGAAAGTAGTGCCAGTCCCAAGGAACTGGAACACCGGACAATTCCCAATGGCCTGAGGGCGTGTCCTTGCCCAGCGACACTTCGCGCGCAACGCCGTGCAGGCCTTCGGGCTTCACATCGGAAATCCCAACAGCCTGTCCCAACCCCAACCGCATCAGGTTTGGCATTTTCAACCCGACGCGCTCGTGAATATGAAGCAACGTGTTAGCGCCTTCATCCCCGAAGCTGGCGGCGTCAGGGGCATGACCGCAGCCAGCAGAATCCAAAACGACAAGAAAGGCGCGGCTCATATTGCCACCCGATCGACGAAAAGCTCCGGCGGTGTCACTTTTGCCGCGCCGATCTGGAACGCTTTACGCACCGCGCGTTCCGCTTTCGCGGCGGCTTCCTCGGTGGCGGCATGGACCATCGCAAGGGGAGTGGTTTTGTCGACGGCATCACCAATGCGTTTGAAGGCGGACAAGCCAACCGACGGGTCGATCTTGTCCGTCTCGCGACGACGCCCGCCACCAAGTTCAACCACTGCCAAGCCCAAGGCCCGCGTATCAACCGCACGGATATGGCCAGTTGCGAGCGGCAGGACCTCTCGCACGATATTAGCTTCCGGCAAGCAGAAGCGCCAGCTTTGGTCGAAATCCGTGGGGCCGCCCAGATAGGCGACCATGCGGCAAAACTGCTCCATCGCAGCACCCGATGTGATGGCATCGTTGAGCATGACCCAAGCTGCCTCCGCATCGGCCTTCATGTGTTTGTTATTGCCCAGAAGCTCTGCCCCCAAGGCGAGCGCCACTTCGCGCAAACGTTTTTGTCCGGTGCCGCTGAGGGCCTCCATCACGGCGCGAATTTCAACGGCATTGCCCGCAGCGGTTGCCAATGGCTGCGACATGTCGGTGATCAAGGCGGTGGTCGGGCAGCCCGCACCAGAGGCGACTTCTACCAGCGAGTAGGCCAAGCGTTTGGCTTGCGCCGCGTCTTGCAATATTGCGCCGTTGCCCGTCTTCACATCCAGCACCAGCCCTTGCAGTCCTGCCGCCAGCTTTTTGGCGAGGATCGAGGCGGTGATCAGGTCTATACTGTCCACAGTCGCGGTCACGTCACGGATCGCGTAAAGGCGACGGTCGGCGGGGGCAACCTGCCCCGACGCGCCGACAATGGCGCAGCCCACCTCGCGGACGACATGTTGCAATTTGGATGTGGAGACGTTGCTGGTATAGCCCGGAATGGCCTCCAACTTGTCGAGCGTTCCGCCCGTGTGGCCCAAGCCCCGCCCCGACACCATCGGAACGTAGGCACCACACACTGCCAAGGCAGGGGCCAAAACCATCGAGACCGGATCGCCGACGCCGCCGGTTGAATGCTTGTCGAGCACCGGGCCGGGAAGCTTCCAGCGCAACACCTCGCCGCTGTCGCGCATGCCTTCGGTCAAGCCCACGCGCCCGTCTGCCCCAAGACCTTCCATCGCCACGGCCATTGCAAAGGCACCAGCTTGCGCGTCACTCACGCCGGATTGCTCGGCCAAAGCCTTGCCGAACCAACGGCATTCAGCCGCGCTGACGGGTTGGCGGGTCCGGATTTTGCCTATGATCTGTGCCGCGTCCATGATTATGCCATATGCCCCGCGTCAAACGCGCCGGGCAGCAAGGCGGCCACGGTGGTGTGTTCGAGCGTACCCGCGGTGGTGGCCAACGTCACCGGCACGTGGCCTGCGGCAAACTCGGCCAGCTTTTGGCGACAGCCGCCACAGGGCGGCACAGGGGTCGGTGATCCGGCGACGACGCAGACCTCTGCGATCTCGCGCTCGCCTGCCGCGACCATGGCGGCGATGGCTCCGGCCTCGGCACAGGTTCCTTCGGGATAGGCGACATTTTCGACGTTGCAACCAACAAAGACCGATCCGGATTTCGTGCGCAGCGCGGCTCCGACCTGAAATTTGGAATACGGCGCGTGCGCGTTCTCGCGAACAGACAGCGCGTGTGGCAGCAAATCAGACATGAATGTCCCCCAAGACGTTTCAGCCGATAGTGAAGCGCGCGGCGCGGAGTTTCAATGCCTCGGTTGCGGGGAAAAGCACGGGGCCGTTTAAATTTTCGAAAAGAATGGCTTGCGGGCGGGGTTACCCCCGCTCGTGCAGCATCAAGACCCCTGCGGGTAGCCCAAGGTTTTCAGTGCCTCGGCGATCTCGTCAAGGATCGCTGGATCATCAATCGTCGCGGGCATTTTGAAATCCTTGCCGTCGGCAATCGCCACCATCGTGGCGCGCAAAATCTTGCCGGACCGCGTTTTCGGCAACCGGTCGACCACACAGGCCAGCTTGAAAGCGGCCACAGGGCCGATCTGGTCGCGGACCCGCTTGACCACCTCTTTGACGATCTCGTCATGCGGACGGTTCACCCCGTTGCTGAGACACAAGAAGCCCATGGGCAACTGGCCCTTCAACTCGTCGCCGACACCGATCACGGCGCATTCGGCAACGTCAGGATGACCCGCCAGAACCTCCTCCATGCCGCCCGTGGACAGACGGTGGCCCGCTACGTTGATCACGTCATCGGTCCGCGCCATGATGTAAAGGTATCCGTCCTCGTCGATCATCCCCGCATCGCCCGTTTCATAGTAGCCAGGGAAGTGAGTGAGGTAGCTTTTGATGAAGCGCTCCTCGGCGTTCCAAAGGTTCGGCAACGTGCCCGGTGGCAAGGGCAGCTTGATCGCAATCGCACCCAGCTCACCCGCCTTCATCTGGTGCCCGCCCTCGTCGAGGATTTGCACATCGTAGCCCGGCATCGCCACAGTCGGAGAGCCGATTTTGACTTTCATCGGCTCAATACCCATCGGGTTGCCCGCGATGGTGTAGCCGGTTTCTGTCTGCCACCAGTGGTCGATGATCGGTTTCTTGAGATGCTCCTGCATCCATTCGATGGTATCGGGATCGGCCCGTTCGCCCGCCAGATACACGGTCTTCAGGCAGGACAAGTCGTACTTCTTGATGAAGTCGCCATCCGGATCGACGCGTTTCACCGCGCGGAAAGCCGTCGGGGCGGTGAAGAAGCTTTTAACATTGTGCTCCTGAATGACCCGCCAGAACGTGCCCGCATCAGGGGTGCCGACCGGCTTGCCCTCGAACACCACAGTGGTGTTCCCGTGGATCAGCGGCGCGTAGCAGATGTAGCTGTGGCCGACGACCCAGCCCACATCTGAGGCGGCCCAAAACACGTCGCCGGGCTCCACGTCGTAGATGTTCTTCATCGTCCAGTTCAGCGCCACCAGATGCCCCGCTGTAGCGCGGATCACGCCTTTGGGCTGGCCCGTAGTGCCGGAGGTGTAAAGGATATAGGCCGGATGGTCGCCCGAGACGGGAACGCAGTCGGCAGGCTCAACGCCGAACTGGAAGCCGTGCCAGTCATAATCGCGGCCCTCGATCAGCTTGGCGACTTCCTGCTCGCGCTGGAAGATCACGCAGAAATCGGGCTTGTGCTTTGCCAGCTCGATCGCGCCGTCCAGCAGCGGTTTATAATGCACTACCCGACCCGGCTCGATCCCGCAGGAGCCTGCGATGATTGCCTTGGGGGTCGCGTCGTCGATGCGCACGGCCAACTCATTGGCCGCGAAACCGCCGAACACGACCGAGTGGACAGCCCCGATGCGCGCGCAGGCCAGCATGGCTTCAAGCGCTTCCGGAACCATTGGCATATAGATGATGACGCGATCGCCTGCCTCGATACCTTTGCTCTTTAGGGCACCCGCGAGGGACGCCACACGGGTTTGCAGCTCGGCATAGGTGATTTCATGCTTGGTGTGGGTGACCGGGCTATCGTAGATGATGGCCACACGGTCACCGTTCCCGGCTTCAACATGACGGTCCACGGCATTGTAGCAGGTGTTGACCTGTGCATCCTTGAACCACTCATAAAGTGGGGCGTTGTCCGAGAAGAGCGCCTTGGACGGAGGTTTTACCCAATCAATGGCATCCGCCTGCTCCATCCAGAACCCTTCCGGATCATCAAGCGAGCGTTTGTAGATGTCGGCATAGTTCATTGGGGGTCCCTCCTCATTCTTGACGCGACTTAAGCGTCAGAACGAGAAGGGTGCAAGTAACACTATGCCACAGTTTGCGCTATCAGCTGTAAAGCCGCTGCACGCCGAAACTGTCGTGGATCTCGTTTGCAGTGGCTTGGCCAATGCCCAGAGCGGTTGCCAATTCGTGCAGATACTTGGCCTCTTCGCGGTTATCCGGCTCTATGGACATCACGGACATGGAGTAAACCTGCGTCTCCAATCCTTCGGGTGTGTCCTTGGCGATTGCCGCGGCATCGACAGGCTCACTCATGGCATTGCGCACGAACGCCATGTCGGCTTCGGTAGCGTCTTCGCCGATGGTAGCCATCAGGGTTTCTCGCTCGGTTTGATCAATTTCACCGTCGCAGCGCGCCGCCATGACCATCGCGCGGATCATCAGGCCTGCGGTGTCTTCTTCGGCAGGTTCCTCAACGGGGTTATCCTGGCTCAGCAAGTCTTCGAGCGATCCGCCGGAGCCACCGCGTGCCGAAGCCAGCCCGCCAAGCAATCCGCCGATACCGCCGAGGCCTCCTGCCAAACCGCCCGTTCCGCCAGAGGCGCCACCTGTAAGGCCGCCCAACATGCCGCCAAGACCGCCAGAGCCACCGGCCCCACCCGCCATTCCACCAAGCATTCCACCCAAGCCGCCAGTGCTGGCAGTGCCGTCCGCAGACGCGCTGCTACCGCCGCCTTTCAGACTGTCCATAACTTTACCGATACCTCCGGCTTGCTGGACCTTTTGCATCCCCTTGGCGACAGCAAAACCGATGGCAACTTTGGTGACCATATTCATCAATGACATAGTGTGTTCTCCGTATTGGCAGCAGGCCGCCGCAACGGGGCCCTTCCCTTAAGAGAATGGGGGCGACACATCCATACGTCTAGGGGGAAAGTCAGACCAGTTCCGGCTCACGTCCCAAACGAGTGGCCAGCGGGGCAACGGTCAGCCCTTGCACGATGATCGAGAAGATCACGACCACATAGGTCGCTGTCAGGATTATCGGTTTCCATTCGTTATCGGGCAGTGACAGCGCCAAAGCGACGGAAATGCCGCCTTTCAGGCCGCCCCAAGTCATAATCGGGATCACGCCTTTCGAGAATTCGCGGAACGGGCGCAACAGCAGGATCGGAACGGAAACAGCCACGAGCCTCGCAAACAGAGCCAACCCGATGGAAAGAACCCCTGCCACCATTCCGTTCATCGAGAATGCGACCGCAAAGACCTCGACCCCGATGAGCAGGAACAAGACCGCATTCAAAATCTCGTCAATCAACTTCCAGAATCCGTCGACATAGCGGCGGGTAATCTCGGACATGCCGTATTTCGCGCCGACATCCCCGATCAAAAGCCCCGCACAAACGGCCATCACTGGGCCAGAAAGGTGCAGGTAGACCGCCAGAGAATAGCCGCCGAAGGCCAACGCGAGGGTGATCAGAACTTCAAGGGAGTAGTCGTCGATATGGCGCATCACACGGAAGGTCAGCCATCCCAGAACGACACCAAGCAACGCGCCGCCCACGGCTTCTTGCAAAAACAACTGGGCTGCTGCCATCAATCCGCCGCCGCCATGCGCCTCGCCATGTGCATCCACGGCTGGAAATGCGACACCGACCAGCACCAAGAAGACGACGTAGCCGACGCCGTCATTGAACAGGCTTTCGCCCGCGATCTTGGTTTCCATGCTTTTCTTCAGATTGGCTTGACGCAGAACGCCCAGCACAGCCACAGGGTCGGTCGGCGATATCAACGCTCCAAACACCAGCGCGATCATGATCGGCATGCCGGTGATCCAAGAAAAGCCGAAGCCCGCGACGACCGTGGACAACCCGACACCGAGTGTTGCCATCAGGGCGACGACCCGCCATTCGCTCCGCAAATCAGCCAGCTTCACATGCAAAGCGCCCGCAAACAGCAACAGTCCGAGCATGCCTTCGAGCAGGGCCTCTGAAAAGTCTATGGACTTCACGACCGAGCGGACTTCATCTGTCACGCCGAGTTGCGGCGCAAGCAGATCGACTGCCATGACCCCCATTGAGGCCAACAACGCCACGATCAAGATGCCAATAGAGGACGGGAGTTTGAGAACCAGATAGTTCACCGTGCCAAAAACCGCCGCCAATACCAGCAGCAGCGATGCGATTTGCAGAATGTCCATATGGTGCTCCGTCTCACTGTCCGAGTGCCTCACCCTCTCGCGGGGCGATATCGGCCAACTTATCTTATTCCGCACCTCAAGCCAGCCGCAATCGCATCGACTTGAAAGATCAGATGCGCCTGCCCTTCGATTGACAGAAGCCGCGGAAAGCGCCAAGGCCGTAGCGAACTCATTGGAGACTGCATGCCCCCCAAAACACATATCGATACCTTCGGAGCGGTCTCTCTGGTCGGACTCGCCCTGTTGCTTGCCATCAATCAGGTGGTGATCAAGGTGGCCAACGACGCCTTCCAACCCGTATTTTTTGCGGGGGTCCGCTCGGCGGGCGCCGTTTTGTGCATCCTGCTTTGGATGAAGTGGCGGGGGGTGAAATTGACCTTGCCACGCGCGGTCGTGCCATCCGCGCTGCTGATCGGTGTCGTTTTCTCGGTCGAGTTTCTGATGCTCTTCACAGCGCTGGACCTGACCACGGTGTCACGTGCCTCGGTGATCTTTTACTCCATGCCGCTTTGGTTGGCCTTGTCAGCGCATTTCCTCATTCCCGGAGACAGGCTCACCCCGCAAAAGACCTTGGGACTTGTTCTTGCCTTCGCCGGTGTCGCGTGGGCCATCTTTGATCGGGGCGACGGCGGCGAAGCGTCGTTGCTGGGCGACTTGTGCGCGTTGGGTGCGGCGATGGGATGGGCGGCGACCGCATTACTGGTGAAAGCCACGCCTTTGAAAACCGTGCGCCCGGAGGTGCAGCTGTTCTACCAAGTCGCGATCTCTGCAGTGGTGCTGCTGGCCGTGGCACCGCTTTTCGGCCCGCTGATCCGCGATCCACAACCCGTGCACTATCTGGTGCTGGCGTTTCAGATCGTGGTTGTCGTGACCTTTGGCTTTATCTTCTGGCTTTGGCTCATGTCGATCTACCCCGCCTCGGGCGTGGCGAGCTTTTCATTCCTGTCACCGGTCCTGTCAGTGCTACTGGGCTGGTTGTTGCTAGACGAAAAGATCGGCGTCTCGGTCCTCGGCGCGCTGGCTTTGGTGGCGGTCGGCATCGTGTTGATCAACCGCGCGCCCAAAATTCAGGTGCCGCAGAACGTCTGACGCACCATCTGTTGTTGGGTGGGTGCTGCTTCCAAGTCGCTAAACTCGGGGCTATCGACAAACGGGTTTTCCAAAGCCGCGTTCAGCCTGTGGAACGGTGCGTAATCGCCTTGCAACCCTGCCTGGATCGCCTCCTCAACACGATGGTTGCGCGGGATAATCGCGGGGTTAACGGCGCGCATGAGCGCGGCGTCCCCGCCATCCCAATCACGCTCCCATTCATCGAAACTGGTCGGGTCCACGAACTCTTCACGAGCCCCCTGCCCGCGCGCCAAAGCACGAAAGACGCGCGTGAAATCAGCTTGGTTATCCGCCATGCGGGTGAGCAGGTCTTGCACCATTGTCACTTGCGCATCACCGCCGGTTTCGTATCCGATCTTGGCGAAGAACACGCGTTTCCACGCCTTCGTGTAATGGTCCCCAAACGTGGCCAGCGCGTCTTGTGCCGCCGTGATCGCCTTGTCCTTGTCGCTGTCAATGAACGGCAACACGCACGAGGCCAGTTGAGCGAGATTCCAGACCAAGACCTCGGGCTGGCCCTGATAGACGTAGCGCCCGCCTTGGTCGATGGACGAAAACACGGTGGCAGGGTGATAGGCATCCATGAAGGCGCAAGGTCCGTAGTCAATCGTTAGGCCACCCACATGGGTGTTGTCGGTGTTCATCACCCCGTGGATGAAGCCCAGCCCCATCCATTTGGCGACCAGTTCGGCTTGTGCGACGATCACGGCGTTCAGGAACCCAAGTCCGTCACCTTCATCGACATGCGGGTAATGGCGGCCGATTGTGTGGTTCAGCAACAGCTCAAGCGCCTCACGGTCTTGGCGCGCGGCAAAGTACTGGAATGTCCCGACCCGAATATGCGACCCGGCCACCCGCGTTAGGATCGCGCCCGGCTGCAAGGTTTCGCGTGCGACTGTTTCGCCCGTGCTGACAGCCGCCAAGGCCCGTGTCGTCGGCACGCCGAGTGCATTCATGGCCTCGCTGACGATATACTCGCGCATCACAGGGCCAAGCCCTGCCCGCCCATCCCCCATCCTTGAATACGGCGTGGGACCGGAGCCCTTCAGCTGGATGTCCCACCGGGCGCCATCCGGCCCAACGACCTCGCCCAGCACATTGGCCCGTCCGTCGCCCAGCTGCGGTGACCAGCCACCGAACTGGTGGCCGGCATAGGCTTGGGCCAACGGCTCCGCCCCATCCGGCATGGCGTTGCCAGCCAGCATCGCAAGCCCCGCGTCAGAGCGGAGCCACTCCAGATCCAAACCCATCTGGTCGGCAAGGCCATCGTTCAACGCAATTATGGAAGGCGCCGCGACAGGTGTCGGGGGCATCTTGGTATAAAACCTGTCCGGCAATCGGGCATAGGAGTTGTCAAACTTGGGGGAGGTCACAACCGCGCAATCCGTTCGGTCAACAGGGCGAAGAAGCCTTCCGCATCCACATCCCCCATGAACATCGCGTTCGGTGTACGGTCTGTCACGCCCCACCAGTCGGCGACAGTCATGCCAAGGGTCAGTTCGGACGTGGTTTCAATCTCGACATTGACGTGGCGGCCAGAGAACAAGTCCGGCTTTAGCAGATACGCGATTACGCAAGGATCATGTAGCGGTGCTCCTTCGGAGCCATATTTCTCCTTGTCGAACCGCTCGAAAAAATCGGTCCATTCCGCCACCATGCGACCGGCCTCATTACCAAGATTACGAAACGCCTCGACGCGCGCGCGGTTGGTCAGAGCTTTGTGGGTCACGTCCAGTGGCATAACGACAATCGGCACACCAGAGGCAAAGGTGATTTTCGCGGCCTCGGGGTCGACATAGATGTTGAACTCGGCGGCGGGGGTGATGTTGCCCACCTGAAAATAGGCGCCGCCCATCAGCACAATTTCTTGCACTTTCACGATAATGTCCGGCGCCCGCTGGAAGGCCGTCGCGATATTGGTCAGCGGACCAAGCGGGCAAAGCGTGACAGTTCCGGCAGTCTCCGCGCGCAAGGTGTCGATGATGAAGTCGACCGCATGCTGATCCTGCAGTGGCATGGTCGGGTCTGGCATTACCGGACCGTCGAGGCCGGTTTTGCCGTGCACATGCTCTGCCGTGACCAGCTTGCGTGCTATTGGTGCGTTGCAGCCCGAAAACACTTTGGTGTCGGGCTTGCCCGCCAACTCGCATACGATGCGCGCGTTCTTTTGCGTCAAAGGCAAAGGCACGTTGCCCGCCACCACAGTGACACCAAGCACGTCCAATTCTTCGGGCGAGGCCAATGCCAGCAGAATTGCCACAGCATCATCCTGCCCCGGATCGGTGTCGATGATGATCTTGCGCGGAGTGCTCACAACGGTCTCACTTTCAGCTTCGTCAATCTGTTATGCAACCGCTCCACCACCTCGAACCGGAACCCGTGGAACGAGAATACCTGCCCTCTGGTAGGAATGGATTGCGCCTCGTGGATCACCAGCCCTGCGACCGTGTTGGCTTCCTCGTCCGGCAGCGACCAGTCCGCCATGCGGTTCAGATCGCGGATGGTCATAGCGCCCTCCACCAGATAGCTGCCATCTGTTTCCGGCTTCAACGCCTCGACTTCAGCCACGTCGAATTCGTCGGTAATCTCACCCACGATTTCTTCGAGGATATCCTCAAGCGTTATGAGACCCTGCAGAGCGCCATATTCGTCGACCACTAGTGCAAAATGCGTATGTAAGCGCAAAAACTGCCGCATTTGATCGTCCAGTGCGGTAGTTTCGGGTACGAAATACGGCTTCCGCACAACATCCATAATGTCGAAATCGCTCAGGCTTCGAGAAGCCCGGTCTTGGCCGCGCAGGGTTTTGTCGACCGCACGCAGCAAGTCTTTTGCGTGCATGACACCCACAATATTTTCCTGCTCATTGCGGTAAACAGGCAAGCGGGTGTGGGGGCTACGCAGGCATTGGCTGATAATTGCCTCCGGTGCGTCTTCAGCATTGATCATCTCGATCTCCGAGCGGTGGAGCATGATTTCCTCCACGTCCCGCTCGCTGAGGTCCAATGCGCCCAGCAGCCGGTCACGCTGTTCTTTATGGACGACGCCCTCCTCGTGGCCCAGCGCCAATGCGCCGGCAATTTCCTCGTGAACCGAGAGGATGTGACTGTCGGGATCGGTCTCGACGCCGAACAGGTTCAGCATGCCGCGCACCAAAGCCCGCACGGCGGTCACCATGGGGGCGAAGACCAAGACCACGACGGAAATCGGCCCTGACACTTTGGCCGCTGCGGTCTCGGAATTGGTAATCGCGTAGGTCTTGGGCAGCACCTCGGCAAAGACGAGCACCAACAGGGTCATGACCAGCGTGGCCCAAGCCACGCCACTTTCGCCGAAAATCTTTGTGAACAAGGCAGTTGCCAAAGACGCCGCGAGAATGTTCACGAGGTTGTTGCCCAGCAAGACCGAGCCGATCAGCCGCTCGTTATCCTCGGTGATTTTCAGCGCGCGTACAGCCCCGGGCGACCCTTTGTCTGCCTGACTGCGCAGTTTGCCGCGTGACGCAGCCGTCAGCGCCGTCTCGGAGCCAGAAAAGAACGCCGACAACAAAAGCAGCACCACAATGCCGCCTGACGTCACCCAGAAAGCGGTATCAAAGATCGTTGAAGTGTCGTCCATTCTGGTTTTCGGTCCTGTAAAAGAAAGCTAAGTGAGAGTTATGGGGTGCCAAGCCCCCTGCTTCAAGGGAAACCGCCATGCCCAATATCCGCGATCTAGGCGAACTGACCGGCGAAGTCCTGCTGTTCGGTGGCGTTTATTCCAACCTGCAAGCCTTGCACGCGCTGATGGAGGTCGCGTCAGCGCGCGGCATTCCCGCCTCGCACTGCCTCTTTGCAGGCGATGCCGTTGCTTATGGCGCGGACGCGCTGACCTGTGCGAAACGATTGCGGGATTGGGATTGCCCGTCCATCCGGGGCAATTGCGAGCAGCAACTGCTTGACGGGGCCGCAGATTGCGGCTGCGGGTTCGAAGACGGCACGGCCTGTGACATCGCGTCAAAGACATGGTTCGAACATGCCGCGCGGCAATTGGGGGCGCGCGCAGCGGAGTTTTGGCAGAGCACGCCGGACTGGCTGCGGTTTAGACATGCGGGCAAGCAGTATATTGTTGTCCATGGGGGTACAGACGATGTGGCGCGGTTTATCTGGCCCTCCGATGACATCGACACATTCGACCGAGAAATCTCGGCGATCCAAGCTCAAACCGGCCCGATTGATGGCGTCATCGCAGGGCATTCGGGTGTTCCATTTGAACGGGTCATATCCGGCACGACGTGGATCAATGCCGGCGTCATCGGGATGCCGCCGCATGATGGCAGACCCGAAACCCGCTATGCAATTCTGTCCGAAGACGGGGTGCGCTTCCACGCGTTAAACTATGACGTCGAGGCGGCAGCGCAGGCGATGGAGCAGGCTGGACTTGTGCAAGGGTATGAGGTCGGGCTGAGGTCCGGCATATGGCCCAGCGAAGACATCCTGCCCGCAGCATTAAGGCGTTAACCGCCTAACCGTTTGCCAACGGGTGATGCTCCATCACCAGCTCTTTCAAACGCTCGTCCAGAACATGCGTGTAAATCTCGGTCGTTGAGATATCTGCATGTCCAAGCAATGTTTGAATGGCTCGCAAATCCGCACCATTGGCAAGCAGATGGGTGGCAAATGCATGGCGCAACGTATGCGGGGTCACCTTTGACGGATCCACCCCGCCCGTGACGGCAAGTTCCTTGATCAGCATATAGAAGCGGTGGCGGGTCAGGTGACCTGATTTGCCACGCGACGGGAACAGGAATTTGGACGCAGGCTTGCCCTTGGATTGGCCAGCGGCATCCATCTCGTCGCGCGTCTCGATCCAGACAGCCACCGCATCGCGCGCCGACGCGGCAAGTGGAACCATGCGTTCCTTGCCCCCTTTGCCCCTGACCAGCAACATCCTCGGATCACCGCGCGCCGCTGATACAGGCAAGGTCACCAGCTCGGTCACGCGCATCCCCGTCGCATATAGCAGCTCCATCAGACAGGTGTTTCGCAATCGGTCTTCCTGACTGCGTGCCGAGGTTTGTGCAGCACCTAGCAAGCGGTCGACCTCCTCGACGCTCAACGTCTTGGGCAGCGACTTCTTGCGCCCCGGCCCTTTGATCTGGATCGCGGGATTGTCCTCGCGCCAGCCCTCTTCATAGGCGAAACGGTAAAGCTGTTTGACCGCTGAAAGGCGCCGTGCACGGGTGGATTGGGCGAGCCCCTGATCATCGCAATGAATGAGATAATCTTCGACATCTGCCCGCGATGCGGTCTCGAAAGACGGGCCGCGATCGTTCAGCCATCCGGCGAAGTCGATCAGGTCACGCCCATAGGCCAAAAGCGTGTTCTCGGACGCGTCCAGTTCGGCGGCTTGAGCGTCCAGAAACGTCTCGATCCAGCGCGACATGGCGGGTGGCAAACTCAACTGCGTGGCCGCGTGATCAACGCATAGAGCGCCATGCGGCGGGCGATGTCGGCAAAGCCCAGATGCCGAAGCGTGCGAAGCCCGTTTTCCAGCGCCAGCGGGTCGGCGCTAGCCCCGTCTTCCATCATTTTGACGGCTTTCAGTGTTGCCAGCCCAAGATTGCCGTTCTTGATCATGGGTTCCAGATCACTCGCAGGCCCTGCGGCCGTGAAAGCAGCAGCGACCGCCCCTTCCAAGGCATCCAGATTGCCGGATTGCGCCACTTCACCAATCGTCGCCACATCCCCCCGCGCAACAGCGCGCCATAATGCTGGCGTGTCAGCGGAGATGGTATCGGAGTTGGCAGCAGCCTCGTAAGCGGGCGACAGTAGCGCCAGTCGCGTCGCGTCTTCGCGGACGGGGTCGAGCAGCGGCAACCCCAAGAGCGCCTCCCCGAACATGCTGGCCAATGCAGGCTCTAGCCCCGCGCGGCGCATTGCACGCACCGCCGCGGGCAATTGTGCAGCTACCGCGTTCGGATCACGAGCCCTCAACGCCGCCTCAAACGCTTGAACCGCGTCCACGCGATCCCAAACGCCACCAGACGCCGCAGGTTGACGCTCTGTGTAGATGGCCAAAAGGCGCGAAGGCAATATCGCCCCGGTGCGCGCCAGCCGTTCAGCTGCGGTGATCCGGGGTTTCCAGCCGCCGTTTTCAGACAGCGCGGCAAAGGCAAAAGCATTGGGCAGCGCCGAAAGCGACAGAGGCTCGCCAATGGCTTCATGCATCCGGAAATTGAGAGGCGTGACCCGTGTGGGTGTCGGCAGCGGGGCTTCCCGCTCAAACAATTCGGGATCAAGGAACCGCGCCATCAGGGCATCTTCCGCAGGCGTCATCACATCGAGCGCTTTGGCGGTGTTGAGCGTGAGATTCGCGGCGTCCCAATCGCCAGCCCGCGCCATGCAAAAGATGCGCGCGGGATATGTGGGCGACAAATCCGGCTGACGTAGCATCCGCGTGCAAGCTGCGTCCTCTTCCCCCGTCAACAAACTGACATCGAACCAGCGCTGGAACAACGCTGCGGTCCCTGGATCGGCACGATCCAACAAAGCTTTGGCCTGATCCAACGCGCCCAAGGCCAGCAGCTCGTCGACCCGCGCGCGGAACAAGATGTCGTCATTGCTGCTGTCGATGGGCGGTGCAAGCTCAGCCAGAAGCAGACGACGCATCAACTCTGCCAAAGGCGGGGGCAGATCGGGTCGCAAGTCACTTAACGCAGCCGCGAGAGCTTTGGAGCTGGTTGTTCCCCAAAACCGCAGGGGAATTCCGGTGACGGAGCTTGGCACCAACCCCACCGCGTCACGGCTGGGTGCCCCCAAAGTCGTCGTCACCACCGAAGCGGGCGTCGCAGAGCGCGCCACATCATCTACGGCTTTGGCTTGGGGTAAATTCGGCGGCACTACGGTCTTCGGGGCCTCGACCACATTCGACAACCAGCCGATTGCGGACAGCGGCTCATCGGCGCGCGCCCGCTCAAGCGGCATCGCAATAAAACTCAAAACAGCAAAGGCTACGGCAAAATTACTAATTGGCATCCAAAGTGACCGGTTGATTCACCTCGACCCGACTTGGAGTTAGGTCGCCCAAATAGGCATAGCCGATGATCCCGACAATTCCTACCACGATCAGGAAAATCAAAGCTTTTAAAAGCCGTATCACGCTGCATCTGCCTTTTGTCTGGGGCGATTTTTGTTGTCGCCCTTTGCGCCTGTTGGTTGATTCATATATGGCTTTTTCGGCAAGTTCACTCCATTCAGAGTAGAAATAAGTAAATTGAGCGAGAGAATGCCACCCAAAGCCATGACCCTGACACGCCCCTTGGTCCTCGTGGGCATGATGGGCGCTGGAAAAACGGCCATTGGCGGGGCTGTGGCCCGCATTTTGGGCGTGCCATTTCTGGACAGTGACGAAGAGCTGGTGCGTGCGGCAAACCGCTCGATCGCCGAGATTTTCGAACGCGACGGCGAAGCCTTTTTCCGCGCACGGGAAACAGAAGTGATCTCGCGCTTGCTGGACGGTGAGCCGGCTGTGCTGTCTACCGGTGGCGGCGCATTCCTGAGCGAGGCCAACCGCGCATTGATCGACGAGAAGGCGGTGTCGGTCTGGCTACGCGCCGAATTGTCCCTTCTATGGTCCCGCGTTCGGCATAAAACCACCCGGCCTTTGCTGCGCACGGCCGACCCGCTCGCCACGCTCACCGAAATCTACGAGACGCGCAATCCGATCTATGCGCAAGCGCAACTGAGCGTCGAAGCCCGCCCCGAGTACTCCATTGACGACATGGCAGAGCAAGTCATCGCAACCTTGCACGACGCAAACCTCCTGAAAGAAGCCAACACGTGACACATCCGCACGAAACCGTTCACGTCGCCTTGGGCGACCGCAGTTACCGCATCGAGATTGGCCACGGGGTGCTGGCAAACTCCGGCGCATGGGTCTCCCCCCTGCTGAGCCGCCCTCGTGTGGCCGTCGTCACCGATAGCACGGTCGGCCCGCTTCATTTGGACAGCTTGAGCGACGGGTTGGCCGCCGAGGGGATAGAGATGACCCATCTCACCCTGCCCGCCGGCGAGGCGACAAAATGCTGGCGCTACCTCTCTGAGACCGTCGAGTGGCTGCTGGAGCAAAAAGTAGAGCGCGGCGATATGGTCCTCGCCTTCGGAGGCGGCGTCATTGGTGATCTGGTCGGATTCGCCGCCGCTATTCTGCGTCGGGGCGTGCGGTTTGTGCAAATCCCCACGTCCTTGCTTGCTCAAGTGGACAGTTCTGTCGGTGGAAAAACGGCGATCAACTCGCCGCATGGCAAAAACCTGATCGGGTCGTTTCACCAGCCGTCTTTGGTCCTGGCCGATGTCGCTGTCCTTGGCACCTTAACCGAGCGCGATTTTCTGGCGGGATATGGCGAGGTGGTGAAGTACGGGCTATTGGGGGACGCGTCGTTCTTTGAGTGGCTTGAGATCAACGCCCCGACGCTGGCCGCCGGAGACGTCGCCAAACGTATCGAAGCTGTCCGCTGGTCCTGTCAGATGAAAGCCGACATTGTCGCGCGGGACGAAACCGAACAAGGCGACCGCGCCTTGCTCAACCTCGGCCATACCTTCGGTCACGCATTAGAGGCCGCAACGGGCTATTCAAATCGCTTGCTCCATGGAGAAGGCGTTGCCATCGGCTGTGCGCTGGCTTTCGAGGTCTCGTCGCGCCTTGGCCTGTGTTCGCAAGAAGACCCCAGCCGCGTCCGCGCGCATCTCAAGGCGATGGGCATGAAAACAGACTTGAACGATATTGAAGGCGACTTGCCGGATGCGGACGGGCTGTTGGCGCTTATGGGGCAAGACAAGAAGGTCACACAAGGCACGCTGAACTACATCATGGCGCGTGGCATTGGCGAGGCCTTCGTCACATCCGATGTCGACACCTATACCGTGCGTCGCGTGTTACACGAAGCGCTCACCTAGCCCTATCATTGCTTCAAAAATACCTCGGGGGTGTGGGGGCTGGCCCCCACAAAATCAGCTTCCTAAAATCACGCGGACGTAATTCCGTGTCTCGCGATACGGCGGCACACCGCCATGCTTTTCAACAGCGCCCGGCCCTGCGTTATAGGCGGCAAGCGCCAAACGCCAGCTTCCGAACTTGCGGTACATCTGCTTGAGGTACCGCGCTCCGCCCTCAAGGTTCTGCTTCGGATCACGCGGGTTCACCCGTAGCTTGCGCGCGGTTCCGGGCATCAACTGTGCCAGACCAATCGCGCCCGCATGGGAAACCGCGTGCGGTTTCCAGCCACTTTCCTGCTGCACGAGCCGCAGGAACAAATCCGTAGGAATTCCATGCTTGCGCGCCGCGCTTTTCGCGTCTTCAAGGTAGACGCCTTTATACGAGCCGCGATAGCGTGGGATCGCCGTGGAGACGCCGTAGGAAATCTTTTTGGTTCCCGGCTGCAACTTTGTGGAGGCTTTGTATTGCGACGACAAACGCCCGTCGAGGAGCCGGGCTTGCGAGCTGAAAATCTTTGACCGGTTGCTGGTCGAGCCTGATGACGCGAGTCCCTCGGCCACTGTAACCTGTGGGAATGACGGCACCATTACTGAGAATGCCGCCAATGCTACCAAGAGCTTACGCATTTACACCGATCCCGTCACCACATCAAACTGCGCGCAATATAGTCGAATAATCGACATTCGCCACCCCCTGCGCAAATTTGCGCCTACCATAGAGTGTGGTTGTAAGTCTCCCATTAACCAAATACCGACGATATAAGAGCACCAAAGCAAGATTCGGGAGACGCACGCACATGGCCGGTTCAGTTAACAAAGTCATTCTTATCGGCAACCTCGGGCGCGATCCCGAAGTCCGCACGTTCCAAAACGGTGGCAAGGTATGCAACCTGCGGATTGCCACATCCGAGACGTGGAAAGACAAGAACACCGGCGAGCGTCGCGAGAAAACCGAGTGGCACTCGGTCGCGATTTTTCAGGAAGGTCTTGTTCGCATCGCCGAACAGTACTTGAAGAAGGGCTCCAAAGTTTACATCGAGGGCGCATTGCAAACCCGCAAGTGGCAGGACCAAAGCGGTGCTGACAAATATAGCACCGAAGTCGTGTTGCAAGGATATGGCGGCACCCTGACCATGCTCGACGGCCCAAGTGGCGGTGGTGGCGGTGGCAACTACGGCGGTGGCGGTGGTGGCGGAAGCTACGGCGGCGACCCTATGGGTGGCGGCTATGACAGCGGTCCATCTGGCGGCGGCGGTGGTCAATCCAACCCGTCGAGCGATATCGACGACGAAATCCCGTTTTAGAACATTTAGAACAATCATTAAAAGGGGCCGGTCGGGCCCCTTTTTTCATGTCTTGGACTTACTATCTGGCCGCTTGCGCCACAGCAAAATGGTCCCGAAGAGGAGCGCCAGAAAAATCGCACCGGGGACAAGCACGAAAAGTTGCAAGTCCTCCCCCGACATTTGCCAAGGCATCTTTGCGCGGCACTTTCCGCTGGTCGAAAACGCGCAAGCCATGGCCGAGACATACATGTACCCGAAGACCCACAGCCCGCCGAAGCAGGCTGTGAGAACGGTCATGGTCACCGCCATCACACGCTTTAGACGACCCGCTTGCATTTAAGCCGCGGCGGAAGTTGGGCCCTGACCCCGACGACGGCGATTGCGCTTACGCTTTGGCGCGCCACCGGACGGGGCCTCGCCACCTACCGCTTTGGGCTTTCCTTGGCCGCGACGTCCGCCGCCACCTCCACCGGGACGACTACCGCCACGATTACCACCGCCTCCGCGCGCGGGTTTTTTCTCTTCTTCATGGGGCGCCCAGCGGCGACCGCCCGCAACAGGGATGGTGATCTTCAACATCTTCTCGATGTCTTTCAATTCACCCATTTCGTCCGGCGCACAGAAGGCGATTGCCTCCCCTTCACGGCCCGCACGCGCGGTCCGGCCAATGCGGTGCACGTAGCTTTCAGGGACATTTGGCAGATCGTAGTTATACACGAAGCCCACCCCCGGAATGTCGATCCCACGGGCTGCCACGTCGGTGGCCACCAAGACGCGTAGCTGACCGGACTTGAACTGGGCCAACGAGCGGTCACGGTGGTTTTGCGACTTATTGCCGTGAATAGAACCTGCAGCGAAGCCCTTGCTATCAAGCAGCTTCATCAGCTTTTCCGCACCATGTTTGGTGCGGCAGAACACCAATGCGAGGTCGTCACGGTGCTTGTCCATCAGCTCGATCAGCAGGTCGTTTTTCGCGGCCTTGGCGATGTAGTGAACCGACTGGGTGATTTTGTCCGCGGTCTTACCGGGTGCCGCAACTTGCACGCGGCGCGGGTGGTCCAGATAGGTCGCGGCCAACTCTTCCATCAGCTTCGGCATGGTGGCTGAAAAACACAGGGTCTGGCGCTCTTTTGGCAGCAACGGTGCAATCTGGCGTAGGGCGTGGATAAAGCCCATGTCGAGCATCTGGTCAGCCTCGTCGAGGACAAGATACTTCGCATCCCCCAACACCACAGCCTTTTGCTGCAGAAGGTCGATCAAACGACCCGGTGTGGCGACTAGAATATCCGTGCCGCGTTCCAGCGCTTTTTTCTGCGGGTTAATCGAGACGCCACCGACGACCATGTTGATCTTCAGGTGACCACCGCCTTGAAACATCTTCAGGTTGTCGCAGATTTGCTTGGCAAGCTCGCGGGTCGGCGCAAGGATCAGGCCGCGCACGGTGCGCGGGGCCGGCTTGGTGCCTATTTTAATCAAGTTATGGATCATCGGCAGCCCGAAAGCTGCGGTCTTGCCAGTGCCTGTTTGGGCCAGGCCCATGACGTCGCGGCCGGTCAGGATGATCGGAATCGCTTCTTCTTGGATCGGGGTCGGGTTCGTAATGCCGTTTTCTGTAAGTTTCTCGGCAATTTTCGGGGAGATCCCCAAAGCTTCAAATTTGTTCAAGTCATGTCCTCTCGTGACATGTGGGCCCCACGCCTGAATCGGCGGTGAGGTCGCGTTAAAATGGTCGTGGAGGCGTTTCCTCCACCGGACCCATTCGCGTGAATATCGGGAACGTGTGTGCTGCGGCGGTGCAGTGCCTTGCTGGTTTTGCAAAGCTCACGCGGCACCATAAGTGCGCAGGCTTGAAGGGCAAATGCGCCCTGAGGGACGATAAGTCAAGCCTTAGGCGCTATTTGGGCTGGAGGCTTGGCGGTGCCGTGCCTAAAATGCATGGTAACGACGAAGAGGGCCACGACCTATGGGAAAATCCATCATCAGCCGCTCGGCAGAACGCGGGCTGCGCATGACCGGACAACGCCGTGTGATTGCGCAAGTGCTGGAGGAAGCGGACGACCACCCCGATGTGGAAGAACTCCACGCGCGCGCGTCGGCCTTGGACGCAGGGATCTCGATTGCCACAGTGTACCGCACGGTAAAGTTGTTTGAGGAAGCCGGTTTGTTGGAGCGGCTGGAGTTCGGCGACGGGAGGGCGCGCTATGAAGACGCCGAACGCGACCACCATGACCACCTCATCGACATGCAAACCGGTGAGGTAATCGAATTTGTCGACCCCGAGATCGAAGAACTTCAAGAGAGGATCGCCAAACGTCTTGGATACAAGTTGAAGGGACACCGCTTGGAACTTTACGGAGTCAAAGACACATGAGCGAACGTCCTACTCAAGAGCAACTGATAGAAATTGTTGAGCCTTTTCAGAGAGGTGATCTTGAAGCTGCGCTGTCGAAGGCAAAAGAGCTGGATAACGCCTTTCCGGATTTTCCCATCACGCAGAACCTCACGGGTCTGATCCTGAAGGAGATGGGGCGCTTGGAAGAAGCGCTTGCGCCACTGCGTGCTGCGGTAAAGCAACGCCCGGACTACGCGGAAGCGCAAAACAATCTGGGCATCGTGTTGAGTGACTTGGGGCGCTTCAAAGACGCCGCCAAGCATTATCTGGCGGCAATTGACCAGAAGCCCGACTATGTGGAAGCGCTCAACAATCTGGGCTGCCTGATGAAAGACATGGATCGCAATGCGGATGCGTTGACCCTGTTTGATCGCGCGATCGCAATTGCACCCGACTACGTTGAAGCGGTGTGCAACAAAGGTGACGTGTTGATGCATCTTGGGGATCGGGAAGCGGCGGCGACGTGTTTTCGGCGCAGTTTGGAACTGAACCCCGGATTTGTTGTCGCGCACCAAAACCTTGCCGAATGCCGACGCTACACTGCCGGCGATCCCCATATCAAAGAAATGGAAGCGCTTTTGTCCGCCGGTGGATTGGAGGCCGAGGCGGAGATGCGTCTGAATTTCGCATTGGGCAAAGCCTATGACGACATTGGCGAATATGACCGCGCATTCAAACATTTCGACGCCGCCAACCATGCGCGGGGCGCAGTGACGCCTTACGACGCGACCGCCGATCAGAAGCTATTCAAACGCATTAAAGGGATATTCGCAGAATCCGTGCCCGAACTGTCGGTTCCGGTTGCCAGACGTCGGCCAATCTTCGTTTTGGGCATGCCCCGCTCCGGCACATCGTTGACAGAACAAATCCTCGCAAGTCATTCGAAGGTGTATGGCGCGGGAGAATTGGGACTTTTAAACAATGTGTTGGGCCGCACCAACGCATTGAACCAGCCGATGAGCGAAGCGTTGCTGCGAGAAATCCGTGCGGGATATCTGGGCGGGCTAGCCGACGCGGACACGGATGCATCCGTGATCACCGACAAGCTTCCGCTGAACTTCCGCTGGATCGGATTTATTCTTAAAGCCTTACCGGAAGCCAAAGTGATCCACTGCGCGCGGGACGCGCGGGCCGTCTGCTGGTCGATTTATCGCCACAGCTTCGTGACACCGGGCAATGATTATCGGTACTCGCTAGAGAATATCGCTCAGTTTTACCATCTGTATCAGGATCTTATGGCATTCTGGCACGAGCGTTTTCCTGGTCGGATTCTGGATATGGATTACGAGCTTTTGACTGAAAATCAAGAACGCGAAACCCGGCGTATTTTGGATTTTGCCGGTCTCGAGTGGGAAGATAACTGCTTGAGTTTCCACAAGACCAAGCGCGCTGTCCAAACGGCATCCACGGGTCAGGTTCGACAAGAAATGTATCAGGGAAGCTCAGAGGCATGGCGCAATTACGAAGCCCATCTGACTCCGCTTCTTGCAGGCTTAGGCGTACGCCCCGAGCAGCCTTGAAAACGTCTCTCCTACAACCTCGCTTGAGGTTGTAGGAGTTCTTACCTGCGTTGACGATTGCACGAGCGACACTTGATACACCGGTCGTTAGCGCTAACAGACTCTCACTTGCTCTGGACACAGAGCGTCTTTATACCCTGCCGCAACGGCAACCTGACCTTAAGGACTCCCCTGCTATGAGCACAATTATTGACATTCACGCCCGTGAAATTCTCGACAGCCGGGGCAACCCGACCGTGGAGGTCGACGTCACACTGGAAGACGGCACCATGGGGCGGGCCGCGGTTCCAAGCGGGGCATCGACTGGTGCATACGAAGCCGTCGAAAAACGCGATGGCGACAAATCCCGCTACATGGGCAAGGGCGTCTTGGACGCAGTTGCCGCTGTGAACGGCGAGTTGGCAGAAAACCTGCTGGGCGAAGACGGACTGGATCAGGTTGGCCTCGACGAGCTGATGATTGAGCTGGACGGCACCGACAACAAAGGCCGTCTTGGTGCCAACGCGATTTTGGGCATTTCCATGGCGACTGCGAAAGCTGCTGCCGACTACACCTCGCAGCCGCTCTTCCGCTACATCGGCGGCACCTCGGCGCGCGTTTTGCCGGTGCCAATGATGAACATCATCAATGGTGGCGAGCACGCCGACAACCCGATCGATATCCAAGAGTTCATGATCATGCCGGTCGCGGCAGAGAACATCCGCGAAGCTGTGCGGATGGGATCGGAAGTGTTCCACACACTGAAAAAAGAGCTGTCCGCAGGTGGCTATTCAACGGGCATCGGTGACGAAGGTGGCTTCGCCCCCGCAATCTCCTCGTCGCGTGAGGCGTTGGATTTCATTCTGAAAGCCGTGGAAAAAGCAGGCTACAAACCGGGCGAGGATATCTATCTGGCGCTGGATTGCGCCGCGACAGAGTATTACCGCGACGGCAAATACGACATGAAGGGCGAAGGCAAAGTTCTCTCTTCAGAGGAAAACGTCGACTATCTGGCAGCACTTGTCGCAGATTACCCGATCATCTCGATCGAGGACGGCATGGGTGAAGACGATTGGGACGGCTGGGCGGCACTAACCGCCAAGTTGGGTGACAAAATCCAACTGGTAGGCGACGATCTGTTCGTGACCAACCCTGCCCGCCTTGCAGAAGGCATCAAGCGCGGCTCGGCCAACTCGATGCTGGTGAAAGTGAACCAGATCGGGACGCTGACAGAGACGCTGAAAGCCGTCGAAATGGCGCATCGTGCGGGCTTCACCAATGTGATGTCGCACCGGTCCGGCGAGACTGAAGACGCGACGATTGCCGATTTGGCTGTGGCAACCAACTGCGGTCAAATCAAAACCGGCTCGCTGTCGCGCTCGGACCGTTTGGCAAAATACAACCAGCTGATCCGCATCGACGAGATGCTGGGTGAAACAGCGGAATACGCCGGGCGCTCGATCTTGAAGGGATGAGTGCCAGCCGCGCAATACTGACCCATGCGTGGCAGATGATCATAGCAAAACCAAGCGTAACACTACGCTTGGTTTTGGTGCCATGGGCCATCAGCACAATCGCTTTGCTCGGCTTGAACTACGCGGAGTATGGCTATCTTGCAGGGGATATCTTCTACGATCCAGATGCACCCCTGCCCGAAGATAACATCAACTTTCTATGGTATTTTGCGAGCTTCATAATTTCGATTTTGGGCTGGATCTGGCTTGCCGTGGGCTGGCATAGATATGTGCTGGAGGGCGAAGAACCTTCGGGATGGTTGCCACGTTTGGATGGCGGCCGAATCGCGCGATACCTCGGCAAAGCCATTCTTACAGGGCTGCCGGTGGTTCCGATTTTGATCGTTGCTTTGATTGTGGCTGTTGGGTCAGGGGGCGATGAATTTCTTGGTGCAAACCCTGAAAATGCCTTCACGCGGAGCCGCCTTCTGTTCGGCTTCATCGTTGGCGCGCTGGTCAGCTATGTGACATTTCGATTCGGCCCTATCCTACCTGCGGCGGCAATGGATCAACCCATGAAGTTGGGCGATGCGTGGCGATTGACCGCCCCTCTTGCCGGAGTGCTGGTGAACCTCGCAATCATCACATCGCTGCTTTATCTTCCTTTCAGCAGCATTGCCGACGCGTTTGCGCAAAATAACCTGCACTATCTTGTGTTCACCGCTGCATCGGACGTGGTCTCGTTACTGACGCTCAGTATATTCACTGTGCTGTATGGCCACTTGGTACAAGGGCGGGAGGTTTCAAATCTGAGATCGCCCATTCGCCACAAAAGGTAATCAGATGAGTGACGCTGACACCCTGATCAAACACCTAAACCTTCAGCCTCACCCCGAAGGCGGCTGGTATCGCCAGACATGGGTCGCAGATGGTGACGGGCGGCCTTCCGGCACGTGCATATATTTCCTTCTCAAACAAGGTGAGCGGAGCCATTGGCATCGCGTGGATGCGGGCGAGATATGGCACTTCTACGCGGGCACGCCGCTGATTTTGTCGATATCTCCAAGTGACACGGGACCGGCCACCGAGCACATTTTAGGGCCCGATTTCGGAGCAGGACAGCGGCCACAAATCGTTGTTGAGGCTCGCGAATGGCAAGCGGCCTCTGCACCTAATGGGTGGGCCTTGGTCGGCTGCACCGTGTCGCCAGGGTTTACGTTTGACGGGTTCGAGCTGGCCGCGCCAGGCTTTGACATCCCTAGGGGTGACTGACCGTTCCACCACCAACATCTGCACCCACACCCGTGGTGCTGGGGCAACTGGTAGGCATCCCGCGCGCCACCCGTACGGCGAGGTACGCAAAAGCCTGTGCCTCCAGCATATCGCCATCGAGACCGTGATCGTCGATGTCGTCAATTTGCAGCCCTGTCAGGGCTTGAAGGCGCGCCATAATATGAGCGTTCCGCCGTCCGCCACCACAGACCAGAATTCGGTTGGGTTTCTTCGGCATATGCTCCATCGAACGAGCGACAGCGGCGGCGCAGCATTCGCTCAGCGTCGCGGCGGCATCGGCGTCAGCAAGGTCCACGACGTGATGCGACAATTGCGCGAAGTCGTCGCGGTCCAGCGACTTGGGTGGCATTTTATGGAAGTAGGCCCGATTCAGGAATTTCTCGACGACCTGCGCGTTGGCTGTGCCTTGTGCTGCAAGGCCCCCGTCGCGGTCATAAGACTTGCTCAAACGGGTTTGCATCAGGTCATTGATCGGGGCGTTGGCAGGACCCGTGTCGAAAGCCAGAAGCGCGCCCTCTGCCTGCGGTTTGTCATGGCTTGGGTCGACATAAGTCACATTGCCCACGCCACCAAGGTTCAGGAATACGGTGGGCGTATCTAGCGATAGATACTTCGCACAGGCAAAGTGGAAGAATGGCGCGAGCGGTGCGCCCTGCCCGCCCAGCTGAACATCCGCGCTGCGAAAGTCCCAAACCACAGGGCATCGCAGAATTTCAGCCAACAGCGCCCCGTCACCCGTTTGATGCGTGCGCTGGTTGTCGGGGTCATGGGCAAGGGTCTGGCCGTGGAAGCCAATCAGCACCGGCGTTTGGTCAGGCTCGGTTGTCATCATGCGTGACAGAAGGGCTGCGTGCACCGTTTCAACCGTCTCGGCCGCTTGGGCCACGCCTTCACCATCGTGCCATTGGCCAAGCGCTTGGGCGATGCTTGCACGCTCGTCATCGGAATAGGGGCGGTACGCGCTGGCACCGAACGCCGTAATGGTCTCGCCGTCGGTGCGGAGCAGCGCTGCGTCCACCCCGTCAAGGGATGTGCCGGACATCGCGCCAAGCGCCCAAATTGGACCGGTGATCTTCAATGGCTTTCCCTTCGCCGCCCTCACGCCTATAAGGCGCGAAACACTGTTTTGCAGGGACGATACCCCAATGACCTACCATGCCAAATCCGAATTTCTGACCGTGATGATAGAGCGTGGCTTTCTGGCCGACTGTACCGACTATCAAGGGCTGGACGAGGCTTTGATCAAAGGCGTGGTCCCTGCCTATATCGGCTACGACGCTACGGCGAAATCTTTGCATGTCGGCCACTTGATGAACATCATGGTGCTGCGCTGGTTCCAGAAGACCGGCGGCAAGCCAATCACGCTAATGGGCGGCGGCACCACGAAGGTTGGTGATCCCAGCTTCCGCGCGGACGAGCGCCCGTTGCTCGACGATGCCGCAATTGACGCCAATATCGACGGCATGCAGCAGGTCTTCTCCAAATACCTCTCCTACGGTGACGGCGACACCGATGCGGTTATGCTCAATAACGCCGAATGGTTGGACGGGTTGAACTACCTCGAATTTCTGCGCGACATCGGGCGGCATTTCTCGGTGAACCGGATGCTCAGCTTCGAGAGCGTCAAGTCACGGCTGGACCGCGAGCAAAGCCTGTCCTTCCTCGAATTCAACTACATGATCCTGCAAGCCTATGATTTTCTAGAGCTGAACCGCCGCTACGGCTGCCTGTTGCAAATGGGCGGATCGGACCAGTGGGGCAATATCGTCAACGGTATCGACCTGACACGGCGGGTGCTGGATCACGAGATTTACGGCCTGACGACGCCGCTCCTGACCACATCCGACGGCCGCAAAATGGGCAAGTCGCAAGGCGGGGCAATCTGGCTGAACGGCGACATGCTCAGCCCTTACGAGTTCTGGCAATTCTGGCGCAACACGACGGACGCCGACACCGGCAAGTTCCTGAAACTGTTCACTGAACTTCCAGTGTCAGAGTGCGATCGCTTGGGGGCGCTTGAAGGCTCCGACATCAACGCGGCCAAGGTCATTCTGGCGAACGCGGTCACAACATTGCTGCATGGCGAAGACGCCGCGCGGACGGCGGAAGCCACCGCGCATGATGTGTTTGAAAAAGGTGGCACTGGTGACGATTTGCCGACGCTGGCTTTAACGGCGGAAGAGTTGGGCGACGGGATTTCGATTGTTCAGCTAATCGTGCGCTCCGGTCTTGCTGGGTCGGGCAAAGAGGCAAAGCGCCTGATTTCGGAGAACGGCGCGAAGATGAATGACGAAGCGCTGAGTGACGCCGGACTGTTCATCACGGCCGACCAGTTGGCGCAGCCGATCAAGCTGTCGGCAGGCAGAAAACGCCACGCTTTGGTGACTTTAAGCTAGCATCGCAACGTGCCGGTCGGGGGCGCAACCCCCGACCCAAACAATGTCGGGCCGAAGGCTCCGTTAGGTCAACTCACCCGTAATGGGCAACGGGCGTGCCGGCGATGGCCGACATGTTCAGCAATCCCCGCGCGGTGATCGACGGGGTGACGATATGTGCCTTGTTTCCCATTCCCATCAGGATCGGGCCGACCTCAAGCCCGCCTGCCTTCATTTTCAAGATGTTACGAACCCCCGATGCCGCATCTGTATTGGCAAAGACCAACACGTTAGCCGCACCTTCAAAACGGCTCTCAGGCATGATGCGCGCGCGCAATTCCTGATCCAGCGCCGCATCGGCGTGCATCTCGCCCTCATAGGCGAAGTCACGCGGCGTGGAGTCGAGAATATCGAGCGCCCCACGCATTCGCTGGCCCGTAATGCTGTCCAGATTGCCAAATTGGGAATTGGAACAGAGCGCAATCTTTGGCGTCACACCGAAGCGGCGCACATGGCGGGCGGCGGCAATCACGGTTTCGGCAATCTGCTCTGCTGTAGGCTCGGCATGCACGTGGGTGTCGGCCACGAAAAGCGGGCCGTCCTCAAGGATCATCAACGACAACGCGCCGATCGGATGTAAATCATCCCCTCCCAAGACCTGCGTAACGTAGTTGAGATGCCACAAGAACTGCCCGAACGTGCCGCAAATCAGGCTGTCTGCCTCGCCCCGATGCACCATCACCGCGCCGATGGCGGTGGTGTTGGTGCGCATGATAGCCCGCGCCAGATCAGGAGTGACGCCACGACGCGCCATGATCGCATGATATGTCTGCCAATAGTCGCGGTAGCGCGGGTCGTCATTGGGGTTCACCAACTCGAAATCGCGACCCGGCTTGATTGATAGTCCTGCACGTTCCGCACGGCGCTCGATCACTTCAGGGCGGCCGATGAGGATCGGCTTGTCCGTCGTATCCTCCAGCATCGCATTGGCGGCGCGCAACACGCGTTCGCTCTCGCCTTCGGTAAAGACGATCTTCCGCGTCACGGTGCGGGCGGCCTCGAACACAGGGCGCATGATCATGGCGGATTTGAAGACCGAACCATCGAGCTCCGCCTTGTAGCTTTCAAGATCTTCCAACGGGCGCTTCGCCACACCGCTTTCCATCGCGGCCTTGGCCACGGCGGAAGCCACCACGCCGATCAAACGCGGGTCAAATGGCTTGGGGATCAGGTAATCTGCGCCGAAGGTCAGTTGCTCGCCCTGATAGGCGGCGGCGGCCTCGGCAGAGGTGGTGGCGCGTGCAAGAGCCGCGATGCCTTCGACGCAGCCGATTTTCATCTCGTCATTGATCGTGGTCGCACCCACATCCAGCGCCCCGCGAAAGATGAACGGGAAGCAAAGCACATTATTTACTTGGTTCGGATAGTCGCTGCGCCCCGTGGCAATGATGGCATCGGGTGCGACCTTGCGGGCGTCGTCGGGCATGATTTCCGGCGTCGGGTTGGCCAGCGCGAAGATGATCGGGCGTGACGCCATTTTCGCGACCATTTCGGGCTTCAACACCCCCGGCCCCGACAGACCAAGGAATAAGTCCGCGCCGTCAATCACGTCATCGAGGCTGCGCATATCTGATTTTTGCGCGAAGTTGGCTTTCTGCGGTGTCATCTCCTCTGTGCGGCCCTCGTAGACCAATCCGGCAATATCGCAGAGCCAAACATTCTCGCGCTTAACACCCAGCTTTAGCAGCATGTTAAGGCAGGCGATGCCCGCCGCGCCACCGCCGGTGGAGACGATCTTGATGTCCTCGAATTTCTTGCCTGCAACCCGCAAGGCGTTGGTTGCTGCCGCACCTACAACGATGGCGGTACCGTGCTGGTCGTCATGGAAGACGGGAATATCCATGCGCTCGCGGCAAATATCCTCGACGATAAAGCAGTCGGGGGCCTTGATGTCCTCAAGGTTAATCGCGCCGAAAGTCGGGCCAAGCGCACACACGATTTCGGCCAGCTTCTCGGGATCTTTCTCGTCCAGCTCGATATCGAAACAGTCGATATTGGCGAATTTCTTGAACAACACCGCCTTGCCTTCCATCACGGGCTTGGAGGCGAGCGCGCCGATATTGCCAAGACCAAGGACCGCAGTGCCGTTGGTGACCACGCCGACAAGATTGCCGCGGGAGGTATAGTCGCGGGCCGTGTCAGGTTCGGCCTTGATCTCAAGGCAGGCCTCGGCGACGCCGGGAGAATAAGCACGCGACAGGTCACGCCCGTTGGCCAACGGCTTGGTCGCGCGGATCTCCAATTTCCCGGGTTTTGGGTAGCGGTGATAGTCCAAGGCAGCCTGACGAAGCGCCTGTTGGCGGTCTTCTTCGGTACGCTCGTCTGACATGGCATTCCTCCCAGAATAAATTAGTTTAATATTAAACTACTTTTCATTTTGCCTGATTTTTGGCGCAAAACGTAGCGTAAGGCAAGTGTTGCATATTGCGTTCGCTGCGCCCACTCTGCGCTAAAACGGGGGGATCATGCCAGACATCATTGCGGAAATTCGTCTACCTACGCAGGAACTGCGTGATGACATCCCATTTTTCACCAAGGTGCTGGGTATGCGGATGGATATGATCTATCCCGCTGATGACCCGACCGTTGCGGTGTTTTCCGGCTATGGCCTGCGACTGCGTGTTGAAAAGGGTGCGCAGGAGCCTGCGGGCACGCTGCGCATCCTGACCGATGATCCTGACGGATTTGCGGACGGGCAGCGCGATCTGGTTGCGCCAAACGGCACACGGATCGAGATCGCAGAGCGTAATCCGCCCCTTATCCTGCCCGAAACGCAGCACGCATTTGTCGTGCGGCGGCTTGCCGATCAGGCACCATGGGTCATCGGGCGGGCGGGAATGCAGTATCGGGATTTGATCCCCGACCGCCTTGGCGGCTCGATCATCGCGTCGCATATCCGCATCCCGGACGGCGGGCCGGTGCCGGACATGGTACATTATCATACGGTCGGGTTTCAGTTGATATTCTGTTATCGCGGATGGGTGGATTTGGTCTACGAGGATCAGGGCGAGCCCTTCCGTCTTCACGCAGGCAACTGCGTCATCCAGCCGCCGGAAATCCGGCATCGTGTTTTATATGCATCTGATAACATTGAAGTCATCGAGATCGGCGTCCCTGCTGAGCATGTCACAACGATTGACCATGAGATGAAACCACCCAACGGTCCTGCCAATCCCGATCGCGATTTTCAGGGTCAAAAATTCGTGCACCACAAAGCCGAAGACGCAACATGGCAATCGTTCCGAATTCCCGGCTTCAACTGCCGCGATACAGCAATTGCTCAGAACACCCGCAACGTCGCGGGTGTTCAGGTTGTAAGAAAAGACGGCGTGGCGGATTGGTCCAGCCACAACGCAGATATCCTCTTCACCTTTGTGATGGACGGAACGATGGTCCTTTATGGTGAGGGCAAGGAGCCATTCGCACTGGAGGCGGGCGATGCCTTTGTTATTCCACCGGATATGAAGACCAAATACGCCGACGCGTCCGACAACCTCGAACTGTTGGAAGTGTCATTGCCGGGCGTTTTCAAAACGCATTAATCAAACTTGGTTTGGCACTTCGCGCGCGCGGAGTTCTTTCAACCGCTTTTCGGCCTCTTCCATCGTCAGATCGTCGCTAAAGGGCATTTCGTGCAGAATCGCCAATTCACGCAATTCGTAGCGCTGTGCATCGTTCATAAGGGCGGGGTCGGATGTTTTGTTCTGGGTCACGGGGAAACCTCCTGAAGGTGTTGCGTTCAGGGGTTAACGACTTTCGAAGCATGAAGTTCCCGAAATCAGGCAAATTGTTCCCGTATCAAGCGCTCTTCCAGCCCGTGGCCGGGATCGAAGAGGATGCGGTGGGTCACATTCGGCTCGGACGTGATTTCAACCGACACGACATTTCCAGCAGACCGCCCGTCGGCGTCAGCCATGACAGGGCGCTTCTTTGGCTGGAGCACATCAAAGCGCACCTTTGCCGACTTTGGCAACAACGCACCGCGCCAGCGACGAGGGCGGAATGCGGACATGGCCGTTAAGGCCAAAACCTCTGACCCGATGGGTAGAATAGGCCCGTGAGCCGAATAGTTATACGCAGTCGAACCTGCGGGGGTAGAGACCAGCGCCCCGTCGCAAACCAGCTCTTCCAGCCGCTCGCGCCCGTCAACGAAAATTCTCAGCTTGGCCGCTTGCGAGCCTGCGCGCAGTAGCGACACCTCGTTGATGGCCAATGCCTCATGGACAGTCCCGTCTTCGCGAATGGCCTTCATTCGCAGCGGATTTATGTCTTCCTCGACAGCCTCGGCCAGCCGTTCCCGCAGCTTGGGCTCATGGTATTCGTTCATCAAAAACCCGACGGTGCCACAGTTCATCCCATAGACCGGCGTATCGAGATGCTGGGTCGCATGCAGCGTTTGCAGCATGAAACCGTCACCGCCCAAGGCCACGATCACGCCAGCCTCTTCCAAAGGCGTATCGCCATAGGTGTCGACCATGGCAGCGCGGGCTTCACAGGCCACATCCGTGTCCGAAGCCAGAAAAGATATTTTGTTAACGTCGAGCATCTAAGGGCAAGTTTCCAAGTCTTTCCAAGACCTTCGCGTGGGAAAGCAGGAAACACAAGTACATCATCGGCAACAGCAGGACGCAAGAGAGTGCAAGCGTGTCGCTTTGACCGCTTCCGATCCTGATAAAATCCCCCTAAAAGGCGCACAAATCTTGCGCTGCCTCTTAGGGAAGGAACCCCCAATGAACGCTACTCACCGTGATGACGGCTTTTTCACCGAAAGTCTTGAAACCCGCGACGCCGAACTGTTCGGCGCCATCACCAAAGAGCTGGGCCGCCAGCGCGACGAGATCGAGCTGATCGCCTCCGAAAACATCGTAAGCCGCGCCGTCATGGAAGCCCAAGGCTCCGTACTGACCAACAAATACGCCGAAGGCTATCCGGGCCGCCGCTACTACGGCGGGTGCCAGTATGTTGATATTGCAGAGAACTTGGCGATTGATCGTGCGAAAGCACTGTTTGGGTGTGAGTTCGCCAATGTTCAGCCGAACTCAGGCTCGCAGGCCAACCAAGGCGTGTTTCAAGCTCTGATCAAACCGGGCGACACCATTCTGGGCATGTCGCTGGATGCAGGCGGTCACCTGACCCACGGCGCGAAGCCGAACCAATCGGGCAAGTGGTTCAACCCTATCCAGTACGGCGTTCGCGCTGACACGCTGGAACTGGACTACGACCAAGTCGAAGCGCTGGCGCTGGAGCACAAACCTCAGCTTATCATCGCCGGTGGCTCCGCTATTCCGCGCCAGATCAACTTCGCCAAAATGCGCGAGATTGCAGACAAGGTTGGCGCATTCCTTCTGGTAGATATGGCACATTTCGCGGGCCTCGTGGCTGGTGGTCAGCACCCTTCCCCGTTCCCGCATGCGCATGTGGCGACGACGACGACACACAAAACCCTGCGCGGACCACGTGGCGGTATGATCCTGACCAATGACGAGGCGATTGCGAAGAAAGTGAACTCCGCGATCTTCCCCGGCATCCAGGGCGGTCCGCTGATGCATGTGATCGCTGGCAAGGCCGTGGCCTTCGGCGAGGCGCTACGCCCCGAGTTCAAAGAGTACCAAAAGCAGGTCGTGCTTAACGCACAAGCCATGGCAGACCAGTTGATCAAAGGCGGCTTGGACATCGTCACAGGCGGGACGGATACTCATGTGATGCTGGTCGACCTGCGCCCGAAAAACGTGAAGGGCAACGCGACCGAGAAAGCCTTGGGCCGCGCCTACATCACCTGCAACAAGAACGGCATCCCGTTCGATGACGAGAAGCCGACGATCACCTCCGGCATCCGCCTCGGCTCCCCTGCGGGAACCACGCGCGGCTTCATGGAGGCCGAGTTCCGCCAGATCGCCAATCTGATTGTGGAAGTCGTCGACGGTCTCGCCGCGAATGGAGAAGAAGGCAATGCCGCCGTGGAAAATGCAGTGAAAGCGAAGGTGCTGGATTTATGCGGCAAGTTCCCGATCTATCCCGAGCTTTAAGAAACACGACGTAAGTTAAAAAGGGCCTCCGGATCGGAGGCCCTTTTTTCGGGGTGAGGCACCTCGAAACACCGTCATTTCACGCTCGCGCCGAATAGTGCATGGTTCCCGAGACTCATTTGAAGGGAAGGGTAACAACCATGCATATCGGCCTGATTGGATGCGGAAATATGGGCGGCGGCATGGGCGCGCAATTGCTTGCCAACGGGCGCAGCCTGACCTGCTATGACCCGAACCCCGACACCCTCGCCAAGATGGCGGAGCTTGGTGCAGAGCCTGCTGCCTCCCCCACCGCACTCGCCCGCGTTGCGGACATCATCATCCTGTCCCTGCCCAAAGCGTCTGTGGTTGACGCCGTCATGCGCGAAATGCTGCCCGACATTCAGGACGGGGCAATCGTTCTGGACACCTCCACGTCAGAGCCGGTCACCTCGCAGGCGATGGCCAAATTGGGCGACGCGCAGGGGTTCTCCTTCGTTGACGGCCCCGTCAGTGGCGGGCCTGCCGCGGCCAATAGCGGGACGATGACCATGCTTTTGGGCGGCTCTCTCGATGCAATCGCGCGACTGCGGCCCACTCTGGAAATTCTGACCGCCAAAACCGTGACCGTTGGCGGCTCGGGTGCCGGCCATGCCGCGAAGATCGCAAACAACATGCTCTGCGCCGCCAACCTTGTGTTGGTCGGTGAAGCCGTGCGCTTGGGCAAGGCCGCGGGCGTTGATCCGGAATACCTGCTGGAAGGGATCAACGCGGGATCAGGGCGCAGCGGTGTGAGCGAGGTGAACTTCCCGAAATGGGTCCTGAACGACGCGTTCGATTCAGGCTTCACCATGGGATTGATGCGCAAGGATGTGGGCCTTGCGCTTGATCTGGCGAAGGCGAGCGATGTCGATATCTCCGGCTTTTCCGGCATCGCTGACATTTGGCTGAATGCGTCGCGCGATGTGCCCGACAGCGCGGATTTCAACGAGATTGTTAAGTTCGACGGGAAGGAGACCCAAGATGTCTGAGCGTACACAAAAATTACTGGGAGCAATGGCGGCGCTTGGCCTCGGCGACAGACCGCAAAGCATCATCGGCGGAAAGCTCATTGATGGTGCAGGGGCGGATGTGACCTTGGTGGACCCGTTCACGGAGCAGGTTTTGCTAACCTACAAGGACGCAGATACTGCGCTGGCGATTAAGGCCTGCGACGCCGCGCAAAAGGCGCAACCGGCTTGGGCCAAGGGTATATCGGCCGCGGCGCGCGGTCAGGTGATGCAAGATATCGCTCGCGCCGTTCTTGCCAATGCTGAACCGCTGGCCATCATAGAAGCAATCGTTGCAGGCAAACCCATCCGCGACTGCCGCATAGAGGTCGCCAAAGTGGCGGAGATGTTCGCCTATTACGCGGGCTGGGCGGACAAACTGCATGGCGAGGTCATTCCCGTGCCGTCGGGCCACCTAAACTACACGCTGCGCGAACCGCTTGGGGTGGTGTTCCAGATTACGCCTTGGAACGCGCCGATCTTCACCGCAGGCTGGCAAATTGCTCCTGCCATCGCCACCGGCAATGGGGTGGTCATAAAACCCAGCGAACTGACTCCGATCACCACAGTGGCCCTAGTGAAGCTGGCCGAGGATGCGGGGCTTCCACATGGGCTTGTGAACGTGTTGTGCGGGCTTGGCCCGACGACCGGGCAAGCAGCGATTGAACATATGGCGGTGCGCAAGGTGGTCTTTGTCGGTTCCCCCGAAACGGGCCGTCGCGTTGCCATGGCCGCCGCTGCCGCCCTGAAACCAGCGGTGCTGGAACTAGGCGGCAAGTCCGCCAATATCGTGTTTGACGATGCCAATCTGGAACATGCCTGTCTTGGCGCACAGGCGGCTATCTTCTCAGGCGCGGGGCAAAGCTGCGTGGCGGGCTCACGGCTGCTGGTCCAGAGATCAATCCACGATGATCTGGTCGAAATGCTCTCGACTGGCATGAAAAACATCAAGCTAGGCGACCCGTTGGACGAAAGCACCGAGATTGGGCCGATCAGCAATGCCCGCCAATTCAAGCATGTCACCGGCATGATTGATCAGGCCGCCAGCGCGGGCGCGTCGGTATTGTCTCGCTCGGACACACTTGCGAAAGGGTATTTTGTGCCTCCAACGGTCCTGCGCGGATTGTCGAACAGCTCAAAAACCGCGCAGCAAGAGATTTTCGGACCTGTCGTCACCGCCATCCCGTTCGAGGATGAAGCGGACGCCATCGCGCTGGCCAACGACACCTCGTTCGGGCTGGCAGGGGCCGTTTGGACTTCCGACGTGGGCCGCGCCCACCGCATGGCAGAGGCCGTTCGCGCAGGCACATTCTGGATCAACAGCTACAAGGCGATCCACGTCTCGTCCCCTTTTGGCGGCTCTTTGAACTCCGGCTTCGGGCGGTCTAGCGGCACGGATGCGTTGATGGAATACACCTCCGCCAAAAGCATCTGGCTTGACAGCGCCCCGAAACCAAGGATCGCCTTTGGCTATGTGTCTTGAGGATACCCGATGAAACTGGTTGATGACGTCCGCGCCGTTCTGGAAGCCTCCCCCGAGGTGGCGGAAATCCTTGCGCTTGGCCCGTTCGAAGGGTTTCACGACTTGGCAGGCAACTTGTTGTCCAGCCTGTGCAAAGCCCCTGCGATTAGGCGAGCCGTGACGGAAGCCTACCGCGACAAGGCGCTTGCAAAGATTACGGCCTTTGACATCACCGAGACGGCCCGCCGCAATTTTGAGCCCGGCGGAGCAGCGTCCGCCTTGCTGTTCTCGCGCGGGGTGCAGGCGATCATGGGGCACCGCGTGGCACACAAGTATTGGGTCGAGGGCGACACGACCATGGCACTGGCCCTGAAAGCCGCATTCGGGCGTGCGTTTTCTACCGATATCCACCCCGCAGCGCAGATCGGCGCGGGCCTATGGCTCGACCACGGATTGGGGTTTGTGGTGGGGGAAACGTCGATCATCGAGGACGATGTCTCGATCTGGCATAACGTCACCCTTGGCAGCACATTAACCAACAGCGGCCCGCGCAGGCATCCGCATATCGGGACCGGCGCTGTCATCGGGGCGGGTGCGATATTGCTGGGCAATATCAAGATCGGGGCCCATGCAAATGTCGCCGCAGGTGCGGTTGTCGTCCAAGATGTCGCGCAAAACGCGCTCGTTGTGGGGGCCAAAGCGACCGTGCGGGGCGACGCCAAAGTAAGCTTCGTCGAACGCGAGGGGATACGAAAATGAACGAATCCTTCGGCATCGACCACCCGCTTCTGGCAACCAAGGACATCAACGCCCTGCGCGACCGGCTTATCTCACTTGGCTTCAACATGACCCCCATCGGCAAGCATCCATGGGGGACAAGCACAAGTCTGGCCATGTTCAACGGGTGTCTGGTCGAAATCATGGGCATCTATGACGACACCCTTCTAGATGAAGTGCCCGCCGGGGACTTCCGTTTCGGGCGGCATGTTTACGAACACTTACAACAACGCGAAGGTGTGGCGTTGTCGGCTTTGCACAGTACCAACTCGGTTGAAGATGCGCAGACTGCAGAACGCGTAGGCTTCACCGTCGCAGGGCATTTGGAATTCGGGCGCGATGTCACTCTTCCCGACGGAACCGCAGGGCGGACGAAAACCACCCTTGCCTTGCTACCAGATGCGCAGTTCCCAAGGCTTTCGTTCTTTTTGTGCCAGCAACACCGCCCCGATTTGATCTATGTGCCAGAATGGCTCGAACATCCAAATAGCGTGAGCGGTATTTGTGGCGTGAACATTCTGGCGGACACCTCGTTTCACGCAGAGCTGAAGGCCCGTTTCGGTGGATTGTATACAGGGCTCACGGAACTCAATGGCGGGTTCGAGTTTCAGACCGCCAACGGCACCCTGCGGGTGATGAGTGCAGATGCGTTTGAGCGGGAGATTGGGCCGTTGCCGAACGATCTGGCGCAGGAGACACTGCCTTGCATCGCCGGAATGGATTTGACGCTGCGCGATCCGGATAAGCTGCTGAAGTTCCTCAACGCATCAAACCTCGGCTATCGCACGATCCCCAACGGCTTTGCGTTAACTGACCCTGCCTTGACGGCAAATACGCTCCTGCGATTTCTGTCAAAATAAGCGCTGACAACGCCTTTAACTATTCCGCTGCCGCGGCGGCTTGCTCGGCCTCAAGCTTGCGCTGCCGTTCTTTCCAGCGCGGCATACGCACCGCCTTGCCGGCCATGTCGGAATAGATCGCCTCGACCCGCGCTAAAGACAGGCGACCATCGGGCTTGTACCAGCTGGTCACCCCGTTCAGCATGGCAATCAGCGCCAGCGTGGTCAGCTTGGTGTCGTCCACATCAAACACACCCTCGTCCTGTCCCTGCTTGAGGATGGATTCGAGCGCGTCCTCATATTGACGGCGCATATTCTCTAGCGTTTTGAAGTTGTCGGGCTCCAGATTGCGCAGCTCCATGTAGGAGATGAACACCTGTTCGGGGCGCTCCAGATGGAAGCGGATGTGGAACCGCGAAAAGGCTTCAAGGTGCTGAACCGGACCTTCCGGCTTTTCCTCGGCGCTCCACGCATCCAGAACTTCTTGCATGTGGTCGCGCAACAGATCGAATAGCAACGATTGCTTATCGGGAGTGTAAAGGTAAAGCGCACCAGCCTGAACCCCGACCTCCGCCGCGATTTGTCTCATGGAGACGGCGGCGAAGCCATGCGCGGCAAACAGCTTTAGCGCCGCCGCGCGAACGCGGGGGCCGGTGATGTCGGAGTGTGAACCGATTTTACGTGCCATAGCGCCATGCTATCTGAACACGTGTTCAGATCAACCCTATATGTGGCGCTGGACGGCCCTGCCCCTGCCCCCTATTGTGCGCCGTAGAAATCACACCGGATCGGGCCTCATGCGCTGCACCCCTCTTTTCATAGCTTTTGTGCTGCTATCTGCCTGCACGGCGAACCTGCCGGCGATTGATGACACCATCAGTCAAGAGGCGCGCAACGCTGATTACCCGGCCTTGCAGCCCCTTCCCGAACTGATTTCCCGCGCCTCCGCAGGAAGCACCATCGAAGTGCAGACCGAAGCCCTTGCCGCCCGTGTCGCCCGTCTGAAAGCCCGCGCTCGCGCATTGAAGGGCCGTAGCATCATCGACGGCGCAACACGGCTGAGGCTGCTGAACGCGGTTAAGGATCGCCCCGCATAAGTGTCCTCGCATTGCACCCTCACACGATACGCGCTAACGAGCGCGCAACACCTTATTTTGACGGAGCATCCCTATGTCTGACCCCCTTCGCATTGGCATCGCAGGACTGGGCACCGTGGGCGTGGGCGTCGTGCGCATCATCCGCCAGAAGGCGGCCCAGCTAGAGGCGCGAACAGGCCGCAAGATCGTGATCTCCGCCGTATCCGCCCGCTCGCAGAAAGACCGCGACGTGCCGCTGGACGACTACGCGTGGGAAGATGATCCGGTGAAGCTGGCAACGCGCGACGACGTGGACGTGTTCGTGGAACTCATGGGCGGCGCGGACGGCCCCGCCAAGGACGCGACCGAGGCGGCCTTGAAGGCGGGCAAGGACGTGGTGACGGCCAACAAGGCGATGCTGGCGGAACACGGGCAGGAACTTGCGCTGCTGGCCGAAGGCGAGGGCCGCGTCTTGCGGTTCGAGGCAGCGGTCGCAGGCGGCATCCCCGTGATCAAGGCATTGACCGAGGGGCTGGCCGGTAACGACATCACCCGCGTGATGGGTGTGATGAACGGCTCGTGCAACTACATCCTGACGCGCATGGAAAACGCCAACCTCACCTATGAGGAGGCTTTCGCCGAGGCTGACGGCTTGGGCTATCTGGAGGCCGACCCCGAGCTGGACGTCGGCGGCATCGACGCGGCGCACAAGCTGGCGTTGCTGGCGGCCATTTCCTTTGGCACGCAGGTCAAGTTTGACGGGGTGCAGCTTGAAGGCATCGGCCGCGTCACCATCGAAGACATCCACCAAGCCGCCGACATGGGCTATAAAATCAAACTGTTGGGCATCGCTCAGATGACAGGTCGCGGGCTGGTGCAATCCATGACGCCTTGCTTGGTCCCTGCCACGTCGCCCTTGGGCCAGTTGGAAGGCGGCACCAATATGGTTGTGCTGGAAGGCGACCATGTGGGCCAGATCGTGCTGCGCGGCGCAGGGGCTGGCGAAGGTCCGACCGCAAGCGCCGTGCTGTCCGACATTATCGACATTGCCCGCGGGCTTCGGTTGCCGACCTTCGGCCAGCCTGCCGACACGCTGAAAACCACGCCATCCGCCAATTCCGGCACCCCTGCGCCGTATTATCTGCGCATGACTTTGCACGACAAGCCGGGCGCTTTGGCCAAGGTCGCAACCTGCTTGGGCGATGCGGGCGTGTCGATCCACAGGATGCGCCAGTATGACCATCTCGACGACAAGGCCCCCGTGCTGATCGTGACCCACACCACCTCGCGCGACGCGCTGGACGCGGCGCTGGCGAAGCTGCCGAAAACCGGCGTGCTGGCCTCGGACCCTGTCGCCCTGCGTATCGAAGAGGTCTAAGGCACCGCCTGCCGTCCTTGATCCCCGAACCCGCCCCCGCTAAACGGGATGTAACTGCCATTTAAGGATTTTCCCATGACCGTCTCCACCGACCAGTTCCAAGACCGCATGCTCTCGCTCGGCCTTGCCCGTGTTTCCGAGGCTGCGGCGCTCGCATCTGCCAAACTGATCGGGCGCGGTGACGAAAAGGCGGCAGACCAAGCCGCCGTTAACGCCATGCGCGAGCAGCTCAACCTGCTCGACATCGCAGGCGTCGTGGTCATCGGTGAGGGCGAGCGTGACGAGGCCCCGATGCTGTTCATCGGCGAAGAAGTCGGCACCGGCAACGGCCCAGGCGTGGACATCGCGCTGGACCCGCTGGAAGGCACGACGCTCACCGCCAAGGATATGCCCAACGCGTTGACCGTGATTGCGATGGGCCCGCGCGGCTCGATGCTTCATGCACCTGACGTCTACATGGATAAACTGGCGATTGGTCCGGGATATCCAACCGACACGGTAACGCTGGACATGTCGGTCAAAGATCGCGTTGCGGCTTTGGCAAAGGCCAAAGGCTGCTCGGCTGAAGACATTACCGTTTGCGTTCTAGAGCGTCCGCGCCACGAGAAAACAATCGAAGACATCCGCTCCACCGGTGCCGCAATCCGCTTGATCACCGATGGCGACGTGGCTGGCGTCATGCATTGCGCCGAGGCCGCGATCACCGGTATCGACATGTATATGGGCGAAGGTGGTGCACCCGAAGGCGTTCTGGCGGCGGCGGCGCTGAAATGCATGGGCGGGCAGATGTATGGCCGCTTGCTGTTCCGCAATGATGACGAGCGTGGCCGCGCCGCCAAGGCGGGTATCACCGATCTGGACAAGATTTATAACCGTGACGAGATGGTCACCAAAGACGTGATTTTTGCCGCGACCGGCGTGACCGACGGCTCGATCCTTCAGGGCATCCGCCGCGAAGTTGGCTACCTGACCGCCGAGACGATCCTTATGCGGTCCAAGACCGGCTCAGTGCGGCGCATGACATATCGCAACCCGGTCAGCTAATGACGCAAGCTTTCCTTGGTGTAGAAACTTCCCTGACAAACCGCCGATGGGTTGGTTTGTCGGTGGAGCAAGACCGCCAAGCGGAAGCCATGGTCCAACAAACCGAACTGCCCCGCCCCCTTTGCGCGACACTTGCGCGTCTGGGCGTGCCCGTCGACGCGGCGGAGCGGTACCTCACTCCTGCCCTGCGCGACCTGTTGCCCGACCCGTCGGTGTTGAAAGATATGGACGTCGCGGCAAACCGTTTGGCCGACGCCGTGCGCAACCGCGAGAAGATCGCAGTTTTCGCGGATTATGATGTGGATGGCGGTGCGTCTGCCGCGCTGCTGATCTGCTGGCTGCGCGACATGGGGCTGACGGCGACGCTGTATATCCCCGACCGCATCGACGAGGGCTACGGCCCCAACGCACCCGCCATGGCAGGCTTGGCGGCAGATCACGACCTGATCCTCTGCGTCGATTGCGGCACGCTGTCCCACGACGCTTTGGCGGCTGCAACTGCGGCGGACGTGATCGTGCTGGACCACCACTTGGGCGGCGAAACGCTGCCCCCCGCAGTGGCCGTCGTGAACCCCAACCGGCAGGATGAGGACGGCTCGCTCGCACATCTCTGCGCCGCTGGCGTGGTTTTCCTGCTGCTGGTCGCAACCAACAGGGTCATGCGGTCCGAGCGGTCCGTGCCCGACCTGATGGCGATGCTGGATTTGGTCGCCTTGGCGACCGTCGCCGACGTCGCCCCACTGGTGGGCGTCAACCGCGCCTTGGTCCGCCAAGGCTTGAAGGTGATGGCCGCGCGGCAGCGCATCGGGTTGCGCGTGTTGTCGGACGTCGCACGCATGGAAACCGCCCCGACCTCCTATCATCTGGGGTTCCTGCTGGGGCCGCGCATCAATGCAGGTGGCCGTATCGGCGCGCCCGATTTGGGGGCGCGGCTTCTCTCGACCAATCAGGAACACGAAGCGCAGGCTTTGGCGGAGCGGCTGGATACGCTCAACACCGAACGCCGCGAAATCGAGGCGGCTGTGCGCGAAGCCGCACTGGCACAAGCCGAGGAGCGCGGACTCGACGCCCCACTGGTCTGGGCGGCGGGCGAAGGCTGGCACCCCGGCGTGGTCGGCATCGTCGCGGCGCGGCTGAAGGAAGCCAGTAACCGCCCCGCTGTTGTGATCGGGCTGGATGGCGACGAGGGTAAAGGCTCCGCCCGCTCGGTTTCCGGCATCGACCTCGGGGCGCAGATACAAAAGCTGGCGGCCGAGGGGCTGCTGATCAAAGGCGGCGGACACAAGATGGCGGCGGGTTTGACCGTAGCCCGTGACATGCTCGAACCCGCCATGGCGCGGTTGACCGAGATGATGGAAAAACAGGGCGCGGGGTTGCTAGGACCGTCGGATTTGCGGCTGGACGGACTCATGATGCCCGCAGCGGCTTCCGTCGAGCTGATCGAGTTGATCGAGCAAGCAGGCCCCTTTGGCGCAGGGGCTGCGGGGCCACGGTTTGTCTTCCCCGACCAGCGGATTTTGTTCACCAAACCGGTTGGCGAGGGGCACTTGAAAATCAGCTTTGGCGAAGGCGGGGCCGAGAAGCTGGATGCCATCGCTTTCGGCGCGTTCAACTCGGCGTTGGGGCCAACGCTGGAAGCGCATGCGGGGCGGCGATTCCATTTGGCCGGGCGGGTCGAAATCAACAGCTGGCAGGGACGACGGTCGGCTCAACTTCGTTTGGAAGATGCAGCGCTGGTCGCAGCGCCAGCCTGACAGCCTTACGCTTCGGGCTGCTAGAATTTTTCCGCTCCAACGGGGCATTTTCCTCTTGCCAGCGCGCCGCGCCTTGCCTAAATAGCCCCTCACGATCCCGGTGCTCCCTTCGTCTATCGGTTAGGACGTCAGGTTTTCAACCTGAAAAGAGGGGTTCGATTCCCCTAGGGAGTACCACTTTCGTTTCCCCAATATTGAAGCCCGCCCGTCGGTTAAGCCCACACCTGCAGGCTCTAGTTGCGCGCGTCACGTTGTTCGGGATCGAAAACCGTATGACGCGCCCGTCCTCTGTCTTTTGACTTATACAAAGCCTGATCCGCGTCATGCAGCATACGATCCGCTGCCGGAATTTGGTAAAAGCTCGACAATGTCGTCCCGATGCTCGCCGAGATTCGGCACTGGTGGCCGTTATAGGCGATCGGTTCTTCCAGACGCGTGATGATGCGCAATGCGATCCCTTCAAGTACTGCCAGATTCACGCAACCTCGAAAGACGAGCACGAATTCGTCCCCGCCGACCCGCGCAACCAGATCACTGGCGCGGGTTTCGTCTTGCAACACCGTCGAGACACGTTTCAGCACATAGTCCCCTGCGCCATGACCGAAGGTGTCGTTGACCTGTTTGAAGTAGTCCAAATCCAGATGCATTAAACCAAACGGCTCTCCGGACCGCTCCAGCTGATGCAGCAACGTATCCATGCTGCGACGGTTTTGCAGACCCGTCAGCGTGTCGGTGTAGGCCTGCGTTTCTGCCTCGACCCGCGCCCCTTCCAGACGCGCATTCAACCGCTTGGATTCCTCCAGTGCAACAGACTTGGCCTCTATCAGATACAACATATCAACGGTCGGATCAGCCGGCGCAAAATCCGCACTGCTCAAGCTGTAGCGTTGCACGGCCTCCACCACATTGACCCCGAGCGACAAGTTGATCAGCGCCCCGCTGAACGCGGGTTGCGTATCGGCCACGGTGTGCGGATTCGGAAGCAGAACGGGTCGTGCCGCCCCTGATTGGCGCCTGTCGGGAAGCAAAGGATGCTGCGCCGCGAGCGGGACGAACAGCCCCTTCAGGCCAAGCCGGTGTCCGGTACGGAATTTCGTGCGGATCAAACAACTGCCATGGTTCAGCAGATCGCCGAACTGATGAATATGCATCGGGCGCTTAACCTCGAATACCTCCAGAAAACGCTGTCCTACAAGGATTTCATCTGGCCGTAATTTGGAAAGCGTTGGTCCGACAGACAGGATATGGCCTGTGGGTGACACATGAAGATGCATCGGCATCAAAGCCCCAAGCGCGCCTGGATCAAACGGCACAGCAGTCGTTGGAGCAGACGGAGCCGCGTCATCCTTCATCTGCTGCGCTCCTCCGCCACCAAGCCAAAGCCGCGGCCAGTCGCAAAATCGGTCTCGAACAACTCGATCGTTGCGCGCTCGACATCGTCACTTCCCAGCGTGGACATTCCTAGGTCCAGCATCACAAGGGTTCCAAAATCGTCAGCCATCGCGCGCAGCATGCCAAGCAGAACTGCCCCGAACCTGTGACGTTCAGATTTGACCAAAACGCTAAACGAAGACCCCGAATGCGCCTCCACTTCAAGCTCGGGAAGGTCCAGTTCCGGCAAAGCCAGCTTCACACGGTCATGGAGTTCATCAAGGGACAGCACAAACTCCTCGAAGGTGGTGCCCCCGAAGCGCAGCAATCTGCGCACGGCCTCCATCCGCTGATGTGTGACCAGATACGCGCCAACATCTTCGGACACCTGCGCAGGTGTTTTGTCCAAATGATTGGAAAGCGCCAGTAGAACATCATCCAAGTGATGATCCGGATAGAACAGCATCGCCTCGTATTCGTGAACCTGAACGCCCGCTTCCGCGACCACCTTGTTCCACACCACGTCCCCATAGGTGTCTTGTGAAAAACACTGCAACGCGCGATGAACCAAGCCGTACATAAGATGCCTTTTGCCAAACCTAGAGACAGGTCTGCCGCAAAACGATTAAGGAAACGCCAAGGAAACCTTACGAAATCGCTAAATTCAGCGGGTTTGGATGTCCGTTTATAGACAACTTATAGCAAAAAATTTGCTTCTACCGGCTTTTCGACCTGCAAATCCAAGCGCACCAACTGGCACACCTTACGCCGAAATCTAGAAATCCGTCGGCACCCCGCCCTCGGCCTTCCGCCGCGCCACGAAATCCGCCAGCTCGTCCCGAATGGCGATGTCCAGAGGCGGGGCCTCGAACTCCTCGATGATGCCCTTATACATCTCGTGTGCCCGCTCGGCGGTCCAGACGCCGCCATTCAACTCCCAAGCCTCGTAGTTTGACCAGTCGGAAATCAGCGGCGAATAGAACGCGTCCTCGTAGCGGTCCTGCGTGTGCTGGCAGCCAAAGTAATGCCCGTTCGGGCCGACCTCGCGGATGGCATCCACCGCGATATCCTCCGGCGTGGTCGCGTAGGTGGCAGGCTCCATATAGCGCTGGACTTGCTGGATCACGTCGCAATCCATGATGAACTTCTCAGGCGACGCTATCAGCCCGCCCTCCAGCCAGCCAGCGGCGTGGTAGACCACGTTCGTGCCAGACTGCACCGCGGCCCACAGCGAATTCGACGTCTCCCACATCGCCTGCCCGTCCGGCACGTTCGCGGCACAGACACCGGACGAGCGGATCGGCAGCCCGTAGAACCGCCCCATCTGCCCCGTCATCTGCGTCGCGCGCATGTATTCCGGCGTGCCGAACGCAGGCGCGCCGGTTTTCATGTCCACGTTCGACGTAAACGTCCCGATGGCACAAGGCGCGCCGGGGTTGATGACTTGCAGCAAAACAATCGCCGCCAGCCCCTCGGCCAGCGAAAGCGTGACCGCCCCCGACATGGTGACCGGTGCCATGGCCCCCGCCAAGGTAAACGGCGTGACGATCACCGGCTGGTTGCGCCGCGCATGGATCATCGCACCTTCCAGCATCGGGAAGTCGTGTTTCAACGGCGAGACCGAGTTGATGTTGGTATACATATGCGGTTTGGCGTCGAACTCCTCACGCGTCATGCCGCCAGCGATGCGGACCATCTCCATCACGTCCTCCACCCGCTCCTTGCCCAGTGAGTAGGCATGCACGACCTTGTCCGTCAGCGTCAGCTTTTCATACAGGCAGTCGAGGTGCCGCTCGCGCGGGTGGATGTCGATGGGCTCCACCGGATAGCCGCCGGCAAAATGGATGCAGTTGAAAAACTGGGTGAGCTTGATGAACTCCTTGTATCCCTCGAAATCGCCGGTGCGTTTGCCGCGCTTCAGATCCCACATATTCGGCGGCGAGGAGACGTTTCCAAACAGGATATGCTTGCCCCCCATCGGGATCGCGCGGTCAGGGTTGCGCGGGGTGATGGTGAACTCCGCTGGCGCATGGCCCAGCATCTCCATCACGAAATCCTCGTCCATCCGCACGTTGGTGCCGTCGACTTTGCAGCCCGCGCCTTTCAGGATTTTGCACGCGTCAGGGTTCAGAAACTCGATGCCGATCTCCGACAGGATGCGCATCGCGCCCTTGTGAATGGCCTGTACGCCGTCCTCGTCCAATGGCTCGGTGGGTTTGTCTACATTGACCGGAATGCGCCATGGCATCTGCTCCGGCAGCTTGGAGGTCGTGCGTCTGGCGTTCCCCGCACGGCCACCGCCGCGCTTACGTCTGGTGGGTTCATCTGCCATGTCGCTGTGACCTCCGGTGTTAACTGCCTCCCCAGCTTGCACCGCGCCCCAAGGGCAGGTTTGGCGGTTACCGACGGGTTACGTCGCTTTTGGCGCAAGGCTAGCGCGCGGCCAACCAGTGCGGAATGTCCGCGATGCTGTCCAAAACCACATCCGCGTGCGGCTCCAGTTCAGCGCGTCTTGCGGGGCCGGTCAAAACGCCCACGCAAATCATCCCCGCGTTCCGGCCCGCATGAAGGTCATGGGTGCTGTCGCCAACCATCGCCACCTCCGACGGGGCGATTCCGCAATGGTCCGAGAACGCCAAAAGCATCTCCGGCGCGGGCTTGCCGCCAAAGCCGGAATCAAAGCCCAGGATGCGCGCGAACCGCGTCTCGACCCCCAACTTGCGCATATGTGCCTGCGCGGAGCTTTCCGCGTCGTTTGTCGCGATCCCCAACGGCAGCCCCATGGCATCGAACCGGTCGAACAGCTCTGGCAGCGCACACGGGGTCACCAATTCGGCCTGCGCCGCTTTTTCGTTGCCGTATTCCAGCAGCGCCTGCCGCTCCCAATGAGGAACGAAAGGCAGTAACAGATCAATCACCATATCTGCGGTATCGGCAATCACCGGACTGTCGGGGTGGAAGGTTCTGGTGGCTGCATCGAACCTCGCCGCATCCGCCATACGCGCGCTCAGTCCCGCGTCGCCTTGCGCCAAATCTTCAAAGAACCCGGCGGCCCATTGGCCCCAAGTCGCGTCGAAATCCAGCAAGGTGCCATCCTTGTCAAACAGCAAGCCTTTGATCTGCCCTGTCATATCCCCGCCCGTTCCTCTCTTGACCCGCTATGAATGCTCCGTGACACTGCCGATAATGAGCAATGAGAACAAGCGCTATGCGCCGCGCGCTGGCAGAACCTTGAAGCAGCCCTGAATGACAAAACTCTTCTCCTACCGCAACCGCCCCGTCCATCTGGGACCTTACCCCTTGGAAAAGCTGGAGCGGGTAGACAGCGCTGCGTTGAACGGCGTGCCCGCGATGGCGCAAGTCAGCTTCCGTCGGCCTGAAGACCCTTTGAGCATCGTCAACGCGATGCAGGAATATCAGGCCATGCTCGACGCCACCCGCGAAGGGTTGGTGAAAAAGGAAATCGCCGAAATCCCGTCAGACCTGTCAGAGCGAGCCAACCACCTCAAGGCCTTCGGCTACTACTGCGATGCCTCGATGGTCGGTACCTGCGCGATACCGTCCGAGGCGTGGTTAGACACACCGCTGGTCAACCCCGATGTGGATCGTCTCGCAGAGAAGCTGCGGACGTTGCAACCCAAGACGCTAGCCGCGGGCATCGACGTGATCATGGCGGGTCTGCGCGAAAGCATGCGCGCCCCGCCGCAGGCTTGCGAACACCATACCTACGCGCTGGTGTTCCTCTACGACATGCCCCGCGACCCCGACGCGGAGGAGGTCGGGTGCGACTGGATCACCGACGCCCAAGACCACCGCACCTGCCTGCGCGGGATGGAGACGGCGGTGACGCTGGCTTCCTACATCCGCACTCTGGGCTTCGATGCGCGGGCGCATTCCATGGCCGCGAGCGACGTACATCTGGGCAAGCTGGCCGTGGCGTCGGGCCTGAACCATGCGGACGGGACAAACCCGTTCATCGGCGACCGCTACGGATTGGCCGTGGTCACCACGACTTTGGCGATGACGGCGGACCGTCCTTTGGCCCCAAATGCCAAGCCGGGCCTGTCTTGGGCCATCGGCCTTTCCGGCCATACGAAAAGCCGACGCTTTGCCGACGCGTTTCAGACACGCAAATTTCGCGACGGCCCGCACCCGTTCGAGACCCTCAAACGGGTCGAAAACCCGACCACCTATATCGACAAACCCAACGTCGCCCGCGTCCCCAAACGCGCCAACCTGTTTGCGCGGGGACTATTTGGCGACATGGGAAAGACGGTACAGGAGGCCACAAAAAACGGCAACTACGTCCGCAAATCGGCGGCGGCATTTGCCTTCCGCCCGTCCCTAGGGGCATTCGTTTTGCTGCAAGACGGAGAGGCCGCCGAGGTCCACGAGTCCACCCACGACCCCGACCGCAACGCTGCCAACATCAAGGCCGCGCTCTATTGGCTTGGTGTCGATGCGGCAGGCCTAAGCGCTTGTCCTGATTGGGTTTATTACAGCCATGACGCGGCAGGACAGCCGATCACGCCCTACCATTCCAACGCGATTTCCATGATCATCGACCAAGGCCATGAGACCATGGAAGGTGCCTCCGGCGACGACTGGATCGCCTGCGCGCAGAGTATGCGCGCCTACCTGCGCTTCTCGCTTCTGGGTGGCGTACTGGCAGAACACCTGCGCCGCCTCGGCTACACCGCCCGCGTCCATTCGGTGATGGATGACGAGGTGCTGCACCCGCCCCTGCTGCTTTTGTCCGGCTTGGGCGAGGTCTCCCGCATCGGCGAGGTCATCCTCAACCCCTTCCTAGGCCCCCGCCTGAAGTCCGGCGTGGTGACCACCAACATGCCGCTAACCCACGATAAACCAATAGATTTCGGCCTTCAAAAGTTCTGCGAAGCCTGCAATAAATGCGCCCGCGAATGCCCCTCAGGTGCGATAACCGCAGGCCCGAAACTGATGTTCAACGGCTACGAAATCTGGAAGTCCGACAGCCAGAAATGCACCACCTACCGCGTCGCCCAAAAGAATGGCGCGATGTGCGGGCGCTGCATGAAAACCTGCCCGTGGAACCTTGAAGGCCTGTTCGCCGAAGCCCCTTTCCGCAAGCTGGCCATGACCCTGCCGCAGGCTGCCAAAGCCTTGGCAAAGCTGGATGATTTGGCAGGGCAAGGCGAAATCAACCCCGTCAAGAAATGGTGGTGGGATCTGGAAATGGTCGACGACGGGGCCTACCGCCCCTCCGCCCATCCGGTGAACGCCCGCGGGCTGCAAAAGGGGTTGGACCTGCACTACGAAGACCAGACGCTGGCCGTCTATCCCGCCCCCTTGGCCCCGCCGCCCTATGCCTACCCCTACCCGATGGACCGCGAGGCGGGCATCGCCGCCTACAAGGCGATGATCCCTGCGGCGGAACATAAATCCCGCCGTGCCAAGGGGTTAGCACCTGAGCACATCTACACCGCCGACCAGCAAGACAGCCCCGTCATGGGCGCGGTGATCTTAAAGGTCGAGCATATGACCGACACAGTGACGAAGTACGAGTTCGCCATGCCCGACGGCTCCGACATGCCCCTCGTGGAGGCAGGCGCGCATATCGACGTGGTGGTTGCTCCTGAATTCCTGCGCCAATATTCCCTGTCCGGTGACCCCGCCGACCGCTCCCGCTATCAAATAGCGGTACTGCGCGAGGATCACGGGCGCGGTGGTTCCAAACTAATGCACCGGATATTCGAGGAAGGGCGGCGGGTGCATATTTCCAAGCCGATCAACCACTTCCCGCTGCATGAGGATGCGTCATTCACCTACCTCATGGGCGGCGGCATCGGGGTGACCCCGATGATCTCCATGGCCCATAGGCTACACGCCATCGGCGCCGAGTTCGCGTTGCACTACTCCTGCTCGACGCGGGCAGGGGCAGGATTTCTTGAGGATTTATCGAAGATGCCGTGGGCGAAGAATGTCCACTATCACTTCTCCGACGAAGGCTCCCGCTGCGACCTTGCGACTACGCTGCAACACCGTGACCGCGCGCATGTCTACACCTGCGGTCCGGAGGCCTACATGGCTTCGGTCATGGACGCGGCTGAGGCGAACGACTTCCCCGAGGATACGCGGCATCTGGAATTTTTCTCGGTTCCCGAGCAGCCGGATTACGTGAACCACGATTTCGTTTTGAGATTAGCCAAGTCCGGACGCGACATCTCTGTCAGCAAAGACGAGGCCGCGACCGACGCCCTTCTGCGTGAGGGGGTGCATGTGGATGTCAAATGCTCTGACGGGCTGTGCGGCGTGTGCAAATGTGGTCTCATTACCGGAGAGGTCGAACATCGCGATTTTGTGCTTTCCAACTCGGATCGCACGACATCCTTGATCTTATGCCAATCCCGCGCGGCTCAGAAGGATGGGTTGGTGGAGATTGACCTGTGACACGTATGACAGGCGAGGTGTTTATCGCGCTGCCTCAAGAACAAGTCTACCGCCGCTATACGGATGCACGACTGAGTGCCGCCAATGCGTCCACCCGAACCGAAGTGACAATCACCAATATCGTGGATGGCGGCCCCGGGACGCAGGCGGTTTGGATGTTTATCTACCCTGAACTGAAGACCGAAATGATCGAAACCGTGATCGAAGTCGATGCGCCGCACCGCATGGCGAGCCATCTACAAATTACCCGCGTGCTTCCTTTGGCACCGCATGAGATGACGCCGGGTGTCATGCCTGCCTTGGCCTATGACATGCGCGACGATTACAGCCCGATCTTCGGCAAACTCCCCGCCGAGGGTGTTTTGGAAGCCACCTTCACCCCTGAAGGGGATGGCACGATGTTGCGCGTCACAACCGAGATGCGCCTTGGCGGATGGTCGCGCATTTCGGGATGGTTCATGAGCCGCTCGAAACGGCCTCCGTTGCAGGCGGAGCTTGAAGGTTTTCGCGACTGGATGGAAGCTAATCCCGAATAAGGCTGAGCAGGCTCGTCAGTGCAAACACCCCCGCCGCGACACAAACGATGGTCGGACCGGCAGGTGTGTCGAAAGCATAGGCCAGTTGCAGCCCCCCAAGTGCGGACACCGCACCGATGCCTGCGGCGATTGCGGCCATGCGTTCCGGTGTCTCGGACAACGGTCGCGCTGCGGCGGCCGGGATAATCAACAACGCGGCAATCAGCAGTACGCCCACGACCTTGATGGCGACAGCCACCACCACAGCCAGTGCAATCGTCAAAATCAGCTGCTCCCGTTTCGGATCAATGCCGCTGGCATGTGCCAGGTCAGGGCTGACCGTGGCGGTAAGAAGTTGCTGCCAACGCCATCCGACCAGCGCCAGAACCAGAAGCGCGCCCCCCCAGATCACGGCCAGATCGACACGACCAACTGCAAGGATATCCCCGAAAAGATAGGCCATGAGGTCGATGCGCACACCTTCGAGGAAGGACACCGCCACCAATCCGAACGCTATGGCCGAATGCGCCAAGACACCCAACAACGTGTCCATCGCATAGCCGCGTCCTGACAGGGTGGATACCGTAGTCGCCATCACCAAGGCTACGACCAGCACGCCTGCAAAAATCGACATGTTAAAGCTGAGCGCCAGCGCCACGCCTAGGATCGAGGCATGCGCCGTGGCGTCTCCAAAATACGCCATGCGCCGCCAGACGACGAAGCAACCCAAGGGGGCGGCAGCCACGGCAACGCCAAGCCCTGCAAGGGCGGCGCGAACGAGAAAGCTATCAAGCATCATTCTGCGACCTCGTGTGGATGGTCGTGGTCGCACCCGTCGCCATGGGCGTGATCATGATCGTGGCGATACAATGCCAACGCCCCGCCTGTGCCACTCCCGAACAAGGCGCGGTATTCGGGGGCAGAGGCAACCACATCGGGCTTGCCCTCGCAACAGACATGCCCGTTCAGGCAGATCACGCGGTCGGAGGCGCTCATCACAACGTGCAGCTCATGGCTGATCATCAGGACGGCGCAGTTCAACTCGTCCCGCACCTTTTCGATATGGCGGTAAAACGCGGCGGAGCCGGGTTGGTCCAGACCTTGAGTGGCTTCGTCCAGCAGCAACAATTGCGGCTTATGAAGCAAGGCGCGTGCAAGTAGCACCCTTTGAAACTGTCCGCCGGACAGGCGCGACATTTGTCGCGGACCAAGGTCGGAGACACCGGCTTGCTGCAATGCTTGCGCCGCTTCCGTATCGGAGATTTTCAATGGCAAGCTTAGGAACCGCCTCACCGTCATGGGGAGGGTCGGGTCGATATGCAGTTTTTGCGGCACGTAGCCAATGCGCAAACCCGATGCGTGATTGATTTGCCCCGACGCGGGCTTCAACGCCCCAATCAACGCACGCAGCAGCGACGACTTGCCGGAACCGTTTGGCCCCACAATGGTGACAATCTCGCCGGGTGCGATGCTCAGATTGACGTCATCGAGCACCTTTTGAGCCCCATAGCTCAGGTTCACGTTTTGGAATTCGACCAGAGCGCTCATTCAGATTTACCCTGACAATTCGGGCACACGCCTTCTGCCTCCAAAACCGTGCGTTCAATTGTGAACCCTGTCTCTTCCGCGGCCTTGCCAAGCCGACCACCTGCCGGTGCTGTAACAGTTTCTGCGACCGCATCGCAGCTCCGGCAAATCAGGAAAGCGGCAGCATGGGCGTCACCTGGATGGGAGCACGCAATGAACGCATTCAGGCGCTCGATCTTGTGGGCAAACCCGTATTTCACCAGAAAATCCAGTGCGCGGTAAGCCACGGGTGGCTGGGACCCCATACCCTCTTCGCGCAAGATATCCAGAATTTCATAGGCCCCGATCGCGCGGTGCCCTTCCAGCAGGATTTCCAACACCCGCTTGCGAACAGGGGTAAATTGCAGCCCCTCGTCAGCGCAGGTCTGCGCCACCGCTGCGACACCGCCTGAAATGCAACTGGAATGATCATGATGCTTGAAACCGAGCGATTCCATGGGGGCTCCTGAAACATGGGGTTGATGTGTTATAAAGTAACGTCTATCAAAGCGCGATATGTTATACAATCACATAGGTGACCTATGCTGCGCCCCGCTCTTGCTTCCCTTCTTCTTTCGCTCCCGCAGGTTGCTCTTGCCGAGACTCCTCGCGTCGTCACTGACATTGCCCCCATCCATTCCCTCGTCGCACAGGTCATGGGGGATTTGGGCACGCCGGAATTGCTTGTCACGGCCAATGCCTCTCCGCACAGTTTTTCGCTTCGGCCATCTCAAGCTGGTGCATTGGAGCAGGCGCAAGCCGTGTTCTGGGTCGGGGACGGGTTGACGCCTTGGCTCGAACCGCTTCTGGATCGCCTTGCACCGAATGCCAAAAATATCGAATTTCTGCACCGGTCCGAGACCGAAACTCTGGCGTTTCGAACCGACGCCGCCTTCGAGGCCGACGGGCATGACCACGGCGATCATGATGGCCATGACGATCATGACGATCATTCCGATGTTGACCCGCACGCGTGGTTAAACCCGGATAACGCGGCGGCTTGGCTTGCAATCATCGCGTCTGAACTTTCCGTCCTTGATCCAGAGAATGCAGATACATATGCAGCGAATGCGCAACGCGCCGAGGCCGACCTTCACGCGTCAACGGTCGAAATCGAGCGCATTTTGGCTCCGGCCAAAGGGAAAACATTCATCGTCTTCCACGACGCTTTTCATTACTTCGAAGCACGTTTTGATGTCGAAGCCAGCGCGGCGATTTCGCTTGGAGATGCAACTGCGCCCGGTCCGGCGCGGGTTGAACGCATCCAAGAATTGGTGCGTGAAAAGGGTGTATCCTGCGCGTTCTCGGAACCGCAGTTTTCGGAAGGGCTGGTGGCAACCGTGCTAGACGGAACCGATGCCCGCGTCGCTGTTTTGGACCCGCTGGGGTCGACGCTTCCAATCGGGCCGTCGCTTTACACCGAAATGCTGCTCGGCATGGCGAAGGCAATCGCAGGGTGCTAAACGCTGACTATGCTCGGCAACACATTCACCCTTAAACAACTCGAAGCCCTTGTCTGGGTGGCCGATTTGGGCAGTTTTCGCAAAGCTGCCCAGCATTTGAACACCACCCAGCCAAACATCTCGTCGCGCATTGCGAGCCTTGAGGCGACGCTTGGTACAATTCTGATGCAGCGCGATGCTGGGTCGGTGCGACTTACAGATAAAGGCCGCGAAATCCTGCAAGCCGCCCGTGCGGTCCTACGTCAGGCGGAAGAGCTGATCGAAGTTGCAGCCCGCCCCGACCTTGTGCAGAACCGCCTGCGGCTTGGCGTCACCGAGTTGATCGCGGCGACTTGGCTGCATGAATATCTGCGGCGCCTCAAAGCGGCCTATCCCGAGGTTTCCTTTGAGTTAACCGTAGACTTGTCCCGCACACTGGACCGCGCGTTGGCTCTTAACGAGCTAGACCTGACACTGCAAACCGCCCCCTTCGCAACCACTGTGACTGGCCAGATTGAACTTGGTGAATATCCCTATGTTTGGGTGGCCTCCCCTGCAATTTCAGCGGAGCTTCCGACCAAACTGACCGTGAAGGATTTGATCCCTCATACCTTGTTAACGCATGCCCGCCACACACAAGCCTTCACCGAATTGTCGGACCATGCAGACGCCAATGCCTTGCCAAAGGCAGGCTTTGTTCCTTCAAGTTCGATGTCCTCCTGTTTGCAAATGACGCTAGACGGAATGGGGGTGTCTTTGTTGCCGGAAGCAATGGTGGCCAAGGATATTGCCGCCGGGAAGCTGGTACATCTCTGCGTGGATTGGGCCCCCAACCCTCTACGCTTCTGCGCGCGTTACCATGCCGAGAAAGTGGCGAGGTTCGTATTACATGCCGCCCGCATTGCCGAAGAAACCGCAACAGACTTCAAGGAAAGCAACAAACACTAGATAACTAAAATCTATCACTAGAATTTATATAAATAATTGGATTATATCCTTCAACTTCACCTACTCTTCTTAAAACTCCTTGGGTGATCTGTATGAAAACTTCCTCGATTCGACTGGGTGTAGACATTGGCGGCACGTTTACCGACGTGGTGCTGGAGGTGGACGGCGCGTCGTTCTCCACCAAGGTTCTGACGACCTACATCGCGCCGGAGAACGCCATCATCGACGGGATGCAGCAGGTTTGCGCCAAGGCCGATGTGACGCCTGCCGATATCGGGCAGATCATCCATGGCACGACCCTTGCCACCAACGCTCTGATCGAGCGGCGCGGGGCGAAAACCGCGCTGATCACCACCGAAGGCTTCCGCGACGTGATCGAGATGCGCACGGAATCGCGGTTCGAGCAATACGACCTGAACCTCAACATCCCCGAGCCCTTGCTGCCCCGCCAATGCCGCTACACCGTGCCGGGGCGGATTGATGCGACTGGGTCCGAGTTGTTGCCCCTGACCGAGGCGAATATCGAGCCGGTGGTCGAGGCCATCGCAGAGGCCGGATATGACAGTGTCGCCATCGGATTGATCCACTCTTACCTCAACGACACGCACGAAAAACTGGTGCGCGACGTGCTGGCAAAGCGCTTACCGGACGTGATGATCTCGCTGTCGTCGGAAGTCAGCCCCCAGATGCGCGAATATGAACGGTTCAATACTGTCGTGGCCAACGCCTATATCAAGCCGCTGATGAAGTCCTATCTGGGGCGTCTTGAGGGGCGTTTGCGAGACGAAGGCGTCGACTGCAACATCTTCCTGATGCATTCGGGAGGCGGGATTATCTCGCTGGAGAATGCCGCTGAGTTCCCCGTGCGTCTGGTCGAATCCGGCCCTGCCGGTGGTGCGGTGTTCGCCGCCAACATCGCCGCGCGCTATGGGTTGGACAAGGTGCTGTCCTTCGACATGGGCGGCACGACGGCCAAGATATGCCTGATCAAGGATCAGACGCCGAAGACGTCGCGGGTGTTCGAGGTGGCCCGGACGTATCGCTTCAAGAAAGGCTCCGGCATGCCCATCTCGATCCCCGTGATCGACATGGTGGAAATTGGCGCGGGCGGCGGGTCGCTCGCCCATGTTGATGCGATGCGCCAAATCCGCGTCGGGCCGGAAAGTGCGGGCTCCGAGCCGGGACCGGCCTGCTACGGGCGCGGCGGCGACAAGCCTGCGGTGACGGATGCGGACCTGATGCTGGGCAAGCTGGACCCCGACAACTTCGCGGGCGGCTCGATCAAGCTGGAAACCGCCGCGTCGGAAACCGCGTTGCGCGCTGTTCTGGGTGACGTGCTGGACATGGACGCCGCGACCTCGGCCTTCGGCTTGGCCGAAGTGGTGGACGAAAACATGGCGAACGCGGCACGTGTCCATGCCGTCGAAAATGGCGAAGACCTGAGCGAATACACCATGATCGCATTCGGCGGCGCGGCCCCGCTGCACGCGGGTCGTTTGTGCGAAAAGTTGGGAGTGGACCGCCTGCTGGTACCGCCCGGAGCGGGCGTCGGCTCCGCCATCGGCTTCCTGCGTGCGCCGTTCAGCTTCGAGGCCAACCGCTCGGTCTATATGAAGCTGTCGGACTTCGACGCGGACAAGATCAAGGCGCTGTTGAGTGACCTGAAGGGCGAGGCCACCGGCTTCGTGCGCAACTGCGATGCGGAGAGCGACATTCTGTCGGAATTCAAGGTCTACATGCGCTACACGGGGCAAGGCTGGGAAATCCCCATCACCCTGACGGAAGCGCAGGCGATGAACCCCGACGCGGCGACGTTTGAGGCGCGGTTTGTCGAGGACTACACCAAGCTGTTCGGCCGCGCAGTTACAGGCATGGATATCGAAATCACCGTCTGGTCGGTCAATGCCACGACACCGCCCGAAAAAGTGGCGAAGATCGCGCCCGCCAAGCCCAGTGGTGCCGCCCCGATCCACGGCTCCCGTTCGCTATTCGATCCGGCCACTGCGGACTTCGCGCAAGCCTCCGTTGTGTTACGTGACGATATGAATGAGGGCGCAGAGGTTACAGGCCCCGCCGCCATCACCGAGGACGAGACGACGATCATCGTGCCGTCCTCGCGGAAAGCCATCCGTCAGCCCGACGGCTGCATCGACATCACCACCAAGAAGGGGGCCTGAGTCACATGGCACAGTCACAGTCCAACGTCGCCTATCAGGTCATGTGGAACCGCCTGATTTCAGTCGTCGAAGAGCAGGCGCAGGCTTTGGTGCGCACCGCGTTCTCGACCTCCGTTCGCGAAGCGGGCGACTTGTCTGCGGGGGTCTACGACACCCATGGCCGGATGCTGGCGCAGGCGGTCACCGGAACGCCTGGCCACGTGAACGCCATGGCCGACGCGGTCGCGCATTTCATCCGACGCATCGGGCGGCAGAACATCTTTGAAGGCGACGTCTACCTGACCAACGACCCTTGGGAAGGCACTGGCCACCTGCACGACATCACCATGGTGACACCGTCGTTCCATAACGGCGTGCTAGTTGGCTTCTTCGCCTGCACCGCGCATATCGTGGATATCGGCGGGCGCGGCTTCGGGGCGGATGCGGCGAGCATTTACGAGGAAGGGCTATATATCCCGATCATGAAATTCGCGGAGCGCGGCGAGGTGGACGAAACCCTCGTGCGCATCGTGCGCGGCAACGTACGCGAGCCCGACCAGCTCATCGGCGACATGTATGCGCTGGCGACCTGTAACGAGATCGGCCACCGCCGCCTGATCGAGATGATGAAGGAGTTCGGGCTGGACGATCTGGACGGCATCGCTGCGTTCATCCTTGACAATTCCCGCCGCGCCACGCTGGAGCGTATCGCCGCCCTGCCCCGCACCAGTGCGGAAGGCGAGATGACGGTGGACGGCTTTGCCACGCCGATCACCTTGAAGGTCAAACTGACCATTGAGGAAGACCGGATCGTGTCGGACTTCACTGGCACCTCGGGCGTCGACAAGAAAGGCATCAACTGCCCACTGGTCTACGCCAAGGCCTATGCCTGCTATGCGTTGAAATGCGCGATTGCGCCGGAGATCCCAAATAACGCGGCCTCATTGGCTCCGTTCGAGATTGAAGCACCGGCAAATACCATCGTGAACGCTGTGCACCCTGCCCCCGTGGCCTTGCGTCATATTGTGGGCCATTTCGTGCCCGACACCGTCTATGACGCCTTGGATAAAATTCTGCCGGGCGTCGTGCCTGCCGAAGGCGCAGGCTGTCTGTGCAACTTCCAAGTGTCCTTACGCCCGCGTACCGACGCGCCTGCCCCAGCAAGTGCCGTGCGCTCCGAGGTGCTGACCTTTAATTCCGGCGGCGCTGGCGCGCGTCCCGAGCATGACGGCCTGAACGCTACGGCCTTCCCGTCCGGCGTTATGACCATGCCGATTGAAGCCACGGAACACGCGGGGCCGGTGATCATCTGGCGCAAAGAATTGCGCCCCGATTCAGGCGGTGCCGGAAAGCAACGCGGCGGGTTGGGGCAATACATGGAGGTCGGCGCACGCGAGGGGCACGAGTTCGACTTTCAGGCCATGTTTGACCGTGTCGATCATCCCGCCCGCGGGCGTCGCGGCGGCAAGGCGGGGGCCTGCACCACCATCGCGCAAGACGACGGGTCCAAGATGTATGGCAAGGGCAAGCAGTTCGTCCCGCACGGCCGGAAGGTCATGCTCGCCCTGCCCGGCGGCGCGGGCTATGGCGATCCTGCGGAACGGTCGCTTGACCTGATCAAGAGCGATCTTTTGCGAGGCTACATCACCGCCGAGACGGCCAAACGCGATTATGCGTTAAGCAATGCGGACATCGCGGATGTGCAAGAAAAGATGCGCAAGGGCGACACGGTTTAGGCGTACCTTTAGAGGCTTTCACGGGACGTGAATTGCATCACGAGATGCCCTCCCCTATCGTTTCAGCAATCGTCCGAGGCGAGTGCATAGCCCAGCTGATCGGAGTCTAGAGGAACACCACAATGTCTAAACCCTGCATCATCTGCGTGGCCATTACGGGATCCGTCCCAACTCAAGCCGACAACCCTGCTGTGCCCGTCACAATCACCGAACAGATCGAAAGCACGCATGCGTCTTTCGAGGCAGGTGCCTCCATTGCGCATTGCCATGTTCGCGACGATCAAGGCAAACCTACCTCGGACGCGGAGCGGTTCGCGCGGCTGAAAGAAGGTATAGAAAAACACTGCCCAGGGATGATTATCCAACTCTCAACCGGCGGGCGCTCTGGCTCGGGGCGTGACCGCGGCGGGATGCTGCCCCTGGCTCCGGATATGGCATCACTATCTGTGGGGTCTAACAACTTCCCGACCCGCGTTTACGAAAACAGCCCCGATCTGGTGGACTGGCTGGCAGCCGAAATGCTGAAATATGATGTGAAACCAGAGATTGAGGCCTTCGACCTCAGCCATATCGTTCAGGCCACGCGCATGGCTGCCGACGGGCGGCTAAAAGGGCCACTATATGTGCAATTCGTGATGGGCGTGAAGAATGCCATGCCGGCGGACAAGCGTATTTTCGATTTCTACATTGAAACGCTAAACCGCCTCGCCCCTGACGCAGAGTGGTGCGCGGCAGGCGTTGGACCGGCACAAATTCAGGTCAATGAATGGTCAATCGCGCAAGGTGGGCATACGCGAACAGGCTTAGAGGACAACATCCGTTGGGACCGCGAGACCCTCGCCCCGTCAAACGCAGCCTTGGTAAAACGCGCGGTCGGGCTGTGCGAAAAATACGATCGCCCTGTCGCGACTTGGCAGCAAGCCCGTGAAATTCTAGGGCTTCGACCGGTCGGGCCTTAGACCGCTTGACGGTCGAAGATGCGCAGTTACCTAGGCCCCATACGAATTGCGCCGTCCAGCCGGATGACTTCGCCGTTCATCATCACATTTTCGCAGATGGAGCAGACGAGCGCCGCAAACTCTTCCGGATCACCCAGCCGTTGAGGAAAGGGTGTTTGCCCGCCTAAGGAGTCTTGCACGTCTTGCGGTAGCCCTTTCATCATCGGCGTCATGAACAGGCCCGGCGCGATGGCCATGACGCGAATACCGGAGCGGCTTAGATCGCGCGCCATCGGCAGGGTCATCCCGACGATACCCGCTTTTGACGCCGCATAGGCAATCTGCCCGACCTGCCCGTCAAAGGCCGCGATTGAGGCTGTGTTGATGATCACCCCCCGCTCGCCATCGTCATTCAAAGCATCTGCTTCGGACATTCCAGCGGCAGCCAAAGACGACGCCAGAAAAACGCCATACAGGTTCACATCCAACGCCGTGCGAAACAGTTGCGCGTCATGTGGCTGGCCCTTCGAGGCAGTTTTCGCCCCCGGTGCGATGCCCGCACAAGAAACCAAAACACGTTCCTGCCCATGGGCATTGCGCGCGACTTCAAACGCTGAGACCATGCTTTCATTGTCGGTGACGTCGGCGTTACAAAACAGGCCGCGAATATCGGAAGCGACGGCCTGCCCGGCCTCCGCATTGCGGTCAAAGATTGCGACCTTCAAACCCTTGGCCGCCAATGCGCGTGCCGTCGCTTCGCCCAAACCTGATCCACCACCGGTCACAACCGCTGACATGCCTGTTTTCAATTCCATGATAAATCTCCTTGTCGGTTGGATTTTATATGCCGACAGCCAATAGCGCAAAGCCATAACGCGGCGATGGTTTTATATGTTTGCAGTATCAGAATGGTGAGGGCCATAGTGATCCCCATACGCAAGCATTGCGAATTTCAGCCCCCATGTCGACGAGAGTGATCATGCTTCAACACACCACTGACGAATTTGAAGATATACGCGATGCGATACGCGCGCTTTGCGCCGAGTTTCCCGACGAATACCACCGCAAGATCGACGAACAGCGCTGCTACCCCGAAGCATTCGTCGATGCGCTGACTAAGGCTGGATGGATGGCGGCTTTGATTCCCGAACAATACGGAGGCTCGGGGCTTGGGTTGACGGAAGCCTCCGTCATCATGGAAGAAATCAACCGCGCAGGCGGCAATTCCGGCGCGTGCCATGGCCAAATGTATAATATGAACACCTTGGTGCGACATGGCTCTGAAGAGCAGCGCCAGAAATACCTGCCCCGCATCGCCTCCGGCGAATTGCGGTTGCAATCCATGGGTGTGACAGAGCCCACGACTGGAACAGATACGACGCAGCTCAAGACAACTGCTGTCAAGAAGGGCGACCGCTATGTGATCAACGGGCAGAAGGTCTGGATCAGCCGCGTGCAGCACTCGGACCTGATGATCCTGCTGGCCCGAACGACACCGTTGTCAGAGGTGAAGAAGAAATCTGAAGGCCTGTCGATCTTCCTCGTCGACATCAAAGACGCGATGCAAAACGGCATGACCGTGCGGCCCATTCTGAACATGGTAAACCACGAAACAAACGAGCTGTTCTTTGACAATCTGGAAATCCCCGAGGAGAACCTGATCGGCGAGAAAGGCAAGGGCTTCAAATATATCCTGACCGGCCTGAACGCCGAACGCACATTGATCGCAGCAGAATGCATCGGGGACGGCTACTGGTTCACCGACCGCGTGACCAAGTATGTCAGCGAACGCACCGTTTTCGGGCGCCCCATTGGCCAGAACCAAGGCGTACAATTTCCAATCGCGGAGGCGTTCATCGAAATCGAGGCGGCCAACCTGATGCGCTACGACGCCTGCCGACGTTATGATGCAGGCGAGGACTGCGGCGCGCAGGCAAACATGGCAAAATACCTCGCCGCCAAAGCATCATGGGAAGCCGCCAATGCCTGCCTTCAATTCCACGGCGGTTTCGGTTTTGCCTGCGAATATGACATCGAACGTAAATTCCGTGAAACCCGCCTGTATCAGGTCGCACCCATCTCGACCAACCTGATCTTGTCCTATGTCGCCGAGCATGTGCTTGGCCTGCCGAGGTCTTTCTGATGACGCAGGAACTACCGCTGACAGGTCTCAAAGTCATCGCGATCGAGCAAGCGGTGGCGGCCCCGTTCGCCTCTGCCCGCCTTGCAGATGCGGGGGCGGAAGTCATCAAGATTGAACGCCCCGGTGGCGATTTTGCGCGGGGATACGATACCGCCGCGGCGGGCCAGTCGAGCTATTTCGTCTGGCTCAACCGTGGCAAGACCTCGCTGGTTTGCGACTTGGCGACAGACGCAGGCAAGGCCACCTTGGAGGAACTTCTTGGTACAGCAGACATCTTGATCCAGAACCTGAAGCACAAGGCCCTGAACCGGCTGGGCTTCGGTGCGGAAAGACTGACACAGGCCTACCCCCGCCTGATTTCCTGCGCGATCAATGGCTATGGCGAAAGCGGGCCGATGGCAGAGCGCAAGGCCTACGATCTGCTCATACAGGCTGAATCGGGGCTGTGCTCCATCACTGGCGGCCCGTCAGAGCCGTCCCGCGTGGGTCTTTCCGTCGTCGATATCGCCACAGGTGCCACCGCCCATGCTGCCATCCTTGAGGCGCTGATCCAGCGAGGCATCACCGGCAAGGGCACCAGCATTTCCGTGTCGATGTTTGACGTGATCGCCGAATGGCTGACCGTCCCGTTGCTCAATCATGAAGGCGGCAACAGCCCGACGCGGCAAGGCATGATGCATCCGTCAATTGCCCCCTACGGCGTGTTTGAGACCAAAGACGGAAAGCTCGTTCTGATCTCCGTGCAAAGTGACAGGGAATGGCGACGCCTGTGTCGCGAATTCTTAGGCGACGAGCGTTTGGGCATTGATCCGCCATTTGCGACCAATGTGGCAAGGGTGCAAAACCGTACGAAAACCGATGCGCTTATAGCGGCCAAATTCTCCGAGATGACCGTTGATGAGGTGACGCAGGCCTTGCTGCGCTCGGATGTCGCCTTGGCCAACGTGAACGATATGGCGGGCCTGTCCTCGCATCCGCATTTGCGGCGGATCACTGTGCAAACACCCAACGGGCCTGTCTCGATCCCTGCTCCCGCACCAGTCATCCACGGCGCGCCCCGCACCTACGGCGGCGTTCCCGAACTTGGAGATACGTCCGCCACCTGAGCGTGGCGGGTTCGACCGTCAGCCCGTTAGCCGCATTTGGAGTGGCCGCATGATCCGCAAGTCATACACCCTTCGACCATGCGCAAATCATACTGGCCGCAGCTTGGACACGCTGGGCCACGATTGCCGCTGAGATTCACAACTTGCGCATGGGGGTCGGTTTTTAGCCCCATTCCTTCGCCCGCGATGAAGCCGGTGGCGATCATGTGTTTCTCGATCACGCCCCCAATCGCCGCCAGAATGGAGGGGATGTATTTGCCATTCATCCACGCACCACCGCGCGGGTCGAACACCGCCTTCAACTCCTCAACCACAAAGGACACGTCGCCCCCGCGCCGGAACACGGCCGAGATCATGCGGGTCAGTGCCACAGTCCACGCGAAATGCTCCATGTTCTTGGAGTTGATGAACACCTCGAAGGGGCGGCGATGGCCGTTCAAAACGATGTCGTTGATGGTGATGTAAATCGCGTGCTCGCTGTCGGGCCACTTCACCTTGTAGGTTTGGCCTTCCAATTCTGCGGGGCGGTCCAGAGGCTCGGACATGTAGATTACGTCGCCGTCCGTGGCCGTTTCAGGGTTCTCGGATGGGGTGGTATCAGCGCTCTCCGACACACTCAAAACCGATCCGGTCACTGCGTTGGGCCGATAGGTCGTGCAGCCTTTACAGCCAGTGTCCCACGCTTCCATGTAAACATCTTTGAAATCGTTAAAGCTGATATCTTCCGGGCAGTTGATGGTTTTAGAGATCGACGAATCCACCCATTTCTGCGCCGCCGCCTGCATCCGCACATGGTCCAGTGGTGCCAGCGTCTGAGCGTTCACGAAATACTCCGGCAATTCAACGTCACCGAACTTGTCGCGCCACATCTGCACGGCGTAGTCGACCACTTCTTCCTCGGTGCGAGAGCCGTCTTTCTGCAAGACCTTGCGGGTGTAGGCATAGGCAAACACCGGCTCGATCCCCGACGACACGTTGCCCGCATAAAGAGAGATGGTTCCCGTCGGCGCGATTGACGTCAGCAAAGCATTACGAATGCCGTGTTCGCGGATGGCTTCACGCACATCCTTGTCCATCGCTTGCATCGTGCCTGACGCCAAATAAGCCTCCGCATCGAACAGCGGAAACGCGCCTTTTTCCTTCGCCAAATCCACCGACGCCAGATACGCGGCGCGGGCGACCGCGTGCAGCCAGCGCTCGGTCAGACGCGCCGCTTCCTCGGAGCCATAGCGCGATCCCACCATCAACAGGGCATCGGCCAAGCCGGTGACCCCCAAACCGATGCGACGCTTCGCATGGGCTTCACGCGCCTGTTCCTCCAAAGGAAATTTGGACGCGTCCACCACGTTGTCCATCATCCGCACTGCAACAGACACCAGTTCGGTCAGCTTTGCCTCATCCAGATCTGCCCCGTCCTCAAACGGTCGATCCACCAGACGCGCCATGTTGATCGAGCCCAGAAGACACGCGCCATAGGGTGGCAAGGGTTGCTCGCCGCAAGGATTGGTCGCCGCAATCTGCTCCACGTAGGACAGGTTGTTCGCGGCGTTGATCCGGTCGATGAAGATCACGCCCGGCTCCGCGTAGTCATACGTGCCGCGCATGATCTTGTTCCACAGATCCAACGCCTGCACCGTTTTGTAGACCTTGCCGTCAAACACCAAATCCCACGGACCATCCGCTTTTACCGCTTCCATGAACGGGTCGGTGATCAGCACGGACAGGTTGAACATACGCAGTCGCGCGGCGTCCTGTTTGGCGGCGATGAACGCCTCCACATCAGGGTGGTCGCAACGCATGGTGGCCATCATCGCCCCGCGGCGCGAGCCTGCGGACATGATCGTGCGGCACATCGCGTCCCACACATCCATAAATGACAACGGGCCGGAGGCATCCGCAGCCACGCCTTTCACATCCGCACCCTTGGGCCGGATAGTGGAGAAGTCGTAGCCGATCCCGCCACCCTGCTGCATCGTCAGCGCAGCCTCTTTCAGCATCTGGAAGATTCCGCCCATGTCGTCGGGAATCGTCCCCATCACGAAGCAGTTGAACAGCGTCACCGACCGCTTGGTGCCGGCCCCCGCGATGATGCGACCGGCGGGCAGGTATTTGAAATCAGCAAGCGCGTCGTAAAATGTCTCTTCCCACTGCGCAGGGTTATCCTCGACCTTCGCCAGATCACGGGCGATCCGCCGCCACGTATCCTCGACGGTTTCATCCACCGGAGTACCGTCCGCATCCTTGAAACGGTACTTCATGTCCCAGATTTGCTCGGCAATGGGGGCGGCGAAAGCGGTCATATCGGCATCCTAGGGATTGGAATCGCATTGAAGTCGGGAGCGGGAAGCATACAATATATAGATATGATCAATCTCATCAAGCTAAGCGTTGGCACAGAATCGGTAGAAAGCCTCAAAGCGTGGCACAATTCGCCGCGGCCCAAAGGCCCTGACGGCCTGCCGCGCCACATCACTCGCATGTGGCCCAAGCGGGAGGCCGAGCTTCTGGACGGTGGCTCCATTTATTGGGTCATCAAAGGCGTCGTGCAAGCCCGCCAGAAATTGCTGCGTTTGGATGAGGTTATCGGTCAGGACGGCATCCGTCGCTGTGCGCTCGTGTTCGAGCCGGACCTGATCCGCACCGCCCCCGTCCTGAAAAAACCGTTCCAAGGCTGGCGCTACCTCAAGCCCGAGGACGCGCCGCCAGATATTTCCGCCCGCCGCGCCAAAGAAGACGCGCTGCCGCCGGAACTGTCAGCAGCACTCGCCGATATCGGGATTCTCTAGCCCAAGTACCTGCGCCAGACTGGCCAGATCGCAATCAGACCAATCAGCGACCTTGCTTGCGAACAACGTCGCCTGAGAAGCCAGTATAGGCCCGTCAGACAGCATCCGCAGATGATTGGCCTCCAAGGTCGCTCCGGTCGAGGTGATGTCCGCAATCGCTTCTGCAGTCAGGTTGGCCACGGTCCCTTCCGTCGCTCCTTGGCTGTCGACCAGTTGATAGTCAGCCACGCCCTGCTTTTGCAGATATTCCCGCACCAAGCGGTGATACTTGGTCGCGATGCGAAGACGGAAACCGTGATCTTTGCGAAAGGCCGCTGCGACAGCATCAAGGTCCCCGACCGTTTCCACATCCGACCAGAAATTGGGGACGGCAATAATCAAATCCGCATGACCAAATCCCATTTCCGCCAAGGAAGTGATTTTCTCGGACCACAGCGGAATTTTCTCACGCACCATATCCGTGCCCGTCACCCCTAGGTGAATGCGGCCAGCCGCCATCTCGCGCGGGATTTCCCCCGCCGACAACAGCACCAAGGATACGCCGTCCACGCCCGACACCTCGGCCGCATATTCGCGGTCTGATCCGGTGCGCGCCAACGTAACACCGCGCGCAGAAAACCATGCGAACGTGTCCTCCATCAGACGCCCTTTGGAGGGAATGCCAAGCTTGATCATGCCAGCGCCTCCAGCAGTTCAGGGCGAATGACACCGCCCACAGCGGGGATTTCGCGCCCCTGCCCCAGTACACGTGTCAAAGCGTCATAGCGCCCACCTGTTGCCACCGGTACCTGAGCATCCGCGTGAAATCCAAAGACGAAACCGTCGTAGTATTCCATGGTCGTGCGCCCGTAGGCACCCGAGAAATTCAACTGATCCACGTCCACGCCGCGGGACGCCAAAGCTGATAACCGGGCTTCAAGTTGATCAAGCGCGCCGGAAATGGCGGGCAGGCCGTCAGCTATTTTGCGCAAGCTTGCCAAGGCGTTCGGTGCAACGTCCGATACTTCCAAAATTGCCTGCAACGCACGCAGCTCGGTTGCATCCAGCGGTGCCGTTTGCGCATCTTCGCGCAGCGCAGCCAAGCGCGCTTCCACTTCCCCAGAGCTGCGCAACCCGATTTCAGGCAAATCGCTCACCAGCTGCGGGACCACGCGGGACGCTGGCACGCTGAAACGCTCCAATAACGCGCGAAAGCGCATGGGCCTCCATAAGTGCCGCAGCAACGCACTGCGCCGCCGCTCGGTCGTCGACAGCCCCGCAACCGCTGCAGTGAGAATGCCGATATCGCCTGTGAAAGCGTCCAGAGTCACACCCTCCAAGGCTTGGGCAAACAACGCGAAAACTTCCGCATCAGCGCCAGACGGGTCCGTGCGGTCAAACACTTCGTAACCCACTTGCGTGTATTCAGATGCACGACCTGTTCCGGCTTCCTGTTTACGAAACACCAAACCTTGATAGGTATATCGCGCGGGTTCCGCACCCTCTTCCATGTGACGCTGCACAACCGGTACCGTAAAGTCGGGGCGCAGCATTTGCTCGCCCAGAACAGGATCCGAGGTCACATAAGCCCGTGCGCGGATGTCCTCGCCATAGAGGTCCAACAAGGTATCCGCAGGTTGCAGTACCGACGTTTCCACCGGAACAGCCCCTGCATCACGAAAAAGACGCGACAGCCGCTCTGTTTGTTGGCGAACCCGGTCCATGTTCAGCCCAGCATTTTCTTGATCACAGCGACCAGCTCGCTGCGCTTCACTTCACTTTGTGCAGGCTGGCCTTTCCATTCCTCAAGCGACGCGGTCTTGGCGATCTCTGCGCCCAGCACAAGGTCCTTGACCTGCACCACGCCCCGCTCCGCCTCGTCCGAGCCTTCGATGATCGCCAATGGCGCGTTGCGCTTGTCCGCGTATTTCAACTGGTTGCCAAAGTTTTTGGGGTTGCCCAAATAGACCTCCGCACGGATACCCGCCGCGCGCAGCTCACCGACGATGCTTTGGTAATGTGCCATGCGGTCGCGATCCATGACCGTGACAATGACGGGGCCGACGGTTTCCTTGGTCATGCGGCCTTTGGCTTGCAACGCCGCCAGCAACCGGTCGACACCGATGGAGACCCCCGTTGCGGGCACCTCTTGGCCCGTGAAGCGCTTGACCAGGTCGTCATAGCGCCCACCGCCAGCGACCGAGCCGAATTGGCGCGGGCGGCCTTTCTCGTCGTTGATTTCGAAGGTGAGTTCGGCCTCGTAGACGGGGCCGGTGTAGTAACCGAGGCCACGGACGACTGATGGGTCGATGACGATACGGTCAGCTTCGTAGCCTTGGTAGGCGAGTAACTCTGAGATCATCTCAAGTTCAGCAACACCCTCACGTCCGATGGCAGATGATCCCACTGCAACCTTTAAATTCTCGAGAGTTTCAGCTGAATTGCTAGATTTGGCAGTAAGAAAGGAAATAACTCTTTCCGCCGCTTCATCGGGCAGGCCGACACCATCAATAAATGCTCCTGAATCATCTTTTCTTCCAGCGGTGAGTAGTTGCTTAACGCCTTCTCGACCAACCTTGTCAAATTTGTCGATCTGCCGGAGGACATCCAAGCGAGAAATTGACTCAATGTTCCGTTTGACCATATCGGAATAAAGCGCCAGCGCCGCTTCATCCAAGGTCATCGGCCGCGGGTTTACGATCAAGTCGTCACTAAGGCCGATGCTCTCCAAAACCCCGTTCAAAACCTTGCGGTTATTCACCCGCACAATATAGTCACCACGCGGGATGCCGACGGCTTCCAACGTATCAGCCAGCATCGCGCAAATCTCGGCATCGGCTGCGACGGAAGACGCCCCAACGGTATCCGCATCACACTGATAAAACTGCCGGAACCGCCCCGGGCCGGGCTTCTCGTTGCGCCAAACCGGACCCATCGCGTAGCGGCGGTACGGCGTCGGCAAATCGTTGCGGTATTGCGCATAAACGCGGGCCAGCGGGGCCGTCAGATCGTAGCGGAGCGCCAGCCAATCGGCGTCATCATCTTCTTGCCATGCAAACACACCCTCGTTGGGGCGATCCACGTCTGGCAAAAACTTACCAAGTGCCTCCACGGTTTCGACAGCACTGCTTTCCAGCGCCTCGAACCCGTAGAGCTGATAGACTTCAGATATCTTGTCCAGCATCGCCTTTCGCTGAGTGACCTCCGCGCCGAAGTAGTCGCGAAACCCTTTCGGGGTGACGGCCTTGGGGCGGGGCTGCTTTTTGACTTTGGCCATGACGGGACGTCCTGCTTGCGTTGTTCGGCCCAGCCTTTACCCCGCAGCCCTTGCGGGGGCAAGCAAAGCGCCATATCTGCGACATGAAAACCGGAGGCACCGATGACTGACACGACCCAGCTGGAAGAGAAGATCGCCCACCTGACCCGCACGGTCGAGGATATGTCCGACATCGTGGCTCGTCAGGAAACCGAGATCGCCACCCTCACCCGCCGTGTGGAAATGCTGATGCAACGCTCCGCCGAGCAGGAGCTGGACGTCGGTGGCAGCGCCGTTCTGGCAGACCAACGCCCGCCGCATTGGTAAGCTAGACCTCTTCCACCATCACCACGCCATTCAGCGACTTGATCGCGCCCTTGACCTGCGGGTTCACGGCAAAGCGGTCGCCGAGCGACACCTCCACCTCCCCCGGTAAATCCGGCGACATCAGGCACAGTGACACTGGCCCCCGCGCGCGGATCTTTGGATCTTGGCCAGAGCGCTCCAGCACTGATGCAATGGCTGCAATCGAACTGTCGTCCTCAACGAAAATCTTCAAGCCGATGGAGCCAGCATCCGCAACCGCTCCGTCCACGGGCTGTGCCCCGCGGCATAGCAGTTTCAGCTGCTCTGCCTCCAGCGTGGCCTCAACGGTTAACACCACGTTGGCCCCCGAAACCATATGCTCGCCGGATTTTTCCAGCGTGTCGGAGAACACCGTGACCTCGAATTGCCCTGTCGGATCTGAGCCTTGCACGAATGCGAACCGGTTGCCGCGGGCCGACTTGCGATCCTGACGCCCCGCAATATTCGCCGCAAGCTGCGCCACGAACGGCCCGCCTTGAGCGCGGTTTTCAATCTCGGTCAGCGTCATGATGCCTTTGCGTTTCAGCGACAACATGTAGTCGTCGAGCGGGTGGCCGGACAGGTAGAAACCGATTGCCTTGAACTCTTCCATCAGGCGTTCGGCCGGCAACCAGTCTTCGACTGGCGACAGGCGCGGTTCGGGTAGGTCGTCACCCGCCTCGCCAAACAACGACACTTGATTGGAGTTACGTTGCTCGTGGATCGCGGCGGAGTAATTCACCAGCCCATCCAAGGACGCGAACACGCGGTGGCGATTGGGATCGAGCTGATCAAACGCGCCGGAGCGCGCCAGCATTTCCAATGGACGCTTGCCTACGCGTTTCAAATCTACGCGCCGCGCCACGTCGTAGAGCGTGGTGAACGGACTATCGCCACGCCCCTCGGTCACGAGTTTCATCGCCTCGACGCCGACGTTTTTAAGTCCGCCAAGCGCGTAGATGACCTTGCCGTCGCCGACGGTAAACATCGCCTCGGAGCGGTTCACACAGGGCGGCACCACCTCCAAGTCCATCTTCTTCGTGATTTCATTGAAATAGTCGGCCAGCTTGTCCGTCAGGTGCAAATCGCAATTCATGACGCCTGCCATGAACTCCACCGGATGGTTCGCCTTCAACCACGCCGTTTGGTAGCTGACCACCGCATAGGCTGCCGCGTGGGACTTGTTGAAGCCGTAGTTGGCGAACTTCTCCAGAAGGTCGAACACCTCGCGGGCCTTCTTCGCGTCGACGCCGTTCTCTTTGGCCCCTTTCTCAAATTTGGGCCGCTCTGCGTCCATCGCCTCTTTGATCTTCTTACCCATGGCACGGCGCAGCAGGTCGGCACCGCCAAGCGAGTAGCCCGCCATGACCTGCGCGATCTGCATAACCTGTTCTTGGTAAACAATAATGCCTTGGGTTTCGGCCAGAATATGGTCAATCGACGGGTGGACTGACTCCAGCTCCTTGGTGCCGTTCTTCACCTCGCAATAGGTCGGGATATTTTCCATCGGGCCGGGACGATACAACGCCACCAAAGCCACGATATCCTCAATACAGGTCGGCTTCATACGCCGCAGCGCATCCATCATACCCGAGCTTTCCACCTGGAAAACGGCGACGGTCTTAGCGGCGGAATAGAGGTCGTAGGACTTCTTGTCGTCCAACGGAATCGCCCCGATGTCGTTCTCCGCACCTGCGGGCGGTTCGAACAGCGTGTTGCCCTCGGCGTCCACATGAAGGGGCCGCGACGGGATAATCAGGTCGATGGCGTTTTGGATCACCGTAAGGGTCTTCAGGCCCAGAAAGTCGAACTTCACCAGCCCAGCTTGCTCCACCCATTTCATGTTGAACTGGGTCGCGGGCATGTCGGAGCGTGGGTCTTGGTAGAGCGGCACCAACTCGTCCAGCGGGCGGTCACCGATCACCACGCCCGCCGCGTGGGTCGAGGCATTGCGCAGCAACCCTTCGACCTGTTGTCCGTAGTCCAAAAGCCGCGCCACGACCTCTTCGTTCTTCGCCTCTTCGCGCAGCTTCGGCTCGTCGGCCAAGGCTTTCTCGATCGAAACCGGCTTGACCCCTTCCACCGGGATCATCTTCGACAGCCGGTCCACCTGCCCGTAAGGCATCTGCAAAACGCGGCCCACGTCGCGCACGGCGGCCTTGGACAACAGCGCGCCAAAGGTGATGATCTGCCCCACCTTGTCGCGGCCGTATTTCTCTTGCACGTAGCGGATCACCTCTTCGCGGCGGTCCATGCAGAAGTCGATGTCGAAGTCGGGCATGGATACCCGTTCGGGGTTCAAGAACCGCTCGAACAGCAAGGAGTATCGCAGCGGGTCAAGGTCGGTCACCGTCAGCGCATAGGCCACCAGCGAGCCCGCGCCTGAGCCCCGACCGGGCCCCACCGGAATGTCGTGATCCTTGGCCCATTTGATGAAGTCCGCAACGATCAGGAAGTAGCCCGGAAAGCCCATGCCTTCGATGATGCCCAGCTCGAATTCCAGCCGCGCCTCGTACTCCTCGACCGATGCCGCATGGGGGATCACCGCCAGCCGCGCCTTCAGCCCCTCTTGGGCCTGACGGCGCAGTTCCTCCACCTCGTCATCAGCAAACTTCGGCAGGATGGGGTCACGGGTGTAGACCTTGAACGCACAGCGTCGCGCGATCTCCACGGTGTTCTCCAGCGCTTCCGGCAGGTCGGCAAAAAGCGTCGCCATTTCTTGCGGCGACTTGAAATAATGCTGCGGCGTCAGGCGGCGGCGGCCTTCCTGCTGATCCACGTAAGCACCTTCCGAAATGCAGATCAGCGCATCATGCGCCTCGTACATATCGGGCTTGGGGAAATAGGCGTCATTTGTAGCAACCAAAGGCAGGCCCATGCCATAGGCCAGTTCCACATGGCCTCGCTCGGATTTTTGCTCTGCCTCAGGTAGGCCACCATCGACGGGGTGGCGCTGTAGCTCCACATAAAGACGGTCAGGATAAATACGGGCAAGGTCGCGCATCAGCGCATCCGCTTTGGGCATCTGCCCTGCTCGCAAAAGCCGCCCGATGGGGCCATCTGGTCCGCCCGTCAAGCAGATCAGCCCTTCACTGTGAACGTCCAGCTGCGTGACCGAGACCTGCGGCAACTGACCGTCCGAGTCCAGATACAGGCACGAGTTCAGCTTCATCAGGTTTTCGTAGCCGCGCTCGCTTTGTGCCAAAAGCACGATGGGCGCAGGGGTGCGAGGGCGCTCGCCGGGGGCGGCTTGCTCGTAGGTCAGATCGACCTGGCAGCCAATGATCGGCTGGATGCCTGCGCCGGATGCGTATTCCGAAAACTCCAACGCTGCGAACATGTTGTTCGTGTCGGTCAGCGCGACCGCCGGCATACCAACCGCCGCGCACAAGCCCGGCAGTTTCTTCAGGCGTAGCGCTCCTTCCAGCAAGGAATACTCGGAATGGGTGCGCAGATGGATGAATCGGGGGGCGTTGCTCATGGCGTCACATTAGGACGCACGCGACCTCTCGAACACCCCCGAAAGTGACTGAAACCGGATTGCAAAACATCTGCTTGCCTAATTCCGACTCATTTTATAGGAAATATAATATCTGACAAAAGGACTCGGAAATGAAAACACTCCCCTTAACCGCTCTTCTGACGCTGGCAATTGCAACCACCGCGGTCGCGTCCGGCGCTGATGATTCAACTCATTCCTCGGATACCGCCTATCTTCCCAACGGCACATTCACCTATGAAACCTTTGAGGCCTCGGTTGAGCATGCCGACCTCGAAGGATGCCCTGCGCAGTTCGATACGGACGTGGTCTTCTGCCGTATTACGCTTGCAAACGATCAGGCGCATATCTTCGTGTTCTCCTATGAAGGGGACCAACCCCTGATGGCCGTTAAACCCTACGATCTGTCCGACGGGTTCCTGCCCTTCTAGGCGACGATCGAGCCCTCCACGCAACTGGGGGGCTCTTGCCCGGCAGCACTACCGATGTTAGTTAGCTGCATGGCTAACCATTCACTCGATACCCTTTTTGCGACCCTCGGCGATCCTACCCGCCGCGCCATCATCGAACGCTTGGCCCACGGGCCAGCCGCGGTCAAAGAACTGGCCGCGCCACATGACATGGCGCTTCCGTCTTTCTTGCAACATATCAAAGTTATGGAAGCTGGCGGCATCATCGCCACGCGCAAGGAAGGGCGGCAGCGCATTTGCTGGATGGAACCGAACGCGCTGATCCCGCTGCAAGGTTGGCTAGAATGGCAACGGCAAGCTTGGGAAGCGCAAACTCTTGGTCCGAAAAACTGAAACACTTGCCAAATGAACTTTCCTGCGCTTTCCTAGGCGTCAGCTAATCCCGCGCGCCTTCTACGTCGCATCGAAAGCGCGCATCTCGGGACACCCAACAGGTAACGCGGCAGGATAAATTCCATATGTTAACGTTTCTTCTGAACGGAGAGACCGTGGAGGCCGAGGTCGGCCCCACCGAGACGTTGCTTGATTTTTTGCGCGAACGGCGCGGAATGACGGGAACGAAGGAGGGTTGCAACGAAGGCGATTGCGGGGCCTGCTCCGTAATGGTCACCGGTGAGGACGGCATTATCCGCGCCATGAATGCCTGCATCCTGTTCATGCCTCAGCTTTCCGGCCGCGCGGTGCGCACGGTAGAGGGGATCGCTGGACCGAACGGTGATCTGCACCCTGTGCAACGCGCGATGGTAGAGCATCACGGCTCCCAATGCGGGTTTTGCACGCCGGGATTTATCACCACAATGGCTGCTGCGCATGCCAATGGCGCGACCGATCACGAGGATCAGCTTGCGGGCAACTTGTGCCGCTGCACCGGCTACGCGCCCATCATTCGCGCGGCGGAAGCTGCATCACGCGAGGATGTGCCTGACTGGATTGCTGACAGCCATGTTCAAGCCGAAGCCCCCTACCCGATGCCGGAAAGCTCTGACGAACTCGCCGCTTGGTACGAGGCAAACCCCGACGCTACGCTGATTGGCGGGGCAACGGATGTAGGTCTTTGGGTGACCAAGCGCCTTCAGGACTTGGGCAAGGTTGCCTTCACCGGACGCTGCTCCGATTTGCAACGGATCGAGGTCACCAAAAACGGCCTGCGCATTGGCGCTGCGTGCACAATCACGCAGTTGTTGGAGGCGGTGAAGCCATTCTACCCGTCATTTGCAGAACTACTGCGCCGCTACGGCTCCACCCAAGTACGCAACGCGGCAACGCTTGGAGGCAACATCGCCAATGGCTCCCCCATCGGGGACGGCCCGCCTGCGCTGATCGCGCTTGGGGCAACGCTGCATTTGCGCAAGGGCGACGCACGACGCGAGATGCCGATCGAAGATTTTTTTCTCGAATACGGCAAGCAAGATCGGCAGAAGGGCGAATTCGTTGAATTTATCACCATCCCCAAGCAGCGCGATACGGTGAAATGCTACAAGCTGTCCAAACGCTTTGATCAGGATATCTCGTCAGTTTGCGGATGTTTCAACATCGTGGTCGCTGGTGGCTCAGTCGCAAAGGCGCGCATTGCCTTTGGCGGCATGGCGGGAACGCCGAAACGGGCAACGCATGTTGAAGACGCGCTGATCGGCAAAGCGTGGTCCGAGGAAAATATGGAAGCCGCCTTGGCAGGCTTTGCCAAGGACTTCACCCCGATGAGCGACATGCGCGCCTCTGCGGACTACCGCATGCAAGCGGCGCAAAACATGTTGCGACGCGTCTATGTGGAAAGCCTTGGAATTCCCGCATCCGTGCTGGAGGTGCGCCCATGAGTGTAGGGAAGAACACCGCCCACGACGCAGGCCCGCTCCATGTGACAGGCGCGGCCAGATATACCGACGACATTCCAACGCCGCGGGGCACGTTGCACTTGGCCTTTGGGCTCAGCTCGATCGCTAAAGGCAGGATCATCAGTGTTGATCTGACGGATGTACGTCGCGCCGAGGGGGTTGTGGACGTGCTGACCGCATCCGACCTGCCCCATGACAATGATGTAAGCCCGTCCAACCACGACGAGCCGTTGCTGGCCGTTGAAGACGTGCATTATCTTGGCCAGCCGATATTTCTTGTTGTTGCGACGTCCCATCTTGCCGCACGCAAAGCCGCACGGTTGGCAAAGATCGACTATGACGCGCAAGAGCCAATTCTGACGATTGACGAAGCGATCGCTGCAAACGCGCGGTTTGAAGAGGGTCCTCGCGTCTACACCAAAGGAGATACCGAAGCGCATCTGGGCAAAGCCGCCAACCGTTTGCAAGGCAGTTTCGAGATCGGCGGTCAGGAGCATTTCTATCTGGAAGGCCATGCGGCCCTCGCCGTGCCGCAAGAGGGCGGCGATATGGTGGTTCATGCGTCGTCACAGCACCCTACGGAAATCCAGCACAAAGTAGCCGAGGCCCTTGGCCGCCCGATGAATGCAGTGCGTGTTGAAGTGCGCCGCATGGGTGGTGGCTTTGGTGGCAAGGAAAGTCAGGGCAACGCGCTCTGTGTGGCCTGTGCTGTGGTTGCCGACAAGCACGGCCACCCTGTCAAAATGCGCTACGACCGCGACGATGACATGATCATCACGGGGAAACGTCACGAATTTCGCATCGAGTATGATGTTGGATTTAACGCACGTGGTCGCATCGAGGCGATAGATTTCACCCATTATGCCCGCTGTGGCTGGGCGCAGGACCTGTCTTTGCCCGTCGCCGACCGCGCCATGCTGCATGCCGACAATGCGTATAATCTTGACCATGCCCGGATCACCTCGCACCGGCTGAAGACCAACACCCAGAGCAACACGGCGTTTCGTGGGTTTGGCGGACCGCAGGGCGTTGTCGGGATCGAACGTGTGATGGATCATATCGCACATCATTTACGTCTGGATCCCTTGCAGGTGAGGCGCGAGAATTTTTATGCCTCCGGCGGGAATATTTCTGCCAAGATGAAACCCCAAACCACGCCTTACGGGATGGAGGTGACCGATAGCATCATTCGCGAAATGGTGGATGCGCTGGAGATATCCTCGGACTATCAGGCGCGGCGAAAATCGGTTGCGGAATGGAATGACAAGAACCCGGTTCTGAAGCGCGGCATCGCAATCACGCCGGTTAAATTCGGAATCTCGTTCACGCTTACCCATCTCAATCAGGCGGGGGCCTTGGTGCATGTATATCAGGACGGCTCGATCCATTTGAACCATGGCGGCACCGAGATGGGTCAGGGACTGTTCACCAAAGTGGCGCAAGTTGCTGCGCATTCTTTTGGCGTGCCGCTTGACCTTGTTAAGATAACTGCGACCGACACCGGAAAAGTTCCGAACACCTCCGCGACGGCGGCCTCGTCCGGCTCGGACTTGAACGGCATGGCCGTTTTGAACGCATGCGAAACGATCAAAGGCCGGATGGCTGCGTTTTTGAGCGATGGCGAGGTTGTATTCGAGGACGGCTTGGTGCGGTTTGATGATCACGAGATGAGCTTCGCCGACGCCGCGTCGAAGGCCTACCAAAACCGCATATCTCTCTCGGCGACAGGGTTTTACGCCACCCCGGAGGTTCAATGGGACCGCATCAAGGGGCATGGTCGACCGTTTTTCTATTTCGCTTACGGCGCTGCTGTCACCGAAGTCGTCATAGATACGCTGACCGGCGAAAACCGGATACTTCGGGCGGATATTTTGCATGATTGCGGGCGCTCTCTGAACCCTGCGTTGGATATCGGGCAGATCGAAGGTGGCTACGTGCAAGGCGCAGGCTGGCTTACGACAGAAGAGCTGGTCTGGGACGCGAAAGGCTCCCTGAAAACACACGCGCCTTCGACCTACAAAATTCCCGCCGCCTCGGACCGGCCCGACATTTTCAACGTGGCCCTCTGGGATGGCGAGAATCGCGCCGAGACCGTGTTCAAATCCAAAGCCGTGGGAGAGCCGCCCTTGATGCTTGGTATTTCCGCGTGGTCAGCTCTTTCCGATGCAATTTCAGCTTGCGGCGAGGCCTTTCCAGACCTTGATGCGCCGGCCACCGCCGAGCGGGTGTTGCTGGCCTGCCAGAAATTGCGCGCGTGAGCTTCGATGTCCAAGGACTGCGTAACGCGCTGGAACAACATGGGCGTGCAGCACGTGTTGTCATTGCGTCTCATCAGGGCTCCAGCCCCCGCGAAGCGGGTGCATCCATGCTTGTCTGGGACGGTGGGCAATCAGGCACCATTGGCGGTGGCGCGCTGGAACTCGAGGCCGCGAGACGGGCGCTCGAAGCGACGGCGACCACGGTCACCCGCGTGCCGCTTGGCCCGGCTTTGAGACAATGCTGCGGTGGGTCGGTGACTTTGGTCACTGAAGTCTTTGAGCGTTTACCAGATGTCTCAAATAACTATCTGCGCCGCGTCGAAGGGAATGCGGCTGAACCCTTGGAAATCAAGCGCGCAAAATCGCAAGATCGCAACGGGTCGGGCCATGACCTAGTTTTCGATCAAGGCTGGCTGTTCGAGCCGGTGCAGCCCGCCCGTGTGCCGCTTTGGGTTTGGGGCGCGGGACATGTCGGGCGGGCGATTGTCGATGTCATCGCCCCCACGCAGGCGGTTGATATCACATGGGTGGATAGCGCGCCCGACCGCTTTCCCAACAGCCAAGGCGACAAAAATTCATTTATTATTAACGAGTTGACAGCTGTCAACATTCCCGACGCCGTGCCGCATGCGCCACGCGATGCGCATCATCTGATCCTGACCTACTCACATGTGTTCGATCTGGACCTGTGCCACCGGCTGCTGGCGCACGGCTTTGCCAGCGCGGGGCTCATCGGCTCGGCCACCAAATGGGCGCGGTTTAGATCAAGGCTTCGCACGCTTGGCCACACGGACGCACAAATTTCCCGCATTCAATGCCCGATCGGGCAACCTGTCCTGGGGAAGCACCCTCAGGCCATTGCGGTGGGCGTTGCATCTGAGCTACTGATGTCCTTGCAAACGAAGGCCTTGGGGAAGGATGTCGCGGTTTGACGGAGGAGCGTCTCAGCACAGCGGGTGAAGACCTGCTGACAATCGCCGGCCTGACCAAGGCCTATCCCGGTGTCGTCGCCAACGACCAAGTCTCATTCGCCATTCGCCCCGGCGAGGTGCACGCGCTGCTTGGTGAAAATGGTGCGGGCAAATCCACCCTTGTCAAAATGATATACGGGCTGGTGAAGCCCGACGCCGGAACGATGACCTTCAAAGGCATGCCCTACGCACCGTCCGAGCCGCGTGCGGCGCGCGCAACAGGTGTGGCGATGGTGTTTCAACACTTCTCGCTTTTCGAGGCGTTGGATGTGGCCGAGAACATTGCCCTCGGCATGGAAAATCCGCCGAAAATGCGCGACCTCGCTGCGCGTATTCGCGAGGTGTCCCAAAACTATGGCCTGCCGCTGGATCCGGACCAGCTGGTCGGCGATTTGTCCGCAGGTGAGCGCCAACGCGTCGAAATCATTCGCTGTTTGCTGCAAAACCCCAAGCTGCTGATTATGGATGAGCCGACTTCGGTTCTGACACCGCAAGAAGTCGCTATTCTGTTTCAAACCTTGGAAAAGCTCCGCGGCGAGGGATGTTCAATCCTGTATATTTCACACAAACTGGAAGAAATTCGCGCCTTGTGTGATCACGCGACGGTATTGCGACTGGGCAAGGTGGTCGGGACCTGTAATCCGCGTCAGGAAACTGCGCGCGCTATGGCTGAGATGATGGTTGGCGAGGTGCTCCATGTGCCGCTGAAAGCCCCACGTGTTCCGCAAGAAGTGGCGCTGGAGATTGAGGCGCTAGACGTGCCAGCTCGAACCGCGTTCGGCACCTCGCTGAAAGATATAAATATGGCGGTGCAAATGGGTGAAATCCTTGGCATCGGCGGCGTGGCGGGCAACGGGCAGGACGAGTTGTGTTCGGTGATTTCGGGTGAAATTCTAGTAGGCGCATCGCAGGTGCGGCTGCTGGGGAACGCTGTCGGTGACAAGGGTCCGAATGCACGTCGCGCGCTTGGCATGCTGGCCGCCCCGGAGGAGCGTTTGGGCCATGCAGCGGCCCCTGATATGTCGCTGACCGAGAACGCATTGCTTTCGGGTGCGGTGCGCGAAGGTCTGGAAACCCGTGGCATGATAGATTGGGGCAGAACACGCGAATTTGCCAAAAAGATCATTCAAGAATTCGACGTGCGCACGCCCTCGGCGAACACGGCAGCGCGGGCTCTGTCTGGTGGTAACTTGCAGAAATTCGTTATCGGGCGGGAAATTCTGCAAAACCCGTCAGTGCTGGTGGTAAATCAACCGACATGGGGCGTCGATGCCTCCGCGGCAGCAGCCATCCGGCAAGCCTTGCTGGACTTGGCGTCAGCAGGGGCCGCGATCGTTGTGATCAGTCAGGATCTGGACGAGCTAATGGAGATTTCTGACCGCTTCGCCGCCCTTAACGAAGGACGCTTGAGCCAGCCTGTCGAAGCATCCGGACTAACGGTGGATCAGATCGGTCTGATGATGGGCGGGGCGCATGATCTTGATCCTGTACCAGCATCGTCGGAGGCTCTTGCATGATCGTCCTGGAAAAACGGCCACAACCCTCGAAGCTTTGGACGGCGATCACGCCGGTCTTCGCCGTTGTGGCCACGATGATCGCCGGTGGCATCATGTTCGCCCTGCTTGGCAAGGACCCGTTCGAGGCCATCCGCACGATCTTCTGGGACCCGTTGTTCAACGAACAATTCGCGGCCTTCTCACGCCCGCAACTCTTGGTGAAGGCCGCGCCGTTGATCCTGATCGCAACCGGATTGGCGATGGGGTTTCGCGCAGGCGTCTGGAACATCGGGGCCGAGGGGCAATACATCATCGGAGCACTGTCCGGTGCCGCTGTTGGGCTCGCCTTCTATCCAACTGAAAGCTTCTTCATTTTCCCGCTTATGGTCATCGCCGGCGCGTTGGGTGGTTTTCTTTGGGCGATGATCCCGGGCCTGTTGAAGGTGAAGTTTCATACCAACGAAATTCTGGTTTCGCTTCTGCTGGTTTATGTGGCGGAGTTCATTCTGGCCTCGATGGCGCTGGGCGCGTTGCGCAACCCTGAAGGGAACGGCTTCCCGGGGTCGCGGAATTTCAAAGACTACCCGTCAGCTTTCAACGCAGAGCTTTTGCCCAACACAGGCCTTCATTGGGGTGTTGTCGCAGCGATCATCGCCGTGATCTTCGCTTACGTCTTGTTCTCGAAACACATGATGGGCTTCCACATTCGGCTGGCTGGCCAAGCCCCGAAAGCCGCACGTTTCGGCGGGGTGGATCCTGCGCGCTTGATCCTGTTCTGCCTTGGCACCTCAGGCGCGCTCGCCGGACTTGCGGGGTTGTTTGAAGTGTCCGGTCCTGCAGGTCAGGTCAGCATCGACTTCAATGTGGGCTACGGTTTTACCGCCATCATCGTGGCCTTCCTTGGTCGCCTGAACCCGTTCGGCATCTTGCTGGCGGGCTTGCTTATGGCATTGACCTATATCGGCGGCGAGCTCGCCAGCTTCATGCTGGGGGTTCCGACGGCGGCCATTCAAGCCTTCCAAGGGATGTTGTTGTTCTTTTTGCTGGCGGTGGATGTGTTGACGAACTACCGGATCAGGTTTGGCAAAAGGAAGGTCGCATGATGCAATTGCACAAAGCACCACTTTTCATGGGGGGCATGATGGGTCTCATGTTGCCATGGATGTTGCACATGGAAACCGGTGGCACCGCGGGACTTTTGTTTGTGTTTTCACATGTCGCGCTGATTTTAGCGCTCGCAGCGCTGGCACTGCTTGTGCCACGCGTGAGGCATAGGCTGCGTGCGATCAAAAGTCATGCAATTCACCTGCCTGTCATGGGCGTTGGTTTCACGGCAGGATGGGTTGCCACCTGCGCACTCTGCCTTGCGATCGGGGGTGTACATTGGACCTGAGCGCAATCTCCCCTACCCTGCTGCTAGCCTCCCTCATGGTGGCCGCGACCCCTATTTTGCTGGCTGCACTTGGTGAGTTGGTCGTTGAAAAATCCGGCGTCCTGAACCTTGGTGTCGAAGGCATGATGATCACCGGTGCGATCTGCGGCTTTGCAATCGCTGTTGAAACTGGATCGCCCGTATTCGGCTTTATCGCGGCAGCTGTTGGCGGGGCGATTTTGTCGCTGATTTTCGGCCTACTGACGCAGTATTTGCTGTCAAACCAAGTCGCCACGGGTCTGGCACTTACTCTATTCGGACTCGGACTATCCTCGCTGCTAGGTCAGGGATATGTCGGCATCCGGCCACCCGCAGTCGAGAAGCTAGACTTCGGGCCGCTCGCCGACATCCCCTTCATTGGTCGGGTTCTTTTCACCCATGACCTGATGGTTTATCTGACTTTGGCCCTTTGCGTCGGAACATGGGCCGTGCTGAAATTCACCCGTGCAGGGCTGATCTTGCGCGCGGTCGGCGAGAACCACGACGCGGCGCATGCGCTTGGCTACAAGGTCGTGAAGGTGCGGCTGCTGGCGATCATGTTTGGCGGCGCGTGTGCGGGATTGGGCGGCGCGTATCTTAGCCTCATTCGCGTTCCTCAATGGACCGAGGGAATGACGGCGGGCGCGGGCTGGATTGCGCTGGCGATTGTGGTCTTTGCGTCTTGGCGTCCCTTGCGCGTGTTGCTGGGTGCCTATCTTTTTGGCGGGGTAACCGTGTTGCAGCTGAACTTGCAGGCTGCGGGGTTGGCGATTCCAGTGGAGTACTTGTCCATGTCGCCGTATCTGATAACCATCGCTGTGCTGGTCATAATGTCGGCCCCCCGCAAGGGTGGCAAAGCCCGCGCATCACTTGCCGCGCCCGCCTGCCTCGGTCGCGCATTCCATGCCTCTCACTGAGGCCACTAACTGTTTTAAACCTGGGGAGATACCACTCATGAAACGCAGAACTATCCTTGCAGGGGCCGTTGCGGCCCTCGCACTTACCACCGGCGCATTCGCCGACGGCCACGCCAAAACCAAGGTCGGCTTCATCTTCGTCGGCCCCGTCGGCGACGGCGGCTGGACCTACGAGCACAACCAAGGCCGTTTGGCCGTGGAAGCCGAGTTCGGCGACAAGGTCGAGACCATCTTCCAAGAAAGCGTCCCTGAGGGTGCCGACGCGGAGCGCGTGATTACACAGATGGCGCTGTCGGGTGCCGACCTGATCTTCACCACCTCGTTTGGCTATATGGACCCGACCAACGCGGTCGCGGCGAAATTCCCGAACGTGAAGTTCGAGCACGCCACCGGCTACAAACGCGCCGACAACGTGTCGACATACTCTGCCCGCTTCTATGAAGGCCGCGCAGTTCAGGGCCACATCGCGGGCAAGATGACCAAGACCAACAAGGTCGGCTACATCGCGTCATTCCCGATCCCGGAAGTTATCCGTGGCATCAACGCGGCCTACATCCACGCCAAGAAAGTGAACCCTGACGTCGAATTCAGCGTTGTCTGGGCCTACACATGGTTTGACCCTGCAAAAGAAGCTGATGCAGCGACCGCGCTGATCGAACAAGGTGCTGACGTGATCTTGCAGCACACCGACTCTACCGCGCCACAGGCTGCGGCTCAGAAAGCCGGTAACGTGATCACTTTCGGTCAGGCGTCCGACATGTCGGAATATGCGCCCATGCCACGGGTGTCGTCGATCATCGACAACTGGGCGCCCTACTACATCGAACGCGTGAAAGCGGTGATGGACGGAACTTGGGAAAGCACCGACACGTGGGACGGCATCGGCCCGGGCATGGTTGGCATCGGTGAGATTTCCGATGCTGTTCCAGCTGACGTGAAAGCGGAAGCTCTGGCATTGAAAGACAGCTTGGCGGACGGCTCCTACCACCCATTCACCGGCCCGCTGAAAAAGCAGGACGGGTCCGACTGGTTGGCCGAGGGTGAGACTGCCGATGACGGCACGCTGGCTGGCATGAACTTCTACCTTGAAGGCATCACTGGCGACATTCCAAACTAAAGCCAACGAAGTTTTGGCGATCAAGGCCCGCAGCACCCAAGCTGCGGGCCTTTTTAGTTTGGTGCGCAGCGCTACATTGGGCATGCTAAAGTCGGGGAAACGAAACAGCAGGAGACGCACATGCGCCGCAAGGGATATGAAGGCAAAGACATCACGGTCAGTTTTGATCTGAAGCGATGCGTTCACGCGCGCAATTGCTTCTTGAAACTTCCAACTGTGTTTGACCCCAAGCAGCGCCCTTGGGTGCAACCTGACAACGCAACAGCTGACGACGTCGCCGCCGTGGTGCGAACCTGCCCTTCGGGTGCCTTGGCCTTCCACCGCGAAACCGGCGTTAACGAGACCCCTCCTCAGATCAACCAAATCGCTGTTCTGGAAAACGGTCCTTTGGCCGCGTCCGGAAGTTTCGAGATCGACGGGGTGGAGACAGAAAGCAGGGTCACATTGTGCCGTTGTGGTCTCTCCAAGAACAAGCCCTACTGCGACTACTCCCATGTAGAGACCGGGTTCACTGCGACGGGAGAGCCATCGCCGAAATCCCCTGCCGGGTCGGAGCAACATGGCGGGAAGGTCGCGACACTTCGCATCCCTGACGGCCCGCTCAAGATCGAGGGCAATATCGAACTGACCACAGGTACGGGACGCCAGATTGCCACCCTGCCCAAGGCATTCCTGTGCCGCTGCGGTGCATCGAAGAACAAACCCTATTGCGACGGAAGCCACAAAGACGCGGGCTTTTCGGATCCTGTAGACAGCTGACGTCGATGATGGTGCGCCAATCACCTAGCTAACCTGCGCGAACACGCAGTTGTTATCAGGCCCCGCATCCTCATTTGGCATGGATGACAACAAATCAAACTGTGAGACAGGATGCGCTGCCTGATGAAATGCGCATCCTGCTTCGGGACTACCCGCGCGAAGCTTGGCCGGGTCACCCGAACTTCGCCGCTTCTATTCAAAACTGGATGGGGGCTCATGACATGTTTCGACAACTTGGACGGGAGGTTCGCCTCAATACCCAGAGCTATCTGAACAAAGACCGTTCGGCGGAGGATTCCGCCGACAGATTGGCATATTACGGCAACCTGTTGGTCAGAAACCTGCACGGGCATCACGGATGGGAAGACCATTCTTTCTTTCCAGAATTGTCCGCCGCCGATGGCCGGTTTGATGCTGGCTTGGAAACGTTGGAGACCGATCATCTGGCTTTGGACAACGTGCTGGACCGTTTAACCCGACAAGCCAACCGCGTGGTCAAGCTCACCCAGCTTGACGAGGCACAGGCCTATGAAGAATCCGGCACGCTGCTTGAAACCGCGTCGGAGATCGAAGCCTTTCTGGCCAGGCATCTGGTAGACGAAGAGGATTTGGTCGTCCCGATCCTGCTCCATCACAAGCTGCGGGGATAGCGATCCTCTCAAGCCACAGACACAGCCCCAATGCGGGGCTGTGATCTGGCTTTTGCAAGTCGCACCCTATTCCCTTTCCACAGCAAAATCTTTCTGCCAAGTTCAAACGCATGATACATTTGACCACGGCCAACGGGGCCCCCGCATCCAAACTTTGCTTTGGCACCATGCAATTCGGCGGCAAGGCCGACATCGTCGCCAGCCAGTCGATGTATGAAGACTGCCGCACCGCTGGTATCAACTTCTTTGACACAGCTTATGTCTACACAGGCGGCCAATCCGAAACCATGCTGGGCCGTTTCGTGCAATCCGAACGCGACGACGTTCTAATCGCCACCAAAATCGCGTATGACAAACCCACGACCAAAGCCAATGTGCTGCAATCGTTCGAGGAAAGCCGATCCCGCATGAAGGTCGATATGATCGACCTCTTGTATTTGCACCGGTTCGATCCCCACACACCTTTGCAAGACAGCTTCGAGGCGCTCGCAGAATTGCGCGAAGACGGGTTGATCCGCTACATCGGGATATCCAATTTCGCAGCATGGCAGGTGATGAAGGCAGCGCAGGTCGCCCGTGATCTAGGAACCACAGTGGATGTCCTTCAACCGATGTATAATCTGGTGAAGCGTCAAGCCGAGGTCGAAATATTCCCCGCCTGTGCTGACCAAGGTATCGCTGTTGTCCCTTACTCTCCGCTGGGCGGCGGGTTGTTGACAGGGAAATACGCCAGCGATGAAGCGGCGGGACGCCTCATTGACGACACACGCTACAATGCCCGTTACAATGTCCCGTGGATGCACGAGGCCGCGGCGGCACTCCCCGCGCTCGCAGCAAAACATGGCACCGACGCCGCGACGCTTGCCGTTGCTTGGGTCGCCAAAAACGGCAAGGTCACCAGCCCGATCATCTCGGCCCGGTCGTCGGAACAACTTGCGCCGTCCTTGGCGGCACTGGATTTTGACATGAGCGACGCCTTGTATGACGAAGTCACCGCCCTGAGCCTAACGCCGCCACCGGCGACGGATCGGCTTGAAGAAGCATGATTGATTTTCTGGTGATCGGCGGCGGGATTGCCGGTGCCTCAGCCGCAGCGCGCCTGTCAGATTTGGGCAGCGTTACTTTGCTAGAGCGTGAAGAGGCTTTGGCCTATCACGCCTCCGGCCGTTCGGCGGCGATGTTTGAGGAAACCTATGGTAAGCCGTCCACGGTTGTCCTGAACCGCGCGAGCAAAGACTGGCATTTGAACGTGAACGGGTCGCGTGATCTTCCACGCGGGATGATGCTGCTTGGTCAGGAGGGGAACGAGCTGGCCTTCACGACTGACATGGTCTCGATGCAGCTGCGCCGTTTGACGCTGGGCGAAGCGGCTGAACTATTTCCAATCGTCGACCCCAATCGCGTCACCCAAGTCGGATATCACGAGGATGCCTGGGATATTGACACGGACGCCGCGATACAGCGCTTCATCCGACATATGCGCGGCAATGGTGGGACGGTCGTGACCCGTGCGGACGTCTCGACAATTGAGAAAACGCCGCAAGGGTGGCGCGTGTCTGCTGGTGAAGATTACGAGGCGCGCCAGATCATCAACGCCGCAGGGGCGTGGGCGGACCAGATCGCGCAATTGGCAGGAGTCAGCCCGCTGGGGCTACAACCGATGCGCCGCTCCATGGCGCGGGTCGCCGCGCCGGACGGCCACGATGTTGCCCGCTGGCCGATGTTGTTTGGACCGGGTGAAAACTGGTACGCAAAGCCTGATGCGGGTGCTGTGTTGATTTCACCTGCCGATGAAGAGCCCGTCGTGCCAATGGATGCATGGGCCGTCGATATGGTTCTGGCAGAGGGGATAGCCCGCTACGAGGAGCATGTCACCACGCCAGTGCAACGGATGATCGCGAATTGGGCGGGCTTGCGCACCTTCGCCCCTGATCGCTGCCTCGCGATTGGCGCGTCCGAGCGGGACGGGTTTTGGTGGTGCGCAGGACAAGGCGGATACGGTTTTCAAACGGCCCCCGCCGCATGCCAGTTGCTGGCTGATCTGGTGGCCAATCGCGTCCCTGAACTCGACAAGGACACTGTCCTGTCCCTGTCACCCCAGAGATTTTCAACCAATTGAATTGTGCGAGGGTCGGTCATAGGTGAAGACACATAATGTCACCTGATCCACATAAGCGCGCACGCGAAACTCGTCGTTTCGAGCGTCAATTCGATGCCATCGAAAGAACAATGCCTGCGCTACAGCGCCCGCTGAAAGCGATCCGCGCACGGGGATGGTGGATCCTTCGCGTGCCGATCGCTTTGATCTTCATCATTGGCGGGTTTCTGGCCATTCTGCCGGTCTTCGGCTTCTGGATGCTACCGATCGGGCTATTGCTGCTTGCTGTCGACATCACCGCTTTGCGGGGGCCATTAGTGAACTTGATCGTGCGCGCCCGCCGACGGATCGAGCTGTGGCGCATGCGCAATTAAGCTGCTCAGCCAAAACCGAGTATAACTCAAAAATATCCCCAGAAGGTGAAGGGGGGCAATGACCCCCTTCCAAACTTTCAGCCGTCCATGCGGATGGTCGCGTTTTTGGGATCGTAGGGGCTGTCCTCGACCACGGTGGCGTCCCAAAGCTGGCGTTGCATACGCACCTTGAGCTTGGTTCCAACTTCGGCCAGTTCCCGTTTGACATAGCCCATGCCGATGCTTTTTCCAAAGGCCACAGAATAACCGCCGGAGGTCAGGCGGCCCACTTTGGTTTCGCCGTCATACAGCGCCTCGCGGCCCCATGGGTCGGCGTCGTCCGGCCCGTCGATCAGCAGCGTCACGCATTTGGAGCGGATGCCGAGCGCCTGCATCGCGTCCTTGCCACGGAAGTCTTTTTCCAGATCGACGAAGCGCGGCAGATCGGCCTCCAACGGGGTCGCATCGCGGCCCAGCTCGTTGCCAAAAGCGCGGTAGGATTTTTCCTGACGCAGCCAGTTTTGCGCCCGTGCGCCGACCAGTTTCATGCCATGCGGCTCGCCTGCTTTTTCGAGTAGATCGAACAGGTAGTTCTGCATCTCGATGGGGTGGTGCAACTCCCAGCCCAACTCGCCCGTATAGGCCACGCGGATGGCGTTGACGGGGCACATGCCCAGCTCGATCTGCTTGGCCGACAGCCATGGGAAGCGCTTGTTGCTGAGCGCTGTGGAAGGGTCGGCGTCCTTGATCACGGCGTTCAGCACGTCGCGGGATTTCGGGCCTGCGATGGCGAAAACTCCCCATTGGGTGGTGACGTCCTGGCATTCGATGCGGCCGAACTGAGGTTCCATGTCCTCAATGCTTTTGCGCAGATAGTCTGCGTCATAGGCGGTCCATGCACCGGCGCTCACCAGATAGAATTCGTCTTCGGCCAGCCGCACGATGGTGTATTCCGTGCGCGTGGTGCCTGCGTCGGTCAGCGCGTAGGTCAGGTTGATGCGGCCCACGCGGGGCAGTTTGTTGGTGGTGAACCACTCGAGGAAGGCCGCCGCGCCTGCCCCTTTGACGATGTGCTTGGTGAAGGCGGTCGCGTCGACAAGGCCGACGCCCTCGCGGATGGCCTTGGCCTCCTCCACCGCGTATTGCCACCAGCCGCCGCGACGGAAAGATCGGGCGTCGTGGTCGCTGAAGCCTTCGGGGGCGTAGTAGTTGGGGCGTTCCCAGCCGTTGACCCAGCCGAATTGCGCGCCGCGTGCGGCCTGGCGGTCATAGGCGGGCGATGTGCGCAAGGGGCGTGCTGCGGGCCGTTCCTCGTCGGGGTGGTGGAGGATGTAGACGTGGTCGTAGCATTCCTCGTTCTTGCGGGCGGCGAACTCGGTGGTCATCCAAGAGCCGTAGCGTTTGGGGTCCAGCGAGGCCATGTCGATCTCCGCCTCGCCCTCTACCATCATCTGAGCAAGGTAGTAGCCGGTGCCTCCCGCCGCCGTGATGCCGAACGAGAAGCCCTCGGCGAGCCACATGTTGCGCAGGCCCGGCGCGGGGCCGACCAGCGGGTTGCCGTCGGGCGTGTAGCAGATCGGGCCGTTGAAATCGTCCTTCAGGCCACATTCCTCGCAGGACGGGATGCGGTGGATCATTTCCATATATTGCTGCTCGATCCGCTCCAGATCGAGCTGGAACAGGTCGGCGCGGAAGCTGTCGGGGACGCCGTATTCAAAACGGGCGGGGGCGCTCTTCTCGTAGACGCCCAATATCCAGCCGCCACGTTCCTCGCGGACATAGCTTTGCGCGTCGGCGTCGCGGATGACGGGGTGTTCAGGGTTGGTCTTGCGCCATTCGACCAGCGCGGGGTCCTGCTCCATCACGATGAATTGGTGCTCTACGGGGATGGCTGGGATCTTGATGCCCAGCAGCTGCGCCGTGCGCTGCGCGTGGTTGCCCGTGGCGGTGACGACGTGTTCGGCGGTGATGACCGTCTGCTCGTCGGAGGGAACCAAATTGCCGCCCTTCTCCACCATCTTGGTGACGGTCACACGCCATTCGGAGCCGGTCCACTCGTAGCCATCGACCTGCCATTTCCGCTCGATCGTGACGCCGTGCTGACGCGCGCCCTTGGCCATAGCCATAGTGACGTCGGCGGGATTAATGTAGCCATCGGTGTTGTGGTAGATCGCGCCTTTCAGATCGTCGGTGCGCAGCAATGGCCAGCGGTCTTTGATCTGGGTGGGAGTCAGCCATTCGTGTGGCACACCGACGGTTTCGGCGGTGGAGCTATAGAGCGCGTATTCATCCATACGGTCCTGTGTGCGGGCCATGCGCAGGTTGCCGCAGACCGAGAAACCCGCGTTCAGGCCGGTTTCCGCCTCAAGCTGCTTGTAGAACTTGATCGAGTAGTCGTGGATGTGCGTCGTCGCGAACGACATGTTAAAATAGGGCAAGAGCCCTGCCGCGTGCCATGTGGAGCCGGAGGTCAGCTCGTCGCGTTCCAGCAGCATGGTGTCCCAACCCGCCTTGCCCAAATGGTAGGCGATCGAGGTTCCGACGGCACCGCCGCCGACGACCAGTGCTTTGACATGCGTTTTCATTCTAACCGACTCCCGTTGGGCTTACTTGGGTTCTGTCTAGCAAGGCAGACGGCAATCCCCGAGCGCCTTTCGACGCATAATCCACCATTTCCGACAAGCGGGCGCTCCGCCAGTTGCGTACGATCCTGCTCGAAGCTAATCTGGGCAGAATTGTTTCACACAAATGGATTTATACCATGCTCCGCTCTGCTCTTGTAATCGCCGCCCTGACCTTGGCCTCCCCCGCACTGTCAGCCCAATGCGGCAACAGCTCCGGTGGCTACAACGCTTGGAAGGCCGAGTTCGCTAGAGAGGCGGCGCAAGCCGGCGTCGGGCAACGGGGCCTCGCCGCGCTGGCTTCGACACAATACGCGCAACGCACGATCAACGCGGACCGCAATCAGAAGAGTTTCAAGTATTCCTTGTCGAAATTCATGCAGGTGCGCGGGGCCGACACTATCGTCGCCCAAGGGCGTAAACGCAAGGCGCGGAACGCGGCGTTTTATAACTCACTTGAGGCAAAATACGGCGTGCCTGCGGGTGTGATTATAGCCATCCACGGCATGGAAACGGGGTTCGGCAACTTCATGGGGGACAGCAATGTGGTGTCGTCTATTTCGACACTCGCCTATGATTGCCGTCGGTCGGATTTCTTCACCGGCCATGCGCTCGCGGCGCTGAAACTGGTGGATCGGGGCATCATTTCGCCGAACTCCATCGGCGCGAAACATGGCGAGTTGGGCCACACCCAGTTCCTGCCGGGAAACGTGCTGAAATACGGGCAAGACGGGAATGGCGACGGGCGGATTGATCTGAACAATCTGGCGGATGCGATGGCGTCGACGGCAAATTTCCTAAAAGGAAAAGGCTGGAAACGCGGGGCGGGCTACCAAGAAGGGCAGACGAATTTTGCGGTGATCAAGCAATGGAATGCGGCGGGGGTTTACCAGAAGGCGATCGCCATTATGGCGGGGAAGATCGACGGGTAGGCGGCGCACGAATTTTAAGACGTGTAAAAGCCCCGCCTTAACAGGCGGGGCTTTCGTTTTTCAGGCAGCAGACGCAAAGTTGATCACCTTGTGGGTGCCGGTCTGGGCCGTTCCGTCGGTCATGTTGGCGCGGAGCACCTCTATGCCGAACGCGAACGGGTTGCCCGAAGACGACCAGATTGCCGCCTCGCGCAGGGGCATGTGCAGCAAGCACACATCCCTATCCTCGCGACCGCCCTCGAAAAAGGCGGCGGCGGCGGCGGACCAGATTTCATCCAGCTTGGCCTCGTCCTGACTTTGGCGGATCGGGCCAGACAGACAGGCATAGAAGTCCTGCGAAGTGCTTTGGACGCAGAAATGTGCCGTATTGCCTTGCCCAATGCCACGAACCAAGTCGGTGTCGCGGGACGTGATGAACCACAACTCGCCGGTATCGCGGTCAAAGTAGTGGGTCATCGGCTGCATGTGTTGCCCGGAGCCCTCGACCCCCAACATGCCCGCACGGACATCGTCGAGTTGGTCGAAAAGCTGACCCCGGGCGTCTGTTTCAGTGCGGTCAGTGTCAGCCATGGCTTAACTCGCCATGAAGCTGTCGACTTCTTTGCGCGCTTCTTCTTTGGTCTTACCGTATTTTTGCTGGATCAGGCCTTCGATTTTCTCGCGATTGCCCTCAGCTTGGTCAAGCTCATCATTGGTCAGCTCGCCCCATTTCGCTTGGGCTTTGCCCTTCCATTCTTTCCAGTTGCCTTCGATTTGGTCCCAGTTCATCTCGTATTCCTTTCATTCGGTTACGGTATGACTAGACAACCACCGAGGGCGGCAAATGTTCCGCCACATCGTGAGAAAACTAGAAAGAAATGGTCCCTGGTAGAGTTACAGCATCCCCGGCACGACTTGATCCGGCGGGCGGTGGCCGTCGGCGAAGGTTTTGATGTTCAGCAAAACCTTCTCGCCCATCTCCAGACGCCCCTCGCGGGTGGCGGAGCCCATGTGGGGCAACAGCACGACGTTGTTCAGCTCACGCAGGCGCGGGTTGATCTGGGTGCCGTGCTCGAACACGTCGAGGCCTGCGCCCGCCAACTCGCCTGCCCGAAGCATGCGGGTCAGGGCGTTTTCGTCGATCACCTCGCCGCGCGACGTATTCACGATCACCGCGTCGGGCTTCATCAGCTTTAAGCGGCGGGCGTTCATTAAGTGGTAGGTGGACGGCGTGTGCGGGCAGTTGATCGACACCACATCCATACGGGCGATCATCTGGTCGAGACTGTCCCAGTAGGTGGCTTCCAGCTCGTCAGCGATGCCTTCGTGAACCTTTTTACGGTTGTGGTAGTGAACCTGCATTCCGAACGCCCGTGCACGACGCGCGACGGCCTGCCCGATGCGCCCCATCCCGAGGATACCGAGACGACGGCCCGCGATGCGGCCCCCCATGAGGGCAGTTGGTGACCACCCTTCCCAATCGCCTGATTGCATGACCGCCAACCCTTCAGGAATTCGGCGGGTCACTGCAAGAATTAGCGCCATGGTCATGTCAGCCGTGTCTTCCGCCGCAGCACCGGGAGTGTTGGACACCAGAACGCCCCGTTGGCGGGCGGTGTGAACGTCGATGTGATCAACTCCCGCGCCGTAGTTCGCGATCAGTTTCAGCTTCTCACCGGCCTGCCCAAGCAATCCTGCATCAATTTTATCGGTCAGGGTCGGGACCAATATGTCTGTGGTTTTCACGGCATTAACCAACTCGTCACGGCTCATCGGAGTATCGTCCGAACGCAAGGTGACGTCGAACAACTCCTTCATGCGAGTCTCAACGTGTTCGGGCAACCGTCGCGTGACGACAACACTCAGCTTCTGGTTTGGCATCTGTGTTCATCCTTGAGTGGAAATTCCAATCCCATAGTGACAAGATCGTAGCCCAAGGGGCAAGGCCAGAAATGCCCCAAATAGAACAAGTGCAGCAGTGCAAGCAGGACGGTCAATGAAACGGGTTATCAAAATTGCGGCTTTGGTCGCATGCTTATTATGTTCTCCTATACTGGCCGTCGCCTCCGAACGCGGTCCTGTCACCAATTTGCCCCTGCCACGCTTTGTGTCGCTGAAAGCATCCGAGGGAAACGTGAGGCGTGGTCCGTCGCTTTCGCACCGCATCGACTGGGTTTTCAAACATCGCAATATGCCGCTTCAGATCGTGGCAGAGCACGGTCATTGGCGTCGCGTCGTTGACCGTGATGGAGCGGGCGGCTGGGTTCACTACACATTGTTGAGCGGCTCCAGATTCGGATTAATCGAGGAAGACCTGACCCCGATTTACAAACTGGCCGACACCGCATCAAACATCGTCGCCCATGCCGAAATGGGCGTCGTCGCGCGGTTGGGAAAATGCGACCAGTATTGGTGTCGCGTCACTTTGGATGGTACAAAAGGCTGGATGCCGCGAGAAAAGCTGTGGGGGTTAATGCCGGGCGAAATCCGCGAGTAAGTTATCGCCCCCGAAGCACCACTACTCTAGAAACGAAAACCGCTGTGCAAGATCTTGCCATAGCTCTTCGGACGCTGCCGCAAGCAACCTGCCCTGCCGCATGGTCGGATGATAATCGCGACCATCCATAAGCCGGACGAAGCCGCCCGCCTCTTGATAAATCAAGACACCCGCCGCGTGATCCCAAACGTTGAGCATCCCTGTCAGGTAAAACTGGGACGCGCCACCGGCAAGAAGTCGGTATTCATGACATGCGCAGCGTAGCGATTGCGTGCGTCGGAACGCCGGGAGCTGCGCCGCGATCTTCGCTTGCTGGGGTTTGTCGAACAGATACATTCCGACATAGCCGAAGCAGTCCGCTACGGCTGGTGGGCGCTCCAAAGTCAGCTGGCGGCGATTGCCAGCGGCATCGCAGAACCATGCGCCCTGCCCTTTCGTGGCAATGATCCAGTCGTCATAGCTGGGGTCATAGAGCAGACCGAAGACCGTCTCTCCATCCTCCACGACGGACAGGATCACACCATAAGAGGCAATCCCATGCGCAAAATTCCATGTGCCATCAATAGGGTCGATCACCACCACCTGCCCCTGCCCCACGCGATCCAGCACGGATTTGTCGGCGGAAACGGCTTCCTCCCCGACAATCGCGGCGTCTGGCAGCAAGTCGCGAACAGCGGCGGAGATCGCCAGCTCCGCCGCACGGTCTGCCACGGTGACCAAGTCATCCGGCGCAGATTTGCTGTCGATGTCCGAGACATCAAGTTTCCGGAAAAGTGGCCTGATTTCGTGCGCGGCCACCTCCCGGACGATCTGAATCAAGGCGTCGGACTGTTCGGGTGTGAGTCTCATGAGACCTTGTCCAATCCACGACCTTTCAACAACGCCTCGACACCGGGAAGGCGACCGCGGAATTCTGTGTAAAGCTCGTCTGCTTCGCGAAGCCCGCCGACCGAAAGGATGTGGTCTTCCAGTTTGCGCGCAGTCGCCGCGTCAAAAGCGCCTCCTGCTTCCTCAAACGCAGCGAAGGCGTCTGCATCCATCACCTCCGACCACATGTAGCTGTAATAGGCAGATGAATAGCCGTCGCCTGCAAAAACATGGGCGAAATGGGGCGTTGCGTGGCGCATGCGAATAGCGGGCGGCATCCCCATGCCTTCTAGGATTTCCGCCTGCATGGTCATCGGGTCTTCGGGGGCATCGCCGGAATGGAACTCGATATCAACCATCGCGGAGGCCACGTATTCGACCGTCGCAAACCCCTGATCATAGTTCGCCGCATCCAGCATACGTTGCAGCATATCGGCGGGCATCGGCTCGCCGGTTTCCGCGTGCGTTGCGTATTTTTGCAGGACTTCCGGCACTTCGAGCCAATGCTCGAAGAGCTGGCTGGGCAGTTCTACAAAATCACGCGCGACGGAGGTGCCGGAGATGGACTCGTAGGTCACATTTGACAGCATTTGGTGCAACGCATGGCCGAACTCGTGGAACAGCGTCCGCGCGTCGTCATAGCTGAGCAGAGCTGGGCTGCCCTTCGCCGGTTTGGCGAAGTTGCACACGTTGATCACATGCGGGCGGATGTCGCCGCGCAACTTTTGCTGGGAGCGCAACGCCGAGCACCATGCACCGGAACGTTTGCCGCCACGGGCGAAATAATCGCCGATGAACACTGCGATATGCTCTCCCTTGCGTGTCACCTCCCAAGCGCGGGCGTCGGGGTGGTGCAGTGGCACATCCAACGCTTTGAACTCCAGACTAAAAAGGCGGGTCGCGCAATCAAATGCTGCCTCAATCATGCGGTCGAGTTGCAGATAGGGCTTCAACTCGGCCTCGTCCAAATCATGCTCTTCCGCGCGACGTTTTTCGGAATAATAACGCCAGTCCCAAGGTTCCAGCGCGTCATTCACCCCGTCATTGTTCATCATCGCGGCCAGAACTTGCGCATCCAGATCGGCCTGTGCTTTGGCAGGCTCCCAAACCTCCATCAGCAGCTTGCGCACCGCATCTGGCGTCTTGGCCATCTCCGTTTCCAACTTGTAAGTGGCGAAGTCGTCATAGCCCAGAAGATGCGCCCGCTCCTCCCGAAGCGCCAGAATTTCAGCGGCGATGGAGCGGTTGTCGGTTTCGCCGCCATTGGCCCCGCGAGACGTCCAAGCCTCGTAAGCGCGTTCCCGCAGGTCGCGGCGTGCGGAGAATTGCAGAAATGGTACGATGAGGGAGCGGGACAGGGTCACGACATGGCCCTCGGTCCCTTTCTCTTCCGCCGCCGCCTTGGCCGTTGCCAAGACGAAATCGGGCAGCCCTTCCAAGTCTTCGGGGTCCAGTTCCATATACCACGCACGCTCGTCGGCGAGCAGGTTTTGCGTGAACTGTGTGCCAAGAACGGCAAGGCGTTCCTTCACCTGTTTCAGGCGGTCGAAGGCAAAACCGTCCAGCTGCGCACCCGCACGCACCAACCCGCGACGGGTCAACTCCAGCACACGCATCTGTTCGGGTGTCAGCTTTAGTTTCTCGCGGTCCTGCCAGAGGGAATCAACGCGCGCAAACAGCTCCGGATTCATCGACACCTCAGAACCCCAAGCCGCCAGCTTGGGTGAAAACTCCCGCTGCAGCGCTTCACGGGCAGGATTGCTGTCGACTCCCGCCAATGTGTAGAACGGCGACAGCACTTTGTGCATCGCCTCGCCCATCAGCTCCAACGCGTCAATTGTGTTCTCGAAGGTGGGAGGCTTAGGGTTTTCGATGATTGCAGCGAGTTCTGCACGGGCCTGCGTCAGAGATGCTTCGAACCCCGGGGCGAAGTCGTCGTCGGACATATCAGCGAAGGGTGGCAGCCCGAAAGGTGTGGTCCAATCGGCAAGTAGAGGGTTGATCATGGGATGTAGCTCCTTTGCGCCTAACCTATGCGCTTGTGAGCGGGATGCAATCAGTCCTGATCCGGTTGGCGCATATGCCGTTCAAACCGGCGCAAGGCCAAGGACAGGGTCACCGTCAAGGTCAAATAGATTAGGGCAACCACGTTGTAGGTCTCGAAGTAGCGGAAGTTACCGGCTGCCGTCACCTTGCCAAGCTGTGTAATGTCTCCAACGCCCAGAACCGACACCAGACTGGAATCCTTCACCATGGCGACGAAATCATTGCCCAGCGGCGGAAGAATTGTGCGTATCGCTTGCGGGAAGACAATGTAGCGAAAGCGCTGCCAACGATTGAGACCAAGCGTGTGACCCGCCTCGATCTGGCCGCGGTCGACGGACTCTAACCCCGCACGGAACACTTCCGCGATGAACGCGGAATAGCCGATAGCAAGCGCCATGGTCGCCCGCCACAACAGGGGAAATTGTCGGGTCCGTATCAGCTCGGCGTCAAAGGGTTGCAGCAGCCAATTTGCCAGCGCCACAAAACCCGGCGCCACCACGAAGGCCACATAGAGCAGCAGCACAATGATCGGAATTCCCCGCACCACCTCGATATAGAAACGTGCAATCTGGCGAATAATTATGCTGCGCGAGGTCGACATGAGCGCCAACCCAAGCCCCAGCGCCGAGGCGATCGAAAACCCGATCAGCGTAACGATAACGGTGATTTTGATGCCCTTGGCCAAAGTGCCCAGAACTTGGGAATACAGGTCGTCCGCCACAACCTGATAGCCGAGATAGGCAACGACGCCCCCTAGAAGAACCAACCAATAGGGGAAGTCGTCTGATTGTTTTGACGGGCCAAGCACCAGCGGTTTAGCCGCCGAGTTTGTAGTCCAAGAACCACTTCTTGTTCAGGGCTTCCAGTGTGCCATCCTTGTTCATGTCGGCGATGGCAGCATTGATCGGGGCGACCAACTCTGACCCTTTGGGGAAGATGAAACCGAAATCCTCGGTGCCGAGTTTTTCGCCAACGATCTTCAACTTGCCTTCAGACGCCGAGGCGTAGCCATAGCCTGCGGTGCTGTCGGTCAGCACCAAATCAACATCGCCAGTGCGCAAGGCTTGAACACCAGCACCGAAGGTTTCGAACTTGATGATGCGCGGATTTTCCTCGTTGCCGTCGAGCACGTCATAAACGCCGACGTAGAAGGGCGTCGTGCCGGGTTGGGCCGCCATCAGCAGGTTTTCATCCGCCGCGAAGGAAGCCGCGTCGGAGAAGCGCTCCTCGTCGCCGCGTACCAACATCAACATGGCCGAGGTCATGTATTTATCGGAGAAGTCGACCTTTTCCTTGCGGTCCTCACGAATGGTGATGCCCGTCATGCCAAGGTCATATTGTGCCTGCGACACCGCAGGGATCATCGCATCCCAGCTTGTATTCTCGTACACGACCGAAATGTTGATCCGTTTGGCAATCTCGGCCATCGCATCATATTCCCAACCGATTGCATTGCCGGTTCCCGGCTCGATAAACTGAAGTGGCGGATAGGCGTTTTCAGTTACGACGACGACTTCTTTTCCGTCCAGATCGGGCAAATGCCCGTCGGCGATGGCGGCAGTAGCGGTGAAAGCGGCGAGCGCCGCGGCAGCAAAACGAAGCATGGGTCAGGTTCCCTGTTTGGTTTGTTTGGCAGAACTTAGGTGACCCACATAGAGAATGGCAAGGCGGCTTGCATCTTTGATTTGGAGCGGACAGGCTTCGGCAAGCATTATTAAGGAGACCCGAATGAGCATCGGACGCGTACAATCCCCGCGCATCATCCGCATCGGAGGTGGCGTTGCATCGGAATCCGCAGACGTGCTGCAACAGCTTGGGCTATCGAAGCCCTTAATCGTGACTGACCAAACCTTGGTAGAGCTTGGCCACGTAAGAAGAGTAACTGATGTTCTGGACGCAGCGGGGATCGCATACGGTGTCTTCGACAGAGTCATTGAGGACCCCACCGACACTTGTTTGGACGAAGGATTGGCCGCTTTTCGTGCCAGCAACTATGACTGTGTCATCGGTTTAGGCGGCGGCTCCCCGATGGATACGGCCAAGGCAATTTCATTCATGTCAGTCAATCCCGGCCATGTGCGCGACTACAAGGCCCCGACGCAGATCGACAAATGCGGGCCGCCGACGATATTGATCCCGACGACTGGTGGAACCGGGTCAGAGCTGACCCGTTGGTGCGTGATCACCGACACGGTGAAGACTGAGAAATATAACTTGTCTGGGTTGGCGGCGGTCGCCACAGCAGCGATCATTGATTGGGAATTCACGGTCACCAAACCGTGGCGCATCACAGCGGATACCGCAGTCGATAGCCTGACCCACGCGATGGAAGCCTATGTCTCGCGCCGCGCCTTCGCTTATACCGACGCTTTTGCCCTGTCGGCGATGCCGTTGATCGCCAAGCATGTGCGGGCGGCATGTATGGACGGGTCCAACGCCGAGGCGCGCGAGGGATTGATGCTCGCGGCGTCTCAGGCGGGGATGGCGTTCTCAAACGCCTCGGTTGCGTTGGTGCACGGGATGAGCCGCCCTATCGGGGCGCATTTTCACGTGACGCACGGATTGTCCAACGCGATGCTTCTGCCGGCGGTCACGGAATTCTCCGTTGGCCACGCGCAATCGCGTTACGCTGATTGCGCACGGGTGATGGAGATGGCCACGCGAAGTGACACAGATGCAGTGGCTTGCGGCAAGCTGGTCGAAGGGTTGCGCCGGTTGAACGATGATTTGCGCGTTCCCGCCCCGTCAGCGCAAGGGCTGGACGAACAACACTACTTTGACACCTTACCGATCATGGCCGAGCAGGCTTTGGCCTCCGGCTCGCCACAAAACAACCCGCGCGTGCCGACGGCTGAGGAGATCGTTCAGTTGTATAAAGACATCTGGTAGCCCTAAAAAGTCGAACAATCAGCGACGGAATGCGTGAGTGACTTCGTGTAAGGCCAAACAACCGCGCATCGGAGCTATTATGTCCGCCTTCCTCAACCGCCTTTCGCCATATTGGCTTTGGGCCCTTCTATCTGTCCCTGCAGCTTTGATGCTAAACGGCGCCCTCACGTCTGACGATGCACGTATTCTGCATAAGCTTTTGCACCCGACGGGCGAGACGTCGGCTCGACTACTTATTATCACTATGATGGCGACCCCACTGACTTTGTTGTTCAAAGGTTGGCGCGGCCCGCTTTGGTTGAAGAAAAACCGACGCTACTTCGGAGTTGCCGCCTTCGGTTACGCCTTGTTGCACACAGTCTTCTACATAATCGACGAATCTACGTTAGCGCGCATGATTGCCGAGTTGCCGCGCCTGTATATCTGGACCGGTTGGCTGGCCTTTGCGATCTTTATTCCACTCGCGGTGACATCTATGGACTACTTCGTCCGACGCATGGGAACGGCATGGAAATCGCTGCAACGCTGGACTTATGCTGCCGCGGTTCTGACGCTTGTCCACTGGGCTGCATTACATAACTGGGAAAACCCCACGGGGGCGATTGTGCATTTCGCACCTCTGGCGGCCTTGGAGGCCTACCGCGTCTGGTACTGGTATGGCCGACAAAGCAGGCGGCCAACGGCAGCTTAGGATTCCTTGGCGGCGGGTTTCTTCTTCGCCTCAAGCGAATCTAGCCGCGCCTTCAGGGCTTCGTTCTCTTCACGGGCTTTCTGGGCCATGAGACGGACAGCCTCGAATTCGTCGCGGGTCACAAAATCACGATCCGCCAACCAACGGTCCATCATGCCTTTGATGGCATTGTCGGCCTCGCCTTTAGCACCCTGCGCCACGCCCATAGCGTTGGTCATCAGTTGCGACATGTCGTCGAAAAACTTGTTGCGGGTCTGCATCTGGTCACTCCTTCGTCACTTGCCTCTATATGGGTCGGGTTGCCGCCGCGCACAAGGTTGACTTCGTCGCAGCCTCAGCGCACCAAACGGCTATGACAATATTTGCCCTTCCCTTTCCCGAGATCGCGCCCGAAATTTTTACAATCGAATTGGGCAGCTTTGCCTTCTCGCTGCGGTGGTACGCGCTGGCCTATATCGTCGGGTTAATCATCGCTTGGCGTATCGTAGTCGGTCTGGTCAAACGCCCTGCCCTCTGGGGTGACGCCGGCCCTCCGATGACCAAAGACCAGCCGGAAGACCTGCTGACATGGATCATCCTTGGCGTGGTTCTGGGTGGTCGGCTGGGCTATGTCGCGTTCTACCAACCCGGCTATTACATCTCTAATCCCGCCGAAATTCTGAAAGTTTGGGAGGGTGGGATGTCGTTTCATGGCGGCTTCCTCGGCGTGGTGGTCGCAGGACTGGCCTATTGCTGGAAGTACAAGCTGCCCGCCTTGCGCGTCGGTGACGCTGTCGCGGTCTCCGCGCCCACCGGCCTGATGCTGGGGCGGATCGCGAATTTCATTAACGCGGAACTTTGGGGCCGCCCCACCGATGTGCCTTGGGCGTTCATCTTTCCCGGGCAAGCGGCCCAAGACTGCCCCGGCATAGAGGGCCTGTGCGCCCGCCACCCGTCACAACTTTATGAAGCGGGTCTAGAGGGGCTGCTCCTTGGCGCAGTGATGCTCTGGCTTGCCTATCGTCGCGGCTGGCTCATGCGTCCGGGGGCCATGATCGGTGTATTCCTTGCGGGATACGGGCTGGCACGCGGCTTTGTAGAATTCTTCCGCCAGCCGGACGCGCAGTTCGTCAGTGACGGCAATCCGTTGGGCTTGGCATGGCAGATCGGTGGGCATGGACTGACGATGGGGCAATTGCTCTCGATCCCGATGATCGTGCTCGGCGTCCTTCTAATCATGCGGGCAAAGCGTTCGTGACTGCGCTGCGCGACCTGCTGGCCCGCCAGATCGCGACCGACGGCCCGATGAACCTTGCCGACTACATGCAGCAATGCCTGCTGCATCCGGAACATGGCTATTACGCAACGCGTGATCCCTTTGGGGCTGCTGGCGATTTCGTCACCGCGCCGGAGATCAGTCAGATGTTTGGCGAGATGCTCGGGCTCTGCCTTGCGCAAGCTTGGATTGATCAGGGGCGACCCGACGCTTACCTTGCCGAGTTGGGACCCGGTCGCGGCACCTTGATGAAAGATGTCTTGCGGGCGACGGTCGCAATTCCAAACTTCCCGCGCAAAGTTGTTTTGGTCGAGGCCAGCCAGCACCTGCGCGATGTCCAGACAGACACCCTAAGCGACGCAGATGTAGAATGGGTAGAGCATGTCTCCGCCCTTCCTGCCGGTCCGGTTCTGCTGATTGCCAATGAATTTTTCGACGCGCTTCCTGTCCGCCAATTCGTGCGTGGCACCAAAGGCTGGAGCGAGCGGCATATCGGGCTTCAAGACGGCACATTGACACTTGGCCTCACCGAAGACACGCGTGTCGATGCGCTGTCTCACCGCCTTGCCGACACTGGTGTCGGAGACGTGGTCGAGCTGTGCCCGTCTGCTGCCCCGACAATGGGTGAAGTGGCCGACAGAGTTGCGCAGGGCGGGGCGGGAATAATCGTCGACTATGGCGATTGGCGGTCTTTGGGCGACACCTTTCAGGCGGTCGAGAACCACAGTCCCGTCGACCCGCTGGCATCTCCCGGACAAGCGGATCTAACCGCACATGTCGATTTCGAAGCGCTTTCCAAAGCCGCGACCACCTGCCAAGTCAGCCCGATGACACCACAAGGCGTGTTTTTGGAACGGCTTGGCATCACGCAACGCGCACAAGCTTTGGCTGAAAACCTGCAAGGTGCAAAGCTTGATAAACACATTGCCGCACATCGACGCTTGACGCACCCCGAAGAAATGGGGAGCCTGTTCAAAGCGATTACCCTCACGCCTCGCGGCGCGCCCGTACCCCCTGGTTTTGACCTTGCGAGTTCGACATGACACTGGAGATTCTAACTGCAGATAGCCTCGCCCCGTTGCGACATGGCTTTTTCACACGCAAAGGCGGCGCTTCGTCCGGCGTCTTTGACGGGTTGAATTGCGGGCAAGGATCATCCGATCAGACCGATATCGTCCTGACCAACCGCGCGCGTGTGGCGCAGGCCATGCAAGTGCCGCCTGACCACTTGGTCTCGGTTCATCAATGCCACTCTGCCGATGTCGTCATCGTAGACGGGCCGATCAAGGACAAACCAAAAGCAGACGGCATGGTCTGCGCCACCGAAGGGGTGGCTTTGGGCGTTTTAACCGCCGATTGCCAACCGGTGCTGTTCGCCGACGCACAAGCAGGCGTCATCGGCGCAGCCCATGCGGGCTGGGGTGGCGCAGTAGCCGGTATATTGGAAAACACGGTCGACGCCATGGTGGGTCTGGGCGCAACCCGAGAACGCATTCAGGCTGTTATTGGCCCCTGCATCAGTCAGGCCGCCTATGAGGTCGGGCCTGAGTATTTCGAGCGGTTCTATGACGAGGACCCCGAAAACGCGCGCTTCTTTGCCAATGGCAACGGCGACAAAATGCAGTTTGACTTGCCTGCCTACGGGCTACACCGTTTGCGCGCCGCAGGGGTCAACGCGGAATGGACGCGGCATTGCACCTATTCAGATGCAGCGCGCTTTTATTCGTACCGTCGCAGTGTTCACCAAAAAGAAGCGGACTATGGTCGGCTCATCGCAACAATCAGGCTCTAGTTTCCGGTTTGTTGCGCCAAAGTTGACGATGACAAGGCAGTGAGACGCCTTAATCGTGCCTTAAACTTCGCCTGTTACGACTCGCGGCATGCAGTTCATCTCGTCCATCTCCTTTGATCTACTGGCCTTCGTGCTGCTTTGCGGTGCCGTCGTATTGCGCCACAATTTTCTCCAAAGAAATTTAAGAAACTTAAAAACACGACATGCTGATGCCCCATTGGAATGTTGGATTGATCCTGTCTCGAAACGGGACACGAATTCATCGGACGGGGCCGTAAAGCAGCAAGAACGCTGCGGCGCTCCATCAAACTGAGACGGAGCAATACAATGGGCAAAAACAGCCGCTGGATGACTTGGGTGCTGGAAGAAAGCGCTCGGACCAATGTAACGATGCCTTGGGCCCGCGGGACAAGCGCCAACTGGAAAACGCGTCTTGCAGACGAAGCTCCAGGCCTGGCCAAAATCCTGCATAACGCGATATCGGACACGCCGACGCATGTCCGCCTTCCACGTCAGGCAACGTCCTAATCGAGACCGATAAAATCGGGGTCGAGACAGCTTACCGGTTGTCTCAACCCATCTGAAAGCGCCGCATCCCTTTCCGGGTTAGGTGTCGCTTGCTTCTGAGCTGGCAAACGCCGTCAGGAAGGGCTTCATGTCCGTCTCGAACTTTTTCCACGCGCCCACAGATGACGAATACATCGGCTGGCGCACTTGGGTCGCAGAGAGCGTGCGGACTTCCCGCTTGGTCTCATAGAACGACAGACACGCATCCTCCCATTCAAAACCCGTGGCCGCGATCAAGGCCCGCGACTGGGCTTCAGGCTCCGCAATCAGCTCTTCATAGCGGATTTCGTGAAATGATCCCGGTAGATGCTGCCGCCAAAATTCCACCATCTCTTCGAACTGACGCAGGAAAATCGCAATATGTTCAAGATTGTTCGCATAACGGTGCAAGCCTTCGCGAAACTGGTTTTTGTAGATTGATAACGCATTGTCTCGCGGATCACGGCGCACCACGACAAAGCGCGCATTGGGCATGGCTTTTGCAAGAAACCCCAAGATGGCGTAGCTGGAAATCGACTTGTCCGTCACGAACGGCGCGTCGGGGAACATTTTCTTCAACTCGACGCCAAACTCGTCCGCCGCCTTCACACATTGGGCCATCAATTCTTGACCATCTGCCCCCCAGTCCTTGTCAGCAGGCACAATCAAATCCGCAAATTTCGGCTGCACGAACCCGATCTCGCCACCGCCCTCAATTTGTGAGTGGGACGCCAGAATTTGCTCAACCAGCGTGGTGCCGGACCGCGGCGCGCCCGTGACGAATATCGGAGACGCATCGCTCACCGGCCCGTCAAAGTCTTTCACACGTTCGAATAGCCGGCAGATTCGCTCCGCGCTCGCGATAACCGACGGAACATCGTAGGGATAGGCTTTCGCCAATGCGCGGTTCGCCAAATTCAGGTAAGTAAATACCTTACCGAACTGGCCACTATCCTCCATCGCTTTCGCAAGTGCATACCCCAGCGCCGGAAGTTCTTTATCCCCCACACGTTTCGATTTCAGGGCGGCTTTCATCACCGGAATATTGGGATCATCCGCAGTCATCTTGGTGAGCGATGCGTAAAGCGCGTGGTGGCCGCCCACGTTCGGAGCCAGCTTGATCGCGCGTTGGATGGCATCACGCGCCTCGTCTATTCGCCCCATCGATTGAAGAAGCCCCGCTTTGCGGAACAAGACCATGTCGCTATCGGGGGCGAGCGTCAGGCCCATATCGAATTGCGACATCGCCAAGTCGAATTTCTTGAGCCCAACCAGCGCGGAGCCGTATTCCGCATAAACGCGCGCCTGACGGAATCCGGCATCTATCGCGGACTTCAAAAACTTCGCCGCTGCTTCCCAATTCTCTTCTCGAAGTGCTGCCAGGCCTTCAAAGAATGCAAATGCAGGTGTCTTTCCCAGAACGGGCCGCGCCCGCTCTCGCAGCACATCAAAGTTTTTCTGGTTTGGATGCCTGCTGGCCATGTTGAGATAGCTCACCCAAATGGCCGGCTCGTTCGGGCGCAACTTTACCGCATGTTCAAACCGCTCTGCAGCTTCGGCCACCTTACCGCGAAGGGTGAATATCTCTGCGAGGTTGAAGCTGACTTCGGCCAGTTGCGGTGCGGCTTTCAGCAGTTTTTTGTAGCCACGCTCGGCTTCGTCGAGCCTGCCTTTTTCCTGCGCCTGTCGCGACTTTGCGAAAAGGTCTTTTATCTGCTGTTTGCTTAGTGTCGCCATGGCGTCCGGCCTTCTCGCTAAATCCACTGGACTGCTAGCACCAGCCGCATCGGTTATCCAGTCTCGGGCAGCAACATGGTGGCTTCTGACCCCGAGCTGCGTCGCCAGATCGGTAGGTCAGCTTTCTGGGCGCGGCGCGATGTTGTGTCGCTTGGTGTGGTCACCCGTCGCGCCAGATGACCGGTGATCGCTTGCGGCGGCACCTCTCTTGCAGGAAGCGCACGGAAATCGTGCGTGAAATGTGGCTCGCCTACAAACGCGTAGAGTGAGTCCAGCACGCGCTCCGGATCGGTCAGCAACCGGTCATAGTCAATCAACAGCAATCGCTTGGACGCCGGACTGCTCAACGCGTCGTGAACCAATTGGATCGGTGCGCCGATGACACCGTGCTCCGACATCAACGCGTGCGGCGATGTCACGACTCCGGCCTCTTGAGCCATTTCGGCCGCGATACGTGCGGGGTCTCGGACCATGATGACGAAGCGAGACAGTGGAAACAGTTCGGCCAGTGTTGTCACATGCGACAGCCATCGGATGTTGTTGTCGAACACCACGGACGCGATTGGGCGAGCATGGTGAACCGCGTCCAATGACGCGCGCAACACCGCGCTGCGTGTGTCTGATGAGATGCCAGATAGGGGGTGGTCCTGATTTTCTCGTCCAGCACTCAGGACATTGAATACGCGCTCCGCCGGACTGTCACTCGCCGCACAAAACCGCGGGTTCTGCGCCAGTAATGCCATGAGGCACCGTGCGCCAGCCGTCGGCAACCCCGCTACAAAGTGAAACCGGGTCATCGTGACGACCTTTAGAACGTGATCCTTGCTCGTTACCTGCACCGCGTGCCTCGTTACTCGGGTCTTGTTGGTGACCGTCAGAGTGTGACAGACCGATTCGCCTCTGTCCATTGCCTGCAACACACGCACGGCTTTCGAATTGTGGCAAACCTCCCCACTCCGGCGGAAACGGTCGCTTGTCGCGCCCTAGCATTGTCCACCTAAACGCAACGACTAGGGCCGAATATTTGACTTTGATGCGTGGAACTGGCCATTGTCTGGGTATTATCAACCAGCAACTCTGCGCGCCGGTGGGGACCGACGCAGTCACGCAAAGACCTGACAAGGGACGACGCATGACCTATTCACCCGATATTCCCACACATCTATCCCCGACCCGAATTGGCCAAGGCCAGTCCCTTGCGTACCGTGCGGCTGCAAGCCCGCGCACCCGCGCAATGGCCCGTCCCTATAATATCGCTTGGCTCACGCCTGCGGGTGAGGAGCGGTATGATACTGTCGTGGCCCCCGCCCTTCCCGTGATCGAAAGTGCCTGCGCAAGCATGGCCCGTGGCGCGATCGTCGCGACCGCCAATGGCCCCGTTGCCGTCGAAGACCTTGTGCCGGGCATGCTGATCTTGACGTCCGAGTATGGCCCAATCCCGTTGCAATGGATCGGGTCCTATGAGTTGTCCCTGCGCGAAGCACAAACCGCGGACCGTGGTGCGCTGTTTCGGGTAACTGCCGATGCCTTCGGCTTGGCAAAGCCATCGCAAGATTTGCTTCTGGCCCCCCGCGCGCACATCTTGTTCCGCCACGCAAAGTGCCGGTCCCTGTTCGGGGTCGACCTGGCCTTTGCTCCGGTGCGCGCGTTTGAGGATGGAATGTCTGTCTTCTCGGTGCAACCAGCGTCGCCTATCGCGGTTTTCAATCTCGCGTTCGACCGTCAGGCCACAATCAAAGTGAACGACATCGAGATGGAAAGCTTCCACCCCGGCCCGCACACGGAAGCCTTGGTCGACGACGAGATGAAATATTCCCTACTAAGGCTCTTTCCACAGGCAAGAGGCTTGGACTTCTTCGGTCCGCAACTCATCAATAGGTTGACGACATTCGAAGTGCGGGCCTTGCGCGAAGGCAGCTAGGCGATCTGGGACAGTCGAGCCTCGACAACCTCGAACGGCACGCCGGGTTCGTCTTTTGCAACCCGAATAACCAAAGATGTTTTGACGCTGGCGACGTTGTCGGCGGAGGTCAGTTCTTCCGTCAGGAAGCTTTGAAAGCTGCTCAGGTCCGGGGCGACGCATTTCAGAACGAAGTCGACTTCCCCGTTCAGCATATGGCACTCACGCACCAACGGCCACTCGCGGCACCGTTTCTCGAATGCAGACAGGTCCGCTTCGGCTTGGCTTTGTAGCCCCACCATCGCGAAGACTTTGACTTCAAATCCCAAGGCACGCGCTTCGACATCTGCGTGATAACCCCGAATATATCCGGACTCTTCGAGCGTGCGCACACGGCGCAGGCAGGGTGGGGCGGAAATGCCGACACGCTTGGCCAACTCGACATTGGTCATTCGCCCGTCTGCTTGAAGTTCTGAAAGAATCTTGCGATCAATTTCGTCGAGCTTTGAAACGGCCATGACCGACTCCCTTGGTTTACCGTGTCTTACTCCGCAAGGGCTGCACGCGCAATAATATTTCAAGCCTGAGCAACATATCAAATGATTTGCAAATAAATAACCGCCCCCTTTCGCTCCACGCCCGCGGCAATTATATCGGGCTGACCGCAATTATTGCTGAAGGATTTCGCAATGTCCGCCACCCGCCACTCGAAAGTTTTGATCATTGGTTCCGGCCCTGCTGGTTATACGGCGGGCGTCTATGCGTCCCGTGCGATGCTGGACCCCATTTTGGTGCAAGGCATTGAGCCGGGTGGTCAACTGACCACCACCACCGAAGTCGAAAATTGGCCCGGCGACACCGAAGTGCAAGGCCCCGATCTAATGGTGCGCATGCAAGACCACGCCAAAGCGATGGGTTGCGAAATCATTGGCGACATCATCACCGACCTCGACACCACCTCGAGACCGTTCAAAGCCAAAGGGGATAGCGGGACGCTTTACACCGCAGATGCGGTGATCCTTGCGACAGGTGCGCGCGCAAAATGGCTTGGCCTCGAAAGCGAAGAGAAGTTCAAAGGCTTCGGTGTGTCCGCCTGCGCCACTTGCGACGGCTTCTTTTATCGCGGGCAGGAAATCGTGGTAATCGGCGGCGGGAACACCGCCGTGGAGGAAGCGCTCTTTCTGACCAACTTTGCCTCCAAGGTAACGCTGATCCACCGTCGCGACGAATTGCGTGCCGAAAAGATCCTGATCGACCGCCTTGAGAAGAACCCGAAGATCGAACCGATGTGGTTCCACGAGTTGGTCGAGGTGACGGGCACCGACACGCCGCTCAGCGTTGAAGGCGTCAAGGTCAAGCACACCAAGACCGGCGAGATCACCGAGATTCCATGCAAAGGCGTGTTTGTGGCCATCGGTCACGCGCCGTCGAACGAATTGGTCAAAGATGTGCTGGAAACGCATATGGGCGGTTACGTGGTGACGAAACCCGACAGCACACAGACCTCCATCCCCGGCATTTTCGCGGCAGGCGACCTGACCGACCACAAGTATCGCCAAGCCGTCACAAGCGCGGGCATGGGGTGCATGGCAGCCCTTGAAGCTGAACGCTGGCTCGCCGAACAAGGCGAGGTCGACGGCAAATACGTATCAGAGCCGCTTGGCTACGGCGCAGTCACCGAGTAACGCGGCTTTTCTGCCGCGTTTCCCCTGTAATTCAATCCGGCCCTTGCTAGTGGTCAGACTTGAACGCTAAACGCTTTTCCAACGGCGCTTGGAGGGGGCGTTAAGATATTTTGACAGAAAGATGCGACATGCAACCTACCAACTTGGCACCAATCCCTGAACTCTTTGTCTCCTATGACAGCGCTCAAAAGCTAAAGCACGAAGCGGGTGCGCTTGTGTCTTGGGACCTTACACCGCGTCAGATCTGCGATCTGGAGCTGCTGATGAATGGCGGCTTCAACCCGCTTAAGGGTTTCCTGTCCGAAGAAGACTATAACGGCGTGGTCGAAAACATGCGCCTGACGTCGGGTGAGTTGTGGCCAATGCCCATCACCTTGGATGTCGGCGACGACTTCGCCAACTCGGTTGAAGTGGGCCAAGACATCGCCTTGCGCGACCAGGAAGGCGTGATCCTTGCCATGATGTCGGTCACCGACAAATGGGAGCCGAACAAAGCCAATGAGGCCAAAAAGGTCTTTGGCGCGGATGACAGCGCCCACCCCGCCGTCAACTACCTGCACAACCAAGCCGGCAAGATTTACCTCGGCGGCCCGATCACAGGCATCCAGCAGCCGGTGCATTACGACTTCCGCGCCCGCCGCGACACACCTAACGAATTGCGCGCCTATTTCCGCAAAATGGGCTGGCGCCGCGTTGTGGCCTTCCAAACCCGCAACCCGTTGCACCGCGCCCATCAGGAACTGACCTTCCGCGCCGCGAAAGAGGCGCAGGCCAACCTGCTGATCCACCCCGTTGTTGGCCTAACCAAACCGGGCGATATCGACCACTTCACCCGCGTGCGGTGCTACGAGGCTGTGCTGGACCAATATCCGGCATCCACAACTTCGATGAGCTTGCTAAACCTTGCGATGCGTATGGGTGGCCCACGCGAGGCCGTGTGGCACGGCCTGATCCGTAAGAACCACGGCTGCACCCACTTCATCGTCGGGCGTGACCACGCAGGCCCCGGCAAGAACTCCGCAGGTGAGGACTTCTACGGCCCCTATGACGCGCAGGACCTGTTCCGCGAGCATCAAGAAGAAATGGGCATCGAAATGGTCGACTTCAAACACATGGTGTTTGTTCAGGACCGCGCCCAATACGAGCCTGCCGACGAGATTGCGGATGCGGACGACGTCACGATCCTCAACATCTCCGGCACCGAGCTGCGCCGCCGTTTGGCGGAAGGTCTGGAGATTCCGGAATGGTTCTCCTTCCCTGCTGTGGTCGAAGAGCTTCGCAAATCCCGCCCACCGCGCGCGAATCAGGGCTTCACCGTGTTCTTCACCGGCTTCTCCGGCTCCGGCAAGTCCACCATTGCGAACGCTTTGATGGTGAAACTGATGGAAATGGGCGGCCGCCCCGTCACGCTTCTTGATGGTGACATCGTGCGTAAGAATCTCAGCTCCGAATTGGGCTTCTCGAAAGAGCACCGCGATTTGAACATCCGCCGCATCGGCTACGTCGCCTCCGAGATCACCAAGAACGGTGGCATCGCAATCTGTGCGCCAATCGCACCCTATGCCACGACGCGTCGCGCGGTGCGCGAGGACGTCGAAGCGTTCGGGGCTTTCATCGAAGTCCACGTTGCGACCTCTATCGAGGAATGCGAACGCCGTGACCGCAAAGGCCTCTATAAGCTGGCGCGCGAAGGCAAGATCAAGGAATTCACCGGTATCTCTGACCCGTATGACGTTCCCGTAGATCCAGAACTAAGCGTCGAGACCGAAAACGTCGATGTCGACAACTGCGCGCATCAGGTCATCCTGAAGCTGGAATCTATGGGCCTGATCAAAGCCTAAATTTTCAAACACAAAAGACGAAAAGGGCTCCCAAGTTGGGAGCCCTTTCTATTTCTATTTTATAAACCGTCAGGTCAGTGAACCGTCACCGGCGAAAAATCGTTCTGACGCGCCAGCATAAAGGCCATTTCGCGGTCCTTAACCAAGGCAAGACGCTCGCCGTCAGGGGCGTGAACCGCGTATAGGTGATCAACGCCGACGATCTCGGACCGCACTTCTTCCGGCAGCTCCGCGACATCGACTGGGCGGACATAGACAATCCGGTCAGCACCACCCAAGGTCTTGAGGTCAACTTGTGTGTCCATGATGTTTATCCTTTATTGATCTTGATGGTTTGCACAATTGTATCAGGTACGGCCCGTTTCAGATCGACGTGAAGCAGTCCGTTCTCGGTCGTAGCACCAGCGACTTCGACGCCATCGGCCAGCACGAATGCTTTTTGAAACTGTCGCGCCGCAATACCGCGATGCAGGAAAATCCGCTCATCGCTCGCGTCAGCCTGCCTGCCCCGCACGATCAACTGGCGGTCCTCGACAGTGATCGACAGATCGTCTTCGCCGAACCCGGCGACAGCAAGCGTAATGCGGTAGGCGTTGTCCGCGGATTGTTCGATGTTGAATGGCGGGTAGCCGTTCTCGGATTTTGCGGTGCGTTCTACCAGCCGTTCCAACTGGTCAAAGCCCAGCAAAAAAGGGTGCGACCCCAAGGTCAATTTCGTCATGGCACAGTCCTAGATGTTTAAGCGACTTTGCGAAGTATGGCCCCCGAAAGCAGCCATACGAATAAAATGGGGGCTGTTTGTCGATGAATCAAGAGTGATATGCGCGAAACACTGGACAGCACGCGCGCGCACCCCCACATTGCAGATGACCTCAGCAAAGAGCACTAAGCCCGTGAAATCATCCGAAAACATGAGCAAGAACGATGTTCTTCGCGTGAAGCTCGAAGTCCTCAAACGAGAGCATCGTGATCTGGACGAGGCTATTGCAGCATTGCAGGAAAAATCGGCGCCCGATCAGCTGACACTCCGACGGTTGAAAAAACAGAAACTGTCGCTGAAGGACCGCATCGCAGTCCTCGAAGACGAGCTTACCCCAGATATTATTGCGTGAGCAGCGCCAGCCGCTATAAGGGCGGCTTCCATCCGGCATCCTGAGAGCGGTCCCATCATGACACAAGCACCCATCCCCGTTGGTATTATCATGGGCAGCCAGTCCGACTGGCCCACCATGAAAGAAGCCGCCGATATGCTTGATGCTCTGGGTATCCCCTTTGAGGCCAAAATCGTCTCCGCGCACCGCACACCTGACCGGCTTTGGGACTATGGCAAGACCGCCGTTGATCGGGGTTTGCAGGTGATCATTGCAGGCGCTGGCGGTGCCGCGCATTTGCCGGGGATGATGGCGTCCAAGACCCGTGTTCCGGTGATCGGCGTTCCTGTTCAAACCAAAGCGCTATCCGGCGTGGACAGCCTCTATTCCATCCTGCAAATGCCGCGTGGTTATCCTGTGGCGACCATGGCCATCGGCGCTGCCGGAGCTGCGAATGCGGGCCTGATGGCTGCTGGTATATTAGCTCTACATGACAGCGATCTTGCCGCGCGTTTGGACAAATGGCGCGCTGATCTGTCAGCCTCCATTCCGCAGGAGCCGAGCAATGACTAAGCCCCTACCCACTGGCGCGACCATCGGAATTCTGGGCGGTGGCCAGCTGGGCCGGATGCTGTCGGTTGCCGCGTCGCGGCTCGGGTTCAAGACCTGCATCTTTGAGCCGGGCGGCGATTGTCCCGCCTCGCATGTGGCGAACTACCATTTCCAAGCCTCCTATGATGACACCGACGCCCTCCGCAAATTTGGCGAAGCTGTCGATGTCATCACCTACGAATTCGAGAACATCCCCACCTCCGCGCTCGATCAGCTAGAGGCCCTGTGCGAAGTCCGCCCGAACCGGCGCGCGTTGACGATTAGCCAAGACCGCATGAACGAGAAGGCCTTCCTGCAAGAGATCGGCCTGAACGTCGCGCCCTTCATGGCCGTCGATACGCTTGAGGATATGCACGAGGCCGTGGCCGAAATTGGCGCGCCGTCCATCCTGAAAACCCGCACCTTGGGGTATGACGGGAAAGGTCAAGCACGCTTGGGTGATACTGGCGATGCGGACGCGGCATTCGCTGTCATGAACGGTGCCAGCGCAGTTTTGGAAGGCTTCGTAGATTTCTCCTGCGAGATTTCCGTTATCGGTGCGCGCGCAGTTGACGGCCAAGTCGCCTGTTTCGATCCCGGCCAGAACGTCCATCGCGACGGCATACTCGACACAACCACAGTTCCCGCATCCGTATCCGCTGCCTTGCGCACCGACGCGGTGTTGATGGCGGGACGCATATTGAATGCGTTGGATTACGTGGGCGTTCTGGGTGTCGAGCTATTCGTCACGCCAGCGGGCCTGATCGTCAACGAGATCGCTCCTCGCGTGCACAATTCCGGACACTGGACACAAAACGGCTGCGTCATCGACCAGTTCGAGCAGCATATCCGCGCCGTCGCGGGCTGGCCGCTGGGTGACGGAAGCAGACATGCCGATGTGGTGATGGAAAACTTGATCGGCGCGGATATGGACAAGGTGCCGGAGCTTTCCGCCGACCCTGCCGTCGCCTTGCACCTTTACGGCAAAGCCGACGCCAAGCCGGGGCGCAAGATGGGCCATATCAACCGGATTAGCCCGAAAGGCTAGTTAGAGCTGTCGGTCCCTAGGGTCTGCTCTACTGTCTCCGTCACCGCGTCGCCGACATCGCTGGCGGCGTCAGCCACAGCATCACCAACTTCTTCCGCGACCTGTGAAACGGTATCCCCGACCTCTTCGGCAACACCGGTGACGACGTCGGTCAAAGTCAGGTCTCGGTCGAACTTGCCATCTTCCAGAAACTTGATGGTTTCCGCCACAACCATCGGGGCATTCATCATGAAAGTATGTGTGACAGGGAAAACCATGTGGTCACTCATCCCCTCGATCTTGGTGCTTTCGACCGATACTTTGCCATCATCAGGCCCGTCGATCAGAACTGAATAAAACGGGTTGAGCGTTTGCGTCCCCGCAATAACGCCCAACGGGAAATCAACCGGCCCCAAAGTGTTTGGCAGCGACTCCGGCCCCGTATGAAGCTGCGCGCCCGCTGGGCCGTTCACCCATTCAAACGGCTCCCACGAGCTCAGCTGGTCCACAAGTTCGGACCCCTTGTTTGGCGGCGCAAGCATGACCACCCGCCCCAAACTGGGCAGATCGTTTTCCTTGAGCCATGCCCGAACAAGGATACCGCCCATGGAATGCGTCACAAAGTGGATCGGGGTGTTGGCGTCACATTCCGCAATCGCCGCCGGAATCGTCGCGTTGGCCAGATCCTTGATCGTTTCTGTCGTGGATGGATAGGACGGGTTAACCGTTTGGAACCCGCTTGCCTGAAGGCTTTGCTCCATCACCGACAGGGAGAAATTGCTCCGCGCAAGCCCGTGCAACAACACGACACAATCCGCCGTTGCGACAGATGGAAACGCGAAAAATATCAAGGCCAGTTTCTTCATTCTCACGACATAGTCCTTTTATCTCTACGTTTCACTAATACCTTGTCAGAAACATGCGTCATATGAGCCCTTGAAGCTGATTTTCCCCGCACAGGAAGCGTGAAACAAGGCACCACAACAGGCAATTGAACACAGCGCCTGTTGACAAGCCTTACGTCGCGACCACATGTAACCGCTGATCGAAGTAGTCGTTTAAGGAGAGGCAGATATGCCCGTAGTTGTCGTCGAGTCGCCCGCAAAGGCTAAGACAATCAACAAATATCTCGGCCCCGACTACACGGTGCTTGCCTCTTACGGCCACGTTCGGGACCTTCCCCCGAAGGACGGCTCCGTCGACCCCGACAATGATTTCGACATGTTGTGGGAGGTCGCGAGCGATTCCAAAAAGCATGTCAAAGCCATCGCCGACGCGCTGAAAGACGACAACAACCTGATCCTCGCAACCGACCCCGACCGCGAAGGCGAAGCGATCTCGTGGCACCTTGAAGAGACCCTGCGCAAACGCAAGGTGATCAAAAAGGACACCCCCGTCAGCCGCGTCGTATTCAACGCCATTACAAAAACCGCTGTCACCGAGGCGATGAAAAACCCCCGCAAGGTCGACCAGCCTTTGGTGGACGCCTATCTGGCGCGCCGCGCGCTGGATTATCTGGTGGGTTTCAAACTGTCGCCCGTATTGTGGCGCCGCCTGCCCGGTGCGAAATCCGCGGGCCGCGTGCAATCCGTCTGCTTGCGCCTGATCGTTGACCGCGAGATGGAGATCGAGAAATTCAACGCTCAGGAATACTGGACGGTGAAGGCTCTACTGGCAAACTCGCGTGGGCAAGAATACGAAGCACGACTGACGATGCTCGCAGGCAAGAAGCTCGACAAGTTCGACATCGCCAACGACACCGCCGCTGAACTGGCCGTCGCCGCCGTCAATTCGCGTGATCTAAAGGTCACTAGCGTCGAGGCCAAACCCGGCTCCCGCAATCCGTCCGCGCCGTTTATGACCTCCACCTTGCAGCAGGAAGCCAGCCGCAAGTTCGGCATGGGCGCGCGCCAAACCATGAGCGCAGCACAGCGCCTCTATGAGGCCGGTCACATCACCTATATGCGGACCGACGGCATCGATATGGCGCCCGAAGCTGTTCACGCTGCCCGCGACGCGATCAAGGACAAGTTCGGCGACAAATACGTCCCCGCAGAGCCGCGCATGTACAAAAACAAAGCCAAGAACGCGCAAGAGGCCCACGAATGTATCCGCCCGACCGTGTTGTCGGCGGATACCGAAAGCCTCAAGATCATGGATGCGGATCAGCGCAAGCTCTATGACCTGATCTACAAACGTACTATCGCGTCGCAAATGGCGGCCGCCAAGCTGGAGCGCACGACGGTTATTATCGGCTCTGGCGACCGCCAAGTCGAATTGCGCGCGTCCGGTCAGGTGATGATGTTTGACGGCTTCCTGAAGGTCTACGAAGAAGGCCGCGACGACGCTGTCATCGACGATGACGACAAGTCGCTGCCACAAATCAGCGAAGGTGAAACCGCCCCTAAAAAGTCGGTCACACCAGAGCAACACTTCACCCAGCCGCCCCCCCGCTACACCGAGGCGACCTTGGTCAAGCGCATGGAAGAACTGGGCATTGGCCGTCCGTCGACCTACGCGTCGATTGTGACCACGATCCAAGACCGCGATTACGTGATCAAAGAGAAAAACCGCCTGATCCCTGAGGATAAAGGTCGTTTGGTGACAGTCTTCCTGTCCAACTTCTTCAGCAAATATGTGGAATACGATTTTACTGCTGCGCTTGAGGAAGAACTCGATGACGTTTCCGCAGGCGAGCGTAACTACAAGAATGTGCTCGAACGCTTCTGGCGCGACTTCTCCGTCGCGATTGCCGAGGCGCTGGACCTGTCGATCACCGAGGTGTTGGAAAAGATCAACGACGTGCTGGCCCCGCACATCTTCCCACCGAACGAGGAAGGCACGGATCCGCGCCTATGCCCGAACTGCGGCGAAGGTCGTTTGTCGATGCGCACCGCGCGTTCCGGCGGCGCGTTCATCGGCTGCTCCAGATACCCCGAGTGCAAGTACACCCGCCCCTTCGGCCCGCCCAATGCGGAGCTGGAAGCCAGCGCCATTCCCCCCGAAGGTAAGCTGCTGGGCGAGGATGACGGCGACAAGATCTGGATCCACAAAGGCCGCTTTGGCCCCTACGCCCAGCGCGGCGAGGTGACCGAAGAAAACAAAAAGCCAAACCGCCAGTCGATCCCCAAGGAATGGCCACCCGAAGACATCGACCTTGCGCAAGCCGTGCGCTTGCTGTCCTTGCCGCGCCTGATCGGGCCGCACCCTGAAGACGGGGTGAATGTCTGGGCCAATATTGGCCGTTACGGGCCGTATATCAAACACGCCGAAAGCACGTCGGACCGCGGCGGCACCAACGCCAATCTCGAAAGCCTCGAAGAAGTCTTCGATGTCGGGATGAACCGCGCGGTGCAATTGCTCGCCGAAAAAGTCGCCTCTCGCGGTGGTCGCGGTGCGGCAGCGAAGACCTTGCGCGATATGGGCGAACATCCTGACGAGGGCGGTGCCATTTCCATCATGGAAGGCAAATACGGGCCTTACGTGAAATGGGAAAAAGTGAACGCCACGGTTCCCAAGGACATCGCCCCCGAAGATCTGACCGTTGATCAGGCGATCCAGTTGATCGTCGAGAAGCAGTCCAAGGGCGGCAAGAAGCGCAAGGCGCCAACCAAGAAGAAGGCGCCGGCTAAGAAGAAAGCTGCTGCGAAGAAAAAACCGGCCGCGAAGAAATGACCAAGGGGCTGCTGCTTTTGCTGGCAGTCTTTTGCGTGCTGGTCGGGTTGTTGGTTTGGGCGAAATCACGCCCTGCCCCGCGCACTGCCTTGTTAGAGCGCCCCGCGATGGACGCTATCGCCCCGCAGACCTTGAATTTGCGCCACGTGTGGCCGACATAGGGTCCAATCAACGGGGACCAATTCCATATGCCAACGCCAAACCCAGACGCTCTCGCGTTCTTGCTGACCCGCCGCTCGCGTCCGCATAAGACGCTCACCGGCCCTGCACCCGACCGCGACGCGCTGCTCCCCTTGCTAACCGCAGCGGCCCGCACGCCGGATCACGGAAAGCTGGAGCCATGGCGATTCATAGTGCTGGAGCAACCAGCCCTGCACCGGCTTGCCGCTTTGACCCGCAAGCGCGGCGCCGACTTGCAGCTGGACCCTGATCAAATCGACAAGATTGCAGGCATGTTCGAAACCGCGCCGCTGTCGGTCGCTGTTGTGGCCTCTCCTAAAGCATCCGAGAAAATTCCCGAAATTGAACAAACGCTCAGTGCCGGAGCCGTGTGCCTCGCCCTTTTGAACGCAGCACTTGCCGCAGGATGGGGCGCAAACTGGCTGACCGGTTGGACCGCCTTCGACCGTCCGTTTCTGACTGAGGGATTAAACCTCGACGCGCCGGAATATGTCGCGGGCTTCATTCACATGGGCACCGAGACATCCACACCCCCAGACCGCCCCCGTCCAGACATAACTGCCATCACAACGTGGACCAGCACATGATTTTCTCCGACTTCGTCAAAGCGTTGGGCCAAATCGGCGACGGGCGCTTCCTGAAGGTGCTGCTCACAGGCGTCGGCCTGACGCTCGCGCTGCTCTTTGCCTTCACAGTGGCCTTCGCGTGGACCGTCGGGCTCGTGGTGCCAGACAGCTTCTCGCTGCCATGGATCGGTGAGATCACATGGATCGACAATGTCCTGTCATGGGCCGTGGTGCCTGTCATGCTCGGGGCGTCGGTCTTCCTGATGGTCCCCGTGGCATCCGCGTTTACGGGTCTGTTTCTGGATCAGGTCGTCGACGCCGTCGAAGCAGAACACTATCCGAACCAACCCGCCGTATCCCCTTTGCCCTTAGGCGAGGCCCTCACCGAAAGCGCGAAGTTCCTCGGCGTCCTTATCGCGGTGAACATCGCCGCACTGGTGCTCTATGTGATCTTTCCACCCTTCGCACCGCTGATCTTTTGGGGCGTGAACGGACTACTTCTTGGCCGCGAATACGCCACGCTCGTGGCGCAACGCAGGCTGGGTACGGCTGGCGCGCGCGAATTCCGCAAACGCAATGGTTGGCAAATCTGGATGGCAGGAACACTAATGGCCATTCCTTTGACCATCCCCTTCGTCAACCTGCTGATCCCGATCTTAGGGGTGGCCAGTTTCACGCATCTGTTCCATCGGCTGTCGCGCTAAGGCGCGGTCAACTATCTGGACCGAACCGCTTGTAAAGGTTCATCGTGTCCGCATTGATGTAGCCATAAATGATCGCCAGACACAGCGGCACCCAGATCACGATCGTGATCATAGTGGTGATCGCAAATTTGCGTTTCATCCGCGGGTTCGCCGGTGCGGAGCGCGGCGTTCCGGGGGAAACCTCACCCATCTCGCTTTGGCTGGGTGTGCCGAAGGGCAGGACGCAAAACAGCACAAGAAACCAGACAACAGCGAACACCACGATGGCAGAGGTTATGGCCATCAGGCTTGCTCCAGCTCGACCAGGGTTCCGGTAAAGTCTTTCGGGTGCAGGAACAGCACCGGCTTGCCATGCGCCCCGATCTTCGGCTCGCCATTGCCCAAAACACGCGCACCGCTGTCTTTCAGGCGGTCACGCGCTTCGATGATATCGTCCACCTCGTAGCAAATATGGTGAATGCCGCCGGACGGGTTCTTGTCGAGGAAACCTTGAATGGGGCTGTTTTCACCCAGCGGATACAGAAGCTCGATCTTGGTGTTTGGCAGCTCGATAAAGACAACCGTCACACCGTGGTCAGGCTCGTCCTGAGGCGCGCCAACATTTGCGCCCAACGTGTCTTTGTACTGCGCGCAGGCCGCATCAAGGTCCGGCACTGCAATTGCCACATGGTTCAGTCTGCCGATCATCGCACTCTCCGTCAGGTTTCCGGTTTGGTTAGGGGGTTATGGCTGCGGCTCCGCGATGCTGCAAGCGGCATCAGGTGCGTAAAATCCGCGCTGTTCACCTTCTGTTAGCCACCAAGGGGCAAGCATGGACGCAGTTACCGACTCACCTTCTTGCTGCCGGAGGCCCAGAATGCCCGATGATACCGCTTTTATGACTCTTACTACCCATGCCACTGCCCAACGCCCGCTGCTGGGCCTCACCGTGCTTGTCGTGGAAGACAGCCGGTTTGCGTCCGAAGCGGTTCGACTGCTTTGTATCCGTTCAGGCGCGCGCATCCGCCGGGCCGACAGTTTGACGGCTGCACGCCGACACCTGCGTGTGTATCGACCTTCAGTCGTTGTTGTTGATCTGGGGCTGCCCGACGGCTCCGGCGTGGATCTGATCACGGAGGTTGCCCGCGACGGTAAATCCGTCAGACCTGTGATCATCGCCACAAGCGGCGCGGATGGCGACGGGTTGGCGGAGGCCGCAATCGCGGCGGGTGCTGACGAGTTCCTGCCCAAGCCGATTGCATCGGTATGTGCCTTTCAGCAAACAATCCTCAAGCACCTGCCCGAAGACATGCATCCAAACGGCCCTCGCCTGCTCAATCACGAAGTGGTCGTCCCTGATCCGATTGCGCTCAACGAAGACCTGTCTCATCTCGACGACCTGTTGGGGAGCGGCCTTGACGCGTTGCCCTATGTCGCGCCGTTCCTTCAAGGGCTTGCGCGGCTCACCAGTGACGAGAAACTGGCCGAGGTTTCCCGCAAGCTCACGCAAGCGCTTACACTCGGGGTTGGCCGCCGCGAAGCTATTCAAGCGACGCGCGATCTTATCCAGCAAAGGTTGAAGGTGCGCGAACTGGTTTAAAGGGCCGGATCGCTCGCCGCGCGCACAAGGCCGGTCAACGCGCCCAAGCGTTCGATCTGCTTGCCGTCGACGTCGAAATTTGACGGGGAAAGCCACGCGGTGAATGCCTCTTTCAATGCGGGCCACTCTGCGTCAATGCACGCGAACCACGCCGTGTCCCGATTGCGGCCTTTCACAACGGCCGCCTGCCGGAAGACGCCCTCGAAACTGAACCCGTAGCGTTGTGCCGCGCGGCGTGAACCCAGATTAGAAGCATCGCATTTCCATTCAAATCGACGGTACCCCGCATCAAATGCCCATTGCATCATCAAGAAAATCGCCTCGGTCGCAGCCACACTGCGCTGCAACTCCGGTGAAAAGTTGATATGCCCGATCTCGATTGATCCGGCCTCCGGCGAAATCCTGAGGTAACTCGCAACGCCGCTGAAATGCCCAGTGGCGCGGGGCTGGATCGCATAGAATACGGGATCATCGCCTTGCGTCACGTCGCGTGCCCATCTGTGGTAGGACGCCGCAGACGCGAAAGGGCCGTAGGGCAGATAATCCCAAATCGCATCGCTGGCCGAATTCGCCCTGTGCAAATCCGCGGCGTGCTGATCCGGCGCCAGCCGTTCAAGCCGGACATATGCCCCCTCCAGACACTCCGCATCAGGCCGCCGTGGCGCCACCCAACCGGACAGCGGTCGGGCGTCGTTGCTGCTCTTCGTCATGTCTTGGTCCCCAGCACATTTATCGACGCTATCCTAATCCGGATTGTGCGCTGTCCGAAAGGTTCAAATCTGCCTCAAACTACCGCAAATTGACCCATTTGATACCCGCTCCAAGACGCATTGATGCCATGTTTTAGGATCAAACCTGTCATCAAGCCCATCGGGCCCGAAGCTTCCTTCGGAACCCGTTTCAGGACTGGAGGAGTTTACGATGACTAAGATGTTCAAGAATTTTCTACGCACCGAAGACGGCGCTGCCGTTGTCGACATGACCATGCTGATGGCTGCACTGGTCGGTTTGGCACTTGCCGTGACAGCGTCTGTGTCCAATGGCATGGAAGACCTGACTGGCGATCTGTCCACGACCATGGTCAATCACGACGTAAATCCGGCTTTTTAAGTTGCGTTAAGCCAACAGGCCTGGATCATCTGCAAGGTTAAGCCCGGGGAACACCACCGTTCCCAGCGTCGTTTTGTCCAGCCCGTAGAGCCCGTGCATCAACCAGGCAATGTACGACCTGACATCGGAGGTCGGCATAAGGTCGCGCCGTGCGTAAAGCGCGGCTTCCTCCAGCCCCGGCCAGTCACCATAAACGCGCCCGCCGCGAATGGCTCCTCCTGCCAATATCATCGCACCACCCGTCCCGTGATCCGTCCCGCGCGTGCCATTCTCGCGTGCTGTTCTGCCGAACTCGGTGACCGCGACAACAGCGGTTTTGTCCCAGCGCGGCCCCAACTCGCTTCGCAAAGTTAGAATTGCATCCTTTAGATTTCCCAGAGCCCTAGTTATCCCGCGCGTCTGCGCGCGATGCGTGTCCCAGCCCCCCAACGAAAACGCGGCAATCCGCGCTTCCTCGTTCAACCGCCGCGCCGCAAAGCTGGCCAAAACCGACGCGTCACCCGCCGCACTCGCCGCCTTCACCGCGGCACGCATGTCGCTGCTCGACATGCCGAAACTATCGTCACTCGCCAACCCCAAGCTTTCCGCAATCGCCAGCGCATCCATGCTGGTGTCGTGAAACAGCGGGTCATCATGGTAAATCTCCTCCAACAGCAACCGCGCCTGAGGGGACATATCCAGACGCCCGTCCGGCGACCAGCTGGACACCGGCGCACGCCCGGACATCAGCTTCATTTCAGATCGCCCGATGGCAAACGCCGTCTCGGACCCCGCAGCGGGCAGCACCTGCAACATCCGGTTCAACCACCCGTCGCGGGCCTGTGCCCCGTCGACATCTGCGCCTGTCCCCGCCTCCAGCAAATCCTGCCCGTCAAAATGGCTCCGCTTGTCGCGATAAGGCGTGGATACCGCGTGCGCGACCGCAAGATCACCTTGCGCCCACAGTGGCATCAACTCGGCCAAAGCCGGGTGAAGTGCAAAAAAGCCGTCCAGTTCAGTGGCCGCGCTATCAAGCGACATCCCCAAGCCGGGGCGGTACTGCCGCAAAAGCGGGTCCCCTATCGGGCGCACAGCGTCCAAACCATCCATCGCCCCGCGCAGGATAATCACGACCAACCTGTTCTCACCCGGCGCTTGTGCAAAGGTCATGGGCGTCATCAACGGACTCGCCGCAGCGGAGCAACCCAACGCCGTTGCGCGCAACAAGAACCGCCGTCGGGACACTGCATCAGCCATCGCTATCTCCTTTGAAACGCGGGGGAGGCCAAAATCAGCCCGACCCCTTCGCGCCGTGTTTCAGCGGCGCGCGCCGCGAATGTGACCTTCTCGTCAGCCACATCCCCAAGCGCCGCCACAACGAAGCTCCGCGGATCGGGAAGGCTCCGAAATATCGCGGAGGGCGCGGCCATGGCCCATTGAATACGCGCCGCAAGCCCTTGCGGCGTGACCCATGCTTCGGCCTCCTCCGGCCAGCCATCGGGACCGCTGGGCCTGAACCATTGCTGCCCCATCGCGGTCATCGGCCCTGTCACATAAGCGCGCCGTTTCGAGCGGTTGAGTTGACGAAGCGATGCCGGTGGAACTTCCAGAACCCGCATCGCCGAGACAATGAAATCGACCGGCTGCTTTACCTTTTGACCAAAGCTCGTCCACGCAAACGGATGGTCTAGCATCGCCTCGTACACCGCCATCAACTCGCCACCTGTCGCAGCATAGGCGTCGGCCATGTCTGCAATCATGCCCTCGTCAGGCCTATCGGATGTAAAATGCACGGCCAGTTTGCGCGAAATATGCCGCACAGTGTCAGGATGCAGCGCGACATCATCCAGAAACGCCATGACGTCCTCGACCGCAGGTGGACCGCCACCATAACTCCGCCCCAACACCGTCTCGGCACCGGGCTCCACAATCTTTGGCCTGAAGACAAAACCGCGGCTGATCTCGGTCGTCATACCGGTCAGAAGCTCGGCCAATTGCCGGACATCGCCTTGCGCATATGCGCCGCCGACCCCCAACGTGTGCAATTCCAGCAACTCACGCGCAAGGTTCTCGTTCAATCCGCGACGCCCCTTGGCCCCGCGCGAGTTTGGCCCGACGGACGAGTTCTGATCCAGATAGTCCAGCATCATCGGGCTGGTCATCACCGCTTTCAGAAGGTCGGAAAACCGCCCCGTGATATGCGGGCGGATGGTCTCTTCTGTATAAGACGGCACCGCATTTCGGGTCAGGTTGTTCTTGCCCACGACGGTAAAATGATCAGCCCAGAACCGCGTCAGGCGTTCGCGAAACGGCTGCTCTGTCGTAATCGAGCGCGACAGCAAGGGGGCCAACGCGCCTTCAAGGTGCAGGTTCAACTCCCGCCGTGCTTGCTTGTAGGCCTTGCTCAATTCCTCTGCGTCAGAACCCTTTCGTCCCCGCCGCGCCACCTTTTGCAGCGTGCTGACCTTCGCAAAGGTGCCATACAAGTCGGACAGGGGTGTAATCGGAAACTCTTTTGCCGCCAGATCAGCCCCGCGCAACTGGTCCAACACGCCTTCCACAGACGCAGGCGCTGCGATCTCGGGTGCCAGACCTTCGCCAAAGCGAATGGCCGCAATGTCTGGGGTGAACGCCATCGGGCGGCTCTTTCCTCAAATTGGGTTGCTTCAGTTTAACGTATCTCTGACGCAAGTCCGTTGAAAAATAATTGACAGTTTCGTCCTGCGGCGCCTTGCCGCCGACAATCCGGGAACTTTCGTCAATGCTCCTGCGTTTTGCAGCGAACAGACAGGAGCATTCTCATGGCCGACATTTATACCCTCATCAAAAAAGACCACGACCACCACCGCAAATTGCTCGACACGATCGAAGACACCACCGGCGCGTCGGAAGACCGCAAAGCCGCGTGGGACGATTTCTATCACGACGTCAAAAGCCACGCCGCCGCCGAGGAAGAGACGTTTTATTCCAAACTCATCTCCAAGACATGGGGACAGGATGCCGCCCGCCATTCAGTCCACGAGCATCAGCAGCTTGACGATTTGATGGAAGAACTCAACGACATGGATATGTCGCAGGGCGCGTGGCTCACCAAGTTCAAAACCCTACGCCACGACTACGAACACCACATTGAAGAGGAAGAAGACGAGGTCTTCACCCGCGCCCGCGAAGTCATCCCCGAGTCAGAGATCAAGGGCTACGGCGAAAGGTTCACCTCCCGCAAAGCCGACGAGCGTAAACTGATCGACGAGAAGCGCGAAGACAGTCTGGAAGACTAAATGTCAGGCGATGCGCGAGCGTCTTCGCCCGCGCGCTCTAATCCTGTGGAATAACCCGCAGGCCCAATTCCATCAGCTGATCCGACATCGGCTCGCTTGGGGCGTTCATCATCAAATCTTCGGCGCGTTGGTTCATCGGGAACAGGATCACCTCGCGAATATTGGCCTCGTCGGCCAGCAGCATCACGATGCGGTCGATCCCCGCAGCACAGCCGCCGTGGGGCGGTGCGCCGTATTTGAACGCATTAACCATACCACCGAAGCGCTTGCGCACTTCCTCTTCGCCGTACCCTGCCAACTCGAACGCCTTGAACATGATCTCCGGCTTGTGGTTCCGGATAGCCCCCGAGATTAGCTCGTAGCCGTTGCAAGCAAGGTCATACTGGTAACCCAGCACGTCCAGCGGGTTGCCTTGCAGCGCCGCCATGCCACCTTGGGGCATCGAGAACGGGTTGTGCGAGAAGTCGATCTTGCCGGTTTCCTCGTGCGCTTCATACATCGGGAAGTCCACGATCCACGCGAAGGCAAAGCGGTCCAGATCGGTCAGTTTCAGCTCGTTGCCAATCTCGACACGCGCACGACCCGCGACGGCTTCGAACGAGGACGGCTTGCCGCCCAGGAAGAACGCCGCGTCGCCCACGCCAAGACCAAGCTGCTGGCGGATCGCTTCGGTGCGTTCCGGGCCGATGTTCTTCGCCAGCGGACCAGCGGCTTCCCATTCTCCAAAGTAAGCATCAAAAAGAAACTCTGCGCGTTCGAGATCTTCTCTTTCACGGCAGCGTTGAATTCGTTCAATTATCTCAGCTTTGTTTTCGTCGGAGATGGGCGTGGGTGGTGAAAAAGCTTCAATAACCTGCTCAAACTTTTTGAATCCTTCGTCGTCGCCTTTAATCAAAGAGTAGATTGAACCACCAAGACCGAACAGCGTCCCCATAGATTCTTCAAACTTACTTGGCTCAAAACCCTCACGCTTCCGCCAGAAGATATACCCCATCCCCGGCAACCCTTCCTTCTGCGCAAACGCATTCATCCGGTCACAGAACTTGCGCGAGCCACCTTTGGGCGCAGGAATGGCGCGGATTTCAGTTCCGTCCTGCTCCAAAATCTTGGCAAAGATCGCAAAGCCGGAGCCTTTAAAATGCTCCGACACCACCTGCATCTTGATCGGGTTGCGCAGGTCGGGCTTGTCAGTGCCGTACCAAAGTGCCGCGTCCTTGTAGGAAATCTGCTCCCATTCGCTGTCCACCTTGCGGCCGCCGCCGAACTCCTCGAACACGCCTTGGATCACCGGCTGGATCGTGTCGAACACGTCCTGCTGCTCGACAAAGCTCATCTCAAGGTCAAGCTGGTAGAAGTCCGTGGGCGAGCGGTCGGCACGCGGGTCTTCGTCACGAAAACACGGCGCGATCTGGAAATACTTGTCAAAGCCCGACACCATCAGCAGTTGCTTGAACTGCTGCGGCGCTTGCGGCAGCGCGTAGAACTTGCCCGGATGCAAGCGTGACGGCACGAGGAAGTCGCGCGCACCCTCAGGCGAGGACGCGGTGATGATCGGCGTCTGGAATTCCTTGAACTCCAGATCCCACATGCGCTTGCGCATCGACGCCACAACGTCCGAGCGCAGGATCATGTTGCGCTGCAACTTCTCGCGGCGCAGGTCCAGAAAGCGGTATTTCAGCCGCGTCTCTTCGGGGTATTCCTGATCGCCAAACACCATCAAAGGCAACTCGTCAGACGCCCCCAGAACTTCGATGTCGCGGATGAATACCTCGACCTCGCCCGTCGGCAGTTTCGAGTTCACCAGTTCCGGCGCGCGCGCCATAACATTGCCGTCAATGCGGATACACCATTCGGAGCGCACCTTCTCGACGTCCTTGAACACAGGGCTGTCAGGGTCGGCCAACACTTGCGTCACGCCATAATGGTCGCGCAGGTCGATAAAGAGGATGCCCCCGTGGTCGCGCACCCGATGCACCCAGCCCGAAAGGCGAACGTTGTCGCCCACATTGGCGGCGGTCAGGTCGGCACAGGTATGGCTGCGATATGCGTGCATGTTAGGGGCCCTCTTCGGCGTAAATCTGTATCGGCCCGATACACATGCCCGCGCCTGTAAAGTCAAGCAAACGGGGCGCAAATATGCTGTGCATGTCTATTTATTGACAACGCGGCGGGAATCCGGCCCTTTGCGCGCTAAATTGCCGGCGGCACGCGGCTTGGAACAAGAAACGGGAAAGCGACATCTATGTGGAACAGACTACTTGGCGCCTTGCTCAAGCAGCTCATCAAGCACGGCACTCTGACGGTTCAACTTAGCTCTGGCCCTACACTTAAGGCGGGCAACGGCGCGGCCCCTTCCGTGACGGTTCGCCTCACCGACGACACGCTCCCGAGGAAGCTTATCCTGAATCCGGAGCTGGCCATGGGCGAAGCCTATATGGACGGCACGCTGATCGTGGAAAACGACGACGTCCGCGGCCTGCTCACACTGGTTGTAAAAAATTTCCAAAACGGAAATTTACCATTTTCCCAGTCACTTGCGCGCAGCATCCGGATCGCGAAACGCAAATGGGACCAGTGGATTCCGCACGCGATCGCCAAGAAAAATGCCGAACACCACTACGACATTTCCACCCCGTTCTATTACCTGTTTCTGGACGAAGACCGGCAATATACCTGCGCCTACTATAAGGATCCGTCCTTTACACTCGAGCAGGCTCAGGTCGCCAAAAAGGCGCATATCGCGGGCAAGCTGCTGATCAAACCGGGTATGAAAATCCTTGATATCGGCTCTGGATGGGGTGGTCTGGCGATCACCTTGGCGAAAGAATACGGCGCACAGGTTGTCGGTGTGACGCTATCTGACGAGCAACGAAAGGCCGCGATTAAACGCGCAGAAGAGGCAGGCGTCTCGCATTTGGTCGAATTTCGGCTGCAAGATTACCGTGACGTCACGGAACAATTCGACCGCATTGTTTCCGTCGGGATGTTGGAACACGTAGGCCAGCCGCAATACCCGACCTACTTCCAACAGATCGAAAAAAACCTGAAGGAAGACGGCGTAGCACTAATCCACTTCATCGGGCGCACAGGCCCTCCCGGCAACCTATCGCCTTGGTTTCAAAAATATATCTTCCCGGGCGGCTACACCCCGTCCCTGTCGGAGGTCGTCACTGTGGTCGAGAAAACCAAACTGGAAGCCGCCGATATCGAGGTTTGGCGCACCCATTACGACCGCACACTGTATGACTGGTTGATCCGGTTTGAGGACCGCTTGGACGAGGTCCGCGCCATGGGCTACGACGAGCGTTTCATCCGCATGTGGCGCTACTACCTGATCGCGTCGGAACTCAGCCTGTCTGATATGCCACATGTTTTGTACCACGTGCAGCTGCACAAACATCAAACCACGGTGCCGATCACGCGGGACTATCTTTACGTGAACGGCGCACCAGAGCCGCATTCGGCCTTTCCGGACGGGTTTGTACCAAAAAAATAATGCGCCACGGGCAGTCAGACCTTCATGGAAAGTATGGCCCCAATTTCTCATCGAGAAATTGCCTCGCGCTGACCATATATTCCGCCGCTCCGTTCGCAGCGGGCAAAGAATCTCAAATCCCTTTCCTACATGCCCTTGCGCCCACTTGGTGGACTCCTTAAACCCACGATAATTTGTCCGCGTGGCCTTCGGGCCACGACAATTTGCGCAATGAAACTGGGGTCCGTGACATGCCGAAAAGAACCGATATCAAATCCATCATGATCATCGGCGCAGGCCCCATCGTTATCGGGCAGGCCTGCGAGTTCGACTACTCCGGCGCTCAGGCGTGTAAGGCGCTGCGCGAAGAAGGCTACCGCGTCATTCTGGTGAACTCGAACCCCGCCACGATCATGACCGACCCCGACATGGCCGACGCGACCTATATCGAGCCGATCACCCCCGAAGTTGTTGCCAAGATCATCGAGAAAGAGCGCCCCGACGCTTTGCTGCCCACCATGGGCGGCCAGACAGGCCTGAACACCTCGCTGGCGCTTGAAGAAATGGGTGTGCTGAAAAAATACAACGTCGAGATGATCGGCGCCAAGCGCGAGGCCATCGAGATGGCCGAGGACCGCAAACTGTTCCGCGAAGCCATGGACCGCCTTGGCCTCGAGAACCCGAAAGCCACCATCGCCAACACCATGCAGGAATGCATGGACGCCATCGAATATGTTGGCCTGCCCGCCATCATCCGCCCCGCCTTCACCCTCGGCGGCACCGGCGGCGGCGTGGCGTACAATCGCGACGACTACGAACATTTCTGCAAAACCGGCCTCGACGCGTCCCCCGTCAATCAAATCCTGATCGACGAGTCACTCTTGGGCTGGAAAGAGTTCGAGATGGAGGTCGTGCGCGACCACGCCGACAACGCCATCATCGTCTGCGCCATCGAAAACGTCGACCCGATGGGCGTGCATACCGGCGACAGTATCACGGTGGCCCCTGCCCTGACACTGACCGACAAAGAATACCAAGCCATGCGCAACGCCTCCATCGCCGTTCTGCGCGAGATTGGCGTCGAAACTGGCGGCTCCAACGTGCAATGGGCCGTGAACCCCGCCGATGGCCGCATGGTGGTTATCGAGATGAACCCCCGCGTCTCCCGCTCCTCCGCTTTGGCCTCCAAGGCCACCGGTTTCCCGATCGCCAAGATCGCGGCAAAACTGGCCGTAGGCTTCACGCTGGACGAATTGGACAACGACATCACTGGCGTGACACCCGCCAGCTTCGAGCCGACCATCGACTATGTCGTCACCAAAATCCCGCGCTTCGCCTTCGAGAAGTTTCCGGGCTCCGAGCCCTACCTGACAACCGCAATGAAATCCGTGGGCGAGGTCATGGCCATCGGTCGCACCATCCACGAGTCCATGCAAAAGGCGCTGGCCTCCATGGAAACCGGCCTCACCGGCTTTGACGAGCCAAAGGTCCCCGGCATGCCCACGCCCGACGCGCAGGTGCGCAAGGACCAGGACGGCACACGCATCCTTGTCGGCAAGGACGCCGCCGCGCAGGAAGCCATCGACAAGGCCCTGACCCGCGAGCTGGCCAAGCAAACCCCCGACCGCATCCGCGTCATCGCCCATTCCATGCGCTACGGCTTCTCCGACGACGAGATCAACCAGATCACCGCATATGACCCGTGGTTCCTCGCCCGTATCCGTGAAATCATCGAGGCCGAGGACGTCGTCCGCAAGGACGGCCTGCCCATGACCGAGGACGGGCTGCGCGACCTCAAAATGCTGGGCTTCTCCGACGCCCGCCTCGCCAAGTTGACCGGTCGCGACGAGCGGGACGTCCGCCGCGCCCGCCAGAACCTCGGCGTCAACGCCGTGTTCAAACGCATCGATACCTGCGCCGCCGAGTTCGAGGCGCAGACCCCCTACATGTATTCCACCTACGAATCCCCGATGATGGGCGAGGTCGAATGCGAGGCTCGGCCTTCCAATGCCAAAAAGGTCGTCATCCTCGGCGGCGGCCCCAACCGTATCGGCCAGGGCATCGAGTTCGACTATTGCTGCGTCCACGCCTGCTACGCGCTGACCGCGCAGGGCTACGAGACCATCATGATCAACTGCAACCCCGAGACGGTCTCCACCGATTACGACACCTCCGACCGCCTCTATTTCGAGCCGCTGACCTTCGAGCACGTCATGGAAATCCTCCGGGTAGAGTTGACCAACGGCACCCTGCACGGCGTCATAGTGCAATTCGGCGGCCAGACCCCGTTGAAAATCGCGCAGGCGCTGGCCGACGAGGGCATCCCGATCCTCGGCACCTCGCCCGACGCCATCGACCTCGCCGAGGACCGCGAACGCTTCCAGCAGTTGGTCCAGAAACTTGGGCTGAAACAGCCCCATAACGGCCTCGCCCATTCCGACGAGGAGGCCTTCGAGAAGGCCAAGGAAATCGGCTTCCCGCTGGTGATCCGCCCCTCCTACGTGCTGGGTGGCCGCGCCATGGAAATCGTGCGCGATCAGGCGCAACTCGAACGCTACATCTCGGAGGCCGTGGTGGTGTCCGGCGACAGCCCCGTGCTGCTCGACAGCTACCTGTCCGGCGCGGTCGAGGTCGATGTCGACGCGCTCTGCGACGGCGAATCCGTCCATGTCGCGGGCATCATGCAGCATATCGAGGAGGCCGGCGTGCATTCCGGCGACAGCGCCTGCTCCCTGCCCCCTTATTCCCTGTCCGACGACATCATCCAGCAGCTTCGCGACCAGACCAAAGCCTTGGCATTGGCCCTCAACGTGGTCGGCTTGATGAACGTCCAATTCGCCATCAAAAACAACGAGATATACCTGATCGAGGTCAACCCCCGCGCCTCGCGCACCGTGCCGTTTGTGGCCAAGGCCATCGGCTCCCCCATCGCGTCCATCGCGGCGCAGGTCATGGCCGGTGCCAAGCTGGGTGACTTCACCCTGATCGACCCGATCATCGACACTTTCGCGGTGAAAGAGGCCGTCCTCCCCTTCGCCCGCTTCCCCGGTGTCGACACGATCCTCGGCCCCGAAATGCGCTCTACCGGAGAGGTCATGGGCTCCGACAAGACCTTCCACATGGCCTTCCTCAAGGCGCAAATGGGTGCGGGCACCGACCTGCCGCTGAACGGCAAAGGCAAGGTCTTCATCTCCATCCGCAACGAGGACAAGACCCCCGACATGCTGGAGGCCGCGCGCGAGCTATCCGCCCTCGGCCACCCCCTCGTCGCCACCCGCGGCACCGCCGCGTGGCTGGTGGGTCAGGGCTTGGAATGCGAGACGGTCAACAAGGTCTATGAAGGCCGCCCAAACGTCGTCGACCAGATGAAGGACAAGATGATCTCGCTGGTCCTGAACACGACCGAGGGTTCTCAGGCCGTCGAAGACAGCCGCGAAATCCGCAGCATCGCGCTCTATGACAAAATCCCCTACTTCACCACCGCCGCCGCCGCCCACGCTTGCGCGTTGGCAATGAAGGCGCGGGTTGAGGGCGAGATTGAGGTTCGGGCGTTGCAGGGGTAGCTGACATGGTGAAAACGAAAACCGAAGTATCTGTTTTTATTTCTTCAACGTCAGAGATGGACGCTGAACGGGAAATTTGCCTTGAGGTGATTGATGACCTGAACCGTATCCGAGGACGAAATGAGTCTTTCATTCTAGCACCATTGAACTGGAAGCGGGATGTTTCCTCTGAATTCGGTGCTGCGCCGCAGCAGATTGTCAATTCTCAAATAGGTGATGAATACGACATATTTATAGGGTTCCTATGTTCACGTTTTGGTACACCAACGGAAGAATACGAATCTGGAACACAGGAAGAATTCGAACGAGCTATGCTTAGGAAGGCTTCTGAGCCCAATACGCTTGGTGTTTCGTTTTTCTTCAAAGACCCCCGAGAAGCAGAAGCACCGCCCAAGGCTCGTGAACTAGTGAAAATTGAAGATTTTCGGGAAAGTATAAGCGACCAAGGCGTTTTCAAAGACTTTCATGATGGACCAACTTTTCGACAACATGTCCAAGACGCCTTGAGCGATCATATTGACCGTATCCTCAGTTCCAAAGACAGCATCTCATCCAATTCCGCTAGGCGTTCTAATTCAGTAACTACACATACAACAGAGTTGGTAACTATTGATCAGTATGACCCTGACATTGGTGTTCTTGAACTGGTTGAGCTGACGCAAGAGTATGCGTCTTCCTTGGAAACGATTTGGACAGAAATTGGAGGTGCTACACAGCGCCTCGGGGAAAAGATCAAAGTTCGTACAGCAGAACTATCTGACCTTCCAAAAGACCTGAATGGGAATAAGGACCCTAAGAAAGTAAAACCCGTTCTGAACCGCATTGCGGCTGAGATGGATCGATATTCAGTTATTGTGGAGCGTTCGTTACCAGATCTAAGCAAACTTGCGCGTGATTTCGTCGTCGTTACGGAACGCGCTGCGCTTATGTCGAGCGAAGATGGGCTTGAAACTAAGGAAAACATCGAGGCTTTGGTTTCAACCTACGACTATCTGCGATCCACCTTGATGATTGCTATTGGTCAAGTCGAAGGGTTTCAAAATTCGATGTCATCAATCCCGAGAATGACAACTCGTTTGAATCAAGCAAGGCGCCGAGTTGAGACAACTACCAAACAACTAATTAGTAGCATGCGAGATTTTGAAACCAATCTTTCGCTAAGTTCATCATCGATTGTGGAAGAAATTGCACGTCACTAGCAAACCGTCGAGTGGGTGGTTCCGCGCCTCCGGCACGTAGTTCACCCACCCCCTCTGCACAACCTCAAATCCATGCTAAACTCCGCCTCGTCAGTCACCACAGGAGTCCCACATGCGTCATATCACCCTCGCCGCCACGGCCCTCGCCCTCGCCGCCTGCTCCCCGTTCCCCGAGACCACCCTGCCATTTTTCGGGGACGGTTACCGCGCCAAGGGGGACCTGTGCCGCCGGATTGGGGAGGACGATTTCACCAACCAGTTCCTCGACGATGCCGCCGATCTGGTGGGCTGTCCGGCAGACATGGAAAATCTCGGCGTGTTCGTGACGGAAACCGGCGCCAAAGAGGTAGCCCTGATTGACGGCTACCGGCTCTATTCGGTGCCGAGACGCTAAAGCCGCGGCCCGAAAACCTGCCATACACATTGCCGACGCTTTGCCGACAGGTTGCAGACGCCGGTTTTCAGGCGGTTTCGTCTTCCAGATGCAGTTTCATTTCGACCAGAACTTTTTGCAGCTCCAAGGTCTCCGACAGCATACGCTTGGCCTCGGTCACCGTAATCACCCCGTCCGCGATGGACTGGTTGTATTCCGACATCAACAGCGCAAACCGCTGCGCCAGCGCCACTACGTTGGAGTTCACCGAGGTCGCATTGCCCTTGCGGCCCGTGGCGACTTCCAGCGTGTTGCCGTTGATTTCGGCCAAGGCCTGCGTGACATGCGGGAAGCTGGCCGCAGCCTCAAGCGAGGCCACAGCGTCCAACGGCATATAGCGATCCGCGTGTTCGTCGGCCTCGGAATAGTACCGCCCCAGAGTCGCTTTGGAGCGGCCCGTCAACTTGCACGCGGCCTCGACGCCCACGTCTTTCACCAAAGCTTCAGTGTGTTTCTTCAGATACCGGTTCATCTTCGTCATAATCGTGTCTTCCCTTAGCCAAATGGCTTTGTCGGGGAATAGCCCAAAGCCTTTCCCCTGCGCAATTGTTTTCCCCCGCGGTAACTCTGAGATGTCCCTAGGGTATGGGGACACACGGGGGGTGTGTTGTGCTGAACACGACCTCTTAGGTGAGGGGCGTCGATGTATGCGCTGCCGGGTAATCAGCGCGTGCTTTGAATGCTTTCCCTAGCACGCCCCTCACCGCCTTGATCCTTACATACGGTTTTGTTACGGGACGTTATGGCAAAGCTCTATTTCCACTATTCCACAATGAACGCAGGTAAGTCGACGCTTCTGTTGCAAGCGGCGCATAACTATCAGGAAATGGGGATGCAGACCTATCTGCTGACCGCCGATTTCGACCACCGCGCAGGCACCGGAAAAATCGGCTCGCGGATCGGTTTGGCGCGCGAGGCGGACATCTACGGCAAACAGGACGACCTGTTCGCGATGATCTCGGACCGATTGGACCAAGGCAAGGTCGCTTGCGTCATGGTCGACGAAGCCCAGTGGTTGTCGAAAGAGCAGGTCTGGCAGCTGGCGCGCGCGGTCGACGACCTAAAGGTGCCGGTCATGTGCTACGGGTTGCGCGTCGACTTCCGTGGCGAGTTGTTTCCCGGCTCCGCCACATTGCTGGCCTTGGCGGACGAGATGCGGGAAGTCCGCACCATCTGCCATTGCGGCAAGAAGGCCACCATGGTGATCCGCAGGGGCCCTGACGGGAAAGCCTTGGTGGACGGTGATCAGGTGCAGGTTGGTGGCAACGAGACCTACGTGTCTCTGTGCCGCAAGCACTTCCGAGAGGCCATCGGGGAGCGCACGTGAAGCGGCTTGCGCTCTGGGTCATGCTGCTGGGCATAGGTGGTTTCGCGGGCTATATGACACGCGGCTTTCAAGAGATATTTGGGGATCTTAACACCGCTGGCGTGATCGAATGGCAGGACTCGCGCATGGACTTCGTCCAAGACGTAGCCGCATCAGCCTGCGCGACCACGTCGGATTTGCGCGAAGCGGCGAGCGCGCGTGGGTGGGAGGTCGGACCGCTTTTTGACCCAGGCATGGATCCCTTTGATCGGGCTGCCGAGGTGTTGTGGGTGGATGTGACGCCGGGATTGCCTTTCTCCAAATGGGACCGCGACCCGTTCGGATTTGACGCCGATGGCTGTCTGCTGAACTAAACAGGGTTCGGCAAATCCTTGCCCGCCGCGAAGGCCAGCAGATTATCCAGCGCCATCATCCCCATGCCGGTACGCACCTCCAGCGTGTTGGTGCCGAGATGGGGTAGTAGGACGACGTTTTCCATAGCGAGCAACTCGTCAGGCACTATGGGTTCGTTCTCATAGACGTCCAGACCCGCACCACCGAGAGCACCGGATTGCAGCGCCGTAATCAGCGCCGCCTCGTCCACCACATCGCCACGGGATATGTTGACGAAAATCGCGTGGGGCTGCATTGCCTCGAAAACGGATTTGCCGATCAAGTGCCGCGTCGCGGGTCCGCCCGGTGTGGCGGCAACTACCACGTCAGCAACCTGCGCGACAGCCTCCATGCTGTCCAACTGCTCCGCCCCGTCCACATCCTTGCGCGACCGGTTAGCGTAGACAATCTTGCAGCCGAACCCGTTGCGGCATCGGCTCGCAATCGCTTGGCCGATCCGCCCCATTCCGATAATTCCGACTGTCTTGCCCGTCAGGTGTAGCCCCAGCATTTGCGTGGGCTGCCAGCCTGTCCATTTGCCGGAGCGCACCATCCGCTCCCCCTCACCCGCGCGCCGTGCGGTCATCAGCATCAACGTCATGGCGATGTCGGCGGTGGCATCCGTCACAGCACCCGGCGTGTTGGTGACTTCAATGCCCTGCGCCTTTGCGGCGTCCACGTCGATATGATTGAAACCGACACCAAAATTGGCCAGCAGCTTGGTGCGGGGCGTCGCGGCAGAGATCGCAGAAGCCGTGAACTGGTCGCCCAATGTGGGCAGGATCAGGTCGTAGGTCTCTAACGCCTCGGTCACCTCTGCTTCGGTCATCGGGTCCGAGGTCTCGCGCAAAGTCACGTCGAACTCGGCACGAGCCTTGTCCATGACGGCATCCGGCAGCAAACGGGAAATCAGGAGTTTCATCTAATACAGCCTTCCGCCAATCGGCACGTCTTTGTCAGGGGCCAATAGAACGACTTCGTCGTCCTTGTCCGGCACGCCAAGAACCAGTATTTCGGACATGAACTTGCCGATCTGGCGCGGTGGGAAGTTGACGACCGCCATCACCTTTTTTCCGGGCAATTCCTCGACCGTGTAGTGTTTGGTGATCTGTGCGGAGCTTTTCCGCTCCCCGAGTTCAGGCCCGAAATCCACCCAGAGTTTGAACGCGGGCTTGCGGGCTTCGGGATAGGGTTCGGCCTTGGTGATGACACCCACGCGGATGTCGACCTTCATGAAGTCGTCGAATGAAATCTCTGCCACCGCTTACTTCCCCAACTCGCGCCCGCGCTCGGTCGCGGCCTTCACGGCATCGCCCAACAGTTTGGGGAAGCCCTTTTCCCTGTCCATCAACACGTTCAAAGCCGCCGCTGTGGTGCCATTGGGGCTGGTGACGTTGACCCGTAACTGTGCGGGGCTTTCCTCGGCGGCTTCCGCCAATGCGCCTGCACCGGCCACTGTCGCCTTTGCCAGTTGCATCGCCAGTTCAGGTGCCAACCCCTGCGCCTCGCCTGCTGCGGCCATGGTTTCAATCAAGTGAAACACATAAGCGGGGCCGGAGCCGGAGACGCCGGTCACCGCATCAATCTGCCCCTCATTTTCCAACCGCACGACCTGACCCACGGCCTTCAACAACCCTTCAGCTAAATCCAGATCTGCCGCAGTTGCGTGAGTGTTGCCAATGATCGCGGTGATACCCCGACCGACCGCGGCAGGCGTGTTCGGCATGGAGCGCACGATGGGTGTCTGCCCCCCGAGCGCTTCTTCGAAATGCGCAATCGACGTGCCGGCGGCAATAGACAGAAACAGTGTGGTTCCGTTGCCCAGAGCCGCCATGCTTGGCAGTGCGTCGCCCATCATTTGCGGCTTTACCGCCAACAGGGCGATGGCTGGATCGTCTGGCAAATCTTCGTTGATATGGACGCCCTGCGCCTTCACCCAATCCGACGGGTTCGGGTCCAGCACATAGACGGCACCTGCGTCGATGCCACCTTTCAGCCAACCTTCGAGCAGGGCCGAGCCCATCTTTCCGCAGCCCAGCAATACCAGCCCGCGCGTGTTGATCTTGGTAAAATCCATGAAGCCCCCGTCTGTCGTCAGGGGCAAATGTTAGGCGCGCCCGTAGGCTTCCGCAATGGCAACATTCATCGCATCTTGCGGGGTCCGGTCGCCCCAGCACACCAGTTGGAACGCAGGGTAGAACCGCTCCGACGCCATCACGGCCGCCGACAGCATCTTGTCAACTTGGTCCGCGCCCGCGTCACGCCCGCCTGACAGGATCAATCCGTAGCGGTAAACCATCAGCCGTTGCGCTTGCCAATATGTGAACGCACCGGTCCAACACGTATCGTTCGCACGGTTCAGCACATCGTAAAGGGCGGGCAGCTTGTCTTCTGGTGGCTCCATCTCGAAGGTTGAAACAAGCCGCAAGGTCTCGTCATGGTGAGACCATGCCAGTGTTATCGAGTAAGTGCGCCATTGCCCCTCGATCGCCATTGCGATTTGATCTTCCGCGATGCGGTCAAATTCCCATTCATGATGGGCTGCAAGGGTTTCCACCAAATCAATCGGGTGCAAATCCTCGGTTTCGAGGTAGTGATCTAAGCTGGACATGCTCGGTCCCCTATCCAGATCGCGCATTGGGTGTTACCTGTGCCCCAATAGGCTGCGTTCCATACTACAGGTCGCTTGTTATCCACGACCCTTGCCTAGATGTTGTGATGTATCAGACTCTCTGTAAAGACTTTATTTAGTCTTACCCACAACAGATTGTGGGTCCTGTGGGTCAATGCCACTATTTAGGAGGTTGTCCACAGACCGAACAAGCGGGGTCGGATTTGAGGGTGATCAGCCGTGTTTCGGAGTAGAGCGCATCATAGATCAGCATCTTGCCGATCAGTGTCGCACCCGCACCCGTCACGTGCTTTATCGCCTCGACAGCCATCATCGAGCCAACGACCCCCGGCAACGCGCCAACGACCCCCGCTTCAGAGCAGGACGGGGCCAATCCGGCGGCCGCTTCATTGGGGAAAACACACGCATAGCACGGGCCATTACTTGCCGGATGAAACAGGCTAAGCTGCCCCTCCCATTGCGTAATTGCGCCGGAAATCAAGGGCTTGCCCAGCTCCACCGCAACGCGGTTCACCAGATAGCGCGTTGCGGCATTGTCTGACCCGTCCAAAATCACATCGTAGTCGGCAAACAGCTCGGCAGCCATGTCTGGCTCAAGACGACGATGATAGGGCCGGATGGTGACAAAAGGATTTTGTGCCTGCAACGCCTCTTGGGCCGAGAACACCTTGGGCATCCCGATCCGCGCATCTGTATGGATCACCTGACGTTGCAAGTTGGAGCTGTCGACAACGTCGTCATCAATCACGCCAATGGTCCCGATACCCGCCGCCGCGAGGTACTGCAAAGCCGGAGCCCCCAAGCCACCGGCACCGACGACAAGCACCCGCGCGGTCTTCATTTTCTTCTGCCCGGGCCCGCCAATTTCACGCAAAACGATGTGGCGGGCGTAGCGGTTCAGCTCCGCCTCGGAGAACTTGTCAGGCGCAACCGGCGAGGCTTTTGTCTCGGACGCATCGCGTCTCAAACGCTGCAAGATCGCCCGATATCCCACAACAATGGCAGCCACCCCTGCCAAAATTGCCCAATTCGCAAGCGAACCGGTGGCGTCCTTGATCGGGTTACCAACCGGCAGGGTGACCTGAAAAAACAGCACAAGCGCGAAAAGAACTACCAGAGCCACGATCTGCGTTCGGCTGCTCAGGCCCAATAAACGACCCGCCAGCAAGATCACCGCCGCTATGACAAGGACCAAAAACAACTCAGCCGCGCCCTGTTGACCCGAAGCCGCCTGCGCCACGCGCGGTATCGGACAGTCCTTGAGCCAATTCGAAACGGGCCTGCACCACCGGGGCGATAACCATCTGGGCGATCCGGTCACCATGCACGATGGTGAATGGATCGGATCCAAGGTTGATCAGGATCACCCCCAAAGGCCCGCGGTAATCGCTGTCGATCGTTCCCGGTGAGTTGGGCAGGCTAACCCCGTGTTTGAGCGCCAGTCCGGAGCGTGGTCGGATTTGCATTTCGAACCCGTCGGGGATTTCAACGCGCAGTCCCGTCGGAACCAAAGCGCGTGCCATCGGCGCCAATACCAATCCGGTCGCACGATCTGCTTCACCCAAATTGGCCCGCAAGTCCGCGCCAGCTGCACCTTCGGTTGCATAAGTTGGCAGTCCCAAAGCAGGATCGGCATCCTGCGTCCATGTGAAATGAAGAACCGGTGTCACGTCAAAGCCCCAGCGATTTTTTCAGCAAGCTTGGCGGCGACCTGATCCTTCGACAGTCGCGGCCAGACCTCCGTGCCTTCGTCAGAGATAACAGACACCGCGTTTTCGCTCCCGCCCATGATCCCTGTCTCGGGGCTTACGTCATTGGCCACGATCCAGTCACATCCTTTACGTTTGCGCTTGGCGGTTGCGTTGGCATCGACATCGTCGGTTTCAGCTGCAAACCCGACCACCAGTTTGGGGCGACCCTTTTTCAGCTGGGACACGCCCGCCAGAATGTCGGGGTTCTCAGCAAACTCCAAAGCAGGCGCTTTGCCCGAACCGTCTTTCTTCATTTTGGAGCCGGAGGCATTTTCGACCCGCCAGTCGGCCACAGCAGCAGCAAACACCGCCGCGTCAGCGGGCAGAGCCGTATCCACCGCGTCTTTCATCTCGCGCGCGGTTTGAACTTTCACGACCTTCACACCCGAAGGCGGCGATACGTCAGCGGGGCCGGTAATAAACGTCACATCAGCACCAAGGGCTGCCAAGCTGCGCGCGATCGCTGTACCTTGAGCGCCCGATGAGCGGTTCGCGATGTAGCGAACCGGATCAATCGGCTCATGAGTCGGGCCAGATGTCACAAGCACATGCTTACCCTTCAAGGGTCCATCCGCCAGAGCCGCCTCTACCGCGTCGACAATGGCCAACGGCTCGGACATGCGGCCCGGGCCATGCTCGCCGCACGCCATATCGCCCACGTCAGGACCGACGGTCATGATGCCATCGCCTTGTAACGTGACCAAGTTGCGTTGCGTGGCAGGGTGTTCCCACATACGCACATTCATCGCAGGTGCAATCAAAACGCGTTTGTCAGTCGCCATGAGGAGAGTTGAGGCCAGATCATTCGCCAGTCCAGCCGTCATTTTAGCCATCAGGTCAGCAGTTGCAGGTGCAACGACAACCAAATCGGCGGCGCGGGACAGTTCGATATGGCCCATTTCGGCCTCGTCAGTCAGATCGAACAGGTCACGGTACACTTTCTGTCCCGCCAAAGCCGACGTGCTGAGCGGGGTCACAAACTCCTCTGACGCTTTGGTGAGCACAGGCGTCACGGTCGCGCCACGTTCGCGCAGTCGACGGATCAGGTCCAACGACTTGAAAGCGGCTATTCCGCCACCAACGATGAGAAGTATCCGTTTGCCTGCAAGCATGTTGCACCCCGCTTTCTTCGCCACAAGTGTTAGGACAGCGCGACGCAGGGGGCAATCAGTTGCTTAAACGGGGACCGCGTGAAATCACACTGATGCGTATCAATGCGCCAAGAAATTCCGCACTTCAGACCCTTGCGATTCCAGCGATTTACGCATTTTGGCGAAAGCTGCGGCTTCCAGTTGACGCACACGTTCCTTGGACAAGCCCAATTCGTCGCCCAAACTTTCCAGCGTTCTTGGGCGATCCAGAAGCTTCCGTTCGCGCACAATAAACTGCTCACGCTCGTTCAACGCGGTCATGGCGTCCACAAGCCATCCCCGTAAAGTGTCGTTGTCATGGGACTGTTCCACGGTTTCAGCGGCTTGCGGGCTATCATCCTCAAGCGCGTCGATCCATTCCCGCCCTTCGTCCTCGGTCGATTGCGTCGCGTTCAGTGAGAAGTCAGAGCCAGCCATCCGGCCCTCCATCATTTCCACGTCGTGCAACGGAACGCCCACCTCGGTCGAGATCATCTGCCGGAGCTGGTGCCGATCCAAAGGTTCTCCGCGCGCGGAGGCTTCGCGCTCCAGCCGAGCCTGAACGCGGCGCAGGTTGAAGAACAGTGATTTCTGGGATGAGGTAGACCCCGTCCGCACCATCGACCAGTTGCGCATGACATGGTCTTGGATGGACGCCTTGATCCACCAAACTGCGTAGGTCGAAAAGCGCACGCCGCGGTCAGGATCAAACTTGTCGGCAGCTTTCATCAGGCCGAGTCCGGCCTCTTGAATCAAATCGTTCATCGGCGCGCCGTAGCGGCGAAATTTCGAAGCCATGGAGATCGCTAGCCGCATATAAGCCGTGATCAACCTGTGCAGGGCTGCCTCGTCGCGGTCATCGCGCCACGCATACGCCAGTCGAAGCTCCGTCTCGGCGTCCAAAAGTTCCGCTTTCATTGCCGTCCGCGACAGCACGTTGTCGGATGGTCTTGCATCTAGTGCCATAAGTCTCACCCCCAATTTGTCAGTTTTGGCTTGGCTCTGGTCTGGCCTTTTGTGATGAATACGCGGCACAAGCGCATACGGATCAAAACGAGTTGGAGGAATTAAGATGGCCGGACTACCCTCTCTGACGATAATGCTTGGTGGTGCCGCGTCCGGAAAATCAGCTTTTGCGGAGCGGGCGATCGTCAAAACCTGTTCGGACAAAGCAAAAATCTACATTGCGACGGCTCAGGCCTTCGATGACGAAATGCAGGCCAAGATTTCGGATCACAGGCAAGCACGTGCCGCCGATGGGTGGACCACCGTCGAGGAACCTTTGCGTTTGACCGCAGCGCTGGAACACGCGTCAAAGGATCAGGTGATCCTACTGGATTGCGCTACACTCTGGCTGACCAACCAACTGCTGGCGGGGGCCGATTTGCACGCCGAATCTGAGAAACTGATACGGGCGCTCGCGACCTGCCCTGCGCATGTCATCGTGGTCACCAACGAGGTCGGCCAGGGCATCGTGCCGGAACACGCTATGTCACGTCAGTTTCGTGAGGCACAGGGCAAGCTTAATCAGGGTATCGCCCGTGAGGCGCAGCTTGTCGTGCAGGTCATCGCGGGCCTGCCTTTAGTGTTGAAAGGCGCACTGCCCGAGGGGGTGTCGTGAAAACCACCTGCCTTTGGTGGGTCCGCCACGGCCCGACACATGAAAAAGCCTTTACCGGATGGCGGGACGTTCCCGCCGATTTGTCCGATACGGACAAGATTGCCCGGCTGCATGCCTACCTGCCAAGTAACGCGGCCTTGGTGTCTTCCGATTTGATCCGCGCCCGCTCAACCGCCGATGTGATCGGGCTTGGCCGCACGCGCCTGCCGCATGATCCCGACTTGAGGGAGCTTGATTTCGGCGTCTGGGACGGCCTCCACTTCTCGAAGGTCGCCGATATGCATCCCGAACTGTCCCGCGCTTATTGGGAAACGCCGGGCGACGTGAAGCCACCGGAGGGCGAAAGCTGGAACGATCTGCACGCCCGCCTTACCCCCAAAGTTGATGCCCTCCACGACAGCGAGCATGATGATGTTGTGATCGTGGCTCACATGGGGGTCATCATGTCCCAGATCGAACGCGCCCTTGGGGTCACGCCCTATGCTGCGATGTCGCACCAGATTGAGCCACTCTCGGTGACCCGCATAGATATCGGCCCCAATGGCTGGCGCGCAGATGTGATCAATCATCAACCGTGATGGGCCTGCCCCACAATTCTTTATTTCCGTAGCGCGCCGACCTCAGGCTAACCTGCTGAACATGACTTATGATCTTCTTATCGGCGACCGCTCTTATTCCAGCTGGTCGCTCCGGGGTTGGCTTCTGTTCGCGAAGTTCAATGTCGACGTGACCGTCCATGACACGCGGTTCTATATTCCTCAGTTTCAGGAAGACCTGAAACCGTTCACCCCCGCCCGCACGGTGCCGGTGATGCGACTGCCTGAAGGCGGCGTTGTAATGGATAGCCTTGGGATGGCCGAAACATTGGCCGAGCGGCATCCGGATAAGGGCTACTGGCCCGAGAATACCGAAGCACGCGCCCTGGCACGTGGCATGGTCGCTGAAATGCATAGTGGCTACGGCGCCCTGCGCTCTGCCTGTCCGATGAATTTGCGGCAGAGCTTCCTTGATTTTCCTGTCTCCGAGGAGGTGGCGGCCGATCTTGCCCGCATCGAACAGCTATGGGCAGCCGCGCGCAACCTTGCGACGGATGGGCCTTGGTTGTTCGGGCAATACTCGATCGCGGATGCGTTCTTCGCCCCGGTCGCGGCGCGGATGGCGGGGTATGGGTTGCCGATCAGTGAGGCCTCGAAACCTTATGTCGTGGAAACGATTTCCGACCCGGTCTTTCTAGAGTGGCGCAGGCGCGGGCTTCAAGATGCGCCTCAGTCCAACTACGACCTGCCCTACGCGGCGGGAAAGTGGCCTGGTCCGGACTGAGTAAACCTCGCGTTAACCAAACACCCGCCACTGTGCACCCAAGGGTTTAGCACCGAGGGTTAATTGGTTACGCGCACATACACAGTCGCCTTTGAGGGCATCGAAGCCCGGCTGGTCGAGGTGCAATGCGCCGTGACCGCTGGTTTGCCGTCCTTTTCGATCGTGGGCCTCGCGGACAAAGCCGTCAGCGAGGCCCGTGACAGGGTCCGCGCAGCCCTCACCGCGATGTCGATTGCTATGCCGTCCAAGCGCGTGACGGTCAATTTGTCCCCTGCCGACATGCCAAAAGAAGGGTCGCATTTCGACCTGCCAATTGCGCTTGCCCTGCTGGCCGCGCTGGACATCCTTCCCGCTGAAGACGTGCAAAACACCGTCGCCTTGGGCGAGTTGTCGCTGGATGGGTCTTTGGTCCCCGTCATCGGAACCCTGCCTGCAGCCCTCACAGCGGCGGAACAGGAGTGCAGCTTGCTCTGCCCCGAGCAATGCGGAGCGGAGGCTGCATGGGTTGATGCGGCGCGCGTGTTCGGCGCTGCGTCACTGTTGGAGGTGGTACAGCACTATACCGGCCAGAAGCCCCTTGCCGTCGCAACGCCCGGCGAGGTCACCCGCCCCAAACATAGCAAAGACCTGCGGGACGTGAAGGGGCAGGAACGCGCCAAACGGGCGTTGGAAATCGCTGCTGCGGGTCGCCACCACCTTTTGCTGGTCGGTACTCCGGGGTCGGGCAAATCCATGTTGGCGGCCCGTTTGCCGGGAATACTACCGCCGCTGTCACCCGAAGAGGCGTTGGAGACCTCAATGATCCACTCTCTCGCAGGGCTGTTGGAGGACGGTGGCATTTCGCGTGAACGCCCGTTCAGAACTCCTCATCACACAGCCTCCATGGCCGCAATCGTCGGAGGCGGGCGCGGTGCGAAACCCGGGGAAATCTCGTTGGCGCATAATGGTGTGTTGTTCATGGACGAATTTCCCGAATACCCCCGTGCAGTGCTGGAAACCCTGCGCCAACCCATCGAGACCGGAGACGTGGTCGTCGCCCGGGCAAATGCCCATGTGCGTTACCCCTGCAAATTCATGCTGGTCGCCGCTGCGAACCCGTGCAAATGCGGCTACATGACCGACGCGGCACAGGCCTGCTCCCGCGCGCCGCTATGTGGGGAGGATTATCTGGGCCGCATATCGGGGCCGTTGATGGACCGGTTTGACTTGCGACTGGACGTCCCGCCAGTGGCCTTCACGGATTTGGACCTGCCTGCATCTGGGGATACCTCAGCGCAGGTCGCCGCGCGTGTCGAAGCCGCGCGAGAGGTGCAGCGCACTCGCTTTGACGCTTATCCGGGTGTCAGAGTGAACGCCGACGCAGAAGGCGAATTGTTAAAGGAAATCGCGACACCCGACGCAGAGGGGGCTGCGTTGCTAACACGGGCCGCAGAACATTACCGGCTATCGGCGCGCAGCTACCACCGCGTGCTGCGTGTGGCGCGAACTATCGCGGATTTGGAGGCAAGCGCGGAGGTTGCTTCACGCCATATCGCAGAAGCCGTCAGCTACCGCGTCGCGTCCTGATCAGGCGCGTTTCGCCTCTATGACTTCCCAAATCTTCGCTGTGATGTTCACATCGTCAAACCGTTCCAGTTCCTGAATGCCAGTGGGCGAGGTCACGTTGATCTCGGTCAGCCATCCCCCGATCACGTCGATGCCGACAAACACTTGACCGTGGTTTTTCAGATCGGCCCCGATCCGTGCGCAAATCTCGCGGTCCCGCTCGGTCAGACCAACCTTTTCCGGCCGCCCACCAACATGCATGTTTGAGCGGGTTTCCCCTTTGGCAGGCACGCGGTTGATTGCACCAACGGGCTCGCCATCAATCAGGATGATGCGCTTGTCGCCCTTGGCCACATCGGGCAGGAACTTCTGCATGATCAACGGCTCCCGGTTGATCCCCGCAAACAGTTCGTGCAGCGAGTTCAAGTTGCGATCATCAGGCGTCAGGCGGAACACGCCAGCACCGCCATTTCCATAAAGTGGCTTGAGGATAACATCCCCATGGCGCTCCTTGAATGCCTTCAAGGTCATCAAGTCACGTGCAATTGCAGTCGGTGGGGTCAGGTCAGGATAGTCCAGAACCTTCAGTTTTTCCGGCCAGTTTCGCACCCAAGTCGGATCATTCACCACCAGCGTGTCGGGATGGATACGGTCCAGAATATGCGTCGTGGTAATGTAGCCCATATCGAATGGCGGGTCTTGGCGCAGCCAGACCACGTCCCAATCCGCAAGATTGATCCGTTGCTTCTCACCAAGCTCGAAATGGTCACCTTTGACGCGGCGCACCGTCAATGGCCAGCCGACCGCATAAACCTCGCCCTCCTCATAGGACAGGGCATCAGGCGTGTAATAAAACAGCTCATGCCCGCGTGCTTGCGCTTCTTCAGCGATGCGGAAACTGGAATCCCCGTCGATGTCAATGTTATCAATCGGATCCATTTGAATGGCGACCTTCAGGCCCATGCGCTGTCCTTCCATGGTTTAGGGCCGGTAAAAGCCCGCACCCGTTAAATGCGGCAGGCGGGTCGGGCTTTCAATCCATTATCTGCGAACATCCACCGGCATTCTTGCGCACATTCAGGTTACGAGAGCATTTTCGATGATCTCGACGCGACCAGTCCCGTCGACCAACGCCACGTCAAAACGCATATCCGTATCTTGTCCTGCGGGTTCATTGGCGACGAACTCGCTCGCTGCTTGAAACAGTCGCGTCATCTGCTCGGCCAACAATCTTTCAGCAGCGCGCGAATGGGTGCGGCTTTGTTTGACCTCGATGAAAACAACCTTGTCACCCCAGCGCATTACAAGGTCGATCTCTCCACCACGCGCTCGAAACCTATGTGCGGCGAATTTGTATCCGCGCTTTAAATAATCACGTGCCACGCTCCGCTCGGCTTCGATCCCTGCGTGGTATCCCATTCGGCCACGCGCGGATCGCGACATCGCTATTTTCCTTCTTTTTCCAATCTAAGCGCGGCTTGGTAAACCTGCCGGCGCGGCTGGCCAGTGGTCGTCACGACCTGCGCCACTGCGTCTTTCAAAGACCCCGCGGCCATCGCCTCTTTCAGCAAGATGTCAGTGTCCTTTTCATCGAACGAACTGACCTCGCCACGGGCAACCAAAACAACCACTTCACCTTTTAGCGTCACGCCATCAAGTTCATCCACCAATGCTGCCAAGGTGCCACGCCGGACTTCTTCGAACTTTTTAGTCAACTCACGTGCCACAACAGCATCACGTGTCTCACCGTATACTTCGACCAGATCAGCTAACATTTTATGAACCCGCTTCGGGCTTTCGTAGAAAACAAGCGTTCCGGGCACTTCTGCCAGTGACCTTAGAAAGCTCTGCCGTTGGCCCTTTGAGGTGGGTGCAAATCCGGCAAAAAAGAAGGCGTCGGTCGCAAGGCCGCTGACTGATAGCGCCGCTAATACTGCAGATGGCCCCGGCGCGGCAGTGACCAAGTACCCTTCAGCGGTAACGGCGCGGCCCAATTGATAACCGGGATCAGCAACAAGTGGCGTGCCCGCCTCCGAGGCATAGGCAACCGACTTCCCGTCCGCCAGTGCCCTAAGCAGCTTGGGTCGTGCAGAAGCGCCATTATGGTCGTGATAGGCCACCATCGGACGTCCCTCCAAAGCGATTCCATGAATATCCATCAATCGACGCAAAGTTCGGGTGTCTTCAGCGGCCAGAACGTCCGCCGAGGCCAAAATATCAAGCGCGCGCAGCGTGATATCGCGTGCGGTGCCGATCGGAGTGGCTATGAAATACAGGCCAGACGCCAGATTTACGCGATTTGCAGCCGTCATGAGCCCTACCCTTCGTCTTCACGTTTACTTGACACTCCATACCTCGTATTCAGTTTGCCACAAGTGTGGCTGTGCCGGCGGCCATTTGGTGGGGACTTATGGAGTGATTAACATGTTCAACCTTTTGGGAAGCGCCCGCAAGGGCGCGCGCGCCGTTTTGGCGGTTGTCGCAGCAGCTGCATTGTCAGCCTGTGACGTCGACTTGAGCCAAGTTGGCGGTGGCGCAAGCGGAGCGAAATCCGACGGCAGTGCCGTCAACGTAGCACTTCTGGTGCCATACGGCTCCGCGACACCGGGCGATGACGGCCTGGCCCGCGCTTTGGAAAACGCCGCCCGTATGGCTGCTGCTGATCTGGGCGCAGGCAAGGTGAACATCACCGTCTACAAGACAGCCGGACAAGCAGGCACCGCGGCCTCCGTCGCGTCTCAGGCCGTTGCTGCGGGTGCTGACATCATCCTCGGGCCACTGCGGTCTGACGCAGCAAACGCCGCTGCGGTTGCAGTGGCTGGCTCCAAGGTCAACGTCATCTCGTTTTCCAACAACACCTCTATCGCCGGTGGCAACCTCTTCGTTTTGGGCAACACCTTCGACAGCATCGCATCCCGCCTGATGGGCTACGCCAGTTCGCAAGGGCGCAGCCGAGTGGTTGTGGTCTATCCGCGCACTCCTGTCGGTCAAATCGCGCGATCCGCCATCGTGAAAGCCACCGCTGGCACAAATGTTCAGATTGTCGGCGACGGCTCTTTCGAGTTTAGCGAGCAAGGCATCGTCTCAGCCGTTCCAACGATTGCCAATACCATCAAAGAATCCGGGGCAACGGCGATCATGCTGACATCCGACAGCACGGGTGCCTTGCCCTTGCTGGCTCAATTGCTGCCCGAGAAGGGCATCAGCCCATCGGTGACCAAATATATCGGACTGACCCGTTGGGATGTGCCGCCGCAAACGCTGTCTTTGCCCGGCGTTCAGGGCGGCTGGTTCGCCCTTCCAGATCCGGCCCCTGTCGCGCAGTTTAACAGCCGCTACCGCAGCACGTATGGCGATTCCGCGCATCCGCTGGCCGGTTTGGCTTACGATGGCATCGCGGCGGTTGGTGCCCTTGCCGCCAAAAAGCTTGCCATGACGAAGGGAAACCTGACGCAATCCTCTGGCTTCAAGGGCGTGAACGGGGTATTCCGGTTCAAGGCCGACGGCACGAACCAACGTGCGATGGCGGTTGCCCAAGTGACGAACAATCAGGTCCAGATTATTGATCCCGCACCAAAATCCTTCGGCTTCGGCGGCTTTTAAGCCCGGCCATTCCGAGAAAGCACCTAGTGCGCCGGGCGAGCTTATCTGCCCGGCGTACGAGATTCTGGACCCTGACGCCTTGCACGCACGTCTTGATGCGGCGCTGGCCGATTGCTCCGACGCCAAGGAGATGCGTGCAGCGACAGTCGAGGTGTTATCAGACGCCCAGACTGCCGGCCGCGAAACTATCGCAGAAGCCTTTCGACAAAACCCGATGGCGGCGCGCCGGCAATGTAGGTCTTACAGCCACCTCACCGACGGGCTGGTCCGCGCCACCTTCTACGTTGCCACCAAATACCTGCATCCGATCTCGAACCCTACCGAATCTGAACGATTGGCCGTGCTGGCCGTGGGCGGATATGGGCGCGGGGAAATGGCGCCGTTCTCGGATGTCGACCTGCTGTTTCTGACACCTTACAAAGTCACGCCTTGGGCCGAGAGCGTGATCGAGTCGATGCTCTATATCCTTTGGGATTTGAAGCTGAAAGTCGGCCACGCCTCTCGCACTGTCAAAGATTGCCTGCGGTTGGGCCGCGAGGATTTCACCATCCGGACCGCTTTGCTGGAACACCGGCTCGTCGACGGCTACGCACCCTTGGCGAAGGAATTAGACGCGCAACTTTGGAGCAAGCTGTTCAACAACACGGGCGCAGAGTTCGTAGAAGCCAAGTTGGAAGAACGCGAGGAACGGCTGAAAAAACATGGCGGGCAGCGGTATATTGTCGAGCCGAACGTTAAAGAAGGCAAAGGTGGCTTGCGCGATCTGCAGTCGCTTTACTGGATCGCCAAATACGTCAATCGGGTGAAAACGGTAGACGAGTTGGTGAAGCGCAAGGTTTTCACCCAAGACGAGTTGGACAACTTCCGACAGGCTGATCGCTTTCTTTGGGCCACGCGGTCTCACATGCATCTGATCGCCAATCGCGCCAACGAGCAGTTGACCTTTGATGTGCAAGTCGATGTCGCCCAACGCATGGGCTACAAAGATCAGGGCGGGCGCCGCGCTGTCGAGCATTTCATGCAAGATTACTTCCGCCACGCCACGCGGGTCGGAGAATTGACGCGCATTCTGCTGACCGATCTGGAAGCCCGCCACGTCAAACAAGAACCCGCGATCATCGGCTTCCTGCGCAATGCCCGCCGCAAGCGGTTGAAGCCGGATTACAAGCTTCGTCAAAACCGCATCACCGTCGCAAACAAGCGCAACTTCCTGAAAGACCCGCGCAACTTGCTGCGAGTATTTGAAGAGGCCCTGCGCACCGGCTACCTCATTCATCCGGACCTGATGCGCCTGATTGCAGCCAATCTGGACATGATACGCGGGCTGGAGGGCGACAAAGATGCGTCACGCATCTTCCTCGACACATTGCTCAAACACGGCAACCCGGAGCGCGCGCTCCGGCGTATGAACGAGCTTGGGGTTTTGGGCGCGTTCATTCCCGATTTTCAAACCATCGTCGCGATGATGCAGTTTAATATGTATCATTCCTACACGGTGGACGAACATACGATCCAGACGATCTCCCACCTTGCGCAAATCGAACGTGAAGAGCTGATCGAAGAACTGCCGGTCGCTTCCGGCATTCTGAAACGGGGCCTTAACCGCAAGGTTATGTACGTCGCCCTACTACTGCACGACATCGGCAAAGGACGCGAAGAAGACCATTCTGTCCTTGGCGCTAAAATGGCCCGCTACATCGCGCCACGGCTTGGCCTGAACAAGGATGAATGCGAAACGGTCGAGTGGCTGGTCCGGTATCATCTGCTCATGTCCGATCTGGCACAAAAGCGCGACATTGCCGACCCTAGAACCGTGCGCGACTTCGCCAAGGCCGTGAAAACCGTCAAACGGTTGGACCTGCTTTGCGTGTTAACCGTCTGTGACATTCGCGGTGTCGGTCCCGATGTCTGGAACAACTGGAAAGCCTCCCTGATCCGCGCGTTATACCGCCAAACCAAACGCGGCTTGGAAGACGGCATGGAAGCACTCAACCGCGAAGAGCGCGGCTCCGAGGCGAAAAAGAACCTGCGCGCGGCGCTGCCCGATTGGGACAAGAAAGACCTCACCCGCGAAATCGCGCGGCATTACCCGCCCTACTGGCAAGGTCTACATGTCACCGCACATGTGGATTTTGCCAAGCTTCTGCATGACATTCCGACAGATGAAGTCCGGATTGAACTCACGCCGGACGAGGATCGTGATGCAACGCGCGCGTGCTTTGCCATGGCCGACCATCCGGGCATTTTTGCGCGTATGTGTGGTGCTTTGGCCTTGGTTGGTGCGAACGTCGTTGATGCGCGGACCTACACCAGCAAAGACGGTTTTGCGACCGCTGCGTTCTGGATCCAGGATGGTGACGGGCACCCCTACGACATGGCGCGCTTGCCACGTATGAAGTCGATGATCCACAAAACCCTTATGGGTGAGGTCTTGGCCCGCGAAGCCCTAGCGCCCCGCGACAAGATGAAGAAACGGCACCGGCCTTTCGTGGTCCCGACATCGGTGACCTTTGATAACGAGGGCTCTGAGATTTACACGATCATTGAAGTGGACACCCGCGACCGTCCCGGCCTTCTGTATGACCTTAGCCGCACGCTGTCCGAGGCGAACATCCAGATCGCGTCCGCCGTTATCGCGACCTTCGGCGCACAGGTCGTCGACACATTCTATGTGAAGGACATGTTCGGGCTGAAGTTCCACTCCAAGTCCAAGCAAGCCGCGATTGAGCGTAAATTACGTGAAGCCATCACCCGCGGCTCCGAGCGGGCGCGCGAATGAGCCAGCCAAACCGACTGCTACGCGGCTTTGCGACCGTTGGCATGTGGACGCTGCTGTCGCGCATCCTTGGCTTTGTGCGGGACGTTCTGATCGCGGGCTTTCTGGGTGCAGGGCCGGTAGCCGAGGCGTTTCTGATCGCCTTCTCGCTTCCCAACATGTTCCGCCGCTTCTTCGCGGAAGGCGCGTTCAACATGGCCTTTGTTCCGATGTTCTCCAAAAAACTGGAGTCCGGCGACGACCCTGAAACCTTCGCCCGCGACGCCTTTACGGGTCTGGGGACGCTGCTGATTTTCTTCACCCTGATCGCCCAAGTGTTCATGCCCGCGCTGGTGCTGCTCATGGCGTCTGGCTTCGTGGCGGACGAGCGGTTCGAACTGGCCACGCTCTTTGGCCGCATTGCCTTCCCCTACATCCTGTTCATCTCGCTGGCCGCGTTGCTATCCGGCGTCCTGAACGCCACAGGCCGCTTTGTGGCAGCGGCCGCAGCGCCAGTCTTGCTTAATGTCTTGTTTATCCTGTCGCTGACGTTGGCGTGGGCGCTTGGTGCCGATATCGGCCTTGCCCTCGCATGGACCGTGCCGCTCGCAGGCATCGCGCAACTGGCGTTGGTCTGGATCGCCGCCTCCCGCGCCGGTTTCCGCCTGATCCCCCGCCGTCCGCGCCTGACACCGGAACTCAAGCGCCTCGCCATCATCGCCGCCCCCGCCGCGCTGGCGGGTGGTGTGGTGCAGGTCAACCTGCTGGTGGGCCGCAACGTGGCAAGCTGGACCGAGGGCGCAATCGCATGGGTCAACTATGCCGACCGCCTGTATCAACTGCCGCTGGGCGTCGTCGCCATTGCCATCGGCGTGGTGCTGTTGCCGGAACTGTCACGCCGCTTGCAGGCCGACGACGTGGCAGGCGGCCAAGACGCGCTCAGCCGCGCGGGCGAGGTCGCTTTGGCCCTAACCGTGCCGTGTGCCGTGGCACTCATGGTGATTCCGTCCCCAATGATTTCGGTCCTGTTCGAGCGGGGCCGCTTCACAGCCGAGGATACCGCTGCCACCGCTTTGGCCGTGGCAATCTACGGCATGGGGCTGCCCGCCTTCGTGCTGCAAAAGATCTTCCAGCCGCTATATTTCGCCCGTGAAGATACCAAGCGTCCATTCTATTTCGCCGTGGCCTCCATGGTCATCAACGTGGTTGTCGCCGTGGGCCTGTGGGCGTGGCTTGATTACCTCGCCGCCGCGCTTGCCACCTCGCTGGCGGGATGGGGCATGGCATGGCTGCTGTGGCGCTATTCCCGCGATTTTGGGCAAGCCGCAACCTTTGACGCCCGCTTCCGCACCCGCGCGCCGCGCATCATCGCAGCCTCCGTGCTGATGGGGGCATTCCTTTACGGCGGCAACCTCGTGCTACGCCCCCTCTTCGAGATGGGCGCGTGGCGCTATTTGGCGCTGGCAATCCTGCTGGTGTCGGGCGGGGTCTTCTACGCCTTCGCAGGTCGTCTTCTGGGCGCGTTCACCCCGTCCGACCTGAAGCGCAGCCTAAAACGCTAACGCTTGCGAATTTTTTCCAGCACACGCCCCCAGCCACCGGGGCTGACCACGAAGGACAGCAAGAAACCCGCGACGAAGCCCGCGACATCTGCGACCCAGTCATAGCCACCGCCGAACAGCAGGCCGAATACCAACTGGAACAGCATCAGGAACCCGATCAGCGAAAACGCCCGCATCGAGTTTGCGCCAACAGCGGCAAGATTGACCCACAGCAGAAACGTGAAGGCCCCGATCAGTCCGTAAGCACCGGGATACGCGCCAAACAACGGCTGCGGCGTGTTGGTCACCAACGCATAAACCAGCGCCGCAACGATCGAGCTGACCATGAAGACCGCAATGAACGACACGGCCGAGAACACTTCGCCCACCGCTTTGCCAATCGCCAGCACGATGACGACCGCGAAGGCTGCATGGGTGAAATTTCCGTGGATAAACGGGTAAGTCACAAACCGCTGCATGTGTTCCAGCGGGAAGTAAGTCTTCTCCAGCATCTGATCCCAGATCAGGCCGGAGAAGGCGTAATCCTCTAGCGCCGCCAGCCGCCATCCGACGGCCTGCGACCCGCCAACAAGGCCACTCGCGCCCGCTTGGAAGATTATCTCGATCCCTGCCAAAATGACCGCCAAGGCGATCACCACTGGTGGCAAGGCATTAAACGGGGAAGCGTCTGCGTTTTCGTTATACATGGGACCTGCTCTGGTTGACCTCTTGTTGGCCCATGGGTAAGCGACAAGGACCCATAAATCCAGACGGAGATACAGACCATGGCAGACACCGCCTTCCAACCGCGAGTGTTCTCGGGCATCCAGCCATCCGGCGGCCTGACCCTTGGCAACTACCTCGGGGCATTGAAGCGCTTTGCTGATATGCAAGACGAGGGGAATTTCGAAACGATATACTGCATGGTGGATCTGCACGCGATCACCGTCTGGCAAGACCCCGAAACCCTAAAGCGCAACACACGAGAGCTGTGCGCGGGCTTCATCGCTTCCGGTGTGGACCCTGAAAAGTCGATCCTGTTCAACCAAAGCCAGGTGCCGGAACACGCGCAATTGGCTTGGATTTTCAACACCGTCGCCCGCATGGGCTGGTTGAACCGCATGACCCAGTTCAAGGACAAGGCCGGCAAGAATCGCGAAAACGCCTCCGTAGGCCTATTTGCCTACCCGTCTCTGATGGCGGCTGACATCTTGATCTACCACGCGACCCATGTGCCGGTGGGCGACGACCAGAAACAGCATCTGGAACTGACCCGCGACATTGCCGCCAAGTTCAACCACGACTACGGTGTGGACTTCTTCCCGATTACCGAGCCTGTGATCGAAGGGGCTGCGACCCGCGTGATGTCCTTGCGTGACGGGTCCAAGAAGATGTCGAAGTCGGACCCGTCCGACATGAGCCGGATCAACATGACCGACGATGCGGACACTATCGCAGCCAAGTTGCGCAAGGCCCGCACCGATCCCGATGCGCTGCCGTCCGAGGTCAAAGGTCTCGACGACCGCCCCGAGGCGCGCAACCTGATCAACATCTACGCGGCCTTCGCCGACATGACGCCAGAGCAGGTTCTGGCCGACGTCGGCGGCAAGCAATTCTCCGAGTTCAAACCAATGCTGGCGGAATTGGCCGTGTCCAAACTGTCGCCCATTTCTTCAGAGATGTCGCGGTTGATGCAGGACCAAGACGAGATCGACAAAATCCTGCGTCGCGGTGCCGAGCGGGCGCGGGAGATCACCGCGCCCATCCTCGCCAAGACCTATGACATCGTCGGGATGGTGCGGTAGTGATCCGACAAAAAGGTCTGGACGGCTGACCTAACCCGTCCTAGCCTGCAAATGCTTACTGGGAGGACGATCATGGCAACCGGCATCAACATCCGCACCTTTTTCAACGGCACATGGCACGCGGGCGACGTTCCTGTGATGCGGGCGGCTGATCACGCCATGTGGTTGGGCACGTCTGTCTTCGACGGCGCGCGGTATTTCGAGGGTGTTTCGCCTGACCTCTTTGCCCATTGCGAGCGCGTCAACCGCTCCGCCAAGGCGCTGATGATCACGCCAACGCATACCGCCGAGCAGATGGTCGAGATCGTTCAAGAAGGCCTCGCGGCCTACCCCAAGACGGCTGCCGTTTATATTCGCCCGATGTATTGGGCCATCGCGGGCGACGAGCTGGGCATCGTCCCGAAACCCGACGAGACCGGATTCGCGATCTGCCTCGAGGAAATCCCGATGGCCCCTCAAGGCGCTGCAACGACGCTGACCACAACGCAATTTTGCCGCCCAACCCTGTCGTCGAGCGTGGTTAACGCCAAGGCGGGCTGCCTTTACCCCAACAACGCCCGCATGCTGGCGGAGGCCCGCGCAAAGGGCTTTGGCAACGCTTTGGTAGCCGACGCCTTGGGCAATGTGGCCGAGACCGCGACCGCCAACGTCTTCATGGTGCGCGACGGTGAGATATTCACGCCCGTTCCCAACGGCACGTTCCTGTCGGGGATCACCCGTGCGCGCCATATCTCGAACTTGGCCAAGGACGGCACCAAAGTGCACGAAACGGTGCTCACCTTCCAAGACTTCCGCGAGGCCGACGAGGTTTTCCTGTCCGGCAACATGATGAAGGTCACCCCCGTCAAGGAATTCGACGGCACGCATTACCAATCCGGCCCCGTCACCAAAAAAGTCCGCGAGATGTACTGGGACTGGGCGCTGTCGAAATGACGCCAAACCATGTATTGCGCGATACCTGCGCTTGCAGCATGATCTGTTCCGTGGAGGGCTTTGGCCATGCGTAAGTTTCTTGTTGTGCTCGATGACAGCCGCGAATGCCTGAACGCCATGCGTTTTGCAGCGATGCGCGCCGCGCGCACTGGTGGCGGTGTCGAAATTCTGGCTGTGATCCCGCCGGACGAGTTCAACCACTGGGTTGGCGTCGGCGAGATCATGCGTCAAGAGGCGCGTGACCGCATCGTTGCTCATTTCGAGGTCTTCGCAAAATGGATGCGTGACAAGCAAGGGGTCGACCCGGAACTTGTCATTCGCGAAGGCGAGGCGGTTCCGGAAATTCTGGCGCAAGTGACCGAAGACCCAGATGTCGGCGTTCTGGTGCTGGGCGCAGGCACAGGAAACAAAGGCCCCGGACCCTTGGTAACCGAGCTTACGCGGCGATCAGGCACGTTGCCTATTCCGGTGACCATTGTGCCCGGAGAAATGACCAAAGAGCAGTTGGAAGCTGTAAGCTAAAGTCAGGCTCGTCCAGTTTAGAATAATTCCAATCTATTGACTTCGCGCCCGCAGAGTCTCATATCTGTAGTCTACATCAAAGAGGCCCAGCCATGTTCATCCAGACCGAATCCACACCCAATCCCGCCACGCTGAAATTCCTTCCTGGCCAGACCGTGTTGGAAACAGGGACGGCAGATTTCCCGTCTGCGGACACCGCCGGAAAATCCCCTCTCGCCAGCCGTATCTTCGCGGTCGAGGGTGTCACCGGCGTGTTCCTCGGAAACGATTTTGTGACCGTGACCAAGTCCGACGCGACGGAATGGGACCACGTCAAACCCGCCATCCTTGGCGCGGTGATGGAGCACTTCCAATCCGGCCAACCGGCTCTTGAAGGCGACAGCGACGCCTCCGGCGGCCATGCGGAACATACCGGTGAAGACGGCGCGATTGTGGACCAGATCAAAGAGCTGCTCGACACCCGTGTGCGTCCTGCCGTGGCACAAGATGGTGGTGACATCACGTTTCACGGGTTCGAGCGTGGCGTGGTCTATCTGCATATGCAAGGCGCCTGCGCTGGCTGCCCCTCGTCCACACTGACGCTGAAAATGGGCATTGAAAACCTGCTGCGACACTATATCCCCGAAGTGGTTGAGGTTCGCCCAGTCGCGGCCTAAAGCAGGTTCATGGCTGACCAACTGACATTGGCATTCGACACATCGGCCGCGCATTGCGCGGCCGCTTTGCTGTCGGGCGACACTGTTCTGGTATCCCGCGTCGAGGAGATGCAGAAGGGCCAAGCCGAGCGCCTCATGCCGCTACTGGAAGAGGTCCTGTTAGGGGCAGGCAAAAAATGGTCCGACCTTGACCGCATCGGCGTGGGCATTGGTCCCGGCAACTTCACGGGTATCCGCATTTCGGTTAGTGCCGCACGGGGGCTGGCTCTTTCGCTGGGCATCCCTGCGATTGGTGTCAATGTGCTAGAGGCCATGGCGTTTGGACCTGCGCAGGAAGGTCAGACGCTTGCTATTTTAGATGCGCGCCAAGACAATGTTTACATACAGTTTTTCACCAAAGGCGGAGATGCTCTGGACTCTCCTAACCTCCGCGCCGAGGACGAAATTCAAGCGGGTTCCCCGCGGGGAACCGCGTTCGTTGTCGGATATAACAGTGCCTCAGTTGCCACGCAGCTTGGGGCCGAGGTGGTAAAGACGAGCGCCACAGACCTCATCACCGCCATCGCGCGCATCGCCTCTGCGCGCGTACCGGATGGCGCACGCCCGGCCCCGCTGTATCTTCGGCCCGCAGATGCGGCCCCGCCCCGCGACCCAGCCCCCGTCATCCTATGACCCCCGCCGCATTAGCCGCACTGCACGCTAAATGTTTCACGACCCCACGGCCGTGGTCCGCATCAGAGTTTGCCAGCTTTGAGGACAGCGCCTTTCTGCTAAGCACCCCGCAAGGCTTCTTGCTTGGGCGCGTCGTAGTAAATGAAGCGGAACTGCTGACGCTCGCAGTCGACCCCGCTGCGCGACGGCAAGGCGTGGCGCGCGGTTTGGTGGAGGGGTTCAAAACCCGAGCGACCGAAGACGGGGCAACGCTCGCCTTCCTGGAAGTGGCCGCAGACAATGATGCCGCCATTGCGCTCTATCGCTCAACCGGATTTGAAGATGCAGGCCGCCGTCGGGCATATTACCGGCGTCCGGATGGCTCGACGCTGGACGCTTTGGTGATGCGTTGCGAGCTAGGTGACCGCTAACCTAGCGTAAGCGCCTGAAATCACGCCATTTGCGTGGGAAATTTACAAGAATCGGTTGACCCCTTGGCGACACTGGGGCGTTAATACCCGATGATCTGCGGGCGCTGCTTGCCCGATCACTGCTTTATGCAACCGGGGGGACGGCCCCGGACGTAACAAAAAACATCTGGGAGACCACCATGACAATCATGCAAAAATTCCTCGGCGCGGCCGCGACCATGGCGCTTAGCGCAGGCGCAGCTTTGGCTGATCCGGCGATCATCTTCGATCTTGGCGGCAAATTCGACAAATCCTTCAACGAAGCCGCCTATAACGGCGCAACCCGTTGGGCCGAAGAAACCGGCGGCAAGTTTGCCGAGGTCGAGCTGCAGTCCGACGCGCAGCGCGAGCAGGCCCTGCGCCGCTTTGCCGAAGCAGGCTCCAACCCGATCGTGATGGCCGGCTTTGCGTTCGGCAACGCTCTGGGTGAGGTCGCTGGCGACTATCCCGACACGTCTTTCGTGATCATCGACATGGTCGTCGATGCGCCGAACGTACGCTCGGTGGTTTTCAACGAGCACGAGGGTTCGTATCTGGTCGGCTACATGGCGGCGCAAACCTCCAAGACCAACACTGTTGGCTTCATCGGCGGCATGGACATCCCGCTGATCCGCAAATTCGCCTGTGGCTATGCTCAAGGCGCAAAAGCGGCGAACCCTGACACCAAAGTTCTATCCAACATGACCGGCACCACCGGTGCGGCTTGGAACGATCCGGTAAAAGGCGGCGAACTGACACGTGCGCAAATCAGCCAAGGTGCTGACGTGGTGTATGCGGCGGCTGGCGGCACGGGCTTGGGTGTTCTGCAAACTGCGGCTGACGAAGGCATCTTGTCCATCGGCGTCGACAGCAACCAGAACTACCTGCACCCTGGCAAGGTTTTGACCTCGATGCTCAAGCGCGTCGACAACGCTGTTTACAACGCGATGAAAGACGGCCCCGGTTTGGAAACTGGCTTCAATGTCATGGGCTTGGCCAATGAAGGCGTGGGCTATTCGCTGGACGAAAACAACGCTGATTTGATCTCCGATGACCTGAAAGCAACCGTTGACGCGGTGGCAGCCAAGATCATCTCGGGTGACATCACGGTCCACGACTACATGTCCGACGAGTCCTGCCCATCCCTGACATTCTAAGTTAGGAGCCCCAAGCCATGACTGATTGCATCTATACTTTCTTCTCGGCTTGGGGCGATCCATCGGCCGAGAGCCGCGCGGCGAAAACCGACGCGGCTCTCGCCAACAAATTCTATTACGCAGATCCGAACGCACCGGAACCCATCACGGATCGTGAGGCGTATCTGGCCTATGTGAAGATTTACGGCGACATGATGCCGGACGGATCGGCGAAGGTCGTCCACACCTCGGAACACAATGGCCACGCCCGCGCGACCGTTGCGTTTTGTAAGGGCGGTGTCCCGATGCAGCATGGCCAGTACTTCGCCGATATCGCTGACGGGAAAATCTCGCGATTGATTGGATTTGCCGGCATGGGAGAGCCCGCGTGACCACGGCCCCTGCAATCGAACTTAAGGGCATCTCGAAAGCCTTCGGGCCTGTTCAGGCCAACAAAGACATCTCCATCCGCGTCATGCCCGGAACGATCCACGGCATCATTGGCGAAAATGGTGCGGGGAAGTCCACGCTCATGTCGATCCTTTACGGTTTCTACAAAGCCGATAAGGGCGAGATCTATATATCCGGCGAGAAAGTATCCATTCCTGACAGCCAAGCGGCCATCGCCGCGGGCATCGGCATGGTGTTCCAGCATTTCAAACTGGTCGAAAATTTCACCGTTCTGGAGAATGTCATTCTGGGTGCGGAAGACGGCGCCCTTCTGGCCCCATCGCTGCGCAAGGCGCGCAAAGACTTGGCCGCTTTGGCCGCCGAATACGAGTTGAATGTCGATCCTGATGCCTTGATCCAAGACATCGGTGTGGGGATGCAGCAACGGGTGGAAATCCTAAAGGCGTTGTACCGTCAGGCCGACATCCTCATTCTCGACGAGCCGACGGGCGTATTGACCCCAGCCGAGGCCGACCAGTTATTCCGTATCCTTCATCGCCTGAAGGACGAGGGCAAAACCATCATTCTGATCACCCATAAACTGCGCGAAATCATGGAGGCAACCGACACCGTCTCGGTGATGCGGCGCGGCGAGATGACCGCGACTGTCAAGACGTCTGAGACGTCTCCGCAAGCGTTGGCCGAATTGATGGTTGGACGTAAGGTGTTGCTGCGTGTCGATAAATCACCTGCGCAACCCGGTGAGAAAGTGCTGGAGGTGGAAAACCTAAAGGTTGTCGACAGCAAAGGCGTTGTCCGGATCAAAGGTATCTCCTTCGAAGTGCGCGCCGGAGAAATTCTTGGCATTGCGGGCGTTGCCGGAAACGGCCAGTCCGAGCTTTTGGAAGTGCTGGGCGGCATGCGCAACGGCACCGGCACCATTCGGGTAAATGGACAGGACCTTGACTTAACAGGCAAGTTTTCGGACGCGCGGTCCCGCCGCAAGCGCGGCATTGCCCATGTGCCGGAAGACCGCCAGCGCGAAGGTTTGATCATGGACTTCAAGGCATGGGAGAATACGGCCTTTGGGTATGATGACGATGAAGCCTACCAAACCGGGTTGCTGATGAACAACGCGGCCATCCGCGAGGATGCCGAAGGGAAAATCGAACGCTTTGACGTGCGCCCGGCCAATGCCGATTTGGAGGCCAAGAGCTTCTCCGGTGGCAACCAGCAAAAGCTCGTTCTGGCGCGCGAGATCGAGCGCGACCCCGACCTGCTACTGGTGGGCCAGCCGACCCGTGGGGTGGATATCGGTGCCATCGAATTTATCCACCAACAGATCGTCGCCCTGCGCGACAAGGGCAAAGCAATCCTACTTGTGTCGGTGGAGTTGGAAGAAATCCTGTCGCTGTCAGACCGCATTGCGGTGATCTTCGATGGCCAACTTATGGGTGAACGCCTACCTGCCGAAACTGACGAAAAAGAGCTGGGCCTGATGATGGCCGGCATGACCGGGGAGGACACCTGAGATGGAGCAATTGCCAAAATGGGCTGATCTCATTGTCGTGCCCTTGGTAGGGCTTATCCTTGCCTTCAGCCTGTCCATGCTGATGGTTTTTGCAACCGGACACGACCCGATGGACGCATTATCTTTGATGGTGAAAGGCGCGCTCGGGTCAACCTATGGCTGGGGCTATACGCTGTACTACGCCACCAACTTCATCTTCACCGGACTGGCTGTCGCTGTGGCTTTCCACGCGTCCTTGTTCAACATCGGTGGTGAAGGCCAAGCGGCGATCGGCGGGCTTGGTGTCGCGCTTGTGTGCCTTTTCATTCCATGGCCACACTGGACCATAGCCTTGGTCGCGGCGACCGCGGCGGCGGGCCTTTTCGGCGCGTTGTGGGCGTTGATCCCGGCTTACCTGCAAGCCAAGCGCGGCAGCCACATCGTGATCACCACGATCATGTTCAACTTTATCGCGGCGTCGTTGCTCAACTATGTGCTGGTCAACAAGTTGCGCCCGAAAGGGTCTATGGATCCGGCGACGGCCAAGTTCCCCGAACCTGCGCATTTGCCGTCCTTGGGCGACATGCTGAACGCCGTCGGCATCCCGTTCGCCAAAGGCACGCCGGCCAATGTCACGCTGGTGGTTGCCCTCGTGGCCTGCATTTTTGTCTATTATCTGATCTGGCGCACACGCCTTGGCTATCAGCTTCGGGCTTTTGGCAAATCGCAGCCAGCCGCTGTTTACGCCGGCATCAACCCCGTCAAAATCACCATCATTACGATGATGATCTCCGGCGCATTGGCGGGCTTGATGGCAATCAACAATGTCATGGGCGAGGCCGAGCGCCTCATCCTCGGCTCGGTTGAGGGCGCTGGTTTCATCGGTATTGCCGTGGCGTTGATGGGGCGATCCCACCCTCTGGGCATCCTGTTTGCGGCGCTGTTGTTCGGGGCATTGTATCAAGGCGGGGCGGAGCTTGGGCTTTGGACTTCTATCCCACGCGAGTTGGTGATCGTCATTCAGGCGTTGGTGATTTTGTTCACCGGGGCCTTGGATAACATGGTGCGATCTATGGTGGCCAAGGTGCTTGTGCGACCCAAACGGGCGGAGGCTTAGGAGATGGACTATCTGACGATCCTCCAAATCCTCGACAGTGCGCTGCGCCTTGCAACGCCTTTGTTGTTTGCCTGCCTTGCGGGTCTTTTCTCGGAACGGGCGGGGATTTTTGACATTGGCCTTGAAGGAAAAATGCTGATCGCGGCTTTCTTCTCGGCGGCGACGGCTTATTCGACAGGATCGGTCTGGCTTGGCATGCTGGCAGGGGTTGCAGCGTCGCTGGTACTGTCCGGCATTCACGGGCTGGCATCGATTACTTTCCGCGGCAACCAACTGATTTCCGGTGTGGCTATCAACTTTCTGGCGTCGGGCCTGACGGTCCTCATCGGGTTGAGCTGGTTCAAGCTTGGCGGTCAGACCCCTGCCCTTCAGGGCGATGCACGGTTCCAAGGGATCGACCTGCCTTTCGCGGAAGCCTTGTCAGGGGTTCCCGTATTTGGGCCGCTGTATTCGGAAGTCCTCTCCGGCCACACGTTTCTTGTCTATATCGCGCTGCTTTGCGTGCCGCTGACATGGTATGTGCTGTTCCGAACCCGCTTCGGGCTTCGCCTTCGGGCTGTAGGGGAAAACCCGGCGGCCGTTGACACGGCAGGGATATCCGTCGTCGGGTTGCGCTATGCTGCCGTGGCGATCTGTGGCGTGTTGTGCGGGCTGGCTGGTGCTTATCTTGCGACAGGCTTGGGAGCCAGCTTCGTAAAAGAGATGACAGCAGGACGCGGTTACATCGCGCTCGCTGCGTTGATATTTGCCAAGTGGCGCCCTTGGTACGCGCTTTATGCGACGTTCCTGTTCGGGCTGCTGGAGGCAATTTCCAACCGGTATCCGAGCCTTGATTTGGGGTTCATCACCCTGCCCTCGCAATTCATGCAGGCTTTGCCCTATATACTAACCGTGGTGATCCTTGCAGGTTTCGTTGGGAAAGCTACGCCTCCACGAGCCGGTGGAGAGCCTTACGTCAAAGAGCGATGACGTGAGGCAGTAAGTCCCACTTTTGTCCTTTCGGCGGCAGGGTGGTCAGTTTTAGCAACTGGACTTATCATTTTGATTTGCTCAGTCCAGTTGACGGGGTCTAAGGAACGTCCATGCAAATCTATCTTCCCATTGCCGAGGTTTCGGTCAACGCATTCCTGCTTTTGGGATTGGGTGGGATTGTAGGGATATTGTCTGGCATGTTTGGCGTCGGCGGAGGGTTCCTGATGACGCCCTTGCTGTTCTTCATTGGCATCCCGCCAGCGGTTGCGGTTGCAACGGAAGCCAATCAAATCGTAGCGTCGTCCTTCTCCGGCGTTCTGGCGCATTTCAAGCGGCGGACGGTGGACCTCAAGATGGGTCTAGTCCTGCTGATCGGCGGCCTTATCGGGGCTGCAATCGGTGTTCAAGTCTTCACAATCCTGCGCGAAATGGGTCAAGTCGATCTGTTGGTGAAGCTGTGTTACGTCGTCTTCCTTGGTGTCATCGGCGGACTGATGTTCTTCGAAAGCCTACGCGCCATTCGCCGTTCCAAGAAGCCTAGCGCGGTTCCCGAACGCAAGAAGCACGGGCTTGTTCATGCCCTTCCGTTCAAGATGAAATTCCGGACCTCGGGGCTCTATATCTCGGTTATCCCTCCAATTATTGTTGGCCTATTTGTCGGCGTTTTGGCTGCCATCATGGGGGTTGGCGGCGGCTTTATCATGGTTCCGGCCATGATCTACATCCTAGGCATGCCCACCAAAGTCGTGATTGGTACCTCCCTGTTCCAGATCATTTTCGTGACCGCGTTCACTACGCTTCTTCATGCAACCACCAACTACACCGTCGATATGGCGCTGGCGGTTCTGCTGCTTATTGGTGGAGTAATAGGGGCGCAAATCGGCACGAGGATTGGCGTCAAGTTGAAGGCCGAACAGCTTCGTATTCTGCTCTCGATCATGGTGATCGCCGTCTGTGCCAAACTGGCGCTGGACCTTCTGATCGAGCCGTCCGAATTGTTCTCGCTGGGCAGCGGGGGCCATTCGTGATCCGCGCGCTTGCATTCCTGTTTTGCCTTGTCGTCACACCCTTGGCTGCTGAAGAAGTCGTCGCGGGCCTGTCGCGGGACGAGGTTCGGATCACGGCAAACTTCGACGGTTCCGACATCCTGATTTACGGCGCGGTCAAACGCAATGCACCAGCAGCGACCGAGCCAATGGAAGTGATCATAACCGTTTCCGGTCCGGCACAAACGGTGAATGTGCGCAAGAAAGATTGGCGCTTGGGTATCTGGGTTAATACCAGTGCGGTAGAGGTCGATGAAGCCCCAAGCTTCTATGCGGTTGCCTCCAGCGGCGCACTTAGAGACGTATTGACCCGCACAGAAGATCTACGCCACCGCATCTCGATCCCGCGCGCCATCAGGTCCGTTGGTGCGCCTTCCACCGTCGAAAACGCGGCCGAGTTTACCGATGCCCTAATCCGCATACGCACAGCCAACAACCTGTATCAAAAGCTCGACCATTCGGTGAAGCTCTATGATCAGACCTTGTTTTCAACGACGATTGACTTGCCTGCGAACCTTGTCGAGGGCCCTTATGACACGCGCATTTTTCTTGTGAGGGGCGGTGTGGTTGTGGACGACTATGAAACCGTGATCAACGTAAACAAGGTCGGGCTGGAACGCTGGATTTACGATCTCGCGCATCAACGGCCCTTGATCTACGGTCTATTGTCGCTGTTCATCGCCATCGTCGCGGGTTGGGGCGCGTCTGCGATCTTCCGCTACATCCGTTTCTGAACCTGCTTAGTCCTCGGTCTCCGGCGGCTTCAGTTCCAAACGCGCCGGCCCCTTTGGCAGATCATCCGTGCGCAGGCCGCTTGTCGGGCGTGCCAGCATGCTCCGCGTGATCCACATCAGACGGTGCTCAGCCCGCGTGATTGCAACGTAAGCCAACCGCTTCCACAAGGGTTGTCCCGCCTCTTCGCGCCCTGCCCGTGCCGCGGCGTATAAATCCGGTGCGAACACCTGCACCGTGTCCCATTGCGAGCCTTGGGCTTTGTGGATTGTTACCGCTGCCCCGTGCAAAAACGCAGCACCCATGCGCGCGGCGAAGGGGATAAAAGGTTCTTCCTCACCCGGCGCTTCTATTTTGATGATGGATGCTGCCGAAACCTGTGGGTCTTCCGCGCCAATCACATGCAGCCGCGAAAAACCGGGCTTGTTGCCCGGCCCCATATACACCACCTGCGCGCCTTTGATAAGGCCGCGCGCCTCCAGATCAATGCGCTTCTTACGGTGTTTCAGCGGCAGTTCGATCCCGTCGCAAATCAGCGGTTCCCCCGGCAGCAGGGTGTCGACCGTCGCGCCATAAGCGCCACGAAATGCCTGGATGAGCCTGATGCGTGTCGCGTTGCGCCAGACCAGTACCGGAGAGCGTGCCATCAAGTCCGCCTCCACCCGCTCGGCGTAAACAACGCGATCATCTTTCGCCGCCGCTTCGCGAACCAATTGCTCAAAGTCACTGAAACTCACGGTCGGATCGGCCAGTGCATGCGCCAAATCCAAAATGGGATTGTCTTGCGTTTGCCGGTGAACGCGCGACAACTCCAGCTTGCGCCCGTCTTTCAACTTGTCGAACACCATCTCGCCGGATTGCCCGACTGGCGCCAACTGCGCCGGATCTCCGAATAAAATCAGAGTCGGGAAAATCTCGCGCAGGTCCTCGTATTGCTTTTCGTCCAGCATCGAGGATTCATCAATGAAACCGATATCCAACGGGTCTTCGCGTCGCTTCCATCCTTGGATAAAGTCCGAACCTTTTAACCCTGCGGCGGCCAAAGCACCCGGAATAGATTTGTTCGCCTCGTAGAACAGACGCGCGCGTTCGAGATTGGTTTCGGTCAGACCCTCGATCTCCGGCTTGTCACCTTGTCCGGCCAGCCATTCAGCGATCCGCTCGTATTCGGGATCATACATCGGGGTGTAGAGGATGCGGTGAATGGTCGTCGCAGGCACACCCCTGTTGCGCAAAACACTTGCCGCCTTGTTGGTCGGAGCCAGTACCGCGATGGTGCGACGGTCCTTGCGGGGCTTGCCGTCATAGTCGCCTGAAATCAGATCAACACCCGCTTCCTGCACGGCTTCCACCATCTTGGCCAGCAATAGCGTCTTGCCGGACCCGGCCTTGCCCACGATGGCCATGACCTGACTTGTGGCATCGTTCAGCGGCGTTGTGTGACCTTCCAACATGTCCACACCAGCCTTCGCCATCACTTCCGTAATGGCGTCGTAGGCTTCCGCCTGATCTTCGGAAAACGTGATGGTCGTGGGGGCATTCGACATGCGCCGGACACTACCCTGCGACCTTCAGGTTTGCCAGAGAGTTCAGGCTGCAATCATTGTTCTCTCGAGCCCGAATGCCCGCGCAAACCAATGGGCTGCAACGTCCTTGCTCACGCCCGCCTTTGTGGCCAGTTGGGCAAGCAACTCAGGGCGAAATTCCCACAGCCCCGCGCTGATCTCTTCGCGGCCTTTCCCCTCCGTGCCCAGCACCTCCGGCGGCCAGCCAAGTTGGCGGTAGATACGGATCATTCGCGCGTCAAAGACCCCCACGGCATGGCTTAGGCCCAACCCTACACCAAGCTGCGCCCCTGCAAGCATCAATAGCGCCGCTACGCGGCTTCCATCTGGTGCGTTTGGTGAAATACAAAACCGGGTTGTCTCCCAGATACGGTCATCGGAAACAGGCTGACCGTTCAGATGGCTAAAGAAGTCGTTCAGCATCGTCGCGCCAGCGGTCGGCAGAAACCTCATCGAGCCGCCATGGAGACCCGCCGCCGTTTCCCAAATGACATAGAGGGGATTGAGCAAGTCATATTGGTCTTGCTCATATCCGTTCGCGTCGATCGTCACCTCCCATTTCAGCCTTTGGTGAAACTGAACCGCGCGGTCTTTCAACATACTTTCGCGTAGTTTCGGGAACGCCAAGAGTTGGTCGGCATAAAGGTATCTGATCATAAGGAACTCCATCCGCTTCGGGAGGGTGGAGTTCGCACAAGTGGGTTAAGAACGGATCAGGGCAGCGTACTTAGATAGCTAGAATGCGCAACAGTTTCAGACGACAATCAATCCGTGGGTGAGCGCCATAGCAACGGCATGAGTCGTATTCGCAGCCCCGAGTTTAAAGCGGGCGCTTTCGATATATACTCTCAGCGTACTTTCGGAAATTTTCAGAGTTTCCGCGATGTTGGCGCGGTTCGCCCCGGTGGCCAGCAATGTCAGAGTGTCCTTCTCGCGCGGCGACAGTGAACGTGTGGGGCCACGATGGGGGTTCCCCTCAATTTGCAGTGCCTTTTCATTGAGGTAGTGAGAAATCAGCAGCAGATCAGCCGCGCGTTCCGACGTGAAGCTGGCCCACATCTCGTCGTTGCATTTGTGATTGACCGAGACCAAAGCGAATTGTCCGCTGGGCCCACGGATCGGGACACTAAATCCCTGATTTCCCAGCCCGGCTTCGCCGGCTTCGCCAAGAAACGCACGGCTGGCCTTCGCGGACCAATCCAGAGTTTTCCATTCGATAGGCTGGAACTGCCGATAGCAGCCCTGAACAACGGGATCGATACGGGCGTAGTCCTGCTCGATGTAGCGTTCGACCCAGTCAGGTTTGTATGTCAGCGCCGCGTACTGACCGCCGGTGCTGTTGACCGAATGGTAAACCAGATGTTCGAGGTCATAGACATCCCTCAGGTTCTCGACAAAGGTCTGAAACTCCTCAAGCGTTGTCGCCTGTGAAAGCGCGTCCTGCATGTCGACCAGTCTGTTCATGCTCACCCATCATGTGGCGTCTTGAGCGGACCGGTGACGCGAGTTCGGTTGTGGCAACCAAAATCGTGTCGTCAAGCTGCTCTGCCAGATGGCTAAGTCGGTTTCTGGCAGAGAACGCCTTCAGGTCCATCAATACGTCGATAATCCAGTCGTTCTTCATCATCACTATCCTCCCGAAAGGGTTAATCATCCGTTAACGAAAGCCTAGCAGCGGAAAATTGCCGACCATATTCACCAATTAACCCTCCCCCAAAATAGCGAGGGGTCGGATTGCAACTCCCCGATTTCAGTGAATCCGTGCGGTCCAACATAGAAAAAGCCCGCGAACCAGTGCGATTCGCGGGCTTTCTCAAGAGTTATTTTGCCGCGTTTACGAAGTACGGCTTGCTTCCAGCGTATCCTCGAAAGTCGTCAGCCCTGTACGCGGTGCACAAACCAAAACGGCCATGTTCCCGGGCTTGTGCTCGTTGCGCAGCATCTTGGTGTGCGCCTGAGGGATTTCGTTCCAAGGGAACACCTCCGACATGCACGGGTCCAAACGACGCTCGCACATCAGCTTGTTCGCAGCGGAGGCTTGCTTCAGATGCGCAAAGTGAGAGCCCTGAACGCGCTTTTGGTGCATCCACAGATAGCGGGCGTCCATCGTCAGGTTGTAGCCTGTTGTGCCAGCGCAGATGACGACCATGCCGCCCTTCTTCACCACAAACACCGAAACCGGCATTGTTGCTTCGCCAGGGTGCTCAAACACCATATCGACGTTGTTACCCTTGCCAGTGATGTCCCAAATGGCTTTGCCAAATTTGCGGACCTCACCAAACCACTCTTTGTATTCAGGTGTGTTCACCTTGGGCATCTGGCCCCAGCAGTTGAAGTCTTTGCGGTTCAGAACACCCTTTGCGCCAAGCCCCATCACGAAGTCGCGCTTGTCCTCATCGGAAATCACACCGATGGCATTCGCTCCAGCAGTGTTCGCCAGTTGCACGGCAAAAGAGCCAAGGCCGCCGGACGCACCCCAGATCAGCACATTCTGACCCGGCTTCAACTCATGCGGGTGATGGCCGAACAGCATGCGGTACGCGGTTGCCAGTGTAAGTGTGTAGCACGCACTTTCTTCCCAGCTTAGATGCGCGGGTCGTGGCATCAACTGTTGGGCTTGCACACGGGTGAACTGCGCGAACGAGCCGTCAGGTGTCTCGTAGCCCCAGATACGCTGGCTGGAGGAGAACATCGGATCGCCGCCGTTACACTCTTCGTCGTCGCCGTCGTCTTGGTTGCAATGCACAACAACTTCGTCGCCAACTTTCCAACGCTTTACCTTGTCACCAACGGCCCAGATGATCCCCGCAGCGTCAGAGCCTGCGATGTGGTAGTCGGCTTTGTGCACGTCGAACGGGCTGATCGGAACACCAAGCCCCGCCCAAACGCCGTTGTAGTTCACGCCTGCGGCCATGACCAAGACTAGGACTTCGCGGTCGCCGATTGTTGGCGTCTCGACGACTTCATTTTGAAAACTGTCTTCAGGCTCGCCATGACGCTCCCGGCGAATGGCCCATGCGTACATCTGGGACGGGACGTGGCCCATCGGGGGAATTTCACCCAGCTCATAAAGGTCTTTTTTCTCGGCGCTGTAGTCCATCATGTCGTCCTGCGTATCTAGAGCCATTACCGGCGCTCCTCATCTTAGTCGGTGCCGCGACGCAGAATCAAATGCTGCACCGCCAATAAGGAAGGGATACAAATGCAAAAGCAACAATACAACCCGAAAGTTGTGTTTTTTGTAATTTTATGTCGCGGACAAATGCTTGAGGGATGCTGCATAGTAGCCAATCACCTCCGGTGCCTTATCTGTAACCTCGATGATACCGTCTACAAGCCGGATCACCCCGCGGACTTCCAACATCCTCAGCGCTTCATTCACAGCGCGCTCGCAGCTCCCGTCACCGCCTTCCCGCGGCATACACACCTCTAGACGCGCCGCGCGAAATCGTGCGACGTCCTTGGCGAACAGCGCTTCAAGGGTGGAGCGTTCGATCTTGCCACCTGCCGCATGAATATGGCGACACACCAACGGAACAGGCAAAATTGGAACGACCGCACGCACCCGCTCCATTAACTCCGCGCCCAGTCGCTCTGTTGTTTGCTCGGGGTGGTTGGCTAGGAACTCCGTCAGCGACACAGGCCGACCAAAGGCAACTGCCGCAAACCCCAAACGATGGAACTTGCCTGTCAATCGCTGCCAGAGGTGCCGCCAGACATATTTGGCCACATGGCTGATCCGAAACTTAAACCTTGCGGATTTGTCCCCGGCCGCAGCCACCAACACACGGTCTTCCAGCACGCGATCATAGTTCAGCCCGACCGGTACGAACACTACATCCCGCGCGCTGCCGGGGTTAAAGCCGTCAACGATATAGCTGATCAGTCCCAGCTTGGGCTGCCCCAATGCGCCGCTCCGCGACAATCCGCCTTCGGGGAAGACAGCTTGCGCGACGCCTTCTTTGGTCGAGAGCTGTACGTACCGCGCCAAAACGCGGCGATAGAGGGGGTTCAAAGATTTCCGGCGAATGAAGTAGCCACCCATCATCTTGATCAACGGGCGCAATGGCCAAACCCGCGCCCATTCGCCAACGGCATAAGACAACGCGCTGTCGCGCGCCGCCAGATAGGTCACCAACACATAGTCCATGTTGGAGCGGTGGTTCATAATGTATACCACAGTCGCATCCGGATCGATCGCCGCCATAGCATCACTGCGCGGGTTCACCACCCGTACGCGATAGAGCGACCGTGACACCCATTTCGCCAACCGCGTCCCCAGCCCGAAGTAGACCGTGGCGCTGAAAGATGGCACAATTTCACGCGCATAGCGTTGTGCAGTCTCAAAGGCAACGTTGTCAGGCACACCCATCTCGTCGGCATAGTCATTAACCGCCCGAATGACGTCAGGATCATACAGCACGTTCTGGATCATATCGTGACGTTGGGCGAGCTTGAACGGCTGGATCGGCCGCGCAAGTTTGGAGTTCAGTCGCGCAACAACCCGCTCTGCCCGCCGCCGGAAGAACCATCGCACCGACGGGAACAACAGATGCGACGCAGCGGTTACCGCCGCCAGCAACCCGATCAGAACAAGCGCCCAGATGGGAAGTTCTACAGTGGTGAACATTATTTCACCCTCAATTCACCGCCGCCGCCATGCTTTCAGAGACAAAGCGCAACGGTTCCTGATTGACAGAAATGATACCCCGGCGCGGGCGATCAAGATCAATGATGACAAACACCAGCGCCACGATCAGAACCATCATCGCGTAAATCGGAAAACCCGCCTTTGCCAGTGTCAGTCCCGAACTGTACCCGAGGATGCTCCCAAGCAGCACGAACGTGGCAAACATCAGGAACAACACAGGCTCCGGCACATGGCGTTCGATTGCAGCATCTCGCGATCCGAGGGAATCGATCATGTCATTCAATGAGGCCGCAAAGCTGACCGATGCCGGACCACCCACCGCTTGTGTTTCCAAGCTGGCCAAATCCCAGAGCTTAGCAAATATTTCCTCGGCAGCTTGGACCAACCCATCCCGACGTTCTGTTTCGCTTGCGGGGACGCGTCCCGCTTCAAAACGGGTCAAGCCGTAGCGGCTCATCAGGGCTTTGGCCTCATCCCGACGCGCGTCGCTCAGAAAATCGGTCCGTAGCCAAGCCGTGCCAATCGCGTTCGCCTCGTCGACCACGGCCCGCGACCGGTCGTCGTAACGGTTCAGCGCCAACGAAAAGGTGAAACCGAGCAATAGCGCCAACAAACCCAGAAGCGAGCCCTGCACTGCCCCGACCTGAGACTTGCTTTCGTCATTATGGTGGGAGGAACCGCGCTTCCCGACCACGCGCCCAAGGCGCATAGCTGCCCCCATCGCCAGTAAAAGGACTACTGCGATCAAGATAGAATTGATGTCGTACATAATTTCCGTCTGCCCCATTTTGGCGGCTCCATCCACTCGTCAGGGCCAGTTTGAGCCCTTATGCCACAAACACCATGCCAATAGACAAAAAGCATGGCAACGCAACGGGTATGGCTGTAAATTCTGCGTTGCAGCGAATTGACATTGGTATAAAATTCCACGTATCAATCGCTAAACGCAATAATGTTACCGTCCGCGATTCACACGAGGCCATCATGTCCGACCTACCCAACACGCCGCAAAAAGATCGTCCTTGGTTGTTTCGCACCTATGCGGGTCACTCAACGGCCAAAGCGTCGAACGCCCTGTATCGCGGCAATCTGGCCAAGGGTCAGACCGGCCTCTCCGTGGCTTTCGACCTGCCCACGCAAACCGGCTACGACAGCGATCACGTCCTGTCCAAAGGCGAAGTCGGTAAAGTCGGCGTTCCGGTCGCGCACCTTGGCGATATGCGCAGCTTGTTCAACGATATCCCACTGGACCAGATGAACACGTCCATGACGATCAACGCGACGGCGCCATGGTTGTTGGCTCTCTACATTGCCGCAGCCGAGGAACAGGGCGCGGATATTTCCGCCCTGCAAGGCACCGTGCAAAACGACATTATCAAGGAATACCTGTCGCGCGGCACATACATATGCCCGCCAAAACCCTCGCTACGCATGATCACCGACGTCGCCGCCTATACGCGTCAGCATCTGCCGAAATGGAACCCGATGAATGTCTGCTCCTATCACTTGCAAGAAGCAGGCGCGACGCCGGAGCAGGAACTGGCCTTCGCGCTTGCCACAGCAACTGCAGTGCTCGACGACCTCAAGGGCAAAGTTCCCGCGCAGGACTTCCCGCAAATGGTGGGCCGTATCTCTTTCTTCGTAAACGCCGGCATCCGCTTCGTCACCGAAATGTGCAAAATGCGCGCTTTCGTGGACCTCTGGGATGAAATCACCCGCGACCGCTACGGCGTCGAAGACCCCAAGTTCCGCCGCTTTCGCTATGGGGTGCAGGTGAACTCCCTTGGCCTGACCGAACAGCAACCTGAAAATAACGTCTACCGCATCCTGATCGAGATGCTGGCCGTCACCCTGTCCAAAAACGCCCGCGCACGCGCCGTTCAATTACCAGCCTGGAACGAGGCGCTCGGTCTGCCCCGCCCATGGGATCAACAATGGTCGTTGCGCATGCAACAGATCATGGCATTCGAGACCGACCTTCTGGAATATGACGACCTTTTTGACGGCAACCCTGCCGTGGACCGCAAGGTCGAGGCGTTGAAAGAAGGCGCGCGCGCCGAACTCGCCACCATCGACAGCATGGGCGGCGCCAACGAGGCGATTGAATACATGAAGTCGCGGCTGGTAGAGGCCAATGCCGAACGCCTCGGTGGCATCGAGTCAGGTGACACCATCGTGGTCGGCGTGAATAAATACCAACAGCACGAGGAAAGCCCGCTGACCGCAGGTGACGAGGCGATCATGGTGGCCGACAAGGACGCCGAAGCCGATCAGATCGCGCGCCTCAACGCATGGCGTGCGTCGCGTGACAGCCAAGCGGTCGAAACGGCTCTCGCCAAAGTTCGCGCAGCAGCGAAAGACGGCACCAACATCATGATCCCGACAATCGAGGCCGCCAAAGCAGGCGCGACCACTGGTGAATGGGGCGACGTGATCCGTCAGGCCTTTGGTCAGTATCGTGGCCCGACCGGTGTGTCTCGCAACCCCTCAAATCGCACCGAGGGACTCGATGAAATCCGCGAGCGCGTGGACGCGGTGTCAACCAAATTGGGTCGCCGCCTCAAGTTCCTCGTCGGCAAGCCGGGCCTGGACGGTCACTCCAACGGGGCCGAGCAAATCGCGGCCCGCGCCCGTGACTGCGGCATGGATATCAGCTACGAAGGCATCCGCCTGACACCAGATGAAATCGTAGAGGCCGCCTTGAAAGACGAAGCGCATGTCGTTGGTCTGTCGATCCTGTCCGGCTCCCATATTCCGCTGATCGAAGATCTCATGAGCAAGATGCACGCGGCGGGCATCGGCCATATTCCCGTGGTGGTCGGCGGCATCATCCCCGAGGACGATGCACATCGGTTGCGGGCAATGGGGGTGGCCAAGGTCTACACACCCAAGGACTTCGAGTTGAACCGTATCATGGTTGACCTCGTAGAACTGGTGGACCCAAAAGGCATCGCAGCGGAGTAATACCTTACTTGACACCCGTGCGGACGCGGCCAAAATTCGCGTCCAAAGAATTGTGCCCAAAGGTAATTGAATGAATTCCGCAACACCCCAATCCCGCCGCCCCGCGCGGGAATGGATACCCGTCCTCAAAGCATATCGCGACCCGTCCCTCTCCCGCTCGATTTGGGAGCTTGCGACGACCTTTGTTCCTTATGTCACCTTGTGGGCTATCGCATGGTGGTCGCTGGCGTCAGAGATTTACTGGGTCACCGTTCCTGCCGTTATCCTTACGGGCATGTTGATGATGCGTATGTTCGCCATCCAGCACGATTGCGGCCACGGCGCGATTTTCAAGTCATGGACCGCGAACCGTTGGCTTGGCCGATGCCTTGGCGTGATCTGCATCGCCCCCGCCGCTGTCTGGGCCAAGAAACACGACGTTCACCACGCCACCCACGGCAATCTGGACCGCCGCGAGATGGGAGACCTGCTGACCCTGACCGTCTCGGAATACAACGCCAAAGGCCCGCTCGCCAAAGCCGCCTACCGGCTCTATCGCAATCCGTATTTCCTGCTCGCATTCGGGCCATTCTACTCCTTCTTTCTGGAATACCGCCTGCCCTTCCGTCTGATGGACCGCCGCGAATACTGGATCAGCGCCATGGGCACCAACCTGTCCATCGCGATCGTTCTCGGGACGATCTACTATTTTGGCGGCTGGGGCCCGATCCTGTTTATCTTCGTGCCCTCCACCTTGATCGGGGCGTTTTGTGGCGTCTGGGTGTTCTACATCCAGCACCAGTTCGAGGGCGTCGAATGGGATCACCAAGGCAACTGGTCGGTGCACGATTCCGCGCTCTATGGCTCCAGCTACTACGTGCTGCCGGGCTGGCTGAACTGGTTCAGCTGCAACGTCGGCATCCACCACGTTCACCATCTTTATGCCCGTATCGCCTTCTATCGCTTACCCGAAGTCCTGCGCGATCATCCAGAATTGGCTGGAACCAACCGCGTCACCTTCCGCGACAGCCTCAAATGCATGAAGCTGAAGCTCTGGGACGAAGACACTCGCCGCATGGTCGGTTTCGCAGCGGCAGATGCGAAAGCTGCACAAGGGGTACTCGCACCGGCGGAATAGGGCTGATATATGGGGTTGAAACAGCCCCAAAGGAGCCCGCCCCATGACTGTTCATATCGGAGCCAAACTCGGCGACATCGCTGAAACCGTCTTGCTTCCCGGCGATCCCTATCGCGCCAAATGGGCGGCAGAGACGTTCCTTGAGAACGTCAAATTGGTCAACGAGGTGCGCGGCATGTTGGGCTTCACCGGCATGTGGAAAGGTAATCGCGTAACCATCCACGGCTCTGGCATGGGGATGCCGTCGCTGTCGATCTACGTGAACGAGCTGATCAAGGACTACGATGCGAAAACGCTGATCCGCATTGGATCGTGTGGCGGCATGCAGGACAAAGTCGCCGTGCGCGATGTGATCCTCGCCACCGCGACCACGACCCTGTCCACCCCGTCGCGTGGCATCTTCAAAGAACTGCAATTCGCCCCGACCTGCGACTGGGACCTGCTGCACAACGCCTTCCACGCCGCTGAAGCCAAAGGCGTGCCAACCCATGTGGGCGGTATCTATTCGGCCGACGTGTTCTACGACGAACGCCCTGACCTTAACGAACAAATGACCCGCCACGGTATCCTTGGCGTCGAGATGGAAGCGGCCGAACTCTACACCCTCGCCGCCCGCTATAACCGCCGCGCCTTGGCGGTGCTGACCGTTTCCGACCACCTGCTCACCGGCGAGGCGCTGCCCTCCGAAGATCGTGAACGCAGCTTCGGGGACATGGTCGAAATCGCGCTGGAAGCGGCCTTCACATGAAAACGCGCCAGCTTGGAAAAGGCGGACCGCAGGTCGGTGCGGTCGGGTTAGGGTGCATGAGTTTCGCCGGCTTCTACGGCGAAACCGATCTTGTGACATCCCACGACACGCTCGATGCTGCCCGCGATCTCGGCATAGATTTCCTCGACACCGCAGAGCTTTACGGCCTTGGCCAGTCCGAGGAAATCATGGGCAGCTATTTCAAGGCCAACCCGGGCCACGGCTTCAAGATCGCGACCAAAGGCGGGATCATGGTCAAGCCCACCCGGCATTTCAACAACTCCGAAGCCGCTTTACGAGCCGCCCTCGAAGGCTCCTTCAAGCGGCTCGGCGTCGATTATGTCGACCTCTACTATATCCATCGCCGCGAACAGAACCGCCTCATCGAAGAGGTGGTAGAGACCCTCGCGACCTTCATCAAGGAAGGCAAAATCGGCGGCTTCGGGTTTTCCGAAATCGCACCGGCCTCTTTGCGCCGCGCCCATGAAGTGCACCCTGTCACTGCCGTGCAAAGCGAATACTCCCTTTGGACGCGGCAACCCGAAATGGGCATGCTTCAAACCTGCAAGGAGCTTGGCGTGGCCTTCGTGCCCTTCTCACCCGTGGCGCGCGGCATGTTCGCGGACCAGTTCCCCGACCCCGCTACCTTTGCCGACACTGATTTCCGCAAGTCACAGCCGCGCTTCGCGCCGGAAAACTTCGCGGCCAATTGCGCAATCTTAGAGAAGTTCAAAGCCTTTTGTGCAACTCGGGGCTGGAGCCCCGCGGGCGCGGCAATCGCTTGGACGCTGGATCGGGGCGACCATACTATTCCAATCCCCGGCACTAGAACCCGCGCGCATCTGGAGCAGCTCGCTGCTGGCGACAGCATCGAATTCAGCGATGAGGATCGTGCCGAGATCGACCGGATTCTGCCTGTGGGATGGGCGCATGGCGACCGCTATTCCGATGCCCAGATCGTGGGCGTGGAGCGTTACTGCTAAACAATCGCCCAATTTTCGGCTGATTTGCATGCTCTAAACCCTCTCTGAAAGGGGCAAAAAGACCATGCGGATCACATATCTTGATCATTTGCGCGCCATTTGCATGGTGTTCGTCGTGGTTCTACACGCGTATTATCTGATCGACTATGCCCCCGCTGCGACCTTCGCGGTGTTTATCTATAATTTCTGCATGGGCACGTTCTTCATCATTTCTGGTTACGTGATGGCAGCTACCTTGCCTGATGGCCCCATCTGGCCCCATCTGCGCGACCGTTTGCGCCGTCTTGCGTGGCCGTTGGCGACGGGTCTCTTACTGGTGAACCCGCTGACACTCGCGCTGATCCATGAAGGTTTCACCACCGCTTGGGCGCAGGACGTCCTGACTCGCGCCGTCACAGGGCGGCTTTTCGTTCATCTTTGGTTTCTTTTCAGTCTAATGGGCTTCATCACGGCGGTTCCCTTGATGCTGCGGGCATTACGTTCCTCTGCTTGGGCGCGGGTAACTGATTTCAATATCCCTCCCCCGTATATCGCCACCGTGATCACGTCGGCGGCAATTGTTGTGCAGATGCTAATTGCTGCCACTATCGGGCTGGACTTGCCGGTCCCATTCGACGGCTTTGCCAAATATGCATGGGCCTATGTTGCAGGTCTGGCACTTTATCAGCACCCAAAGGCTTGGGAGGCCATTCACGCGCCTGGCCCGCTGCCCTTCGCCATCGCAGGACTGTTCTGGCTGGCCATGATCGACGGCTGGGCCGAGCAAGGGACAACACTGCACCACATGTTGCACGCCGCCCGCATCGCTTCCAGCACTGCCGCAATCAGCTTCGGGTTGCTTTGGGCCTTCCGCCGCTTTTTCAACACCACCAACGCGATCTGGTCGTTCATCTCTGCCGGAGCGTTGACGACATACATCCTTCAATGGCTGGTGTTGCATGCGCTTCTCACGCCTCTCACCGCAATCGGACTGGAGGGCGGAATGCTGTTCAGCGCACTCATAATATGCACGCTGGCCATCAAACTTCCGACCCACCACCTGATCGTGAAACGAGTGCCGGTACTGGCACTGCTTCTCAACGGCACGCCGCTGTCACCACGCGCTGTCGAGACACCTCGGACTTCGGAACCCGCGCAGGCCTAAGACTAGGGCTTGTCCTTGGCTGTGTCGGTCGCGACGTCCGTCGCAGGCGGGCTTGGTGGTGGCGTTTTGCCATTCAGCCAATCAATCACGCCGTGGCCCGGCTCACCATACCAGTCTTCGTTGCGGGTCAGGTACATCGTGCCTGCCAGCGCCAAGAACGCTAAGGTAGAGCCCGCAAGAAGCGCATAATCCGCACTGCGTAAGATCAAGTAAAGGACCCCGTACAGCAGCACGAGCATCACGCCTAGCACCGCCGACCGCACCCCAAGCTTCATCCCGATATAGCCGAACAGTGTCAGCAAAATGATCGTAGCCCCCGCCGAAACCCCGTAAGCTGCCGCGAAGCCGATTTGCTCGGAATAGGCGACCATCAACAGCACGAACAGTGATTGCGCCAATCCGATGAAGACATATTGCACCGGATGGGTCGGGCGGCCGTTTCGGTCCTCGATCAACAGCACCGTCAGGAAGGTCAGCGCAATAAACAGAATGCCATACCGCGCGGCGCGATAGGCTTTCTGGTAGAAGTCGTTGGGCTGGAAATACTCGACCCCGAACGCGGTCTGGGCGCGGGCAGTCTGGTCCGAATTTTCACGCGAAATCTGCGGCAGGTTACGCGCCAGATGCGGGATCAGCCATTCCGCCTCGAAGCCGCTCTCGCTCACGGTGCGGGTGTTCGGCAGAAAAGCCCCGGAAAAGCTCGGATGCGGCCAGTCACTGTCGAACACCACTTGCGAGGTCCGGCCCACAGGCGTCACCATGAAGCTACCGGCACCGTTGAATCCAAGCTCCATGTCGTATTGCGTAGCCTTTCGGGGGTCACCGATTTCCGCCATGATGCCAGGGGTGGTATCGCGACTGGAGCCAGTTATCGGCTCAAGCTGTACGTTCTTGCCACCCACGGTCAGTTTTGCGGCACCACGCAGCGCTTTGTTCGATAACAGCGAAACACGCAGTTGAGCATCGTTCCACAGCAACGTCTCGTCGCTATTCACCGCAGCCTCCACAGCGCTGAAATCAAAGCGGGATTTGATGTCGGCGGTGGCGACATAGACCGGAACGCGGAACACACCGCGTGCGCGGGTCTGGGTTTGCGAGGCGATGCTGAAATTGTAATCGTCAGGATAAAGATAAATCGAGCGCTTATACTTGATCTCGGTAATCTCGACTTCCTCTGTCGTCGCGATCTCCTTGCCATTCACGATTTTAGTGGCGGCACGCTGCTCCTTGCGGGTCACGGGACCTGTGACAGGGATAATAATCTGCGGGCCGGATAACAGTTGCGGGCCGCCCCACTCGTCACCGACAGAAGACACAGTGTTGCGGCTGTGATTTGCGCGCGCATCAATCACCTCGCCCGCAAGGAAAAGCGGGACGAACATCAAAACGGTCAGAAGTCCGACGATTAAAAAACGAAAGCCAATAGATTTCATGAAAACACTCCGAAGCAATGCCCCGGAGTATTACATTACACCTGACGCTCGACCATCATCTTTTTGATCTCTGCGATTGCCTTGGCAGGGTTCAACCCCTTCGGGCAGGTCTTGGCGCAGTTCATAATGGTGTGGCAGCGATACAGCTTGAACGGGTCTTCAAGTTCGTCCAATCGCTCGCCCGTGGCTTCGTCGCGGCTGTCGATGATCCAGCGGTAGGCGTGCAGCAACGCTGCTGGCCCAAGGTAGCGGTCGCCGTTCCACCAGTAGGACGGGCACGACGTCGAGCAGCACGCGCACATGACGCATTCATACAAGCCATCCAGTTTCGCACGGTCATTCACCGACTGGCGCCATTCCTTCTTCGGGCGGTTGGTCTTGGTTTCCAACCACGGCATAATCGACGCGTGCTGCGCGTAGAAATGCGTCAGGTCGGGGATCAAGTCCTTCACAACCGGCAGGTGTGGCAACGGATAGATTTTCACGTCGCCCGTGATCTCGTCCATGCCGTAGATACAGGCCAGAGTGTTGATCCCGTCGATGTTCATCGCGCAGGACCCGCAAATCCCTTCGCGGCAGGAGCGGCGGAAGGTCAGCGTCGGATCGATCTCGTTCTTGATCTTGATCAGCGCGTCCAGAACCATCGGCCCGCATTTATCCATGTCGACAAAATAGGTGTCGACCGACGGGTTCTTCCCGTCATCAGGGTTCCAGCGGTAAATCTGGAACTTGCGCACGTTGTTCGCGCCCTCGGGCTTCGGCCACGTTTTGCCGCCCATAATTTTCGAATTCTTGGGAAGGGTCAGTTGAACCATGTCATGCCTCCTTCGGCGCAGAAAAGTTTTCAAGCGTGCCGCCCGCGACAAAGTGGTTGAGCAGAAGGGCACGGGTTGTTGGTGGGCTGGAATTTATCGTAGCCACCTCTTGTTTGGTCAGGACGCGGCGCTTGAAGCCGCGCTTGCGCAAGCAGCGGTCCACGCCGCTCGCTTCGCCATGATATCTAATTTGGTCTTCGTTAATTGCGACCCCGATGGGCCCCAACAATATACCACCAAAAACCACACTTGAGACATAGCTGCCGACAACGGCGTTTTGTCCTGCACGTGGGGCATTTGGTAGGCAGGAGTGAAAGGCCTGCCGCGCATCGACAAGGTTCATTCCAGCTTGCGATGGCACCGCGGGTCCAATGTCACCACATGCGCTCAAAAGCAAAAAGGGGAGCAGAAACTTCTTCATATAGTCTTAGGCCTTCTTCAGCAGGAAGGGTGACAGCCCGTCCTTGAGTAAACACTCGATTGTATCCGGTCGGGTGGCAATCTCTACCACCAGCTGTGTTTCTTCGGGACCAAGCCCTGTAACGCCGGCGCGCGCCAATTTCAGGATCTCACCCGCCGAGGCGTTGTCGATCACGCAGTCCGTGGCGGGCTCCAACGGAACGCCGGGGAACCGCTTTGCCAAAACAGGGCGCACGGTGTCCTTGGCCTCCTTGCGGGCCAACTGATCGGCCAAGCCATCGTCGCCACAGGCGCTAAGGGTAAAAAGCGCAGCCAGCGCTGGTATAAGAACTAGCTTCATGCGTCCCACCTTGTGAACAAAACGTCCATATGGCGCGGTTGCGCCTTCTTTCCAGCATGTGCGGCCGTTGCCAATACGTCGCGAAATTCAAGGCCTGCTTTCGCCAGCTCTGCGATCACCGCGGATGGTGGGGCCACGCCTTTAAAACGGTGCGTCACCGACATCTCCAGAATAACGAAATCGCAGCGCTTCAACGTCTCTGCGCCGCCTTTAAGCACTTCGAACTCGAACCCTTCGGTGTCGACTTTCAAGCCCAAACGCCCCGGCAAGTCTGCGGCAAGCATATCGAGCGTGATAACAGGCACCTCGCGCTTGGCCACATCTGAAAAGCTACGCGCAAGTTTATCCGTGCGTTCTTTCAGGCTCGCCATAGCGCCACCTTTGCCTGGCTCGGTCTCAGGCACGGACAGCAGGGCTTTGCCTTGCTCAGCCCCCAATGCGACCGCGCGAAAATCAAAACTCTTGGGGGAAACACCCTCTTTCACTGCCGCTTCACATTCCGCTTGCGGGTCGACCAACACGAAATGCGCATCGGGGAAGCTTCGGTAAAGCCACGGAGTGCCGTCATGCACGCCCACATCAATCACAAAGTCCGGCGTGAACTCATAGGCCTTCAGATAAGGCGGGCGCGTTTTGATCGGGTGTAGGGCGAACCCCTCCTCCCTCGCCGCGCGGCGTATGTCGGCAAAATTGCTCAGAGCGACACCCCGTTTGCCGTCATGCACGCCAACGTGCCGTCCCGCGTCATAATCTCGGAAATCAGGCCCGTGCTTGCCGCGTCCAACGCATCCAGTTCGGACAACAGTTGCAGCTCTTCGGTGGTGGTATTTTGTGCGCCGCAATTCGCGGCAACCGCTTGAGCCTGCGGTGAAAGGCCCGGCGAAACATCGGCAACAAACCGTGCGATGCTTTGCTCTTGCGCTTGGGTGGGTTCATCCAAAACAGGGGCACCACATGCGGCCACAACCATGACCAAAACAAGTTTCTTCATGACGACGCCCCGATCGTGATGCCGTAAGTGGTCGGTTGAGGTTTGCCATTCACCTTGCGGTCGACACATGCGGCAAACGCGTCCTCCGCCGACTGAGGCCGGAACACTTTGTCGGTCACAGTGATCGAGCCTCGGGCCTTGCCGCCCCCCGTGCCGATCCCGACGCCGATATTTCCCTGCACGCCATCGGCCAGCCCCACCTCTTCGCGACACTCCCGCGCCGCCCGTTCCGGCGAAACCGGAACAGGCGCACATGCCGCAATCAGAAGTGGAAGAACCATCCAGCGCATTAGTAAACGCGCGCTTTCGGAGCGATTTTCTTCAGGTCGATGCCACCCTCTTCTTTGGTGGTCAGCGGGTCCAGATGCACGCCACGATAGCTCAACTTCACCTTATTGCCGTCGACATGAGCCAGCGAGTGCTTGCGCCATTTCTTGTCGTCACGGTCCGGGTAGTCCTCATGGGCATGCGCCCCGCGGCTTTCCTTGCGCGCTTCTGCGCCCACGATAGTGGCCAAAGCGTTTGGCATCAGGTTTGCCAGTTCCAGCGTCTCCATCAGATCGGAGTTCCAAACCAGCGAGCGGTCGGTGACGTTCAGATCATCCATCTTCGCTGCAACAGCCGTCATCTTCTTAACGCCTTCTGCCAGCGTTTTGTCGGTACGGAATACTGCGGCGTCTTCCTGCATGGTTTTTTGCATCTCCAGGCGCAACTCGGCGGTCGAAACGCTGCCCTTGGCATTGCGGAAGCTGTCAAACCGGTCCAATGCCGCGTCGATGGACTTCTGTGGCATCTCGGGATTTGGCGCACCCGGTGTGACGATCTCGGCGGCGCGGATCGCTGCCGCGCGGCCAAACACCACCAGATCAATCAGGGAGTTGGACCCAAGGCGGTTTGCCCCGTGAACAGACGCGCAACCCGCCTCGCCCACGGCCATCAGGCCCGGTGCAATCGCTTCGGAGTTGTCTTTTGTCGGGTTCAGCACCTCACCCCAATAGTTCGTCGGGATGCCACCCATGTTGTAGTGCACGGTTGGCAACACAGGGATCGGCTCTTTGTGCAAATCCACGCCCGCAAAGACACGCGCGGATTCCGAGATACCCGGCAAGCGCAGCGCCAAAGTCTCTGGCGGCAGGTGGTTCAAGTGCAGGTGGATGTGATCCTTATGCTCGCCCACGCCACGACCTTCGCGGATTTCCATCGTCATGCAGCGTGACACCACATCGCGCGACGCGAGGTCTTTGTAGGTCGGCGCATAGCGCTCCATGAATCGCTCGCCTTCGGAGTTGGTCAGGTAGCCCCCCTCTCCGCGTGCGCCCTCGGTGATCAAACAGCCCGCGCCGTAAATGCCGGTCGGGTGGAATTGCACGAACTCCATGTCCTGCAAAGGCAAGCCCGCGCGGGCCACCATGCCGCCGCCGTCGCCGGTGCATGTATGCGCAGAGGTGGCCGAGAAGTAAGCGCGGCCATAGCCGCCCGTTGCCAACACAACCATCTTGGCGCTGAACAGGTGCAGCGTGCCGTCGTCCAGCTTCCAGCACATAACGCCGGTGCAGACACCTTCGTCGTTCATGATCAGGTCGGTGGCGAAGTATTCAATGTAGAATTCCGCGTTGTTTTTCAACGACTGGCCATAGAGCGTATGCAAGATCGCGTGGCCGGTCCGGTCAGCCGCAGCACATGTGCGTTGCACAGGAGGGCCTTCACCGAATTCAGTCGTATGTCCGCCGAACGGACGCTGGTAAATCTTGCCCTCTTCAGTGCGCGAGAACGGCACACCATAGTGCTCCAGCTCGTACACCGCCTTCGGGGCCTCCCGCGCCAGATACTCCATCGCATCAGTGTCGCCCAACCAGTCGGAACCTTTGACGGTGTCATACATGTGCCACTGCCAGTTATCCGGCCCCATGTTCGACAGCGACGCGGCGATGCCGCCCTGTGCCGCAACCGTGTGGGAGCGTGTCGGGAAAACCTTGGTCACACAAGCGGTGCGCAGACCTTGTTCAGCCATGCCAAGCGTCGCGCGCAAGCCAGCACCACCGGCACCAACCACAACAACGTCATATTCGTGAGTTTCGTATTCGTAAGCAGCCATGTCAGACGGGCCTTCCGATTAAAGAGCGATGCGGGCGATGGCGAACAGGCCAACCCCGGCGACAGTGTAGCAAAGGCAGATCGACAGAATGATCGCGACCTTGCGTGCCGTCCCTTGGATGTAATCCTCGATCAGCGCTTGCACACCATTTTTGAAGTGAACCATGGACACCAGAATGGTCAGCGCAGCCACGATCGCAGGGAACGGGCGGCTGTAATAGGCCACGACTTCTTCGTATGGGGCACCGAGGATGCGCCCGAACGTGAAAATGAACAACGGCACAAGGCTTACGAGCATCGCGGAGCTAACGATCATACCCCAGTGATGCATCGTGCCGGACTTGGCCGATCCCAAACCAGTGGCGCGCTTGCGGTCTGTCAAAATAGGCATATCTAATCCCTCACAAGATAACGGCGGTGATGATCGTCAGCACGAAGCTGCCAATCACAACGCCGTAGGCTAGCTTCTTGGCCACGTCCAATTCAAAGCCGCGCCCGCTGTCCCAGTACAGATGACGCAAGCCGGCAAGGAAGTGATACCAAACCGCCCAGAGAGAGCCGAACATGATCAAGTCACCAAACCAGCTCGTCACAAAGCCGTTCGCGGTGTTGAAGTAATCTTCGCCGTAGCTGGCGGCGAGGAACCACCAGACGATCAGAACCGAGGCAAGCATCAGCGCGTTGCCGGTGATCCGCGTCAAAATTGACGTCATCGACGTCCATTGCGGGCGGTAGATTGAGATGTGAGGGGAAAGTGGTCGGTTTCCCCGATTGACGTCTGCCATGGCGCGTCCTTCGTTTGCTACGATGTTTGCGTGGTATCATTAGACTATTCGTTGACTGAGTCACGTCCCATCCGCGCGGAAATGCGCGGTGATTTGTAGCAATTTTGTAGAATATTCCGGTTTGTGATCACGCAAATAATGTGTGTGATCACAAATAATCATTCCTGACGACTACTCTGCAGAGGCCACCTGTTTTGTGATCTCACGCAAGAGCTTCTGTCGAATGCGTCGCGGATACTCCTCGAAATTTGTTGCCTCCATGGCGAAGCTCCCCGGCCCCACGATCAGGTTGGCACGGTAGTAGTCCAGCAAACCGGCCTCCGACGCGGCGATGGCCAGCCCGTTGATTGTAACTCCGCGGTGCAGGGCAGCGGCCTTCATCTCTTCGGGCGGGGTGCCCTCGTTGGAAACCCCGTCCCCCGAGACGTCGATCACCCGCCGCTTACACTCCGGCACGGCGTCAAACTGGATCAGCGCGGCTCCTACTGCCTCACCGATCGCGGTTGAGAAACTTCTCCACGCGCGCGGCGCATCACGGATTGAGGCGGCCAGTGCGTTTGCGGCATTGAAATCAGTTACATGGGTCCAAGGAACGGATACTTTCTGGCGAGTGACGCCGGTCCATTGCAGCAACAACACCTTGGCCTGTGCAACGACCAAGGCCTCCGTCACCGCGCCGTCACTCAACGCCGCACCTAGGCCCTCCATCTGCAAGCGGTACTCACCGGGATCGACCGATCCCGACACATCCACCGCCAGCACCAAGGCCAACTCGCAGGCTTGCGCAGAAGCGCAGCCGATCCATGTTGCCGCCATGAAGGAGCATATCCGCATGACTTATACGATGCCCCATATCAGGCCCGCGTCACATCACATTTCCGCGTTCATAGGCGCGGTTCTAGACCGGCATCAGCGCCCAGTAGTCCAGATCAAGCAGCACGCCAGGCAGGTATTTGCCATCGTCACCTTTCAGAGAAAACGGCTCGGCCTCCGCCTTTTGCGCCACCAACCGCAACCGGATCGCACCAATACCCGGCGCATCGGTCTCGGCCACGTCCAGCACTTCCGACCATGCCTTTATCGTATCCCCCGCCCCGCAAGGGTTCGCATGCGCGCCGGAATTCAGCCCGACGATGATCTGCGCATTGGCCAGCCCGTTAAACGAGAGCGCCCGCGCCAGCGAGATCACATGCCCGCCATAGATCAGCCGCCCGCCATCCCGCGCCGTCGCGTCGAAATGCACCTTGGCGGTGTTCTGCCACATACGCGTGGCCAGCATATGCTCGGCCTCCTCGATCGTGACGCCGTCCACGTGGTCGATTTTCTCGCCCACTTTGTAGTCACTCAGGCGATGCGGCTCCCCCGCTTGGGCGAAATTATAACCCTCAAAGCTCAGCCCCTCCGGCACCACCAAATCGCTCGCCGCGACGGAGCCCGCCAAATCCGGCACCACAGTCTCCGGCGCAGGCGCATCAACGTCGCCTTTACGCACCATCACCCAGCGTACATAGCTCAGGACATCCTCGCCCAAATGGTTGCTGCCCGTGGTCCGCACCCAAACAACGCCCGTCTTGCCGTTGGAATTCTGCTTCACCCCGATAACTTCAGAGCGCGAGCTGATCGTGTCGCCCATATGCACAGGCTTCAGGAACCGCCCCTCGGCATAGCCCAGATTGGCCACCGCGTTCAGCGAGATATCCGGCACCGTTTTGCCGAAGACCGTATGAAACGCGATCAGGTCGTCCAAAGGCGCTTCGTGCAGTCCGCAATCGCGGGCAAACTCGTCCGAAGAATAAAACGCATGCCGCGCCGGATAGAGCGCGTGATACATCGCCCGCTCCCCGCCCGACAAGGTGCGCGGCACCGCGTGCTCAATCACTTCGCCAACGGTATAATCCTCGAAAAACCGTCCCGCATTGGTCTTGCTCATTATTGCGCCCCCAGCTTCATGTCGGGGCTGTAGCGGCCCTCGATCTCTTTGGTCACCGCCTGCCCGCAGCGCATCACGCCGTTTGAGGCATCGAACGCATAGGTCGGGTCGCCATACAATTCCCAACCTTTAGACAGGGCTTCGGATACTTTATGGCAAAACGCCGAGGTGTCATCCTCGGTCAGCAAACGATAAATTTTCATCACACGCCTCCGAACGGGTTCACACCCAGCCAGATATGGATGCCAGATACGACGCTGAACAGCACCAGAGTGATCACTACCAGCACGATCTCTTTCTTAACAGGTGCTTGCGCAGGTGGCGTCCACGGCCCTTGGGCACGGTTGATCATGATGACAGAGATCACCGCCCAAGCCAGAAGTCCGCCAAACAGAACAATCGACGCAAGGTCACCATTTGCCAACAAATGCGCGACCGCCCAAATCTTCACAGCCGCAAGTTGCGGGTGGCGTATTTTCGTTCCCAGCCAAACCTTGGCCGGTTTCGCGGCAGAGGCGCCAAAGACATAAAACGCTAACAGCATCAGAAGGTTGTTGATGTGACCAAAGAAGCTAGGCGGATACCAAACAGCGATAAACTCCGCACGCCCGTATCCGACCACCATCAGCACAATCGACAGAACCAAAGCCACGGCGATCACGCCTTTTGACGCCTCACCCATCTTGTCCGTCATGGCCTGCCGCAGATCAGGAGCGAGCCGCTTGATCCAATGTGCAAAACTCCAAAGCAGAACCCCGATTATAAGTAACGTCATGCGCCCTCCAGCAAGTTGATTGCGTCAGCCTTGGCCAAAAGCCGCGTCGCTGTCTCAACATGCAGGTTTTCCACGATTTTACCATCGACAACCGCAACGCCCTGACCGTCGGCCATCGCCTGCTCGAACGCGGCGATCTGTCGGCGCGCAAGGTCCAGCTCCTCCTCGGACGGCCCGAACACCGCGTTTGCCACAGCCACCTGTGCCGGATGGATCAAGGTTTTGCCATCAAAGCCCATGTCGCGCCCCTCGACGCATTCGTCACGTAGCCCGTCTTCATCCTTGAACGCATTGTAGACCCCGTCCACGCAAACCAACCCTTCCGCGCGTGCGGCCAACAGACACAGCTGCAAGCTGGTCAGCATCGCCCCGCGACCGCGAGAGCCAAGATCCTTCGCAAGGTCGTTGGTCCCCATCACGAAGCCCTCCATCTTCGGTGCTGCGGCGATTGCCGCAGCATTCAGAATGCCCCGCGGCGTTTCCATCATCGCCCAGATCGTCGTGTCGCCTTTCAGCAATCCCGACAGGGCGGCGATCGTCGCCGGGTCTTCCACCTTCGGAAGCAAAATTGTATCAGGGGCCACGTCAATGAAGGTCGCCAGATCATCCGCCCCCCACTCGGTGTCGCCACCATTCACCCGCACAATGCGTTTTCGAGGGCCGTAATCCGTTGTCCGCAACGTTTCGGCCAGCAATTCGCGCGCGGCGACCTTCTCATCCGGCGACACCGCATCTTCCAGATCGAAGATGACTGCATCCACAGGCAGACTTTGCGCCTTCTCCAGAGCGCGGGTCTTGGACCCGGGGATGTAGAGCACCGATCGGTAGGGCTGCGCGACGTTTTGCATCGAATCCATCTCCTGTTTTGATATTTTATTACTCACCATACAGCCGGACAGGCTGCAACACCTGATTTGCCGCAGTGCGGCAATAATGCGTAATGCGCTAGGTCAGCCCGTCAAACACCAGCTTGGCACCGGCCCCCAGAAGCAGTGCATAAGTGAGAAGGAAGAAGTACCGTTCCGGCATCGCCCGATGGGCATAGACCCCAAGGGCCACGCCAATCAGTACAAACGGCAGCATAAACAAATCCGCCCGCAGCGTGTCCCAGCTAAAGACGCCCAAGAAGGTATAAGGCACGGCTTTCATAGCATTGATCACCCAGAAAGTGATCACGGTGGTCGCTTGGTAGGTGGTCTTCCCCATGCCTTGGGCGAGCAGGAAAATCGCAGTCGGCGGTCCACCCGCATGGCTGACAAAGCTGGTAAATCCGGAAACGACACCAGCGATCAGCCCGTTTCGCTGGTTGAACCCCGTTTGCTCAACCGACAGCCAGCCCCGCGCGCGCGCAATCTGAAACGCCACGAACCCCAGTGATATCGACCCGATCAGGACGCGCAGCACGTCGGGATTCGTCGCTTTGTATAGAGCTGCCCCCAAAAGCACACCGGGCACCCCGCCAATGATCAACGCCTTGGCGCTTGGCCAATGCCACTTGCCCCAGAACGGTCGCAAGGTCGCAACATCGGCGATCATCAGCAGCGGCAACATAATGCCCAAGGCCGTCGCGGGTGGCAGGAACAACGCAAGAATCGCAGTGGCCACAAACGCCGCCCCGCCGCCAAAGCCGCCCTTGGCCACCCCCGAAATGAAGGCCGCCGGAAGTGCGAGCGCGAAAAAGGTGGCGTCAAAGTCCATATCACGCAGCTAGGGCAAAAAATCCCGTCAGTTCAATACTTAACAGCGCGAACGTGGCACCGATCCCCTTCACAATCGACATTTCTGCACTGCGGCACACTTGCGCGACTCCCCCGCAGGCGCTACCCATCGCCCCCAACATCAACCGCACCAAGGACCATTCACATGGCCAGACCCAAAATAGCCCTGATCGGCGCCGGACAAATCGGCGGCACGCTTGCTCACCTCGTAGCGCTGAAAGAGCTGGGCGACGTCGTCCTGTTCGACATCGCGGACGGCACGCCGCAGGGCAAGGCACTCGACATCGCAGAAGCCGGCCCCGCAGGTCCGTTCGACGCGACCCTGAAAGGCACCACCGACTACGCCGACATCGCTGGCGCAGACGTGTGCATCGTCACCGCCGGTGTTCCCCGCAAGCCGGGCATGAGCCGTGATGATCTCTTGGGCATCAACCTCAAGGTGATGAAATCCGTCGGCGAAGGCATCGCAGCCAACGCACCGAACGCCTTCGTGATCTGCATCACCAACCCGCTGGACGCGATGGTTTGGGCGCTGCGCGAATTCTCCGGCCTGCCCCACGAGAAAGTCTGCGGCATGGCTGGCGTCCTGGATAGCGCCCGTTTCCGCCACTTCCTTGCGACCGAGTTCGAGGTCTCCATGAAGGACGTCACCGCGTTCGTTCTGGGCGGCCACGGCGACACGATGGTGCCGCTGACACGCTACTCCACAGTTGCAGGCATCCCGCTGCCCGATCTGGTGGACATGGGCTGGACCACGCAAGAAAAGATGGACGCAATCGTTCAGCGCACCCGTGACGGCGGCGCAGAAATCGTAGGCCTGCTGGGCAACGGCTCCGCCTTCTACGCGCCTGCGACCTCCGCCATTGAGATGGCCGAAAGCTACCTGAAAGATCAAAAACGGGTGTTGCCATGTGCGGCTTATGTTGAAGGTGCCTACGGTCTCGACGGCTTCTACGTGGGCGTGCCCACCGTGATTGGCAAAGGCGGCATCGAGCGTGTGGTCAACATCAAGCTGTCCAAGGACGAGCAAGCGATGTTCGACAAATCTGTCGACGCCGTGAAAGGCCTCGTTAAAGCCTGCAAAGAAATCGACGGCTCGCTGGCGTAAGCCACCTACCCCGAATATCGTAAAAGGCCCGCCCATCCGGCGGGCCTTTTTTGTGTGCAGCGCTTCTCCTGCCGCCACGTTAGGCGCTCCGACAGCAGCAACTTCTGTGATGAAGCTGGAAATTGCTGCGCTGCAGCGTTATATTAGTCGCAGGGAGGACAACGTAGTCAGTAGCAGCGGATTATCGAGCATGTCCCACCCCCAGTCCAAACCCCAACACGCCCCGCCCGAGATCAGGCGATTATGGAAATCCGACCGGCAGTTGTTGATAGGTCACTTCCTCGGGCTCGACCCGGCCACTCGTCGTCTCAGGTTTGGCGGCTTGGCTAGTGACGAATTCGTTATAAAATATGCCGAAAACGCGCTTTCAATTGGCTCTGTTATCTTCGGTGCCTTCATTGACGACGATCTACACGGCGTTGCCGAGTTGCGCGGCCTTTTGAAAACATGGCCATGGAGCGCTGAGGTCGCCTTGTCCGTCGAGCCGTCATGGCAACACGAAGGCGTCGGCGATGCCCTGCTGAACCGCCTCATCTCGGCCGCGCAAAATCGCGGCGTCAAAAAGCTCCACATGCAGTGTCTTCGCGAAAACCGGCGCATGCAAAACCTTGCCAAAAAGCACGACGCCGTTTTGCATTTTGACACTGGTGATGTCGATGCGACGCTGGCCACCCCGTGGCCCACGCCGATGTCCGTATATGCAGAGCTTTTCGGCAATACGCGCCGCTATCTGAATACCGCTTCTCACATGACCGACTAGTCAGGCCTTCGGGCCGGCATCGTCCACCCCCTCGAAAAACTCAGACTTTTCCGCCCGCAGCCACGCATCGAACCCCGCCGCTGACAAATCCAGCGTCTCATGCGGCAGCAGCGCCTCCAGCCCGCGGGTCACGTCGAACGGTACCTCCAGCAGCAGATCCTCTGCCCGCAAAGCATCGGCCATAACCCCCAGCACCTTGATCCGGTCATGCAAAGCATTCGCCGCAGCCATATCACCACCGCCCGCCGCGATCGCATCAATCTGCGCCTGCATCTGCTCCGTAATCGGCTGACCCACCTGAATGTTGCGAAACAGCGCCTTGCGCAGGCGCTTGTAAACCCAGTGCAGCCGCGTCATCCCGTCGAAATGCAGGATCACCGATGACCGTGATCGCTTCACCCCCGGGAAGGTCCAGGGCCGATCCGTGTCGTGGTGGGGGCGGTGAATGCCCAGCACGTAGTCGTATCCGGTGGGCGAGCACGCCTTGCCCTCGCTATGCCCTGTTAAGCCGAAGCGCGTCAGCCCCTCGCCGTCCAGCACCAGCCGCGAGAAATCCCCTTCCAACCGCTTGGTCGACGCGCGGAAATTCCCGCTGAACATGGCATCTTGCGGCTCCCCCTCTAGCCAGACCCGTTCCAGATTGGGGATGTTCAAGTAGTCGCCGGGCCGCATCCGTTGCAGCCGCGCCAGCTCTTTCTCCAAGGGCTCGACCTGATGGATGAACTCGTCCGCGTCCAGATGCACCAGATAGTCCACATCCGTGGACCGATAGGCCATGGTCGCATTCAGCGTCTGCCGCCGCTGGTGGGTTTTCGGAACCTTGATGTCCAGCTCCGACCGCCAGTAGCCCTCGTCCGCAACCGTCACATGCACGGCCTTTAACGGTGCCAAAAGCGCTCGTGTGCGCGGGTTGTCGCGATCCAGATAGATATGCACCGCCGACGCGCCCGCCCACAAGTGATGCGCCGCGTAGGCCGCCACAAGCTCCGGCGGTTCGTCCATCGTGCCGACGACACCCCATTTAGGCGCAGGCATCAGGGCGCCCTTCATCTGTTCTAAATTTCATGTTTTATAAGTCCCAGCGCGCGCCTGTGCCGTCAATACCTATCGCGATTCGTCACAGCTTGCCGTTTTGTGATCACAGCCTTAAATCGTGTGATCACAAATGTCGCTTTTATGGCCTTAACGCCAAATTCAACGTTTGCGCGGCTGTTTTCCCATGTATCAAAGTCAAGAACCCCCTGACTCAAGGAGAGAGTTTTGAACATCCATGAATACCAAGCGAAGGCGCTCCTTCGCTCCTACGGTGCCCCCGTCTCGGACGGTCGCGTCGTCCTCGCCGCCGAAAACGCAAAATCCGCAGCCGGTGAATTGGACGGCCCGCTCTGGGTTGTCAAAGCTCAAATCCACGCTGGTGGCCGCGGCAAAGGTTCCTTCAAGGAAGCCGATGCGGGCGAAGCTGGCGGTGTGCGTCTGTGCAAATCTGTCGAAGAAGCCGCCAACGAGGCCAAGAAGATGCTGGGCCGCACATTGGTCACGCATCAGTCCGGCCCTGAGGGCAAGCAGGTCAACCGCATCTATATCGAAGACGGTTCCGGCATCGAGACGGAACTCTATCTGGCTTTGCTGGTAGATCGTCAAACCTCCCGCGTCAGCTTCGTCTGCTCGACCGAGGGCGGCATGGACATCGAAGAGGTCGCAGCGTCGACCCCTGAGAAAATCCTTAGCTTCTCCGTCGATCCGGCCACCGGCTACCAAGCTTTCCACGGCCGCCGCATCGCCTTCTCGCTAGGCCTCAAGGGCGGGCAGATCAAGCAATGCGTCCAGCTGATGGGCATCCTCTACAAACTGTTCACCGAAAAAGACATGGAGATGCTGGAAATCAACCCGCTGATCGTGTCCGACAAGGGTGACCTGAAATGCCTCGACGCCAAAATGGGCTTCGACGGCAACGCCATCTACCGCCACCCCGACATCGCGGAATTGCGCGACACCACCGAAGAAGACCCCAAAGAGCTGGCAGCGTCGAAATATGACCTGAACTACATCGCTCTGGACGGTGAAATCGGCTGCATGGTGAACGGCGCGGGCCTTGCCATGGCGACCATGGACATCATCAAGCTTTACGGGGCCGAGCCTGCCAACTTCCTCGACGTAGGCGGCGGTGCCACCAAAGAGAAGGTGACCGAAGCGTTCAAGATCATCACCTCCGACGACAACGTCAAAGGCATCCTGGTCAACATCTTCGGTGGCATCATGCGCTGCGACGTCATCGCCGAGGGCGTCGTCGCCGCCGTGAAAGAAGTCGGCCTTCAAGTGCCGCTGGTCGTCCGCCTCGAAGGGACCAATGTTGAAGAGGGCAAAGCCATCATCAACGGCTCCGACGTAGACATCATCGCCGCCGACGACCTGAAAGACGGTGCCGAGAAGATCGTGAAGGCGGTTAAGGGGTAACTCTAATGGGACTCCCCACCAAAGTATCGTTAATCGCTTGTGCGCTTGGTACCCCAGCGTTTGCGCTGGACGCTTCGGACGGTCCTCTACGCGACGACTTCAGAGCTTGTATCGCCGCAGAAGTTCGAGTGGTTGAGGAAATCGTTCCTAGCGCAATTGAGGCTGCGGAAATACTCCTTGAGTACCAATGCATCCGCGAAGCGACGCTTTGGGCGACTGAAAAGGTTAAAGCGTTTGGCGAACACTCTTCGGGTAGCCCAGCGTTTTTCGACCAAATTGAACAACAAACTCAATTCCTTATGCGCGACGCGGTCTATTACGTCCTGACTGCTCGAAAACTACGCATAGGAAAAATTTAGGAAAGCCTCAAAAATGGCCATTCTCATCGACGAAAACACCAAGGTAATCTGCCAGGGCTTCACCGGCTCGCAAGGCACCTTCCACTCCGAACAAGCCATCGCTTACGGCACCAAAATGGTCGGCGGCGTAACGCCCGGCAAAGGCGGCATGACCCATCTGGACCTGCCTGTCTTCGACAGCTGCCACGAGGCGGTCGAGCGCACCGGCGCGGATGCCACCGTGATCTACGTCCCGCCGCCCTTCGCGGCTGACAGTATCCTAGAGGCCATCGACGCCGAAATCCCGTTCATCTGCTGCATCACCGAAGGCATCCCGGTCCTCGACATGATGAAGGTCAAGCGCGCGCTGGAAGGCTCCAAGTCCCGCCTGATCGGCCCCAACTGCCCCGGCGTGATCACGCCGGATGCGTGCAAGATCGGCATCATGCCCGGCCACATCCACAAGCGCGGCTCCGTCGGTGTGGTCTCCCGCTCCGGCACGCTGACCTATGAGGCGGTGAAGCAGACCACCGATAGCGGCCTCGGCCAGTCCACCGCCGTCGGCATCGGCGGCGACCCGATCAAAGGGACCGAGCATATCGACGTGCTGGAAATGTTCCTCGCCGACCCCGAGACCCAGTCGATCATCATGATCGGCGAGATCGGTGGCTCCGCCGAGGAAGAAGCCGCACAGTTCTTGGCTGACGAGAAGAAGGCCGGTCGCTGGAAACCAACAGCAGGCTTCATCGCTGGTCGCACCGCCCCTCCCGGCCGCCGCATGGGCCACGCGGGCGCAATCGTCGCCGGTGGTAAAGGCGACGCGGAAAGCAAGATCGAAGCGATGAAAGCCGCAGGAATCGTGGTGGCTGAGTCCCCCGCAGGTCTGGGCGAAGCCGTTCTGGCAGCGATCGCAAAATGATCAAAGCGGTCGCCATAGCAGCGTGCGCAAGCACCGCTTTGGCGGCCACTTCACTTATGGCCGGCACACCCTCTTGGGACGAAAAGTCCGGCGCGATCAGTCGCTCCCTCCGGATTGGAGGCCACTGAAATGATTTGGCGCGGAATGAAGGAGGGGTTCAAGAACTATGGTGTAGTGCAGGGGCGAAGTTCTCGCAGCCAGTTCTTGCGCGTGATGGTTGCTTTCTCGCTTCTTTTCGCAGTCGCTTTTTCTCCAGCGCTCTGGCTGTTGTTTTCGGAGCAAGATTCTCCCGGCAGCGTTCCGGCGCTAATTGGGGTAGGCATAATGGTCTTGCAAATTTCAGCGATGTTCGTTCTGTTGCCACCTCCTTGGTGCATTGCGCTCCAAAGAATGAACGATACGCCTCTTAGTTTTCCCGATACATTCGCATTGGACCTGCCATTTTTCAAACGGTTGATCCGATTTGGTATATCGTATTGGGCAGGGCTGGTCGTACCTATTGTGTCAGCCGCTTTCGTCGCACAGTTGGCCGTCGATCAGCAAATCTCGATTGAGAACCCGATCGCGTTTGCCTTATTTTTTGTTCCAACAGCCCTGCTCTTGTTCCTTCCCTCCGAGAAAGGCTCCAACACTTACGGCTCCAACCCAATGGGGGCCGTGACATGATGCGCGTGCTAACACTTTCCTTTCTGGCGGCGTTGCCCGCCAGCGCTCTGACGCTGACCGAGATGTCCGCCTCCATCGAGGCGTGCCACCTGCCCCACTCCAATATCGACGACACCATCGGCGCACTGGCGCATCAAGGCTGGATACAAGCCCCCGAGGGCGATCTTACCCCTGAAATTATCGAGATGTTGATCTGGCCCCAAGTCGCCTTCTACGCGACCGGCGACACGGGCGGCGAGCAGACCCGCGCCATCGTCGACTTGCAGCGCAAAACTGTTGCGGGCTTCGCGAAGAAGAAAGACATCCCCCAAAGCAAAACCCGCATCCTGACCCGCCAAATAGGCGCGGATACCGAGGCCGCTTTGGTGTTCTGGCTACAGCCGGACCCCACACAGACCAACATCATATGCCGCTTCGCGCTGTCGCCCCATTCGCTCATCGGTCACACCGCCAGCGACTTCGCCGCCCCGCAGGTGGTCGAGACCTCACCCACCCAACGCTTCGCCATCACGCCCATGAACGCCGCGAGTCTTTCGGCCAAAATCGGCGCCCCCGTCACAGTCTCCGGCACGCTAGAGACGCAAACCAGTTTCCCGTCTCAGGAGTAGCCCCCAATGACTGAACACTCCCCCAACGACCAGTTCCACGCCTCCAGCTTCATGCAAGGCCACAATGCCGAGTATCTGGAGCAGCTTTATGCGCGTTACGCCAAAGACCCCAACGCGGTCGATCAAGGCTGGCAGGACTTCTTTAAAGCCCTGGGCGACGCCGACACCGATGTGACCGCCGAGGCCGCTGGCCCAAGCTGGGCGCGCACCGACTGGCCGCCGCAGCCCAACGACGACCTGACCCAAGCGCTGGACGGCCAATGGGCGGAGCCGGAAAAAGCCGCCGACAAGATCAAGGCGAAGGCCGCCGAAAAGGGCGTGCCGGTTTCCGATGACCAGATCAAGCAAGCCGTGCTGGATTCCATCCGCGCCATCATGATCATTCGCGCCTACCGCATCCGTGGCCACCTTGCCGCCGATCTGGACCCGCTGGGCATGCGCGAGATCACAGAGCACCCCGAGCTGGACCCGAAGAACTACGGCTTCTCCGAGGCCGACCTTGACCGCCCGATCTTCATCGACAACGTGCTGGGGCTGGAAACCGCCTCCATGCGCGACATCGTGGCTATCCTGAAGCGCACTTATTGCGGCACGTTTGCGCTGCAATACATGCACATTTCCAACCCCGAAGAGGCAGGCTGGTTGAAAGAGCGTATCGAAGGCTGGGGCAAGGAAATCACTTTCAGCCAAGAAGGTCGCAAGGCAATCCTGAACAAGCTGGTCGAGGCCGAAGGCTTCGAAAAGTTCCTGCACGTCAAATACATGGGCACCAAGCGCTTCGGTCTTGATGGCGGCGAAAGCCTCGTGCCTGCGATGGAGCAGATCATCAAACGCGGTGGTAGCCTTGGTGTGAAAGACATCGTCATCGGCATGCCCCACCGTGGCCGCCTGTCGGTCCTCGCCAATGTGATGAGCAAACCCTACAAGGCGATCTTCAACGAATTTCAGGGCGGCAGTTTCAAACCCGAAGATGTCGACGGCTCCGGTGACGTGAAATACCACCTCGGCGCATCGTCAGACCGCGAATTTGACGGCAACACCGTCCACCTGTCGCTGACCGCCAACCCGTCCCACCTTGAGGCGGTGAACCCCGTCGTCTTGGGCAAGGCCCGTGCCAAGCAAGACCAGAACAACGACAAAGACCGGACAAGCTGCATGCCGATCCTGCTGCATGGCGATGCGGCCTTCGCGGGTCAGGGCGTCGTGGCCGAAGGCTTCGGGCTGTCCGGCCTCAAGGGTCACAAGACCGGTGGCACCATGCACATCGTGGTGAACAACCAGATCGGCTTCACCACTGCGCCGCATTTCTCGCGCTCCTCGCCCTACCCGACCGATATCGCTTTGATGGTCGAGGCGCCCATCTTCCACGTGAACGGTGACGATCCGGAAGCTGTGGTCCACGCCGCAAAGGTCGCGACGGAGTTCCGCCAGAAGTTCCACAAGGACGTGGTGATCGACATCATCTGCTACCGCCGGTTTGGCCATAACGAGGGCGACGAGCCCATGTTCACCAACCCGTTGATGTACAAGCAGATCAAGAAGCAAAAGACTACGCTGACCCTCTACACCGAACGCCTTGTGCGTGACGGGCTGATCCCCGAGGGCGAGATCGACGACATGAAGGAAACCTTCCAGAACTACCTTAGCGAGGAGTTCGAGGCGGGCAAGGACTACAAACCCAACAAAGCCGACTGGCTGGACGGCAAGTGGTCCCATCTGGATCGCCGCGACGAGGAAGACTACCAGCGTGGCCAAACCTCTATCTCGAAAGAGACCTTCGACGAGGTGGGTCGTGCATTGGTCAAAGCCCCTGACGGCTTCCCGCTGCACAAAACTGTGGGCCGCCTGCTGGAAACCAAGGCTGAGATGTTCAATTCCGGCGAGGGCTTCGACTGGGCAACGGGCGAGGCGCTGGCCTTTGGCTCGCTGCTCACCGAAGGCTTCCCCGTGCGCCTGTCCGGTCAGGATTGCACACGCGGCACATTCAGCCACCGCCATTCCGGCCTGATCAATCAGGACACCGAGGAGCGGTACTACCCGCTCAACAACATCCGCGACGGCCAGTCCCAGTACGAGGTTATCGACAGCATGTTGTCGGAATACGCGGTGCTGGGTTTCGAATACGGCTACAGTCTCGCCGAACCCAACGCGCTGACCCTGTGGGAAGCCCAGTTCGGCGATTTCGCCAACGGCGCGCAGATCATGTTCGACCAGTTCATCAGCTCTGGTGAATCGAAATGGCTCCGCATGTCCGGCCTCGTCTGCCTGCTGCCTCACGGCTACGAAGGCCAAGGGCCGGAGCACTCCTCCGCGCGCCTTGAACGCTTCCTGACCATGTGCGGCGGTGACAACTGGATCGTGGCAAACTGCACGACGCCCGCCAACTACTTCCACATCCTGCGCCGCCAGATCCACCGGGACTTCCGCAAGCCGTTGATCCTGATGACGCCGAAATCCTTGCTGCGCCACAAAATGGCGGTGTCCAAGGCGGAAGAATTCCAGGACGGCTCCAGCTTCCACCGCGTGTTGTGGGACGACGCCCAGCACGGCAACTCCGACACCAAGCTGGTCGCCGACGATAAGATCAAGCGCGTGGTCATGTGCTCCGGCAAGGTCTATTTCGACCTGCTGGAGGAACGCGACGCCCGTGGCATCGACGACGTCTACCTGATGCGGTTCGAGCAGTTCTACCCCTTCCCCGCCATCTCCGCGGTGGGCGAGCTGGAGCGCTTCAAGAACGCCGAAATGGTTTGGTGTCAGGAAGAGCCGAAGAACCAAGGCGCGTGGTCCTTTATGGAGCCCAACATCGAATGGGTCCTGACCCGCATCAAAGCCAAACATTCGCGTCCGGTCTATGCTGGTCGCGCCGCCGCTGCCTCCCCCGCTACGGGTCTGGCCAGCCAGCACAAAGCACAACAAGCAGCACTCGTAGACGATGCGCTCACAGTTAAAGGAACGAAATAATGTCTGAGATCCGCGTCCCAACCCTTGGCGAAAGCGTCACCGAGGCCACCGTGGCTACATGGTTCAAAAAGCCCGGCGATACCGTTGCCGTCGATGAAATGCTGTGCGAGCTGGAAACCGACAAGGTCACCGTCGAGGTCCCGTCCCCCGTCGCAGGCACCCTGTCCGAGATCGTTGCCCAAGAAGGCGAAACCGTCGGCGTCGACGCCCTGCTGGCGCAGGTCAGCGAAGGTGAGGCAGAAAGGCCGAAGCAGGACGATCCGACCGCCGAGCCGGACAAGGCCATCAATGCAGGCCCGACAGACGTGAAACCCCGCAAAGACGGTGGCGAAGAAGGCGGTGACAGCATCGACGTCATGGTCCCCACCTTGGGCGAGTCGGTCAGCGAAGCGACCGTCTCTACATGGTTCAAAAAGGTCGGTGACACCGTCGCGCAGGACGAAATGCTCTGCGAGCTGGAGACCGACAAGGTCTCCGTCGAGGTCCCGTCGCCCGCCGCCGGCACGATCACCGAAATTCTGGCCGAAGAAGGCACCACCGTCGACGCTTCCGCCAAACTGGCCGTCCTGTCCTCTAGTGGTGGTGCGGCTGCGGCCGCCGCGCCTTCGGCGTCAAAGGACAGCGCCCCTGCGCCCGCATCCAGCGGCGGCAAAGACGTCGAGAACGCCCCCTCCGCCAACAAAATCATGGCCGAGAAAGGCATCGACCCTGCCACCGTCACAGGCTCCGGTCGCGACGGGCGCATCATGAAGGAAGACGTGCAAAACGCCACGGCCTCCGCCCCCGCCGCTCAGGCCCCCCGCGCGCCGGTCTCTGCCGATGACGACAGCCGCGAGGAACGGGTCAAGATGACCCGCCTGCGCCAAACCATCGCGCGCCGCCTGAAGGAAAGCCAGAACACCGCCGCCATGCTGACCACCTATAACGAGGTCGACATGGGCGCGGTCATGGACTTGCGCAACGAATACAAGGACCTGTTCCTGAAGAAGCACGGTGTGAAGCTCGGCTTCATGTCCTTCTTCACCAAGGCCTGCGTCCACGCGCTCAAAGAAGTCCCCGAGGTCAACGCCGAGATCGACGGCACCGATGTGGTCTACAAAAACTACGTCCACATGGGCATCGCCGCGGGCACGCCCACCGGCCTCGTCGTCCCCGTGATCCGCGACGCGGATTCCATGAGCTTTGCCGAGATCGAGAAAGCCATCGCTGAAAAAGGCGCCAAGGCCCGCGACGGCAAGCTGTCCATGGCGGAAATGCAGGGCGGCTCGTTCACCATCTCCAACGGCGGCGTCTACGGCTCGCTCATGTCCTCGCCGATCCTGAACCCGCCGCAATCCGGCATCCTCGGCATGCACAAAATCCAGGACCGCCCCATGGCCATCAACGGAGAGGTCGTCATCCGCCCAATGATGTATCTAGCGCTGAGCTACGACCACCGCATCGTCGACGGCAAAGGCGCCGTGACGTTCTTGGTGCGCGTGAAAGAAGCGCTGGAAGATCCACGCCGCTTGCTGATGGATCTGTAGGTCAAGTGGATGGAGTTCAGAGCCGATAGTGCTGATACGGAGACCCCAGCGGCACGCGATCCGTTCACCAAGAGCGAACGGGTCGCGCGCTGGAGCCTCGGTCTTGCCCTGACCCCCATCGGCTTCGGTGCGTTGATCCTCATGCACGGTATCAACGACCATCTGTTGATTGGGCTCGCGGTTACGTCGGCACCTGTGGCATTGATTTTTCTGGGTTCAAAAATGTTGGAGAAGTCTGACGAAGTGGCCCGTACCATAATCCGCTACGGCTCGATCCTTGCGCTAATAATTCAGATCGCTCTGCTACTTCTCGGGTTTGTTGTTCTTGTCACTCTCCCGACCAGCCTGATCGGATTGGCTTGCTGCATTGGCATATTCCGTGAGCTCAATTCAAAGAACCGTAAAGCCCGTAAGATGGTTAATTCTTCGCTAAACGCGAACGGTTCACCCACGACAAACCCGTAGGCGGGGTTCACACCGCCATCCCAGAAAGACTAAATGGCCTACCTAGACCCCAAAACCCTCACCTGCCCCGAATGCGATTTCACCGATGAAATCCGCATCGTGGTCGGTGTCGGTCCAAGCTCCGAGCCGGGGGATACGCCCTACCGCCGCTTCCAAAGCTCGGGCGGGTTTGTCAAAGGCACCAACGAGGACGGCTCACGCGACGGCACACTCCGCTGCCCCAATGACGGCACCATCGTCTGGACCAACCAAGCCGGAAAGAAAGCCAATACATGACCACCGAACTCACCATCCTCACCCTCGCGGCCCTGCTGCAAGTTGTGCAATTCCTGCTCTACTCGGTCACCGCCCAAATGCAGGTCGGCTCCAAAGCCGCCGCCTCCCCGCGCGACAAGAAGATCGAGCTGACCGGCACCGCTGGCCGCCTGCAACGCGCGATGAACAACCATTTCGAGGGTCTCATCCTGTTCACCATCGCCGCCGTCGTCATCTCGGTCAGCGGCCAGTCCACCCCCGTCACTGCAACCTGCGCCTGGCTCTATCTGGGCGCGCGGGTTCTCTACATTCCCGCCTACGCTTTCGGGTTGACCCCTTGGCGGTCGGTCATATGGGCCGTAGGGTTCTTCGCAACAGTCACCATGCTTGTCGCAGCGGTGCTCTGACACCGTGCCCGACAGAAGTCCGACGCTTTGCCGACGGACTGCAGACACAGAAAAACGCCTATTTAAGGTAAGGAGATACCTCAATGTCCAGCTACGACGTCATCATCATCGGTTCCGGCCCCGGCGGCTACGTTTGCGCCATCCGCTGCGCACAACTCGGGCTGAAAACAGCCATCGTCGAGGGCCGCGAGACGCTTGGCGGCACCTGTCTGAACGTCGGCTGCATCCCGTCCAAAGCAATGCTTCACGCGTCGCACATGCTGCACGAGGCAGAGCACAACTTTGCCAAGATGGGCCTAAAGGGCAAAGCGCCGTCGGTGGATTGGAAACAGATGCTGGCCTATAAGGACGACGTCGTCGCCACCAACACCAAGGGCGTCGAATTCTTGATGAAAAAGAACAAGATAGACTGGATTAAAGGCTGGGCCTCCATCCCCGAAGCAGGCAAGGTCAAAGTCGGTGACGAGGTGCATGAGGCGAAGAATATCGTCATCGCTTCCGGCTCCGAAGTGTCCACTTTGCCAGGCGTGGAGATCGACGAAAAGACCATCGTCTCCTCCACCGGCGCACTGGAATTGTCCAAGGTTCCGAACAAGCTCGTCGTCATCGGCGCAGGCGTGATCGGACTGGAGCTCGGCTCGGTCTACAAGCGTTTGGGTGCAGAGGTGAAGGTGATCGAGTTCCTCGACGCCATCACCCCCGGAATGGACGCGGAAGTGGCCAAAACCTTCCAGAGAACACTTAAAAAACAAGGGCTTGAGTTCCAACTGGGTGCCGCCGTTCAAGGCGTCGAGGTCAAGAACAACAAGGCCAAAGTCACCTATAAGCTACGCAAGGACGACAGCGAACACACCGAAGACGCCGACGTGGTATTGGTTGCCACGGGTCGCAAACCGTTCACCGACGGCCTCGGCCTTGAAGCCCTTGGCGTCGCAATGGAAAAGCGTGGCCAGATCAAGACCGACGCCCATTGGGCCACCTCGGTGAAAGGCATTTACGCCATCGGCGACGCGATCACCGGCCCGATGCTGGCTCACAAAGCCGAGGACGAAGGCATGGGCGTGGCAGAGGTTCTTGCGGGCCAAAAAGGCCATGTAAATTATGACGTTATCCCCGGCGTAATCTACACCCACCCCGAAGTTGCCAGCGTCGGCGCGACCGAGGAACAGCTGAAAGAAGCAGGCCGCAACTACAAGGTTGGCAAGTTTTCCTTCATGGGCAATGGTCGCGCCAAGGCCAATTTCGCGGGCGACGGTTTCGTCAAAATTCTGGCCGACAAAGACACAGACCGCATCCTTGGCGCACATATCATCGGCCCCATGGCAGGCGATCTGATCCACGAAATCTGCGTCGCCATGGAATTCGGTGCCGCCGCCGAAGACCTTGCCCGCACCTGCCACGCGCACCCGACCTATTCAGAGGCCGTGCGCGAGGCCGCTCTGGCTTGTGGCGACGGCCCAATCCACAGCTAACCGCCTATCATTGCTTCATAAATACCTCGGGGTGTGGGGCAGCGCCCCACGAATATCGGGGGTCCGAAAGGACCTCCGAAACTCCTATTGCGCCAGCATCCGGAGCCCTTGGGTCACGTCTGCCCGCACAGCCAGCCGCAGCCCCGGCTCATCCCCTGCCTTGAGTGCCGCGACAATCAGCCGATGGTGTTGCGGCAGCTCCGAACGCCTTAGCTTCTCGTACAAGCTGCGCATTGTCGGTCCCATTTGCAGCCAGACGGTTTCCGCCATGGCCAGCATCGCCGGGGCTTGCGCACGCAGGTAAAGCGTCCGGTGGAACTCCAGATTTGTGCGTATATAGCCCACCGCATCTTGACGTGCGATGGCTTGTCCGATGGTGCCATTGATGGTTTGCAACCGATCAATCAGCGCGAAATGCGCACGCGGCAGCGCACGGGCCGCCAGTTCCGGCTCCAGCAGCGCACGCAGGGCCGCCAGCTCTTCAATGCGGTCGTTTGATAGCTCCGGTGTTGAAATGCGTCCCGACGACGACAATGAAAACGCCCCTTCCGCCACCAACCGCCGCATGGCTTCGCGTGCGGGTGTCATCGATACACCGAATTCCTTGCCAATTCCCCGAAGGGTCTTGGCAGAGCCGGGCAATATCTCCCCGTGCATGATCTGGGACCGAAGGCGTCGGTACACCATGTCATTGGCCGCACCTGTCGCAGCGGTGCCTGTAGGTTCGGGTTTGGGGGCATTCAGCAGCATGGGAAGACTGTGATCACAAACCCCCGCACGGTCAAGGCGTCAGACCTCAAGCTCCGCCACCAGCGCTGCGAAGGACGCACCATGCATGTCACGATCCTGACGCGTTCCTTGCACCGCAGGGCGTGGCAAACTGAATTTCAGCACGTTCAATGAGTCCATCTCATAGCGATTTACAACAGCGATTTCGGCCCCAAATACGCCAGCGATCCGAGCTGACGTGATCGAGGTACGGACCTGCGCGAATACACTTTGTGAGCCACAGAAAATGTCGACGGTTAACCAGAACGGTCCCGCGTTTTTGGACCGCACCTTGACCGCAATATCCCCGAGCCTGCTCATTGGCCCAACTCCTCAAAGGTCAATGTGAAAGCCTCCATCGGATCTTCAAGCTCCAACACATGGTTCAAGCAGAACTCGTAGACCGCGCCCCTTGACACTTCCGGTGGCGAAAACGGGAATGCAAAGGTGGGCATTTCCTCTTCTTCGGTCAAAGGGTGGTGCAAAAGATACGGGTTCAAAACCTTGGCCACCTCGCGTGACAAGCTTTCGGTTGGGGCCGTAACCAGACCCAACACTCCAATTTCGGTTCCTGCTTTGGCCTCTGTGTCCAGCACACCCAAAGTCGCATCCAAACCAATCAGGCGGAGTTCAATCTCGAACCCTTCCCCGACACGCGCACGCGCTTTTTCCGTCGCCTTGATCATGATGTCATCGCACCATGCCCGGATATTGGCGACGTATCGGGGGTCGCGCACAGTGACCAGCGACACCGTCTGAAACCCTGCCAAACGAGCACCTTCCAACTTTACCGTATAGCGGTCAGAGACAACCCACTCGCTTCCGGAGACACGCACCCGCCTGTCGTCAACTGCCTCATATTTTGCAGCTCTTACGTCCAAATGGCCGCCGGGCTCATAAAGGATATCAGGGTTGGAGTTCTCATAAAGCATATGAGCCGAAACGGTGTGTGGCGTCGCGCGGGCATCCGCGCCCATCGGGGAGATCGTGAACCCTTCCGCGTCAAACTCGATCAGGATGGTGCCAGAATTCGGTGCAGTCGTCGCCAGCGCGCCGCACTCCCCGATCTTGGCCCCGTGCCACACCCCGCCAGCGTGGCACCCACGCGACAAGGGCAAAGCTGAAATAATTGCCGTGTCAGTCGTTCGCCCTGCAATCACAATATCCGCACCGGTCTCAAGTGCCGCTTGTATTTGCTCGGCTCCGGCCAACGCCACGATGTTGGAGCAGGATGCTATGACGTCCTCGGACAGCTCCGGTGCCGGCTCAAGGGGCGTGATTTTTCCCTGACCGAATGCATCAATCAAAGCATCCTGCCGCTGCCCGCTTTTGAGAACGGCGAGCTTCACTTTCATCCCGGTTTCGGCAACGATCTCTCGCGTGATGTCCACCAGCCAATCCACGGCACTATCCGCGCCGCAGGTGCCAGCGGTTCCGATGATCAGTGGCACACCCGCCTCGGCGCGGGCCTCCATGAGCTCTCGCCACTCCGCCTTGGTGGAGCCGCGCGCATATTTGGAGGAGCCGGTCCCAAGATAATGAGGCCCACTATCCGTGGACCCGCCGTCAATCGCAATGATGTCTGGCTTCTCGGCTATACCTCGCGCCAAGGCCTTGCGATCATACCCGAGCCCCAAAGCCCCAGATGGAATAAGAACCTTGACCATCAGTCTGTGATCGCTTGTGGCTTTTTCAGAATGTTACGCAAGAACATCGGCGCAACGAACCCTGCTATGGCGGCGACCCATAGCCCGATCGCAATCGGGCTGGAGAACAGGTAAGTTACATCGCCATCCGACAGCGTCATGGCGCGGCGCAGTGCGTCCTCCATGTTCCCACCTAGCAGGATGCCAAGGATCACCGGCACCGTCGGAATGTCGAGCTTGCGCAGGATATATCCGAGTGCACCGAAACCGACCATCATCAACAGATCGAAATAGCTGCCTGACAACGAGTATATGCCAACAAACGAGATCATCGTTACGCCCGGCAGTAATATCCACGCAGGCACCATCAGGATTTTGACGAAGATTTTCACCATCGGCACGTTCATCAGGAGCAGCACAATGTTCGCGATAAGCAGCGAAGCGATCAGACCCCAAACCACTTCGGGCCGGTCGGTGAACAGCGTCGGGCCAGGTGTGATGTTAAGTGTCATCAGAAGCGCCAGCAAAACCGCGGTCGTGCCAGACCCTGGCACGCCCAGTGTCAACATTGGCACAAGCGCACCACCTGCTGCGGCGTTGTTGCCCGCTTCCGGAGCGGCGACGCCTTTCGGGACGCCAGTGCCAAATCCGCCTTTTTCACCGGCAATGGATTTCTCGGTCATATAGGCCATGAAAGACCCCAGCGACGCGCCTGCACCGGGCAAGATGCCCGCGATAAAGCCTACAGCAGAAGAGCGTAGCATCGTCCATTTGGTTTCCCAAATATCGGCCCAAGGAATGCGGACCTTGTCCAGCTTTACGCCAATGGACGACCCCTTGCCGTGGCTTTCGATAAAGAAGAACACCTCGGCGATGGCGAACAAGCCAACGATGGCCACAAGGAAATCAACACCGTCATACAGGTGCAGGTTGCCGCCCGTCAGACGCGGCAGGCCGGAGGACGAGTCCACACCGATCGTCGCGATGCCAAGACCGATACAAGCCGCCAATGCGGCTTTGGCTTGGTTGTTGGAGGCCATACCACCAAGGGTGCAGAACGCCAGCAGGTAGAGGGCAAAATACTCGGCGGGACCAAACAGAAACGCGACCCGCGCCAGCGACGGGGCCAGCAGCATCAGGCCGATTGTGGCCAGAAAAGCCCCCACGAAGGACGCCACGCCGGACAACACCAACGCGTCACCCGCGCGGCCTTGCTTGGCCATCGGGTAGCCGTCGAGGGTGGTCATCAGTGCGGGCTCGTCACCCGGGATGTTCAGCAGGATCGAGGATATCCGCCCGCCATACATCGCGCCGTAATAGACAGATGTCATCAGGACCAAGGCGCTGGTGGCATCAAGGCCAAGGGTGAAGGTGATCGGGATTAGGATCGCCACGCCGTTCGACGGGCCAAGCCCCGGCAGCGCGCCGATTATGGTTCCAAGAAAGCAGCCGCAAACGGCCAGAAACAGGGTGTAGGGTGAAAGGGCGACGCCGAAGCCCAGCGCGAGGTTGGATAGAATGTCCATGTCAGTGCCCCACGAATGGAATGAGAATTGAGATCGCGTCCCACAGTTTTGCAGGCGTCGGGATGCGGTAGGCCACGATGTTGCCCAAACCCAGCGCGAACTTGAACAGCACGAACAATCCCAGCGACAGGCCGATGCCAGCCAGCATCGCGGGCTTGGCGCGCGGGGAAATTTGGTAGCTCAGGATGCCTGCGGCGAAGATGGTCGGCAGGATGAATCCCAGCGGCTTCAGCAGCACGGCGTAGATTGCCAGTACGACGATAGCGACCCCCATGGCGATCCACGAGCCGGAGGCGGGCCAATCAGGCTCCGGGTCCGGTTTAAAAATCATGAACAGTGAACATAGTGCGGCCACTCCACCGATCAGCATCGGGAACAGCTTTGGCAGAAATTCGCCCGAGAAAAGGTTCGTCTGAATCTGAGTGGCGGCCGCGAGATACGCGACCGCCGTGATCAGAGTGACCAGACCAAATATCCGGTCAGAGGCCATTACTGGGTAACTCCCAGCTCTTTGGACATTGCGGCGATGTCCGAGACAAGACCATCGACATATGATTGGAAATCGCCACCAACTTTGGTGAACGGTGCCAAGCCGTTGTCTTTCATTGCCTGCGCCCACTCTGGGCTGTCAGCAACTTGCTGCAGCTTGCCGGCCCATTCGTCGAACTTCTCGTCAGAGATGCCCTTTGGCACGTAGAGACCACGCCAGTTCACCGCAACCACATCATAGCCCTGCTCTTTGGCAGTCGGGATATCGTCAAAGCCCGGCACGCGCTCGTCAGTGAGCACCGCGATGACGCGGATATCACCGTTGGACAAGAACGACACAACTTCGGACATGTCGCCAGTCATGGCTTGGGTGAAGCCACCCACGGTTTGCGTGATCGCATCCGCGCCACCGTCAACACCGATGTATTTAACTTTGGTGATGTCGGTGAAGCCTGCCTTCTGCAAAATCATCAGCGGCTTCATGTGGTCAAACCCACCCACGGCAGAGCCGCCAGCAAATGCAACAGAACCTGGCTCGGCCTTGATGGCATCAACCAGATCGCCCAATGATTTGAACGGGCTGTCAGCTGCCACAACGATAACACCCGGATCGGCACCAATCGCGCCTACAAAGCGCACTTGGTCAGCGGTCATACCAGCGTAGGCGTTTTGTGCCAGTCGCGTGGTGGTGGCGGAAGATGCGGCGACAATCAGGTCGCCATCATCTGCGCGCTCGGAAACCACGTGGTTATACGCAAGACCGCCACCGGCACCCGGCATGTTGGTCACCTGAACAGGTGTATCAACGGCTTTGATGTCATACATGATCTTGCCGATTTGGCGGCAAGTGAAGTCCCAGCCGCCGCCAGGGTTGGCAGGCGCGATACATTCAGCAGCGGAAATTGCGGTGGTGGCCCCAAGGCCCAAAACGGCACTCGTCATGAGCGCCTTAAAAAGACGGTTCGTCATAGATTCCTCCCATTTGACATGGCGGGATTCCCCGCACATGGTCCCAGACAAACGCTGAAACCTGACACGAACCTGTCACGCCGCCCAAAAGGCTTCAACCCCATGCGCTATCTGCTGATCGAGGATAACCAAAAGCTGGCAGGCGCGATTGTGGAGCGGCTACAGCTTGACGGACACGCGGTGGATCATGCTGACCGTCTTGACGCGGCAAGTGCCTGCATGGATGTCGCCAATTACGATTTGATTTTGCTTGATATTATGCTGCCCGATGGTGACGGGCGCGATTTTCTACAACGTCAAAGACGCGCCGAGAAACGCACACCGGTCATTGTTATCACCGCGCGTTCCGCCGTGTCTGATCGTATCTCTTTATTGGATTTGGGGGCGGATGATTATATTACCAAACCGTTCGACTTTGCCGAGCTGGAAGCCCGTTGCCGCGCTGTCCTGCGTCGCCAAGGGGGTGCCGCAGACAACCAGAAGACCTTTGAAGGGACCGTACTGAACCTGACAACCGGTGCATTGCAATTTGGCGACTCCTCGACAAACCTGCGCAATCGGGAGCTACGGCTTCTGGAGGTATTCTTCGCCGCGCCCGGACAGGTATTCTCCAAGTCGCACCTCATTGACCGGATGTTTTCATTCTCCGACGAGGCGTCGGAGAATGCCATCGAGGTCTATGTGGCCCGCCTTCGCAAACGGCTCGAAGGCTCCGGCGCGCGCATCGAAACCGTGCGTGGCCTCGGGTATCGCATGATCCCCGCATGAAGCAGCCAACCTCCATTCGCAAACGCCTGTTTTACCAGCTTGCCGCCGTGGCAGCGGTGTTGTCGCTGGCCTTCGTTTTGGTGGTGCGCGGTGTTGCATCGCAGGCAGCCGAGGGAACGCAGGATGACATCCTCGCGGCCTCAGCCACGGCTATTGCCGACAGTCTCACGTCGGAGGACGGCGAAGTCACTCTGGAGCTTCCCTATTCCGCGCTTTCCATGCTTGGCACGATCAACGAGGACCGCGTGTTCTACCGTGTCATGGTCCAAGGTGAAACGCTGACGGGCTACACAGACTTGCCCGTGACCCGTAGCCCCCGCCGTCTCGACACGCCCACATTTTCAACTGAGATGTACCGCGGCGACGAGGTGCGAGTGGCCTCCGTCCTGCGCCGCGTCGCCAATACTGCGACCGGTTCGGAAGTTGTGGTCAGCGTGGCGCAGACCAGATCCGGCCTTGCGGCAATTTCGCGAAGTATCACGATCACCGCCACGGGTGTGGGTCTGCTGTTCTTCTTGCTGGCCACAACGCTTTCCCTGCTCGCCGCAAACTCGGCGCTGCGCCCTTTGCGGCGAATGACGGGGGCTGTGACGCGGCGTGGCCCGTCCGATCTGCGCCCGGTGACCGCAGAAGCCCCCAAGGAGCTTGTGCCTCTGGTGGACGCCCTTAACTCCTTCATGGGGCGGCTGCGTGCATCCCTATCACGCACGGAAGACTTGATCTCCGAGGCCGCGCATCGCGTCCGCACGCCGCTTGCAACCGTGCGCACACAGGCAGAGGTGACCCACCGCAAGCTCAACAAACCCGAGCATAAGAAAGCTATCCGCGACATGATCCGTGCAATTGATGAAAGCTCTCGCTCTGCCGGTCAAATCCTCGATCACGCCATGGTCACTTTTCGCGCCGACAGTCTGGCGCTGGACCCGTTGGATTTGATCGCGCTGATCAACGAGACCTGTGATCGCCTCGCGCCTACGGCGGATTTGAAGGACATTGCATTGCTGCGCGAGTTGCCGGACAGTTCGGTTCCCTTCAACGGCGACGGCATCATGTTGCAAGCTGCGCTGCACAACATTCTGGACAACGCGATCAAGTATTCCCCCGAGGACAGCGACATTGCAGTTCGCATCGCAAGCGGCGCGGAGTTGCGCGTATCCATCGCAGATCAGGGCCGTGGCTTTGGCGGTATGGACCTCAAAGACCTCACCACGCGGTATTCTCGCGGGACAAATGTGGGGGACGTGGTGGGGTCCGGTCTGGGGTTAACCATCGCGGACGAAGTGGCCCGCGCTCATGGCGGGCGGCTGGAGCTATCCCAAAGCAAGGAAGGACAAGGCGCATGCGTGTCACTGATTTTGCCCTACGTCTGATCGCCGCCGTGACGCTGTGGAGCGGCGCGGGGCATGCCTTCGAGGTCGAAGACCGTCAGGTCTATTCCGCAATGGCTGAGACGTCCGTGCTTCGTGTCATTTCTACCGCTGACAAAGCCGTATTCGAGCCCATCATCACCGCGTTTCAGAAGGCAAACCCAGGCATCTCGATTGATTACACGATCACTGGCACCACAGACCTGATGCAAGCAATCTACGAAGAAGGGGCCGTGTTCGATCTGGCCATATCGTCGGCCATGGACCTGCAAACCAAACTGGCCAATGACGGGTTTGCACAAAGCTATTTGCCGACGAACGCCGCCAGCTTGCCAGATTGGGCCATTTGGCGTGATCAGCTATTTGCCTTCACTCAAGAACCCGCAGTGATGGTGGTATCCAACACCTTCTTTAAACAAGGCGAGGCCCCGCAGACCCGCGACGCGCTTATCGCTTTGCTTCGCGAGAACCCTGACAGGTTTCGCGGGCGTATCGGCACCTACGATGTGCGTCGGTCGGGATTCGGCTACCTCATGGCCACGCAGGACAGCCGCACGTCCGAGACATTCTGGCGATTGATGGAGGTCATGGGCCGCTTGGACGCGCAGCTCTATTGCTGCTCAGGTGACATGATTGCTGATGTGGCGTCAGGAAAGCTGGCCTTGGCGTATAATGTGCTGGGCAGTTACGCGGCCTCCGAGCAGGCTAAGACCGAGGGCTTTCATATCGTCGAGCTAACCGATTTCGTGAATGTCATGCTGCGCACCGTATTGATCCCCGCTAATGCTGAAAACGTCAAGGACGCGCGGGTGATGGTCGATTTCCTCACGGGCCTGCGCGCGCGACCGGACCTTGCCGACAAGACAGGCCTTCCGCCAGTGGATGCAGGTGCGTTGCAAAACAACCCCGCGCTTCGGCCAATCCGCTTCGGGCCGGGCTTGTTGGTGTTTCTTGACCAGTTGAAAGAGAGCAAGTTCCTACGCAGTTGGGAAAACTCCATCTTGCAGGAAACGCCATAGGCAAAGCGGATCGTCGCTTCCAAGTTCACAAATTTTAAAACGGAGGGTGTTTGGTGGAGCCTAGCGGGATCGAACCGCTGACCTCCTGCATGCCATGCAGGCGCTCTCCCAGCTGAGCTAAGGCCCCAAACTGCAACCTTGCGGTTGCGAGGTGGTATCTAGAAGGGCGCGGGGATCAGTTCAAGCGAAAAATCCAACCGCGCCCGACTAATTAGCTGTCGTCGTCGTCGGCGGCCACATCAGCCAGTTCATCAAGGCTGACGGTGTCGTCATCGTCATCGTCTTCAAGAACGTCGTCGCCCAAATCTGCGTCTACTTCGTCCTCATCATCTTCGAGAACGACCTCGTCCGCATCGTCCGCGACGTTGTCCTTGTTTTGCGCGTCAGGCTTGTCAGCCTGCATCGTGCGAGACTTGTTACCAGTCAGGCTTTCCAGCGAAAACTCGTGTTCGCAAGCCGGGCAGGTCAACGGGTCTTTTTGCAGGTCGTAGAACCGAACCTGGCAGCTTGGGCAAACGCGTTTAACGCCCCATTCTTCCTTGGGCATAATCGTCCTCTTTCGTCGGTGCAGCTATGAAGGCGCACATGCAGTTGAATATCTGAATTGCAGCCAGTTGCCACATGGGGAAAGGCGTGTCAAAGGCTTTCCCCCCATTGTTGCTTTCCATGGCCTATTGGCCGCGCTACCTTCTACATAAGCAGCACCATGCAGGCACACAAGAAATGGCAGAAACGATTCAACTGGGTGATCCCCCGATTGACGTGACGTTGAAGCACTCGGCGCGGGCGAAGCGCCTGTCGCTGCGCGTGTCGGGTGTCGACGGGCGTGTGTCCCTTACGCTGCCCCGTCGCGCCTCTCTGCACGAGGCACAGGCGTTCCTTCACACCAAGGAAGACTGGATTCGTGGCCATCTGGACCGCCAGCCAAGCACGACACTTGTCGTCCCCGGTGCGCTGATACCTGTAGAGGGGCGTCCTCGCCTGATCGCCGAAACCCGCACACGCGTCGTGAAGCTGATGGACGAGCACATTCTTGTACCACTTGGTGAAGACAAGGCCGGCGTTCGGGTGCGGGCCTTTCTCAAGACGCTCGCCCGCGACCGCTTGGCGGAAGCCAGCGCACGCTACGCGACGCAACTGGGTCACCCGTTCGGGAAAATCAGCCTGCGCGATACGCGATCCCGCTGGGGATCGTGCACCTCCGAGGGAAACCTGATGTATTCGTGGCGGCTGATACTCGCCCCGGCAAGCGTGCTGGACTATGTCGCGGCGCACGAAGTGGCACATTTGGCCGAGATGAACCACAGCGCGGCGTTTTGGAACGAGGTAGCGGGTTTGATGCCCGAATACGAGACCCCACGCAAATGGCTGCGATCTCACGGCGGCGGATTGCACCGCTTCCAGTTTTGAAAAGGGACGCCCAGAGCCACACAAAAAAGTGCACACAACCTCGCCTAAAGCTGCGGCTCACTGGGTAATTGACGCAGAGCGCCCCTCTCTCACGCGAGCACAAATAGCCCGCATGACTTGTACAATGATCAGGCCTCTCCCGTCGGTCCTGTCACCGTCACTCTCCCGCCCATAGGGGTGGTGATTTGTAAGTCCCCAAGCGCGCTTTCAAGTGCACGTTCTTAATCGGGTTTTCATAGTTGTAGACTTGCGTCGCCATACCGGACATCGGATCCAGCCCATCAGCCAACGCACGCACGATGGAGCGCGCGACCTGTGGTGCAGCACCGCTCGTTCCGATCAGGATCGACCGCGCTCCGGAATAAACGCCTTGCGCGACTGTTCCCGGCAGCACCGGACTTCGGTCAGACACCGCGCAGATATCGACGTGCTGGCCCCAAATTTCAGGGGCTGGGCCGTTAGTGTTCAGCAGGCCACCCGCGGACGAATATGGTGCAGGTTGTCCGGTGCTTTGAATGTAGCCCGCAACACGTGTCACCAATTCAGCGTTCGCGACCCCGTTCATGCTGCCGAACCCTCGCACGAGGCTCAGGGGTTGCTTGTATTCGGGTAAGGCCGGCTTCTGCGTCGGCGCTTTGTCCAATTCCACCAGATAGCTTTGACGTCCGCCGGTCCGCAGTTCTGACGGGTCGTCATCGCGTTGCGCCCAGACGTTGATATAGCCACCTTCCGGCAAGCGATCTGCCGCAGCGGTCCTTTTCAGCGTGAGCGTCCAACGCCCCGAGGCGGCCCATCGCGGAGGGTCATCATTGGGCATCTTGAGCGGCATACTGGGGGCCAAAGCTACCATCGCCCGCCAACGTGTCCCGCGATTTTTATCGACTGACAATTGCCCCACCGCCGCGCCACCCACGCGAAGATTCACGAAATTTCGTGGATCTCCACGGGGGAAGCGCGGAGCACCCCGCAAAGCCAGGGAAGGCGTAGCGTCAAAAGAGACACCACGTGGCGGGGTAACTTCAAATGTGTAGCCGTCGGGATCCAACCCTTCCGGCAGCCACATTTCTACATAGCTGGAGGTGCGGTCGTCAGGCTGCACCTGCCAGCCAATGCTGATTTCGTCGTTTGCGAATTCACTCTCTTGGAAATTCGCGTGCATTTTGTCGAGATAGGTGTTGCCGCTTGGCATGACCAAATAGGTGGGGGCAAGCGCGCGTCTGGATTCAAGAAGTTCCTGTATCGCGGTGTCCATCTCGGACTGCCCGTCATGACGACCTCCGGACCAGCCATAGGAAAAGTTCACAACCAATGGCAGTTCCGCGATCCCATGCGCCTCGGCGATACGCTTGGCCCGCTCGAACACGTAGTGCAGCGCCGAGAGCATATACATTTCTTTGCCGAAGCCCGAAGTGTCCCAAGCAATCGTATTTGGCAGCTGCACGGCGATGATCTCGATATCATCCTGCGAAGGCTCTTGGCTTTTTCCAAGTGTTTTTCCAGCGGCAGTCGACAGGATATGCGCGCCGTGGGTGGTCTCTCGCAGCAGATAGTTGCCCATCTCCGGCAGGTCTGCGTCGATAGCCCCCGCCGCATAATAGATCGCCTTCTCGTCGCGGCCATGCTCCGTCCGCAGAGCGTCGATCTCGCCATTGCTCAACTCGCGCCCGAAAGGAACCGCGCCCGCCCCGGGGCTGCGCGCTGATTGAAGCCAGCAATTGCTGATCCGCGTTTTGCCCGCACTGTTCAGATAGGTGCGGTTGGCAAAAGGTATCCCGTCGTCAATGACCGCAATAATTGCCTTTGGCGGTGTCACTTGCGGGGCAAAATCGCCCACGGGGCCTGCGGGATCATAGTCTTGTGTCCAAGTCGCCGGATTGATCGGGAAGTTGATGCGATAGCGGGGGCGCGCGCGATTGTCGGAACTCGCATCAAAGTTGTCTATGTGTTGATCGAGCAGCTCCAGTAGCATGTCGATCCAGTCTTCGATGCTCGTGGACGCGGGCTCTTCCTCTGCGGCTGGGTCATAAAAGCAGAACGGACGCACGCTAAGCCCCTGCCCATCATTCCAAAGTGGCGGATAGCGGATATCGACCCGCTCAACCGGTACACCCGGTTCGGCGCGGAACTTTACGGTGGAGACATCTGGCAAGGCCGTCGGGCTGTCCATAAGCGCCGCGAAGTAGCGCGAGCTCCAGTTCCGGATTGCCGGAAAGCTGAACGGTCGGCCCAAATTCTTGCCGAAAACCCAGCGCTCGTAAGGTCCGGTATATTGCCTAACACGGCGCGCCATCTAGACCATTGCCCCTTCATCTCCGGTGTGGGCCTCTTTCAGCGCTTTATTCCAAAGCCAGTTAAACAGGTCCGATTGCGAAGATTGCACACCGGCGCCAATCTGGATGCCGTAATCCGTGCTGACAGGGTCACCCGCAACCAGCCGATCAAACTCGTGGCCGAAAAAGTCGGTATTGTTGGGCGTGTAGGTAATAGATTTGGCGTTTTGCGTCGCACCACAGCGCCCCAAAATCGCCCCTCCGACGGCTTGGCCCAGCGATGCGCCCGCCCAGCTATCCATCGGGTAATGCACACCCGCCACCGTGCGGTTGACTGCAATGCGGTTGGCAAGCTGCTGAAGCAATGCGCGGCGGTCGGTGCTGTCCGCATAGCTTTGCCAGGCGTCCATAAGGCCCAACATGACAGTCGCAACGCCGTAAGCTTCCGTCGCATGGGCTGACGGAAAACTACCATGCCCGGGTGTCGCGATCATCGGCATGATCCGCGTGTCCACCTGATCCGGACGTCGGATTGCCAACGCGTATTTGGCCATCATGGCCATGTGCGCGCACATCAATTGCGTGACCGTTATCAATTCCAGAGTGTAGCGATTATGGGCCGGATGCAGCGCCAAGATCATCGCGAAATACTCGGTTGGGAAGCCAAGCTGGCTGGTGATTTCCGCCGCGCGGTCCGCTCTCAAATCCGCATAATCGCGTACGAATTGGGCCTGTTGCGACATCAATTCGGCAGAAGGGCGGTTGATCGCAACCAAATTCGTCCCCTCGAAACTGAGCGACACTTGGTCTCCGGCGACAGTGCTACCAACATCTTTGATAAAGTCTGTAAGGTAGAGTGACCCGCGCACCCAATCCGCCGAACGGGCGAGGTTTGCAGTTGAGTTTTCCGGCAATTGCGTCGGTATCGGAGCCGGTCCGTCACCTGCAACATGTTCAATACCTTCTGCAGCGGTTTGCAACCCAACGGTGAGAGCAGGATCGTAGGGACCCACCGCTCCGGCGCCTAAAAAATCACCAAGCCCGGTGCCGCCTACGCCGCCAACTCCTCCAACACCGCCTACTCCACCGACGCCGCCAACGCCACCTACACCGCCGACACCACCAACACCGCCTACGCCACCATATCGCGCCATTCTGTTACACCTTCCCTATGAAATTCCCGCAGCTTCCAGCGCTGCAATGACTTTTTGACCCAAAGCCGCTTTCGCAACCGGATGGGCATTCTTGTACGCATCAAGGCTAAAGGCCGGCGCCCTACGCAAAAGCTCCCCTGCCGCTGTCCGCGCGTCCTCGCCACGGCCCAAAAAATGCAGCGCGGTAATTTTGGCGCGCAAAGTTGACAGGTGCCGGTCGTTGAATGCCAGCGAGCGATCTGCAAGCTCCAAGGCGCGGCTATAGTTCTCTGCCGCCAAATACGCCGTGCTGGACAGGCTATCGTAGTAATATCCGAATGGATCAATTGGCGACAGATTGCGCGCCTGCTCGGCAGCAGCAATCGCGGCGGGCCCCTCGTCCTGAAATGCCAGCAGCGCACCGCGCAAGAGCCAAGACAAGCTTTCATTCGGATTGATGTCGATCGCCGTGTCGTAGCGCTGGCTGGCCACGTCCATCCGCTGCATCAAGTTGTTATGCGCGAAACCGTCGATCACCAGAGAGAACGAACTGTCCGGGTTGATATCCAAAGCCCGTGACGACGCATCCAGCGCCTTCTGGGTGTCACCGCTTCTGTCGGTGGTCCATCCATTAAAGACGCTCAGCACATACCATTTGGCAAGCCAAGCGTGGGTCTCCGCCACCATTGGCGCGCGTATCACAGCCTCTTCCAGCAAGGTTCGAGACTTGGCAAAATCCCGGAATGTAGGGCGGTGCATCAATGACACGCCGCCGATGACAAGGTGGTGGTCTTCAAGTTCTGGCACTGGCCTGTCGTTTACATAAGCAATAGCCTCGTCGGCGATGGTCCGGCCAATCGCACGCACGACCCCATCCAGCCCGGTCGTAATCTCATCCCAAAACTTCGATTGCGGCCCCGCAATCTGGCGGGTCCACATGATGTTGCCGTCACGCGCGTCCACGAAATCCATGTCCACAACGATACGCCCGCCCATGTCGCGGATGGAGCCAGTGACGAAATAGTCGACATCCAATTCCCGACGAACATCAAGCGTGTCGGTGGTGCGCGTCGCCAAGGCGCGACTTGATAGATGCGAGATAACGGAAAGCAGGTTGGAGCGCGATAAAGACCGGCAAACCTCCTCGGCCAACCAATCACCAAGCACATTCAGATCTTCGCCGCCCATAATCCGCTGAAAGGGCAGCGCTGTGATACGTGGCAGCGGGCGACCCAACTCGGTACGTGGCGTCGTGCGATAGAGCGCCGCGATCTGGTTTACATCAGCACGCATGGACGCGACCCACTCCTCAAAGCCGCGGTCGCGAATGCCGATACCTTCCATAAACGCCCCTGTGCCGGGCGCGCCAAGGAAGTTGACCAATGACAAGTCCAATTCAACATCGCTGTTAGTGCATTTGATAAAATGGTCGAAATCCACCCCCAAAAGGCTGCGCAAATCGGACAGGGCGCGGCGTAAGTTCTGACGCCCCCCGTCATAGCAGGACGAGCCCCACAAAGTACGCTGTAGGTAGGACCGCGTGCGGCGCCCAAGAGGTGCCGTCGCCAAAAGCGCGAACAGCGCCCTGTGCTTGGCACCCTTCACTTCGACACCATCCGCGCCGTCCACACGCACAACGCATGAACCGAACAACGATATGTTAAGCTTTTTGGCCACGATGTACTCACTGCCTTCCCTAGGGGTAAGCTTAACAAGTTAACGCAAGCGGCACCAAGACCTTCACACTTTTTTCACATGTGGCAACCTCTCTGCGTTGATAGCTTGTTATCAATTAATTAGTTTGTTCACCGGAGCTACAAATGATGCCGCTTAAGAAGGGGCCTGAACCAATCACTGATTTGCTCGACTTTTATGACCGTTGGCCCTCACTACGTGGCTCTATGCACGCGTTGAGCGAGGACAGCGCCCTAAGCGAGGACGCGCGAGAAACGCTTTCATGGTTGATCTTGCTGGCAGATCGCGTGGGACCCGCAGACCTCAGCGACTGACCTCCCCCCTTGTTGGGTATCCCGGCGCGGGCTAAGTCTCGTTCATGTCGATTACACTACTTCGCACCCTCATCGCAGTGGCAGATACTGGCAGCTTTGTTGCAGCCTCGGATCAGGTCCACGTGTCGCAAGCAGCTGTGGGACAACAAATGCGGCGCTTGGAAGACGTGCTAGGCACAGCCCTATTTGACCGTCAGGCCAAGCCACCCACCCTGACAGCGCTAGCCTTGTCCTTTATTCCCAAGGCGCGCGCGGTCGTGGCAGCCTATGACACATTGCTCGCCGATGCCGGAAGCGAAAGCACCCTCGCAGGAACACTTACCCTCGGTGCTGTGCCGTCAAGCTTGCACGGGTTGGTTCCGATGGCCCTCAAAAGACTGATGCAAAGCACGCCGCAACTTCAGGTCCGGGTCGTCCCCGGCCTGTCGAGCGATCTGGTCGAAATGGTCGATCGCGGCGCGGTAGATGCAGTGATCACGTCGGCCTTGGACGTCCCGATGTCTAGCCTGCGCACCTACCATATCGCGCAAGAGCCGTTGGTGCTCATCATTGCGCCAGACGGCCCAAAGGGTACTCCGGAAGAATTGCTGCGTAGCTTGCCCTATATCCGCCATGCGCGCCGCTCAGCAGCGGGAAAAATTTCTGAGGACTGGCTCGTTCGCAACCGCATCAATGTGCAAAGCAGCATGGAGTTGGAATCGCTTGAAACCGTGGCCAGTGTGGTTGCCCACGGGCTTGGAGTGTCAGTTGTTCCACATATTTGCGTGCCTGATCCTGTTTTCGCAGGGCTACGGCGCATCCCGCTTAAAGCCGCGGGCCGAAACCTTTGTCTTCTGACGCGCGCCGATTGCCCGAAAGCTCCGTTGATAGAACGGCTTGTACAGGAAATTCTCGAGGCCGTTCGTGTATATAAAGTTTCTCTTAACCAAAACTAAAAAGCTTATGATTTGACCACCGCAAACCTTTAGGTCAAATCCAGATACAACAAGATCAAAGGGAGCCGACTCATGTCAGTCGATAACGTCATCATCGACGGTTTTGTGAATAACAAAGTCGAGTTCATTACCACCGTGCCATGCAAACAACTGGGCGGCGTCATTGACGCGGCCGAAAAGCATCCGGACATCTACCACATACCGTCCAACAAAGAGGACGAAGGCATGGGGCTCTGCGCTGGAGCCTTCATGGGCGGCAAACGCTCCGCGATCATCATGCAAAACACCGCCATCGGGGTGACAATCAATACGCTGGTCACGCTAACCCAATATTACCGCATGCCGCTGCCGATGCTGATATCCTACCGCGGCGAGCTGGGTGAACCGGTTGCCTGCCAAGCCGAAATGGCCGTCCACACCAAAGCGCTGCTGGCGCAACTCAACATCCCGACCTACCATTTCCACAAGCAATCGGATGCGGACGAGTTCGACAAGATCCTGAAATATACTTTCATGTGCAACAAGCCGGTCGCCATCCTGACGGATGCGTCCTTCTGGGGAGGCTACTAAAATGATCCGTTCCGACATCATCAAAGAACTGGCCTCGACCATCAAAGACACGCTGACCGTGTGCAACATCGGCTTACCAAGCCAGGAAATGCACATGATCGACGACCAACCGTCCAACTTCTACATGCTGGGCACTATGGGCTTGGCTTCCTCCATCGGTCTTGGCCTCGCATTGGCACAGAAATCCAAGGTTCTGGTCATCGACGGCGACGGCTCCGTGCTGACCAACATGGGCACCCTGCCAACAATTGCGAACAACGTGGCCGACAACTACGTTTTGCTGATCATCGACAACGGGTCTTACGGCTCTACCGGCGACCAGCCGACCTATGCGGGCAAGCTGACGTCATTAACGAAAGTCGCCGAAGCCTGCGGGTGCAAGAACGTGATCGAGTGCAAAGCCGAAGACACCGTTCAGGTGGTCAAGGATGCGCTGGCGGGCGACGAAATGACCGTGATCGTGTCAAAATGCGAAAGCGGTAACATCAAGGTTCCGGTGATCACCATGGACCCCGTTGTAATCCGTGACCGCTTTATGAAAACGGTCGCAGCGCAGAACGCATAACCGCTCCATCATTGCTTCAAAAATACCTCGGAGGGGTCTCGGGAGGCAGCGCCTCCCCGGCGTGGCGACGCGGCAAAGCCGCGGCGCAAACTCTCTCAGGAAAAGTCCTCAAACGCTTTCAGCGCCTTCGCCGAATACGCATATGACGGCCCTCCGCCCATATAAGTGGCCATCGCCAATGCCTCGACCAGCTCGTCACGCGTAATCCCCAGCCGGATCAGCGACTTTACATGAAACCCGATACAGCTGTCACAGCGCGTTGCAATGGCAATACCAAGCGCCATAAGCTCCTTGGTTTTCTCGTCCAGAGCGCCAGACTTTTTGGCAAAAGTCCCCATCGTGTTGAAGGCTTTCGCGGTCTCCGGCATCTCTTTGGCCAAGACGCCGATATTGTCGACAGTCTCATCCATAAACTTCGTCCATTCCATCTCACTCATCCTCTTTCATCCGATCCCATTTTACGCTCCAACCACCGCACACCAGCGCTGATGATCAGCACCAGCACAAGGTATTCGACAATCAGCAACGAGTAGATTTCCAAGGGCCTGTATTCCGTCACCACCAGCTCATTCGCACGGCGCGTGAGTTCCTGCATCCCTATGACCGAGGCGAATGCCGACATCTTCACGATGTAGATAAACTGGTTCGCCAAAGGCGGCAGAATGCGCCGTATTGCTTGCGGCAAAACGACATAGCGCATGGTCTGAAAATAGTTGAGGCCCACAGTCTTCGCGGCTTCCGCCTGCCCTTTGGCGATGCTTTGTATCCCCGCGCGGTATATCTCTGCCGTGAACGCACTGTCTGACAGGGCCAGCGTGATGATCGCCCCCCAGAACGGGTCGATCTGGATGCTCAACCCCATGGATTTGAAGACAATTGGCAGGCCGTAGAAGACCCAAAACAACATCGGCAGCAGCGGGATTGCGCGGACAATTTCGACATAGAAGCGATTAATCGCTCGGATGCCACGCCGCTCTGACAAGCCGGGCAAGGCCACGAGCAACCCCAAGACAATGGAAATTGACGCCGCGATCACCGACAGCAGGATCGTTGCCCCCATGCCGTTCACCAAAAACTTGATGTTGGTCCAGCCCGAAGCCGTCATCGGGTTGACGACATACCACCCCCAAATGTCGGACGATCCGCAGCCGGATAGAGCCAAGAGCGCGGCAAGCGATAAAACTATCCGCATCTCAGTGCTGCAAAATCTGTTTGAGGAACGCTTGAGTGCGCTCCGACTTCGGGGCGTTGAAGAAGTCCTCCGGCGTGCCGGTTTCCACGATCTCGCCTTTATCCATGAAGACCATCTGATCCGCAACTTTGCGCGCGAACCCCATCTCGTGAGTGACCACGACCATGGTCATGCCTTCCTCGGCCAGCTCGACGATCACGTCGAGGACTTCGGAAATCATTTCGGGGTCCAACGCCGAGGTCGGCTCGTCGAACAGCATCACCTTCGGCTCCATGCACAGACTGCGGGCAATCGCCACGCGCTGTTGCTGACCACCCGAAAGCTGGCTTGGGCGCTTGAGGGCCTGTTCAGGAATGCGCACACGCTCAAGGTACTTCATCGCGCGCACTTCAGCGTCTTTGCGGGTCATGCCACGAGCCTTCATCGGACCCAGCACAAGGTTTTCCATGACACTCAGATGCGGGAACAAATTGAACTGTTGGAACACCATCCCCACCTCGGACCGGATCGCCTCTAGTGCCGCCGCACTGCCGTCTTGCACCACGCCACCGATCTTGATCACGCCTTTTTGATGCGCCTCCAACCGATTGATGCAGCGCACAACCGTGGATTTGCCCGAGCCAGACGGCCCGCATATCACCACCCGGTCACCGGGTTTCACGTTAAGATTAATGCCTTTGAGAACCTGAAAGTCGCCAAACCACTTGTCCACATCGATCATTTCGATCGCGTCTTGTGTCACACTCGCGCCCTTCCGGCCTTGTCATCTATCACCTTGAGGTTATGTGGCAAGTGACCGAAACTTCAAGTCACGATCAACCGTGGCCTTGCAAACGTAACGACGAGGTCACCTATCCAACACCGGAGAACTTCCCTGATATGAAACAATTTGCAAACGCCCTCGCGGCGCTGGCCTTTGGCGCTGTGATGAGCACCGCTGCCGTGGCCCAGTCTGCCCTGAACGAAATCCTTGACGGCGGCGTCATGAAAGTCGGCACAACCGGCGACTGGAACCCGATGTCCGTGCGCGACCCCGCGACAAACAGCTACAAAGGTTACGATATCGACATTATGACCGAGCTCGCCAAAGACCTTGGCGTCGAGGTTGAGTTCGTCCCCACAGACTGGAAGACACTGGTGAACGGCGTGACCGCTGGCAGCTACCACATGACCGGCTCCGCCTCCATCTCGCCGGCACGCATGAAGGTTGCGGGCTTTTCGGAAAGCTACATCGCGGTTGAAATATTTCCGTTCACACTGAAGGAAAACGCAGACAAGTTTGACGGCTACGAGAGCATCAACAAACCCGAAGTGACCGTGGCCACCACCCTTGGCACCACATTCGAGAGCCTCGCCAAAGAATGGTTCCCGAACGCCACGATCAAGGTCGTAGAAGCGCCGGCGCGTGGGTATCAAGAAGTTATCGCGGGCCGTGCGGACGTGTTCATCACATCCAATATCGAAGGCTCCACCTTGGACGACAAGTTCCCCGTGGTACGTGTGCCGGGCACAGAGCCGCGTGCGCCATCGCCCATCGCGATGCTGCTGCCACAGGCAGACCAAGTCTGGATCAACTATGTCAACAACTGGGTGAAAGTGAAAAAGGCTGGTGGGTTCTTCGACGCCACGGCCAAGAAGTGGGGGCTGTAAAGCCCTTTCCACTGAGAAAGCAGATCAGGCCGCGCGGCATGCGCGGCCTGTTTCATTTGATGAGCATTGCGGCGACTTCTTCCGCGCGCTCCAACGCGCCTTCCAGAAAGCCGCCCTGCGTGGCAGCAAATTCTGTCGAGCCGAAGGTCAACGTCCCATCCCAAAGACTGCGCAACGCCGGTGGGCACCCATAGCTTGGATGCGGACCGTTGAAATCCCAGTCAGGACGGGTTGCGGTAAACGGCTCTTGCGCCCAATCCTTCAGAATCAAAGCCTCGGGCTTTGCGGCTTTCGGACCAAACATGCGTTCCAGTTGAACCAACCCCGCCGAGCGAATGGCCTCAGCTTGCCCGTTGCGATGGGGCGCGGGCACGCCGATGAAGCCAAAGATCGCGCCCTTCCCGCTGACAGGGTCCGACGCATCGTGCATCTCGACCATAGGGCCAATCTGACTGATGGCATCGCCCGACAACCCTTCCTCACGCCAAAACGGCATAGGGTAGGTTGCCACCAATTTGGCCTGTCCCGCCATCCAGCCGGGAATATCACCCAGCGGCTGTCGTGCGGGCACGGGCAGTGATGGCGAAAACGCCAGTTCAGCTGCAACACGCGGGGGCAAAGCCAACACAACATGGTGGGCCGCGTGATCCTTACCATCGCTAGTCGTCACAATCACGCTGTCTTCGCGAGTGATCGTCTGCACCTTGGTGCTAAGGTGAAGGCATGACGCATCCAGTTTCGCCACCAACGCCTTAACCAATGCAGGCATTCCACCAGAAATCCGGTAGGTGCCAGCCATGGAGGCGAAACCATGCCCGCGCTGGATCGCTGAATGATCTTCGTAGAGCGCATCGCCAGTGCTCCATTGCTCGAATACTTCAACGCCCAGCTTTTTTGCCAAGACCGCCATACGCGAGTGACCGGGCCAGAACCATGAGGGGCCGAGGTCCACGCCATCTACACCGTCAATGCGTCCACCGAAACGGTCACGTGCTTCGAAAAGGCGATAAGACAACCCACGCGATTGGGCGATGCGTGCGAGGGTCAGTCCGGACAGACCACCGCCCACGATAATAAGGTCAAGCGCCATGAAACCGCGACAAATCGAGGGTGTGCCAACTGTCGAAACACTCCTCGGACCTCAACCCTTCTACGGGCGTCGGCTGATAGCCTCCGGTGAAGTAAGCGAACGCCATCTCGGCTGCGCGGGCTGTTCGGAAATCAGTCACGCTGTCGCCGACATAAAGGCATTCCTCAACCGTGAGGCCCAAAGCAACAGCGGTATGGACCAACGGTAGCGGATCTGGTTTTTTAGCCTGCGTGCTATCGCCGCCAGTGATCACCGTGAAATAGCGCGTTAGATCCAGCTGATCACACAAGTCACGCGCCGGAATTTCCGGCTTGTTGGTGCACAGAGCCATGGGGAGGTCGATTGCGTCCAATGCCTCGCGCACCCCGTCGAACAAGCGTGTCAGCGTGGTCAGGTCTTTGGCATAAGCGCGGTTCATCTCGGCATAGTGCGGCGTCAGATCATCCGGCACGCCACCCGTCGCGCGCAGGCAGCGCTCCACCAGCTTTTCGATGCCATTGCCGATGAACCCAATCACCTGATCTAGCGTAACCGGATCCCGCCCGGCATGGGCCAGCATCACGTTTGCTGCCGCGTGGATGTCTGGGGCAGAATGAACCAGTGTTCCGTCGAGATCAAAGATGATGGCCTTCATGCGAATTCGATCTGCGTTTTCATGGCACGGGTGCGGTCAGATGCGAGCTCGAACGCCTCGATCGCGTCTTTCATGGGCAAGGTCTGGGTGATGAATGGCTTCACGTCGATCAACCCCTTTTGCATGAGGGAAACGCCAGTGAAAAACTCCTCATGGAAGCGGAAGGAGCCTTTGAGGCTCAACTCTTTCGCAGTGATTGCCATCATCGGCACAGACATGTCCCCGCTCAGGCCAAGCTGCACAATCGTGCCACCCGGACGCATGGCGTGGATGCCTGCGGTCAAAGCAGTGACTGCGCCGGAGCATTCAAACAGCACATCGACCTGCCCCTTGTCGGACATGTAAGGCTGCAAGGGTTTGTCGACCTTGGTGACGTTGAAAGTGACATCTGCACCAGCCTCGCGGGCTTTCTCAAGCGTGAAATCGGACATGTCGGTCGCGACGACATGATCCGCGCCAGCCCGCCGTGCGGCGAGGATGCAAAGAACTCCGATTGGACCGCAACCAGTGACAAGGACCGTTTTACCAAGCAGCGGGCCCGCTTGGCGCACCGCGTGCAGACACACAGCTAGCGGCTCGGCCATTGCGGCCTCGCCGGCCGTCAGCCCGTCGGCCACAGCGCATTGGGCGGCTTTTGCGTTCAACACCTGACTGAATGCCCCTTGGATATGAGGGAATGGCATGGCTGAACCATAAAAGCGCATATTCAGGCATTGGTTCGGCTGACCTGACAGGCAGAACTCGCACTCCGCACAGGGCCGCGACGGGGAGACTGCCACCAGCTGGCCGACTTTCAATGTCGTGACACCTTCACCCAAAGCGGCGATATGACCCGACACCTCGTGACCCAATATCATCGGTTCGCGCAGCTTGACCGCGCCAAACCCACCATTTTGGTAATAGTGAAGATCCGAGCCACAAATGCCGCCCGCGGCCATAGTGATTTGCACTTCACCCGCTGCAGGGGGCGTTACGGGATGATCCTCTATGCGAAGATCGCGCGGGGCGTGGATGACGAGGGATTTCATAGCTTGCGCCTTTCCGGTGGGGAAATGTTAGCGCAAGCTATGCCTGTTTATGGAAGGCTTCTAGCCTAATTCGTGATGATCTCCGGCCCCATCATCAGTGTCGGGAGCCATGTCGAGATGAACGGCACGTATGTGACGATGATCAGGAACACGAACAACACGGCGAGGAATGGCAATGCCGCGCGGACAACCGCCATCATCGGCATACCCGCCACCCCCGAGGTCACGAACAAGTTGAGACCTACCGGTGGCGTGATCATCCCGATCTCCATGTTCACCACCATGATGATGCCCAGATGAATTGGGTCGATGCCAAGCTCGATCGCAATCGGAAACACCAGCGGGGCCACAATCACGATCAGCCCCGAAGGCTCCATGAACTGCCCGCCGATGAGCAGGATGATGTTGACCATCACCAAGAACATCACCGGCCCCAGACCTGCCGCCAACATCGCATCCGCAATGTGCTGCGGGATCTGTTCATCCGTCAGCACGTGTTTGAGGATCAGCGCGTTGGCGATGATGAACATGAGCATCACCGTCAGCTTGCCCGCGTCGAACAGCGTCGCGAAGGTATCGCGGTGGAAGAACGCTGTGACGATAGACAACGGACGCTGAAACACGGTCAGGTTGCGCTGACCGTCCGGGGTATGAAGTGGCCCCATGTCGCGATAGATGAACGTCGCCACAAAGAACGCGTAAACGGACGCAACGGCCGCTGCCTCGGTAGGGGTAAAGATCGCGCCGGTTACGCCCGGAATGCCGTAGATGCCGACCATGATGATCGCGATCAACATTAGTCCCCAGAAAGCGTCACGGAAGCTTTCGAAAATCTCGCCCCAACCTTGCCATTCGCCTTTGGGCAGGTTCTTGATCCGCGCCATAACGTAGATGGTGATCATCAGCATGGTGCCCGCCAGAAGGCCCGGGATCACGCCCGCAAGAAACATCCGGCCAACCGACACGTCAGTCGCGGAGGCGTAAACCACCATAACGATGGAAGGCGGGATCAGAATACCCAGCGTGCCTGCGTTACAGATTACACCTGCCGCGAAGTCTTTGGTGTAGCCCACCTTGACCATCGCCGCGATGACGATGGAGCCGATGGCAACCACAGTCGCAGGAGACGAGCCTGACAGCGCCGCGAAAATCATACAGGCGAGCACGCCTGCGATAGCCAAACCGCCGCGCAGGTGGCCCACGCAGGCGATGGAGAAACGGATGATCCGAGCCGCCACCCCGCCCGTGGACATGAAGCTGGAGGCAAGAATGAAGAACGGGATGGCCAGCAGGGTGTAGTGCCCGGCCATCGCCTGAAACAGCGATGCCGCGATAGAGGCCAGCGACGTGTCGCTGAACATCAACAAGAACAGCATTGACGAAAGACCCAACGAGACCGCGATCGGCACCCCGATCATCAGCATGCCGATGATCAGTGCAAAGAGTAGAATAACATCCATTGGCCTACGCCCCTTTGCTTTGAGCGGCGAGGTCCTCGATGGCCTCCTCCGCTTCGTGGCTGACAATCATCGTGTGCTGCGTGCCGCGCAAAACTCTTACAAAAGCTTGCACAAACCGCAGGAGGATCAGTGCGCATGCGATTGGCAGCATGGTGTAGGGAACAAAGTCGGGCAGCTTGGAGTAGCTATCTCCGTCGTTGATTAGGTCACCCAGAAAATTCAGGAAAAACGGCATCGGCACCTGATCGGTTTCCATGAATGCGCGGCTCCGTGTTTCGGTGAAGCCTGTCGGGAACCAGCGCCCCGACGTCACATCCAGCCCTGCGAACGGCGCCCAGTAATCATAAGCCCCTTTCATCAGCAAGATGGCGTAGATCACACAGATCAACGAAGCAAAGATCAGCGCAATTTTCCTAGGACCAGTCGGTAATATGTTGGTCAGAGCATCGACACCGAGATGGGTGTTCTTTTTGATGCCGTAGCTGATGCCCAGCAGGATCATCCATGCAAATAACATCAGTACAAGCTCGAGACTCCAAATGAGGGAGGCATTGAACACGTAACGTCGGATCACGTTGACGAAGGTCAAGATCACCATGATGCCAAGCATCAGCGCGAGCGCATTCTCTTCTAGCCGGTCTATAAAACGGCCAATGCCGCTGGACGCTTTTTGATCGTGTTGCACGTGAGTCCCTCCCCGAAACTGATGTCGTCTGTAGTCAGACAGGCCCGACTCGAATGGGCCGCGCCTGTCCGTATCATGTCACGTCAAAGCTCAATGTTTGGCATTGATTTCTTGTGCAGCTGCGATGTTTTCAGCCCCAACATCTGCTTCGAACTGCGACCAAACCGGCTTCATCGCTTCAACCCATGCTGTCCGCTGTTCTGCTGTCAGTTCGCGCACCGATCCGCCGGCAGCAAGGATTGCCTGCTTGGCTTCCTCGTTCACCTTTGCGGATTCAGAGTTACGGGTCACAGTGACCTCCTCGAGGATCGTCAGGAACTGATCACGCACGTCTGCGTCGAGGCTATCAAGCCAGTCGACAGAAGCCACAACCATGTAGTCGATGATGCCGTGGTTGGTTTCGGTGATACCGTCCTGAACTTCAAAGAACTTCTGGCCATAGATGTTGGACCAGGTGTTTTCCTGACCATCCACAACGCCGGTTTGTAGCGCGCCGTATACCTCGGCGAATGCCATCGGTTGCGGCGATGCGTCAAGCGCCTCCATCTGGGCGACCAAGACATCAGATGGCTGAACGCGGAACTTCAGGCCAGCAGCATCAGAAGGCATTTCCAGCGGTTTGTTCGCAGAGATTTGCTTCATCCCGTTGTGCCAGAATTGCAAACCTTGCAAGCCGCGCTTCGCCATAACACTTTTCATGGCTTCGCCGGCTTCCGACGTTTGGAACTCGTCTACTGCGTTAATGTTCTTGAACATGAATGGCAGGTCGAACAGGCGATATTGCTTGGTAAAGCTTTCGAACAGGGACAGCGATGGCGCGCCCAGTTGAACGTCGCCTTGCAGGATGGCTTCGAGCACTTGCTCGTCTTTATAGAGCGTGGAGTTCGGGAAAACTTCCATGCAGGCCTTGCCTTGCATTTCGTCATTCACACGCTGCTCCAGCAGAGATGCAGCAACACCTTTGGGGTGCTTGTCGGTGTTGGTTACGTGGCTGAACTTGATAACCAGTTCGCCTTCGTCACACGCTGCGGCTGCAACGGATGGAACAAGGGCTACTGCAGCGACGCAAGCCGCTTTCAAAAGAGTTGTCATGGTTTCCTCCCAATGGAATTTCAATCGGACGGGCTCCCCCGCCGGATGCTTGGAGCATTGCAAGAAGCCCCCAAGCGGTGCAAGCTGATCATTCAAATCTGATTTTATCACTTTATTACATATGGTTATCTATACAGCTTCAGATCCGAACGCCTTAAAAATGCGGAATTTCGCACGTTTTTTGCTGCCGCGCCTGTAAAACTTGCGATATTTCGCACAATCAACTGTGGCGAATCGAGGGAATATGGGCAGAGCTCCGCGCGTCAAGAAGCTGCATATCTTCGCCGCCACCTACGTGGTCTTGTCACTTGCCTTGGTCGCAACGGTCTATCAACTCAGTCTGAAATCGGGGCTTGATCAACTTTCACGCTCTGGAGCCGTAATCGTAGAGCAGTCAGCCGACCGCTTGATAGCCCAGTTGGAAAGCTATCGAGAGCTTACAGACTTGATGGCGCGCCATCCGCAAATATCAGCACTTCTTGAAGGACGTTCCACCACAGAGCGCACGTCGGAATTCATGCTGCGGACGGCTCTCATCACCGGCACGAAAGAAATTCATGCGCTTGATGCAAACGGCAAGGTTCAGGCGTCGTCAATCCTAGAAGATCAACCCCAGATCATTGGTACCGACTGGTCGGGTCGCGCGGATGTCGTCGCCGCACGTACCCGCCGGATGGGTGTCTACCATTCTGCCGACGAAAACGGTCAGCGCAGCTACTATTTCGCCCGAAGTGTCCTGCGCGACGACAGCAGCCCTCAAGGTTATGTCGTGGTCAAAGTGAACATGGACGAACTTGAGGCGGAGTGGCGAATTGACGAAACGGTGGTGACGTTCTTCGACCCTGCCGGCGTTGGATTTGTGTCTAATCGCTTGGGTCTCGCCCTTCGGCGAGATGAAACGCTCGAACGCGTGCCGCCTGCGACCTTCGACTACCCAGCAGGGCTAATTCAGCAACTGCCCAGCTACACGCCTTCTGCGGTTGGCGGAGTGACCCTGTTGAACTTTCCCAAAGATAGTGAAATGCCGAGCCGTGCGCTGGCGGTTTCGCAAGATGTCCCTCTTATTGATATGACAGCCCGTGCGTTCATGGATGCGCAGCCTGCCATCAGTCAGGCCCGATTGCTTGCCTCGTTGTCTGCTGCTCTGCTGTCGTTGTTCGGCTTGGGTTTTGCCATTTTCGTGCAAAGCCGAGCCCGCCTTGCGGATCAACTGCGTCTGGAAGCTGAGGCAAACACCAAGCTGGAAGCGCGCGTTGCCAAGCGAAATGCACAGCTACAAAAGGCACAAGACGATCTTGTTCAAGCGAGCAAACTAACCGCCCTTGGTCAGATGTCGGCAGGCATCAGCCATGAGCTGAACCAACCAATATCAGCTATTCAAAACTATGCTGCGAATGCCAAAAAATTGATCGAACGCGGCCGCGAACCCGAGGCGAGCGAGAACCTGACGCTGATATCAGAACAGACCCAGCGTATGGGTCGTATCATTCACAATCTACGCGGCTTTGCGCGGAAGGAAACAGAACCTTTGGAAAAGGTGAACGTCGCTGAAGTGCTAAGCGCGTCGCTGGAGTTCGCCTCGCAACGGATTAAATCTGAAGGAGTTACGTTAAACGCGACGACGGCACCCGAAGCGTGGGTTGATGCCGGACAAGTTCGTCTGCAACAGGTAATCGTGAATCTGCTGTCAAACGCGGTAGATGCGTTAACCGATTGTGCGCGTAAAGAAATCACGGTTTCACTGAGTAAGCGACGTGATCAGGTGCAACTGGTGATCTCGGACACCGGTCCCGGATTGGCAGATATCGAACGCGCGTTTGAGCCATTCTACACCACCAAAGAAATCGGCGCATCCAAAGGACTGGGCCTTGGCCTGTCCATCTCCTATGGAATTATCGGCAGCTTCGGAGGATTGCTAAGTGTCGAAAACCTGGCAGCAGGCGGAGCGGCATTCACCATAACCCTCCCTGCACTCTCAACACCGGAGGCGAAAAATGACCCCGACATTGCTTCTCATTGAAGACGACTCTGCTTTACGTAAATCGCTGGCTCAAAGCTTTGAGCTGGAAGACATCGCGGTGATCGCGGCCTCTAGCTTTGTGATGGCCAAGTCTCATATCGTGCGCGACTTCGAGGGTGTAATCCTTTCCGACATCCGGATGCCGGGAAAGGACGGGTTCGACGTTCTCAGCTATGCGCGCAAGATTGATCCAGACCTGCCCGTGGTTCTGCTAACCGGTGAAGCGGATGTGCCGATGGCCGTTCGTGCCATGGCGGAAGGCGCCTACGACTTTCGTCAAAAGCCTTGCCCACCGGAACAATTGGTCGAAGTCGTAAACCGCGCGATGGAACATCGCCATCTCGTCCTGCGGTCGCGCAACATGGAGCGAAAGTTGCAGGCCGGTGACGCCGCAGCGGCAAACTTCCCAGGAACGTCATCGCCGGTTGAACGACTGCGCGCGGCCTTGCGTCAGGCGGCAAGTCTGCCGGTTCATATCTACCTCCACGGCCCCGCCGGAGCAGGTAAAAGACTAGCGGCCCACACTATCCATGCGCTTGCGCCCGATAAGCAGCGGTTCATCTCGCTGTCACTTCGGGACACTGGCGCGGACGCTCTAAAGGCGCTCGACCTGACGTCGCAACCCACGGACCTGTCTGTCAAATCGCTTGATGTAGCCAACTCCGTCCAACAGACCGCCTTGTTGGACCTTATGGAGCAGTTCCCGGATTTGCGCGTTATCGCGTCTTCGCCACATTCCCTTGAGAAACTGCGCGACGCGGGCCTCCGCGACGATCTGTTCTATGCGCTCGACATGCTTCAGATCGAAGTTCCCTCGCTCGCGCAAAGACGAAAAGACCTTGCAGTTATTTTCGAAGCACTGGTCCGACAGACCGTGCGCAGTATGAATGGCGATATGCCCAAGATTCCAGAGAGCCTATATGCGCAGGTAATCGCACGCGACTGGCCTGATAATCTTCCGGAACTCCGCAACTTCGCCCGCAGTTTTGCTCTGGGTTTGAATGTAAAAACTGAAGCCAACAGCTGTGCCGAGCTTGGTTTGGCCGAGCAAATGAACGCTTTCGAGAAGCTCGTTCTAACCGACACGTTGCGCCGTTTTGGTGGCAAATCTGCTGCCGTTGCGGATGCGTTGGAGCTTCCGCGGAAGACCCTCTACGACAAACTCGCAAAACACGACCTACGCGCGAAAGATTTCCGTAGCCCACAATCCTGAGCCGAAACGACATTCCGAAGGTCCGTTGGCAAATTCCAGTCCAGAAGGTGCATTTGGGCAGCGTTGCATCTACATTCCGGCGAGTTCCAATTTCCTCCCCGATGTCAAAGAAGATGCGATGCACCAATTGGAAGGCCGGCTGGCAAGTGACACCGCAAAAGCCTTGATCAATTCCAGCGTAGTCGACGGCGAGGCGTTTTTCACCTTTAACGCCCAGCAGTTGAGATGAGAGGCGGCGCGACGGGTAAACTCAACCACCGCGCGACACTTTCTAAATCGACGCGTCCAAGTCACTCAGAGACTGTAAAAGTGCGCGGTTCAGCGCCGGGTCGGTCAAGCGACCTGCCTCGGCATCAAATTTCTCAGCAAAGGGACCGACGGAAAAGCTGCCTTTGATCTCTGCACCAAAAAAGCCAGCCGACTCTTTTGCCGCAGCCATTACGTTCGCACCACCGCCGCCACCAGCGGATGCAGACATTATGACCGCGGGTTTGTCTTGAAAAACTTTCTTGTCGATCCGGGACATCCAGTCGAACAGGTTTTTCCAAACCGCCGTATAGTGGCCGTTGTGTTCAGCGTATGAAATCAGAAGGGCATCTGCCGCCCCGATCTTTGCATGAAACTGTTTTGCCAACTCTGGGACGCCGCCCTCTGCTTCGCGGTCGGCGCTATAGATCGGTATCTCGAAGTCATTGAGGTCGAGGATTTCGATCTCCGCATGGGGGGCCACATCGCTCTGGAATACTTCAGTGGCATGGGTCACGAGACGTTTGTTGATTGAGGACCGGCTGTTGGAAGCCGCGAATGCTAGTATCTTCATTTTGAGGTCCGTTCGTTGAGAAATTCTTGTCTCCAACCTGCACCTCCACAAATATTCACACAACACTGACCTGCGCGCAGCTTCTGTGCGTCAACGCAAAAGCCCGACCAAATGGCCGGGCTTTTCTTGATTTTACATCTAAGTCTTTACGCTACCGCACGACATACACCGAGCAATTGGCGTGCCTGACAATGCGTGCCGCATTTGGCCCAAGCAAGTAGTCTGCAAAGTCTGCTTTGCTGGCACCAACGACGATGAGAGACGGCTGTGCTTTTTTCGCAAGCTTTAGGACTTCCTCATAGGCGCGCCCCGTGGCCACGACATGACGGACTTTCGCATTCTGATCCGGATCGAGAGCTGCGCTGACCAACTCATTAAGATGCAGTTTGGCCTCGGCCACCATTTTGTCATGATGGTCCTTGTTGAAGAAGCTGCCGACCGTACTCATTCCGAAATCCGGAACGACCGCAATCACGTCAAGCTGTGCCTCATCCAGCGCCGCCATTCGGGCAGCCGTTTGGATCGTCTTGAGGTCGTCTTGACCGTTACTGATATCTACCGCGCATAAGACAGGGTTTGTCATGCTGGAATTCCTTCCCGAGAGATGCGGGCGCGCTGCATAAGCGCTACCAAAGCCAAAAGGATCAAGGCGGGAATGAAAACCCACTCCTTCGCCATTTGATCAGACGGTGCCTGAACCGTCGCGATTTGAACGGGGGTATCCGCGTAAAAATCAAAACTGCTCATCGTGTCGGAGAACGGAGTGCCAAACAGCGGCTCTTCCATTTTCACCACGCCGTCCTCATCCAATAGCATCACGCCAAACTCGTTCAAACGATCTTCACCGGTGCCATCACCTTTGATCGGCATGACGAGGGTCGTCTCCTTTGCCTCGCCAGTATCAAAGTCCGGACCAGACACAACGATACGCAACTCTTGCCCGTCACTTGCGTTGCCCACCGCTGATGCAAAGCCTGAAGGCTCGACAATCTGGAATGGCGGCTGGATGCGGTCCATCACGAAGTCCGGTCGGAAAAGCGCGAACGCGATGGCGACCAAAGCGACACTTTCATAAATTCGGCTTTTGGTCAGGAACCAGCCCATAGTGCCCGCCGTGAACACGAGGATCGCAATCGAGGCCGTCATGAAGACCAGTATCCCCTGCATCCATGTCACATCAATCAACAACAGGTCAGTGTTGAAAATGAACACGAACGGCAATGCCACGGTGCGCAAGCTGTAGAAGAACGCCACGAAGCCGGTCTTGATCGCGTCCCCACCCGAAACGGCGGCAGCGGCAAAACTTGCCAAGCCAACGGGCGGCGTCACATCGGCCATGATGCCGAAGTAGAACACGAACAGGTGCACGGCGATCAACGGTACGATCAGACCCGACTGCGCCCCCAACTCCACCACAACGCCCGCCATGAGCGAAGACACCACGATGTAGTTGGCTGTCGTCGGAAGGCCCATGCCAAGGATCAACGACAAAAGCCCGACCATCACCAGCATCAAGATAAGATTGCCGCCGGACAGGAACTCGACCAGATCAGCCATCACCTGCCCCACGCCCGTTAGGGTCACAGTGCCGACGATCACACCAGCGGTTGCGGTCGCAAGACCGATACCAATCATGTTGCGTGCGCCGTCGATCAGCCCTTGGATCAGGTCGGCTACCCCCGCCTTGATGGCGTTGGCAGTGTCGCTTTCTCCACGGAAGATTGCCTTCAAGGGACGCTGTGTCAGCAAGATCACGAAAAGCAGCATAGTCGCCCAGAAGGCCGACAGGCCGGGGGATTTTTGTTCGATCATCAGGAAGTAGACCAACACAATGATCGGCAGAAGGTAGTAGAGGCCGGATTTGTAGATTTCACCCACGACAGGCAGTTCAACTTCCTCAGCGTTGGGGTCGTCCGGCTCCAGATCAGGAACGCTCGACGCAAGCCACAACAGGCCGGCATAGGCTGCGAAGATCAGCAGCGACATGACTGTCGCAGAGGCATTCGGCACCGCCGAGACGATCCAGCCTACCGGGTATTGAACCCCGTAACACAGCCCCGCAAAGCCAAGGAAAAACGCCATCATGCCCCCGATAGTTTTCCCCATCGAGACCACGCGGTTGCCAAGAACCGGCATGTTGCTCTTCACCGCTTCAAGATGAACAATATAGACCAGCGCGATGTAGGAAATCGTCGCGGGCAGGAAGGCGTGCGTGATCACTTCGACATAGGATATGCCCACATATTCCACCATCAAGAAGGCCGCAGCCCCCATGACCGGCGGCATGATCTGCCCATTGACGGAACTTGCCACTTCAACGGCGCCAGCCTTCTCGGACGAGAAGCCCACACGTTTCATCAGCGGAATGGTAAACGTGCCTGTGGTCACGACGTTAGCGATGGAAGAGCCTGAGATCAGGCCTGTTGCAGCGGAGCCGACAACAGCGGCCTTTGCAGGCCCGCCTTTCAGGTGGCCCAACGCGCCGAACGCCATTTTGATGAAATAGTTGCCAGCACCTGCCTTATCTAGCAACGCACCGAACAGCACGAAGAGGAAAACGAACTTGGTGGATACCCCCAAGGCGATGCCGAACACACCTTCTGACGTGATCCACATATGGCTCATGGCTTTCTTTAACGACGCCCCTTTCCAGCGGATCACATCCGGCACCAGATCAGAGGACCCGAAGAACACGTAAGCCAAGAAAATCGTGGCGATGATTGCCATCGCGGGGCCAAGCGCGCGGCGGGCACCCTCGAACAGGATCAGCAGACCGGCGAGCGCGAACCACTTGTCCATGTCGTCGGCCAGACCACCTGCGTCGACGATCTTCTGGTAGAAGAAAAACCCGTACATCGCGATGAACGCGCCGACCAAGCCAAGTACCCAATCCGCGATTGGAATGTAGTGGCGCGGGCTGGATTTGAAGGCAGGATACGCCATGAAGGCAAGGAACACGGCAAAGGCCAGATGCACCTGTCGGGAATTATTGATGATGTCGCCCGGCAAAATATAGTTCGCCAAAGGTGAAGCCAGCAGAACCTGAAATAGGGACCATACCACGGCAACAACCGCGAGCAGCGTACCAACGCCCCCCGCCGGGTCGCGCGCGCCGGCGTCGGATGAGGCTACGAGATCTTGTAGCTCTTCCTCGCTCAAGGCGCGGTTTTCTGATTGATTATCTGTCATAAATCCCCCGGTCGGAAAGCCTGAATTTTATCAGTGTTTTTTGTCTGGTGAGGTGGTGTGGGAGGGGCGTTTCCGCCCACTCCCGAAAGCTATGATCTTACTCGATCAAACCTTTTTCTTTGTAGTATTTCGCAGCACCAGGATGCAGCGGAGCCGACAGACCAGCGGTCGCCATCTCTTTAGGGTCGAGATTTGCGAAAGCAGGGTGCAGCTTTTTGAAGTCTTCGAAGTTTTCGAACACAGCGCTGACGACGGCATAGACCGCATCGTCAGACACCGCAGTCGAGGTCACAAAGGTAGCCCCCACACCGAACGTGCCAACGTCGCTGTCATTGCCGCGATACATTCCACCAGGAACGGTAGCTGTCCGGTAGAACGAGTTCTCGCTGATCAATTTGTCGACGGCTTCGCCATCCACAGTCACAAGCACGGAGTCACATGCTGTGGTTGCCTCCTGGATCGTGCCAGACGGGTGACCAACGGTGAATACCATCGCGTCGATCTGATTGTCACACAGCGCTGCGGATTGCTCGGCAGGCTTCAGCTCGGACGCCAGTGTAAAGTCATCCGTGGTCCAACCTTTGGCTGCCATCAGAACTTCCATCGTGCCACGTGCACCTGATCCCGGGTTACCGATATTGACGCGCTTGCCCTTCAGGTCATCGAAGTTTGTGATGCCTGAATCGGCACGGGCGACGACGGTGAACGGCTCCGGGTGCACGGAAAACACGGCGCGCAGACCTTCAAACGCCCCAGCGTCTTCGAATTTCGACGTCCCGTTATAGGCGTGGTACTGCCAGTCGGACTGCGCCACACCGAACTCCAATTCACCTTCGCGAATGGTGTTGATGTTGTAAACCGAACCACCAGTGGATTCGACCGAGCAACGAATGCCGTGCTCTTTGCGGCCTTTGTTCACCAGACGGCAAATCGCGCCACCGGTCGGATAGTAAACGCCAGTTACGCCACCGGTGCCGATGGTGATAAACTCTTCGGCGAAGGCAGCTGGTGCCATCATGGCCCCAACAGCGAAGCCTGCGACGGACAGTTTCAGGTTAATTGACATCAATAGTCTCCTCTTTTTGATGTTTCGTCTCGGGTCGGGTACCTTGAAGGCCCCATACCTCGGTTTGTGTTCAGTTTCGGCCTTCGGCTTCCACGTTTCTAGCGTGCGCAGGCATCCCCCACGGCTGGCCAACATCCCGATCATGGTCTCTACGAAGACGAGAGTCGACGCATAAGATAAAAAGAAATGCCAGCTTTATGATCGCACGATGGGGCTTGCCATCGCGGAAATCAAGGCAGTGCACAGGTGGGTTCTGAGAGTATCGGACAAAACCGCAAATAACTCAGCAGGCTCATTTACCAATTTTTAAAGGGCCAATTCGGCACGATGATTACCGCATTCGATCCTGATACTATTCAACCGGCTGCTCTCATGTATCATTGTCGACAACCAACAATTCAGGATCGAAACGTGTCACACATTTTTCCGCGCCATACCAAATCCAACCTTCCCGTTGTTGCGCGTGGAGAGGGCGTTTACCTCTACGATCAAAGCGGTAAGGCATATTTTGATGGCTCAGGGGGGGCTGCAGTATCTTGTTTGGGACATGGCGACACGGACGTGACGGTGGCCATCAAAACACAGCTCGATTCTATTGCTTTCGCACACACAAGCTTCTTCACCTCCGATCCCGCCGAGCAGTTAGCTGACAAACTGATCGCACATGCCCCGGAAGGGATAGACCGCGTCTACCTTGTCTCGGGTGGGTCCGAGGCAATGGAAGCCGCGTTGAAGCTAGCGCGGCAGTACTTCGTCGAAATTGACCAGCCGCAGCGTCGGCACATCATTGCGCGCAAGCAAAGCTATCACGGCAATACACTTGGCGCGCTTGCGACTGGAGGCAATGAATGGCGGCGCGCGCCGTTTGCTCCGATGCTGGTAGAAACGACGCATATTTCGCCCTGTTTCGAGTATCGCGGGAAACGCGCTGAGGAGACGACCTTGGACTACGGGCTTCGTGTCGCGAACGAACTGGAGGCCGAAATTCAACGGCTTGGTGAAGACAGCGTAATCGCCTTCGTCGCCGAACCAGTTGTGGGTGCTACAGCGGGAGCGGTCCCTGCGGTGCAAGGCTACTTCAAGCGCATCCGCGAGATTTGTGACCGATACGGCGTCCTGTTGATCCTGGACGAAGTGATGTGCGGGATGGGCAGAACAGGAACGCTGTTCGCAAGCGAACAAGACGACGTCGTCCCGGACATTGTCGCAATCGCCAAAGGCCTCGGCGCTGGCTATCAACCGATTGGGGCGATGCTCTGTTCCGCGGCGATTTACAAAGCCATCGAGAATGGCAGCGGATTTTTCCAACACGGGCACACATATATCGGCCATCCGGTCGCGAGCGCAGCGGCCTTGGCCGTGCTGACGAAGTTGACAGATGGCGGCCTCGTCAAGCGTTGCGCGATGGTGGGTGAAAAACTAAACGACGCGCTGCAAAATGCCTTCGGGCAACATCCAAACATTGGCGACATTCGTGGGCGCGGGCTGTTCAGAGCGTTGGAGTTCGTCGAAGACCGCAGTTCCAAAACGCCGTTCGCACCGGAGCGGGCGGTTCATAAAGCGTTAAAGAAGGAATGCTTCGAGGCGGGCCTAATCTGCTACCCGATGGGAGGGACGATCGACGGCAGAAATGGCGATCACATCCTGCTCGCCCCGCCATTCATCATGGAAGAGGCGCACATTGACGAGATCGTCAGCAAACTTCAGATAGCGATAGACCGCGTTCTGTGATGGCAGGTTTTAGGCTTCTGAATGAAACCGGGCCCTGACGTTACACGAAATCAATGTGCTTGTTGAACGGCATCTCCCGAATGCGTTGCCCCGTCGCGGCAAAAATCGCGTTCGCCAAAGCTGGCGCCGCAGGAGGTACCGGCGGTTCCCCGATCCCTTTGACAGCACTTCCGTTCTCCAGCCCTTTCACAAAGATTTCAGGGCATTGATTCAGGCGCATCCCCTCGTGGGTGTAGAAATTTGACTGCTCCGCCATGCCGTCCGAATACGTAATCTCGCTGTTTATCGCGTGTCCGAGGCCCCAGATCACGCCCCCCTTCATCAGGTTGTCAAAGTTGATCGGGTCTACCACGCGGCCCACATCGGCGGCGACCCAGACCTTGTCGATCTTGATCCCGCTATCCGAATTCGTCACTTCAACGACCTCCGCGACCGGCACACCAAAAGATAATACAAACGCGACACCACGCCCGCGATTGGGGCCGAGGGCACCGCCCCAGTTGGACATCTCCCCCACGGTTTCCAAGACTTTCCGCGACACGTCGTGGTTCATCAAGCGAAGCCGTTCTTCAAGCGGGTCGGCGCCCGCAGCGTGGATCAACTCGTCCAGCGCGCAGTCCGAGAAGAACCCGCCACTCGAAGCTCCAACCGAACGCCAAGACGAGGTCGGAGCGAGTTCCGGCACTGCATAAGCCCGCACCCTGAAGTTCGGGATCGCATAGGGCTGCTCCCATGCGCCTGCAACGATCTGGCTATCAGGACCGGGCAATGATTGCCCAAGTCGCCCCATCTGGGAACGTGACGATGACACTGTCGCAATCTGCAAATCATGTGCGATCACCTTGCCGTCCTTCACGGCCCCTTTGGAGCGGCTCATGCCGATCTGGCGGGTGAAATCCTGCGCAAAATCTTCTTCGCGGCTAAAGATGATCTTGATCGGCGTTCCGCGCATCTGATTGGCAGCTTCCACCGTCGCAGTGATGTTTTCAAACTCCAGACGGTGCCCGAAGCTGCCGCCACCATATTGGTTGTGAAAATAAATCTGCGCAGGATTGTGACCTGTAATCGCCGCGATCTTGTCGACAGCAAAGCGCGGCATCTGGTGCGTTGCCCAAACATCCACACGATCGTCGGTAACCTGTGCGACTGCGCTGATCGGTTCCATGGGCTGGTGCGCGACATAGGGCGCGCGATATTCCATCTCAAGCGTTTCCGCACCTTCTAACGCGACATCGACGTGCCCATCGTTGCGCCACTCGGAGTCGAGCCGGTCGTCAACAAATGACGCCGCAATCTCGTCCCAATGCGCATCCTGTTCCGCTGGATAGGCCGCAGGTGCCCAGTCGTAGTCGATTGCGTCTGCGGCTTGAAAGGCCGTCCATGTATTGTCAGCCAACACCGCAACGCCATTGGTGATCGGCAGCACTTTGCGAACCCCCTTCATAGCTTCAGCAGCAGTTGCATCATAGCCGTTCAGCGGAGCGCCTTTGCGCGGGTTCATCCGCACCGTGCCGTTGAGCATCCCGTCGAGATACATGTCGATGCCGTAGTCCATTGTGCCAGTCGACTTGGCAACAACGTCCAATCGCTTCATGTCTTGGCCAACCAATCGCCACCTGCTTGGATCGCGCAAAGGTACGTCCGTGACGGGCTCAAGTTTTGCGGCATCCGCCGCGAGGGTTGTGTATGTCAGCTCGCTTCCGTCGGGAAGCTGGACCGCGCCGTTGCTCGTGTTCAGTTCCGAGACCGGAACGCCAGATTTTTGCGAAGCGGCCAGTTTCAGCGTCTCACGTGCGGACGCACCCGCCGCGCGCAGCTTGTCGAAGCTGTCAGGTGTTGAGCTGGAGCCACCAGTTACCTGCGCGCCAAGCACCTTGATGGCAGCGCCCATGACCGAACGCATCGTCTCCGCTGCGAAACTCTTGTCAGTCGACATGAACGGCACGGCTTCACTCGCCATCGCCGTGTTGTAGTAAGCCGCGCTTGGTTGGCCAAAACTGATCTGGAATTGACCAAACTCGATATCCAGCTCCTCCGCGATGAGGGCCGCCTGCATGGACGCCACCCCCTGCCCAGTATCTGCGTGCGGCACGATCAGGGTAACTGCTTCGCTGCTGACCAAAACCCACGGGTTAAACGTCGCTTCACCATTCGCAAGCTGATCAGCCAACGGATTATCGTGCGGCTTGCGCACCACATAGGTGCCGAAAGCGACACCACCTGCCAGCGCGACAGAGCCTACCAGAAATGAACGCCGTGCGATTGTACGTGCTTTACCCATGACCCTATCCCTCCAGTTTCGCGGCGGCGCTTTTGATCGCGGCGCGGATGCGTGGATAGGTGCCGCAACGGCACAAATTGCCGGACATGGCGCCATCAATGTCCTCATCGCTTGGCGTGGGATTATCTGACAGCAAAGAGGCCGCTTGCATCATCTGGCCGGATTGGCAGTAACCGCATTGTGCCACCTGATGCTCGATCCAGGCTTCTTGAACCATGTGCAGCGCGTCGGGCGTGCCCAACCCTTCGATGGTTGTGACGTCGCCTTCCAAATCACCGATAGCTATTTGACAGGACCGCACCGCCTCACCGTCGACATGCACGGTGCAGGCTCCGCATTGTGCGATGCCGCAGCCGTATTTGACGCCCGTGATTTGCAATTCGTCACGCAGCACCCAAAGCAAAGGCATTTCTGCGGGCACGTCTACGTCGTGGGATCGTCCGTTGACAGTGATTTTCATGCGGCTCTCCATGCGTTGCTTTGGCCTACAAATTGAGACCAAGCCGTGCTTTGTCAAGCTAACGCAGGGTTAACTCAGCGCGCCAACCAACCACCATCGACGTTAAGCACCGCACCGTGGATATAGTCCGCTGCGGGTGAGGCCAGAAACACGGCCGCTCCGCCGATGTCCGACGCTTCGCCCCATGATCCCGCAGGTATGCGGTCCAGAATGGCTTTGTTGCGCTCCGGATCGGCGCGCAGCGCGTCGGTATTGTTGGTAGCGATATATCCCGGAGCCAACGCATTGACGTTAATACCCTTGGCCGCCCATTCGTTCGCCAGCAGCTTGGTTAACCCGGCAACACCGTGCTTCGATGCGGTGTAGGACGGCACTCTAATCCCGCCCTGAAAAGACAAGAGTGAGGCGATGTTGACGATACGTCCGCGACCTTGTCGCGCCAGCACGGCACGGGCAAACGCCTGACATGTGAAAAACACGGCCTTCAGGTTCACATCCATCACGTCGTCCCAATCGGCCTCGGTGAAATCGGTGCTATCCTCACGACGAATGATGCCTGCGTTGTTCACGACGATATCAATGTGCTGGTCCGTGAACACGTCCCGCGCGGCCATTGGGTCTGAAAAATCAAGTTCAAGCGCGGTCCCGTTCGGAACCTTCGTCAATGTCTCTTCCATGGAGGAACGTCCGGCACAGACGACTTCCGCCCCCGCGTTGCCAAGAGACACCGCAATTGCTTGTCCGATCCCGGTGTTGGCTCCGGTGACCAGAGCGCGCTGACCATCCAGCCGGAACGGGTCGTTCATCGCAGATTTCCCATTGGCACCATATCCATGTCGGTAAAATCAATATTGTCACCCGCCATCGCCCAACAGAATGTATAGGCGGCGGTACCAACACCGCTGTGAATAGACCAAGGCGGGGAGATCACGGCCTCTTCATTCGCCATAACGATATGACGCGTCTGCGATGGCTCCCCCATCAAGTGGATGACGCGTTGGTCTTCGGGCAGGTCGAAATAGAGGTATGCCTCCATGCGACGATCGTGAACATGCGCAGGCATGGTGTTCCAAATCGAGCCGGGAATAAACTGGGTGTAGCCCATCACCAGCTGGCAGGTTTCCACCACGTCCGGATGTAAGAACTGGTAGATCACCCGCTCGTTTGCCTGCTCCTTGGAGCCCAGCGGAACTTTCTTCGCCTCGTCAAGGCGAACGAGCTTCGTTGGGCAAGCTCGATGCGCAGGGGCCGACAGAATGTAAAAGCGTCCAGCCCCCGAAAACTCAACGTCACCGTTGCCCATCCCGATATAGAGAATTTCGCCGCGGTTGAGCGTGTGTGCTGCCCCCCCGACGGTAACCTGACCCGGGTCACCGATATTCAGCACACCAAGTTCACGGCGTTCCAGAAAGCTTGCGGTGCCAGTCTCTGGAACTTTGTCGAGCGTCAGCGTCCCATTACCGGGAACAGCACCACCAATGACCAGCCTGTCGTAGTGGCTGTAGACCAACTTAATTTCACCCTCGACGAATAACCCACCAATGTGGAAATGGCTGCGAAGCTGCTCGGTATCCAGGGTCTTGGTCGTGGCGGGATCGATAGCGTAACGTGTTTCAGCTTTAGGCATGGCTTAGTCTCCTTGGAAATATTCCTGTGGTGGTTCTTGAACCCAACAAATCAAAGGGATCGTAGATTGCATACGCTAACTGGTATTCTAATATTCCAGTTAGGTAAGGAGGTCAATTATCTGGATACACCCAAGGAAAGTCGAAACGCCTAGATTGCCCGCGTCAGGCGCAACGCATCATAGATCGCCGCATGTGTATTGCGTGCAGATACGGCATCACCAATGCGGAACAGTTGGAACGTTCCTTTAGCGTTGCGCACAACTGCTTGAGGCTCGCAGGATATAAACGCGTCCTGATCCAACGCCCCACCATTCGAGCTGTGAGGCCTAAGTTCATGGTAAAGGTCGTCCATCGGCAGAGTTCCGTAGTTGACCACCACCTGATCATAGTCGGCTTGATGCGTATGATCGCTGTAGTCCGTGCCAATCGTGGCAGTGAGCTTGTTGCCAGACTTTTCCACCCCCAAAAGGCGGCGCGTCACGGTGAATGTGACGTCCTTGTCTTGCAGAGACCGCATGTAGGGCACGAGGTTCATTGCCATGATGTCCGGCGCAAAGACGCGATCCGGTGTCATGACCTCGACCTTCGATCCGGCATTGGCGGCAACTTCGGCGGCTTGAAGACCCGGGTGATCACCACTTTCGTCATAGATCAACACATTGTCGGCAGGCTTTACATCACCGGAGATGATATCCCAAGCGGTGACAACATGATCCGCTTCGCGACCTGTCTCGAAGAGTTCGGTATTGGGCATGCCACCGGTCGCAATGATTACCACGTCAGGGTCCAGCGCCATGACATCGCCAGCCTCGGCCCACGTGTTGAACTGAAAACTGACATCGCGCGCCGCGCATTGTGCCATGCGCCAGTCGATGATCGAGATCATCTCTTTTCGGCGCGGACTTTGAGCGGTTAGCCTAATTTGGCCGCCGGGGTCAGGTTGAGCCTCGAACACCATGACGTCGTGGCCCCGTTCGGCGGCAACCCGTGCGGCTTCCAGACCAGCGGGACCAGCGCCGACGATCACGACCTTGCGCCGCGTCTTAGCGGGCTCGATCTTATGCGGCATCGTCAGCTCGCGCCCGGTGGAGGGGTTATGGATGCACAGCGCCTCCCCCGCCTGATAGATGCGGTCAAGACAGTAGGTGGCACCGACGCAGGGGCGAATATCCTCCTCCCGCCCTTCCATTATTTTCTGGACGATATGCGGGTCCGCCATGTGGGCGCGGGTCATGCCAACCATGTCCAGCAACCCCGATGCGATCGCGTGGCGCGCCGTTGCCACGTCAGGAATGCGCGCAGCGTGGAAGGTGGGCATACCGGTCGCCTTGCGCACCTCGCCCGCGAAATCCAGATGAGGGGCGCTCTTCATACCTTGCACGGGGATCACGTCGGTCATAGCTGGATCAGTTTGGATGCGCCCGCGAATGACGTTCAGGAAATCCAACTGGCCGGAGGCGGCCAGCTTCTTGGATATCTCGATTCCCTCCTCCGCCGTGATGCCACCTTTCTGCGCCTCGTCGGCGGTGTAGCGGAAGCCTACGATAAAGTCGTCGCCCACACGCTTGCGCATGGCGGCCAGAACGTCCATCGGAAACCGCATGCGGTTTTCCAGCGTGTCAGCCCCGTATGGCCCCACCAGATCGTTGGTCAGCGGCGACCAGAACTGGTCCAGCAGGTGGCCGTAAACCTGCAACTCGATCCCGTCCATGCCACCTGCCTTCATCCGCTCAGCGGCGTCGGCGAAGTCGGTTATGATCCGCTCGATATCCCAATCCTCGATCAGCTTCGGGAATGCGCGGTGTGCAGGTTCGCGGTGTTTGGAGGACGACACAGACGGCAGCCAATCGCCCTTGTTCCATGTGGTGCGCCGCCCCAGATGTGTCAGTTGGATCATCATCGCACAGCCGTGCTCGTGGCAGCTGTCGGTCAGTTCCCTGATCCAAGGAACGACCTCGTCTTTGTAAACCAACACGTTGTTGAACACCGGTGGGCTGTCTTTCGAGACCGCGGCAGACCCCGCCGTCATCGCCATAGCGACCCCCGCTTTAGCGCGCTCCTCGTGATAGGCGCGGTAGCGTTCCTTCGGCATCCCGTCTTCGGGATAGGCCGGCTCGTGACTGGTGGTCATGATCCGGTTTTTCAACGTCAGATGCTTGAGTTGATAGGGCTGCAACAGCGGGTCGGTGGACATGGCGTCATCCTTTGCACGAGGTGGCTTGTGCTGACGCTGGCCAAAAACAAACCCGCTGTCAATTTTTGCAATGACAGCGGGTTAGATTGGTTTACTCCGCCGCGTCGGCGTAGCTTTCCATAGGTGGACACGTGCAAGTCAGGTTCCGGTCGCCCCACACGTTGTCGACCCGATTCACAGGGGGCCAGTATTTGTCCACGCGGAACGCACCTGGAGGGAAGCAGCCTGTCTCACGCGAGTATGGACGATCCCAGTCCTTCACCAGATCTTCCATTGTGTGTGGTGCGTTCTTGAGCGCGTTATTCTCCGCATCCATTTCACCGTTTTCAATGGCAGTGATCTCGGCACGGATGGCGAGCATCGCGTCGCAGAAGCGGTCAAGCTCGGCTTTGGTTTCGGACTCCGTCGGCTCGATCATCAGCGTGCCGGCCACGGGCCAGCTCATCGTTGGCGCGTGGAAGCCGCAGTCGATCAGGCGTTTGGCAATGTCGTCCACAGTGACATGGGCGCTGTCCGCAAACGGGCGCGTGTCGATGATGCACTCATGCGCCACACGACCAGACGGGCCTTTGTAGAGGACGTCGAATGCGCCTTCCAACCGCTTGGCGATGTAGTTGGCGTTGAGAATTGCAACACGCGTCGCTTGGGTCAGCCCTTCACCGCCCATCATCAGGCAGTAGGCCCACGAGATCGGCAGCAACGACGGAGATCCGAAGGCGGCAGCGGAGACCGCACCGCACTCGCCCGTAGCAGGATCAGATGGCAGGTGCTTGATCAGATGTGCCTTAACCCCGATCGGCCCCATGCCCGGCCCACCGCCGCCATGCGGGATGCAGAACGTCTTGTGCAGGTTCAGGTGGCTCACGTCGCCGCCAAGATCACCCGGGCGGGACAGCCCGACCATCGCGTTCATGTTGGCACCGTCGATATAAACCTGACCGCCATTGTCATGGGTGATCTTGCAGATATCAATCACGGTCTCCTCGAACACGCCATGCGTCGATGGATAGGTGATCATGCAGCCTGCGAGGTTATCAGCGTGCTGAGCAACTTTGGCGCGAAAATCTTCAAGGTCGATATCACCGTTCGCAGCCGACTTCACCGGCACGACCTTCCAACCAACCATCTGCGCGGAGGCCGGATTGGTGCCATGTGCCGACATCGGGATCAGGCAGATATTGCGATGGCCCTGCCCGTTGGCGCGATGATAGGCGGCAATCGTTAGCAGCCCCGCCAGTTCACCCTGCGCGCCGGAATTCGGCTGCATGGTCAGACCATCATAGCCGGTAATTTCGCACAATTTCGCTGACAGATCGTCGATCATCTCGCGGTACCCTGCGGCCTGATCTTCTGGCACATACGGGTGCAACAGCGAGAACTCGTCCCACGTTACAGGCATCATTTCCGCGGCCGAGTTCAGCTTCATGGTGCAGGACCCGAGCGGGATCATCGCGCGGTCCAGTGCAAGATCACGGTCTGCGAGCCTGCGCATATAGCGCATCATTTCCGTCTCGGCGCGATTCATGTGGAAGACTGGGTGCGTCAAATAATCAGATGTGCGCAGCAACTCATCAGGGATGCGATACTCGGCGTCCAGATCAACGTCACGATCAGCAATGCCAAAGGCGCGCCAAACGGCGCGGATGGTGGCCGGGCGCGTACGCTCGTCCAGCGTGATACCCACTCGGGTCTCCCCCACGCGGCGCAAGTTGATCCCTTCGTCCACGGCTGATTTCATAACCGCTTCTTGCAAAGGGCCAACCTCAACAGTGATCGTGTCGAAGAAGGATTTTGGCTCTACTTTGAAGCCCTGCTCTTCCAGCCCGCGGGCCAAGCGCACAGTTTTGCGGTGAATCCGTTGCGCAATCGCCTTGAGCCCCTCAGGACCGTGGAAAACCGCATAAAAGCCTGCCATCACAGCCAACAAAGCTTGTGCGGTACACACGTTAGAGGTCGCCTTTTCACGACGGATATGCTGCTCACGGGTTTGCAGGGATAGGCGGTAGGCGCGGTTGCCGTGGCTGTCGATGGACACGCCGATAATGCGACCTGGCATGGCACGTACATGCACTTGTTTGGTCGCCATGTAGGCCGCGTGCGGGCCGCCATAGCCAACGGGCACACCGAAACGCTGAGTGCTGCCGACGGCGATGTCGGCCCCCATGGCACCGGGCTCTTTCAACAAAGTCAGCGCCATTGGGTCTGCTGAGATAATGCCAATGGAAGATTGCTCATGCAGCTTTGCAATCTCGTCCGTAAAATCGCGCAACGTGCCGTGCGTGCCGGGATACTGGAAAATCGCACCGAAAACGGAGCTTGGGTCTAGATCGTCAGGGTTGCCAACGATGATCTCTATGCCCAGCGGAGCAGCGCGGGTTTTCATCACCGCGATATTCTGCGGGTGGCAGTTCTCGTCGATAAAGAAGCCTGTCGCTTTCGACTTGGCGACCCGTTGCGCCATTGTCATGGCTTCGGCGCAAGCCGTGGCTTCATCGAGCAAGGAGCCGTTGGCAATTTCCAGCCCCGTCAAGTCCGACACCATGGTTTGGAAGTTCAACAACGCCTCCAAACGCCCTTGGCTGATTTCCGGCTGGTAGGGCGTGTAAGCCGTATACCATGCCGGATTCTCCAGAATGTTGCGCTGGATGGCGGGCGGAGTGACCGTGCCGTGGTAGCCCTGCCCGATCAATGACGTAAGCACCTTGTTCTTGCCGGCAACTTCTTTCATGTGGTGCAGCAACTCACGCTCAGACTTGGGTTTTCCGAAATCCAAAGGCTGTTTCTGCCGGATTTCGGCCGGAAGCGTGTCGTCAATCAACGCTTCGAGGTCTTTCGCCCCCACGACCTGCAGCATCTGTTCCATTTCGGCCGGTGAAGGGCCAATATGGCGGCGATTTGCGAAGTCGTAAGGCAGGTAGTCGGTGGGGGTGAAAGTCATGATTGCGCTCCGCTTATTCGATCATTGCTTTGTAGGCAGCTTCGTCCATGTAGGTGTCCATCTGAGAGGGATCAGATGGCTTGATTTTGAAGAACCAACCCTCGCCCGTCGCGTCGTCGTTTGCCAAACTGGGCGTATCGGCGAGCGCGTCGTTCACGGCAACAATCTCGCCGTCCAACGGGGCCGAAATGTCGGATGCGGCTTTGACGGATTCGATCACAACGACCTCCTCGTCCTTGCTCACTTCAGCGCCGACTTCCGGCAGCTCAACGAAAACGATGTCGCCAAGCTGCGTGGTTGCGTGCTCAGTGATGCCGACGACAACAACGTCGCCTTCAGTGCGAAGCCATTCGTGTTCTTCAGTATATTTCATTGAGTCTCTCCGTTGTTTATCGTTTGAAATTGGCCGGTGTGAACGGCATCTTGGTGACGGTTAATGGCATCCGCTTACCGCGCAACTCGCCATAGACGGTGGTTCCTGCAGTTGAGAGTTCTGTCGGGATATACCCCATCGCGACCGGTCCTTCGACCGTCGGACCGAAGCCACCCGATGTGATGGTACCGATTTGAACGCCCCCCTCGGGTGCGTCAAATAATGGAACACCTTCGCGCATCGGCGCTCGCCCCTCGGGGACAAGGCCCACACGTTTACGCGCCGCTCCGGATGCTAATTCAGCAAGGATGCCCTCTGCTCCGGGGAAGCCACCCTCTCGTTCCCCGCCAGCGCGGCGCACCTTCTGAATGGCCCATATCAGACCGGCTTGTACCGGTGTCGTTTCGGTATCGATGTCATGTCCGTAGAGGCACAGGCCCGCTTCCAAGCGCAGTGAGTCTCGCGCTCCCAGCCCGATAGGTTCAACGTCATCGTGATCTAGCAGCACCTGCGTAAGTGCTACCGCATCAGCGTTGGGCACAGAAATTTCATACCCGTCTTCGCCTGTATAGCCAGAACGCGATACCCAGCATTCTGCCCCGTTGAGAGACAATGTCGCCACGTCCATGAAGTTCATGTCCGCTGCGGCCGGATTAAGCGCGCTCAACACGTTTTCCGCGGCTGGTCCTTGCAGGGCAAGCAGCACGCGGTCAGAGATTGGAGTAATCTGCGTCAAGGGTTCTAGTTTTGCCTTCATATGGGCAATATCGGCATCTTTACAGGCGGCATTCACAACCACGAAAATGTGATCTCCGCGGTTGGCCAACATCAGGTCGTCAGAAATTCCGCCGGTATCGGTCGTGAAAAACCCATACCGTTGACGGTTCTCTGCCAAACCTGCGATATCTACGGGGATCAAACCCTCTAGGGCGGAAGCCGCATTGTCACCGGTCACGATGACCTGCCCCATATGGCTGACATCGAACAGTCCTGCCTTTGCGCGGGTGTGAATGTGCTCTTTCATAACACCCAACCCGTACTGCACTGGCATGGCGTAACCTGCAAAGGGGACCATTTTCGCCCCGAGGCTTACATGCAAATCATGAAGTGGCGTGTGCAGAAGGTCTGACATTTTCCGGCCCTTTATACGTAACGGGCCGATGGATCTGTCTGATCAGCATGCGGCACCAAATAACGCGTGGTTGTCCACACGCAAGATGCCCGCTCTGTCCTTTTGCCTGAGATCGCTATCCCTTCGGCGGGTGACCAAACACCTCTCTCCAGATCTTTGCCAGTTGCGTCGGTCCATTTGGCCTGAGAGTTTCCGGGGCGGTTGCTCCTTCGGCACCAGCTTGGCTGGTTCTCCCGACGTGACTGCACTTGGGAAGAGCCATACTGCTGCACTCCAAGCTCTGTCAGATGAACTTCGAAACGGTGTAGAGTCAAGCTAAAGAAGACTCCTATTCAAGTGAATGATTGATGGGGAGGCTGCGGTTATTCGTCCTTGGTTTGTAAAAGGGTTCAGGCGTCTTGAAGCGCGTAGAAGGTTTCCCCACTTTATACTCGCTATAGGGCCCAAAGCTGCGCGTAGTGGGTGGTCGAAGGGAATAACCGGGTCATGGCGCCACCCGATTGGCGCGCCAGCACAACTAAGTGTGACAGTACACGTAACCTCCTGCATCCACAGAGTTTCCACGGCTGTTTTCTTTCGAACGCAGAAAGCCACCCGAGGGCGGATCGTAAACTATGGTATTTCTGGGGTATTAGTTTTGGTTGCGGGAGTAGGATTTGAACCTACGACCTTCAGGTTATGAGCCTGACGAGCTACCGGGCT
>NZ_FQUV01000011.1 GCF_900129235.1 Litoreibacter ascidiaceicola | reverse complement strand
CCATTCAGCCCGTCCAGCGCCCCGACACTGCATCACTGCCCTGCCGGTGAAGGGGGTTCTAGGCCCACTAGCCCACGCCCGCAACACCTTTTTTGTACTTTTAAGAAATTTCTCGAAACGAGACCGCTGCTCCGCGGCGAGACTCGTCATCAACCCTTTAAACACTGGGGTTTTGGCACAATCAACGCATCGGGTTTGTTGACTGACCTCTCTGATTCCTGCGATGAAACTGCCCGACCAGAGTCATAAATTCAATATTATACGAGTCGCCCTGTCGCGACTCGCGAGTCGCCATGCTGACATATTCCGGCGCAGAAACTAATGAGGCCGCGTCAGCACGAAAAGCGCGGCGGTGCCGAGGCAGATCGCCTGCACGGCGATGATGGTCGCGGACAAATCCATGATCACACTCACACACAAGATCGCAGCCATCGCAGTGCAAGCGGCAATCTTGTAGCGCGGCGCGATCGCTCCGCTCGCTTCCCAATCAGCAATAATCGGTCCGAAAATGCGATGCCCGACAAGCATTCCTCTTAAGCGTGGTGATCCTTTGGTGAAAGCAAACGCTGCGAGCAGGACAAGTGGTGTTGTCGGCAAGAGAGGCAGGAACACTCCCACGATCCCCAATCCCAAAGCCAGAAGACCAAACCCCAGCCACACCAACCGCACCAGATGGCCTGCGCCCGATCGGAGAGAGGATCGTTTCATCAACATTGGAAGCCGCTCGTCGTAATCATCTTCCCAAGCTAGGGCGCGCAAGCGTTGAAGTAAACGAAGCGAGCTGCTGGTGCGGCCAACTTGCTTGTTGAGGTTTTAACCAACTCACCTTATTCCCGACGCAACGAGGCAGTTATGACCATCGGGGGGCGAGCATGACTATTTGGCGCAAATCAATCGGGGCGATCGCTGTAGCAGCACTTCTGTCAGGCTGCGCCTTACCGCGCGGTGCCGCTTTGCAATCCGAGATCACCAAGAACGCAGATGACGAGAATGCGCAGTTTGCAGTTCACCCTGTTACCAAGACATTCCTTCCACGCTATGCCAAGTGGCCATCAACCGGTGGCGTTAGCCGCTTCAGCTGGATAAGCAAACAGCGTGGCCCGATTGGGCGCGTGATCCTGTCGGGCGACAAAATTAGCATCGCGATCTGGGACAGTGATGAAAACTCGCTGCTCACAGCACGCGAGCAGAAAGTCGCGCAACTTCAGACGATCGGCGTTTCAACCAACGGATCGGTGTTCGTGCCATACGTGGGATCAGTCACCATTGGTGGCATGACCGACAGCGCGGCCCGCGAGAAAATTCAAGAAGCGCTTCTGGCAGTGTCCCCCTCTGCACAAGTTCAACTGAGCTCCGTCGCTGGTTCGCGTCACTCAGTCAGTATTGTCTCTGGCGTAAACAGCCCCGGCACATTTCCGATTGAAGAGCGCGACATGACAGTTTTGACCGCCCTATCGCTGGGCGGCGGAGCTAAAGACCGGTTTGAAAATCCCCAAATCCGGCTTCTCCGCGGCAATAACACCTATGCTATTTCGCTGGACAGGTTGCTCAAATCACCGGCCCTCGACACGACACTGCGGAGCGGTGACAAAATTGTAGTGGCGGAAGATGAAAGCTATTTCCTTGCGCTTGGCGCTTCCGGCAAAGAAGAACTGATAACTTTCCCGAAAGAGCATGTAAGCGCACTGGATGCTGTGTCTTTGATGGGTGGCCTGTCTGACAGCCGCGCCAACCCGGAGGGAATATTGGTCCTGAGAGAGTATAGCCCCAAGGCGGTTCGTGCGGATGGCGTGTCTGGCCCCGAAAACGAGCGGGTGGTCTTCACCATGGATCTGACATCTGCAGACGGGCTATTCAGCGCTGGCAAGTTCCGCATCAATCCGAAAGATGTTGTCTACGCGACCGAAAGCCCGGTCAACAACGCACGTACGATCATCGGGCTGATTGGCTCTGGTTTTGGAATCGCCAGTCAGGTGAATTAGGACGCTATCCGGTATCGTGGGTTGCAACCTAGTAACCGCGCGTTAGAAGATTTTATGACAATTGGACGCAGACACGTTTTTTTTGGGTCGCGTATTCCAACACGCCTGATGTCACTGCCGGATCTGTCTCGTCGAGTAAACGAAACGTCAGGTGCAGGCCGAAAAAACCGTCTTTGATGGCCAATATATTTTGGCGCATCGGCCATTTGGCGACGACCGTGGGTAATGTTCCGAAGTCTTAAACGGGCAAACTCTAGTCGCCGCAGGAAATATAATCGACTTCGTTCAGGTCCATCACTCCCATTCCGATGAAGTGGACACACTCCGGGGTTTGCACTTCCAAAGCCACCCCACGTGCGAGACAATTTGATGCGCTGTGTTAGTGGAAACCGTCGATTGCGTTGGAGCGGGGGCCTTGAAAAACTTCCCCAATCGTTACTGTCCGATGGAGCATTTTCTGCTCAACACATGTGGCGTGAATTTTCTTAGCTTCATACGATCTCCTCAGCGACACCTGGCAGGTTCCGCCCGAACTGACGTGCAGGGGCAACAGCGTAAGGTAAAATAAAGCTGGTCCGGTTAGACGGCGCGGTATTTTGATTGGCTAGCGCGAGATCACGCCATGCCGAAACAGCACTCGCAGGGTCGAAGTGCCTTGCCGCTGCATCCTTTCGTAACCAGTGATCGAAACACCGCTTTTTCAGCCGTAGGACGTCATCCTTGTCGTCAAATGAAACTCCGACTTCTGTGTCCCACCTCATGCTGCGCCCGTTTAGGTTCGCTGATGACACTATTGCGAGGTTTTCATCGAATATCGAGACCTTCGCGTGGACGTAGATCAATGGCGCATCATTCAATGCGGCTCTCGTGGTATCCGACGTCGGTCTTGTTTGCGCAACAGCGGCAACAAAGAGGCGCTGGCCAAAGGTTTCATACAGCAGATCCAAGCATTTAGCCTGCAGATACTCGCCATATCTGGCGTCACTGCCCTTTGACCCCTCGAAAGCTACATCATCAGGGGCTGCGGGAAGAACCAGAATCACGCCAAGATCCGGGTTAGCACGGCCCGCCGCGCAGAGGGTTTTCGCAAGTTTGGTGTCCCTGAAAAACTGGGACTCAAGATAGATCAACCGCTCCGCGTCTCGAAAGCCTTTCGCATGCGCGGTCTCGATCTCGTTCAGGACAGTGCGCGGCGATAGATACGGCGTGCTAATTTGGTGCGGAATTGAATAAGTTCGCAGCAGATCGGGAAACGGCTTATTCATCACGGATTGGTCACGCTTTGCGAACGCTTTTAGATAGGTATGAGCCGACTTCGCACGGTCTCCGCCGACCATCACCTGCACATCGTGCCATGTCTGTTCACTTGCCTGATCATGATCCAGCGTATCAAAGCGCCGTTCGTCCAAATCCAGACCGCCCACGTAGAGGCGCGCGCCATCAAACACGGCTAGCTTTTGATGATGAGTTGCGGGATAAGAGCTGGGCGGGGGAAATATCCGCGCGCGAAGATTACTTCCGTTCCGTTTCAATAGAGGACGCAACGCGGGTAAATGCTCCACCTCAGTATTACGTTGGCCTTCCGGTAGTTCTCGCAATCGCGCTGCGTGGCGGCGCACCTCAAGATAGGTCCTAGGCCACAGCAATAAACGTGGGAGCATTCCCATCTGCGCGGGATGCATCTCGGCTTTGATGTCAAACAAATCAGAGTCGCCCACGGCGTCACGGAAGCCTTTCACCGACACATGAGTGGCGCGGTGAAGATCGGTTCCTACGATCGGATCAAAATCCGAAATTCGCAGCGTAACCCTCACTCCCTTGCTAACTACATGCCGCACCAGATCGCCCCAAGTCTCACCAATAGCGCGCCCGGCATCAGATCGAAGACGGGTCTTCGGGTCGAAAACACGGAAAGACGCGATGACCTCAGATTTGGCCGCCAGAAAAGCGCGCTCAAGCGCAGGATATGCCTCGCTTGCTGTCAAATAAAACTCGGGTTTATCGGGGCCAGCCATCAATAATCCAAAGGTTCGTGCGAAAAATCGGCTATCGTGAACGTCGCGCTGATTTTATAGTCAGACTCGCCGTCTTGGATAGACACTTCAGCTCCCAACTGAATAGAGAACGATCGCACCAGTTTCGCCCCAAGCCCCGTTTTCTCGACATCATCGTTTCCGGCCAATGCAGGGCCTTTAGAGTTAGCCACACTCAGCGTGGCGGTGCCATCACCATTATCCGCAAATTTGATATTGATCCACGGTCGACCTTGCGCAGGCTTACCAACATATTTCAGCGCATTGGTCACCGCTTCAGACGTGAGCAAGGACAGCGGCACAGCCTGATCCGGGTAAAGGGCAACATCCTCAATGTCTTTGTTTATTTGAATATCAGTACCCGGGGCAACGCCGACAGACAGCATCTGGGCAACGACATCCGACAACATCACACCGGCGTTCAGATTGTTCAGGTTGTCTGTCTGATAAAGATTACGATGCACAGTCGCGAGACCAAGGATACGGTCCTGCAAGCGGCCAAGCACAGCTTTGGTTTCGGAACTACGCGCCTTGCGCATGTGCATATTCATGATCGACGAGATCAACTGCAGGTTGTTCTTAACGCGATGATGCACCTCTTTGAGCAAGATGTTCTTTTCGCGCACAACTTCTTCCATGGCTGCTTCGTCTTGAAGCAGCGATTGTGCCATCGACACAAAGTCATTTTCCATTGCCCGCAATTCGAAGGCCATAGATTGGCTATCTTGCGAGGTTTCAGGCGGAACCGTCCGCTCTTTTGCAAACTGGTCCATCTGGCTTCGCAGCCGCCGGATGTGGCGCAGCACCAAGCTGTGCAATGCCATGTAGGCAACAACGAGGCTCGCAACCCACATTAACAAAGGGAACAGGCTGGCCGATCTATTGAAACTGGCGGCTTTCAAAACCGCTGCGTCACCATCCCAAATACTCAACGCGTAAACGGTATCTTTGATGATGGGTGTGGCGGTATAAATTCGATTGTCTTTGTTGTTTTGAAATTCGCGAAACGCCACCGGCTTTGATCCGACAAGCGTTTTCAAACTCCGATCAACGGGGAGCCGATCCGCCGCGCTGGCCAAATCGAGGGTTGATGTCAAAACGACACCGTCACTGTTGTAGGTAATAACCTCAACCGGACTGAGTTCAGTCTCCGCTTCTGAATTAATCTCAAGACCGTCGTGCGGGATCGACACCACCACGTAGCCTTTAAAGACGTCGCCTTCGAAAACCGGATGCACCACGACTATCACTGAGGTCTCGGACACCCTCCCCGCGACCCGGATGTCGACAAAGGGTTGAGGACTAGACTTGGCCTTTAAAAAAATCGGGTTATCCGAGAAATTGAACGACTTCTTAGAAGTCGAGCAATTCATCTGACCCGTTTCATCCGGGAAGCCGATCAGTGAAAACTGTTTCGACTTGATACGGTAGTTAGTCAGCATGTCGTAACACGCCTGTGGGTCATCTTTGATCACCGGAAGCACAGTCGACAACGCCTCTGCGGCGGCAAAGGCGCGCTGAATTGTTTTGCGTTCTTCCGCCGCTGCAAGGTCTGTCCAAGCGATCAACGCCAATTCCAACCGCTGCTGTGCCTGCTGATTGACCGCTCGGCCTTGATTGACGGCAATTAGCCCGATTGGCAACAACGCCAAAGACAAGAACACAACCACCTTGAAGGCAAGGGTATCAAATCGGCGGCGCAATCGGTCGAATTTCATACCCTTTACCTTAGTTAGACGGGAGACGCGCCGCTGGCAGTAATCACGGCCATCGTTGCATTGTCTGTCAATTCCAAGGATTCGTCATCTTGCAGATTCAGCAGTTCGCTCAGCCGTGCTCGACCTCTGTTCACACGACTCTTGATTGTGCCAACAGCAACGCCACATGTTTCAGCTGCTTCTTCATATGAAAAGCCAGACGCGCCAACCAAAATCAACGCTTCGCGCTGCTCATCGTTTAGCTGAGCGAAAGCTTTCTTGAAATCTGTCATCTGCAAATTGCCATCATGAGACGGCTTGACTGCCAGCGTCTCAGTAAACACGCCCTCGCCGTCCGAGACTTCACGGTTCAGCTTTCGGCGACTTGAGTAAAAAGTATTGCGCAGGATCGTGAACAGCCAAGCCCGAAGGTTCGTACCTGCTTGAAACTTATCAATGTTTGTCCAAGCTTTGACGATGGTGTCCTGCACCATATCATCCGCGGCGGCTGGATTACGGGTCAAACTGATGGCGAACGCCCTTAAAGCTGGCAAGTGCTCTACCAGCTCGTCGCGTGGATCAGGGTTGCTCATCGTGACACATCCGAACCGCCGCTGTCGCTCTGCGACTTCAGCTGCGACAACAGGTCTTTAAAACGGTCGGGAATCTCTTCGTTGACAACTTCCTCATAAACCCGCTTCAGATTCTCATCTATCTGCTTTTCGCCTCGTATTTTTTTTTCGTCGCTCGCCATGAGGCACCAAGCCCTTCAATTAAAATTTGACACTCTTGGGAACCAAACGCACAACGTACGCGTTAGGTTCCGAAAATAGTTCGAACAAGGGAAAAAAATGTCTGACAGCTTAGATAGGTCTGAACTCATCGGAACACATCTTCCGTTTTTGCGTCGCTATGGCCGTGCGCTGACCGGAAGTCAGAGCAGCGGCGATGCGTATGCCGTTGCGACATTAGAAGCCATTTTACATGATGCCACCATCTTTGACGAGGTCGGTGACCCGCGTGTAGGCCTCTTCAAGGTCTTTCACAGCATCTGGGCAAGTTCGGGCGCACCCGTCGACGTCGAAGAAAGCGGCCCGCGCGCTGCTGCTCAGGACCACTTGAAGGATCTTACCATGAACACGCGCGAAGCCCTTTTACTTAACACTATTGAAGAGTTGAGTTTCGCGCAGGTGGCTACGGTCATGGACATCGAGCAAGATGAAGCAGAGGAGCTTGTTATCATCGCCAAACGGGAAATGATGGAAAGTGTTACCGGTCGCGTGATGATTATTGAGGACGAGCCTATCATCGCGGACGATATTGAGGCCATCGTCGAGCATCTCGGTCATGACGTGGTCGGCATCGCACGAACTCGAACGGAGGCTGTTGCACTCGGGACCCGCGAAAAACCCGATTTAATTCTTGCGGATATACAACTCGCCGACAACTCATCTGGCATCGACGCGGTCAATGACCTGATTACCGCTTTGGGGGACGTGCCTGTTATTTTCATCACTGCATTCCCAGAGCGTTTGTTGACGGGTGAAAAGCACGAGCCGGCCTTTCTGATCACCAAACCGTTCAACGACGAACAGGTCCGATCCGCAGTCAGTCAAGCGATGTTCTTTGCCTCGACGCAAACCCTCAAAGCCTAACAAATGAAAGCTCCGCCGAGTGCTGGCGGGGCTTTTCCTATCAGGTCGCCGAGAGCGCCTTCAGCATCCAAGATGCCTTTTCGTGAAACGCCGACCGCGCCGTGGCCATATCCTCAGTGACCGGGTCGTTCTCTTCCCCAGCCAGCTTGATCAGTGCATGCAACCTGCGCGCCACGCGCTCGTGATCGCGACTTGAGTCAGCACACATATCACCAGCGCTTGGAACTTCGGCAAGGTCCTCAATGACCGAGTTCTCCATGATATCCGCCATACTCATCGGTGCAAGTTGACCCAAGGCACGGATGCGCTCGGCCAAGTCATCGGCAGCGGCAAACATGTCTTCATAGTGCTCTTCGGTCAGGTTGTGCAGCGCGAAGAAGAGCGGGCCTTCCACATTCCAGTGGTACGTATGGGTTTCGAATGTCAGCCGTTAGGTTTCTGCAAGCACGTCCCGCAACCCTTCTGCCACGGAGGATGGACTCCGGACGCCACTATTGATGTCGGTCGATGCTGGAATGATACTCAGTGCTTCTGTCATTGTATTTCCTTTCCGCTCACTGATTGATTCAGAGACTGTTCATACTTTTCGAACCAGTCGTACGATGAGCGTCGCCACGAAGAGCGCCAGAAAGATGAAGAACAGGATTTGAGCGATGCCGGCGGACGCGCTGGCGATGCCTCCGAACCCGAAAACTCCGGCAATTATTGCGACGACGAAAAAAACTAAAGCCCAGTATAACATGATGTTTTCCTTTCAAATTTGGTTGTAGTTGTGTGGCCCTTGATGCTTGCCCAACTGCGCGGCCTCCCCCGAAGTTCCCCAAAAATATTTGCGAAATGTCGGGAACGGTCCGTGCTCTCAGCGCGTTAGTAGGTGAAATGAAACAATTGAAAGGAAGCATCACCATGGCACGCTCCACCGCGAAAGTTGAAGAACTCAAAACCCCGACCAGCGACGACATCGCCGAACAACTCGCCGTCCTAAAATCTGACATCAGCGGCCTGACTGACATCATCGCCGAAATGGGCAAAGGCAAGGCATCCGATCTATCCCAAGCTGCGAGTGCAAGGGCGCGCGCAGCGCGAGAGCAAGGCGCAGAACAGCTGGAGCGCGCAAAAGAGCGTGCCGCTGATCTGCAGGATCAGGCAAACGATTTCGTCTCCAAACAGCCAGCAACAGCTTTGGCAATTGCGGCAGGTGCCGGCTTCCTGATCGGCTTCATGAGCAATCGTCGCTAAGATGTTTGATCTGATTGAAAAGAAGGCCAAGGCGGCAGCGCGAAGTATCGTGCTGTCGTCTGTCGGCGGACTGTCAATGGCTGTGGGTCTGGCGTTCCTGACTGTTGCGGCTTGGATTTTTCTGACGGCGGTGGCAACGCCACTAACAGCGGCGCTGGTGATTGGCGGTGTTTATACTGGACTGGGGCTCATCATGATGGGTCTGTCATCCGCGCGCTCCACCGAGCCAGCACCCGTCGCACGCACGCACGCTCCGTCAGAGGCACCACCTTTGATGCAAGCGTTTTTACACGGGATGCAAGCTGGCGCTAACGCTCAACGGCGGTAATGCTTTTCAGCGCCTTTGTCAGTGATGCAGTCGTGAAAGGTGCTGCGACATGCACCCATTTCGACACAAGATCGGGTCGCGCGATATCCTCGGAATTGATCAGAACAAGCCACGACTGTGATGCCTCGATCGCCAGAGACAATCCGGATTTTGCGACGTTCTCGGGAGTTCCGCACACCAGCACAAAACTGGGCGTTACCACCTCGCTCAACAGGTCCACGGCCTGCCCCATAGATTCCACGATGGTTACAGATGCAGCGGGGTTAAATTCCCCGATGATTTCTGACAAGTCGCTGGCAACAATAGGTTCCTGTTCAACCACGAGATACATATTTTGCATGGGGCCCACCCTGACGTCTATCAGGCACCTCTATGGTACAGATTAGCATTTCATGCATTAAACTATGACATAGAAGGAGCAATAAACACATGACTACGAAATGCGGAAACTGCCCTCTACGCAACAAGGATTTGTTTATCAAATTCTCAAACGATGACATCAAATTCATGGAACGCTTTAAATCTGGGGAATTGAAGATTGAAGCGGGAACGCCGCTACTTATGGAGGGCTCGAACAGCCCCCAGCTTTTTACCGCTCTCCGTGGGATGGGTGTACGTTACAAGACACTGCAAAACGGAAACCGCCAAGTGATTAATCTCGTATTCCCTGGCGACTTCATCGGGCTGCAAGCCGGCGTCATGGGGGAAATGGGCCACTCCGTCGAGGCCACGACGCCCATGACCTTATGCGTCTTTGACCGCAGCGAATTCTGGAATTTCTTCCGCACCCATCCTGATCGCGCCTTTGATCTGACATGGCTTGCAGCCGTCGAGGAACATTTTTTGGGCGAGGCGATGGCGTCCATGGGTCAGCGTACTGCCATCGAAGCCATCGCGTGGGCTCTTGTGCGAATTTTCAAGCGCGGACAAGCTTTAGGCCTATCCCAAGGCAACACGATGCCCCTGCCCTACCGACAGCAAGATCTCGCGGATACTTTGGGTTTATCGCTGGTTCACACGAATAAAACGCTGACAAAACTCAGGGATCGCCAATTGGCAAGCTGGTCCGGTGGTGAATTGCGGGTCAACAATATCGAGACCCTCGCAGAGCTGGCCCAAATGGATGTCGAGGCCGCTGTTAAGCGCCCGCTCATGTAGTAATCCCAGTTAAAATAAAAAAAAGCCGCCCACTTTCGTGTGACGGCTTTTTCTGTTGGCTGATCTGTCTCGACTAAACCGTGCTGGTAGAGGATCGTGGTCCAGCGAAGAACCAAATCACAAAACCCACGATGGGCAGCAGAAGAACCAACAAAGTCCATCCGACTTTCGCACCTGTCGAGGCGCGGGACCCGATAATCGAGACGATGGCCCAAATATCAAGGGCCAAGATAATTAACCCACCTATTCCTGAATACTCCAACATAATCGCTCTCCTATTTGCGTATACCTAACAACGTCGAAGGAGCGGTTTGGTTCCAGAAAGGATTAAGTATTTCATTTCTGTACGGAAGAGTTGTCCAGCGATCCTCAGATTTTTGGTGTATCAGCCAGTGCCATGATCCAGAATCCCACAATCAAATGGGGTTTCTGTGGAACCAATCCTTACCCCCTGACGTTATCTGTACGAAGCGCGGACAGCCCGTCGCATTAAAGGAGAAAATCATGAATCGCATTATTTATCTTGTTGGCCTAGTCGTTGTCGTTCTAATAATTTTGTCGTTTCTCGGCCTGCGTTAGGTCCAGAGAATGGCCGCCGAGCGATCAGATCTTAGGGCCATACGCCAGAGCCTTGCGGTTCTAACGACCTTGTCGTTCTTTGTGGTCGCCTACTTCGCGCGGGAGCTTATCCTACCTATTCTTTTGGGATTTCTAATCGCGCTGACCTTGAGTCCGGTGAATAGATTCATTCAACGCACCGGACTCCCGGCGGCAGTATCTGCTGTCTTTCTTATCCTGTTCGCTGCCTCCGGCATCGGCTTTGTCGTGTTTTTTGTAGGCGGCACTGTCTCGGAATGGAGTGACGATGCGCCGTCGCTGCTACGCCAGCTTAAATACAAGTTGAGTGGTGTCAGCGAGACGCTGGAGGCCGTTCAAAAAACCTCGAAAGACATTGAGCAGATCGCGAGCGACACGGACGCTACGGTTCAATCCGTCGCGGTCAAACCGCCGAGTTTGTTAAATTCAGCTGTCACAATCGCCACCAGCACGGCGACCACAATCGCTGTGGCATTAATACTAGCGCTGTTTTTACTCGCCTCAGGCGATATGTTTTACCGTAAATTAACGCAGTCCTTTCCAACGCTTAGCGGAAAAAAGCGTGCATTGAGCACCGTGTACGACATCGAACGACAAGTGTCGGGGTACCTCCTGACCATTACGCTCATCAATGCGGGACTGGGTATTGCAGTCGGAATTGCAATGTGGATGATCGGGCTTGAATACGCCTATATCTGGGGCATCGCTGCGTTCCTACTTAACTACCTCCCTGTTTTGGGCGGCGTTATCGGAACACTCCTTGTGGCCGCATATGCGATTGTAACTTTTGACAGCCTCTCATACGCCCTGCTGGCTCCTATTTCGTATCAGGTTCTTACTTCGTCGGAAGCTCAGTTTGTCACGCCATACATCGTTGGGAGGCGGATGGAACTCAATATCGTCGCCGTTTTCCTAACAGTGGTCCTCTGGGGTTGGCTTTGGGGGATTGCCGGTGTGATCGTGGCTGTGCCGTTTTTGTTGGTATTCAAAGTTGTATGTAACAACTTCGAGAGCTTAACCGTGATCGGCAGTTTTCTGTCTTCGAACGAAGATCTGTCGCCGCGTACCGAATAGCGGCCGCTCTTCAAACCCCTTTTATCTAGCCCTTCATTTCAGAATTCCATTGACGTGAAAACCACAATCCGGCTTGTGGGGGGATCGTCGGGTTCTGGAATGCTGCAAGGATTGGAGCGCATATTGTTGATCTCCATTCATACGCATCTGAAATACTCGACACGCGAGCCTTGTAGCCTGCTGTTGCAAATTGAAGCCGCTCAGGAAGACACTCAGCGTTGTGAAGCGAACCTGAGGACGATCCAGCCCGATATAGACTGGCGCGTCATTGCGGGCGAGGAAGATATCGGGTTTCGGCGCTGGGGCGTAGTCGACGGAACCTTCGACTGCACCTATCAAGCACAAGTGCGTGTGGAGCGCCCCGACGTGCAGCTTGAAACTCTGAGAGCCACGGATTTTGGAACGCTTCCGAACGATGTGACAAAATTCCTGATGCCTTCACGCTACTGCTATCCGGAAGACTTTCTTGAATTTGTGCCCCGTCAATTCGGCAGCTTGCCCGGTGGACGCCTGATCGCAGGAATGTCCAACTGGATCAAAGACCATTTCACTTACGACATTTGTGCCAGCAGTGGCTCGACCACCGCGACAGACAGCTTCAATGCGCGCGCAGGTGTTTGCCGGGACTACGCGCATGTTCTGATTGCAATGTCGCGTTCCGTTGGCATTCCCGCACGCCTTGTCAGCGCGTATGGCCCCAACGTTTTGCCACAAGACTTCCATGCTGTTGCCGAGGTGTTCCTGGACGGTTACTGGCACTTGGTTGATCCAACGGGGATGACACAAGCCTCCGAGATCGTCCGGATCGGTGTAGGACGGGATGCCGCTGATGTGTCTTTTATGACCTCTTATGGCTATATGGAGATGATAAAACAGTCAGTTCAGGTCTCCCGCATCGCCTAAATCATGCCGTTTGATCACGCGCCTTGTAAGTCTGACGACAACCGTTAGCATCTGGGAATGGATTCAGACCTAAAACACTTCGATGAGATGCTATTGGGTTTGGACGGTGTTCGCGCACCCTACGCCGAATATAACCAGTGGTTCTCGCAAGAAGACCCCGCACGTCTTTCCAAAAAATCAAAAGAGGCCGAAGCGTTCTTCCGGCGTACCGGCATTACCTTCAACGTTTATGGTCAGGCGGCTGCTCAGGAGCGGTTGATCCCCTTCGACCTCATCCCGCGCATTATCGCGAACCGGGAATGGACCAAGCTGTCCAAGGGGATTGAACAACGCGTCCGTGGGATCAATGCCTTCCTTCATGACGTCTATCATCGCCAAGAGATTCTGCGCGCAGGCATCGTTCCGATAGAGTTGATTTCCCGCAACGAAGCCTTCCTGCCACAGATGATCGGAGTTACGCCCCCGGGCGATGTCTATACGCATATCGTCGGCACCGACATCGTGCGCACCGGCGAGGATGATTTCTTCGTTTTGGAAGACAATGCTCGAACGCCATCCGGGGTATCGTACATGCTCGAGAACCGCGAGACGATGTTGCACATGTTTCCGGAACTGTTCAGCCAGATCAAGGTTCAGCCGGTCAGCGACTACCCGAAAAACTTGCGCCGTTCGCTCGCGGCCTGCGCACCTGCCAATTGCGACGGAAGGCCAACCGTGGCTGTCCTGACACCGGGCATCCATAACTCGGCATATTTTGAGCATTCATTCCTCGCCGACCAAATGGGCGTTGAACTGGTCGAAGGCCACGATCTCCGGGTGGTCGATGGCCATATCGCGATGCGTACAACCGAAGGATACAAGGTAATCGACGTTCTCTATCGGCGCGTCGATGATGACTATCTTGATCCTCTGAATTTCAATCCGGACTCGATGTTGGGCGTACCCGGCATCATGGACGTCTACCGCGCAGGTAACATTACAATTGCCAACGCACCCGGTACTGGCATTGCCGATGACAAGGCGATCTATTCTTACATGCCCGAGATCATTGAATTCTACACCGGCGAGAAGGCAATCTTGAAGAACGTCGAGACGCATCGCTGCTCTGAACCCGATGCCCTGAAATTCGTGCTGGATAAACTTGCCGATCTTGTGGTCAAAGAAGTGCATGGCTCCGGAGGCTACGGGATGCTGGTCGGCCCTGCCGCCAGCAAGACAGAGCTTGCAAATTTTGCGGCTAAACTGCGTAAGAACCCGTCAAACTACATCGCCCAACCCACGCTGTCTTTGTCGACCGTCCCAATCTTCGCCAAGAAGGGGCTCGCTCCAAGACATGTGGATTTGCGGCCTTTCGTCTTGGTTTCACCGAACGGTATCAACATCACTCCGGGCGGATTGACCCGCGTGGCGCTGAAAGCCGGGTCGCTTGTCGTCAATTCAAGTCAAGGCGGCGGGACCAAAGACACTTGGGTTTTGGAGGATTAGCACAATGCTCGGAAAAACCGCAGGTGGTCTGTATTGGATGTTCCGCTTCTTGGAGCGCAGCGAAAATACCGCGCGTTTGATTGAGGCCGGTTTTCGCATCGGGCTGACAAGATCAAAGGACCCAACCGCAGAGTGGAAATCCGTTCTGACAACCGCAGGGGTGCGCGCCGCGTATGATCTGAAATACGACAACTATTCCGCGGGGCAGGCGTTGGACTTCCTGCTTCGGGACACCAGCAATCCCTCCAGCGTAATTTCATCCATCGAAAACGCCCGAACCAATGCCCGCACCGTGCGTACTGCCCTGACAACTGAAGTATGGGAAGCCGTCAACGAAAGCTGGATGGCATTGAAAGAGGTGTTGAATCGTCCGGCTAAAGAAACCGAGCTGCCCAGCGTTCTTGGGGAAATCCGTCGTCACGCCGCATTGGTCCGTGGCGCTATGCACGGCACAATGTTGCGCAATGATATCTTTGACTTCACCCAGATCGGCATTGCGCTGGAACGCGCGGACAACACCGCTCGGATCATTGACGTGAAATATTACACGTTGCTGCCATCTGCCAGTTTCGTCGGCTCGACGCTCGACAACGTCCAATGGGAAACGATCCTGAGATCGGTCTCAGCCCACCGCTCATTTCGCTGGCTCAATGATCATGAAATTTCACCAGCCAGCATTGCTGAATTCCTGATTTTGGACAGCCGCTTCCCGAGGTCTTTGTCGTTTTGCAGCCGTATCCTCGAAGAAAACCTGGGCTTCCTGGCCAAGGACTATGGCGTGCGTTTGCCCTGCCACGACCTGATCGACGCGCAGCGCGAAAAGCTACGTCAGCATACGATCTCATCGATCTTTGACGAAGGGTTGCACCATTTCATCACGACCTTCATCCGCGACAACAACGCCATCGGGCAGCAGATTGAAATAGATTACAGGTTCGTTGGATAGGCTTTTGAGACCATGAAACTCAGCATCACGCATACAACGAAATACACATATGACGCGCCGGTGTCCTATGGCCTGCAACAGGTACGCTTGGTCCCCGCAAGTTCGAAGCACCAAACAATCGCCAACTGGACTGTCGATATCTCCGGCGGGTCAAAAGAGTTGATGTTTGAGGACCAATACCAAAACCAAACTCTGCTGGTGAAGGCCGATCAAGGGGCAACCGAGGTGTCGGTCAAAGTCTTTGGTGAAGTTGATACGCATTGCTCAGACGGGGTGTTTGGCAAGATCTACGGCGTCGCCCCGCTATGGCATTTCGCCCAAAGCACCCCCCGGACAGCAGCAGGACAAGGCATCACTGCGCTAGCGTCCACCATCGGAACCAAGACCAACATCTTGGACGGGCTGCATGCACTGTCAGAAGCGATCATTGAGGCTGTTCCCTACGGCAACGCCGACACCTTTTCGGGGACAACTGCCGAAGAAGCACTGACGGCCGGGGGCGGGGTGTGCCAAGACCATGCGCAGATTTTCGTCTCGGCAGCGCGGGTCGCAGGCATCCCAGCGCGCTATGTCAGCGGATATCTGATGATGAACGATCGCGTCGAGCAGGACGCAAGCCATGCATGGGCCGAGGCGCACATCGAAGGCTTGGGGTGGGTTGGCTTTGACGTGTCCAACGGGATTTCCCCGGATGAGCGTTATGTCAGGATCGCAACCGGCCTCGATTCCCGTGATGCGGCGCCGATTTCCGGCCTTCGTTTGGGGCCTGCGTCAGAGTCGATGATTGTATCGTTGCAAATTCAGCAATAGATACGCGACTGAGCGCCGAACGATTCACCCCCACATTGGACCCCTAAAATGACCTATTGCGTTGGACTTCGACTGAACGAAGGACTGGTTTTCATGTCCGATACCCGCACGAATGCGGGCGTCGACAACTTCTCTGTCACGCGCAAGATGTTCACTTGGGATGTGCCCGGTGAACGGGTCATCACACTGTTGACAGCTGGGAACCTCGCGACGACGCAAGCCTTGATCAGCCTCCTCGACGAGCGCTCGAAAATTGTCGAAGAACGCAATCCCACGATCCTGGAATTGCCGACAATGTTTCAGGTCGCAAGGTTGATTGGGTCGACTCTAAAAGAAGTCATTCAAGACAGCTGGGCTGAGGGGCCGGAAGCGTCTTCGAAATTCAAAGCATCCGTAATTCTGGGTGGTCAAATCAAGGGTGGGAAGCCGACCCTGTTCCTGATCTATCCTGAAGGCAACTTCATTGAGATCACCGAAGACAGCCCATTCTTTCAAATCGGCGAGGCCAAGTACGGAAAACCCATTCTGGTGCGCGCATATGATCCTGAGATGAGCTTTGAGGACACAATCAAACTGCTGCTCGTTTCGTTCGATTCAACGATCAAAGCGAACCTGTCCGTCGGCCTGCCGCTCGACCTGCAGGTCTATGTTGGCGACAGTTTCGAAGTGGATAACAAACCTCGCATTGAGGCTGACGACGCGTATTACCAAGCGGTATCTAGCGGATGGGGCGACGCATTACGAAACGCGCTTACACAACTTCCAAGCTACAAAGAGTAAAGTTGAAGCGGCTTTCGATGATCAAAGACCGCTTCGAACGTGTATCGTGTGCGGTTCAGGACGGGGTCAGATTGACGCCGAGCAGCGCTGACTGCCCCGCTTAACCGAGCCACTTCCTATAGTCGCTGACCAGTAAGTGCCTGGGATCAACGTCCTCATCAATCGTGGCGAAACGTCCGATAGGTTCTCGGAAGACGTTATCGGTCTCGTCGTCGTTGACTGTCGAGACCTCCCCCACCAGCACGTCACCGCCCTCGCCCCAGAACGCGTGCCAATCACCGGGCCGCAGCGTTATACTTTCACCGGGGGCGAGGCGCAGTTTTTCACCAGCAGCATAGTCGCGCCGAATTCCATCACACCAGACCGTGCCGCCCTGATTTTCAGCAAAACCCCCATCGTCATCCGAGCCATAAAGCTCGATGGTCAACGTCGCTCCACCGCGGTTGATGATGTCCTCGGCCTTGATCACATGGGTGTGCATCGGGGACAGTTGGTCCTGCCGCGAAATCAACAGCTTTTCAGCGTAACACATGCCACCACCGCTTCGCAGATCGGCAAGCAGCCCGTTGCGAAGCGTAAACAGGAACAAGCCCATTTCTTCAAACCGGCCAGCTCCGTAATCGGTAATATCCCAGCCGCAACGGGAGTCGATCACGTGTCGGGCTGTATTGCTCTTGTGCTTGAATTCGTCCGGGGACCAATAGGCGAATGGCGGAAGAACGAAACCGAATGACCGGATCATCTCGTCAGAAGTCGCAAGAATTTCGTTTATGCGCGAGCGTTTCATATCGGAGCTTTCTGTTAACGAATTCGGTTTCTTTGGCCGCCGTCAGCGCATGTAGCTCGCCTCGGTCCATGGCAACAGCATCAGAGTACTCGGCACCGCGCCCATCTTCAATCTGCCTTACCACGCCACCGGCCCTGCATGAATCAACGTCCGAATGGGTCGTCGAGCGCGGGAAGAAGCGTACCCGAGCAATCGCCAAATCCTATCTGATACCCGTCACCATGAGATGCCCCTCGCAAGGTAAGTGTGTCGCCATCCTCGATAAATCTACGGGTGCCACCATTTGGCAGCTCAATGGGCTGATCGCCGCCCCAGCTCAGCTCCAACAGGCTTCCACATTGGCCTCTTTCAGGCCCCGAAATAGTTCCGGTTCCAAGCAAGTCACCAACCCGCATCGGACACCCGCTTGTGGTGTGATGCGCAAGCTGCTGAGCGGCGGAATAATACATTGTGTTGTAGTTCGTCTTGGAGATCGGAGTGCCGTTCAGCATAACCTCAAGATCAATATCAAACAGCATCGGGCCCGTGTCGCGCAAATGTGGCAACAACTCTTTATCACGTGGCGGCGTATTGCAGCGAAACGGAGCCAGCGCCGCTGCCGTCACGATCCAAGGACTGATAGAGGTCGCCGTTGTTTTCGACTGAAACGGGCCCAGCGGTTGATACTCCCAAGCCTGAATATCGCGGGCGGACCAATCATTGAGCAGCACAAATCCGAATATGTTGGCATCTGCCTGATCAAGGGGAATTGGACCTTGCGAGGGCTGACCGACAATCGCCCCAAGTTCGAGTTCAATGTCGAACCGTTCCGATGGCCCCCAGCGCGGCGCATCACCATCTGGCCCCTTAAGTTGCCCCCATGGGCGGCGAATGTCCGTCCCCGATACGACAACGGAGGACGTCCGCCCGTTGTAGCCGATCGGTATGTGAAGCCAGTTCGGTGGCAACGCGTTTTCTGCCCCCCTGAACATCGTGCCAACATTTATCGCATGCGACTTGCTCGCGTAAAAATCTGTAAACTCAGTCACGGCAAACGGCATATGCAGCGTCGCATCCGTTTGCTTGACCAGAACGTCCGGTCGGGGTTCAGCCGTTTCAGACAAGAGCGCGGTCAGGGCGCTACGAAGCGTCGCCCACGCTTCCTGCCCCAAGGCCATGACGGCGTTCCATCCGCGCGGATCGGTCAGTGCACCGCTGTCGACCGGAAGCCTGTCACTTACGGCAGCCACGTCAAGTATCTGATCGCCAATCGCTACGCCCAAGCGGCGTGGGCCACCAGCTACCGAAAACACGCCATAAGGCAGGTTGTTCAGCGGGAACGGACAGTCGGCATGATTAGCAGAGGTGACCCAGCTTTTTCGTAAGGACATCAGGCTTCCCTCTATTTCTTGCCGGGCGTGCCGTCGAATTTCTTCTCCAGATCGGTCCAGCAATCAATGTAGTCATCCTGTAGCGGGGCCTCATCCGCAGCAAACTTGGTGAGATGCTGGGGAAAGCGTGTCTCAAACATGAAGCTCATTGTGTTGGCCAAATACGCCGGTTCAAGTTCCACGTTCGACGCGCCCTCAAATGCGTTCTTGTCGGGCCCGTGGGGCAGCATCATGTTGTGCAAAGACATGCCGCCCGGAATAAAACCGACAGGTTTAGCGTCGTAAATTCCGTGAATATTGCCCATCAATTCCGACATGATATTCTTGTGGTACCACGGCGGGCGGAACGTGTTCTCAGCGACCATCCAGCGATCTCGGAACAGAACAAAATCGATATTTGCAGTGCCTTCCACACCCGATGGTGCCGTGAGCACCGTAAAGATTGACGGGTCAGGATGGTCAAACAGGATCGCACCCACAGGGCAATAAGTGCGCAGGTCGTATTTGCAGGGCGCATAGTTGCCGTGCCATGCGACAACGTCCAAGGGCGAATGGCCGATCTTCGTTTCATGGAACTGACCGCACCATTTTATTGTCATTGTTGACGGGGTTTCGCGATCCTCGAAGGCAGCAACAGGCGTCTTGAAATCCCGCGGGTTGGCCATGCAGTTTGCGCCAATCGGACCGCGCCCCGGCAAATCAAACTTTTGCCCGTAATTCTCGCAAACGAAACCACGGCAAGGGCCTTCCAAAACTTCAACGCGGTAGACCAAGCCGCGTGGAATAATCGCGATTTCCTGCGGTTCTATGTCGATGATACCCAACTCCGTGCAAAATCGCAGACGGCCTTCTTGCGGCACCACAAGCAGCTCGCTGTCGGCCGAGAAGAAATAGCTGTCCACCATACTTTCAGTCACAAGATAGATATGGCTTGCCATGCCGACTTGCGTGTTCACATCCCCCGCCGTGGTCATCGTGCGCATGCCTGTCAGCCAGGTAAACGGCGCCTCTGAATGCGGCACGGGATCCCACCGGTATTGACCCAAAGAGATCACGTCCGGGTCCACTTGCGGCGCAGATTTCCAGTACGGCATATCAATGCGCGCGAAGCGATGCGTGTGTTTGACGGAGGGCCTGATACGGTAACACCATGTCCGCTCGTTCTGGTGCTTAGGCGCAGTGAAGGCGGTGCCCGACAATTGTTCGCCATATAGCCCGTAGTTACACTTCTGGGGGCTGTTCATACCCTGCGGCAAGGCGTTCGGCAGGGCCTCGGTTTCGAAATCGTTGCCAAAGCCCGGCATATACCCAGCATGCGCACCAGACGCAGTCGTCGATTGTCTCAATTCACTCATCGGGTTTCCTTTTCTTCGCAAAGCCCCACTGACGCGCGTCAGGATCGCGCAATGACTGGCTTGGGATCAAACCGGCAAACATTGTCTTGATTGGAACGCGCGGCAGGACAGTTCGCAACCCAAAACATTGAACGCGATGTGCGTTAGAGTTCAGTAGCATTCAGCCGCCAAGACAACGCCCTTGGACTGGCGAATAATCCAGAACCGGACTCAATCGAGAGAATAGCGAAACAGCGCACCCGAGCGCAGTGACTAAACCTGCTTTAGCAACCCGTCACGGGCACTCTCGCTCGCGGCATCGGCAAGGATCTGCGCTTTCAGGCCGTCCATTCCGGTAGGTGTCATCGTGCCTCCGGAAACGATGGTGTCCACGAAATGCGCCATCTCTGCACGATATGAAGCCGCGTAGCGTTCAAGGAAAAACGGCTCGGTGGGCGCGCGTCGATACCCCTCTCCATTCGCAAGCTCGACGCTATGCTGAAGCTGGTTCTCAGCACGCAACAAGCCCTTTTCGCCATGAACCTCAATCCGCTGGTCATAGCCGTAAGTCGCACGACGGGAATTTGATATCTGGCAAATCTTTCCACTCGCCGTTTTCAGCGTCACCGTGGCGGTATCGAAATCGCCTGCCTCACCAATCGCTGGATCAACAACACACGACCCCACTGCGTGAAGCTCCACCGGGTCTTCACCCAGCAAGAAACGCGCCATATCCAGATCATGGATCATCATATCGCGGAAAATGCCACCTGACGTTTTGATGTAGCCAATCGGCGGCGGGGCCGGATCACGAGACAGGATCGTGACCAGTTCGACATTGCCAATAACCTGATCTCTGATCTGACGTTCCAAATGGGCGAAGTTCGGGTCAAAGCGGCGATTGAATGCTGTCATGAACGGGACACCAGCGCTGTCGACCGCGCTTAGGCATTCCTTGATCCGCTCCACCGACAAATCGACCGGCTTTTCGCAGAAGATCGCTTTGCCGTTCGCGGCGGCCTGATGGATCAAATCGTAGTGGGTCGTTGTGGGGGTGCCGATCACAACCGCGTCGATGGTCGGGTCGGTCAGCATCTCGTCGCTGCTCATTACCTTGGCCCCCAGCGAGGCGGCCAGCGCGTCCGCGGCCGCTGGTACCGCATCGGAGACCGCAGCAGCACGCGCCGTCGACATGTTGCGCAAAGTGGCCCCATGAACCTGACCTATCCGTCCACATCCCAAAAGACCGACATTTAGCATTTTCTTAACCTTTCAAAACAGCGAGGACGCCACGCGTCGCTTTCACCATCGGATCATGTGTTTCCTTGAGGATTGATACGCGATCGAACCTGTCCTTATCCGCATTCACCGCCGCACGCATGGCCGCGCCAAATGCCATGCGCAACTCTGTCCCGATGTTGAACTTGCAGATGTTCGTGGTTCGCGCCAGACGTCCGCGTTGCTCCACCGGAACGCCAGAGCCGCCGTGTATCACCAGAGGCACATCTGTCATAGCCTGAATGGCGGCGATCCGGTCTTCGTCCAGCCCGCCTTCCTTGTCCTGCTGTAAATGCACATTTCCAACCGAAATGGCCATTGCATCCACCCCAGTCTCGGCGGCAAAGCGGGCAGCCTCTTCCGGGTCGGTCCCCGCAGAGCTTTCACCGTCGGCATACCCGACAAATCCGATCTCGCCTTCGCATGATATTCCAGCGGCATGGGCCATATCCGCGATCACCTTCGTTTCGGCGATATTCTCGGCCAGCGGCTTTCGCGATCCATCGAACATCAGGGATGTGAACCCGCTGTCCAGCGCCTCCCTGCACTCCTCAAACGTATAGCCATGGTCCAGGTGAGCCACCACAGGCACGCTGGCGGCTTCGGCCAAATACCGGAACATCGCCCCTAAAACAGGAAGGGGTGTATGTGCCCGGCAACCGGGGCCAGCTTGCAAGATGACTGGACAGTTTTCCGCTTCTGCTGCCGCCACAAATGCGCGCATATCTTCCCAGCCTAGCGTGACCAGCCCCCCAACAGCATATCCGCCTGCTTTGGCGGGCTGCATAACTTCAGCAAGTGTAACGAGAGGCATGGGCCATCCTTCTTCAAGTGGAAATCAGCGTGTAATCGGAGCAGTGCATTCGCGTTATTTGAACTTAGCTATCATGTCCTTGATGCCCGGAATCGTCTCGATCTGATAGGCATGGGACGGCTGGAAATACTGGACCAACGAGCGCTGTGACAAACCACCTAGAATGGTGAAATAATACATCTGATATCCTGGCAGCACCGCGCAGGGGTGATACCCGTTATCAATGCAGATCGTCGATCCGTCTACGATGTGATAGGCGTCTCCGGCCTTGCCATCTTCACGTTGGAGCATTTGCACACCAGACCCGTGGTTCGGCTTGAACCGGAAGTTGTATGTTTCATCATGGCGGGTCTCGTCCGGCAGGCGGTCGGTGTCGTGCTTGTGGCTCGGGAATCCGGACCAGCCCCCTTCCCCCACAGTAAACAATTCTGACACCAGCAAGCGGCCCACCTTGCCGTGATACTTCGTGCCTAGGATATGTTTGATCTTGCGATGGGTCTTGGTGTCGTCAGACCCGTATTGCACCCTGTCCAGCTCATCCGAACGGACGGTAAACGCCTCCAGCACCTTGTCATAGCGTGCGCCGCAAACGAACACCTCCGCCTCATCCGACTGGCACACCATGGTGGCGCGGGCCGCAGTGGGTACATAGACACCCTCCGGTTCACCGTCCCAGACATCTTCTACGCGATGCCCCAGCGAGTCCGCCTTAAAGCCTTCGATATCGACATCCACAGTACCTGTCGCCGGTACGATGCAGGTCTCGTATCCCGGAACGACATATTCAAAGGCCTCGCCCTTCTTCAGCTTAACGATGTTGAAATAGTTCAGCGGAACGGTCGGATCCTCGACATCTACGATCGGTTTGTTCTGGTTGTCAAACGGGGCGATATGCATGGGCGGGCTCCTTTAAGCGTCGGTTGGGCCGGGGTGATCGGCCAAAAATTTGTCGAGTGTCGGTGTATCAGCCATCGCCGGAGCACAGCCGGGACGCGACACCGTGATTGAGGCACAGGCAGACCCACGCAAAATTGCGTCTTCCAGATCATACCCTTCGGCAAGAGATGTCATCATTCCAGCCATGAAGCTGTCACCTGCACCCGTGGGTTTCAGTGCCTCGACGGGATAGATACCTGTGCGAATTTCGCGGCCTTGTGCAAAGGTGATCGCCCCTTCATGGCCCATTTTATACACGACGATTTTGGCTGTGTTCTCAGACAACGCACGGGCTTTATCAAGACCTTTGGAAATATCGCCGGCCATGAAGCCAAACTCTTCGTCATTGCCTACGATCATGTCGCACTCGGTCGCAGCGCGGCTCAGAATCTCTTCCGCCACTTGCGGGGACGGCCACGAATACGGACGGTAATCTACATCGAAAATAATCGGCAAACCGGCCTGTTTGGCCAAGGCGAAGGACTTGAAAGTGGCCGTCCGCGACGGCTCTGCCGCAAAGACAGTACCCGCCGTGATCAACGCGCCATATTGGCTGTAATCCACCGCAGCAACGTCGCTTTCATCCATCTGAAAATCGGCGGCGCCATTGCGGTAGATGACTGACTGGTGGTCCTCGACACGGCTTTCATACACCGCCAGCGAATTGCGGAATTCACCGCCAACGGGCGTCACATAGCGTGTATCTACCCCGTAATGCTTCAACTGATTCACGCAGTAGCGTCCGATACTGTCATCACTGACCCGCGTGACCAAGGCAGCCTTGCCCCCAAGCTTGCAAATCCCCGCCGCGATATTGGCCGACGAGCCGCCAAGGCTCGCCGTAAACATCACGCCGTCTTCGGTCTTGGTGCCGGGCGGATCAGGGAAAAAATCCATACCGGCCCGCCCCACGATCACAAAGTTATTTGCTTTGATGCCATCGAGGAGCTGTTTCATTTCTCGGCCACCGCAGTCACTCGTTCAATCGGCTGCATCTACACGCCCTTTCGCTGTTTCGGACGTGTACTTTCGACATCCTTGTGGGCGGCGCGTACCTTCCCGCTTTCGGAAATACGCGGCGTGCCAACTTCCCACCAAGCATGGCCTTGCGTGGTCCAACCCTCGTAAGGGTCGACTTTCATGCAAATCACGTATGTGCGGTCAGCGGCTTTGGCGCGGGTAAATGCCTCCGCCAGCCCCGAGGGCGCATCAACTGTTTCCGCCAGCGCGCCCATCGACTTCGCATGGGCCTCAAAATCGACACTCACCTGATGCGTGGCGGTTGGTGTGTCGGCGATCAAATTGTTGAAACTCTCGTTCCCGGTATTGTTTTGCAGCTTGTTGATGACCGCAAAGCCCCCGTTATCCAGAACCAGAATGATCAACTTCTTCTGGGTCAGTACCGAGGAATAAATGTCGGAGTTCATCAGCAAATAAGATCCGTCACCGGTAAACACGATGGTGTCTTTATCAGGCTCCTTTTCCGCTTGGGCGATACGAGCCCCCCAGCCGCCTGCAATCTCATACCCCATGCACGAAAAGCCGAACTCCACGTCCACGGTGCCGATATCAAGCGTCCGCCAGTTCGCGGTCACCTCGGCAGGCAAACCACCCGCCGCAGCCACAACGCGGTCACGCGGATCGCATGCGGCATTCACCGCACCGATCGCTTGCGCGTAGGACGCAGGCCCGTTTTTGATGCGGGTGTTTTCAGCGACGTAGTCGTTCCACTTGGCGCGCTCATTCTGCGCCATTACAGTCCAGTCAGACGGTGATTTATAGCCGCCCAATGCATCATCCAAAGCAGCCAGCCCCAGCTTTGCATCACCGACTACCGTCATCGACATGTGCTTGGCCGCGTCATGCCGCGCAGCATTTAACCCGATGATGCGGGCGTCATGGGCGAAAGCCGTCCACGAGCCTGTTGTGAAGTCCTGCAACCGCGTGCCAACGGCCAAGATCACGTCAGCCTTCTCCGCTATGGTATTTGCCGAGTCCGATCCTGTGACACCGATTGGGCCAATGTTCAGGGCGTGATCGTCCAGCAGGTTGGCACGACCCGCGATGGTTTCCACGACCGGGATACCGTGCGCTTCGGCGAATTTGGTCAGTTCTGCCACGGCACCGGAGTACTGAACACCACCCCCTGCGATGATCATCGGGCGCTTTGCAGAGCTAAGCAGAGCCGCTGCGTCTGAAATCTCTTCCTCGTCAGCAGCTTGGCGACGAATGCGGTGTATTTGCTCGTCAAAAAAGGACAGCGGATAGTCATAAGTCCACCCCTGCACATCCTGCGGCAGGCCAATGAACGCCGGACCGCAATCCGCCGGATCCAGCATTGTATTCAAAGCGGCGGGCAGGGACTGCAAAATCTGTGCAGGATGGGTGATCCGATCCCAATAGCGGCTGACCGCCTTGAACGCATCGTTAACTCCAAACGTCGGATCTCCGAAATGCTCTAATTGCTGAAGGACAGGGTCGGGCAATCGGGTCAGAAATGCATCGCCGCAAAGCATCAGCATCGGCAAGCGGTTTGCATGGGCGAGCGCTGCTGCCGTCAGCAAGTTCGCCGTGCCGGGGCCAGCAGACGCGGTGCAGAACATGAAGCGACGACGCAGATGCGCTTTGGAATAGGCTGCGGCGGCGAACCCCATCCCCTGTTCGTTCTGACCACGATAAAGCGGCAGTTCGTCTTGGTGGGCATGAAGAGCCTCCCCCAGGCAGGTCACATTGCCATGGCCGAAAATACCAAACCCGCCGCCGCACACCCGCGTCTTCTCGCCGTCAATTTCGATAAACTGGGCGGCAAGGTATCGAACAATTGCCTGCGCGGTCGTCAAGGTTACTGTAGGCTGTCCCAAGGCGTTCTCCTGAAAGCAGGTTCAAATTCGGGTGGGCTACATTTCTTATTGACCACCTGTGCCAAACAAGGTTACGCATTTTGCAACCGGTTGCAATCGGTTTTTTGAGAAGGACGTTGCAATGACGGAATTGAAGGTCGGGATTGTCGGCGGGGGCTATATGGGCAAGGCGCATGCTGTAGCCTATTCAGCCGTTGGCGGCGTGTTCGATACACCTCTCCGGCCCAAGTTGGAGATGGTTTGCGCAAGGTCCGAGGAGTCAGCTGAGCGGTACCGCAAATCGTTCGGATTCGCCCGCGCAACAACCGACTGGCGGGTGTTGGTTAACGACCCCGACATTGATGCAGTTATTATCGCCTCGCCACAAGAAACCCATCGCGAAATTGCCGAAGCCGCCTTTGCCCTAGGCAAGCCCGTGTTTTGCGAAAAACCGCTGGGCGCCGATCTGTCAGACAGCCGCGCCATGGTCGCCGCCGCAGAGCGCGCAGGTGCGATAAACATGGTCGGCTTCAACTACATCCGCACACCTGCCTCTCAATATGCCCGACAGCTGGTAGCGGACGGGCGCATCGGCGACATCACATGGTTTCGCGGCGAGCACACAGAAGATTTCTATGCCGACCCGAAAGCACCAGCTTCGTGGCGAACAGATGGCGACGCGAATGGTACCATGGGGGATTTGGCCCCGCACATGATCAACGCAGCGCGGGCGATTATCGGGCCAATTGCAGCGCTATGCGCATCGGTTGAAACCGTGCACAAGACGCGTGGCGACGTGCCTGTCACCAACGATGACCAAGCCCAGATGATGGTCCGCTTTGACAGTGGCGCGCAGGGGCACTTGTTCTTTAGCCGTGTCGCGACAGGTCGCAAAATGGGCTACGCCTACGAGATCCATGGAACCAAAGGGGCCATCCGCTTCGATCAGGAAGACCAGAATGCGCTCCACCTCTACACAATGGACGGGCCGGAGGCTGAACGCGGTTTCCGCAAAATCCTGACCGGCCCTGCCCATCCGGATTACCTGCCATTCTGTCAGGGGCCGGGTCATGGCACTGGCTACCAAGACCAAATCATCATCGAGGCGCGTGATTTCCTGCGCGCGATCCACGAAAACCGTCCAATCTGGCCCACCTTTGCCGAAGGTATGGAGGTCAATCGCGTCGTTATGGCTGCGCTTGATTCCAGCCAGAAGCAGGCTTGGGTCACGCTCAAAGACTACTGATAAGGTTCAAGACTATGATCAAAATAGGTAACGCGCCCTGTTCATGGGGCATCGAGTTTGCGTCCGATCCAGCCTACCCATCTTGGCAATCCGTCCTGCAGCAATGTGCCAAGGCCGGGTATAAAGGGATCGAGCTTGGACCCATCGGCTACATGCCGGAAGACCCCGCCATTTTGGCCGATGAGCTGGCCAAGAACGACCTTGGTATCATCGGCGGGGTGGTTTTTCGGCCCTTCCATGATGCGGCGAAGTGGGATGAGGTCATGGACGCCTCCGTTCGGACCTGCAAGGCGCTTGTTGCGCACGGGGCGAAGCATCTGGTGCTGATTGATAGCATCTCCCCGCGTCGCGCACCCACGGCAGGTCGTGCGGACGAGGCTGAACAAATGGAAGATGCGGAATGGGCAGCATTCCGCGATCGGATCGCAGCGATCGCCAGAATGGGAACGGAAGAATACGGGCTCACCGTCGGCATACACGCCCACGCAGGCGGGTTCATGGATTTCGAACCCGAGCTGGAGCGGTTGTTGTCAGAGGTCGACGAAAGCATCCTGAAAATTTGCTTTGACACCGGCCACCACTCCTATGCGGGCTTCGACCCCGTCGCGTTCATGAAGCGCCATGTCGACCGGATCAGCTACATGCACTTCAAAGACATTAATCCCGCGGTAAAGGCTGACGTGGTCGACAAGCGCACCGACTTCTACAAAGCCTGCGGTCAGGGGATTTTCTGCAACCTCGGCCAAGGCGACGTCGACTTCCCGGCTGTGCGGCAAGTGCTGCTCGATGCTGGTTTCGAAGGTTGGTGCACTGTCGAGCAGGATTGCGACCCATCGATGCCCGGCACCCCGTTGGAAGACGCGGAAAGCAACCGCAAATACCTCGAAAGCATCGGGTTCTAGGAAAACGCGACATTTGCCCGAATACAAAACCTGCAAGATAGATTTTAGCGAAAGACATATGCCATGAAGAAACTAAAATGGGGCATGATTGGTGGCGGCGAAGGCAGCCAGATCGGACCGGCACACAGGCTTGGCTCCGGACTTGATAGCCTGTTCGAGTTCACTGCGGGTGCGCTTGACCACCGGCCACAAGAAGGCATCGACTACGGCAAAAGTCTGGGCCTTGGCGATCGTGCCTACGGTGGCTGGCAAGACATGCTGAGTGCCGAGAAAAAGCGTGATGACCGCGTTGATCTAGTGACAGTTGCGACACCAAATTCGACCCACTTCGAAATCACCAAAGCGTTCTTGGAAAACGGCTTTCACGTGCTGTGTGAAAAACCCATGACCATGACGGTGGAGGAAGGCGAAGAGATCGTTAAAATTGCCCGAACAACAGGCAACATCTGCGCGGTCAACTACGGCTACACGGGCTATTCTCTGGTTCGCCACATGAAAGCAATGGTCGCCCGTGGTGACATCGGCAAGGTCCGGCTGGTCAACGCCGAATTCGCCCATGGACACCACGCCGACGCAGCCGATGCCGACAACCCCCGCGTCCGCTGGCGGTATGATCCGGCTCAAGCTGGGGTGTCCGCTCAGTTCGCTGATTGTGGTATCCACGCGATGCACATGGCCAGCTTCGTGACTGGTCAGGAAGTGACCAAACTGGCAGCAGATACCGTTTCATGTATCGACGTTCGCACGCTCGAAGATGACGCGATGGTAAACTTCCGCATGGATGGCGGTGCGGTTGGGCGGCTCTGGACCAGTTCCATCGCCATTGGCCGCCAACACGGCCTCAGCATTCAGGTTTTTGGCGAAACCGGAGGATTGCGCTGGTCGCAAGAGCACCCGAACCAACTCTACTACATGCCTCTTGGTGAACGACTTCAAATCATCGAGCGGGGCGAGGCGAACCTTTCGCCCGAAGCTGACCGAACCACCCGCGTCACCATTGGTCATGCCGAAGGGATGCCGCTGGCCTTCGCCAATATCTATACCGATCTGGCCGAAGCGATCACCGCGCGCAAGGAAGGTCGCGACATGGATCCGGCGGCCAATCTCTATCCGAGGGCTGAAGATGGCCTGCGGTCAATGGCGGCGGTCTATGCCGTTGCAGAGTCGGGTAAGAAAGACGGAATCTGGCTGGACGCACGCCCGCCGATGTTCAGATAAAGCGACCTCAAGCCACAGCCTTAGGATCACAACCTAGGGCTGTGGTAGCGGGCGCAAGGTTCCGCGCTCGACCACGTGACACGCGAACAGTCGCGCTTCGGGGTAGCGCGTGTCATCGTTCAACGACGATTCAATCAGCTCAATCGAAGAAGCGATGATCTGCTTTATCGGGTTATGGATCGTCGTCAGGTTGATATTCTGCCAACCAGCCATTTCCATGTCGTTCAGACCAATGACGCCAATGTCTTCGGGAACTCTTTTTCCGGCACTTTGAATGGAAGACAACGCGCCGATGGACAGCACATCATCACCGCAAAAATACGCTTCGGCAGGGTTGGATTGCAGCAATTGGGTCATCTCTGTGCGCCCAGCATCGAAAGAATAGTTGCTGGCGAAACTCACCGACAGCCCGACATCCGGCGCGGCTGTTATAACCTCCTCAAAACCCTTCAGACGGTCCTGTGTCGAGGTCGCGGTTTTCGGCCCCCCCATAAAGGCCACGCGTTTGTAACCTCGGGCAAGAAGCGTCGTTGCGGCCAACCGGCCCGCTTCGATATTGTCGATCCCGAGCACATTGACCTTGGGGCTTGCCGACTGACGGCCAAAGGAATGGACCACCGGGACGCCCGCATCTTTAAAGGCTTCGGCAAAGCTGGCGGGCAAGGTGGAAGACGCGACTATGACGCCATCGACCGAATAGGCGCGCAGCATACGGATCGAGTTTTCCGGACTGACCTCATCCGTGAGGTTGACCAGCAATGGCCTCAAACCACGGGCTTGCAACCCCTTGGTGAACCCGTCGAATACTTCCAAAAATATAGGGTTGTGAAAATTGTTGGAAACCAGCCCGATCAATTTGGTTCGGCCAGTTGTCAACGATGACGCCAGTGCATTCGGGCTATAGCCCAAAGCGTCAGCAGCCTTTTGAACCTTCGATCGGGTTTTTTCCGATACCGATGCACCCTCGGTAAAGGTGCGGGAAACAGCGGAGCGGGAAACGCCTGCGCGCTCTGCAACGTCTTTGAGCGTGACCGCCAAATTATGCCCCCCAGTCCAGTGTTATGTATCCTTATCCATTGCTGCGACCGCTGACCAGTCAGCGGTCCAGAATTTCCAGGCCGCTATTCCGGCCATACCCCAGAAGATCACACCCCAAAGCGCAGCGCCCGACGAGAATTCGAACACCCCCCATAGCGCAGGAATGGTAACCGCCAGAACCCGCCGCCATACGGGAAGAAAGAACGGAATATCCAGATCGAACAGCTTAAGCCGCACCTTCATACTCCGCGCCCGTTTTTGCCCCTGTGATGTAGGACACCACATCCTCGCCGTTGGTGTCCTCCTTGTTGAGATTGGCGACCATACGCCCCCTACGAAACACGATAATCCGGTCAACCAGATCAAATACCTGCCGCATATTGTGGGAAACAAGGATCAAGCTCTCGCCCTGCTCTTTTAGGGTGCGGATGATGTTCTCCACCTGCGCGGTCTCCTGCACGCCCAAGGCCGCGGTGGGCTCGTCCATGATGGTCAGCTTGCTTGCAAACGTGGCCGTGCGCGCAATGGCCACGCATTGGCGCTGACCGCCCGACATGTTGGCAATGGTGTTTTTGATGTTGGGAATTTTGACGCCTGTCTTTTCAAGACCGGCAATGGTGTCTGCACGCATCGCTTTGTAATCCAGCACACGGAAGGGCCCTAGAAAGTTCCATTTCGTCTTTTCGCGGCCCAGGAACAAGTTGTCAGGCACGTTCAGATCATCGGCCAGCGCAAGGGTTTGAAACACCGTTTCAATGCCAGCTTCGCGGGCGTCCAACGGTCCTGCAAAATTGACCTTCTCGCCATCAAAGACAACCGTGCCACGAGTGCGCTGTTCGACACCTGTGATCTGGCGAACGAATGTGGATTTGCCCGCGCCGTTGTCACCCATGATGGCGACATGTTCCCCACGCTTGAGAACGAAGTTCGCCCCCTCCAGGGCATGGACCCCGCCGTAATGCTTGGTCAGGTCCGAGGTTTCCAGAATAGTATCCGACATCTTTAGACCCCTTCCTTAAGCTTTTGCTGCAGCGCGTTTTTGCTGCCATTGATCAAGTGCAACCGCACCCACGATAATGCACCCAAGCACCATTTCCTGATAGAACGCACCCAAGCGCAGGAAAGTGAAGCCGGACGTGATGACCCCGATGATCAGGGCTCCGATCACTGTGCCGATAATTGACCCGCGCCCGCCAAACAGGGACACGCCGCCAATAACCGCCATGGCAATCGCATCCAGTTCATAGGACAGACCCATGCCCGACTGCGCGGTCAGGTTTTTGGAGGTCAGGATCACCGCAGATAAACCGGCCAGCATGCCCGCAATCGCGTAGACCAAAACCAGATGGCGCGGCACGTTGATCCCGGACATCCTTGCCGCGGCCTCGTTCGAGCCGATGGCGTAAGTGTGCTTGCCATAAATCGTGTAGTTCATGACAAGGTGGAACAGCACGGCCAATGCAAGGAAGATGATCACGGGCATCATGCCGGCACCGATCTTGGCATAGCTCTCGGTGGGAAAGGAAACAGGGTTGCCACTGGACCACCACTGCGCAACGCCGCGCGCAAAGAGCATCATGCCGAGGGTCGCAATAAATGGGGGAATGCGGGAATACGCCACAAGGATACCGTTGATGATCCCTGCCAATATCCCGCATCCAAGCCCCACAAATATGGGCACAATCACAGGCAGATCCAGAAACGCCGGACCAAAGATCGCTTTGGGGTTGGGGTTGCCGTTCACGACCGACACCTGCGCGAAACTCATCGCGATCATCGCGGTCGCACCCAGTACGGAACCGGACGACAGATCAATACCAGCCGTGATGATCACCTGCGTCACGCCAAGGGCGATAATGCCCACAATGGCGACTTGAATGATGATGATCCGCAAACGCTGCTCGTTGAAGATGCTGTCAAAGCGGTCGTTGCTATCGAACAGAAGACTCTGTCCGACGAAGATAGCGCCGAGCACCTCAAAGATTCCGATAATCAGAAAAAGCGCGGCCAGAACATTCAACTCGTTCGGCCATTGGCGCTTGGACTTGTCGAAAGTCAGCCCGCCTGTCCCGTGGCTTGTATCTGACATGGGTCAGCTCCCCTTAAATCTGTTGGTCATGAGGTTTGTCGGCTTTGCAGGGCAATCCGCTGACTGCCCTGCAAATCGTGTCTAATTCCGAACGCTTAGTTCAGAAAGCTGTCGATATTTTCAGGCGTGACCAGCTTGAACGGGATGAAGACTGTTTTGTCGACGTCTTCGCCCTTGATCAGCTTGAGCGCGGTATCAATGGAACCTGCCCCCTGACCTGCAAGGTCCTGAAACACGGTGACGTCCAGATCACCGGCTTGCATCGCAACCAGCGCATCAGAAGTCGCGTCAACGCCACCCACCACGACATCATCCATGGAAATGCCCGCAGCTTTCATAGCCTGAATTGCTCCGATTGCCATTTCGTCATTGTTGCCGAACACAGCATCAAACGGCTCGCCAGAGGAAATCCAGTTGGTCATCAAGTCGGATGCTTTGTCACGGGACCATTCGGCGGTCTGCTTGTCGATCAGCGTGATGAAATTGCACATGTCCATGCCGATGACATCTTCGAAGTCTTTCGAACGCTGAACAGCTGCTTGGTTGGAAAGCTGACCCATCAGCATATATGCTTTGGCACCGCCCGATTTGCCCTGCGCGCGCAGGTCTTGACACATGCGGAACGCGGCCAGCGTGCCGGACTCGATCTCGTTGGAGGCAACAAATGCCTGACCATCTGGCAAGGTGTCCATGTTGACCGGCTGGCGGTTGACATAGACCAGCGGAACACCGGCAGAGGCCGCAGCGGCTGACATCGCTTCGGTCGCATTGGTGTCGACAGCGTTCACGATGATCGCGTCAACGCCAGAGGCGATGAAGTTGTTGATCTGGTCTAGCTGCTTTGCCACGTCGTCTGTGGCATCTTCGATTTGCAAGCTGACACCGTCCAGCGCTTCTTCATGTGCGGTCATGCCGTTGCGCATCACTGTCAGTCCGTTGTCGTCAAAACGTGCAACAGAGACGCCAATTTGCTGCGCCATCGCAGAAGTGCCCATCAGGACAGTCAGGCCGGCGGTAAGTAGTAGTTTCTTCATGATTTCCTCCCAGAAACGTGCCCGGCACACGCGAAAAAAGAACCGGGACCCCTTAGGGGCGATTGGCTCAACGTCACCTCATGCGGCCAGTGCTCGACATTCGGTTTCGATGAAGCGTTTTGACTTCAAAAGCTTTGCTCTTGGGTCGGTGATAGCGTGAAATTCCGGTGCGATAGTCTGCCGCGCACAGTTCAATTTCAGGAACAGTCCCGGTCACTTGCGGGATTGGAACGATGCCCTGCGCTGCATTTTCGGCACAACCTGCATAAAAAAGACCGGTTGCAAGATCGTTGCGCAATTCGTCCCCTAAACAGCCTAAGCCCCCCACCACATCGAAGAAGTCCTCTAACGGCAAATTCGGCGCCGTCATGCGATTTAGCGCAAATTGCAACATAAAGGCGGCGTCCTCCGATGTAGTTTGTCCAATTATTGAATCACCTTAGAGGCGTTTCAACAATTTTGCAACCGGTTGCACTTTTGAGCGACAATCGCTCCAAAACGCTCAGAGGTCCGCAATCTCCCCAACGACTGGATAGAACAGAACTTCATCCCGCCTAGGAATCCCTAGCGGAGTTTATGCTTGTCGATTGAGGGGGATTGGTGCTGACGGCCCCTTGATCGGTCCGCAGCCGCGATAATTTTCGCAAAAATTGCAGCGGGGAACCACCTGGCCCCCCGCTGCGTGTCTCGCCTTAGAACGGGCTGTCTGGGTAGTAGAACTCGGCCGCGTTCTCTTGTGTGATCAAAACCGAGCCGATGACGAAGGTACCGGACACTGGTGCCGTCGACGTCAGACCAACCGCTGTCATTTCAATCGCTGTTGCGATCATCGCAGGCGGATAGGTGACGTTTGCAGGGATCATCACGTCGCCGTCGCGTGTACGCGCAATCATTTCCTTCATGCCAGCGCCGCCCAGAACGAATTTGATGTCGTCGCGGCCTGCAGCTTCGATTGCGGCAAGTACACCAATCGCCATGTCGTCGTCAGAGGCCCAAACGGCGTCGATCTGCTCATGCTTGGACAGGAAGTCCTCCATGACCACAAAGCTGTCATCGCGGTTCCAGTTTCCGTGCTCCATGCCGATAATCTCGATGCCGGAGCCTTCGATTGCGGCTTCAAATCCGGCGACGCGCTCATTGTCGATGCTGGTCGGGATGCCACGGAACGCAACGATCTTGCCGCCATCGGGCATGGCCGAAACCATGTATTCGCCCGACACTTTACCAAAGCCCGAATTGTCTCCCGCAACGTAAAGGTCCTCAATGCCTTCAATGGCCAGACCACGGTCGACAACCGTGACCCAAGCGCCGCTGTCAGCGACGGCTTTGACCGGGCTTGTCAGTGGCTCGGATTCAAAGGGCAGCACGACCAAGGCGTCGATATTGCGGGTCGCCATCATGTCTTCGATGTCGTTGACCTGTTTCGCCGGGTCGGATGCCGTCGCCAGAACGAAATCCAATTGTGGATAGACGGCCTCAAGCCGGTCAACAGCTTGCTGTGCGTGGAAGTTCATGCCGCCGGCCCAGCCGTGGGTCGCTGCCGGAATGGACACGCCGATAACTTTTGTATCCTGCGCAAATGCTGGCAGCGCAAGTGTTGCAGCCAGTGCGAATGCACCAAATGAGTGAGTGAGTTTCATGGTTTTTTCCTCCTATTAACCATTCGTTTTATGCGACGGGTCTTACCCCTCCGCCTTCTTGTCGCGCTGTAAGATCACAGCAAGAATAATGATGACGCCTTGGACCGCACCGTTCAGGTAGGGTGAAACCCCGTCGGTCAGGTTCAATATGTTCCCGATCAGGGACAGGATCAGCACGCCGATCACAGTGCCCCATACGCGGCCAAATCCGCCTTTCAGCATGGTGCCGCCAATGATCACAGCGGCGATGGCCTCCAGCTCCCAAAGTACGCCAGTGCTGGAAGACGCAGAGCCCAGTCGCGGCACATACATGATCGTGGCGATCCCGACCAATACACCCAAGCCGACATAGGTCATCATGCGCACGCGGTTCACGTTCACGGATGAATAGCGCGCCACCTGATCGTTCGACCCGACGGCGGCGGCGTGACGCCCGAACGCACCGCGGCGCATGACAACCTCACCAAGGATCGCCACCAAGGCGAACACAATGATCGGCCAGCTAATACCAAGGATGCCGTCGAAATAAATTGGCCGGATGATCGCCCGCATCCCGAAATCAAGCGACAGGGTGCCGCCATCCGCCAGCCATGTCACAAGACTACGGTAAATGCCCATGGTGCCAAGTGTGACAATAAACGCCTCGATCCGCATGTTTGTGATAAGGAAGCCGTTTATGAAACCGGCGGCGGTCCCCGCAACGATGGCCGTCAGCATTCCGACGAAAACAAGCGGCCACCCAACGCCCATAACGGGCAGCAACCCGTTCATCACAAGGATCATAAGGCCCGCAATAAAAGCCGCCATCGACCCCACCGACAAATCCAGACCGCCTGCGGTGATCACAAAAGTCATGCCGACAGCGATGATCCCGATAAAGGCCGAGCGTGACAGTACATTGGTGATGTTCCCCGCGCTCAGGAAGTTGCCGTTCATTAACGCGCCGATGACCACCAGCACGACCAAAGCCAAAATCGGCCCCATGACTTTCAGGTCCAGTCGCATGGTGGGTTTTGGGTTTGTGTCTGCCGTGGCCATTACGCTGCCTCTTCTTTGTTCACGTCCAGGCCCATAGCGAGCCGCACGATTTTATCTTCAGTCAATTCAGCGCCCGAAACTTCACCCGCAATGCGGCCCATGCGCATGACCAGAACGCGGTCCGCGAGGCCGATGACCTCTTGCATCTCGGAGCTGATAACTATGATGGATTTGCCCTGCCCCGAGAGCGCGTGAATGAATTCGTATATCTGCTGCTTGGTGCCGATATCGATGCCGCGCGTCGGCTCGTCGATGATGACGATATCCGGGTCGGCCAGCATGACCTTGGCGATCAGCAGCTTTTGCTGGTTGCCGCCCGACAGGTTGCCAACGGCCACGTCACGCGAAGGCGCGCGAATGTCGAAATCCTCGATCGCTTTGGTCAAAGCTGCATCTTCGGACTTTTGATCAATCAGGACATTGGTGAAATCAGGCAAACATTGCAGCGTCAGGTTTTCCCTCATGCCCTTGGTCAGCAGCAAGCCACGACTTTTGCGATCCTCGGTCAGATAGCACATGCCCGCTTTCTGCGCCTGTTGCGGCGACTTGAGATGAACAACCTCGCCGTTCAGCCGCACCTCCCCCGTCGTTGAGCGCAGGCCTACCAGCCCTTCCATCGTCTCAGTACGGCCCGATCCGATCAGGCCGGACACCCCCAGAATTTCGCCCTTCTTCAAGGTAAACGAAATATCATGGGCAAACCCCGCGACCGACAACCCTTTGACCTCTAGCGCGATATCGGATCCGATGGGCACAGTACGCTCAGGATACAGCGAGGACACATCGCGCCCGACCATCGCCTCGGCCATCTGGTCCTCGTTGTAGTCGCTCGTCGGGCCTTGGGACACGACATGGCCGTCGCGCAAAATGGTGATCTGGTCGGAAATCCGCTTCACCTCGTCCAGCTTGTGAGAGGTGAACAGGATCGCAACGCCTTCCGCTTTCAACCGCTCAACCTGAACGAACAGCACTTCGGCCTCGCGCTCGGTCAAGACAGCAGTTGGCTCATCCATGATCAACACACGGGCATTACGGGACAGCGCCTTAGCGATCTCGACCATTTGCTTGTCGGCATTGGCGATGTCGCTGACACGCGCTGACGGATCAACCTGACAGTTCAGACGCGCTAGTAACGCGCGCGCCTCAGCCTGCATCGCCGCCTTATCCAAAAGGAAGCCGCGCTTTTTTTCGTGCCCAAGGAAAATGTTCTGCTCAACGCTCAACTGCTCCGCAAGGTTGAATTCCTGATGGATCAGAACCACGCCCTGCGCCTCGGCGTCTTGCGAATTGGCAAAAGACACCGGCGCGTCGTTCAGGGCAACGGCCCCGCTCGTCGGTGCTAGATAACCCGACATGATTTTCATCGTGGTGGATTTACCCGCACCGTTCTCGCCAATCAACGCGTGGACCTCGCCCGCTGCCAGCGTGATATCCACGTCGTGCAGAACTTGGACGGGTCCAAAGCTGCGACAAATTTTGGTCAGGGACAGGGCGAGCGGTTCGGTCATATCTTAACCCACGCCGCATTGCGCGCAGAGGACCACACGCAGGCGTCAATGAACACCACACCGTCGAGGCCATCATGAACCGTCGGCAACAGGTGATCCGGCGCGGCACCGTCACGGGCGGCGACGATCACGTCAGCGGCTTCGTTGTAGATGTTCGCAAACCCCTCAAGGTACCCTTCCGGGTGGCCCGGCGGAATGCGCGAGGTGCTTTGGTTTGCAGCATGCGCCCCTGCCCCGTTGCGGGTCAGCAAGCGTTTTGGCTCGCCGTGAGGCGTGAACCACAGATAGTTCGGGTCTTCCTGCGACCACTCCAAACCGCCCTTGTCGCCGTAAACCCGCAACTTCAGCGCATTCTCGTTGCCGGGAGCCACCTGCGACGACCACAACATACCCTTCGCTCCGCCTTGATAGCGCAGCATCACATGCACGTTGTCGTCCAGCCTGCGACCTTCCACAAAGCTGGTCAGGTCGGCGGCCAGACTGTCCAGTTTCAGCCCCGTCACGAAGCCTGCCAAATTGTAGGCATGCGTCCCGATATCACCGACACACCCGCCAGCGCCGGAGCGCGCGGGGTCGGTGCGCCACTCTGCCTGCTTCAGGCCTTCGCCTTCCAAAGGCTCGGTCAGCCAGTCCTGCGGATACTCCACCTGCACAACGCGGATGTCGCCGATCAGACCCTCCGCAACCATCGCGCGGGCTTGACGCACCATCGGGTAGCCGGTGTAGTTATGCGTCAGAATGAACTGCGCGTTCGACTTTTCCGCCGCCGCCACCAGCTTCTTGGCGTCTGCCAAGGTCGAGGTCAGCGGCTTGTCGCAAATCACATGGATGCCGCGTTTCAGAAACTCGCGCGCGGCAGGATAATGGACGTGGTTGGGCGTCACGATCGCGACAGCCTCAATGCCATTTTTCAACCGTGCTTCACGCTTGGCCATCTCAGTGAAATCACCGTAGCAGCGGTCCGCGTCCAGACCCAAAGCCGCGCCCGACGCCTTGGACTTCTCGGCCGTCGAGGACAACGCGCCGGCCACCAACTCAAACCGCCCATCAATGCGCGACGCGATGCGGTGAACCCCGCCGATAAAGGCGTCATTACCGCCGCCTACCATGCCTAACCGAATGGGTTTCATGATGTGATCCCCATCATCTTGGCGTTCAACGCCGTATCCGCGCCGCCATCCGCAAAGTCATCGAACGCACGTTCCGTCACGCGGACGATGTGGTCGTTGACGAACTGCGCCCCTTCGCGTGCGCCATCCTCTGGGTGCTTGATCGCGCATTCCCATTCGACCACGGCCCAGCCGTCGAAATCGTTGGCGGCCATTTTCGAGAACACCGCCCCGAAATCGACCTGCCCGTCGCCAAGCGACCGGAACCGGCCCGCGCGGTTGACCCACGATTGATATCCGCCATAGACACCCTGCCGCCCCGTCGGGTTGAACTCCGCATCCTTGACGTGGAACATGCGGATGCGGTCTTTGTAGATGTCGATATTGTCGATGTAATCCATGCATTGCAGCACATAATGCGATGGGTCATACAGCATGTTGGCGCGCGCATGGTTGCCTGTGCGCTCCAGAAACATCTCGTAGGTGACACCGTCGTGCAGGTCTTCACCGGGGTGGATTTCGTAGCACACGTCAACGCCGCAATCCTCGGCATGGTCCAAGATCGGCAGCCACCGCTTCGCCAATTCGTCAAAGGCTTGCTCCACCAGACCTGCGGGCCGCTGCGGCCAAGGGTAGACATAAGGCCACGCCAGCGCGCCCGAAAACGTCGCATGCGCACCGATCCCGAGGTTTTTCGACGCGGACAGCGCCTTCTTCACCTGATCCACAGCCCATTCTTGACGCGCCTTCGGATTGCCGCGCACTTCGGGAGCGGCAAAGCCGTCGAAAGCGTCGTCATAGGCCGGATGCACCGCGACCAACTGCCCTTGCAGGTGGGTCGACAATTCGGTGACCTCAACGCCGTTGGCTTTCGCTTGGCCAGCCCAATCCTCGCAATACCCTTTCGAGGCCGCGGCCTTGTCCAAATCAATCATGCGCGCATCCCAGCTGGGAACCTGCACGCCTTTGTAGCCACAATCTGCCGCCCATTTGCTGATGGCATCCCACGAGTTGAACGGCGCGTCGTCGCCTGCGAACTGCGCTAGAAACAGCGCTGGACCTTTGATCGTTTTCATAACTTCCTCCTTGCCGTCACACGTAACGGTTGACGATATTCTCAAGTTTTTCCTGTTGACCCGATGCGGGTTGCGGGTTCAGGCCAGCGGCTTCGGCCTTTGCGGCAATCCCGTCCAGTGTCGCGCCTTCGGCCAGCATCGCTTGCGCGGCGTCACTCTCCCAGCCTGCGTAACGGGCGCGGCGCGGGGCTTCCAACGCATCGTCCGCCAACATGGCGTGGGCCGATTTCAGGCCACGCGCGCAGACATCCATCCCGCCCACATGGGCCGCAATCAGGTCGCTGGCATCCAAGGATTGTCGGCGCAATTTGGCGTCGAAGTTGGTGCCGCCGGTGGTAAACCCGCCCGCCTTCAATACCTCATAGTAAGCCAGCGCCGCCTCGGACGGCGAGTTCGGGAACTGGTCAGTGTCCCATCCCGACTGGTAATCATTGCGGTTCATGTCGATAGAGCCGAAAATCCCCAACGTCCGCGCCATCGCCAGCTCATGCTCGAACGAGTGGCCCGCCAAAATTGCATGGCCTTGCTCGACATTCACCTGCACTTCGTTCTCAAGCCCGAACCGCTTGAGGAACCCGTACACCGTGGCCACGTCGTAGTCGTACTGATGTTTGGTCGGCTCCTGCGGCTTTGGCTCGATCAGGATCGCGCCTTTGAAGCCGATCTTGTGCTTGTACTCGACCACCATGCTCAGGAAACGGCCCATCTGTTCCAGCTCCCGGTCCAGATCGGTGTTCAGCAGCGTCTCGTACCCTTCGCGCCCGCCCCACAGCACGTAGTTTTCGCCATTCAGGCGGTGGGTGACGTCCATGCAGCTTTTCACTGTCGAGGCGCAATAGGCGAACACGTCAGGGTCCGGGTTGGTGGATGCTCCCGACATATACCGCCGGTTCGAGAACATGTTGGCCGTGCCCCACAGCAGCTTCGGCCCGCCATTCGCCATTTTCTCGGCGAAGTAGTCCGCCATTTCGTTCAGGCGGTCGTGGCTTTCTTGCAGGCTGCTGCCCTCTGGCCGGACGTCATGGTCGTGAAAGCAGAAATACGGCACCCCGAGGATGCGGAACATGTCGAACGCGTCGTCGGCCTTTTGCTTGGCCAGCGCCATCGTATCCGCCGGAAACCACGGGCGCTCGAACGTCTGCCCGCCGAACGGATCGCTCCCTTCCCAGACGAAGTTGTGCCAGTAGCAAACCGCAAAGCGCAGATGCTCGGCCATGGTTTTGTCACCCAAAGTCTCGGTCGGATTATAGTGGCGAAACGCCAGCGGATCTGTGCTGTCAGGTCCACCAAAGGTAACGGGTTCGATGTCGGCGAAGTATCTGCTCATTGGATGTTCTCTCGGCTGAATATGTTTAATCGGATTTTTCCTGTGTCTGCTGGCAAGTCGCGCCCCTCGGTCAGGTCGCGCATGATCCGGACAGCAGCCACAACGGCGGCGGAGGTGTCTTGGTCCAGCACCAAATCAATAGTCCCGTCGCGTAAGCCCTGGCGCGATGTCGGGGTCAGTTCGTGAACGATGGTGACGGGTTTGGCATCAGCCTTTTGGACGGCGCGCACCAATCCCTTGTTGCCCGCGCCAATGGCGTAAATGCCAACCAAGGGCCGCGCGGCGGATGCCTCGGACACCAGCCTTTCAACACTTTGTGCGTCGTCATTGCCCTCGACCGCTGGCAAGAGCGTCAGGTGCTGGAAACGCTCCTGCATGACCCGTCGAAACCCCATAAGGCGTTCATTGTGGTCGCGGGACGATAGCGAGCCCGCAATCATCAGAATCTCACCAGAGTCGCCCAGAAAGCGCCCCATGAATTCCGCAGCCGTGCGCCCGGCAGCGACGTTATCAAGCCCCACATAGGCCTCGCGATCGGATTGAGGAAGGTCGGCAACAAGGGTGACGACCCGCACGCCCGACGCGCGCAGGCGGCTCACTTCCTCCTGAATTTCTGGTGCCTCACTTGCCATGATCGCAACGGCGTCACAGTCAAGATTGCGCAAGGCTGCAACCTGTCCGGCCACGTCGAACGCGTGGGTCGGAATGATCTGGATCAGGATTTGCTCTTCAACCAACCTGTCGCGTTCACGCTCTAGTGCGGCCTGTAGCAAAGCAACAAAACCGGTGTCACCAGACGGGACCACGAAACAGAACCGATAAACACGACGACGCGACAGATTTGCAGCGGCCATGTTGCGCACGTAGCCGGTCTGGGCAACGGCAGCTTTGACCTTTGCCTCGGCCTTGGACGACACACCACCGCGATTGTTCAAGACACGATCCACAGTGGCGAGGCTCACCTGAGCCGCCTTCGCAACGTCATGAACTGTCGGTCCACTCATCTTCGACTCCCCCTGTTCATCACGGTAAAATGTGATTTGAGGTACGTCAATCAATTTGTTGAAGTTCTCCCATCAACTCCCCGCCTTTCAGAAGTCGGAGCACTGTTGTCAGTCGATGCAGGTCAAGACCCGACCCTCTATTCAGCAGCTTCCTCAGGCGCATCCTTCAACGGCGTGTCGTCACGCAGCGAGATCGCCTGCCGCTCGATCATGCGATGCACCTTGGGCCGTTCCTTGCCACGATGTAGCTTCAAAATCCGTTCGTAGGATTCAGCATCCGCCTGAGTGCGGCGTTCGTGGTGGCGCACATATTCAAGCCATGTGGGGACGTGATAGGTCTCGGTCCAGACATCGGGGTTTTCAAGATCCCTTAGAAGCGCCCATTGCTGCGCCCCGTCGCGAATTCTGATGCGACGCCGCGCGCTCATTGCCGCCAGAAATTCGCTCACGTCCTCTTGTGCAATTTCATAATCGACCATGACCATGATAGGCCCGCTGCGCTGTCTCAGGTCCAGCCGCAGGGAGGGCTCGGTAAACGTGTTCAGCGGATCAAGGTTAAGGTCGGCGGAATCTGGCAACGGGACGCTCAGCCCCGCCAAGGCCCCGATGACCAGCAGGACCGCTGCGCCAAGCATCGCACGATCCGCGCCGAAGTTCTCCGCCATTACACCCCATGCCCAGCTCCCGCCCGCCATGCCACCAAAGACGCCAGTCTGATACAGCGCAATCGCCCGCCCGACGACCCAACGCGGGGTAGACAGCTGAATGGTGACATTGAACAGCGACAGCGCCATGACCCAACTTGCGCCCGCAAGCATCAATGCGGCCCCGCTAAAGACATAGTGACGGCTCAACGCCAGCGTGATGCTGCTGACCGCAAACGCAAGAAATGCCGCCTGCGTAATGCGCTCGTTTTGAAACCTTGCCCGAAGGCGCGCATTCATCAACGCGCCGCCCACAGCGCCCGCGCCAAAACAGCCCAGCAAGACACCGTAGACAAAGGCCCCGCCCTGTAGCAATTCGCGAACGATCAGCGGCAACAGCGCCAGAACCGCGATGGCGGAGAGGCCGAACAGAAAGCCGCGAAAGATCACTTTGATGAGGTTGGGCGACATTGCAACATAGCGCAGACCCGCGGAAAACGCGCTGCCCATTCGCTCACGCGGCAAGCGCCGCTGCGGCGTCGACGGCTTCCAGAACCATAGGGCGGTGATGATGCCGATATAGCTGAGGGCATTCACCGTAAACGCAGCAGCCGCTCCCGCAATGGCCACAATCGCGCCCCCCGCAGCAGGCCCGATGCTGCGCATCAGGTTGAACCCCATACTGTTGAGCGAAACCGCCGCCGACAATTCCTCCCGCGACACGATATCGCCCATGGACGCCTGCCAGGACGGGTTGTGCAACGCCGTGCCGCACCCGATCAGAAAGGTGAAACCCAACAACAGCCAGGGTGACAGCCATCCCTCATAGGCCATAAAAGCAAGCATGATCGACACCATGAGCATGAAGGACTGCGCGATCAGCATAACCTTGCGGCGGTCGCAATTATCGGCGAACACACCCGCCAACAATGAGAAAATCATGATCGGCAGAGTCACCGAGGACTGCACCAGCGCCACCATGCTTTGGGACTCCGTCAGCGACGTCATCATCCACGCCGCCCCGACCGCCTGCACGAGCCCTCCGAAATTCGAGGCAAGGGCGGCGATCCAGAGCATCCGGAAAGTCTGGTTTCGAAAAAGCGTCAGTGTGGATGTACTTTGCGGCACAAAGCGTTCCCTTCCTCAACCAGCCTCTCCCGCGATTGTTACTGCCGTCGGGCGTCATGAGCAACCTGACGTGCATCCGGCTAGGGGTCAGCCAGTTGCCACGACCACCTGAAACACCAGAGCAGTCTAGGGGAAAAGAGCCGGCTTGAAGCTCCCCAAAACCGCACCGGACAAATAAAACCGCAGGTTCGAAATGTATCCGAGAGGCACATGCGCCCCTCTACAACTGACCTTAAAGAGCATTCCAAGCTGCAGCCTAATATCTACGGCACACAAAGAATGGAAAGCAGACATTCGCTGCAGGAGCTTGTTTGAATTGTTTGGAGAGGTCTGGTTAGCGGACTAAGCGGCCTTATGCACGCGCGGCTATTGCTAACGCAGCATTTCCTCGCAGTTGCAGCAGATTTCATGCTGCGATGCAGCCCAAGTCGCGGAAGCAGCCATTCATTGATGCCGACGTCAGTGGATTTCAGACCGACCCTTCGCCGCATCTTGCACGAATTGACAGAGGGCGGGACAGAACCGACCTTGCGACTTTTTCAACTAATGGCCGCTTTTCCAGGGCTGCACTTGCAGCGAAAAGCACCTCGGGCGGAAAGCGGTCTTTCGCTGCGGGTACGAACTCGAATGGCGGCACTGCGAAAGCAGACATTTGCGAATGAGCTGAAGTGCAAAGGCGAGATGGTTTCGGCACTAGGTGGGTCTCGGTGGGGTTGGGCGATAACCGTGAGGAGTTCCTCGCGAGCAGCTAGCCGAGAGTCTATTGCCAAAGGACTAACGCTAGGATCACGGAACTATTGGAGCCATTTCATTTTCCCGTATCAGCAGCACCCTCGATCAACTCTAGCTGGCCAACTGCAAAACGCCCTACAACGACAATGGTTTCCTCACAAGCGAGCTTGAGATCGCCAGGCACCGGCGTCTCCTCATAGTACGTTCCGTGACAAAGGGAGTTAATGAGCACGCTTTTTACGGCAATACCCTCGTCGCCAGCTAGATGCTGCACAAACGTTGAAAGGCTCTCTGATTTATCCGGGCGACAAAAACGGCCAATAGCCTCCAGTACGGATCGGACCGAGTTCGCCGTTCGGTGGTCCGGATCACGGCCCTTGGCAACATCATAGACGTCTCTTAGTTGCTCTTTAAAGGGGGCAACATATTCCTTGAGGCGAACTAGCTTGTGGATGCCTGAATCTGGCTGCAAAGCGAATGCAGCCCCCTTTCTTTCATCTACGATCCTGTTGGTTAGACATATGTTGAAAAAATAGCTGCTGTGCGTGAGGATCAGAAGCTCTGGCCGTAGGTACTTGTTGCCATCTATCTGGCCCGGATTGATTGAGACTTCACCTTGATCTGAGATGCTCAGATTTTTGAGTGTCTGGGCAATTGAAAAAACATAATCATAGGACATCGAGGTGACAGGATCATCAAAGACAAGAAACAACTTTCGATAGTCGCTGTTAGCCTCAACCTTTCTATGAACGCAGGCCACAAAGTAGCAGAACGCAATCACCGTTTTCTCACCATCGCTAAGCGTACGATGCGGACCGCGTGTCATCTCGCATGTGCCGCGCTTTAGAATGAACTTGTCCTTATCGAGTACATACTTGTCAGAGAAGAAGTCTTTCAGCAGCAACTCAAAAGTCTCGGCAACCCTAGTCCGCGCGTCAGTAGACGGGCTCGACTTTTCAACAATAAGTAGTGCTGTGCCGGCTGCAATTGTCGCCTTGAGAAGGGTTCTAAGCGTTTCAATGTCGGTCCAGTTGGTAATTGCGAACTCGGCCTCAAAGGCAGCGCAAGCTTTGCGCTGCAGATCACGGCGTTCTTCACCAGATTTTTCAACCGCTCGCGTAAGCTTTTGTGCCTTAGAATTGTTGGCAGCGATGAGATCATTAACTGCCGTAATGTTCACTGACAGATTACTCTCCGGCATCGAAAGCGCCGCTGTCAGCGCATCTGCTTTTTTTTGAATTACATCCTTTAGCGTGAAGAGACTGGCTCGCAGGTTCTTGAGCTCTTCTGCACCATCGTCAAGCGCAACATCCTTTTGAGATGGAACAAAGCTCTTAAGGGTATCAAACCGTGATTTTTGGCGGGAAAGCTGATTCTCGAGTTCTTTGAACGTTGCCTCCTTTTCTAACAGGGCGCGGAAGAAGACGCGCAGCTCATTCTTGTGCTTTTCTTCTGCGTCTGAAAAATATTCGACATATGCATCTATTATTGCTTTGGGATCACCGGCTGAAATCCCTTGTTCGCAAAAAGGACAGTTCTCAAGATGTTCATCCTGCACAATGTTCGTGCCGGTTGCGTAAAATTCACGATGGTCATCGATCTTTTTCTTAATGTCTTCTGAGACGCTTGAAGGTGAGGTAATCCTGCCCAAAGAGTCCTCTATTGCCTTCAGATAAATATTATCGCTAGGAACGAGCCCAACATCATCAGGATAGATCGGATCAGATGGTATGGCCTTAAGGGCATCGAGGTCCTTAATGATTTCGGCAACGCTTGGTTTGGGTGGTTCAGGCTTGTCTGAGAAGCGCTCAAGCAGACGATCAAAAGTCAGTTCTTTATATTCCTTCAGCTGCTTATTGATTCCGACCTTCTCAGCAAGTTCAGCAAGCTTATCTTTGTCGAATTTTTCCCGCAGCGCGGCTTCAGCGGCCTGCTCATCCGTTTGCGCTTTAGCGAGCGCATCTTGTGCGTCTTTAATCTTGATACTTTCGCTATCGACGGCAATCTGGTTCTCTATCTCACCATCGACCTCATACTGGCGCTCCCGAAGCTCCTCCTGAACAAAATCCTCAGAAAAGACGTGGAAGATCGTGCTGCCTAGTTGGGGCGTCACCACATCGCCGTTTTTGTCCAGGGAGAGCGTTCCCATAGCTGCTGGACCTCGCGCAAATGAAAACGCTGCCTTGCCATCTACAGATTCATCGGAAACCAAGTTCTTTGCGGCATCATCTACATCTCGTCCTTGCCCATGCAGATCGAGGTAGCGAAACGCGCGTGACAGGAAGGACTTACCTGTACCATTTCTTGCAAAAACCAGATTCTGGGCTTTATTGGTAAACTCTCCATTGAGGGAAAGTACCGGTCCCAGGAAATTTGCAGAAATCAAAAAGCTAGGTTTTGGAAGTGTGCTCATAATAAATCACTCAAATTTCAATTCAGCTTAGCAATTGAGAGCCAATAGATCCACGGGCTGCGCGCGGGTCAAGTGCCACCACCCAGAGGCGTTTTGAATTAGATATGCGCGAGTAATCAGTCCCAACGTGCGCGAACCATATGCATCCACTCTGGAGACGCATTCGGTTACGTGGTAGGTTGAACGCCCTCTGAATGGCCAAGGTGAGTGCATGCCCGAGTTGAAGATCCAGTGCCCTAAATGTTCCAACGAAATTGAGTTGACCGAGCAACTAGCTGGCCCGATGCTGGCCGATCTCCAGGCGTCTTTCAATGATGAGCTGGCCAAGCAGGAGGCGCAAGCAACTAAGGCGTTGGCCGCCGCACAAGCGCAGGCCAAGGATGCGGCCAAAGCCGAAACTGCAGCAGAACAGGCTGCACTTGAGGAACGTATAAAAGCGCAGGACGAAAAGCTGCGGGAGGCTCAGAAAGCCCAAGCTGACGCGCTTAAACGGGAAGAAGAGCTCAAAGATAAAGAAGCTGAGATGGAACTGACGTTGCAAAAGATGCTGGCAGCAGAACGCCCAGTCTTAGCTGAAAAGTTGTCCCGTGAGGCAGACGAAAAAGCCGGATTGAGATTGGCTGAGCAGGCGCAGGTCATGGAGGGCATGAAACGCCAGATTGAAGCGCTTAAGCAAAAATCCGAACAGGGATCGATGCAAACCCAAGGAGAGGCGGCTGAGATCGTTCTGGAGGAAACTTTGGCCGCAGCTTTCCCGACCGATGGATTTGTGCCGATAGCTAAAGGTGTCAGCGGGGCGGATGTACGTCAAGATGTGACAGGGCCGAATGGAACCTCAGGCAGCATTCTTTGGGAAAGCAAACGCACGAAAAACTGGACTGCCGGTTGGCTCGCCAAGTTACGCAACGATCAGAGGACGTCAGGGTGCGAGGTTGCGGTCATCACGTCCCATGCCTTGCCTGAGGGGGTCGAAAGTTTCGGCTTGGTCGACGGCATTTGGGTCTGTGCTCCGCGATATGCAGTACCTTTAGCGACGTCGTTGCGGCAAGGATTGATTGATGTGGCAAGTGCGAAGGGGCGCGCCATGGGTCAAGAAAGTAAGATGGAAATGGTCTACGATTATCTTACAGGTACGCAGTTCAAGCAGCGTGTTGACGCAATTGTTGAGCGTTTCGAGGATATGCAAGACAATCTACGTAAAGAACGTGTTTTTATCGAGAAACAATGGGCGCTGCGAGCCAAACAAATCGACTTGGTGATTGCGTCTACAGTCGGGATGCATGGTGATCTGCAAGGTATAGCAGGGAGATCAATGCCTGAAATTGAGAGCGTTGATGCGCTGTTAATCGGGAAGGACGATTAAACCCCCAAACCGCTGCTCTAGTGCGGCGAATGCCTGCAATGCAGGCCGTAAGTGACTGCTTCGGAAAACTTGCAGTCCCACGAACTGAACAACACTAGTGGCAGCTTGGGCCGAAGAGCGAAGCGGCTTCTAAACAGGAGCCAAAGCCGCCGATAACTTCGCAGCCTTAGCGTTTAGGTAGCCCTGAGGCTATCAAACATTCACAGTTACCTGGTCGATCAAAGGATGGGTTAGTTTGTCAAATTTGAAACAACGCCACCGAAAAAAACTGAACAAGCTACTTGGCTCATTTAGCAGTGAAGGATTCATACAACTTCTTTGGTCGGTCAAAATGCTGCAATCCGAAAAGCCAGGGGTAGGAGCGAAGTTCCTTGACCCAAACACTATCCCAAAGGGTGCGGAGAACGTAGGGTTTAACGCTACGCATCGGATTCACCCGTGGGAATTAGAAACGCTTGCAAACCAAATCTTGACCGTTCCAAAGACGGCACAGTTCAAGAGTCGGAAAAACCGTAAAGAGCGAAGCTGGCGTTCTTTCGGAAATGCTATTTCTTGCGTGAACACACTTAGGTCGTTGGAGGATGAAGAAAGTTGGTTTTGGAAAAAGGACGGTGGTGTGCTTGTTGAAATGGCGCGCTTAGCCAGCCGTCAGTTCGCTTGGCAACGCGGTTACGCGAACATGGCGCAATTCTATCGGAACGTCTATATCTATGGTCAGGGAGAGTGTGCCAAGTATTTCAAGGAAACCAATGGTTTGAGCATCAACAGCTTCAATAGGACAGGCTTCGTCCTTCATGCTGCATTTACAGGAAGGCCTATCCTGAAACTTGATGAAGACTGGGAGCGCTTGGGTGTAACGCAGGATGACGTTAACAAGACTTTGGCGCTAATCTGTCAGCCTTTCACAAAGGCCGAGCAAAAGGCGCGATTGAATCTAAAGGTGCTACAGCCCACTGCTTACCGTGCGAGTGAGTTCCGAAAGTTCCCGTGTATCGAGTTCACGGATAGTGCTAGACGCATTCGATGCCCAATACCCGAATTGATACTCGAACGCACGACATCCGGTCTATTCTATGACGTTGCAGATGGTGGTGGTGCGGTGCGGAATGATTATGCGAGGCGATTTGAAGCGTACTGTCTTGAGTACTTAACCTTGATGCTTCCCGGATTGATTTGGTGCGGCGAAACAAAATACGGAACTAGAAAAGCGAAATTTGATACACCTGACATTATCTGTAAGTTGGATGGGCAGATTAAGCTTGCGCTTGAATGCAAAGCAACCCGTATGTCGCAGGCCGCTATGTTTGGGAGAAAACCGACCGATGAACGCGGTTTCGAAGATATGGCAAAAGCAGTGTTTCAACTTTGGCGCTACTTCTCGCATTGTCGTCGTGGGTTGACAGGACACGACCTTTCTCCCGGCGCATTGGGGGTTATACTGACTTTAGACAACTGGTTGGCGATGAGCGGGCCTTTGCGCGATCACGTTCTTGCAGAAGCGGGCAAGATGGCAGATGCAAAGGACGCCTTAATTATAGACGAGGACCGACGCCCAGTTGTTTTCGTTGCAATCGACCAGTTGGAGCGAACACTGGCCACGGCAGATGAAGACGCATTTCTTGCCGCCGTCGCGGAGGGCGCAAATGAGTGCATTGGTTGGATGCTGGACGGTGTCCATAAAAGGTTGATGGGCGATGATATGCCAAGGGGCGAAAAATATCCGTTTGCCCACAGACTTGGTGAAGTTTTACCGTGGTGGGATGATCATCACAGTAGGGCGGAGTAATTTGATCGGGCAGGTATAGATCATATTGTTGCTCTTGTTCGGTAAGCGGCGGTCAGCAAAGGCTGGTACCTGATGGGAACTCATGTGAGTTCGAAGGCAACAAGATCATGCAGGCGCAGCGAAGGTCCGGTCTGAGGGGCCGCACCGCAGCATGGCCAGTGCCTGACCAACGGCAGCAATGGGCCGGTCACTTACTGCTTAAACTGGACGACGTTTGAGCCACCGTTGGCGAAAGCAACTGCGCCCTCGGTTCGAATGGTGCTGATTGCCTCTTCGAGTGCGGCTCGGTCGTCCTCAAAAAGATCGTCCCAGACAATGGATGTCCCATCTTCGGTCACAACTTCCAGTGACCAACCGTCCCCGCCTTCGAGTTTGTAAATGTCCACCTTGAATGGCGCCCCATCCTCAACGATGCGCTGCGAGACACTGGAGATGACAAGGTTGGGTTCGCGTTCCATCTGAATACCTCTTTGAGCTGCCATAAATGATAGAGGCACTGATCACGGAAGCCAATGTCCGCAAAGCGGGCTGCGCCCGCAGCATTAGGAACATCCGCTAGGTGTCGGCTTTGGGCCGTCCTCAACTGAGGAAGTCAGCTTAAGAGCCCAGATGCTGCACTAACCACGATGGCTGCAACGAGCCCAAAGTTCCGGACTCGCTGCGCAGTGGCGAATGTCGGTTTCCGGTTCGCACGTCAGCTTTTCCGCCAGATCACTCGGTTTCTGACAGATCACTCCGCGCATCCCGGATGATCATCCATGACGAATGCAGGAACAGCCCTGCGATGGCGAAAGCAACGATGAGGTCAGGCCAGGCACTGCCGAGCCAGGCGACCAGTCCGGCAGCGATCACCACGGCGAGGTTGCCGATGGCGTCGTTCCGGGAGAACAGCCATACGGCCCGCATGTTGGCGTCGCCCTTGCGGTGTTTTAGCAGCGGCAGCACCGCAAGAATGTTTACGATCAGCGCGCCCACGGCGAAGGCTCCCATTAACCCGGCCTCTGGTGTCGTCTGATTCAGGACACGCAAGATTGTGCTGCCGACAACGCCAAGCCCCAGAAATCCCAAGAACACGCCCTGGATCATCGCCGACCGCGCCCGCCATGTCAGACTCCAACCGATAGCGAGCAGGCCCAGAAAGGTGATTGCGCCGTCGCCCAAAAAATCCAGGGCATCTGCTTTCAAAGCTTGCGATCCGGACAGGAACCCGCCGAACATCTCGATCACCCCGTAGCCGAGATTGAGCAGGACCACGATCCAGAGCGCGCGGCGATAGCTCGGGTCTTTGTAAGCCGGATCGGACGATGTATCCCCGCTCTTGATCAGCTCAAAGCCATAGCCGGTTGCGTCCAGTGCTGGACGCACTTTCGGCAAGTCGTCTTCGGCGATCCGCAATGTCATGACATGGGTTGCGGCAGACACCTTCACATCGCCTTCAGCCACGCCCGCAGACCGAGCGGCCCGTTCGATCTCAGCGGCATCCTTGGCGCAGTCCATGCCATGCACCCGCATCCGGATCGGCAAAGACGTTGTAGGCAATGTGGTGTTATCTGCTCGGCTCATATGCGATCCTCTTGAAGGTAGCGTGCGAAAGAAGTCGCCGCTAACGTATCAGTGGATAATGATATGACATTGCAAAACATTCAAGACGATCTTTCGGCAGCTGACACCCTTGAGCCGCGGGCAAAGCTCTTCCGGGGTCTCGGCGACCCCAGCCGTCTTGCGATCCTCGATGCGCTACTGTCGGACGAACGCAGCGTGCAGGAAATCGTTACCCAAACAGGGCTTGGTCAGCCCAATGTCTCGAACCATCTGCGCTGCCTTTTGGATTGCGGTCTGGTCAGTCGCAGGAACGAAGGTCGGTTCGTCCGGTATCGCCTTGCGGACAGGCGGATCGCTGATCTCATCCGCGACGCAGATCAACTACTTGCCTCGACAGCCGTAGGGGTCGATGCCTGCCGAAGCTATACGGATTAACCGACGTGTCCTGCTGCAATGTTCTATTGGTGCGCCAGGCCTAAAGCAGCCATTTGCGCAGCCGCAGCAAAATGGCGCTTTGTCCCGCATTGCAGTCATCGGTTCCATCACAGTGCTGGGCGACCGATCAATGGCCGCTTCGGGGAAGCTGCACCGCAGCGTCGGTCCAACTCGCCAACGGCAGCTTTGGGCCGTCAATCAACGTTCTTAGACTTAAAGGCGAGATAAGGCCCGATGTGTGGTTGTTCATGAGTGAAGACCATCGTCCATTTCATATTATGGTGAGCCACGTAGATGTCTGCTCGTGATGAAGTAAGGTCGGGATACTTCTCAGAAGTACAGTGATACGCCCAAGTGTCCTCCTCATCGAAAATCACATAGGGGGCTTGCCATTGGCTTTGGTAAGCAGTCAGAGCATCTGATCCCGAAACTGCGGATTGAAAGCCGTAGCTGAAGCCATGCCATCGAAAACGATTGTGTATCCACACACCGGTCTCTTTCTTCACTCTCGCGGCATAGGCAACTAGCCAAAGTCTCTTGAATTGCTCGCTTTCGTTGGATTGAACGGGGCTAAAGTCGACCTCATGTTCCGAAAGGAGGCTCTCGATTTGGATCTTCTTCAGGCTCATGCTTGCCTCGAGAGTCAAATAGACATCGAAATTCTGACCACCATCGCATTAGTTTTCGTTTCTGTCTAACGGCTGAACGTTCCGGAGCCCTTTGGTCCACTAGTGACCCAGCGTTACGGAACGAACGTCCGGTTCTGCGGGCCGCATCGCAGCATTTGATTGAAAGGCTCAAGGTCCGTTATGGGCCGGGTTGGTCGCCTCCACCTACTGTCAGCCATCATTTAGCTCGGCCCAGCTGAGGTCAAATTTCGCAAGATATTTGCGTAACCGGTCTGCATCGTTCCGACTCTTGCGATCTTCGCGTGATACCGCAAATAGCCGCCGCCCGGCCTCGCTGATGGTCGCCGAGGTCTGACAAGTATGAAGGACATTCGCGAGTTGCGGGATGTCGAATGGATCTACCGGTCCATTAACATATTTGGCGACAAGCTGGGAGTTCTGGTCAGTATCTGCCGCACGCCATCTTCGTTCAAGCGTTGCAATTTCATCAACAACCTGTGCCCTGGTGATCCGCCCCCGTGGGGCGAGGGTGCATAAGCGCAAGATAGCCCCGCTGAAATCCCGAAAATTACCAGGCCAAAGCGTACCGGGCGCACTGGCGAACCGTAGCCAAGCTTCAGAGGCGTCGGAATTAAAACCTACACGTATACCGAGCGTCTTTTCGGCCTGTGCCAGTTCGTGCCTGAGATTGACTTCGAAGTCCTCAGGGCGATCACGCAGCGCGGGCAAATGGAACGTCCACAGGTTCAAGCGCGTTAACAGATCAATTCGGAAAACGCCTTCAGAGACCATGGCGGACAAATCGCCGCTGGCCCCGGCGATGACCTGAAACCGGCTAGTGACTTCCGCATCAGAACCAAGCGGATAGTATTGCCCCGCCTCAATGGCGTGGAGCAGCAGGGCTTGTTCTTCCAGTCCGAGCGCGTCGATCTCATCGAGGAACAAAACACCGCCATCTGCTTCCCGCAAGAGCCCTGCGCGTTCTGTGCCGGCCTGCCCTGTAAAGCTGCGGCGTTGACCGAACAGAGTAGCATTCGCGGTGCCACCACGAAGCGTGGCACAATTCACATGAACTAAGCGGCCTTTCACGCGCCTACGTTGCAGCTTCAATTCGTAGATCCGTTGCGCAAGTTCAGATTTCCCGGTGCCAGACTCGCCCTGCAGCAGGATGGGCGCATCCGACAGTCCTGCCACTTGTTCAATCCTGTCAATTAGCCTGTTATATGCCACATTGCGCGTCTTAATCCCGCCCTTGAGTAGGTCTCCATATTCGCGCGTTTGTTGATCGAACCGCTGTTGCAGGGCGTCGTAGCGACTGAGATCGAGATCGATAAGGTCAAACGTACCGACATCGTCGCCTCCCCGTGGCGGGCCAGTTTGTATCAGAGCGGCTGGGATATGACGGGATTCAGACAGCAGGAACCAGCAAATCTGCCCAACATGTGTGCCCGTCGTCAGATGAATGTGGTAGCGTTCGCGATCTTCGTCAAAACCATAATCTGAGGCGAAATCGAACAGCTTCGTGTAGACTTCCTCCAAATCCCACGGGTCGTCCATATCCATACGATGAAGCAAGACCTCGGTTTCAGGCGATGCTTCTTCAATATCGCGCTTAACGCTATGTGCGAGCCTGTTGAACTTGTGGTCGTGGATCAACTCGAGCCGATCAACGGGAAAGCCTTCCGTCCGGCACAGATCAACGGTTGGGCGCCAGCGGCGACGTTTGCCCATGTCCAACTGCGTGCCTAGGAATCCGATGACGACGTTTCGCACGAGCCTGCGCTCCAAATGGATAAGTTACGATTTATATATATCGTATCGATATGGTTCATTATCCGCAAGATGGCTTATTATCTTTATAAAACAGTTACTTCACGACTTTTCACAATTGTTTTGGAGTGGGAGTAATTAGCTGCCAAACATATCCCACCAGAAGAGAAGAACCTGGACAGGCGGATGAATACGCATCCGTAGCTGCGGCGGGCCGGGCCCATTTCCGGCCCGCTGATTTTTTTGAAAGTCACCCCTGAGCGTCAGGGGAGCATTGACCGAAGGACGAAGACAATGAACGACATGACGATGACGCCCATAACTGGCACTATTTTGAAAGGATGGGGCCATACGCCCGGCCCTGCTTTCCCGAACCTGATTGATCGCGCAAACGACATGCTCCGCTCTGGCGCTGATATAGATGCGATTCAAACAGCGCTTGCAGCTGAAATCCCCAAGCAGCCTGCGCAGATCAGTTTGCACGAGGATGGCGAGGTTGTGTTCCATGAGAACCTGACACCAGCTGATGCAGATGAGGAAAAGAACCTCGCCAAAGTGCGAGAGACGATGCGCGCGGTAATGCGGACACCCACGGTTGTCGGTGGTGCGATCTTGCCTGATGCTTGTCCTGCAGGGCCTGTCGGGACAATTCCCGTCGGCGGTGTCGTCGCGGCGCAGAACGCCATCCATCCGGGCATGCATTCGGCCGATATCTGTTGCTCGCTCATGTTGACTGATCTTGGCGATGCCGATCCGACCACTGTGCTGGACGCCGCATCGGCGGTGACGCATTTTGGTCCCGGCGGACGGCCTCAAGGCAACCGCTTTACGGTCTCGCTTGATCTGCTTGACGCATTTCGGGCCAACCCGTTCCTGAGCAATGCAAAAACTGTTCGCGCCGCGCAGGAGCATATGGGGACGCAGGGCGACGGGAACCACTTCCTGTTCGTCGGAAAGTCTCGTGCAACGGGCAATACCATACTTGTGACGCATCACGGTTCACGCGGGCCGGGGGCGAAACTGTATAAGGCGGGTATGGAAGTAGCGGAAAAATATCGTAAGCGCCATTCGCCGATGACCTTGAAGCAGAACGCGTGGATTCCGGCTGACAGCGAAGAAGGTCAAGCCTATTGGGATGCGCTGCAATTGATCCGAAAGTGGACCAAGACCAACCACAATTCCATTCATCAGGCGACCATGGAAAAAGCTTGTGCTTCGGCAGGGGAGCGTTTCTGGAACGAGCATAACTTCGTCTTCCGGCGCGGCGATATCTATCTGCACGGTAAAGGTGCGACACCGGCTTGGTCTGGGTTTGCGGCAGACGCAGATCCGAATGGGCGCACGATCATACCGATGAACATGGCGGAACCTATTTTGATCGTGCGAGGATCCGATGCGTCGAACGCTTTGGGCTTCAGCCCACACGGTGCTGGGCGCAACTGGTCTCGGACTGAGCATATGCGCAGGTTGGGAAGCAAGACCCCGGCCGAAGCCCTTGCAGAGGAAACGGCAGGTTTGGATGTTCGGTTCTACGAAGGCAAAGTCGATGCATCCGAGTTGCCGTCGAGCTACAAGCCGGCGGTGGCAGTCGAGGCGCAGATCGATCAGTTCGGCTTGGCTACGGTAGAAGATTGGATTGATCCGGTCGGCAGCATTATGGCTGGTGAGTTGCCACGTTTCACACGTCGAACACGTGGTCGCAAATAAAACAGATCGGTCCCGGCTATGCGCGGGGTTGGTCTCATTGAAAATGCAAATTTGGTTTCGGGAGTGTCGAACTGTTGACCAAATAACTGTGAGTACTATGCCCGCAATGAACGACCGCTTTGACGAGCCGCGCTGCAGCATGAACAACACAGGGTGAATGGCGGCTATGGGCCGTCTGTTCGAGAGCCATTGTGAACCTATCCCCGTACCGGCCATTGGTGCGCGGCGCAGCATCCGTTGATATTGGGCTCAGTCCTGCCGACCGCTGCGGGAACCATGAAGGCCTGGTCTTGATTGGCGAACGGCAATAGCCGCACGCCAACTTCGTTCAGATGTCGATCCGTTCAGCAATGCTTAGCGCATCTTCCAGCTCAACGCCCAGATAACGCACTGTGCTATCGACCTTCGTATGGCCTAACAAAAGTTGTACGGCGCGGAGGTTCCCCGTCTTGCGGTAAATCTCCGCAGCTTTGGTTCGGCGCATCGAGTGTGTTCCGTATCCGCTGGGTTCCAGGCCAATCGCTGTAACCCAGTCACGAACAAGTCGACCATATTGACGTGTTGAGATATGCGGGCGGTCGTGGAAACGGCTCGGAAACATGAACCGGCACCCGATCATCTCAGGAGATCGCACCCACGCAATGACGGTATCTCTTGTGTTTTCAGTGATTTCGAACTGAACGGGTTTCTTGGTTTTACTCTGGACTATTGAAACGCGTTCGCGAACGCGGTCATCTTTGACCAAATCGGCCACGGCGAGTTTTACCAGATCACAGCCGCGCAGCTTGCTATCAATCGCAACGTTGAACAGCGCAAGGTCACGAAGATAACCCGAAAGTTCAAGCCGCGCCCGGATGGCCCACACTTGTTTGGGAAGAAGGGGACGTTTTTGGCCGATGATCCGACCCTTGTTCCAGGCTTTGTGTTTTGGGGTAACTGCAGGAAGTTGCACTCTTGGCATAATATGCCCTCCAATCCTCCCTCCAAACCCAGACATCAGCACAGCGCAGACGACAATAGCATAGCATCCTATTGAACGGCTGGTGCCCGAAGTCGCTGCCAAGCGGTGTTTCTGCGAACGCATCGGGCCGCAAGGAGCCCACTTTGACCGATGCTGCACGAAGCGCCAATGTCCGCTCTTTACAAAGCTCAGTTCCGCGAAAACTCCCGCACCAGTTCGTTTGTTTCTGAGCGAGAAGCCTGATGGCGGAAACGAAGCGCTGCCACATCTCTTGCAATTTCCATGTCGGCTATCGGAAGTGAGACGAGATTGTCATGGTCAGGGATCGACGTTTCGGGAAGGATAACGGCCCCCGAGCCTCGCCGCGCGAGCTCGACCAACCAGTCCACGCGGTTTGACCGGTATGCCGCATAGAGCGTATGACCATGGTCCGTGCACGCCCCATGCAATGCCTCTCGCATTTCACAATTTGGGCGATCCAACATGGTTGTATCTGCCAAATCAGCAAGCGATACGGCCGGCAACTCAGACAGGGGATGACCTTTCGCCACAACCACACGATAGGCCTCTTGATAGAGTGGGTCTATGCGATAAAGCTCCTCACTGACCTCTACTGTTGATATCACGAGATCAAATTCTCCCTCGCGAAGTCCCGCCAACAAAGTGTCGTTTGCGTCGACGATCAGTTCTATCTCGGCTTGCGGCACGCGTTGACGAAACCGTTCGACGGCCTCCGAGACTTTGGCATGGCCTATCGTTTCACCTATTCCGATGCTAATCGGGACTCTTTCTAGCCGCGTATGTCGGACAGCCTCGGCTTTTGCCTCCCTTGCCTCAGACTGCATACGTTCCAATCTTGGCTGCATAAGCTTACCAAGCGCTGTCAGGCGGCAGCCAGCACGATCTCGGATGAACAATGCATCGCCCAATTCGTCCTCAAGTTTTTTGATCGCCGCCGTAAGCGAGGGTTGCGATACGTTGGAAGCACTCGCGGCATGGGTGAAATTGCGATGCTCGCAAACCGCCAAAAAGTAGCGGACCTGATTCATTTCCATGACGTCCTCCTCATACGCAACCTCAACCGCGCATCAATCATAGTCAATGCCTATCGAAGTATAGGACTTCAAGATTGGAGTCATGAGGGTGGCACATGGGACAAGGGCTCATCGAAAACGAACGATGAACCCAAACTCAGGAGAAGACCAATGAAATCCATAATCCTTCACACCATCTCAGCACTCGCTTTGATTTCTGCAACAACTTCCGCAAACGCACAGGAAAACGTCATGAACGATCACACTGCCAGCTTTATCGAAATGCCCGCCGCATCCGGCCAGACCGACGCATTTGCCGAGTTTCTTGCAGGTGCTGCCCCACTGGTCGCAGAAACCGAGCCCGGCACCAAACTCTGGTTTGCTTTGCAAGCAGGCGACAGCCTAGCGATCTTCGATGTCTTTGAGGATGAAGCTGCCCGCAATGCCCATTTTTCAGGTGCTGTCGCAGGCGCACTGAATGGAAACGCAGACACATTAGTGGACGGCGGTTGGGATGCTGGAGTTGTCGCCAACATCAACAACTCGGACGTTCTGTCAGCCAAAGCACCGGTTGATCTCTACAGTGCCACAACTGCAACATATATCCGGCTCGAAGCGGCTCCAGGACAGGCCGATAATCTGGCTGCATTGTTGACGGCGGCTGGCCCGATCGTGGCCGATACAGAGCCAAAGACGCTGTTCTGGGCGGCTTTGCAGATTGACGAAAACAACTTCGCAATCTTTGACATCTTCGCCGACAACTCAGGTCGCGAGGCACACTTTGCTGGGCAGGTTGCCGGGCTTCTGAACGAAAAAGCGTCGGTTCTGGTCGAGGGCGGCTGGGACGACGGCGTGGTCGCCAACGTCAGTAACTTCGACATTCTGGCAATCAAGTAAGTAACGAGTGCCTTTATCGAGTGCCCGGCGGCCAATGGTCGCCGGGCATTTGTTGCCTCAGATACAAATTCTATTTTGCCGCGAAGAGGACATTCATTGGTGCCGTCCGGTTGGCGGTTTTGTCCCGCAACCTGTAAATCCGCGCTCCAATCTATGCCGCGCTCTGCATAAATGACCGCTTGTCTCGCTGCGCCGCAGCGAAGGTTCTTTCGCTCGTGCCGCATTCTTCGTGCTGCGTGCGCGCGCAGCACAAAATCACAATGACTGGGTCGGGCTCTCTGTCGCCGTTCGCTGCGTTATGCACCAATAGCTGCTTTGCAGCTGCAACGGATGAAACCCGGTGCACAGGCCTACCAATTAACTGGACATTTACGGGTTTATCGCCATATATGTGATGCAGGTGGCATTTTGCTACCTTTTCTAAGAATGGAGTTGTTATGGCCCAATCTATCAAGCTTTCCGATGACGTTATGTCGGTTGTCCGCCGCGAGTCTGGTTTGCAAAGCCGGTCCGTTGCGGGGCAAATCACCCATTGGATCAACATCGGTCGCGCGATCGAGCAATCGAGTGCGTTTGACTATCAGCACATCAATGCTGCCCTTGCAGGTGAGCTTTCCCCCGATGAGTTGAGCGCTGAGGAGCAAGAAGTCTGGTTTACGCAATTTGCGGAGGACGTCACCAAACCATCCGAACAAGAAGAAGCATTGTTCGCTCAGCGTCGCCAACTCGGGCGTGGTGTTGGGCTGAATGACAAAGGCGAGGTGGTCTACCCTGAGGCCGCAGCCTGAGCGTGGCCCCTGTCCCGCGTCCAATATTCGTGATGCTGGCAGGTCCGAACGGATCAGGTAAATCCACGCTTTACGAGACGCGGATCGCGCCAAAATTTGCCGTGCCCTTTATCAACGCAGACGTCATCCAGCGTGATGAGCTCAAGGACGGTGATGTCAATGCAGCATACGAGGCGGCACAAATCGCCACCGAGCGCCGCACGTCCTTGATGGCGGATCGTAAAAGCTTTGCTACGGAAACCGTGTTCTCTCATCCTTCTAAGCTTGACCTTATTACCCAAGCCAAAGCCTTAGGTTATCGCGTTATGACGTTTCATATCTCGGTAGCGCATCCCGACCTATCCGTCGCTCGCGTCGGTGAAAGGGTCATTGAGGGTGGTCATCCCGTACCTGAAGAGAAGATTAGAAACCGATATGATCGATCGGGTCCCTTGATCCGCCAAGCCATTCTGAGCAGTGATATCGGTCATGTCTTTGACAATTCGCAGCTGAACCAACCGCCGGTGCGGGCGTTGTCCTTCACAAACGGAACCCTCACCTTCGCCTTGCCGCAGCTTCCCAATTGGGTGCTCGATCTCTACGGGGACGATTTAGTTCTGTAGGTAGCGCTGTTTATGACAGGCCCATCAGCCACAGTTTGCTGTCCGTCAACGACCGCTATTGGCAGTGTGGAACGAAATTCATGATATTTGCAACGAACACAGCCAATCATAAGAATAAGGCCCGGGGAGCTGGTGCATAACTCCGGTGCAGAACTGAGCTGATCCAAATCGCCTTAACCTGTCGCTTTGGGAACAATGTCTAGGGGCGGTCTATGGGCTTGTTAGGGCAGGGGACCCACGGCTTCATCGCAGTTAAACGTTCGACACCAAGGGCGGAAACCGGACTTTCGCTGCGAGTGCGAGAGACTCCCACCCCAAATGAAGAAGTGGACCTTCAGACTGGGAGCACTGGCTGTCCTTACTCGCCAGCCACGTTGGGCGGAAAGCAGATTTTCGGAGCAGGTGACAGAAGCCCCTCACAACATGACTAAAGCTCCCTAAAACGCGATCAGATTTCAGATGAGCAATGATGATCGCAACTCAACTCGATTTTTCGGGGGCAGAAATTGCTTCTGCAATCGCCTCATAGGCCCCATTTATATGGTGCTCCATGACTTGTGATGCCTTTTCCGTATCCCTTTTGAAGAGGCAGTCAACGATCTCCGAGTGTTCATCCCAAATCTGAAGGACAGCGTCGGGGCCACGCAGGACTTCAGCCATGGACCTGCGGATATGGTGCCAGTTCGTTTTCATGGATGCCTGAATCACATGGTTGCAACTCCACCCGTAGATCATTTCATGAAACTGCATATCAGCTTGCAGCAGGTCGCTGAGTTTGCCGCTTTTGAAGGCCTTATCGCCCGCGCGCAGAACCTTGTCCGCTTGCTGCCTGTCGGCTACCGCAAGATTGCGCCCTGCCAACCGCACCGCAAATGGTTCAATCACCATGCGGTATTCGAAAATCGAGCGGAAAAGCCCCGAGTCAAAGCTGCACACGACGACGCTGCGCCTGCCGGTATCCTCGACGAGGCCGTTGGCTTTGAGGATTGATATTGCGCTGTTTACAGGCTGCCGCGAGACGTTGAGTTTTGCTGCAATCTCATCTTGATTGAGCCGCTCTCCCGGTGGGAGCTCGCCGCTGCAAATGGCATCGATGAGGATATTGTAAGTCTCTTCGACCAGTGTGCGTTTCGGTTTTACTGAGTCCACTGGTCAATTCCGATATCGTTAAGCGAGTCGACATCTATCATCTTTGACGCAGGTGGATAGACTCTATTTTGCATTTCGTATACGAAATACGAGAGGGAAAACGACTCGCATTTAGAGAGGCGAGGATCGTTTGGAAGGACAGCCCCAAGGGAGGACATCCAATGTGCCAAGTGTTTGCCGGCCAAGATCCGGATCGTTATGCCAGTACAACCCGCCGTTTGCGCCTGAATGGTCAAAGCACCAGTATCCGGCTTGAGAATGCATATTGGCAGGTGATTGATATAATTGCAAAAAATGACAAGATGACGACTCCGATCTTCATCTCCAGATTGCACTCCGAGGTGTTGGAATTGCGTGGCGAGCCGGTCAATTTCACCTCTCTTTTGCGCTGTGCTTGTCTCAAGTTCATGGAGCTTTCCCCTCGTGAGGAAACTGTAATCATTGCCGCTGAGTAGCCCTCTCAGGCTCCCATAGAAATAAACCATTCGGGTAGTAATCCGATACTACCCCGCCCCTACGCCGCCTCTTGTAGCCTTTTCTTACGACCAAAAAGGGGAGAGGTGGCTTTGGCCAAAACAATACATTCCATGATCCGCGTGCTCGACGAGGACCGCTCTGTCGCGTTCTACGAAACGGCGTTCGGGCTTAGCGTGGCGGACCGTCTGGATTTTCCAGACTTCACACTTGTCTACATGAGCAACTCGGAAAGCGGCTTCGAGCTTGAGCTGACGCTCAACAAGGACCGGACCGCGCCTTACGACTTGGGGGACGGCTATGGCCACCTTGCCGTGTCGGTAGACGATCTTGATGCAGAACATGCGCGATTTGAGGCTGCGGGCCTCGCGCCCAGAAAACTCGTCGAATTCGCACCTGCCGGAAAATTGGTGGGGCGGTTCTTCTTCGTGGCCGATCCTGACGGCTACCAGATCGAAGTGCTTGAGCGCAGCGGACGTTTTCAATGAACAATAGGGGAGGATACAAGATGGAACCCAAGCAAAGCCCAAAGGGGCTAACACGGCGCGAATTGCTTTCGCGCGCAACGGCAGCAAGTGCAACTTTTGTGGTTGGCAGTGGATTTCTTGCAGCGACAGATGCCGCATGGGCCGCAGAGCTGAACGCATTGCAGCCAGAGACGTTCGCGACGCTGGTGCAGATGGCACGCGATATCTATCCGCATGACCAAATCGGTGACGAATTCTATGTGATCGCCGTGAAAGGTTACGACACGGCAGAGGCTGCCCCCGGTATCGAAGTCGGCATTGCGGCCCTGAACGCAGCAGCGCAGGGCAAAGGCCACACAAGCTACCTTGGCACCGGATGGGAACGCGACCGCGTCGACATCTTGCGCGGGATGGAAGACGGCGCGTTCTTCCAGCAGATCCGCGGCGGGCTTGTCACGGGACTTTATAACCAAAAGGCGGTCTGGCCGCTCTTTGGCTATGAGGGCGCCTCGTTCGAGCTTGGTGGCTACATCGAGCGCGGCTTCAACGACATCAACTGGCTTTAGGGGAGGGCGCGTATCATGACGGCACCTTTTGATCTCACCGACGACTCCGTTGTTGTCATTATCGGAACTGGCGCAGGCGGCGGCGTGCTGGCCAACGAGTTGGCGCAAAAAGGCGTGAGCGTTGTCGCCCTAGAGGCAGGCGGACGGTATCTGCCCGAAGACTACGTGAATGACGAATGGGAAAGCTTCGGCCAATTGGCTTGGGTCGACGCACGCACGACCTCTGGCGACTGGCGTGTGGCCAAGGACTTCTCAGGGCTACCTGCGTGGATCGTCAAGGCAGTGGGCGGCACGACTACCCATTGGGCGGGCGCATCGCTGCGCTTTCAGCCCCATGAGTGGAAAGCAAAGACCACTTACGGCGACGTTCAAGGCGCGAACCTGCTGGACTGGCCGATTGACGCGGACGAGATGGACCCTTGGTATACATTGGCCGAGGACAAGCTGGGTGTGACTCGCACGGGCGACCGCCCGGGCCTGCCGGGCAGCAACAACTACCTTGTGTTTGAGAAAGGCGCGAAGGCGCTCGGCTACGAGGAAGTCCACACTGGCCGCATGGCGATTAATTCAGACGAGAACCGCGACCGCACAATGTGCCAGCAAACTGGCTTTTGCTTTCAAGGCTGTAAATGGGGCGCCAAATGGTCCGCCGCCTATACAGACATCCCTGAGGGCGAGGCGACCGGCAACCTGGAGGTGCGCGATCATGCCCATGTGGCCCGTATTCTGCATGATGACACGGGCAAGGTCACCGGCGTCGAATATTTCGACAAGGAAGGCACGTTGCAAACGCAAATGGCGCGCGTTGTCTGCGTGGCGGGCAACTCGTTTGAGAGCCCGCGCATTTTGCTGAACTCCGCGTCGGAGATGTACCCCGACGGCATGGCCAACAGCTCTGGCCAAGTCGGGCGCAACTACATGCGGCACATGACGGGCTCGGTCTACGCGGTCTTCGATAAGCCCGTGAAGATGTGGCGCGGCACGACCATGGCGGGGATCATTCAGGACGAATCCAAACATGACCCCGAGCGTGGCTTTGTCGGCGGCTACGAGCTTGAGACCCTGTCGCTGGGGCTGCCCTTCATGGCTGCGTTCCTTGACCCCGGTGCGTGGGGTCGTGAGTTTACATCCGCCTTGGATGCCTATGAGAACATGGCGGGGATGTGGATTGTGGGCGAAGACATGCCGCAAGAAACCAACCGTGTGACCATCAACCACGATGTGAAAGACCAATGGGGTCTGCCGGTGGTCAACGTGCATTTTGACGATCACCCTAATGACATCGCGATGCGCAACCATGCCTATCAGCAGGGGCAAGCGGTCTATGATGCGGTCGGGGCGACACGCACGTTCCCGACGCCGCCGTATCCGTCGACCCACAACCTTGGCACCAACCGGATGTCCGAGGATCCGCGAGACGGCGTTGTCAACAAATGGGGCCAAACCCACGACATTGCGAACCTGTTCGTCTCGGATGGGTCGCAGTTTACCACGGGGGCCTCGGAAAACCCCACGCTGACCATTGTCGCATTGGCCATTCGCCAAGCCGACCATCTGGCCAGCGAAATGGCCAAAGGTACGATCTAAACAACCGCCGCGTCCCATACTGGGGCGCGGTTTATTTTTGGGAGGATAGAATAATGAAATCACTATTATCTGCCTGCGCAACCACAGCACTGATAGCCAGCGCAGCCTCGGCTCAAACCAATCTGGAAAAGCTCGGGGCGTTCAAGTTAACGGGCACTACAGAGCACACCTTCGTCGACCAAAACGGCCCCGCTGCGGATTCCATCCGGGAGGTTTTGACAGGCATCACTGTGCCCGAAGGCTTCAAGATCGAGCTTTACGCATTGGTTCCAGATGCCCGTCACATGGCGATGGCCCCCCAAGGCACCGTGCTGTTTGTCGGCACCAAGAAAACCAAGGTTTGGGCCGTGATGGACCGCGACCGCAACCGCGTGGCCGACGAGGTCAAAGACTTCGCACCGTCGCTGGAGATGGACGTGCCCAACGGCGTTACCTTCTCGAAGGACGGGTTTTTGTTCATCGCAGAGCGTAACCGCGTGATGATGTATCCGGCAGCAGAGTTCTTCCACGAAAGCCCCGATGTGGTTGCCGTCCCGATCGTGCCCCAAGGCACGCTGATCCCTGTCGAAGAGGAAAGCTACAATCACACGGCACGTGTCGTGAAGGTGGGGCCGGATGACAAGTTGTACATTTCGCTTGGCCAGCCCTTTAACGTCGCGCCAGCTGAAAAGCTGGATCTTTATGCCGAGACGGGCATCGGCGGCATTATCCGCATGAACCGCGACGGCACGGACCGCGAGGTCTATACCTACGGGGTACGCAACTCGGTCGGGCATGACTTCCATCCCGTCACCGGAGAGCTGTGGTGGACCGATAACCAAGTTGACGGCATGGGCGACGACATCCCCCCCGGTGAGATCAACCGTCAGACTGAAATGGGCCAGCACTTTGGGCACCCTTGGTACGGCGGCGGGACAACACGCACCAATGAATACGCAGGCCAAGAGGTCCCCGTGGACGTGGTGCATCCGGTGTCTGAAACCATCGCACATGCGGCTGATCTGGGCATGACGTTCTACACCGGAAATATGTTTCCGGAGAAATACAAGAACGCCATTTTCTCTGCGCAGCACGGCTCTTGGAACCGCACAACGCCGGTTGGCGCGCGGGTCATGGTGACGTTCATCGACGATGAAGGAAACGCAACCACTGAGCCTTTTGCGGAAGGCTGGATTGACGAGAACGGCGAATATGATGGTCGTCCCGTTGATGTCGCCATGATGAAAGACGGCTCGATCCTTGTGTCGGACGACTTTGCGAATGCGATTTACCGGATCACCTATTCGGAATGACGAAACACTGGCTGCCTGCACGCAGGTGTGGGCAGCCATCCCTTAACGGAGAGCTTTGAATGAAACGTATTGCTGCGGCTATGGTCGCGATTGGGTGTCTCGCCATGCCTGCCTTTGCAGCTGACCCCGAGAACGGGCAAAAGCTGTCGCGCAAATGCTCGGTTTGCCACGGCAAGAACGGCATTGCCAAAGACCCCGAAGTTGCCAACCTCGCGGGCCAATCTGCATTTTACCTTGAAAAGAGTCTCAAGGATTTCCGCAACGGCATCCGCGAAGATCGCCGGATGTCGCTGATTGTTAAGAACCTTAGCGACGACGACATCAAGGACTTAGCGGCGTGGTATTCATCTTTTGTGGTCACTGTCGACGTTCCAGAATGACGGGGTGCTGCAGAGTGTGATCAGTATCCCTTAAAGGCTTGGGTTTCGGACGGTTTTTATCTGCTTTCACAAGGTCACCAGACGCATTAGGCATCAATAGCTTTGCAAAGCTGGGGACAATCATGGCGCAAAAGGCCACTATCTATAAAGTTGAACTGTCCGTTTCGGATATGGACCGTCACTATTACGAGACCCATAAACTGACCGTAGCGAAACACCCGTCAGAAACGGATGAACGATTGATGGTACGCATTCTCGCTTTTGCACTGAATGCCCATGAACGCCTAGAAATGACCAAGGGACTTTCAACGGATGACGAACCCGACATCTGGCAAAAGAGCCTAAGCGGCGAGCTGGAATTGTGGGTCGCGTTAGGGCTTCCCAGCGAGAAGGTCGTGCGTCAATCCTGCGGTAAAGCGGACAAGGTGAGCGTCTATAGCTACGGCGGCAGAACAGCTGACATCTGGTGGGAAAAGATCAAAAACAGCACCACCCGGTTTGACAATCTTCAGGTTGTTAACTTTTCTCAAACGGACACCAGCGCACTGGAAAAACTCGCGAGTCGCGCGATGAAACTACAGGTGAATATTCAGGACGGCGATGTGATGGTCAGTGTTGATGATAGCATCGTGTACTTCACCGCGGCGAAATGGAAAAATGCGGTGTAGTAGACCAATGTCCGCATTGCGAAAGCTGCAACGCAGCACAAGACTGGCTGACCAATGTCAGCTCCGGGCCGTCCGTGAAGACGGCCCAAGTTGTTAGATTTCAATGGCCTCTGCAATCGCAAGGGCATCTTCCAGTTCAACGCCGAGATACCGGACGGTGCTGTCCATCTTGGTATGCCCCAACAGGAGCTGGACCGCCCGCAAATTTCCAGTCTTCTTGTAGATCTGTGTCACTTTTGTCCGTCGCATGGAATGCGTGCCATATGCGCTCGCCTCCAGTCCGATTGATTTCACCCAATCCCGAACGATGCGGGCATATTGGCGGGTCGAGATATGCAGGCGTTCGTGGAAACGTCCAGGCCAAAGGTACTCGGAGCCTACCATGAGCTCGTCTTCCATCCACTTTTCAACCGATGCGCGTGTGCCTTCGGAGATTTCAAAACGAACCGGCTTCTGCGTTTTGCTTTGCAACACCGAAGCTCGTTCCTTGATCTGGCCGGACGCCATCACGTCGACGACTTTCATCTTCACGAGATCGCAGCCACGCAGTTTGCTGTCGATTGCCATGTTGAACAGCGCGAGGTCTCGATGGTTCTCGGCGAGTTCAAGTCGAACACGGATTGCCCAGACGTGTTTTGGTTTCAGTGGCCGTTTTTGCCCGACGATGCGCCCCTTGTTCCAAGCCGGGCGAAGTGCGCGAATGGCCGGTAAGTTTGGTGTTTCCATGACTGATCCTCCGATCCGCCATGCCCTCCCCAACGACAACCCGACGTTGACGATGCCACCATATCACAGGTTGCTGCGTCGCATCCGAGGTCGGCTTCGAGCCCTCTTCGACCGATGCTGCGCGATGCACGAATGTCGGCTGACTGGAAACTTTTCGGCGGGGCTGACCACCTACGTTTTGCAGGTGAGCAATTGGGCTTACGACTAAAGTAACGACGACTTTCTTTGGGGTTATTGGTATCACCTTCTTGCGGAGGACATGAAAATGCGACGATCGAAACTATCTCTGGCTGCAGTTTTTCTGGCGAGTGTCGCCAACGCAGAACCGCGTCTCACGTCCGAAGATGAGCTTGGAATTCTCAACCCGCAAGATACCGGTCGGGAAATGCTGCAACGCAAGATCGAGATGGGAGTCATCGACTCTGTGACCTGCTCTCTTGGAGTTAACGCAACCAAATACGACAATCACGAGCTGGCGAAAAAGCTGGCCAAGCAATGTGCCGAAGCGGGCTTCACCAAGGCAATGACCTGGGTAAGTCAGATGGAAAACAATGGATTAGGCGGAGAGTACAATCCTGATGAGGCCGCCGAGTGGGACCGTCGCGCCGCCGAAGCGGGCGACCCGGTCGGGCGCTTCAACCATGGACTGAACTTGATGCGTGGTCATGGCATTGCACAGGACGTGGAATTGGGTCGTCGCTTTGTGGATCAGGCCGCAGAAGATGGTTTGGAAATTGCGAAGCGTCTTCAGGGAGCCGAGTATGATCTGGATGAAGTGACGCCGGATGCGGACAACTGGAAGTATGCGCCACTCTTCTAAATCATCGACGCCGCTTTTCGCCATCGGTTCAAGCGCAAAGAACGAGAAGCAGTACTTTGAGTTGACCCGAAACGTATTGTAAATGAGCTTGGCTGCAGAACAGTTTATCGGGCTACGATCGTTGGAGCGGCCATTGCTGTCCACAGCATAAACGGCACAAATGTCCCGATGCAGTCATCTGGACATCCTGAATTGCTGCACTGTGCACCAAAGTCCGCTTCGGTGGGCCGCACCGCAGCATATCAAATGGTCGGCCAAGGTCAGCTTTGGGCCGTTCCCGAGGGGGGATGCGCCCTGTCAGGCAAACATGCTGCGACCGATCTAATGGCGGCTGTGAGCCCAGAGTGCAAATTTTCTGCGACGCAGCCAACGTCCGGTTCGGCTGATTTACTCAAACTCAAGTCGTCTTGGCGAAGTAATTAGGCCCACGAGATCATAAATTCCGGTGCTTCGACAGGGTGCCAATTCTTCCGTTCCGAATACCAGAGAAATTCCTTGTCCGCTTCATATAGGTAGCGAAAGCCAGCCAAAATTGGATAACGAACAGAGTCGGGTAGTGCGTTGTACTCAGCGGCAAGGCGTTCCCAGCGGAATTCGAACCACCCCATACTATCATTGGTGGGAAGTGCGTTAGCCAACAAAAGCGCTGTGCAGACTACAAAACCTGGTGTTTCACGCACATGAGCAACGAGTTCGACAACTTCACTAGGAAACCATGTTTCGTCTTTCGGAAATTGGCAGTTCTCCGACGACAAAACTTCATCTAACGCGTGCAGGTGTTCATCTGCACGATAGCCGTAGTCAGCCTTTGCGACGCTCTGGCGGGTTTGCTGATCCATTCCACGCGCGATTTGGCATAGTCTTTGGAGTATCTGATCCTGTGGCCTTGTGAGACGGCTCTGATCCGGTAGCAGATAAGACGCGGGTTCGTACCTATGAGCGTAGTCTTCCAAAGTATCTAACCCGCGAAGAATAGCTGAGCGCAGCTTCGATGGCGCGCTTCTAATGCTCTCAGTTGCCATCTCGGCCAACTCTTTTGCATCACCCGAGCAGAAACCGCGTTGAAGTTCATTACTCACGAGTGCGGCCACTGCAACTTCAGCACCCAAGTCTGGCTCCAACACTGTTGATATTAGCGTTTCATAGCATCCGGCATCAGCTTCGCCTTCTAACCGACAGGCGGCATGCTTCACTATTCTAGGAAGGTCGCTGCCCCCAGACTGAAGCAGCATTTCGTCATCGTACGATTGAAGAATGGAAATTAGATCAAAGGCAGATTGCGCCTGTCGAAAGGTAAAGTCTGTTCTCTCCATGCGCCGAAGCTATCAGCATGTTTTGGCGGATTAAAGGCTTGTCGCTGAAATAGGGCTTCGACCCAACTCGTACCAGAAGCCGACATTGCTGCGGCCGTAGCGAATGTCTCAAAAGTCCCGCAGACTGTGAGTTCAACCAGCCCAGGATACTGCTTATGCAGCGAATGGCGGCAATGCGGGCTGCGACCGCAGCATCTGGAATGCCCGCTGGATGTCGACTTTGGGCCGTCTGTGCTGGCGCGATCTGGGTTGATCCGAATGGATGCGCGAAGCGATTTAGTGCACGAGCCCTTTATTCCGCTTTGCATAACATGGATCAGTGACAAGTCATGCTGCAGTTAGGACGTAGGGCCGGGCCTAAAGTTCCACGGTCTTCGCGCGCCAAATGACAAATAGACCCGACAGGAGAATAAAGGCAGACCCTATTATCATGTTGGTGCTTAATCGTTCGCCGAAGAGGGCGATCCCGAGCGTGATGCCGAAGAGGAGTCGCGTATAGCGGAGCGGTGTGACGGCAGATACATCACCGGTCCGCATGGCTCGCATAAGAAGTGCATAAGCACCGACCCCGACAGGCACGGCAACCGCGAGGCAGAAGGCTGCGTCGCGACCGGGAATAACGAGCGGCGCGCGCTGCCAGAGGGTGAAGAGCGCGCCTGCGACGAAAACGGCAAGGAACCCGTAGAGCCCGAGGATAGACGTGGAGAGCGACCGGGGTGCCGCGCGGCTCGCAAGGTCCCGCCCCGCGAACCCTATCATACCGAAGATTGCCAGAAGGGAGAGGAGGGAGAAGGCCTCCGTTCCCGGCTGCACGATAACCAAGACCCCAATCATGCCCAGCAGGACGGCCCCCCATCTGCGCCAGCCAACGCTTTCGCCAAAGACAATCGAAGCTCCAGCCACGACGACGAGCGGTGTGGCTTGCAGGATGACCGTCGCTGTCGAAAGGGGGATCAGCGCCAGGGCGAGTACGTAGAATAGCCGGCCAGCGACCTCGAAGACGACACGGGCCAACATCGTCCGTGAAACGACAGCCGCACTGAACAGCGGCTGTCCATCGATCATGGCAAGCGCGGCGAAAACAAACGCGCCACCAAGGCCGAAAAGGATCAGGATTTGGCCGGTAGGCAGCGTTTCGGAGGCTGCCTTAATCAGCGCGTCTTCGGCGGCGAAGGCGGCCATAGCGCCGATCATGAAGCTCCCGCCGAGCAGGTTCTCGCGGTGATCGGCGGCAATTGAAATCAAGACAGCGTCCCCAAAAGGTGCAAATGCGGCATCATGGCATCCAAAAGCTTCTCAGCCGAGCAGCGATGCAACAGTAGCCTCGATTGCTTGAAGATGTAAAGGTCCGCACTATGCGCCAAGTGAAGACCAAGTGAACACGCGGCGAACTTCGTCTTTCTACCCAAGATGACGTCCGCCGCGCCAGCACCGTCCGAGCTTTCGCAACCGCGGCGAACGGCAGGAATGTCCGCAAAGCAGTCACCCGACCAGCCGAATATGCCGCGCCCAACACGAACGGCAGCTTTCGGGAAGGCAACCTGTTGAATTTTGCTAAGCTCGAATGTCCGGTTAGGGCCGATTGTGTTGAAAAACTCGGCTTGAGCGTTGTCATGATCTGCCGGTTTGTTGTTGGCCGCGTTGATCTTATGCCATCGCCGGGCCCATTGGGCGCAGTTTTGCGAGTTTCCGAAGGTTTTGGGCGGTAGCTGCCAGGAGGAATTCGTCTTTTGCGCCGTTTGGTCCACGAAGGCGGAGGCGGTCGAGCCGCATGATCTTCTTGAGATGTGCAAAGAGCATTTCGACCTTCTTTCGTCGTCGGCTCGCATCGGCGTAGGCGTCCGTTTTGGCAATCTGGCGTGCCTTGTCGCGGGCGGCCTCATGGACATGTCGTGAGACGATGCGCGCGTCTTTGTTTGGGACGCATTGTTCTTTGAGGGCGCAAGTTGAGCAGTTTGTCTTGCTGGCATAGTACCGCTTGATACCATCCTTGCTGACGCCCGTGCGTGCGGTGCGCATCTTTCGCCAGTACTTTTTGAGGGGATTTCCACCCGGACAAGTGTACTCATCTGTCGCAGGATCATAGCTAAAGTCGAGATTGGAGAACGTACCGTCCTTGCGATCGGATCTATCAATGACCGGAACATGCGGCTCGATGTCCTGATCCACAAGCCAACCAAGCATGTTGCCGGAACCATAAGCTGTATCAGCAGCCAAGCGGTCCGGAGACAGGTCAAACCGGTCTCGCGTGCGCGTCAGCATTGTTCGGGTCGCACCGACTTCGGCCTGACGAATGGCGCGGGACGCTTCAACGTCGAGGATGATCGCATGGTCTGTATCGATCAGGTAGTTGGTCGAATAGGCAAAGAACGCTGGCCCCTTCAACGCACCGGTCCACTGGCTGGCCGGGTCTGAGAACGATGTGAACTTTGGTGTCACTTCGCTGGCTGCACCGAATGCGGCATCATCCAAGGTCTCAAGATATTCTTGCACGGCTCGTGGCACGACCGCGGGGTCTATCTGCGCCGCGTCCCAGTCCGCTTTTGGCGCCGAGTACTGCTTGTTGGCATCAGCCTGGATGATGCTGGCATCCGTCGCAAAAATCTCGCCACCCACCAAACCCTCTGCCATGCAGCGTGCCACGACGGCCTCAAACAAATGCCGGAACAGATCGCTATCACGGAACCGGCCGTGTCGGTTCTTGGAGAAGGTCGAATGATCTGGGATCGGATCTGAGAGATCGAGCTTGCAAAACCAACGGTAGCCAAGGTTAAGATGGATCTCTTCGCACAAGCGGCGCTCTGACCTGATGCCAAAGCAATAGCCCACCAACAACATGCGGATCATCAGTTCCGGGTCAATCGAAGGGCGGCCAGTATGACTATAAAAATCCGAAAGATGGGCGCGAATGCAGCTCAGATCCGTGAACCTATCAATCGCGCGCAACAGGTGATCCGGTGGAATGTGATCCTCAAGCGAAAACTCATAGAATAACGCCGCTTGCGCTTCCTGCTTCGGTCCCATCATCGCGATAAATCCCCTGCATCGATACAAAGATTGAATCAGCCATCAACGTCATAAACAAGAAGAGTTTTTCAACACAATCGGCCGCATCCAGCCTATTCGGCGCACTGCTCTTCATACCCCTCAATTGCCATGCTCAAAAAACCTGCAATCATTTGATCGCCCAGAGCATCCAAGTTCGGGTTCGAATTCATTTCGCCACTCTCCATGAACCTCTTTAGCAGATCAGGATGATGCTTGTTCATGAGTGCCGCCAAGATGAAAGCAGTGCCCATCGCCTGCTTTTCATCTGTTGCCTGCAAGAACTCGATAGAGGACTGAGACACGCCAAGTGCCAAGATACTATTAAAACGCTCATCTTCCGGAAGCGCTTCTGCCGCAGAAAAGGCTGACTCAAAGTCAGCAGCAGTGTTCGACGAAAGAACTTGTTCGAAGTCTCGGTAGGCGGAGCACGCTTGTGCACTCAACCCATGATCTTTTCCATCATTTCCTGCTTCGGTGGGCCTCTCCGCTGTCTGATCTTCTTGGGGGCAACCTTTGAAGGGAAAGTACGTCTGCCCGCCGTAGAAATACTCTTCCCCAATATGGTTGCGGCGCGCTTGCTTGTTCTCTTCCACAATCCGGTCGTAGATGCTCGGGTCCGAAATCGACGCAAAACAAGCGTCTTTCATGTTTTCGACTCCGATCATTCCTCGTGTTTCTGCGGCTTGCTCTGCGGCATTCTCAAAGCAGATCCAAACTTTTTCGTAAGTATCATTGCGCTCCCTGCATCCATCTATGACGCGTTGCGCACTCGGTCCGTACAAATCATCCAGAAGCGCCGTTTCCAGCATCTCGTGGGCAACAACGCCTTCCTTCAAGCATTGTGGCATATTGTTGTATGAGTCTGCGTGCACCTCATTGCACTCATCGATAACTTCCGTTGGCACTTCGGCTCCCGCCATCGATGCCACACAATAGAAAATACTTGCTGTCAGAATGCGCTTCATTGCCAACCTCATTGTTTGCCTTCGAGGCTAGTTTGGATCGTGGGGCAAGATCAACATCAACGTCTACTGGGGAGCATCGGGCAAACTCAGCGCCCGATAGATTGCCATCCGTGACATGTCCACCTTCAATGGCACCCCATCCTAAACAATGCGTTGCGAGGCGCTGGAAATGACAAGGTTGGGTTCAAGTACCATCTGAATACCTCTTTGATCTGGGGTAGAAGATAGAAGCACTGATCAGGGAAGCCAATGTCCGCAAAGCTGGATGCTGTCGCAGCATTTTAAGCAATCGGCGAAGGTCCGCTAATGGGGGCCGTCCACCGCGATCTCTTTGCGGTAGTCTGGAAAGGTCGTGGATAGTTTCTATGAGGGATAATAACACTGCCGAATTCGAGCATTTTTCCTGAGGCTAACTACGTGCAGGTAGGGGGTCAGTGAGATAGACATTGCCAAATGTGTTCAATGCCAGATTCGTCCGCCTATCCAAACTCACCAACGCATAATGCCCTTGTCAGGATCGAGTTAACTCAACATGGTATCCTAGGATGAAATTTATCTGGGTCACCTTGGTGAGTGGACGAATGGACAAGAGTTACGCTATGGGGAGCGTGTTTCAAGCTCTTGAAGGTGCTTCGTAACATGACATGGCGAATGGTAGGAGGAGCAATCATGCTTGCTACGATCATCTCTGGAATTTTTCCGGGAAACGGCAAGACCCCACTATTCCTTGAGTATGGCTACACTGCGGACTTTCCGCAGCAGCAGCACATCGTTTCGGGTTTCGACACTGTTGATGGTGAACTGATACGATCTCGCTCCACCGAAAAACCATTGTTCGTAAATTCTCGCAAGGTGCCTGCAACTGTAGGTGTCGCCTTTGGCTTCTGGGTCGAAGTGCCAAGTAATGTATTTGCAAAACCATTGCGAGGGTCAGTTCACCACCCTGCGATGGGACCGGAGAGCAGGACCAACCAAACTTGGCCACTCGAAAAGCATTTTTTTGGGGGAAGGCTATTTGTCGGATACCGTCTCGAAGACGAATACGAGCTCGTACTGGGTGATTGGACGTTTGAGCTTTGGGAAAATGATCTGATACTTTTCGAGCAAACCCTAGAGCTGGTAGATCCAGCGACCCTTCCGTGAACTCGAGGCACTAGGGTCCTCTAGTCAGACATCAAACTGCTTTCCCAAGTAAGTAAACGCTAGGGGTATCTAAGCTAGCCTTGGCAGTAGCTAAATTGCCATCGTTCGCGATAGCTGAACTTACGAAAGGCAGTTATGTCCGCAGACTGTGAGTTCAACCAGTTCAGGTTACTGCTTATGCAGCGAATGGCGGCAATGGGGGCTGCAACCGCAGCATCTGGAATGCCCGCTGGATGTCGGCTTTGGGCCGCTCGGCGCGCTTACTGCTCATGCTGCGGGGCGGAGAATGGCTGGAAAGAGCCCGAAGTGACATTATTCGGCGGCGCAGCTAATGTCCGCTCAAGTAGTTAGGAAGTACTCGCGCGTAATGACAACGGATCGAAAACTTAAAGATGAATTTGAACAATATGGCCGCGTTTGGCTTCGGGATGCTGTTTCGGATGCCGATCTTAAGCTTTTGGACCAGGCTACTGCTGACAACACCAAGGCTGGCCAAAGGCTTGGCTCATCTTCGGCGCTCGACACGGTTCTTTCGAAGAACAGCTCATTGCTGACTTCGATCCAGAGGCTTGATCCAATGGCAGTACCTGTCCGAACTGTTGCTTTCAATAAGTCAGAAGGTGCCAATTGGGGCGTTCCGTGGCATCAAGATCGCGTCATAGCTGTGAACGATAAGGTTGAAATTGAAGGTTATCACAACTGGACCAAAAAATCAGGTACTTGGCACTGTGAACCACCTGAGGCCATCTTGGATAGCATGCTGTTTGTTCGCGTTCACCTTGATGAATCAAGCGAATCTAATGGCGCTATGGAAATCTCTGTTGGAAGTCATATCGGCGGCATCGTCCCGTCAGCCAAAGCTGAAGAGACTGCAAACGCTTATCCAATCGAGGTGTGCAACGCCAAACGCGGCGACGTACTTATTCTCAAAATGCTGACACTTCATCGTTCAAAACCTGCGACAGTCCAATCGGGACGAAGAGTTTTGCGGATTGATCTATCTTCATTAGCGTTGCCGCCACCCATGTTTTGGCATGCGGAAAAAACCGAAACCCGACTTTAATCATCTGGATACAAACGGCGGCAAAGTCCGCGCTGCGGACATCTGCGCTATACTGCAATGTACTGACCGCCGCTGACTGGGCGGCAAGGTGCGGGTTCGGTGGGACTGCGGTTGCGTTAGCTCAGATCCCGGGCAAAATGGCGGAATATTCTTAACCTTCGATTCCAAAGGACGGACAGCTTCTGGACAAGACGGTCCAAGTGCCGATTTTCCTAAAGCTGAAGGGTTAGGAGACCGGTTCAAGAGGTTTAAATGAAAAAAGCAGAGGAAAATTAGGTCAGTACTTTTTACCTATAAGCTTGATTATGTTGTATCAAATCGGGATGCCGACTATTCCTGAAGGTCAATTGATCACTTATTGCTGTCGATCCAGCGTGACATCAGCTGGCGATCTTTGAAACACTCATGGGGAACTTGGCGCCGTTTGATGCGGGCAATGCGTTCAGCAAAAGCAACCTGTTTTGAGCTCGCATACTGGGAAAACTCGCTCGGCGAATTGAGAACAGCAGCATTGGCATCAATCCATTGAGACAGCGAGCGACGCGACACCTGTGCTTCCCATGGCAACACAATCCCACCAGTCAATGCAATTCGTCGCGCGAACCGGATCTGTTTTTCTGTAGCCGGCAACTCAGACTGATCGGGTCCGCCATAAGGGTTCGCCTGAGAGTTCGGTTGAGACTGGAGAGCAAATACCATAATCTTGTCCTCTCTTACTGATTTAGAACAAAAATAGAACATGCTGACTGAATAGTCAACATTTCGGCAACTTCGCCCGGTGCCAATTGAGATAACTTGGCCTTGAGATGGATCGCCATCCACGCAACGAAGGCAGCCGTTCGGGTTCTGAGCTACTGATCAGTTGGATCAACTGCTTTGTACGACAGTTTACCCTCAGATGGCCGCAAGGTCTGCTGTGCGGGACAAAGCTACCTTCTTTTAGGTTACAATTGTCGCAATATCATCCAACTTTATTGAATAGTTCTTCGATGGCCTCAGCTCGGCTTTCGTCTCTAAGATCAAGCACCAAAAGATTGGTGAGTGGTTCGTCCGTATAGGAGAACATCGCATCTATCTTTGCAAACCTAACCACTTCTTCCAGTGTGTCATCCGTGTGCCATGTCGTCATCACGAATTGATCGTCAGGAATACCGCCATCGCCAAATTTCTCAATGCTTGCATAATCTACGCTGTCATCCCAAAGAGAACAATCGAGACCCCACGCCATGGTATACAGGCACCCGCTATCGACTAAGGAACGGCTTAGTTGATGTCGGAAGCCATCTTCGACAACCCTTTCAATCAACAACAAGCATTTGTACTTGCCGAGCTGAGACGGGAGCAAGGTTGATTTGTCAGAAGACACCAATTGATACAAGAACATGTGGTCAGGTCACTCGATTTGAAGCGAAGTGTCAATTTGCGCATTAGGTAACTCAGGGCTCTCACCTGCCGTTAGATCGATCGCAGCATCTGATCGCTAGGGCGTCGTTGCCTCGGACAGGCACGGCCCAGAGCCGCCGTTGGCTGATACCCGGCAATGCCGCGGTGCGGCCCGTCGAAGGAGACATTCGCTGCACATGCATCAATAAAGCTGCCGACAAAATACCAACCGCCTATTTCGAGGCATTATCGAGCCTTAGTCATCTTTCCCGATCAACAACGCTTCAACGCTTTCAATGTCAGGCATCGAACGTCCTGCGATCCCTTGCAAATCGCCGTGCATCCCAACCGTTGACGCTATCACCAGATCAATCTGTTTGGCTCGCAAAGCCCATTGCTTTTCGATGAAAACGCGTTCCTTGCGTAGGTTATCTTGCATGTCCTCGAAGCGCTCGACGATCGCATCGACGCGCTGCTTGAATTGCGTTCCGGTCAGGTAATCATAGATCATTTCCATCTTGGTCTCCTGACCCATCGCGCGGCCCTTGGCATTTGCCAAGTCGATCAAACCTTGGCGCAATGAAGACGCCAGCGGAACCGCATAGCGCGGCGCGCAGACCCAAATGCCATCAATCATGCCGAAGCTGTCAATCCCCTCAGGCAAGGCTTGGGAAGCAATCACAGCCACCTCACATCCCGCGGCCCGCTGGTCATCGCGTAATTTGGCCAGCCAACTGGCGGTCCAGTTTTTTGTCCGTTTGCTTTCCCATAAGATACTGCCTGCAATGCCGTTGGTTGCGGTCACGTCCTGACGCACATCGGCACCGCTTACGCCTTTGGCGATCGGAACAAAGGAATCCATCGGAAAAGCCGCACCAATGGTTTCTTCCAACACGATCTCTGCCGCCTCACCTTGGGTCTGCATCGAACCTTGTTCGGATTTTTGTTTCAGCGCTTCGATTTGACGTTTCATGCCCTGCATGACTTGTTCTTGCTCGGCCAGTTTTAATTCGGCTTTTTCATTCGCCTCGCGGGTTAGTTTTTCGGCCAGTGCAGGACGTTCCGCCGCAAGCATTTTTTGCAAAGTCAGCTCCATTTCGGCCTCCTTGTCTTTGAGCTCCTGTTCCCGTTTCAGCGCAGCAGCTTGGACCATCTGAGCCTCGCGCAGCTTTTCGCCCTGCTCTTTGATGCGTTCTTCAAGAGCTGCCTGTTCTGCTGCGGTTTCAGCTTTGGCCGCATCCTTAGCCTGCGCCCGTGCAGCTGCCAGCGCCTTTGTCGCTTGTGCCTCTTGCTTGGCCAACTCATCATTGAAAGTCGCCCTGAGCTCGGCCAACATGGGGCCAGCTAGTTGCTCGGTCAGCTCAATTTCATTGGAACATTTTGGGCACTGGATCTTCAACTCGGACATGCGTTCGCCTTAGAAATTCGGAGAAAATACAAGCTATCATGTAACTCAATGCACCTCCAGAGCGGCACTTCTGACCAACAATGTTTCGCCTGATCATACTGCGTTGCGCTTACAGTCAGCTCTCCTTAATCAAGCCCCGTGGGCTGACAATGGAGCAACCTGTAGAAATTTTATTCTTCGAACGTTTGAGATGAACCAGCCAAGCCTTATGATGAATCGTCACAGAAACTCTGGCACTGGACCCTTCTCATACTGATGACCTTTCTCAAGAATGGCTTTTCGATCTGAGACCGTCTTGTGAAAATCGCTCAAGGCTTGCAAATCTGCATCGATTTCGATCTTAGTTGGCAGGTCTTGCGGCAAGTCTGCCGCCCTATCGTGCCCGGAATAATGCGAGCATCGCTTCATTCCCTCGAAGATCGCTGGGTAGTCATCTGAAGGATGATAGCAGGCATGTTTTAGACTTTGGGTCATTACACCTGGCTGGAAGCGCTGGATAGTACCGTTGAATAGGATTTCCTCAACGATCCGCTCCCAAGTCTCGCGCATCAGCGTATAGATGGATACGAGTGAATCGCGAAATTCCTGAACCGCCGGATCATATCCACCCTTATAAAATTTGGCCTTAGCTTCGTTGAGCTCGCCGATGCGCTGCTTTGCCTTCTTGGTGTGGTTCGGCTTACCCGAGTCATCAATAATCCCGAACTTAGTTCCACCTAGACTCGACATCCATTCGGTATGGCAGGGAATATCGGCACGGCGTGCCTCATTCTCCATCATGTAATGAAACATGATATTGTGCGTAAAGATGATGACTTGGCGGCCAGCCGAGGCCTCTGCCGCAAGCCGCTTTGCAACTGCTTCCATTCGGGAGTGATCCAAAGAGGAAACCGGATCATCGACTATGATGCCGTGTTCGGCACCAACTTCGATCAGCTCGGCAAGAAAACATGACAACGCAAGCGCTCTCTGCTCACCCTCGCTGAGCACATCGCTATTGTTTGCTACACGCTGATGGGCAGTCAAACCAACTTCAATAATACTGTCAGAGCCCGCACTGCGGTCGGAAAGATCGATGGGAATATGCGAGAGCTTAAGGGTATCCAGTTCGTCTGTGAGTTGCGATTTCAGGCTCTTGGTCAATATCACACGGCGACGGGCCGTGAGCTGGCGTGCAATGGGACCTGAGCCACACAGCTTGCGCGCCTCTTTGATCTTGAGCCGTTCCACGAGCTGTTTAAGCCGGGCGACCACAATTTCGACCTCCTGACTTAGCTTCTTTGCATCTTCGAGCTCTGCCTTTTCGGATGCGAGCGCTGTCATGCGCTCTTCATCGGCATCTGCGTTTACCAGATCATCGATCTGCGCCTGCAGGTTTTCAAGCGCTGCATCGATCTTTTGGATGAGATCGGCTTGGACAACTTCCATAGCATCCGCCCCATCAAAGATGCCCGCTTCGATCTTCGCCTTCACCGCCTCAAGACGCGAAGCAAGAACACGGTAACCAAGCGCAATCTCATCGACAAAAGCCTGATGGTCATCGCTCAACCCGCCAAAAACGCCAAGAAGTGCTTTGGTTTGATCCTGCGTGCCAAGGCGGACAGCATTGATCGAAGCGACAAGCACCTCGTAGTCTTCTGTGGCTTTCTGACTGTCGCTGGCAGTGCGCCCCGAAATATACTCATCGAACTTCGCCATCCGTGATGCCGCGTCGTCCTCCAAAGGTTGCTGACAAAGGACGCAGGATTCGCCAGTGGCCAGCTTGGGGTCATCGCGCTCAGGGAAAGCTTCACCGGCAAAGTCGCGGGCATAGATCAGCATCTGTCGCCAGGATTCCGAACCGATTTCCGGGATCGGCATCCCTTTTCCCAGACCTTGGGCTGCAGCCTTGGCCGCCTCGGACTTTGTCGTCATATCGGTGTGGGCATCTTTGATCTTGGCGATACCATCATCGGCAAGAAGTCCAAGGTGACCGGAAACCTCGGTCTTTATATTCTCTAGCTCCTGCTTCGCCGATCTGTGAGACCGCAGCCGCACCTTAGGATCATCGCGAATTTCATCGCTGACGCTTAGGAGAGCGGCCTCCTTTTCATCATTCCATACGGAGAGCGCGCGCAGGCCCGCTTCATCGGGAAGATCGGCTAGCTCTGTTTCAGGGACGAGTTTTGCAAGAGCCTGCGAGACAGCGGTGCCATCCGTATAGCCAGCAGGAAGTGGCGTACGGATCGCCACATCGATGCCGTTTTCCCGCACCTCAAAATCACCGTCCAGCGCCTTTGCTGCCAGAGCGAGCTTGTTCAAAAGGTCGAGCTCATAGGGTAGGAATTCAACTTTGCGGTCTTTGTCTACGTAAACGCGCGCCGTCGCCGTATCGAATACGGATATCCTTGCTAGTTCTGCCGGAGACGGATCGCCATGTCGCCAGGTTGTCTCTTGACGCTCAGGTTCGTCGCCTTCCATGCCGAACACAAGGTCAACTTCTGGTGGGTCGGCTGCGGCGGCCTCATAAACATTGCCTTTGAGGTCCTGAGGACTGAGAGACCTGCAAAGCTGTTTAGCTATTCGGCAGTAGCCGCTCTTACCTGATGCATTGGCACCATAAACAAGTGTGATCCCATTCTTCGCGAATTTGATCGGAGGCTGGTCGCTTGCCAGCCGATCTACCCGACGAACAGGTCCAATCGCGCCAAGAATTGTGCGGGGGGCGTCGGCTGCCGGATCAGACAGGTGCTCCGCAGCTAGGGGAGTAACCGCAGCAACCTCATCATCGATCAGTTCGCCTGCCTTCTCAACAACCCTTCGTAGGTCAGATAAGTCTTCTTCGCTCAACTCACCCGTTGCCGCCAGCCGCCGTAGCGCGTCCCTTTGCCAATCAGGCCGTACTTCTTGATTTGACCAAGTAATAAGCTCTTCAAATGCCATCAAACTATTGTCCTTAAAAATGCCGAACAGCGATGAGCCGCTGTTTGTTCGCCACAGGCTAAGCCAAGTGCCCTTTATGCGAAAACGCAGAATCGTTGGAGCGGAAGAATTATTTTGAAAGAGTCGAGAACAAGCTCACAAGATCATTGTCGGAAAACTCTGTATCGGCGTGACTGCTTCGCCCACGAGAGTTTGGTTGGTAGTCACCATAGTCTGACACTTCAATTTCACTGATTTTCTCA
>NZ_FQUV01000014.1 GCF_900129235.1 Litoreibacter ascidiaceicola | reverse complement strand
TTCGGATCGTCTCTCTGCTTCCGCCCGGAAGAAATTCAGTAGAACAAGCCTTTTAGTCCCGGAACCTCGTTTGTTAAATGGAACATTACCGTCTGTTTTCAGGGTGGTCTTAAAGCCATCCCACTTGGGTTGCCCAGAAATATCGGGCGACAAGCCAACCGCAAGTTCCGGAGCCATCTCACGGAGTTTATCGAGGGTACGTTGGACTAGCTCGGTAGCTCGGTTCTGGACGCCTTCCACAATCCGAGCAATTTCAACTTCCCGTTCTGCAATTGCAATCCTTGCCGCCGCCGCTAGTGGGTCTTTAGCTTCAGTATCTTGGTCAGAACTAGCCCGATCAACCTTAAATAAGCAAAAGTACGGGATATGGGGCCGCAACTGGTCCCAAATTTTCTTTGCGTCATCTTTTGCAATTGGGACAAGAGTGTTTGTGACGGCAGCATGGTCAAAGTGTCGGAATATCGCCATTCGCCAAGGCGGATTTTTAGTCCGTTCAGCAGCAACTATGCCGTCTTCTAACCCCAGATCCCGTCCAAGTTTTCGAAGGTCCGCCTGTTTCAAAAGAACTGGGTGCTCGACGTTCTCAATAGCCGGGACAGTAGCCTCAACAAAAACATCGCAAGTCTTACCAGGGGTGTATTCTTTAACAATGCGTAGAACGGGTTCGTGATCAGCACGCAAATAAAGCAAACGTTCGTCACGCAGGTTTGTGCTGGATGTCGCATCTAACACAAGCTCCAATGGGAAGTCCTGAAATTCTGCTGTCAGGGTCACTTTGTCGATCAGGTCAGAAACGTGCAAATCATCTTTTTGAAGTTTTTCATCAGTAAAAAACAAATCCAAGGCATCCATAATAGATGACTTCCCAGCGTCGTTCTTACCGACGAACGTGGTAAGATCGGCGAGATTTATCTTGCGCAACTCATTATACCCACGAAATCCGACCATTTCAAAAGTAACTAGTTTCATAAAAATCTACTTTCAAATGATCTGCACAAGGGTGATTGGGTAAGACTGCACGGTTCAAGAGTTGATATGAAGATGGCCGGTCTCCTATCGGCTGCGATATGAATCATGAATTTTCAATCTTTCTATATTTTCAAAAATCGCTTGATATTGGATGTATTCATCGCTGCGGCCTTGCACGCATTTATACCATTCAAGCATCCCCTTCAGTTGTGCCTGTCGCTCATAAGCCCAGTTGATGTTGCGTGAGGCACGAAAAAATGCGGCCCTGTATTTTTTTCGCTGAGGACCTGGTATTCTTGGCTCAGGACCATGCGTCAAAAGTCCAAGTGTAATGCGTGGCAACCCTTTAGGGTGATATTTGGTTTTGCTCGAATTTATGATAAATCCGCTGCTTTCAACAACACTAGAAGCAACATCAGCTAGGCGAGTGTGATTGAAGTTTCTCTCTTTGTGAAAAAACATATCATCACTGTACCTCAGGTACTTGAGCTCCCACGTTTCCGCGAGCCGTTCCATTCTTTTGTCCAAACCAGCCATAATAGCGTTTGAAATAGCAGGACTGGTTGGTGCTCCTTGCGAGAGCTTATCGTCTTTGGTGCACAATCGGCTCAATATGAAGGCAGCGGCATCGTTGTACCCTAGTCGCCGGAACAATCCAAAAACCCGGCGGTAGGTGATTGTGGGGAAGAAGTCAGCGATATCAACCTTGAGAATTGCCCGCCCGGGGCAAAGCAACTTTGTTGCTGTGAGAATGGACCTGCCCTGCACATATGAGTGAACATTGTCGCTCATGGGAAGCTCAGAAAGGATTTTCTTGTTAATCGCCCTTTGGACTCCCTTAAGCTCACTGAAAGGAATGTCGATTTGGCGCACTTTCATTGGATCAGATTTCTTTGGAATACTGATTGTCGTATAATAACTTTCCGGAGATTCGACTAAATAATAGATGTGCTGCGGAGCAAATCCCAAGAACCCTGAAAGTGTTTCAAGATCGAGGCACAGCGCCGCAGCATCCATATTCCTACTTCTTCTCTATATCGATGCTGTGTAATCAATCTAAAAGGGAAAAATCACTTTTCTATTGATTGCACAGCAGGCTTCTACGTACTTCGCGTGCCCACAACGATGACATTGTGTCTCCCTCTCGCAAGGGATTTGCTAGGAATATCAGCAGATTCTAACCATTCGACCGCTCAGGTCAAGCAGCTGCAAGAACTCTGGCGCGACTTTTGCTAATAGCCGTCGAGCTAAATGGTTTGAGAAGATCGTCAGAGTAACCATTGGTAGCGCGGTAGGTTCCTGAACCAACTTTGGACACCTTCTTTGCTTCATACAGAGCGTGCAGGCTTTCGTTAAGTTGTTTTGGGGCAAGTCCAGACAAAAGCAAGAGCTCGGCATAGCTGGCTCGGTCACCTACGATTACTGAAATAAGCGTAATGGCCAAATTGTACTGCTTACGGATTGGAGCCATGTATTCTTCATAAGGCAACTTGGGGCGGCCATAGCGCACCATGGTGTTCCGAAGGTAGTCAAACCGATGAAGGTAATGAGCGTACTTAAAGAACGTCAAAGGGTACCGGACTCGGGCCCGCATGTCATCGGGATCATCGGGATCATAATAGATGACGCTGTTTTGATTTTGATTGGCAAGTAGGCTAAGCGGACCTCTTGCGATGTAGCTTGTCGCTCTGAAAAACCTACTGGACACAAGGACCACTAGCCTGCCTCTTACACCTGGAAGCTGAGTGAATGTTCCTAACTCAGCGATAGAACCAGGCGACTCCAAGATTAACAGCGTGAAGTCAACGTCGTGTGCAAACTTTGCCTCCAGAGTTTGCAAGTCAGTTTTTTGACTTTTAAAATTACTCTGGCTTTCAATTTCCTCACCATACACAGCCTGAACGTTAGGCACTTTTTGAAGTTCATCTCTGGCAAAATTACGCACAACCATGTCTCCCGACGCATAGCCAGGTCCGCAAACAAATATCTTGGACCCGACATACTGCGCGTCAGTCTTTAGTAGGCTGGGCTGTATTAGCATTTTACCTCGCCTAAGTTGGTTACGCGGACTTTAGTGCCGATCAAGACACGATCCTATGCAAACGGATGGTTGGCAACAACGATCTTCAATCTCGCCGATCGGCTAGGAGAGCAGATCCACAAGTACGTTACGGCTATAGAGCGCGTCTAGCTGGCCATGCTTGACCCGAAACTGACTACGCCGCTTGGTGACAGGTTTATCTGTATCGGCTTTCTCCATCTTGATCCCTGGATCGTAGTATACAGCGCCGCTTGCAAAGGCCCCGAGCAGGAGAAGCACATCAGTCCCCTCGTTCATCTGAACAACCGACCCATAGCTATACTCTGGAGGAGGTGCCTGCATCAGAGACGGAACGTAAGCCGCCTTAGCGTGCTTCCGGTTCCAGTGCGCCATGACCCCTTTAAACCCCCATGATGCCGCAATCGTTTCATCACGAGCAACGAGCAAGATTGCCCCATCCACGTCAGTGATCTTACCGGATTCTGCATCAAAACCCGCCATGCGCAGCGCCAAACCTGTCTCCGCATGAAAATCTCTGTCGCTGGCATAGACACCACCGAAGTTGATTCGGCCCGCCTGACCGGCCTTGTCGGGGTAGCCAAACCGGCGCAGGAACACTTCCACACCTTCGTCCCGGTAGACACCGCCGGTCGGTTCAGGCGTCATCAGCGTTACCGGGCTCTTGGCCGTGTATCTTTCAAAATCCCGGACCCCATACTGTTTTACTTCCCATCCCATGAAGTCCGGATCGGCATAGCCGTTCGGCGAAATGCCCAGTTCAGCCTCAAGAGTGTAGCCACCACCGTTACGAGCGCTGTAGGGCTCCGGAACCCCTGCCCTGCCCATCTTCTGCGACTGTATCCAGCCTTTCTGATGAATGCGGCGCAGCGCATCGATAAGAGCTTGCTTAGGATCGATACCACCTTGCCGGATAGTTTCCAGATCAATGAAGACACCGGACGCCTGCAACCCTTGCGAGGCTGCGTCGAAAGCCCTAGCGATTGAGTTGTCATGGGCGACAACATGCCCGAACACCCGCCCGTCCAGACTAATGCCAAAAAAGAGCACCCTGCCCTCGTCGCGTGACCGCATCAGCTCGCCAGGTGCCCGCTCCGCACCGCGCAGGAAGCCTGACATTCTGACTTCCGGATACTTAGGGTAAAGGATCAGCTGGGCGTCCGGAGCAGGTGACGGTCCTTCGCTGTCGATCCAGAAGAAGTTCACGCGTGCCTTGGCTCTGTCCCGGATTGATCCGGCCAATGTGCTGTCGTCATCTTCTATCTTACCATGAGGGATGATGTTCAGAGCGCCAAAGCCGCCGCCCAGATAAACTTGGTTCTTGGAGTTGTCATTTGGGGCGAGGCGTTTTGCGTAGAATCTCACAGCGCCATGCGCGGCCATCTGATCAAGCAATTGGTTTAGTGGGTTCGTCAATCCATTGGCCTTTAATGCAGAATTCGTCTGCATCAGAGGACAGCCACTCGGATAGGGAGTCAATGACATGCGGCAATGGCAGACGGCCCCTGCCCTTCAGTGCGCATTCCCAGACGATAGCAACACGCCACCCCCCTGCCCCAAGTTCAAGGCATGCGGCGGTGTCCCGGGTACGGTTACGGTCAATTTTTTCACGCCAGAATTGTTCGCGGGTACTGGGCCATTTGAAGAGCGGACAGTTATGACCGTGCCAGAAGCACCCGTGAACCAGAATGATGGCTTTGTACTTCGTCAGAACGATGTCTGGCTTGCCGGGAAGCTCCTTGGCATGAAGCCTGTAGCGTAAACCCCGCGCATGCAGGGCCTTACGGACGATCAGCTCAGGTCGTGTATCTTTCCCACGGATTGCCGCCATGTTTCGGCTGCGGGTCTGCGTATTGTGGACGTCAGCCAACTTTCTTGAGGGGCGGCGTTTTCACGAGGTCAATAATATGCGGACGCATCAACCTTGCGACTTCGGCAAAAACCGGCACCGCTACAGAATTACCAAACTGCTTGTAGGCTTGGGTATCTGAGACCGGAATGCGGAAGCTTTCGTCATAGCCCATCAGGCGAGCACATTCCCTTGGTGTGAGGCGGCGCGGGTTTTTGTCCTCGCCTCGACTGACAAGGATTTCTGACCCATCTTTGTAATATCTGGCAGAAAGCGTTCGGGAAATACTGTCACCATCAACAAGGCCAAAGCCAAAGCCATTGCCCTTGGCTTTATGTTTGGCAGCGTAACCTTGGAGATATTTCCAGAGCTTGTCTGACAGCGTGTATTTGCTACTCACTTCTGCATCAGGTCCGACTGTAAAATGTCCTTCCGGCGCTTCAGTTCCATTCTCGGGGTGAAGAATATCCCGCATCCCCCTGCCCTTCCGGCCTGGTAAGATCGCATCGTCAAAACTGAAGCCAGTATCTTCGCGGAATCCAACCATAACGATCCGCTCGCGGTGCTGCGGTACAAAATTGGCAGCATCGATGATCTGGGTATGCAGTGTATAGCCCAGTTCTTCTTTAAGCTTCCGCTTCATCACGTCAAAGGTGCGGCCCTTGTCGTGGCTTTTGAGGTTCTTCACGTTTTCCAGAAGGAAAGCAACGGGCCGGTGATGCATCAAGACGCGTAGAACATCGAAGAACAGCGTGCCTTGTGTCTCGTCATCAAATCCATGCGCCCTCCCAAGGGCATTTTTCTTTGAGACTCCGGCAATCGAGAACGGTTGACATGGGAATCCGGCAACGAGGACATCGTGATCTGGAATATCAGCAGCATCAATATCTCTGATATCACCAGCGATTGGTCGGTTGTCCGGGAAATTGGCATGATACGTCGCCTGAGCGAAACGATCCCATTCCGAAGTAAATACACAACGACCACCGGCACTCTCCATCGCCTTGCGGAGACCACCAATTCCGGCAAAGAGATCGATGAAGCTGAAGTCCGTGTTGCCTTGGACGGGTTTTCGAGTGTCCACTTGCATCTTGAGCAGTGTCATAACGCCGTCGCGCGGAGCCTCTTCACCGCGCTTCCAGCGATAGACATGTCCTTCGGAATAACCCAGGACTTTGGCAGCCTCCGGCACGCTCCAGCCACTCTGCTGCATAAGCATTTCGAATTCGGTCATCTTGCTCAGTGCCCCTGACATAAGTTAGCTGGGTATTTTTCTGACACTGTGATGTGAAGAATCCCTAAAGGCAAGAACAATATATAAACTTGAGCCGCTCGAAGTGCGTCTACACTTAGCTCTTCGACTTTCTATACGCCGCCAACATATCCTCAATAACATCGTTGAGCCGCCTGCCCTCTTCATCACGCAACTGATTCAACTCGTCACGAAGCTGGCTGGACAGATAGATGCGCCAGTAGATCATATCTTCGTTCAGAGGTGGCCGACCCCTTCGCGGCGAGGAGGATACGGCAGCAGGTTCTGTTGATCGAGTGAAGCCATGTGCCTCCCCAGCCTTTGCGACAGCGCTCTTGTCTGGTTTGGTACGAATTGCCTTTGGCTTGCTTTTTAGAGCAGCCCCGATTTTGACATCGGTTTCTGGTTTTCCATCGTCGTCATCAAGGTTCAGAAAACTATTAGCCATTATTCCGCCTCCAGTATCTCAGCCAATTCTTTGCCGAGCCTAGCAGTGTTGCTGATCGCGCTGGCGACCGATTGATTATGCCCAAGCTCAAAAAGAGTCTTTCCTTCAGCCATCACGCGCTCAAAAGGCGCTCGACGCATAAGTTCGGTTTGCAAGCGTTCGACCCCTGCCCCATCCAGTTCAGCAAGCAGTTCCTTGTGAGATTTTGTGACGATGGCTGCATCAGTCTGAGTTATCAAAATTCGTGCTGGAACGGTTCTGCGGGCTGCACGTCCCGCGTCTCGGATCATCTTGAGGGCTGCGCCAGCGGCATCGCCATCAAGGGCACTTGGACGCATGGGTATAATGCACATGTCTGACGCAGAGGCTGCATAGGACGCCATAAGACCTGCTACGCCCTCAAGATCGACAAACACCAGATCGTGCTTCGCTTCGGCTGCCTCCAGAGTATCAAGGATGCTCCCGTCAGATGGATCAGAGATCACCTCGAAGGGCGGTTTTCCCAAGCCCTCACTTTTCCGCTTACCCAGCCAGACGCGCGCGATGCTTTGACGAGGATCGGCATCCACTATGGCGACTGACAAATCTGGATTGTTCGCAAAAACTGTTGCGAGAGTGAGTGCCGATGTGGATTTCCCGCATCCGCCTTTGGGGGATAGAACGCTAACGATCATTGCTCTGCCTCTTTTTTACGGCATCTTTTATTACGTGACCTTTTATATGTCACGCTATTTTATATTTCACGGCATATTTTATACCCGGTATATTATACTGCATAATAAATATCACGTTACTTTTAATATCATAAATCTTGCCGCGCGGCCCACTTGCGGCAAAACCCTATGAAAGCGTTGTCTGGGCTTCTTGGCGGCTCCATCCCCTGATCAAGAAGTGACACGACCCACTGTCGCCATTCCCGCTCAATCACATAAACGTCCCAGCCCGGGGCTGCCCTTCGAGCGGCCTCAAAAGTGTCTGGCCGAAGAGAAACTGAATACCCTTCTCCGAGAAGGGCAGGGGCCGAGTTGCGGTTTCTGAAAGATACCATGTCCGACTCCATGCTCACGGAGTAGTCGGGCAGGTGATCAAACTCACACAGAGCTCTGACAGCCATCCGGAAGTTCCGCGACGCATCGCTCGATCCGCATTTTTTCTGCAGCTTCTTCAACCCTATCTGCCAAAATTCCTTCGCGCCGCAGTGCTTTCGAGCGATCTCGTAAATTCGTCTCTCGATAGGCTTCCGTAGGCGGAAATAGTCAGGATGAAGGGTCAGCACTTCATTCGCTTCAATCGCCTTGAATAGCCATTCAGACAGGCGCAGCCCCCATTCAGTTACCCGCCCGTCTTTTCGCGTCCGTTTGATCTTTGCCCCATCGATCAGGCCGAATGCCTCCCATGTTTCCTCGCCGCCAGTCTTGATTGTGGTCCGCAAGCGTGTGCCGTCGAGACGATCCAGTGAGTCCCGAAGAAGGTCATAATCATGGCCTCCAGTGTGTCTGTTGCTGAACTCCATGAAATCTCGCGCCTGAAACATGATTTCCCGTGAGTAGGGGCGACCTTCGTTTCTTGCAGCCATGATCTGGCTGATCGCGAAAATCAGAATATCTTTGTCGTAGATGTTCGCGATGCCCTTCGAGCTAGGAGTCACCTCTAGTACAATGTCGCCATTCTCATAAGTTTTGACTTCGCGAATAGGTTTCTTTGACAAGGTGAAGATTGGATGTTCCATCGAAGCCATGTCACTTTTGATCACAGCATCAGCCACATCGCAGATAAAGAGGTCCGTCTGCGGGTATCTGTCCGGTAGGAGAGGGGGATTGTCTTCTTTCATGAGGCCTGCTCTCAACGGGATATTAGCTGCACTTTAGTTGTTATCGGGATATTAGCTGCACTTCAAGTCTTATCGGGATAACACCTGCAGTATCTGGGATAACGCCTGCATCTGAACGGGACAATAGCTGCAGATCGAACGCACAACATATTGAAAACAAATATGAATAGTGCCCTAAAATTACACGTAACACAGATTCTAACACATATATAACACTAGCAAGATTCAGCCAAAACGAAACAATCAGCTAACGAAGCAAGCGAATCGGCCAACTCAATCAGAATAAAACACACAAGCACCGACACCCGTTGTTGTCGTCGTCCACGAAGCCCCAAGGACAGCGCAAGTTGCAGCGTTGCTGGCTAAGAAACGAGGAAGCGCAACCGTCAGCACCAAAGCCAGAACGACACCACCCAGACCGACCCATGGAAGCCAGCGTCTGTCGCTCTGCTGATTTTCACGCAATTCCTGAATAAGACGCAGCGTGTTGGAATGTTGCGTCGTGGTTTCCTGAAACGATGCGCTTGATCTTTCAGCACTGTCCAGCAGAACCCCAGCCGCTTTGTTCAACCGCTTGAGGCTGTCAGCAATCCGACCATCGACGGTTTGGCCGATCAGCTCGCCATATTTTTCCGGGTTGGTTTGTTCCTGCGCCGCGAAGGCCGCGATCCGCGCCTCAGTCGAGACTTCGAACTGTTTGTTGGCAACCTGCGTCAGGCCGTCGATCCGGTTGGACATGCTGGCGACCGCCGTGGCCATGAGATCAAGTGTTTCGCGCAGCTCAGCGTCGGAGAGGGCAGGGAACTCGGGTTGGTCTGGATCAGGCGTGTCAGTCATGGCGGGTCATCCTTTGGATCACTGGTCCTGCGGGACGAACAGCCCCTTGAACTCGGGGTCGGCGTAGTAGCGCAGCTTTTGGGCCAGGGCCGAGGGCTGGCCTTGGACGCGCAGGAGCTGCAACTCGGGCGGCATCTGCATGATTTCATCGGGGGTCAGCAGATCACGGCCCGTGAGATTGTTGGAGAAGCTGGGATTGTCGCCCGGCTTGTAGCTGTCGGTCTGGAAGCCCGTGGTTTCCTGACCGATCATTTGGCTCAGCCATTTGGCCGTCTCAAAATCATTCACCCCGAAGACCTGTTGTACCCCGGCATTGGCGGTGAAGGTGCCCGCGCGTTCGCCGTAGAGGTCCCTGAGTTGGCTCATGTCCTGCAGGATGGGCCAGAGCTGGAGGCCATAGCCTGCCATCAGCCCCATGGCGCGTTCCACGGCCTCCAGACGGCCCAGGGCGGCAAATTCATCGAGGAGGAAGAGGGCAGGGGCCTTGAGGCGCTGAGAGGCTCCCTGAGCGCCCACAGAGGCCTCAGCGTCCCGTGCGATGTCCTGGAGGGCCTGAGAGACCAGAAGACGCAGCCAGCGGCTGTAGGCGTCCATACGGTTGGGGGGCAGCACCAGAAACACCGATGTGATCCGGTGGCGCAGATCGGAAAAGTGGAAGTCAGACCGCGATGTCACTTTCGCAATGCGCGGGCTGTCCAGAAAATGCGTGTGGCGCTGCGCGTTCGACATGACGGACGCGGCTTCGCGATCCGCCTTACCCAGAAACCGGTTAGCAGTGCGGGCAATCAACCCGCCCGCCGCATCGCTGTCCTGCATCAGCTCCAGCAGGGCGCGCAGCTTTTCCGAGGGCAGGGTGAGATATTCCCGGACAGTGCCAAGCGTCCGGCGGTCGCGGTCTTCGTGACAGACGCAGAACATGATCAGCCCGCCGAGGATGGCTTTGGCTTCTTCGTTCCAGTGGGCTTCCGAAACTTGTCCCGGCGGGTCCATCACCAGCGCCTCCGTCAGGGAGGCGGCATCCTCGCCCAGATCGAGGCTGTCAGGCGTGAGCCGGTCCAGCGGATTGTAGGCGGCTGAAGGAATCCCAGATACCTCAAACGGATCGAGGACGTGAGTAGTCCCGAACCGCCGCCGGGCTTCCCCGGCAATCCGGGCGTTCTCGCCCTTGGGGTCGATGACCAGGACGGAGCGCTCCGCCGCCAGCAGGTTCGGGATCACGGTGCCAACGCCTTTCCCTGCGCGCGTCGGGGCGAGGGTGATCAGATGAGCAGGACCGTCATAGCGCAGCAAACGCCCGGTGTGCGGATTGCGCCCGATCAAGAGACCATCATTCCCCTGGAGCTTCTTCAGCTCCTTGCGGTTGGCGAAGCGGGCCGAGCCGTGGCTGTCGCCGGTCAGTCCGAAGTAAGCATCAGCCCCGGAGACCATGCGCCAGTATCGGAACCCGAAGACGCCACCGATGAAAATGAACGGACCAAACACCAGCCATTGCCATGCGCTTTCGCCCGGCTGTTGATCGTAGAAGGCGAAGATGAACGGCGTTGCAACAAGTGCCCCGAGCATCGCGCCGAACAGGACGGCTCCGATCATCCACCCCAACAGAATGGGCGTGAAGATCAGCCGACCGAAAAACCGGAACAGAGCGTCAGAGATGCGGAACAATCCCCGCATCAGGACGCGCCGTCGTCATCAGCGGCATCGTTCGCAATGGGGACAGGGGAGAGGGTGGGCGAGGGAGCAGTCCAGTCCGCGAAGGCCTTGCGATCCTGTTCACGGGCAAGGTTACGCACGAGCCGATCTAGCATCGCAGCAGCACTGGAATCCCGCTCCGCCAGATCGAGCAGCGCCCCGCCGAGGATCACTTTGCGCCTTGTGTCCAGTTTGCGCTGCCTGGTCGCTTCCCGGTTCTTAAGACCCTGGAGCCGCGCCTTGGCCTGGGCGTATCGTTTCTCTGCCCGTTCGAGTTCCGTCTCTGCCATATCGCGGGGTTCCACTTTCAGATTTGCGGGTGGAGAAGTTTGACTTTCTACCTCAGATGGTAGAGCTTACCCGTAGGCCTGTAAAGGACAAGGGCGCACTTATGCAAACTCTCCACCTGCGGCTCCGAGATTTGCGTGCGATCTCTTCGGGGCAAAGCCCCAGCCGATGGCAAACCCCTTCGCTGCGAAACGCATCGAAATGGAAGGGCGCGCCGCCCCTTCCAAACCTTCCCAGACCAACGTGTGCCGTTGGATCGCGTCCCGTAACGTCGCCCCAGCAGTTCGCCCAATGCCCCATGGTGGGGGCCGGTCTGCCGCTGGCGTCTCCGTTCCGAGAGGCGTGGATCGTCGGACCTGACGGTGTCGATCCACGCCGGGTTTGCCCCCGGCAAACCGCCTGTCATCTGTCCCCATATCCCGCTCGCCACGAAGCTGGGGATCTAGGGGCAGATGACAGGCAAGCCCGCGCCTCAACCACCCTTCGGGCAGTTTCGCCTAGGCTGTCTTTTCCCCGCAGGCCCGCGCGCCAGACCGGAGTGCCCGTTGGCACCTCTGGGACCGGAAGGCAAAAGACGGCTGACCGGACGGCCAATGTTGGAGCATTGGCCGGGGTCAGCAGCGGCGCTTGTCGGCGGCGTTCGCGTCTCAGGCGCGGGTTGCGCTGATGGCCAGCTACCACCTCTCTGTGAAGACGATCAAACGGTCTGCCGGACGCACCGCAACGGCAGCCGGTGCCTACCGCGCGGGCGAGCGCATCGAGTGCCAGCGGGAGGGCCGTGTGCACGACTACACCCGCAAGCAGGGCATCGAGGAGACGTTCATTGTCGCCCCTGAGAATGCCCCGGCCTGGGCGCAGGACCGCTCCAAGCTCTGGAATGAAGCCGAGGCCAGCGAGACCCGCCGCAACTCCGTCACCGCCCGCGAGTGGGAGCTGGCTCTGCCGTCAGAGATCAGCGCCGAGGACAGGTCGCAGATCACCCGTGAGTTCGCCGAGGAGCTGGTCAGCCGATATGGTGTCGCCGTGGACGTGGCGATCCATGCACCGCACCGTGAAGGTGATCAGCGCAACCATCATGCCCACGTCCTGACCAGCACCCGAAAGCTGGAACCCGAGGGCTTCACGGCCAAGACGCGGGTTCTCGATTCCGCAAAGACCGGCGGTGTCGAGATCGAGCAGATGCGTGGCGTCTGGGCCGAATTGCAGAACCGGGCGCTTGAGCGTGTGGGCGAAGTCGAGCGTGTCGATCACCGATCTCTTGAGGTGCAGCGCGAGGCGGCACAGGAGCGCGGTGATATACTGTCCGCCGAGGAGCTGGACCGTGACCCGGAGCTGAAGCTGGGACCGGCGGCAAACTCGATGGAGCGGCGCGAAAAGGCAGCGGCGGAGCGCGAGGGCCGGGAATACAAACCCGTTACTGAGCGCGGTGCCGTGGTCCATGCCGCGCGTCAGGCCCGCGCTGCGTTCCGCGAGATGCGCGAGCGCGTCGAGTTTGCGCGTGAAGTCTACGGGGTCGAGCGGGACGCCGGGCAGGGGCGTGTGTCCGCCGGTCTAGCCGCGCTCAGGGCGGCGACATCCAAGGGCCGTGTCACAGATGACGTCCGGGAGCGGTTGGCGCGGATCACGGATCGCGGGCAGGATCGTGGTGGGCAGAGTGACGAAGAACAGGCCGGAGGGCGCAACTATGCGCGGGACCGCCTGAAGGAGATTATGGATAAGGACGCCGGGCGGGATGGCCAGGCGGCGGTGCACAAGCTGGACGGTCACAGTGATCCTGAGCTTGGCGAGGAGACCGGACGCGAAGAGCGCAAACCATCTGTGAACGAGCGCCTGAAGGACGTGCTAAACAAGCCGCGCGAAAAGCTGGAGATCGAGGACGGGCGCGACCAGGATAAGGATCAGGAAGTCGAGAACGACCGCGAGATCGACAGGGAGATAGACCGTGATCCCGGCCTCAGTCACTGACGAGGCGGTGTGAGGTCTTTTCGCCGTTATTCATGGGGATGCTTGCTTGGGAGAACCCAACGCCTACCAGGAAGGAAATCACGCCGGTTGCCGTCTTGAATTCGCGCACCCTGATCGCATTCTGCGTCACGCGCGTTCTGGCAGTGACAAGGATTTTCTCCTGCCCATCACTCCCAACCGTCCGCATGATCCACAGGCCGTACCAGCTTGGTCCCTTGCGTTCAGGATCGGCTTTGCACAGCACTTCGACCGTGTGTCCCTCCTCAGCAAGTGCCCGAAGGCCCTGTTCGGTGGTGACGTTTAGTTCGAGGTCAATCGTCTGGTTCATCGCGCATACCAACAGAAACAATGATGGTCGTTTTGTGCCTGAATCTAACGAAGGCATCAATCGTATATTATCGAGTTAGATATGGCTCGATAGAGTTCAGTGATCCCGGCGCACGCCGGTTTCGCTTTGAGCGATAGACAGGGCAGGGGTTCGACGGGCTGACACCCACTCACCCCGGCCCTGACAGTTTCCGAATCCTGTTGATCCGCCTGCCATCCCGGCAGGTCCGAGAAAACCGGCAAGCGCCGCCTGTGGCGTCGGTTCCAGTCGAGAATTCCGGTTCCTCCCACGCGCAGGCGCGCGGGTCCCTCCCAAATTCACGCCCTCTACCCGGTTGTCACGGCCCCGCCAGGCCGCAGGACGGGCTTTGCCCTTACCTGCTCTGCCGTTCGGAATGCATGGGCATTCCAACAACAGAAGCAGGAAGGCCCGCCCATTGGCGGAAAGGGAAACAGACCCCGACCGCATCACGCAAGGAGGGTCACAAATGACCAAAGAGAAATTTGACGTTTATTCCCATGTCACCGATCAGATTGTCGCGCAGATCGAGGCGGGCACCCCCCCGTGGCGCAAGCCGTGGACTGGCGGCGGGGCATCGGTCAGCCTACCGGAACGGTTCAACGGCGAAGCCTATCGCGGGATCAATATCCTGATGCTTTGGGCCACAGCCATGACCAAGGATTACAGCTCAGCCCGCTGGATGACGTTTAATCAGGCCAAGCAGCTGGGGGGCCATGTCCGCAAGGGTGAGAAATCCGCAACCGTGGTGAAATACGGCACCGTCGAGCGTGAGGACCAGAACGGCGAGGAGCGCCAGATCCCCTATGCCAAGGCCTACCGCGTGTTCAACGCTGATCAGATCGAGGGCTTGCCCGCCGAGTTCTACATCCTGCCCGATCCGCCCCGTGATCTTGGCACCGTCGCCGATCCCGAACTGGAGGCGTTCTTCGTTGCGAGTGGCGCGCAGGTCGACGTGACCGAGGAGCCGCGCGCCTATTACAACATCAAGACGGACCGCATCCACATGCCGCTGATCGCAACCTTTCACAGGGCGGCAGGATACTATGGCACCTTGGCGCATGAGTTGACCCACTGGACAGGCGCAACAAAGCGGCTGGATCGTTTGGGCCGGTTCAACGACCGCAAGGCCTATGCGTTTGAGGAACTGGTCGCGGAAATCGGAAATTGCATGCTTTGTGCGCAGATCGGGGTGGAGCCTGAATTCGATCAAAGCGCGGCCTATGTCGAGGGATGGCTTGAGGCGATGAAGGAAGACAGCCGCGCAATATTCCGCGCCGCGTCAGAGGCGCAGAAGGCGGTGGATTACATCATGGCACGCAACACGCAGGCCGAGCGGATGGCCGCTGAGTAGCAGTCCGCACCGCCGCAATGATCGAGGCCCCCGTCAGCAGGCGGGGGCCTTTTGCGTTCTGGCGTGATTCAGGTGGTGGCGGTTTCAGGGTGACCTGTCGGCAGGCAACCTGAAGGCTACCCGCCGACAGGCCCGGCGCTTCGCGCGGACGGGCATGAGATGCCCGAGCTTGTGGCGGCTCTAGGAACAAGGCAAGCATCCGCATTCCTCACTTGGCGATAGGCCACCAGCCGTGGTCTATTGGCAGAGAGTTGAAACAACCAACCCCGATCAGCGGGTGCAGAGAGTAGCTTAGCTTATACCAGATACTGTCAAGTTATCAGGGAGTAGCTTACAAGTTCATATGGGTTCGAGAAATGGCCAGCAGAGACAATCATGCCAGACGCCTGAGAAGTCAGGCCGGTTTAACGCAAAAGGCGCTTTCCAAGCTGTCTGGCGTTGATGCTAGAACAATCTCGCGATTTGAAACAGGTGGCCAAGTCAATCAAACCACTATCGCCAAGATCGCCGCCGGATTGTCAAAAGCGCTTGAATTCGATGTTGAGCCAAAGAGTCTTTTAGATGGAAAAAGCTATGAAGATCGCCTGACTAGTGACCAACAGGGAACCGATGCTGAGCTTTCTGACTACGCCCGAGACATGCTGAATGAGCTTAGATCAAAACGCGACTATGGCCAAGGCATGCTCATCGATGCCACAGGCATTGACCACCAAACAATCAGAAAACTAGAGCAAGACAATGTTCGAGTTAGCGCAGACACAGCTCGTAAAATCATCCGTTTTGTGAAGGAGTATTTGGAAGATACCGATCTATCAAAGCCTCAATCACCCTTCGATGCCAAAAGTTTGTCAGAGATAATTCGACGGGAGATGTCGAGAAAAGGTATTACGCGCAAAAGCCTTGCACGTGATGCTAAAATTTCACCTTCACTGGTGTCAAAATTACTGAATGATCAAATTCGTCCTTCTGATGAAGTTATAGGAAAGCTAGTTGGTTTTCTTAATTTGGACGAAGCAGAGCTAGCCAGTCTCAGGTTTCGTTCGCCTTCAGAGGGGCAACAGCGGAAACGTATATCTATCCGGCTATCATCGGACCAATTTGCCAGCATCCAGGCGATTGCTTCTCGCGAAGGCATGTCAGCTTCAAGGATTATACAGGCCAGTATTGGTGATGGAAAAGCCCTTCAGAGAATTGCGAAAGAAGGGAAACTGGTCAATCCATCGCCTAGTGTCAAAAGGCTTAGCGGGCCGGAAAAACCTGTAGATCAAAAAAGGCTGACATTAAACCTCTCAGGTGAGCAAGCAGAACGACTTGACGAAATCGCCCACGAAACTGGGATATCTCGGTCCGAGGTTATACATCGCGCTCTTTTGCGCGATGGTTTTTTAGAAGAAGTAGGAGTCGATGCGGGTTCGAGGGAAAGTGCGAATCTAAGGCTCTTCAATTCAGACCAGTCTGATGAAGCGAAAAGAAGACTGAAAATGGTGCAAACTGCTCAGTCGATTCCGGATCAGAATCCTCTTGTTCGATTTGGCGTATCAGAAAACGCTAAGCTTAGCCTAATCCCCACACTCGTGGATGAAAACGACTACGACACCATCGAAGCACTTAGGTCCGAACTACTAGCTGCGAACGGTCCCATCGAACACTTGAAGGAAAGGTACGCCCAAAATCCAAACGTGCCGCAGGCAGGCTTGTTTGGACGATTGACTTCAAAGTACGACGATGAACTCTCTAAAGACCCGAAAGACATCAACTACACAGTCCTCTATGCAAGAGGATCACGCTTCTATGCCGCCCGGCGGCGAGCCTCCCAACAGATCGCATCTGGTGAGTGGCCAGAGCTTGACGCTGATGAAAATGAAGCAATCGATGCGATATGTGATCTTCATGGCCCAATGATCATGGCGTCGGCTGCCGGGCGCAAACTCGTTGAAGACGCGCATCAATACGAGGTGCCCCCTGATGTTTATGAGGAAGATCAGAAGACCATTGAAGAATTTAGCCAGGTCATCGCTGCCGAAACAGAGCTCGTTGAGCCCGAAACGGCCGAGGCATACCGAGAGCTCACAGCCAAGACAGAAGGCGACCCACAACCCGCGCGAAGTAGAGGGTTGGGCATAGCAGCGACCGGATCGGCCTTAACCGTGATCGTCGGAGGGGCTGCGTGGTACAGCGCAGGTGGAGTTTTAGCCACTTTCATCGTGCCTGCTACCGCGCTTGGAGCGGCGGGCCTAGTAGGTGGTTTCTTCTGGGAAGCCATCAAGACGATGCCTCGCTTCAAGAAAGCAACTAGCGCAGTTGGCGATCAATTTGAAAAAGCCCTGGACCAAGCAGATAAACACGCCGCTACCAAAGAAAGTGCGCTTCTGAAGGGAATGGCCGATCTTGTTGAGCGCAATCTTCCTCTGTTCGAGAAAGTTACAGAATTGCGTCCAGAGTTCAGTTGGGCCAAGCAATTCTTGGTACGCAAGAAACCAGATCAAAACGAGAATGGTGCTCTACCGAAGGAGTTAAAGCCATCGAAGCACATTGTTTTAATGGGACCACGTGGTTCGGGGAAGTCCACTATCGGTAAGCTTCTTGCAGAGCGGCTAGGAGTGGGCATCGTAGATTTTGAGTATCAAATCACCAAGCGGCTTGAGGATAATCCTCACGCATTTAGAGAGAGGGCCGGGGAAACAAGGTACGCCGAAGTAGCTCGCAGTACCCTGTTTGAACTCTTAGCCGAAGCGCCAGGTATTATCGAATTCGATCTTACTTTACACGACCATGAAGCAATCCTTGAGCCTCTGAAAAACAAGGCGGCTGTTGTTTTCTTGTCTTTAGATCGTGACTTAGGTCCGGACCTTCTCCCGAGCGATCTGCGGGGTATCAAATACTTTTCCATTAACGTTTCAAATGCCAACAAGCCCGAAGATACCGAGGAGAAGATAGTCAGAGCGCTCGTAAAGCGCGACGACATTTTCTTTCCTTTCGGACCTTGACTGTTTGAGTTGTCCCTAGGCCAAAAACGGTCCTTTTCGCCGGTGACACAAACATAGGGTTTTGGCCGTTTTTAAATGCCGCAGATTAAGGGCGGCGGCTACTCCAGCGGCAAATCAGGAAGGTCCAGAGGAGGGCGTATCGTTGGCACCTCCAAAATAGGTCTTGGTGCACACGAGCATCCAAGCCCGTTGGTGACTTTAGGCACCCCTTCAGGACATGTTATTTGCTGGCACTGCCGAAGTGACGCTGGGCTCAAACCTGTCGGGGATCCACCCCTATCATCAAAAAGACACTGGCAGGCCAAAGCACCACTACTCCAGTCTGCCGTCGATGAAACCTGTCCCGGGCATTGCACGCGTTCACAGTATTTCCGCCCGATAGCTTCACCCATTGAGCCAGGGTTAGAACTCAATAACATATCGACGCACACAGCCTTCGGCTTATCATTCTCGTCGAATGGGTTCTGGAAGCAGTCCAATACAGCATCAAGTCGGTCGGATCGGCAAAACGCGTTCCGGCGAGATAGTCCAGAACTGCTCGTGGTTTCTGAAAGTGCTTGGCAAAAACAGCCGTTTACGGCGTCAAGAACATCGACCTGGCTGCCGTCGGCTTGATCAACAAAGGCGACTGAAGTCTCATTTCCTAGAAAGCTGGGGCAGTAGTTTGAGCCACTTCCAAATACTGAATCCCACATGGCTCTACGTCCGGCTACATCACCATCGCTGTGGTCCGCATTCACCATCACGGCCCCCAGATATAAAAATAAACCATCAGAAAATGTAAGGTCCTCACTACTTGACCTTAGCCTGTTGGCCACCAAAGTACGCAACGCACTCAAAGGTAATTCAGCAAATTCCAACAGTTCGTTGATTATCGAAGCACTAACTGATCCTGGCGGTCCAAACCCGGCCCCTCTGGAGTAGCGACCGCGTCCGGCAGCGAGATCCGTTTCAACACTATGGTATGTGTTTTGGGCCTCTAGGCCGACGGCTACGGTATCAATCAACGGGTGTCCAATATTGTCGATCCAATCAGGTTCGTATGGTATCTCTCGTCTATCGGGTGGCGAGCAGCAAATGATTTCGACGCTTGTTCTTGTGACTGATGGCCCCGTCCTCGAACGAAGTTCGAATTCGTAATAAGCATTGCCGTTTTCATCGCGTATAGTTCGAGACCACATGTCCTCACCATTCCCTGCGTCTCCGTCATTGGTCCATTGGGATTCATCATCCACACTTTGATCAGAATCATCTTCCGGATCTGGTTCAGGACCATCTACCGGCCCTTGGGTCAGGGGCGATGTGCATGCATCAGACGGTAACATGGGTTGAATACATTGCCGTATCGAACGTGACAGCCCATTACCAAGTAATGCTGGAATGGAGTAGGTTCCCGGCTGCGTGACAGGAGCGCCCCCACCAGATGGGGTTCGCGTATCATCGATGCATGGGGCGGTTACCATCGCGCCCATTGCGGACAAGAACTGATCATGTGATCCTACTATGATCTGATTTTTGGCGATTTCTTCCCACTCACCACAATGCTCTCTAAAATTTGCAATATTGAAAGCCTTCAAATTTCGAAGGTAAGAAATTGTGAATGGCAAGTCGTCAATAGCCAGTTGTCGTTCCAACCCATCTGTGACCGTCTTAAGCATGTCCCGGGCATCTATGAAAAACTGACTGTCGGGTCTCGCTCGCTCGCAAACCTGATACTGTGATTTGAGCCAAAATCTGGCTCTGGCCGAAGCTGCGTCGGGACCGGCTTGCTGAGAAAGCATTTCATAGTTTATAGATCGATCCAAAATATTTCTATAGACCGCCATTCGGCAATAGTAATCCCAAGCGGAGATTACGATGGTATCTGACGAATTATCATTTGAGTCGACCAACGCAGGGTTTGTTATGAACCCTCGGACTACGAAAACATCAAATGGTGCAAGAACCGCGTTACCCAGAAGGTCAATGCACTCAACGGTCACGAGACCACGGAACCAATTTCTGGCCCAGCAATGTGCGGATTGGACGCGCGAGTGCACTTGAACGCCCGCTCCTGGAATGTCGGTCAGTGCCCCCACATACACTTCATAGACCCCATTGGAGGGACGACCTATTTCTATGTGACCTCCAGTCGGTGCGAAGGAATTTTCCGCGAATGTTAAGTTTGGTATGTTTGCAGGAACTGATGCGATTGCAATGTGATTAGTCTGATAGATACTTACTGTGTCCGCTGCATTCGTAGACGTCACAAAACTATCAGTTGATAAGCCCACATGCAGCAAAGAAAACCTGCTATCCTTTCGTGATCCTCTATGGTCGACGCACGAAACTATAACGCGATTTTCTTCGGAGGTAAGAGATGCGGCACACAGTGTAGCATCTGTTCCATAGGGTGTTACGAGCACGATACCCTTATTAAACTGCATGTTAGAGCTTGATGAAACTGCATACTCTCCTTCCGAGATCCGAGATATCGAATATTCGCCCCCTCCAGGCAGATGACTATATTGGCTAATAGGCCGATAGCTGCCGCTGGTTTGCCGAGACGCGTAAACATAGCTTGAAATTCCAGGTGTATTTCCTGGTGTTGTGACAAGAGTGGAAAATTGGGAGTCTTTGGCACGGCCATCCAGATCAAAGCAGGCAACATTGACTCCATCTTGGTTCCATCCAACGACAGAGCACAAAGAAATATCTTCCCCGTAAGAACTTATCTGCACATTCCCACCAAATTCTGCCAATTCGGTTTGCGCGAGAAAGACACGGTATCTGCCAGTCGATAACCTCTCCGTCCTTACTGTGTCATCGGCCTCTCCATTAAATTGATATGGGCCAGAATATATCATATTGGCTGCACGTGACGCATTGTATGAATATAAAAATCTATCCGCAGCCGACACTAGCGATGGTGCAATCGTGAGTAGCAAACCTAAAAATACTGAACCGAGAAATGTCCTCATAGCCATCACCCTCTCTTTGAATATGAAGTAAACTAGCACATTATGAGTGTTCACGCAAAAATTGGCCTATATCGTTGTTATTAACCAAGGCGCACTCTGCGCAAACATTTCGGAAAGCTCTTCTGGGTCTCATTGAGGTGCCCCTAGTTTTCTAGACGCCTGCTTTGTTCAGTTTCAACTCTTGTGCTTCATAGTCAACTGATGACAGCATGTCATTGTTAGTGTGCTTCCGGTTAGGGTTTTCACAGCATTCGACACAGTAGGTTATTTTTTGGACGAATGTTCACGGACAAAAACCCCATGACAGAACTTCCCTGCCAAAAACGGTCCATTTGGTCGATCTATCTGCGGCTCAGCGGAATCAGTCGCTTGGCTGTGACAAAACTCCCCGGCAAAATCATTGCGGTTTTGGCAGCTTTTTGACCGTCGTAGGAGTCTATTGCCGGAGAGGAAAGAATTCTTTGGTAAGGTGGAAGCAGCCGTTCGTCACGTGCACAGCGAAGGTGTCGAAAGACACCAGAGGAACAGTTACTGAGATTTACACCAATGAACGATCAACATTTCGCATCGACATGAACCAAGCATCTGGTCTCAGTCAAGAATTTCTCCATTGAAAAGCGTTCGGATCGGAAGTGCGGGCAAGGGCGGCTCCTGTACAGTCATCACGCCAAGCCCTGAAAAGGTCGACACGACTTCGTCATGGAGGCCGATCACATCCGAATTCGTCTTTCTTGCTAAGTCCTTAAAATGGAACGGCTGTTTGTCATCGTACCAGTCCTGAAGCCAGGCAATCAACGGAGTACAGGGATGGTCAAAGTAACGTAGCAGGATCTGATCCTTCGGAATGCCGCTCATTATTCGGTCGAGATAATCGGTCATCTCGTTGAAATACATGATCTGTGATGTTCGCACCTGCGTCGATCCTTCATTCTCTCCTCTCGCAAAGTGTTGGACGTCATAATAATCGAGATGTTGATTGAACCGGATTGCAAAGACGTCGGTATAGGGTCCGAACCCCTTCTTTCCCCTAGTCTCGTCAAAGCTATCGTAGGCTTCGATTTGCGCCGTCGGGGTAAGACTCAGCGTAAAATATTGGTTGTCATGCACATCCGGATGCTCGCGCGCACGAAGGAATTCGACCAAAGCACGACCGTTCGTGGTCAAGGGCGCGATAAATGTTGGCTGCTCCATCTTCCGATAGAGGGAATCATTGACGTCATCGATATCGATCTTCGCAAGGCGGTGGTCGGTCAAGAGACGGATATACCTAATAATGAAAGGGTAGAGATCGCTCCTAGAGAATGTATACGCGATACGCGCATCCTTGCCGCGAACAATAACCTGTTTCCGAATGCGCTGGAGCAGTATGCTCGCATGAAACTGGACCTTGCTGCACAGTCCCCAGAGCCCTTCGACAAAAAGATCGAGCGCACTGATCGTTACTGCCGCATCTCCATGACCGACCATGATCGTGCATGAAGCCATCTCCTCCGAGAGCGACGTCAATCGATCCGCGTCGTAAACTTCTAGGTCGAACAAGGTGAGAAGGTAGCTCGCGAACGCGCTATCGACTTTGTTCGATTTGGATATGACGATGTGGGTGCTTCGCGATAGCTGGCCCTCGTCGTCTGGCAAATAATTCGTAACATGGTGCCAATAGACCGCGTCATCTTTCGGATGGTAAACGAACAAAAACAGATGGATCGACAATTGCAGCCAATATTCAAGGTCCGACTGTCTAGCGTAGAATTTGAACTGATCCGATCGGTCCCCATTGACGTAGCTCATCCCAGATTTCACCTGCGCACCGACGATCTTGCCCGTAGGGAAGTCTCCGAGGCACAGCTCGATAGTCCCATCGACGCCGACATCTTCTTGAAACAAGTCCCGCCAGATAAGATCATGATCGTTACATGCTTTTTCGACGGCAAGTAGCCCATCTTTCTCGACAGACGCCGAGCTCGATCTTTTCTTTGGCACTGCTGGTCTCCAGTTTATTCGAGGATAAGGTATAGATAAAACTAGTGCGTCTCCGTCACTGGAGAAAGCGGCATATTTTTGGCTGGGCTGTTGCTTGTGAGCAGTCATTGGCGCATCCGCTAGCGAATTGGTGCTTTGTCCTGCATTCTGTGAGTTAAGGTGCAGCGCAGCGAACGGCTGCGATGCCTCTGATTATCATCAGACAGGGATGCGCTTCATTTACTGGAACAGGGCATATAGGTCAGTATTGCTGACTTATCGTATAAGAACTGTTATGTTAATTTATTTGTTGCTGTATCAATCCGCTGATCTCTTGAAACCATCCTAGGACCTCATCTTGAGGGTCAACTTCTCTCAGTAAAGCTGCCGTCATTCGTGATGCGGCCAGAGTATTCAATTGTCTTTTTGCGGTACCGGTGCCCATGTCCGGCGCGAGGTCGGTCTGCTTGCTTGCATCGCTAACTAGAAGCGGGATATCTGCAAAATCTGACACGTGCACTGCAACCCCAAGTGCTTCCAAGATTGCAGCCGCATGGAGGTAGTTTTCGGTCTCTCTTTTTGATGTCAATCGGGCGGTGTTTAGATCAGCATTTCCATTCACTATATCTGTCTGCCCTTGATAGGCTGGAACATGGTCATGATCGCAATCGCGGTCATAAATATGATATTCTACACACCCCAACCCCTTCAGATACCGTTTGGAGATCCAGTGTTTCAGGTCGCCCCCCCCGACAGGGACAATTGCTACGTTATCAGATGATGCCAGGTCGATGACATTCGGATCTAAGCCTACAACAGCAGTGTAAATATTCTCAAAAAAATTCACATCGTTCGGACCTTCAACCATGACTAATACCGAGATGCGGCTGTCCGGCATAACTCCAAGTTCAGCTGCTATTTTTTCAAGGAGCTCATTTGCATTCGCTGAGTTTTCTATCACCTCTTCGATAATCGGACATACTTGAGGACCGTCTTTGCGAACTAACCGCAAAGACTCTGTTGGCAGGTTCTGGGCTACCAAAGGTGAGTGGGTTGTAAGAATGACCTGAGCTTTTCCTGTGTCAGCAAGTCGCTTAAAACTATCAAGAAGGAGGCGTTGATTTTCTGGGTGCTGAGAGCTCTCTGGTTCTTCAAACGCATAGATTATTCCTCGACCATCTTCTTCGGATCGTCTCTCTGCTTCCGCCCGGAAGAAATTCAGTAGAACAAGCCTTTTAGTCCCGGAACCTCGTTTGTTAAATGGAACATTACCGTCTG
>NZ_FQUV01000015.1 GCF_900129235.1 Litoreibacter ascidiaceicola | reverse complement strand
GAGTTGGCGGAACGTCTCGATATTTCCCAATCGCACCTTTCTGATATCGAACGATGCCGGAAAGTGCCAAGTCAGGAAATCGTTGCACGATACGCTGAAGAGTTTGATCTGCCAGTCAGCTCGATCTGGTTTTTTGACGAGAAGCTGACAGAAGGTACGACGCCGGGCGCTATCGAGAAGGCGCGTGGGGTTGTCGCTGACAAGATACTTGATTTTCTTCGGATGATCGAGCGTAAGCGGGCGTCATCATGACGAAGCGCCGCGACAAGTCCTATGCCATCGATCAATGTGCCCTCTATCGATGCAGCACGCGCAAAAAGTTGTTCAAACTATTGCAGACCAGTTCCGAGAAGTTTGCTGAGTTGAAGGCCGCATCCAATCTCTACAAGCCTCTACGCAAGAAGAAAAAAGACGGAACGTTCCGTCCTGTTCTTGCACCACGGGGCGATCTGAAGCGTATTCAGCGCCGGATAGGAGAGTTGCTGCTGCGGGTGAAAACTCCGGACTACCTGATGTCGCCGGTGCGCGGACGCTCGAACATCGACAATGCCGCACGGCACCGCGGGGCAGCGGCGTTCCATCTTCTCGACATCGAAGATTTCTATCCGAGCTGTACGGCCAGCAAGGTAGCATGGTTCTTTGGTAAGTGTCTCGGGTGCCCTCCCGACGTAGTGAAAGTTCTTCTCGATCTCACGACGCTGAACGGGGTTCTGCCAGCCGGAAGCCCTGCCAGTCCATCGCTCGCCTTCTGGGCCTACGCTGACATGTGGGATGAGATTGATCAGCTGACCAGCGATGCCGGATGCCAGGTTAGCGTGTATGTCGACGATATAACAGTTTCTGGTCAAAGCGTTCCTGGGGTATTGATCCACGCGATCAAGGAGCGGCTTGCGCACCATGGTCACAGCTTTAAAGCTTCGAAAGAAATCGGTCAGATTAATGCGCCTGTCGTCGTCACGGGAGTTGTGGTGCGGGATCGAACGCTTCTCATGCCAAACGTCCAGCATCTAGAACGCCATAAGTTAAGGGTAGAGGTCGCGAAGCTGCCCGAAGGATACGAGAAGGCTCAGAAGATGGCCTCCCTAATAGGGCGTGAAGGTACTGAGCGGCAAATCTTGGCGCGCAACGATGTTCCCTGATTTTCAATGATGGATAATACATGACGACTGTTTTCTTTTCTTACTGCCATGCTGATGAAGCTCTGCGCGACCAGCTGGAACGCCAGCTCAAAATACTTCAGCGTCAGGGCTTGATTGAAACGTGGCATGACCGCCGCATCGAGGCCGGACAGGAGTTCGCGGGTGAGATCGACGCGCACATTGAGGCGGATGAAATCATCCTGCTACTGATAAGTCCGGATTTTCTAAACTCAGACTATTGCTACGAGGTGGAGATGACTCGTGCACTGGAACGACACGAGGCCGGAGAGGCGATCGTGATCCCAGTGATTTTGCGTGACTGCCTCTGGAAAGGTGCACCGTTTGGCAAGATTCTAGGTGTGCCGACAGATGGTCGTCCTGTCACCCAGTGGCCTGATATCGACCATGCATTCCGGCTTGTTGCGGAAGCTGTGCAGGCGGCGGCGAAGCGGGTTGGGGCTGTGACAGCCAAACCTGCACAGTCTGCGGTGGCCGCTACGGGCTTCAAATCAGAGCCTGCAATCCGGTCCAGTAACCTTCGGATTGCCAAGACCTTTAATGATCGTGACCGGGATGTTTTCCAAACCGACGCATTTGAGTTCATGGCAAAATACTTTGAGAACTCGCTTTCTGAATTGTCTGCTCGCAATCCCGAGATTGACGGGTCGTTCCGCAGGCTTGACGCAAACCGCTTCAGCGCGGTGGCCTATCATAAAGGTCAGTCTGCGAGCCGCTGCACCGTGTTTATGGGGGGGCGGCAAATCGGGGGCATTGCTTACACTGCGACCGAAAATGCTGAAACCAACGGGTTCAATGAGAACCTAACCGTCGAGGCCGATGAGCAAACCCTTTATCTGCGGAGCATGGGGATGGCACACTTCGGTCAAAACCGAGATCAAAAGCTGACGTTCGAGGGTGCGGCAGAAACTTATTGGCAGATGTTTGTGCAGCCACTTCAGTGACAAATGCAATAGTTATAAGTGGCTGTTACTATTTGCCGAAACAATGATTTTTAAACTGAACGAGGGTGGCAAAGTATGAATGCTGTTGAGATCGAAGAAGCCATATCAGCATTAGCCGAGCAGCCGTTCAACGCCGAAGAGTTTCCTTTCTCGTTCCTGCTGGCATTTGGCAACAAAGCCACAACCATCAAACGCCTGCAAAGCGGATCGTCTAACAAATCCGACCAAGGCGGCGTGCTTCAGACCAACAACATTCATTTGAAAGTTTGCCTAGAAGGCGAAGTCACCAATACCTTTGCACAGCTCAAGGTCAGTCCCGCCACCACCAAGGCCAAGGCGAAATTCGTGCTGGCCACGGATGGCACCGATCTTGAAGCCGAAGACCTGACCACGGGCGAAACGATTGCCTGCGCCTACACCGACTTTCCCGATCACTTTGGCTTCTTCCTGCCCTTGGCAGGGATCAACACCGTCAGGCAAATCCGCGAGAGTGCCTTTGACATCAAGGCGACTGGCCGCCTCAATCGGCTCTATGTCGAGCTATTGAAGGACAACCCCGAATGGGGCACGGCTGCGCGCCGCCCCGACATGAACCACTTCATGGCGCGGCTAATCTTCTGTTTCTTTGCCGAAGACACCGATATTTTCACCGAGCCCGACCAGTTCACTGGTACGATTGAGCGGATGAGCGAAAGGGACAGCTCGAATACCGATGAGGTGATCAGCGAGCTTTTCCGTTCCATGAACACCAAGGCCGACGATCGCATGGCAGCAGGCATTGCCCGATGGGCAAACGTCTTCCCTTACGTGAACGGAGGGCTGTTCTCAGGTACGACAGATGTGCCGCGCTTCAGCAAGATCGCGCGGTCTTACCTGATCCACATTGGCAGCCTCGATTGGACAAAGATCAACCCTGACATCTTCGGCTCGATGATCCAGGCCGTTGCCGACGATGAAGAGCGCGGCGCGCTTGGCATGCACTACACATCCGTGCCAAACATCCTGAAGGTGCTCAATCCGCTCTTCCTTGATGATTTGCGCGAAAAGCTGGAAGAGGCTGGGGGCAACCCCCGCAAGCTTCTGAATCTGCGCAATCGCATCGCCAAAATCAGGGTGTTTGATCCAGCCTGTGGATCGGGCAACTTCCTTGTTATCGCCTACAAGGAAATGCGTGCCATTGAGGCCGAGATCAATGAGCGGCGGGACGAAGTCGATCGGCGCACGGAAATCCCGATCACCAACTTCCGAGGAATAGAGCTGCGCGACTTCCCCGCTGAGATCGCCCGGCTCGCACTGATCATTGCAGAATATCAGTGCGATGTGACCTATCGCGGTCAAAAAGAAGCCTTGGCCGAGTTTTTGCCGCTCGACGCTAAGAACTGGATCACTTGTGGAAATGCGTTACGGCTTGACTGGCTGAGTATTTGCCCTCCGACCGGGACAGGAGTTAAGTTTCAGGCCGACGATCTATTTATGTCTCCACTTGAACAGTCTCAGATCGATTTTGCGAATGAGGGCGGTGAGACATACATTTGCGGTAACCCACCATATTTGGGCTCAACTTGGCAGAGCAGAGAACAAAAGGAGGACCTTGGAAGTGTTTTCGAGGGACGCACTAAGACATGGAAAGCGCTCGATTATGTGACCGGTTGGCTCATGAAGGCTGCGGACTACGGTCTGCATACACCAGCAGTTTCGGCGTTCGTCGCTACAAATTCTATTTGCCAAGGACAGCAAGTGCCCTTTCTCTGGCCTCTAATTCTTGAAACGGGGCACAGGATTTGCTTCGCTCACACAAACTTTAAGTGGGCTAACCTTGCCAGCCATAATGCGGGTGTCACCGTTGTTATTGTTGGTCTGGCGAAACAGGCTGGGCTAGCAACATTATTCAGTGAAAACGCTGACGGCGAAGTAGTCCGCAAAGACGTAGAGAACATTAACCCATATTTGATCGCCGGTAACAACGTCATCGTTGAAAAAGCAATGAAGCCTTTAACCCAAGTCAGCTCAATGGATTTTGGGAATAAGGCGGATGATGGTGGCCATTTGACACTATCGCCCGCCGAACTCGATGAATTCGGTTTAACCAGCGAACAAAAGGCAAAGTTCATAAAAAGGTTCCTTGGATCAAAGGAGCTTATAAACGGTGAGCCCCGGTACTGCGTGTGGGTCACCGATGATCAAGTTGAAGAAGCGCGAGATATACCTTCGATAAATGCCCAAATTGAGAAAGTTAAGAATGCAAGACTGAAGAGCAAAGATGCATACGCACGAAGCCTTGCTACTCGACCGCATCAGTTTAAGACGCCGCGCAATGCCCAATCATCAGTTATAGTGACTCCTCGTGTTAGCTCCGAAAATCGTCCCGTTCTTCCCGTTGAATATCTATCTGCGGGAGCAATAATCGGCGACAGAAACTTTGCCATTTATGACGCTCCACTTTGGAACATGGCGCTTATTGCATCCCGGTTGCACTGGGTATGGATAGGTACTGTCTGTGTTAGATTGGAGATGCGATTCTCGTATTCCAACACGCTTGGTTGGAATACGTTCCCTGTCCCTAAGCTGACCGAAAAGAATAAGGTCGATCTGACCCGCTGCGCAGAGGATATCCTTCTGGCGCGTGAGGCGCATTTTCCCGCAACCATTGCCGATCTCTATGAGGTGAAGGATGGCGATAGCAAAATGCCCGAAGACCTGCGCGCCGCACATGACCGCAACGACGAGGTGCTTGAGCGCATCTACATCGGTCGCCGATTTCGCAACGACACGGAACGCCTGGAGAGGCTCTTTGAGCTTTATACCAAGATGACAAAAACGGTTGAGGGGCGAAAAAGTGTTTAAGCGCGTCCCATACAGTGAACTGAACTCGCGTCAAAAGGAAAACTACAACTTCCACAAAGTTGCCGGTGAGCTTGCCGACTATGGCTATAACTGCTTACGCTTGAATGATGATTGGCAAGGGGCGGATTTTCTGGCCTGCCATGTGGACGGCATTGTCTTTTTGAAAATTCAGCTCAAGGGCCGCATGACCATCGACAAGAAATACTTGGGCAAAGACATCCACATTGCATTTCTCAATGGTGATGATTGCTACGTCTACCCTCATGATGAAATGCTTGAGCGAATTTTGAAGCTCGACAAGATCGGGACTTCGAAGTCGTGGCTTGAAGCTGGCGCTTACTCCTGGCCACAACCGCCTATTTGGGCAAAAGATATTTTGAAAGATTATAAGGTTTAAAGATGACAATTAAGAATGTTCCTTCCGTTTCCGTGACCTACGCTCAGAATGGTGGGTCGACCAAATCGAACGAGCTTGGCATGCGGGCGATGCAGGAACGTGCCTATGAGAAGCGGGGCGAGCAGTATCTTCTGATCAAGTCGCCGCCTGCTTCGGGCAAGAGCCGCGCGCTGATGTTCATTGCGCTCGACAAGCTCGCTAACCAAGGAATCAAACAGGCGATCGTTGTGGTGCCGGAAAAGTCGATCGGCGCGAGCTTCAATGACGAGCCGCTGAGCAAGTTTGGTTTTTGGGCGGATTGGCGGGTCGCACCTAAATGGAACCTTTGCAATTCGCCTGGGACAGACGGCGGCAAGGTCAAATCGGTTACAGCATTCCTTGAGAGCGATGATCAGATTCTTGTCTGCACCCATGCCACCTTCCGCTTTGCCATAGAAAAACTTGGGGTAGAGGCGTTCGACGATCGGCTGATTGCTGTAGACGAATTTCACCACGTCTCAGCCAGTGATGATAATATTCTGGGCAAGCAGCTCAATGAGTTCATATCGCGTGATCGCGTGCATGTCGTTGCAATGACTGGCAGCTATTTTCGTGGTGACGCAGCCCCGATCTTGTTGCCAGAGAACGAGGCCAAGTTCGATACGATCACTTACACCTACTATGAGCAGTTGAACGGTTACAAATACCTGAAAACGCTCGATATCGGTTATTTCTTCTACTCGGGTTCTTACGCCGACGACATCCTGAAGGTGCTCGATCCGAACGAGAAGACGATACTGCACATCCCGAACGTGAATTCGCGCGAAAGCACGAAGGATAAGCATCGGGAGGTCGAGCACATCATCGACGCCCTGGGCGATTGGCAAGGCTCAGACCCCAAGACGGGCTTTCAACTTGTGAAGATGCCGGAGGGGCGAATTTTGAAGATTGCCGATCTGGTGGATGATGAAGCGGTGAAGCGCGACAAGGTATCGAGCGCGCTGAAAGACCCTGCCCAGAAGAACAACCGCGATCATGTGGACATCATCATCGCCCTTGGGATGGCCAAGGAGGGCTTTGATTGGATTTGGTGCGAGCATGCGCTGACAGTCGGCTACCGCGCCAGTCTGACAGAGATCGTGCAGATCATCGGTCGTGCCACCCGTGACGCGATTGGCAAATCACGCGCTCGCTTCACCAATTTGATTGCAGAGCCCGATGCAGCCGAAGCAGCCGTCACTGAGGCGGTGAACGATACGCTGAAGGCGATCGCCGCCAGCTTGCTCATGGAGCAGGTGCTTGCGCCGCGTTTCAACTTCACGCCGAAGAGTGCCAAGAGCGGGCCGGTTGAAGGCTTCGACTATGGTGAAGGCGGCTATGATCCTGCGAAGGAGAATGTCGGTTTCAATGAGGAAAGCGGAAAGTTCCAGATCGAGATTAAAGGACTGGCAGAGCCTAAGAGCAAAGAAGCCACACGTATTTGCCAAGAGGACTTGAATGAGGTGATCACCGCCTTTGTTCAAGACAAGACGACAATCGAGCGCGGGCTTTTTGATGAAGAGCTTGTGCCCGAAGAGCTGACGCAGGTGCGCATGGGCAAAATTGTCGGGGCGAAATTCCCCGAGCTGGATGCTGAGGATCAAGAGGCCGTCAGGCAGCACGCGGTTGCCGCCTTGAACCTGACCCAGAAGGCCAAGGAGGTCGCGCTTTCCGCGCCCGACGATGCGCAGGTGAGCGGCAACACGGCGTTGATCGACGGCGTGCGAAAGTTTGCGATGGACGTGCGCGAGCTCGACATCGACCTGATCGACCGGATCAATCCATTCGGCGAAGCCTATGCAATCCTTGCAAAGACCATGAGCGAGGAGAGCTTGAAGCAGGTGCAGGCGGTGATCTCAGCGAAGAAGGTGCAGCTCTCCCCTGAAGAGGCGCGTGATCTGGCGCGGCGCGCTGCAAAGTTCAAGCAAGAGCGTGGACGCCTGCCAGACATCACTTCCCCGGACGCCTGGGAAAAGAAGATGGCCGAAGGCGTGGCTTACCTTGTGCGCATGAAGCAGGAGGCAGCCAATGGTTAAAGAATTTACTCAGGAAGATGATGCTCTCCTGGCTGAGCTTGGCGTCGAGGTCGAGACCAAGAAGGCCGTCACGCGGACACCCCGCGAAGAGCGTATCATTGCAGGTTTTGAAGAGATTCAGCGCTTCGCCGAGGAACATGGTTCCGCGCCACAGCACGGCGAAGAGCGTGATATCTTTGAACGCCTTTACGCCGTTCGACTAGATCGCATTCGTGAGCTTCAGGAAAGCCGCGAGCTGGTCGCACCTTTGGACGAGATGGGGCTCTTGACGGGTGCGGCCAAAGCCACATTAGCAGATGCGGAAGAGCTCGACGATGATGCCCTTTTGGCCGAATTGGGGATTGACGTCGAAGCCCCTCCGATCACTGAGCTGAGGCACGTTCGATCGACTGCTGAGAAAAAAGCCGCCGAAGAAATTGCGCACCGCGACAAATGCGAGGATTTTGAGACCTTCAAACCGCTTTTTGAGCAGGTGCAAAAGGAGCTCGACAGCGGTTTGCGAGACACGCGACCTTTCGAGATGAAGGCTGAGATCGAGAAGGGGCGATTCTTCATCGTCAGCGGACAGAAGGCCTATGTCGCGGACAAAGGTGAGACGACAATCACCGACCAGGGGCGCACGGACGCTCGCTTACGAGTGATCTTCGACAACGGTACAGAGAGCAACATGCTCATGCGATCGCTTCAGCGTGCCCTAAACAAGGACGAGGCGGGGCGGCGGATCACCGAGCCGACCGCCGGACCTTTGTTCTCTGATCAAACGATCGATGGGGACGAGGCAAGCGGCACGATCTATGTGCTGCGGAGCAAGGCGGATCATCCGCTTGTCGCGGAGAACCGAGAGCTGGTGCATAAGATCGGTGTGACCAATATGAGCGTGGAAAAGCGCATCGCGGGGGCTCACCTTCAACCAACATTCTTGATGGCAAATGTTGAAATCGTTGGGACTTACGAGCTCTACAACATCAACCGGACGAAGCTTGAAAACCTGATCCACCGAATTTTTGAACCTGCCCGGCTTGAGATCGAGATCATGGATCGCTTCGGGCGGCCAGTTGTGCCGCGCGAGTGGTTTCTCGTGCCGCTTTTTGTGATCAAGGAAGCGGTCGAACGGATCAAAGACGGGACGATTGCAAGTTATGTTTACGACCCTGACAAAGCAGCTTTGGTTCGACGTGGGTAAGCTTCCGCAGTTTTTCGTGCAATAAATCCGTTAAAGTCAAAAGGCTTGGGCTCACCAGATTGTTCACCAACGATCAGCGCATCCTGCAACGACTTCACCTTCGCTTCACGCTCTTCAAGAAGGCGTAGGCCTGCGTGGACAACATCGCTAGCTGATCCATAGAGCCCTTCCCCGACCTGCGCGTCGATGAAGTTGGCAAAATGGTCTCCTAATGCGACGGATGTGTTGCGGGTCATGATGCGTCTCTTTACTAATTTTCTCTCTACGGATGGCGACAGGTCTCGCTTCATGAGCACCTGAATGCATTGAGCGTCACTCTAAACGTTCAGCAATCCACGTCTTGATCAGCGCTTGGCGAGTAATACCAAGCTTCTGAGCCTGACGATCTAAACCGGCAACCACCCAAGTTGGGAAATCTACGTTTACCCGCTTGGCCTCAACATTGAGGCGGCGCGCCTTTGTCCAATCGACATGGGCGGACATGTCTTCGTCCGCGTCGAAGCGTTCGTCGAATTCAGTCGCTTTCATAGTGGTCAATCTCCTGCTTGCGAGCGCGGCGCACGGAGATGATCCGCACCCGGTCGCTCCGGTATGTGTAGACAGCCGTCCAGTGTCTGGCCCCGATCATGCCAACCGCCAGAAAGCGTGGTTCATCCGTGACGTTGGCGGGGGCCTCGATCAGATAAGGATCATCCCAGAGAGCCTGAGCCTCATCAAAGTCGATTCCGTGTTTTTCACGGTTCGCGGCGCTCTTGTCGGTGTCATACTCGAACTTCATGAAAAGTAATATAAGGTGAAAATGGTATAGTTACTATACCTTTCTTTCAGCAAGCAGTAACGCCGCCTGCATGTCCTAAGGACATGCAGGCGGCGTTACTGGGCTGTCAAGAACTCCGTCCAGCCTATTAAGCCATTACCCAAACATCGTCAGCTGCTGAGGCTCCACCCAATAGCCGCGATGGCGCTTGGCCGCTTCTAGCGTGACCAGTGCAGCGATCGCCTGATTTTCGCTATCAAACCAATCCATCCTGACCTGCCCGCCCTGCCCTATGCGACCCCATTCCCGAAGAAGCGTCCATTCACCAAAGAGGTTTGGCATGACGGACATCCGGTAAAACCGGGCGACATTGTTAGCAGGCTGACGCTTTTCGAGATAGGTCTGCATGGTTCAGAGATGGTACTTGCGCGCGATTTCGAGGGCTTCGGCCTGTTCGGTGCCAATGTATTCTTTGGTGCTTTCAATGCTGGCATGGCCAAGCAAAAGCTGGGCCGCACGCAGGTTGCCGGTCTGCTGATAGATGTGAGTTGGGAAGGTCCGGCGCAGCGAATGCAGTCCGTAGAGACTGGGATCGAGGCGGGCCTTTTCCAGCCAGGATTTGAACAACCGCCAGAGTTGGCTTTCGCTGAGGTGCGTGTGGGACCACCTTGCCCCCTGCCCCGTGAACAACCATGCATGCATCTGCTTTTCAGAGGCGGCGAGATAGCTACTCAAGCTGTCGCGCGTCCCCGACGACAGCCGCGCTTGGACTGGGCGCGCATTGCGGCTTTCCGTTTTCTTCTGGCGGATCTCGACGATCTCGCGGACCCCTGCCGGGGTTGCTACGTCCGAGACCCGCAGCCGCACGAGATCCGAGCCCCGGAAGCTCGTATCAAGTGCCGTGTTGAACAACGCCAGATCACGCAGTGCGCGATCCTGGCCCAGGATCATCCGGATCAGCGCAACCTGGTCGGGCGTCAGCGGTGGCTTTTTGCCCACGACACGGCCTTTGTTCCAGGTGGTCTCAGGTGCAGTCGGCATCACCAAATCCTTGCAAGCTTATTTCATAAATATACCCATAAACCGTGCATGATGAAAGTAGCATGTTGTGCGATGTGGCGCTTTACTCAAGTTTTGTTGGATTTTAGCCTGTGGGCCCATGCGAGCTTTTAGCGAAAAGCTCGCATGAATTGCAGGCGATGAGTGCGCAATTCGCGGATGCCGTTTGACATGATCGGCCCTTAGCGGACTTTGGATTGGATTATCGGCGCTGCGGCGCAGCTTCCGTAAAGCAGTCGTTCAAACACAGTAGAGCATTCCGAGGAAACCTCTGACTTTAATCGGTGTCTTCGACAGCTTCCATCTCGAAGGCATTGTCGTTGATTGGTGAAACCCGCCTTTCAAATCGATGTATCATCCTTGTTAAATCAGGGTCGCCGATCTCTTTTTCAGCAGCCTTCATCGCTTCGAGTGCATCATCGATAAATGAAATATCCCCAGACACACGATATAGTTCCAAAGACACATCGGCATGGAGCTGAAGGCTCTGACGATTGAATGGGTCACCCTTCAAAATAACTAATGCAGAAGCAAACGCTTCGTTTAACATCGTTGCTTTATCGTCGAGCATCAAACCTAACGTACCAATTGCACGCTCAATGAGTAGACGGACCCTGTAACGGCGGACCGGCCCATCAGCACCCAAGTCATTCTCAAAAATTCGTATTTCAGCTTCTGCGTCAGGGAAGTGGCCATTGCGAATTAGGTTGGTGATCAGCCGGTGCCGGGGAACCCGTTCCCGAGGAGCTACTGAGATCATCATTCTGAGGAGCTCATTCTGAGATGATACGTCCGAAATACGTGATAATCCCCCTTCAAAGCTGCAAAGCTGCCGCAGCGTTCTGATTTCAATGTCGTAAGTTGGTGAAATCTTAGAAATCACTTGCTTCAACAGCCCAAAAATTTCTTCCTGACCACTGAATTTATGTTTCGATATTATCTCAGAAATTACTGGATGTCGCCCACTCCAACCGAATATGCTTTCACGGTGGTTGATCTGATATTCATCGACTAGCCCTTCAAGGTTCTCGAGGACCAAGCCAATGTCTTGAGCTGTTATTTGAAGTAGTCTTACCACGAGTTGGCGGTGGACCCTGACGCCGAAGCTTTCCAAGGCGCAAATGACCTTGTACACAGACTGATACTCTGGACTGATACTAGAAAACTCACGCAAAATGATTGTGTCAAAACTATCGTTTGCAAAAATGTTCTTCATGCAGACAAAGAAATCTTTGTTGCACCTTTCAATTAGTCGACGCCTACGTTCTGGAAAGGTGAAACCTCTAAAGCTTTGATCAACCAACTTTGCAATTTCAGGAACTCCCTCCACCAACGACAAGAGGCTGCTGATTTCTGATGGATTGAGTGAAGATAATTCCAGAAGTTGTGCAGACTTGTACAAGTTTGCGGTTTTGATCCGTGGTTTCCAATGGTTTTTGGCAGAGGTTAGAATTAGTCGGAGGCGCTTTGATCCATCATCGTGCAGCAAATTAATTAGGTTGTTGATTTCATGAAGATAGAGATGTGCATCATCCAGCACTAGCACAGCGTCGCGCTGGCTGTCTTCGAGAACTTTTGCAACGGATCTCCATTCATTAGCGATGAATTCCCGATCTGGATTATGTTCCCAGCCCAAAAAACCTTTCCCAATGAGGCCGAATGCAATTTGCCGGGCTAGCGATGTTTTCCCAACACCACTTGCGCCCAGTATCACTGAATACTGTGTGTCCTGCTGCAGTTTTTCAGAAATCTTGTCCTTTAGGCTTCTGGGAAAAGTGAAACCTGCTCGTATATCAGCATAAGAGGGCGCTGCCCCTCCAAACATTTTCGCAAAATCGGGGGGTATCTGGTTTGCTTGGTGTTCAATGTCGACGGTAATGGATCGTAGTATAGCGCTTTGAATAAGCGGATCATCCGAAGTTTCAAAAACGGGAACAAGCTGATCAGATTGCTTTGCGAGTTCAAAAAAGAAATCATCAATCCCACCAAACGCAACCTGTAACCCTTTTCTTTCGAGAAGCATCGCTCGGTTGTCGTCCTGGGTATAAACAAGCAAAAAAATTCTTGCCGAGGAATAGGACTTTTGCCGGATTTTAAGTGCCCGCTTCACTAATTTATCTAAATCTGGATCAGCTAAAGATTGCCCGATGATAACGACGTCATGAGAGTTTAGATCATTCTTGAGCCTGTCATAGAGCGCATCACGATAGTCTTCAACGGTGTCGTTATCTTCCTCGGTCAGAACCAATTTCGACCGATGCCCGTCCGAAGTATCGAAGCCAATCGTTCCATGTATCTTGAGAATTGGAGTTGAGGTTGAAGGCGTTGGTTCACCAAAATCAAAGTTTGAAGAGAAAACCCGAATATCCTTACCTTTCTTCGTAAAGGCCCTTTCAACCAGGTCATCATAATTTGTCGTGAATATTGAAACCCAGTCATACTCGGCTACATTTTGGAGGCCGCCGGTCGGTCGCAATCCCTTAAACTTAAGCCTCACCTGCGTGACCAATTCTTTGCGGCTCTTCTTAAACTCAAACAACGAGCAGAGCTCAGCAAAGCTATAGGTTCCAGGCTCTTCGCCGATCAGCGGAGCCAAATGTTCGCACAGGTTCCAAACGCTTGGTGCGCCGGATGGTAGGGATGCCCCTGCACCGAAAACCAAAACAGTATTGCTTGGAACAATCTCCGAAACGAGCGAGTTAATCGAGATTGTCATTCTATGGCCCCAAAACTCTGAGCGAGGCCACGGCATCGCGAAACACACTTTTGACGCCTCTAACTCTCGATAAGAGACGCATTTCAAGCCGGAGTGTTCTATGGCTCGGAGAAGACCGTTTGCCACATGCAACTTCAAGCTGAATTTCACAATGGATGTAAGTTAATCCGACGTAAATAGGTTATTATTAGGAAACTTGTGTCTGGCGTAATTATTCTGGGGGCTTAGAGGATTTGATTGGACAATCCTATGGGATAGTTTGGTCTTGAATGGCTGCTTTCGTCGCTGGTCTCGAGCCATTGTACTGATGCAGAGAATGACCGCTTCCCCCCCTTCGTGCCTAACGGTGCATCTGCGATGCTTGGCCGGTAACATTCGATGCAAGCTTATGACCAAAAGCTCGCATGATTGAGTGCTCAGGTTGTGTGACAGGCGTTGCAGCAGTAGTAACAGCCATTTGCGTTGTAGCCAGAAGACTTCGCGTTTTGGACAGCTCCGTGGCAGTCAGAATGTGATCCAAGATCGACACGATTAGCGGAAGATGCCGGGTTTTGACATCCGACTTCATCGCTTCGGTGCACCTCGTTATCGCCATTAGCTTGCTTATTTTTGTTCACATAAAAATTAGGCATAATCACTCCAAATATAGATCAATGGGTTCATCTTGAAGGTGAATTCAATTCGAGTCCATCTTCTTAGAGGGGTGTATGATCTATGAAGTTAGCAACTGTTGTTTACAGGTGATCAAAAATGCCCCCAAGCGCCAAAGCCTCCGAAGAAAGCGAAGTCAGTCGAGAAGACCTCTATGAGCAAGTTTGGACTACACCAGCTAGCCATCTTGCTAAAAAATTCGGTGTGTCTGGCTCGTACCTTGCTCGCGTTTGTGATGCTCTCAATGTACCAAGGCCGCCTGTTGGATATTGGCAGAAGAAAGCAGTAGGTAAAGATAAACCACGCCCTGACTTACCACCCGCGTCGCCAGGAGATCAGTTGCGTTGGACAAAAGATAAGCCAATCGCACGACCGATACGAAAGCCAATCCAAAGGAAGGCGCAAAGCACACCAGCAGCACAAACTGGGAAAACTGGTCGCCATCCGATCCTTAATGCAGATTCGGTAACAGCACTATCTATAAGGTCAGATAAGTCTTCTTCGCTCAACTCACCCGTTGCCGCCAGCCGCCGTAGCGCGTCCCTTTGCCAATCAGGCCGTACTTCTTGATTTGACCAAGTAATAAGCTCTTCAAATGCCATCAAACTATTGTCCTTAAAAATGCCGAACAGCGATGAGCCGCTGTTTGTTCGCCACAGGCTAAGCCAAGTGCCCTTTATGCGAAAACGCAGAATCGTTGGAGCGGAAGAATTATTTTGAAAGAGTCGAGAACAAGCTCACAAGATCATTGTCGGAAAACTCTGTATCGGCGTGACTGCTTCGCCCACGAGAGTTTGGTTGGTAGTCACCATAGTCTGACACTTCAATTTCACTGATTTTCTCA
>NZ_FQUV01000003.1 GCF_900129235.1 Litoreibacter ascidiaceicola | reverse complement strand
AGTTCGTCCAGCAGTTCCTTGGAAATCGTCATCGTCCTTGCTCCTCTCAGGAAGCATGAACCAAAACCAAGTTACACAGAAGATCGGACACTCTCAAATTTCACCACCACCTTATAGTGAACTTGGAAGTGAACAATCCACTTTATAGAGGACGACACTCAAACTATAAACTCATGAACAACTTAATAGCAGAGTATAAGTATGAAGTACGATGATTTCTCCGAAGCTTCACCAGGACAGCTTGTACCCACAGTCTATGGTGCGCGAGCTTTTGTACCAACCAAACTACCACCGAAAATTGACTTGGCTTCGGTTGCCCTTCGCCTTGCCGACGCATCCGGCAGCATTGGCGAGCTAAAAGGTGCCTGCAGACGACTAACAAACCCGTATATCATCATTAGACCACTCCAGCGCCTAGAAGCACAAACATCTTCGGCAATGGAAGGGACGCACACGACCGCTAACAAACTCGCGCTTGCCGAAGCTGGTGTAGACAGTGACAGAGACCCAGAAACGCGAGAAGTTACCAACTATATTCATGCACTACAAAACGCCATTTCTTCACTGGATGAGCTTCCAATAACGCATCGTACACTCAAGACAGCACACGAAACCCTTCTAAAAGATGCTGGAAGGGAGCGCGGTGAGGACAAGTTACCCGGAGAGTTCAAGCGCAATCAAAACATGATCGGTGGGCGAACGCTAGAAACTGCTCGTTTCATACCGGCGACTCCTGCGGCTACGCCTGACTGCATCAGCGATCTTGAAGCATTCATAAATGCAGAGCGCGATCCCAAGCTAGCACTGATAGATCTGGCCCTAGCCCATTACCAGTTCGAAACTATCCACCCATTTGCAGATGGTAACGGTCGTGTTGGCAGAATGCTGATATCTCTTATGGCTGTTTCTAAAGGTCTACTTGATATTCCCGCTCTATTTGTCAGCCCCGCTTTGGAAGGCGTCAAAGATGAATACATTGATCGAATGTATAGAGTAAGCGCGTTCGGTGAATGGACAGAGTGGTTAAACTTCTTTCTTGAGGCCGTAAGTAGGACGGCCCAACAAACCATCGGTACGATTGACCGCATCATTCAATTGCAAGACGACTACAAAGCGCGAGCAGCAGGAGCTTCGACATCAACCAATTTGTTAACCGCCATTGACATGCTCTTTGAAGTACCGGTCCTCAGACCAAAGAACTTAGTACAAAGGGCGGGGATCACTGATGCGGCGGCGAGAGGGATACTATCGAAACTCGTGGAATTAGACATATTGGTGGAAATCGATATTTACCCCAAAGCATGGCTAGCTCAAGAACTCATGAGCTTATCCGAGCCAAGTAGATAGAGTCGGCTAGTTATCCATCTTCAACGCGCTAATAAACGCCTCTTGCGGAATATCCACTTTCCCGAACTGGCGCATCCGCTTCTTCCCCGCCTTCTGCTTCTCCAGCAGCTTTTTCTTCCGCGACGCGTCGCCGCCGTAGCATTTGGCGGTCACGTCCTTGCGCATGGCGGCCAGCGTTTCGCGGGCGATGATGCGGCCCCCGATGGCGGCCTGGATCGGGATTTTGAACATGTGGCGCGGGATCAGGTCTTTGAGCTTCTCGACCATGGCGCGGCCACGGGCCTCGGCACGATCATGGTGGACCATGATGGACAGCGCGTCGACCGGCTCGTCATTTACCAAGATCTGCATCTTGACCAAGCGGTCCTCGCGGTAGCCGGTCATCTGGTAATCGAAGCTGGCGTAACCCTTTGTTACCGATTTCAGGCGATCATAGAAGTCGAATACAACTTCATTGAGCGGGAGGTCATAGACAACCATCGCGCGGCTGCCGGCATAGGTCAGGTCCAACTGGATGCCGCGGCGGTCCTGGCAGAGTTTCAGCACGTCGCCCAAGTATTCGTCCGGCACAAGGATCGTCGCCTTGATGCGCGGCTCCTCCAAGTGATCCACATGGGTCAGGTCGGGCATGTCGGCTGGGTTGTGCAGGTCGATCTTCTCGCCGTCGCGCATGTAGACGTGGTAAATAACCGAAGGTGCAGTGGTGATCAGGTCGATGTCATACTCGCGCTCGATCCGGTCGCGGATCACCTCGAGGTGCAGCAGGCCAAGGAAGCCGCAGCGGAAGCCGAAGCCAAGCGCGGCGGAGGTTTCCATTTCGTAGGAGAAGGACGCGTCGTTCAGGGCCAGCTTTTCGATGGCGTCGCGCAGGTCCTCGAACTCGGAACTGTCCACGGGGAACAGGCCACAGAATACCACGGGCTGCGACGGCTTGAAGCCGGGGAGTGCGTCTTCGGTGCCCTTCTTTTCGTGGGTGATGGTGTCGCCCACGCGGGTGTCGCGCACCTGCTTGATGGACGCGGTGAGGAAGCCAATTTCGCCGGGGCCAAGCTCGGGGATTTCGGTCAGGGCGGGTTTGAACACGCCGATACGGTCCACATGATGGGTGGAGCCGTTGGAGAGCATCTTGATCCGCTCGCCCTTTTTCAGCACGCCGTCGATGATGCGGACAAGGACGATGACGCCGAGATAGCTGTCATACCATGAGTCCACCAGCATCGCTTTCAGCGGCGCGTCGCGGGTGCCTTTGGGGGCCGGCAGGCGGGTGACGATGGCCTCCAATGTCTCGTGAATACCCTGCCCCGTTTTGGCGGACACGCGGATGGCGCCGGAGGCGTCGATGCCGATGACGTCCTCGATCTGCTCGGCCACGCGGTCGCAGTCCGACGCAGGCAGGTCGATCTTGTTCAGGACCGGCACAATGTCATGGTCCGCGTCGATGGCGTGGTAAACATTGGCCAGCGTCTGGGCCTCGACCCCTTGGGACGAGTCCACGACCAGCAGCGAGCCTTCGACGGCGCGCATGGAGCGGGAGACCTCGTAGGCGAAATCCACGTGACCGGGGGTGTCGATGAGGTTGAGGACATAGGCCTCGCCGTCATCGGCCACATAGTCGATCCGCACGGTCTGGGCCTTGATAGTGATGCCCCGCTCGCGCTCGATATCCATGCTGTCGAGCATCTGCTCTTTCATGTCGCGCGCGGCAACTGTGTTCGTCTCTTGGATGAGGCGATCAGCAAGGGTCGATTTACCGTGGTCAATATGCGCCACGATGGAGAAATTGCGGATTTTTGAAAGCTCGGTCATGGAGGAGGATATGATTTGCTTTGAGGGGTTGGTCAAGGTGCCTGTTACATAAGGCACGCTTTCGATGGCCCTGCTTTGACTGATGTTTGACGGGGTTTGGCAGGGCCCGCGAGGCAGATGCCCCTTCCGGTCCGGAATTGCCCAAAATACTGCCCGGCTGGCACCGTGTCAGAGGGGTGAAAACCGGCCAATACAGCCATGTCGATCCGGCTCGGAACGCCAAGCCGGATTAGCGCAGATCAGGCAGAATCACTCCCCCTTCAAATCATGGCAACAATGTGGCGGTGGTTGCCGTGACGGAAACAATGGTGCCTCCCCTAGCGGTTTAGCTCATGTATCACACCAGATATAGCCCGTAACATACTGAAAAATGGCGAAAACTTGACGACATCAAGGCATTAATGGACAGTTAACGTCTCTGTTCTGCTGCCCCTCCATAAGGATGTTTTCAATGTTCCGAATTGCCCTTGCCAGCCTCTGTCTCGTGACTGCCGCCCCTGCGTTCGCCGGTGACCAGTCGCTTTATCCGCATGTTCACACCAACACGCCGATCGTTGGCAGCTACACCAACCCGATCAACTACCGCCCCCACAACGCCACTGGCGACAACAAAGGGCGCGGTTTCGTTGAAGCCGAAATCGTGCGGTCGGGAGGCTATTCCGAAAGCAACACCAAGTATCTGGCGTCTACCCGGTCGGGTGCCGGCTCCATTCTGGAAAATGGCCCCGTGACCGAGGTTTTCGTCGAGAACCTGCCAGCGCTGAACGGCACCTACGCGCCACGTCGTGTTTTGCTGGGGTCGAACCTGCCCAGCAACTAAGCGATCAGGTCTTACAAAATGTGAACGCCGTGGTGATTGAATTTGCCACGGCGTTCGTCATATAGTCCCCGAAACAAACGAGCGCGAGACACATTGCGCCGTAGGTCATGGAGCGGGACTATGGGTTTCAAACTAGCAACACTTGCCATCGTGATGGGACTGACATCAGGGGCAGCACTCGCGGGTCCGATTGAACGCGCCTGCCTGAAAGCGGACCGAAAAGCCGCGTCACGCCCGTTGTGCAACTGCGTGCAGCAGGTAGCGGACCTGACGCTGGATAACAGCGATCAACGCCTTGCCGCCAGCTTCTTTGCCGATCCGCACCGCGCGCAGGTGATCCGCCAGTCGGACAACAACAGCCACGAGAAGTTCTGGAAACGCTACAAGCAGTTTGGCGCGAACGCCGAAAGCTACTGCCGCGCCGCCAGAAGCTGAGACACCAGCGCGTCTGCGCAAGTTTCCAGCATCGCGATGACCGGCTCGAACTTGCCAGTGTAATAGGGATCAGGCACCTCGACAGACACTTGTTCTCGCGCGAAGGACGACATCAGAACAACCGGAACCGTCGACCCTGACGGGCGCAGCGCTTCGATATCCTGACGATTGGTCTCGTCCATTGCGACGATCAGATCGAAGGCGTCGAAATCACCAGCCCCGATCTTTCGCGATATCTGGTTTTCGATGTTGTATCCCTTGAGCCGCGCCGCCACCACAGCCCGCGCATCGGCAGGATCGCCGACATGCCAACCGCCGGTTCCGGCGCTATCAAGTTCAAGTTCAAGTCCGGCGTTTTGCGCCTTCAACCGTACAATGCCTTCCGCCAACGGCGAACGACATATGTTGCCCAAACAGGCAAACAATATTTTATTCGTCACTACAATAGCTCCCCAGCTAAGCTTCTGTAGTGCGACAATTGTCAGTTCTGATCAAGTACCAAGCGGGAATTAATCCAAACAAGCGGAGAGTGGCAGCCCTTTGATCAGGGCTGCCTCCGGTTCTTTAGCTGTCGCTGGCGTTTCCGTGGCCCGCACCCTGTCCAGCGCCATTGCCCTTCTTGCCATGTTTCATCATGCCATGGCCTTTCATCGGCTTGCGCTCCAGATCAACCGGCACCATCACTTCCATGTCGCCGGCCTTCTCGAAGGTCAGCGTCACGGGAACCATGGCGCCCTGCTCCAACGACCCGTTCAGGCCCATCATCATCACGTGTTTGCCGCCGCGCTGCATCTCGATCATCTCGCCAGCCGCGACGGGGAAGCCTTCTTCGACATGGACCATCTTCATCACGCCGTCATTTTCCAAGTGGGTGTGCAGCTCCACGCGCTTGGCCGCCGGAGACGCGGCACCGATGAGCCGGTCATCGCTGTCGCTCATATTCATCAGCGTGATAAAAGCCGCGCCGGTCTTGGCGTTGGCACTGGCGCTACGTGCGTAGGAATCGGTGACCTTGAAGGCCATGTCGCCTGCGAAGGCGGCAGTGGAAAGCGTGGCGGCAAGCACGGCCGCAGAGATAAGTTTCAAAGACATGGGATATGCCCTTTCGATTGAATGAGTGTCTGTAGGTTTGAAAGTTTTAGGTCAGATCACCCAACAGGCGGGGCGCGGGCTTTCAGCGCGTCCTTGTCCATCCGGACATAGGACTGGCTGGCCTCGGTCAGCACCATCTCGATCTTTTGCGCAGACCCGAGCAGCACCAAAAGCGGCGCCGGCCCTTCGGCCAGCACAACCATTGTGCAATCGGGGCAAACCGGCGCGGGGTCGACCTGCTCGCCATTGGCATCAAGCAGGATCGTTTGCAGGCCGGAGCCGTTGCAGATCACCATCGCCTGCGTGCCTGCATCGCGATCGCGCATCACGGCCATGGCACCGGTGGTGGCAACCATGGTGAGCACAAGAAATGCTGCAAAGAGACGGCGAACGAAGATCATAAGGCTTTCAATACGATGCGTGAGCGACAGAGCCAATATGCCAAATCGCCCCTCACGCAACGTTGTCCCAGATCAAACGAAAACGGCCCCGCCCGTAGGGGCGAGGCCGCTTCGAAAGCGATGTGCGTTGGCCTTAAGCTTCTGCTTGGGCTTTCGCGATATCTTTTTTGACTTTGAGCGCCTTGGTGGACAGCTCGGCGTCTTTGGCTTTTGCCATGAACGCGTCGAGGCCACCACGGTGGTCAACTGTGCGCAGGGCAGCAGCAGAAATGCGGAACTTGAAGCCGCGACCAAGAGTCTCGGACATCAGGGTGACGTCGTTCAGGTTCGGCAGAAAGCGACGCTTGGTCCGGTTTTTAGCATGGCTGACATTGTTGCCAGACATCGGGCCTTTGGCGGTGAGATCACATACGCGCGACATGTGCGTTTCCTTCCGGGTCTTAAACAGATGAAGGCACCGCCCTTGCGATGCCCTGAATTCGGTCTGCGTGGAATAGGCGGAGATTCTTAGGGGGTCAAGTGGAGAATAGGTGTTTTGACGCGGGAAACACCCTGTTTCTGACGGTTGCGCGGCAAGAACCGCGACTCATCCGCCATAAAGCTGCATTTTATGGCCAGAACACCCTTCTAAGTCAGGCTGTCGAGCATTTTGGCAGCCGCACGATCAGGGGACAACGCGCCGTCAGCGACCTCTTGCGCAAGGGTTTTCATCGTCGCCGCTGCGGACTTGTCAGAACTGATCCGCGCCAAAAGCCCAGCGCGCACGGCCTCCTCGAACCAATGCACCCCTTGGGCCTTGCGGCGCGTATCCCAATGACTGTGCTCTTTGCGCCAGTCGCTGAGCGTCCGCATGTCCTGCCATGCTTCCTCCAGCCCTAGCCCCGTCAACGCCGACACGATCCGCGCTTTGGGAAAGCCTTCAGGGTCTTGCGCGCGCTTGCGCAAAAGTCGCAACGCACCGGTATAGTCGGCCTGCGTGCGCACCGCGGCGGGCTTCAGGTCGCCATCGGCCTTGTTCACTAGGATCAGGTCGGCGATTTCCATGATGCCACGTTTGACGCCCTGCAACTCGTCCCCGCCCGCGGGGGCCAGCAACAGGATGAACAGATCGGACATCTCCGCCACCATGGTCTCGGACTGGCCGACACCCACCGTTTCGATCAACACCACGTCGAAGCCAGCCGCCTCGCACAAGGTCACCGCCTCACGGGTGCGCCGCGCCACGCCACCCAGATGGGACTGCGACGGCGAGGGCCGGATAAAGGCATTCGGGTCGCGCGACAGCAGGTCCATACGGGTCTTATCACCAAGAATTGATCCGCCGGATCGGGTCGAACTTGGGTCCACCGCCAGCACCGCGACCCGAAGCCCCTGCCCCGTTAGATGCAGCCCGAACCCTTCGATAAAGGTCGATTTCCCCACACCCGGCGTGCCGGACAACCCGATGCGCAATGCCTGCGGCGCATCTACGCGCAAGGTATCAATAAGGGCCAAAGCCTCCGCCCGATGGTCGGCGCGACCGCTTTCCACAAGGGTGATTGCACGGGCCAAGGCCCGTCTGTCGCCGCCTCGTATCTTTGCGGCCATGTCTTCAATATGTTTCAAGGATGGGCGATCTTTCGCTTGTTTTCCCCGCAACTTGGGGTGTTATCCGGTGGTTTGAGGACCAATATGCCCTGAGAGGCATAAGTGATGCAACGAGGCTAGAATATGAAGCAGTTTTTGAAAATCTTGGGTGTTTGCGCCCTCCCCCTGGCAATGACCGCGCCCCAAATGGCTGCGGCTGACGGAACGACGGATGCCGTGTTCTCCGTCGCCATTCGCGGGATCACCGCTGGCACCCTGACGGTAAAAGGCGCTGAGAACGGCGGCGCGTATAATGCCTCCGGCGTCTTGCAAAGCGGCGGGCTCGTCGGGTTGGTGGCCAAGGTGAAATACACCGCCAGTTCCAGCGGACGGGTCAGTGGCAACAATTTCAGCCCCTCCCGCTATGACGAGAAGGCCGATACCGGCAAACGCAAATCCTCCGCCTCGATGACCTACAAGGGCGGCGTGCCGTCTGTGTCGGATTATGTGGCGGGGCCGAACGTGGTCAAACCGTCTACCCAAAAGGGCACCGTGGACCCGATGACGGCGCTCTATGCGGCATTTCGCGACGTCAACAAAGACGAGGTCTGCGAGCTGGACGTGAAGATGTATGACGGCAAGCGCCGCTCGCAGGTGAAGCTGGCCACCCCGCGCGCCGAAGGCGACATGATCAAATGCGACGGCGAGTACCGCCGCTTGGCCGGATTTTCGCCCGAAGACATGGCGGAAAAAGCACGCTTCCCGTTCAACTTGTTCTACGCCAAGACCGCCGATGGCCGTTACCGCGTGGAAAAGGTCGTGACCCACACGCTATATGGCAACGCGGTGATGAAGCGGAAATAGACCTTCGCGCCAAGGCGCTGTATGCGGGGGCATGAGCCTTCCGATTGAAGATGTAGTAGACGCCCTTGTCGGTCACATGACCGCTAATGACTCGGGCGGGGGCGTTTGCGTTTTACAGGCCCCGCCCGGCGCGGGGAAAACCACGCGGGTGCCACTGGCCTTACTAGAGGCGGGTGCGTTTGACGGGCGGCTGATCATGCTGGAGCCACGACGGCTGGCCACCCGCGCCGCCGCCGAACGCATGGCGCAAACCTTGGGCGAACCTGTGGGCCAAACCGTCGGCTACCGGATGCGCGGCGAGGCGAAAGTGTCGAAAGCCACGCGGATCGAAGTGGTGACCGAAGGCATCCTGACGCGGATGATCCAGAGCGACCCTGAACTGGCGGGCGTGGGCTGTGTGGTGTTCGACGAATTCCACGAGCGGTCCTTGAATGGCGACCTGGGATTGGCTTTGACGTGGGAAGCGCGCGGCGCTTTGCGGCCTGACCTGAAACTGATGGTCATGTCGGCCACCTTGGACGCGGAACCCGTGGCGGAATTGTTGGGCGGCGCACCCGTGGTCACCTCCGACGGGCGCGCACATTCGGTGGAGACGCGCTGGCTGGAACGACCGCTGCACAAGGACACGCGGTTCGAGACGGCAGCCGCCGACCTGGTGAACCACGCGGTGAATGAGACCACAGGCGGTGTCTTGGTGTTCCTCCCCGGCGAAGGCGAAATCCGGCGCGTGATGGGGATGCTCAATGTGCCGAACGGTGCCGTGGTGCGACCGCTGTTCGGCGCATTGCCGTTCAAAGAGCAACGCGCAGCGATTGCGCTAGAGGACGGCGTGCGCAAAATCGTACTGGCGACCTCGATTGCCGAAACCTCTTTAACCATCGAAGACGTGCGGGTCGTGGTGGACGCGGGCCGCGCGCGGCGGGCGCGGTTCGACCCCGGCTCCGGCATGTCGCGGCTGGTGACGGAGAAAGTATCGCGCGCCGAAGCCACCCAGCGCCAAGGCCGCGCGGGGCGGGTTCAGGCAGGCGTTTGCTACCGCATGTGGACGCGGGCCGAGGAAGGCGCGCTGCCTGCCTTCCCGCCTGCCGAAATCGAAGCCGCCGACCTGACGGGGCTGGCGCTGGAACTGGCAAACTGGGGCGCAGCACCGGAAGATCTGGCGTTCCTGACGCCACCGCCGGAGGGCGCATTTGCCGAAGCGAAAGCCTTATTGCAAATGCTCGGCGCACTGGACGCAGACCGGATCACCGACCACGGGCGCAGCTTGGCGGCAATGCCGTTGCATCCGCGTCTGGGCCATATGCTGGCAATGTCTGGTGAGCGCGGGCCTGCACTGGCGGCTCTGTTAGCGGAACGCGATCCTCTGGGGCGCAACTCGGGAACAGACATCGCAACACGCATGAAGTTGCTCAGCGGCGCAGTGCCACCGCACGCCAATCGCGGCGTCATCGAGCGAGTGCGTGCGGAGGCCAAACGCCTCAAGCGCTTCGCAGGCAGCACCGACCGCAGCTTGGGCGAGATGGCGGCCCTCGCCTACCCCGACCGCATCGGGTTGCGGCGTGCGGGTAAGGACGCGCGCTATGTTTTGTCAGGCGGCAAAGGCGCGATAATCGACGGGAGCGACGCCTTGGCAGGGCAACGGCTGATCGTGGCCCTTGATCTGGACGGCGACGCGCGGGAAGCCAAAGTCCGGCTGGCCTGTGCTTTAAGCGACGCGGAACTCCGCGACCTATATGCGGACCAAATCAAATGGGTCGACCTGTGCGAATGGTCCAAACGGGACCGCAAAGTGCTGGCCCGCAGGCAGGAATGCTTCGGGGCGTTGGTGCTCGACGACCGCGCATGGAAAGACGCCGACCCTGACCACCTCGCTCAAGCGATGCTGGACGGAATACGCCAACTGGGCCTCACCGCATTGAACTGGTCGAAGCCCGCCCGCTACCTACGGGCGCGGGTTCTGTATATGCGTGACGGCATGCCGGACTGGTCGGACGAAGGACTGTTGAACAGCCTAGAAGACTGGTTGCTGCCCTACCTGTCAGGCGTCCGCTCGGCGGAGGATTTGAAAGGCGTCAACGTCGCAGAAGCCCTGCGCGCGGCGCTGAACTGGGACCAGATGCAGGCGCTGGACGCAGGTGCACCCGCGAAGTTCACCACGCCTTTGGGGCGTGATCTGGCGCTGGACTATGCGCATGGAACCCCTGCCCTAGAGGTGCGCCTGCAAGAGATGTTCGGCGTCACGCAACACCCGCGCACGGGGCCAGACCGCTTGCCGCTGAAAATCACGCTCCTGTCGCCCGCCTCGAAGCCCGTTCAGGTCACGACCGATTTGCCGGGCTTCTGGGCGGGGTCTTACGCCGACGTCCGCAAGGATATGCGGGCGCGCTACCCGCGCCACCCGTGGCCCGAAGACCCGACTGTCGCAGACCCCACCTTGCGCGCCAAACCGCGCGGAACGTAAGCGGGCTGGACAGTTCGGCCCCTACCGCTAGTGTTTGAGGCGACCCAAATTCGGAGGCCCGCGTCATGACACTCGCCAACAGCAAATTCGGCACCGCCCAACCTGTAAAACGTCTTGAGGATTCGCGCTTCCTGACCGGCCATGGCCGCTATCTGGACGACACGGTGCCCAGCGGCGCGCTGTTCGGCTTCGTGTTCCGCTCCTCCGTCGCACATGCCGAAATCACCGAGCTGGATATCACCGAAGCGGAAGCCGCAGAGGGCGTGCATCTGGTCCTGACGGCTGACAGTTTCGTGGCAGCCGGCGGCACCAACAAGATGGGCGCGTCGATCATTTCCAACCGCGACGGCACCCAAGGCGCGGCCCCCGTGCGGCCCATTCTGGCGACGGGGCGCGTGCGTTTTGTGGGCGAGGCGATTGCGATGGTCGTGGCGGATACTCTGGAGCAGGCCAAGGACGCCGCCGAGCTGATCGGATTCGAGTATGACGATCTCCCCGTGCATATGGACGTCTCCGAAGGCGGCGCAGCGATCCACCCCGAGGCCCCCGGCAACGTCGCCTACGATTGGGGCATCGGCGACGCCGACAAAACCGACGCCGCGTTCAAAGCCGCAGCCTTCACCACCAAGGTCGAGATCGGTGACAACCGGATCATCGCCAACTCCATGGAGCCACGCGGCTGTTGGGCCGCGATCGAGGACGACCGTCTGCACATGGAATATTCCGGCCAAGGGGTCTGGGGGCTGAAAGGCTCGCTCTCGTCCACGCTGGGGATCGACAAGACAGACGTGCATGTGACCACGCCCGATGTGGGTGGCGGGTTCGGCATGAAGGCCTTCGACTACCCCGAATATTTCATGGTCGCCCAAGCCGCCCGCACCCTTGGCCGCCCCGTGCGCTGGCAGGCCGACCGCACGGAATCGATGCTGACCGACAACGCGGGCCGCGATCTGGTCTCCACGGCGGAGCTGGCCTTCGACAAGGACCACAAGATCACCGCCTACCGCGTCAACACCGTCAGCAACATGGGCGCGTATAATTCAACCTTCGCGCAGTTCATCCAAAGCGATCTCGCGTCCAAGGTTTTGATGGGCGGCTATGACGTGCAGGCGGCGTATTTTTCCAATCAGGGCATCTACACTAACACCACCCAAGTCGACGCCTATCGCGGCGCAGGCCGCCCCGAGGCGATCTATGTGCTGGAGCGCGCCATCGACTACGCCGCCCGCGAGTTGGGCATCGACGCGATGGAGCTGCGGCGCAAGAACTTCATTGCGGCGGACAAATTCCCCTACACCTCGGTCACCGGCGAACTCTATGACGTGGGCGACTTCCACAAGGTCCTGAACCGCACCGAGGTTGAGGCCGACATGGCAGGCTTCACCGCACGCAAAGCCACCTCAGCCAAGGCAGGCAAGCTGCGCGGGCTTGGGGTGTGTTACTACATCGAAAGCATTCTCGGCAGCCCCGACGAGACCGCCCATGTGGAGTTCGCAAACACAGGCCGCGTTAACCTTTACGTCGGCACCCAAAGCAACGGTCAGGGCCACGAGACCGTCTACGCCCAGATGTTGCACGAATATACCGGCATCGACATCGACCTGATCGACATCATCCAAGGCGACAGTGACCGGATCGCCAACGGCGGCGGCACGGGCGGCTCCCGCTCGGTCACCACGCAAGGCACCGCGAACAAGGCGGTGGCGGAGAAGACCATCGACACGTTCCGTCATTTCGTCGCGGAGCAGTTGGGTGCACACGAAGTCGCGTTCGAAGACGGGGCCTTCCGCGCCGAAAGTTCCAACACCGTGATGACCCTGATCGAGGCCGCAGACGCCGCCCGCAACGAGGGCCGCGACGACTTGCTGAACATCACGGCCAGCACGACCTTGCCGGGACGTTCCTACCCCAATGGCTGCCACGTGGCGGAGGTCGAGATCGACCCCGACACTGGCCTGACAGAGGTGGTCAAATACACCGTGGTCGACGATTTTGGCGTGCTGATGAACCCGATGATGGCCGAAGGCCAGGTCCATGGTGGCGTCGTGCAAGGCATTGGCCAAGCAATCAGCGAGCATGTGATCTACGACGAGGACGGCCAGCTTCTAACGGCGACCTTTATGGACTACGGCATGCCCCGCGCGGCGGACATGCCGATGATCGACTTCCACTCGGAGCCGGTGCCATCCACTGCCAACGTGCTTGGCATGAAAGGCTGCGGCGAGGCGGGAACCGTCGGGGCCTTGGCCGCCGTAGCCAACGCGGCGCTCGATGCGATGTGGGAGCGTGGCGTACGCCAAGCGGACATGCCGTTCACCCCGCAGCGTGTCTGGCAAATGCTGGGCAGCACATAAATGTGTGACGCGTCAGGCACCGCAATCGGCACCGTCCAGATCGAAAACGCCCGCACCCGCGTGACGGAATGGCGGTTCAAAAAATGCGGCGACAACACGGGCTGGCATCGGCACGACTATGATTATGTGGTGGTGCCACTGTTCGACGGCGCTTTGGAAATCAGGCTGCCGGATGGCGAGGTAATCACTGCGCCCATGCAGAACGGGGTTCCATACTTCCGCGAGTTGGGCATGGAGCATGACGTGCTCAGCGCCAATGACTTCGAATGCGCATTCATCGAGATCGAGTTTCTGGAAGCCCGCCGCAATGACACGTGACCCGAACGGCAAACCCGACCTAGACGCCGCCTACGCGCTGGAAACGCCAGACGATAACCGTAAGCTCTATGGCGATTGGGCCGAGACCTACGACAAAAGCTTTGCGCAAAACATGGACTACCAACTGCCCGCCCATGTGGCGCGGGTGTTTGCGGAGCTTGGTGGGACCGGTCCCGTACTGGATGTCGGCGCAGGCACAGGGCTGCTGGCCGAGGCTCTAAGCACATGCAGTGACGTCGTGATCGACGCGCTGGATCTATCCGCGGATATGCTGGCTGTGGCGGGTCAGAAGGGAATTTACCGCACTCTGATCGAAGCCGACCTGACCAAGACCCTGCCGATTGAGCCCGCACAATATAACGGCATCGTCAGCTCCGGCACCTTCACCCACGGGCATGTCGGGCCGGACGCTTTGGACAAGCTGATCGCCCTCGCGCGCCCTGATGCGCTGTTCGTTCTGTCGGTCAACGCGGAACATTTCGAGGCGCGCGGGTTCGCGGCAAAGTTCGAAGCGCTCGCACCCAAGATCACCGACTACCATATCCAAACTGTTTCGATCTACGGAGCGAGCGGAGACCGCGCCCACACACATGACAAAGGCCATCTGGCTGTGTTCCGTCGGGCGTAACATCCATGAATAATATGTGAAGCACCTTGACTGGAAGCCGTTCTCGGTTCCTCCTAGGGTTATTAAAAGGTTCCAATTGGAGTGAGTAACGTGCGCTGGTATAAGGGAATGGAAAGGCTTGGCGGATATGTCCGCCCCATGTCTGACCGTCTCAAATCCCTCGTAGGCTTCGGCCCGGAACCGCGTTCGGTTCACCCCAAGGCCACACGAGGGCCTGTCACCCACGTGATCATCCTCGACGGAACCATGTCCACCTTGGAAAGCGGCTTCGAGACCCACGCGGGCATGACCTTCCGGCTGTTGTCCGAAATGGCCCCGAACAAAGCGCTGTCGCTGAAATACGAAGCCGGCCTTCAGTGGCAGGGATTGCGCCGCGCGATAGACATTATGGCGGGCGTCGGCATTAACCGTCAGATCCGCAACGCGTATGGCTTCATCGCCTCGCGCTACCGTCCCGGTGACCGCATTTTCCTGTTCGGTTATTCGCGCGGGGCCTATGCCGTGCGCAGCCTTGCGGGCGTCATTGATCAGGTCGGCCTGCTGCGCGCCGACTGCGCCACCGAACGCAACGTGCGCCAAGCCTACCGCCATTACCGCAGAAGCCCGACCTCGAAGGCCTGCAAGGCGTTTCACGAACAGCATTGTCACAAGGAAGCCAATATCGAGATGATCGGCATCTGGGACACCGTCCGCGCCTTGGGCTTCCGCGCGCCGTTCCTGTGGCGGTTTTCTCCGGTGGAGCATGAATTCCACAACCACTCGCTTGGCTGTGCTGTCAAGCACGGCTTCCACGCGTTGGCCCTCAACGAAACCCGCCGCGTGTTCGAGCCGGTGATGTGGGAAAGCCGCGAAGGTTTTGAAGGCGTGTTGGAACAGGTCTGGTTCAAAGGCGCGCATGGCGATGTCGGCGGTCACCTGATGGGCTATGACAAGGCACGGCCTTTGGCCAATATCTCGCTCGTCTGGATGCTGGAGAAAGCCGAAACCTGCGGCCTGCCCCTGCCCGATGACTGGCGCGCACGCTTCCCGCGCGACGTCGAAGCCCCGTCCGTGGGCACGTGGCGGCACTGGGGCAAGCTGTTTTGGCAAAGACGCGCCCGCGTCGTCGGCCGCGACCCGTCGGAGCGGTTGCACCCAAGCGTCGTGAACAGCCCGCAAGGCTTTGTCCCCGCCAGCAAATCGCAAATCAAAGCCGCCTCGCGGGGCTAGAGCTCGGTGCGCACGCGCCACAACTCCGGAAACAGCTCCACCTCCAGCATGCGTTTGAGGTAGCTGACACCCCCCGTCCCGCCAGTCCCACGCTTGAAGCCGATCACGCGCTCCACCGTGGTGACATGGTTAAATCGCCAGCGGCGGAAATAGTCCTCGAAATCCACCAGCTTCTCGGCCAGCTCATAAAGCGCCCAATGCGCCTGCGGGTCGCGATACACCACCGCCCAAGCCGCCATCACCCCGTCGCTAAAAAAATGCGTGCCAGACACATCGCGCTCCAGCACCTCCTGCGGCACCGCAAGCCCCGCCCGCGCCAAAGCCCGCACCGCCTCGTCATAAAGCGATGGCTGCGCCAGTTCCGCCGTGATCTTCTCCATGATATCCGCACGGTGCGCATGCGGCTTGATCATCGCAGGGTTGCGGTTGCCCACGGCAAACTCGATCAACCGATACTGCCAAGACTGAAACCCCGACGACTGCCCCAGATCATCCCGAAACGCCGTATATTCGCTGGGCGTCATGGTCCGCAGCACGTCCCACGCGTTGTTCAGCTGCTCGAATATCTTCGCCACACGGCTCAGCATCTTGAACGCCGGTTGTAACTGATCGCCGCGAATGGCCGCCCGCGCAGCACCAATTTCATGCAAGGCCAGCCGCATCCACAATTCAGACGTCTGGTGCTGGATGATAAACAGCATCTCGTCATGCGTCTCCGTCAGGCACGCCTGCGCCCCCAACACCATGTCCAGCTTAAGGTAGTCGTTATACGACATCCGCCCGTCAAAACGCATCTGCGCGCCGTCCTCGGCGGGGTCATACGGCGTGTCCGTGGTCATGGCGGCGTGCTCCTGAATGTGACGATCACCGCATGGTATCGCCCCCCGCGCCCGACGCAACCAAAGCCGCCCGCGCCAAAACACCCGATCAGCCCTTTTCCACCCCGCCCCGTCGCGGTATGACCTCGGTAACTCCAAAAGGGGACCGATATCATGGCCATGGAAAAGACATTCAACGCAGCCGAAGCCGAAAGCCGGCTCTATGATGCTTGGGACAAGGCGGGCTGCTTCACCGCAGGTGCCAACGCCAAGCGCGCCGAAACCTTCAGCATCATGATTCCGCCCCCCAACGTCACCGGCGTCCTGCATATGGGTCACGCGTTCAACAACACGTTGCAGGACATCCTGATCCGCTGGAAGCGCATGCAAGGCTACGACACGCTCTGGCAGGCAGGCACGGACCACGCAGGCATCGCCACCCAGATGGTGGTGGAGCGTGAATTGGCCAAAGAGGGCAAGAAACGCACCGACATGACCCGCCCCGAATTTCTCGAACACGTCTGGGCGTGGAAGGAACAATCGGGCGGCACCATCCGTGACCAGCTCAAACGCCTCGGCGCGTCGTGTGATTGGTCGCGCGAAGCCTTCACCATGTCCGGCAACTTCCCCGACGCGGTGATCAAAGTCTTCGTCGAGATGTATAACAAAGGCCTGATCTATCGCGGCAAACGCCTCGTCAACTGGGACCCGCATTTCGAGACCGCGATCTCCGATCTGGAGGTCGAGAATATCGAAACCCCCGGTCATATGTGGCACTTCAAATACCCGCTGGCGGGCGGCGAAACCTATGAATATGTCGAGAAAGACGAGGACGGAAACGTCACCCTGCGCGAGACCCGCGACTACATCTCCATCGCCACGACCCGCCCCGAAACCATGCTGGGCGACGGCGCAGTTGCGGTTCACCCAACGGATGAGCGTTACGCGTCAATCGTTGGAAAACTCTGCGAAATTCCGGTTGGACCAAAAGAATATCGCCGCCAGATCCCGATCATCACCGACGAATATCCTGACAAGGATTTCGGCTCCGGTGCGGTGAAAATCACCGGCGCGCATGACTTCAATGACTATCAGGTCGCCAAACGTGCCGGCATCCCGATGTACAATCTGATGGACAGCAAGGGTGCCATGCGCTCCGACGGCAGGCTCTACGTGGATGAAGCCGCCACGGCCCAAGCGATTGCCAAGGGCGAGCAGGAGTTCGACGAGCGCATGGTCGCCGCGATGAACATGGTACCGGTCGCCTATCGCGGCTTGGACCGGTTCGAGGCGCGCAAAGCGGTGGTGCAAGACATCACCGACGAGGGGCTGGCCGTCATGGTCTCCGTCCCCGTGATCGACGAAGAAGACGGTCAGGAAAGCTCCAAGCTGGTCCCGTACGTCGAGAACAAGCCGATCATGCAGCCCTTCGGCGACCGCTCCAAGGTGGTGATCGAGCCGATGCTGACAGACCAATGGTTCGTCGAGACCGACAAAATCGTCGGCCCCGCACTGGACGCGGTGCGCAATGGCGACGTGAAGATCATGCCCGACAGCGGTGAGAAGGTCTATTTCCACTGGCTGGAAAACATCGAGCCTTGGTGCATTTCCCGCCAGCTTTGGTGGGGTCATCAAATCCCCGTCTGGTACGGCTTCGATTTGAACGCCGCAGGCTTCAAAGATGACGAAAGCGACGGCGATCTGGATTCGGTAGAGATTGGCCGTTTGCTGACCAACGACGCCATCGCCGCCAATCCTGACGTGCATCACTGCGCGACGGAATTCGGCGGTGTCACCGGCCAGTTCGAGGATATTCTGGCGAAACTGCCGACGCCCCTGAACCACGCCCGCCCCGTCGAAGTCGAGGACCGCGCCGAGGCGCTGCACCAATTCGCCGCCGGGCTGGCGGAATACAACGTCACGCAAGACCCGACCAAGCTGGTCTACCCGATCTGGCGCGACGCGGATGTTCTGGACACGTGGTTCTCGTCGGGCCTCTGGCCCATCGGCACGCTCGGCTGGCCCGAGCAGACGCCGGAACTGGCGAAGTATTTCCCGACCTCCACCTTGGTCACAGGGCAGGACATCCTGTTCTTCTGGGTCGCCCGCATGATGATGATGCAACTTGCGGTGGTGGACCAGATCCCGTTCGACACGGTCTACCTGCATGGCCTCGTGCGCGACGCCAAGGGCAAGAAGATGTCGAAATCCACCGGCAACGTGGTCGACCCGCTGGAGATCATCGACGAATACGGCGCCGACGCCCTGCGCTTCACCAACGCGGCCATGGCGTCGCTCGGCGGCGTGCTGAAAATGGACATGCAGCGCATCGCGGGCTACCGCAATTTCGGCACCAAACTGTGGAACGCCGTCCGCTTCGCCGAGATGAACGAGGCATACGGTTTGCCCGACACAAAGCCGACGCAAAGCCGACGCCCCGCAGACCTCGAATTTACGGTCAATAAATGGATCGTCGGCGAGACCGCCAAGGTCCGGATGGAGGTCGACCAAGCGCTGGAAAGCTACCGCTTCAACGACGCCGCCGACGCTCTTTACCGCTTCGTCTGGGGCAAGGTCTGCGATTGGTATGTGGAGTTCTCCAAGCCCCTCCTGCTCGACGGAACCGACGCCGAGAAGGTCGAGACCCGCGCGACAATGGCGTGGGTGCTGGACCAGTGCATGATCCTGCTGCACCCGATCATGCCGTTCATCACCGAAGAGCTTTGGGGCGTCACCGCCAAGCGCGACACGATGCTGGTCCATCAGGACTGGCCCACCTACGGCGCTGAATTGGTTGATAAAAATGCCGACGCGGAAATGAACTGGGTGATCGCCTTGATTGACACAGTCCGCTCCGCCCGCGGCGAAATGCACGTGCCCGCAGGCCTCAAGGTGCCGCTGGTTCAGGTCGATCTGGACGCCGCAGGCCGCACCGCCTTCGCCAATAACGAGGCCCTGATCCTCAAGCTCGCCCGCATCGAAGGCGTCACCGAAGGCGCGGTGCCAAAAGGCTCCGTCACCATCCCGGTCGCAGGCGGCAGCTTCGCCTTGCCGCTGGCAGGCATCATCGACATCGACGAGGAAAAAGCGCGGCTGGAGAAAACTTTAGGCAAACTGGCCAAGGAGTTAGGCGGTCTGCGAGGTCGCTTAAACAACCCCAAATTCGCCGAAAGCGCCCCCGCCGACGTGGTCGAAGAAGCCCGCGAAAACCTCACAGCGCGTGAGGAAGAAGAGGGCAAACTGAAAGCTGCTCTCGCAAGGTTGGCTGAATTGGGATGACGCCCCGTCTCCATTTGGTCTCAAATACTCAAACTCCATCGCCCGCAAAGTGCGTTGCGATTTGAGTATTTTTAACCAAATGGAAACAGGAATCGTGTTTCACTGAAGGTCCGGTACAGGCTGGAGAGCCGATGACCGGACCGGATGGAGACCGCCATGCGCGATCTTCGGAGCGTGGTCGGGGGCAACCCCGGCCGCCTCTTTCTAAGTTTTCTTGGACATGCCACGCATGACGGCGGCCATCTGGTCAGGCTTGCCGATCAGGGCGGCCTGCTCAACAGACTCTGCCATTAGAACGCTGGATGTCGTACCCGTTTGCGCTTCCGCGATCAGCCGTTTCGCGGCGCGAACGGCGCTTGGGCTTTGCGCGGCGATTTGCTTTGCCAGCTCCATCGCTCGGGCCAGCGGGTCTTCGGAGACCTCCGTGACCAGCCCGAAAGCAAGCGCCTGCTCTGCCTCCACGATCTCGGCTGTGTAGGTGAGCCTGCGTAACACATCGTCGCGCAGCACCTGTGGGAACAGCGTCATGCCGCCCATGTCGGGCACCAGACCCCACTTCATTTCCATGATCGACAGCTTGGTCTCGGGGGCAGCGACACGGATATCGGCCCCAATCGCCAATTGCATCCCGGCACCAAAGCAAACCCCATGAAGTGCTGCGATGACCGGTACCTCCAGCTTGCGCCACGCGAGAGAAAATTCCTGAAACCGGTTGGCATCCCCATGGGTGCGGCGGATAATGACCTCGTCCATGTCCTGCCCCAGAAGGCTGGAGAGAGACGTGATGTCAATCCCCGCACAAAACGCGCGCCCCTCTCCCGACAGCACTACGCAATTCACATCTGCACCGCGCAGAGCCTCGGCAGCTGCAAGAACCTCGTCCAGCATGTCCAGAGAAATGGCGTTCATCTTCTCGGGACGATTCAACGTGACCCGTGCGATGCCGTCGGCGATATCAGTTGTAACCAAGCTCATGGCGCAAAGCGTAGCCACAAGGTTTGGCGCAGGCCAGTGTTACCTAACGATACGCTCCACGGCGCGCATCATGCCCAGTGCCTTGTCATAGACAAGCTCCAGAAGGACCCGTGGTTTGCGGGCTTTGATAGCGATCGGCACCGCGCGGCTAGCACCGGTGGCCAGAGTTGCGGCCATGAAGCCGCGGCGTGTGAGGTGTGGCATGGATAATCCCTCCGTCCGTCTTAAATGGGGGTACGCGCGCCCACTTGCAAGCAATGCAAAAACACGGTCAAACTCTGACGCATGAATAGACCGCCCCTTACCCCGCTTACCGACAGCCTTCCTGCCTCCGTTCCATTCGTGGGGCCTGAAGCCCTGGAGCGGGCCAGCAGGACCGCCTTTAAAGCCCGTCTTGGAGCGAATGAGAGCGTTTTTGGCCCCTCGCCCAAAGCCATCGCGGCGATGAAGGTCGCCGCATCGGAGGTTTGGCAATATGGCGACCCCGAGAGCTATGACCTGCGCCAAGCGCTGGCGGCGCATCACAGCGTCGCGCCCGAAAACGTCATGGTTGGCGAGGGCATTGACGCTCTGTTGGGGTATCTGGTGCGGCTTTATGTGGAACGAGGGACGGCTGTCGTGACCTCGGAAGGGGCATATCCGACCTTTAACTACCATGTAGCGGGGTTCGGTGGCGATCTGCATATGGTCCCCTACCGCGACGACCATGAAGACCCTGACGCGCTGCTGGCGAAAGCCCGCGAGACCAGCGCGCGGCTGATCTATTTCGCCAATCCTGACAACCCAATGGGCAGCTGGCATGACTCAGTGGCGGTGCAACGGATGATCGACGCCGTGCCGGGCAATTGCCTGCTGATTCTGGACGAGGCCTATATCGAGCTCGCCCCCGACGGCACCGCGCCTGATCTGGACATGTCCAACCCCAACGTGATCCGCATGCGCACCTTCTCCAAGGGGCACGGCATGGCAGGTGCGCGGGTGGGCTATGCGTTGGGCGAAGCCGAAAACATCATTGCCTTCAACAAGATACGCAACCATTTCGGTATGTGCCGGATCAGCCAAGCGGGCGCTTTGGCGGCCTTGCGAGATCAGGACTACCTGTCCGACATCTGTGCCAAGGTGGCCGCGTCCCGTGACCGGATTGCGAAAATCGCGCGCGACAACGGGCTGACGCCCCTGCCCTCGGCCACCAATTTCGTCGCTGTGGATTGCGGCAAGGACGGTGACTATGCCCGCAAGGTGCTCGCCGGATTGCTGGATCAGGGCTTGTTCGTCAGGATGCCCTTCGTTGCCCCGCAAGACCGCGCCATCCGCATCAGTTGCGGCAGCGATCAGGACATGAAGCTGCTGGAAACCGCCCTGCCGAAAGCGCTGACCGCCGCCGGATAACGCAAACGCGACTGTTCTTTGCCAAAAGCCACGCTAGGCTAAGGGAGGAGAAAGGACGCGCCCATGTCACAGCCACCCGGTCGGGTCGAGGATTACACCAAGCCGTTTCTGGTCATGGCCTATGTGGTCCTGTTCTCAGGGCTGTTCATCCTCTGGGCCGCGTTCGGCTACGCGATATCGCTGCTCACCAGCCTGTTTTTGCATGTGATTTTGCAGAGAATTCCAAGGCGCGACTAGCTACTTCCCCGCGCAAATCCGAGCCGCCGCCGCCAAAGCCCCATCCCCATGTGGGATATTCAGCGCCTTCAGCCCAGCATCAATCGAGCCCAGCGTACCCATCAGCATATGCATATTCACATGGCCCATATGGCCGATGCGGAAGAAGCCGTCGGACATCGGGTCATCTTCGGTCGCCATGCCAAGGCCGATGCCCAGCGTGAGGCCAGCCTGTTCGATCAACCAGTTGCGCAAATCGGTGCCATGGGGGGCGCCGATCCGCAGTGACGTCACCGCGTTGCTGCGCGCCGCCGGATCAGTGATGTTCAACTCCAGCGGGCCACCTTGTCCCCAAACGTCACATGCCGCCCACAAGGCCCGCGCCAGCGTCGCGTGGCGGGCCAGCACATTCTCCAGACCTTCTTCATGGACGATCATGTCGAGTGCCACGCGCAAGCCGTAAAGATGGTGGGTTGGCGCTGTGCCACAGGACATCTGGTAATAGCCCTCGGGATTGGCCCGCGGATGCCAGTCCCAGTAGCCCGAAACCCGCTCCATCTTTTGGCGCATGGCGGCGGCCTTGTCGTTGAAGAACACAAAGCACATGCCGGGCGGCACCATCAGCCCTTTTTGGCTTCCGGTAACCACGACATCAATTCCCCACGCATCCATCTGCATGTCGTCGCAGCCAAGGCAAGCAATGCTATCGACGATCATCAAGGCCGGATGCCCCGCTGCGTCCATAGCCGTGCGAATAGCCGCGAGGTCGGACTTGGCAGAGCTGGCGGTGTCGGTTTGCACCACCAGAACGGCCTTGATCTCGTGGCCGCTGTCAGCCCGCAACGCGTCTTCGACCCCTTGCGGGTCAATCGGCGCACGGCGACCGAAATCAAGTTGCTCCACCACCAGCCCGCGTTTGCGCGCGGTCTCGGCCCATCCATTGGAAAACTGCGCGGCCCCCGGCACCAGAACCTTGTCACCAATCGCCAGCACATTGGCCAGCGACGCCTCCCACGCGGCATGGCCATTGCCGACATACATCGCGACATGGCCACTGGTCTTCGCCACGGCTTTCAGGTCGGGAACCAGCGAATAGGTCATGTCAATCAGCTCGCCCGTATAGATGTTCGGCGCGGGGCGGTGCATCGCCTGCAACACCCGCTCCGGCATTACGGAGGGACCGGGAATGGCCAGCGTATGACGACCATGGGACAGGTTGGGCAGATTGGACATGAATCAGGCCTTTTGGAAACCAGAGCAACGACTTGACCCCAAGAGGTAGAGCCGTCCGCAGGGGCCGTCAATTCGCTATCAGTTATGCAGCAGATCAGCCTTTGTGATAGCGCTTGGACAACTTTTCAGGATCAGCCCCGAAACTGTAGCGCGTCAAAGTGCCAAAATTACGCAGGCTTTGGCGCAGCCAGCCGTTGCGCTCATACCGCTCCGCACCTGTCGCGGCATAGGTATCCAGCAACCGGATACGGCCTTTCAAGGCCCGCGCCATGGCGACGTCTTCCATCAAGGGCTGATCAGGGTAGCCGCCAGAATAGTCGTATAACTCGCGCGACATCAGAAAGCCTTGGTCGCCGTAAGGCAGGTTCAGCGCAGCGCTGCGCAGGTTCGCCCAGGACGCCACGACTCGAGGGGCCAGACCCTTAGCGCGAAATCGCAAGCGGAACGCTGCCGCAAGATTAGGATGCTCTGCGCGGTGAACGGCGGCGGCCCCGACCCAATCGGGGGCCAGATGCGTGTCGGCGTGCAGAAACAACAACCACTCACCCCTCGCGGCTTCGGCCCCGCGGTGCAGCTGCCCGCCACGCCCCTTGGCGCCGCTCACCACGACCGCCCCCGCAGCTTCGGCAATCTCAAGCGTCGCGTCCGTGCTGCCTCCGTCCGAGACGATCAAGTCCCGGATCATTCCCCTCTCCAACCCCGGCATCAGGGCGTTCAGGGTCTCCGGCAGCTGGGCCGCCGCATTCAGGGTCGGGATCACGATGGAAAACGGTGCAGACATATCAGGGCTGTTATACCCACCCCCGCCTCCTATATGACAGGGCAAAGAATACACGGAGAACCAAATGCCAGACAGCACACGCATGTTGATCGAAGTTAGCGGCAGCGACCGCGAGGATTTCCTGCAAGGGCTGGTCACCAATGATCTGTCCAAACTGTCGGACGGCATCGTCTACGCGGCGCTGCTCACCCCGCAAGGCAAGTTTCAGGTGGATTTCTTTCTGGTCCCTTGGAAGGACGCGATCCTGATCGACGTCGCGGCCCCCTATGGCGACGCGCTGATGCGGCGGCTGACCTTCTACAAGCTGCGCGCCGATGTGAAGCTGCACGAATTGAAGGTCGATGTGACACGCGGTGTGGGCAACATGCCGGACGGGGCCTATCCCGATCCGCGCCACGAAGCCCTTGGCTGGCGCGCCTACGGGCCGGGCTTTGCGTTTGAAGAACAGGCCGATGTGGATTGGGACGCGATTCGCGTGGCGCATTGCATTCCCGAGATGGGCATAGAGTTGGTCGCCGATGATAGTTTCATTCTGGAAATGGGGTTCGAGCGGCTAAACGGCGTCGATTTTCGCAAAGGCTGCTATGTCGGTCAGGAAGTCACCGCGCGTATGAAGCACAAGACTGAGCTGCGCAAAGGTCTGGCCTTGGTCAACATCGACGGCGAAGCCCCTGTCGGCACGCCAATTGACGCCCATAACAAGGCGGTCGGCACGCTCTATACCCAATCCGGCGGGCGGGCGATTGCCTATCTGCGGTTTGATCGCGCTACCGAGGGCATGACAGCCGGCGATGTCCGTGTGGACTACGTGCGGGACTGACGCGGCGCCGCGCTTGCCACCGGACGCGGCCGCTATGAGTCTTGGATTTTCAGGATCCTGACGTGCTTTTTGACCTCTTCACGAACCTCGCCAAAGCTGCGCAAACCCCGCGCTTCCAGTATCGGCATCAATGCCACCAGAACCTGCGCGGTGGCCATCGCGTCACCCAGCGCCGTGTGCCGCAACTCTGGTGGAATTTCGACCGATAGCCGGTCGCAGATAGCATCCAACGTGTGCTCGGAAGACCCGCCGAACACCACTGCCGACAGATGCACGGTATCAAGGACCGGATTGTCGAACCGAGGCGCATCCTTAGCCGCGTCGCGATGCAAAAACGCCATATCAAACGGCGCGTTATGGGCGACAATCACGGCCCCTTGAGCAAAGCGGTGAAACGCTGCGCGCGCCTGGGGGAAAGCTGGCGCATCGGCGACCATCGCATCGTCGACATGATGCACCTTGGTCGAGCCTGGCGGGATCGGGCGGCCCGGATTAACCAAAGTCTCGAACCTCTCGGTCGCAACGATCTTGCCGTTCACAACACGCACCGCGCCCAATTGCACGACATCATCTTTGGCGGGGTCAAGGCCCGTCGTTTCGCTGTCAAACACCACGAAAGTCAAATCGCGCATCGCGGTGTCATTCGGATCGGTGGACTGCGTTTTCTCAAACAAGTCAAAGTCATAGACCAACGGGCGCTCGGCATGTGGCGCAAGCGGCTCCAGCATCAACGTGTAGCTTTCATCGGCTTCGAACAGGCGGATATGGCCGGAATAAATCGCGCCGCAATGGCCTTTGATCGCAATCTCGCGCCGAATGGCCCCATCGGCTTTCATCTGCGATAAGGTTTCAAGAAGCGACGGCTTCTCAAGGTAGTCAAAGACAGAGCCGTTCAGGCGAACCGGTGCTTCGCGCTCCATCAGTTCGGCCGCCTGCCCGTCATACAACACGATCTGGTGGTCGCGCGTCGCAACAATCACGGCGACGGGAATATCAGACAAGATACGCAACAGCTGCGCACGCTGATATTCCAGCCGCGCCGTTTTCTGCGCGACGGTCTCAGCGGTCGCCTTGCTGGCCTGTCCAAGCTTTTGCTGAATGGCCGAGGCCGCAGGGGCCAGATCGCCCAGATACTGCGCCGTGCGGGCGTCTATTTCAGCGACCACATCCGCATTGGCCCGCACGCGGAACTGCGCGGCCAGATGCTCGATCGGCTTGCTGACATTCTCGTCGAACAACCGCCAGACAAAGGTCGCCAGCGCCAGAAACCCGAACCCCGAGACAATAGCCACCGTCGCGAAAGCCGACATCGCGGACGGGTCGCCCAATTGCCGATACCCCAGCCAGACTGCGCCCAGAACCACTGCCAACCCGCCGAAGCCGATCAGACAGAAGAACAAGAAGATGCGCAGTCGGAGGCTGAGATGGGTCATGTCATGAGACCTCGCACGCGGCTTTCAAAACGGGATCATCCTGCTCGACCGACCGCCATTGGGCGTTCAAAACATCGCCATCCGCCCCGAACTCGATACCGTCCAACACATCGGCGCGTTTGCCATTGGCACAATCGAACAGCATCGGCACCTTGGCCGTCCGCGTCCAGCGGCCATAGAACACCAAATCAACGATCCGTTGATCAGGTTGCGCCGGATGGGTGCGTACCGACACCTGATCGACCGCAACAAAACGCGCCACGAAGGGTTTGATGTAGGTCCACGGGCGGTAGAACGTAGTTTCTTCTATGGTCTGAGCGACGACCATGCCTTGCGGCATATTCGCCGATGTCCGCGCGAACCATCCGTATTCGCTCGATATTGTCGCCAAAAGCATCGCAGCACCCGCAGCAACGGGCACCAGCCAATTGGGCAAGCGCCCTTTCAGTGTCCGGTTTATCGCCCACACAAGAAGGGCCGCAGCTGCGCCCGCCACGATCGTGCCGATGAGTTCAAAGAACATATGCCCCTCCCTTGTTTCGTTACCCTAGCACGCCGCGCCCCTGCATCAGAGCGGATTGCATCGTTTTGATGACCACAAACGCATCACGCAAATGGCTGCGCTCGAACGCCGACAACTCCGCCGGTGGCAGGAAGTTGTCCGGTGCCTTGCCGTGTTTGATTTGTGCCGCCTGATGTTCCAGACGGCTTTGCGCCACCAGATCATAGGCATCCAGCAAATCCTGCCCGCCACTTTGCGAGACAGCCTTCGCCGCAATAGCCCCCTCCAGCCGGGCGCGGGTGTTGACCACGTCCAGCTTACCTTGCAGCGCGTACATCCGGCCCAGATCAACCACAGGAACAACGCCGTTCAGCTTCATGTCGATGGTGTTGCGGTGCTCGCCGGACCGGATCGTCGCCAGCCCTTTCAACAACCCCAAGGGCGTTGCGTGCGTCAGCGCGTTGCTCGCCATATGGGCGGTAAAAATCGAATTGGCCGCAGCCGCCTCAAGCGTTTGGGTTTGCAGCCCTTCGAACAGGCTCGCGTCACCGCCAATGGGCCGCAGGTCAAACATGACCGAGGCCAGCATCTGCGCCTCTTTGCTGGGGCTTTTGATCCAGTGTTGGAAATAGTCACGCCAGACCGACAAAGGCTGCCGCCAGCGCGGGTTCGTCGCCATCATGTCGCCGGGGCAATAGACGTAGCCGCAGGCATTCAGACCATCGCTCACGTATTGCGCGAAGGGCTCGAAATAAGCCAGTGCCGCCTCGCTCAAATCGTCCTCAAGGATCAGGCAATTGTCCTGATCGGACACGCCGGTTTGTTCTTGCCGCCCTTGGCTGCCGCAGGCCAGCCAGACGTAGCGCGCGGGGGGCGGCCCGAATTTTGCTTCGGCCAGCGCCAGCAAACGGCGCGTTACAACATCGGCTATATCGGTGATCATGCGGGTCACCACATCATGCCGGTTGCCTGCCGCAACCAATTGCACCAGCAGGTTGGGAATGCGTTTGGTCACCTCCGCCAAGCCCTCAGCGGTCTGCGCCTCGGCGGCTTCGGCAACAAAGCCCGCGGTGTTCGACGCCTGAAAGCGGGTCAGGTCGGTTTGCGTCACGATGCCCACCAACTTCTGGCCGGAGACAATCGGCAAATGGCCCAGCCGGTGTTCCATCATCATGTGCAGCACGTCCGACCCGATGGCCGACGGCGGCAAAGTACGGGGCGCGTTGGTCATAACCTCGGCCACGGGTGTGCCGTAGTCCAAGCCCTCTGCCAATGCCTTGCCCGACAGGTCACGCAGCGTGAGGATGCCGACAAGCGTATCATCCTCGGTCACGCACAGGCACGAAATCCGGTGGTCCCGCATCAGTTTGGCGGCGTCCTGAATGGTCATCGACGGTGCGCAGGTCATCGGATCGGGTACCATCAACGTCTCGACCCGCACGCTGGTCAGGTCAAACGCAAGTGCGGCGTCGTTGGTCGTATCCGCGCGGGTCCGGTCAAAGAACCGGCGGTAAGGGTCATGCTCGGCGCGCAGCTGGTGAAAAACGACCGGCGGGATGCAAATCAGCTGGCTGTCTTCCTCCGCACGGGCGGAGGTCACTGCCACCCCGTTGCGCAGCAGCCCACGCTCCCCAAAGGAGTTCTCGCTTTGCAAAAGTGAAATCTCGTGGCCCGCGTCATCGCGCACGCAAACGCTGCCACTGACAACAATATACAGGCCATCCAGCGTATCACCGACATCGTAGACGGTCGCCCCTTTGGCCACGTCAACCAGTTTGACCCGCTTTGCGATCGCGCCAAGCGTCGCCTTCGGCAGCGCATCATACGGGTGGAGGGTGGAGAGGAAAAAGAGGGCGGTGTCAGTCATAAGATGTCCCGCTGTCAGAGCGTTCTTGTCGCTCTCAATGTGCATAGATCGTGAAAAGGGGCCAGCGGGCTAAATGCCGCTGGCCCCGATTGTTTTAGTGGTCGACCGCACCGCCTGCACCAGCTGGTACACGCACGCTTTCGACAAGGTCCTTGATCTCTTGCGGGGTGTCCGCAGTCGACATCGAGACGATGTAGGCCACCGCAAAGTTGATCATCGCACCCACAGCACCGATCGCTGTCGACTGAATACCCAAGAGCGAGCCGTCAACAGTGTCGGGGAAGGAGTTGGTGCCCGCAATGAACAGCCAGCCCTTGTGCAGGAAGATGTAGACCAGCGTGAAGCCAAGGCCCGCCAGCATCCCCGACACAGCGCCCACGTTGTTTACGCGCTTGGAGAAAATGCCCATCATCAAGGCCGGGAAGATCGACGCCGCAGCCAGACCGAAGGCCAGGGCCACGGTTTGCGCCGCAAATCCCGGAGGATTGAGCCCGAGGATCGTCGCCACACCAATGGCAACCGCCATGGCAATCCGCGCCGACAACAGCTCCGACTTCTCGGACATGTTCGGCGTCAGCTGACCTTTCATAAGGTCGTGGCTCACCGCAGACGAGATCGCCAGAAGCAGACCCGCCGCTGTCGACAACGCAGCCGCCAGACCACCTGCCGCCACAAGACCAATAACCCAACTTGGGAGGCTTGCGATTTCAGGGTTCGCCAACACAAGGATGTCGCGGTTAAACTTGGTCAGCTCGTTGCCTTCCCAGCCATTTTCCGCAGCTTTAGCAGCCATCGCGTCGGATTGGTCGTTGTAGTACTGGATCTTGCCGTCGCCGTTTTTGTCTTCCCAATCAAGAAGACCGGTTTTCTGCCACGTCAGCATCCAGTTGTATTCGCTATCGTTTTGGATGGCCTCGACCGAAACGGCCTCATTGCTTGTGCCGTTTGGCCACATCAGGTTGGTGATGTTCAGACGCGCCATGGCACCCACAGCCGGAGCTGTCAGATAGAGCAGCGCGATGAAAACCAACGCCCAGCCAGCGGACCAACGTGCGTCAGACACTTTTGGAACTGTGAAGAAGCGCATGATGACGTGTGGCAAACCGGCTGTACCAATCATGAGCGACAGCGTGAAGAGAACCATGTTCAGGTTGTCTTTATGCGCCTCTGTATAGCTGGCAAAGCCAAGCTCGGTGACGACTTGGTCAAGCTTTTGCAGCAGGTAAACAGACCCTTCACCGCCCGCAGCCGCGGTTTCACCAAACAGGCCAAGCGCCGGGATAGGATTGCCCGTCAGTTGCAGCGAGATGAACACAGCTGGAATTGTGTAGGCCATGATCAGCACGACATATTGCGCCACTTGGGTGTATGTCACGCCCTTCATGCCGCCGAACACCGCATATGCGAACACCACACAAGCACCGATCAACAGACCGGAGGTGTTGGAGATCTCTAAGAACCGGCCAAAAGCCACGCCCACGCCTGTCATCTGCCCGATCACATATGTGGTCGATGCCACGATCAGACAGATCACAGCCACGATGCGCGCGGTCGGCGAATAGAAACGGTCACCGATAAACTCGGACACGGTGAATTTGCCAAACTTGCGCAGATAAGGGGCAAGCAGAAGCGCCAGCAGAACGTAGCCACCCGTCCAACCCATCAGGAAGGTCGAGTTGTCATAGCCGGTGAACGCGATAAGACCGGCCATACCGATAAAGGACGCCGCCGACATCCAGTCCGCCGCGGTTGCCATACCGTTGGTGACAGGGTGAACACCCCGACCAGCGGCGTAGAATTCAGATGTGGAACCCGCGCGGGCCCAGATCGCGATGCCGATATAAAGCGCGAATGACGCGCCCACAAACAGCAGGTTAATTGTAAACTGGTCCATCAGATCAGTCCTCCTCTACGCCGTATTCACGGTCGAGTTTGTTCATCCGCCACGCGTAGAAAAAGATCAGCGCAAGAAAGACGAGGATCGAACCCTGTTGGGCAAACCAGAAGCCCAGATCAGTGCCGCCAACGGAAATGCCCGAGATCATCGGGCGCAGCAGGATGCCGAAGCCGAAGGACACCAGCGCCCAGATGATAAGGCTGATGACGATGATACGGATGTTGGCTGTCCAATAGCCAGCCCCGTCCGCCGCAACCTTTGTATGTGTTGATTGATCCGCCATGGTGGCGCTCCTCCTTAGTTGATGTTCAAATTCGAAACGCCTGACCCGCGGTCCCGGCGTGGTGTCTTCTACGTCGCGCGGTACTCGGCAATCCGGCCCTGATCACACGCAGTACCGTGCGGCAAAAGAAGAGCCCTGCAGTAATCAGACATTTTCACGGGTTCCATCACGGCCTCCTCAAACCAGTGTCGGAAGAGGAAGGTTGATCGCGACGTCAATTTTCCTCGGGGTAATCCCCATAACGCTACGTCATTACGTGTAAAATTTGGACTATCTTACTGGTGTAACTATATTTTTTTGTAAATTAATTTTCAGATAACTTTTCAGGTTGTAAAGATGACCTGCGGCAAGCCGCCAAATTCGAACAAACTCAAAGCGATGCCTGTTAGTCGGTCCAGCCGGATATTGATGTTAGCGCCCAAACAGTTTGGCCGTTTGGCGCAACCCTCCGAAGACCCGCGCCAAACCACGCGTCCTCAGCAGCCTCATCAGAGGGAGCAAAGCTGAAAATGCTCGAATCGAGGCGACCGTTCGCTCCCGCTCAGCAGTGCAGCAAAGCCCTCATCCAGCAGTTGCACAGCCCTGACCTCAGGGTTTCAAGCAGCCGCTACCTGACTGAGACTACCCTTGATCGCGCTCGCGGATCGTCTTCGCAAAGGCTGGAAAAATATCGGGATTCGCGGCGATCATCTGGCCGCCCTCCAGCAGGCTTTGATCCTCGCGGATCGGCTCGATAAAGCCGCCTGCTTCTTTGACCAGCAAGACACCACCCGCGATATCCCAGATGTTCAGGCCCCGCTCCCAATAGCCGTCATACCGCCCAGCGGCCACATAGGCCAAATCAAGCGCAGCGGCCCCCCAACGGCGCACGCCCGCACATTGCGGCAGCAACCGCGCAAGGTCTTGCAGGGCAGCTGGCAAATGTTTGCTGCCGCCAAATGGCAAGCCTGTCGCGAACACGCTTTCGATCATCTTGTGGCGACCTGACACCCGCAGGCGCTGCTCGTTCATAAACGCGCCCTCGCCCTTTTCTGCCACGAACATCTCGTCCTTGGCGGGGTCATACACCACGGCGGAAACGATCTCGCCCTTATGCTCCAAAGCAATCGACACCGCAAAATGTGGCATACCATGCAGGAAGTTGGTGGTGCCATCCAGCGGGTCTACGATCCAGCGCCGCGTCGGATCCGTACCCTCGATCGGGTCGCTTTCCTCACCAACCCAGCCATAGGTCGGGCGCGCATCCATCAGTTGTTCCTTGATGATGGCCTCGGCGGCGGTATCGGCACGGGACACAAAATCCCCCGCACCCTTCATCGAGACCTGAAGGTTCTCGACTTCGCGAAAGTCTTTTACCAGCGACCGGCCAGCCACGCGTGCGGCTTTGATCATTACGTTAAGGTTTGCGCTGCCTTGCATAGGTCATCATCCTGTGGAGAGGTTTGGAGGCGCGTATAGACCCATCCACCGCATAGGGAAAGCCCTTGCGGATACCGCGCTTTTGAACGAGCGTCGCGTCATGTCCGCTGACCGTCCCCTTCTCGGCATCATGCTCATGATCGGCTTTTGCATCCTCGCGCCCATGGGCGACGCGCTGGCGAAGCTGTTAGGCGAGACGATCCCGCTGGGCCAGCTGCTGCTGACCCGCTTCGGCGTGCAAACGGCGGTGCTGGTCCCGCTCGCGCTGCTCACAGGCCGCACGTTGCTGATGTCGGGACGGGTGTTGCGGCTCACCGTGCTGCGCTCGGTGCTGCATATCATCGGCATCGGCGCGATGTTTTCGTCCCTGCGCTTCCTGCCCTTGGCTGACGCAGTCGCGATCGCCTTCGTCATGCCGTTCATCATGCTGTTGCTCGGAAAATACGTGCTGGACGAGGAAGTCGGCATGCGCCGCCTACTCGCCTGCGTCGTCGGTTTCATCGGCACGTTATTCGTGATCCAGCCCAGCTTCGCCGCCGTCGGCGCCCCTGCCCTTTTGCCCTTGGTGGTCGCCGTGGTCTTTGCCCTGTTCATGCTGGTGACGCGGCAGGTTGCAAAACACGCGGACCCGATCAGCCTTCAGGCCGTCAGCGGGGTAGTCGCGTCCTTCATCCTGGCTGCGCTCTATCTCATCCCCGGCACCGAGGTGATCGAGCAGTTCCAATTTGTCACGCCCCAAGGCACCGACGTCTGGTCCATGCTCGTCGCCATCGGCCTGCTTGGCACCTTCGCGCATCTGGTTATGACGTGGAGTCTACGCTTCGCGCCCTCCGCCACCGTCGCCCCGATCCAGTATCTGGAAATCCCCATCGCCACGATGGTCGGCTTCGCGGTCTTCGGCGACTGGCCCAACAGTTTGGCGATGCTCGGTATTTGCATCACCATGGCCGCGGGCCTTTACATCCTGATGCGGGAGCGGAACATGGCCAAGCTTGTGCCCCCCGCCGCCTAAACCTTCTCCGGTGCGCGTTGCAGTTTCAACGGCTCGGTACGCGCCAACCGGATCACATTCGCCATAAACGGCTTCGACGTGTCCTCGCTGCGCGTCGCCGCATAAAGCCGCTTGGTGCGCCCGCCCTTGGTCAATGGCCGCGTGACGTAGTCCGAATTATAGCGCACCTCGCGCACCACCCAGTCCGGCAGCACCGCCACGCCACGGTTGGACGCGACCAGCAGCAAGATCACCGCCGTCAGTTCCACCTGTCGCATGGCTTTCGGCTCCACCCCCGCAGGGGCCAGCAACTCGGTGAACACATCGAGCCGCGTGCGGTCTACAGGATAGGTGATCAGCAACTGGTCGCGGAAGTCCTCTGCCTCGATATAGTCCTTTTGCGCCAACGGGTTCTGTGACGACGCAACAAACACCGGCTCGTAGTCAAACAGCGGTGTAAAATCCACGCCCGGCAGGTCTTCGGGGTCCGACGACACCACCAAGTCCACCTCTTCCCGCATCAATGCCGGCAGCCCGTCAAAGGACAGTCCGGGGCGGATATCGACATCCACATCCGGCCAGTTCTTGCGGAAGCCCTCCAACACCGGAAACAACCATTCAAAACAGGCATGGCACTCAATCGCGATATGCAAACGCCCCGTCTTGCCGACGCGCAGCCCTTCGAAATCCGCCTGCATCGCCTCGACCTCTGGCAAAATCCGCTCCGCCAACCGCAGCAGCTTCATCCCCGCCGAGGTCAATTTCATCGGCTTGGCGCGGCGGATGAACAGCTCCACCCCCGCCTGATCCTCAAGCCCCTTGATCTGATGGCTCAGCGCGCTTTGGGTTATATTCAGCCGGTCAGCGGCCTTGGCCAGACCGCCCGCCTCGTGAATGGCACGCACGGTCCGGAGGTGGCGAAACTCGATATGCATACGATCCTCATAATGATGGTGAAAGTTATGAATTTGTCTCACATGGCACGGCATGGCACAAGGCATCAACCCCAATAGGATACCCGCTATGACCCGCCCCAACGTCTCGTTCGAATTCTTCCCGCCCAAATCCGTCGAAGCCAGCTTCCGCCTTTGGGACACCATCCAGATGCTTGCCCCCTTGGACCCGACCTTCGTCTCCGTCACCTATGGTGCAGGTGGGACGACACGCGAACTGACCCATGAAGCCGTCACCGCCCTGCACAAAGCCACCGACCTGCGCGTCGCGGCGCACCTGACCTGCGTGGACGCCACCCGCGAGGAAACCCTTGCCATCGCCCGCGATTATATCAAGTCGGGCGTGACCGACATTGTCGCCCTGCGCGGCGATGCGCCCAAGGGTCAGGACTTCACGGCCACCAAAGATGGCTTTGCCTCTTCCATCGAGTTGATCGAGGCGCTGAAAACCGAGACCGAAGCCACGATCCGCGTCGGCGCCTACCCTGACAGCCACCCCGAGGCGGGCTCCATGGAGGCCAACATCGCCTACCTGAAGCGCAAGTTCGATGCGGGCGCGGATGCGGCGATCACCCAGTTCTTCTTCGAGGCGGACACCTTCTTCCGTTTCCGTGACGCCTGTGTGAAGGCCGGTATCGACAAGCCGATCCTGCCGGGCATCTTCCCGATCGAGGACTGGACCCGCGCCAGCAACTTCGCCAAACGCTGCGGCACCGTAGTGCCCGCATGGCTGGAGGAGGCCTTCACCACCGCAATCCGCGACGACCGCCACGACCTGCTGGCGCAATCCGTGGTGACCGAGCTGTGCTCCGACCTCGTGGACGGCGGCGTGGACCACCTGCACTTCTACACCCTGAACCGCCCAGAGCTGACCCGCGACATCTGCGCAGCCCTCGGCGTGACCCAGAAAGTGGCTTTGGCGCAAGTGGCGTAACGCTGCCGGTTGCACCTGTCGGGCCTGTCTCCTACCGTCTCCCCGACATCCCCTAGGAGACAGGCCCGACCCTATGCCCGAACAATTTCTGCCAGATAATCCGGATCAGTTGCCAACCCGCGAGACGACCCTGTCGATGTCGGGGCTCGAGTTCATGCAGAAAATCCTTGGCGGCGAGCTGCCGCTGGCCCCCATCGCAAACGGGCTGAACTACCAACTCCATAGCGTGAAACCCGACGAGGTAATCTTTCGCGGCGCACCCGGATTTGACCAAATGAACCCCACCGGCACCATTCACGGCGGCTGGTACGGCACCCTTCTGGACAGCGCCATGGCCTGCGCGGTGATGACCCGTGTTGCGAAGGGATCGGTATATACGACTTTGGAATATAAGGTAAATATCATCCGCCCGATCCCGTCGGGCATGACGGTAGATTGCGTCGGCACGGTCGAGCACGCGGGCCGCTCCACAGGCGTCGCAACGGGTAAAATCATCGGCGTGGACGACGGCAAGCTCTACGCCACGGGCTCCACGACCTGCATCATCATGACGCCAAAGTAGATCGGGTTTAAGCGCATGATTGTCCGCGCAGAAGCAATTGTCAGCTTTGCGGCCTTTTCTGACCTTCGCTGCAAAGGTATCAATGTCCGGTTTGATGAACCGTGCAACAAACGGCGCGGACTGTGTGGATTATGGAAAGTGGAATGGTGTTAAAACAGTCCGCAAGGATCGTTTGACACGGCTACAGATCAAAATTCGTTGGCATCATCACAACGTCACGGATTGTCATGCCGCGTGGTCGCGTAAGCATGAAAAGCACAACCTCCGCGACGTCTGCTGGTTCGAGCAGACTTCCATCCTGTCGCGCCTTCTCCAACTTTTCAGCTGGCCAGTCGTCCAGCAGTGCGCTGACAACCGGACCCGGCGAGATCGAACCTACTCGGATACCGTGCTTGAAAACCTGTCTGCGCACAGTCTGGACAAAGCAGTTTATCGCCCATTTCGATGAGGCGTAAACCGGTTCCCAAGGCGTCGGGAAATGGGCGGCGAGAGAGCTGGTCACAATGATGTCGCCTGTGCCGCGTGCAATCATGTGTGGCAGCACATCATGCACGTTCTTCATCACGACGTTAACATTCAGGTTCAGCATCATATCGATGGCTTTTGTGTCAGCGTCGACAAGATCACCGCCCACGTAAGTTCCTGCGTTCGCGTGAAAAATGTCGATGCTGCCCGCAACGTCTATAATACGATCTACCATCGAAGCGCACATTTCTGGATCAAGCAGGTCCACTTCAAGCGGTATGATGTTGCCGCCCAGCCTTTCCTTTGCCACGTTCAACGCTTTAACATCGCGGTCAATCATCACGACCCGCGCGCCGGCCGCCAGGAGTGCTTCTGTGCTGGCTAAACCGATACCCGATGCGGCACCCGTTACAGCCGCGACTTTATCGGTGAGATTCTCTGCCATTTGTGACGTCCATAAAATCTGAATGCACGACTATCGTAATAAGGCAGAGACCTTTTGTGAACCGGTCTTACGAAGCTCAAACCGGACTCTCGACACACATGCCCGTCGGTCAAGAATGCTCTCCCGCCCTGGGCATGAAGGTGGCTTTCATCACGCGGTTATGAGCATTGGTAACCATTCCTTGAGGCTGATACGCGCAAAGCATGTTCACCCATGCGCCTACTCTTTTGCAGCCCGATCCCCTACCTATGAGACGTACTCCACTGCACAGCAGGGAGGCAGACAGGGCCGTAAGCGGCTTGCCTATTATGGCTCTGAAACTGTCTAGCAGGCACTCGCCAAGTCGCGGGTGCCTGCGGACAACTTACCCCTCCAGACACCACCGCATAACGGCCTTCTGCGCATGCAAGCGGTTCTCGGCCTCGTCAAAGATCACCGAGTTTGGCCCGTCCATCACTTCAGACGTCGCCTCGTCATCGCGGTGCGCAGGCAGGCAATGCATGAACAAGGCGTCCGGTTTGGCGTGGTCCATCAACTTCTTGTTGACCTGATATCCGCGCAATTGGTTATGCCGACGCTCCCGCGCCGATTGAGGATCGTGCATGGACACCCATGTGTCTGTGACCACCAGATCCGCGCCTTCCACGGCCGTCTGCGGGTTGCGTTCAATGGAATACAAGCCGTCCAAAGACGCCTCCGGATCCAGCGGCGGCGGGCCAGAGAACACCAGATCGAACTCGAACTGCTTGGCCGCATGCGCGAAGCTGGCAAAGACGTTGTTCCCGTCACCGGCCCACACGACCTTCTTGCCTTTGATTGGCCCGTTAAGCTCCTCAAATGTCAGGATATCAGCCATGATCTGGCAGGGATGCGTGCGGTCCGTCAGCCCGTTGATCACAGGCACAGTCGCGTATTCGGCCATCTCCAGCAGCGTGTCTTCCTCGAAGGTCCGCATCATGATCAGGTCGACATAGCGCGACAACACGCGGGCGGTATCGGCAATCGTCTCGCCATGGCCCAATTGCATGTCGGAGCCGGACAGAACCATCGTTTGCCCCCCCATCTGCCGCACGCCCACATCAAACGACACCCGCGTCCGTGTCGAGGGCTTCTCGAAGATCAACGCGACCATGTGGTCCTTTAGCGGCAGGTCATCATCCAACGCCCCTTTGGGACGGCCGGCGCGGGATTTCTTCACCGTCAACGCCGTGTCGATAATCTGCCGCAGGTCGGCAGGGTCGGTTTTGTGGATATCCAGAAAATGCTTCACGCCGCGCCCTCCAGGGCTGTCGCCGCCCGATCAAGACGCGCCACGGCCTCTTTGGTTTCATCGTCGGAAATGGTCATCGCAGGCAACAGCCGGATCACGTTGTCGCCACCCGGAACAGTCAGCAGGTGCTGCTCATAACCCGCTGCCACCACATCCGTATTCGGCACCACGCACTTCACCCCGATCATCAAACCAGCCCCACGCACCAGCTCGAAAATCGTCGGGTGAGACGCCACCAGCCCCTCAAGGCTTTGCCGCAGCAGGCCGGATTTGCGCGACACTTCGGCCAGAAAATCATGATCCGCGACAATATCCATCACCGCAGACCCGACCGCGCAGGCCAACGGGTTTCCCCCATAGGTCGAGCCATGGGTACCAGCCGTCATCCCGCTCGCAGCATCTTCAGTGGCCAGGCACGCGCCCAGCGGGAAGCCGTTGCCGATACCCTTGGCCACCGCCATGATATCCGGCGTGATGCCCGCCCATTCATGCGCGAACAGCTTGCCCGTCCGGCCCATACCACATTGAATTTCATCGAAAATCAGCAACACGCCCGTGCTGTCACACATATCGCGCAGGCCTTTCAGGCAGGCATCGGGCAGCGGAATAATCCCGCCCTCGCCCTGCACCGGCTCCACGATCACCGCGGCAATCGTGTCGTCCAACGCCTCTTGCAACGCATCGTGGTCACCCGCGGTCAGGTTCACAAACCCCGGCAACAACGGCCCGAACCCCTTGGTCAGCTTCTCCGATCCCGCCGCCGAGATCGTCGCCAAGGTCCGCCCGTGGAAGGAGCCCGTAAAGGTGATGATATTCACCCGCTCCGGCTGGCCTTTGTCATACCAGTATTTCCGCGCCATCTTGATCGCGCATTCCATCGCCTCCGCACCGGAATTGGTGAAGAACATGGTATCCGCAAACGTGGCTTCACGCAGCTTCTCGGCCAGTTCTTCTTGATGCGGGATGTGATACAGGTTCGACGTATGCCACAGCTTCGCCGCCTGATCTTGCACCACCTTTACCAAGGTCGGATGCGCGTGGCCCAAGCCCGTCACCGCGATGCCGCCGGCCATGTCCAGATATCGGGTGCCGTCACGATCTATCAGCCAGCTTCCTTCGCCAGTCTCAAAGCTCATTTTCGCCCGTGAATAGGTCGGCAGTACGGCAGGTATCATCGCGTGGGTATCCTTTACGCAGAGGAAATCCAGATATTCAGGAAGTTCCGGAGCAAGTCAATTTGAATGAGGGTAGAGAGGTGCGCCATGCGCACAGATGATCAGACGCTGGATTAGCGTCGGCGTCGCAGCAAAATGATATATGCGGTCTTGATCATGGAACCGCACCTAAGCCCCGCCGCGCACGCTGTCCAGATTTTTCTCATGCCCCGCCAAATACCACTCCGCCGGATTCTCGACACACAGCATGTAGAGTTCAGCTATGCGGACAAAGGTACGGTCGCCATTCCCTGACTTAAAGGCCGCTTTACACATCATCGTGCGAGTTGTCGTTCCTTATCGCAATGTCCGCCATCATGTGTGACGCTATTCTCTGAAAACCTAGGGAAGAAGTGTGATGAAAAATAAGCTACTTGCGTTGGGATTGGGCGGGACTTTGCTTGCTGCACTTTGCTGCTTCACACCATTTTTACCGATTGTTCTGACAGCGTTTGGCCTGACAGGGTTGCTTGGCGTGGTCTATAACGACACTGTTTTATTACCGGTTTTGGCCGGATTTCTCCTACTAACGGGATACGCGATATGGCGACAGAAGCAGCACAAGTAAATTTGCAATCGACGCTTACCTGTCCGTTGTGCGGGCATGTTGAAACTGAAACCATGCCGACAGATGCATGCCAATGGTTCTACGAATGCAAGTCGTGTCAGACAGTTTTGAAGCCGCTGGAAGGTGACTGTTGCGTCTATTGTTCTTACGCGACGGTGCCATGTCCACCGATCCAAGAAGGTAAGTCTTGTTGCGCTTAGCGGACATGCGACGTTAGGCATCAACTAGGTTACTTCGGGCTCAAACCGTCATTTCCCGCACGAAACTCGAAGACCTTTGTTGGTTCATTTGTCAGCCTGAAGGCCCAACTATCTGACTCCCTCAACATCCCTCCAGCCCGCATCGCGCCCCTTTCGCACCGCCCCCGCAAGACACGGACTGATCCAAACTTGTATCCCGACGCATTGGCCTCTAAATTAGGGGCAACTGGAAAAGAATAAGCCGCCCTCGCAGCATCTCGGGGCGGTTTGTCGTTTGAAGAGGCTACACCGCATGTCATGGACCGATGATCGCGTCGAAGTGTTGAAAAAGATGTGGGGCGAAGGAAAATCCGCCTCGCAAATCGCCAAGGAATTGGGCGGCGTGACCCGCAACGCGGTGATCGGCAAGGTGCACCGTCTGGGCCTGTCGAACCGCTCTGGCGGGGCAAGCCCGGCCAAAGCTGCCGCCACACCCAAGGCAAAGCCAGCAGCCAAGCCCAAACCGGCCGAGAAACCCAAGGCCGCAGCCGAAGCCGAGGCGAAACCCGCCGCGCCGGTCAACCGCCCCCTGGGCCGCCCGAAACTGGTCGTGACCGCGGGCCAGCCCCTGCCACCACAGCCATCCGCCAACGAAATCAGCCCCGAGGCACTGGCCTCCGTGCGCGAGGTCGAAAAGAAGGCCAAACGCCTCTCCGTGATGGAGCTGACCGAGCGGACCTGCAAATGGCCCGTAGGCGACCCCGCGACCGAGGATTTCTGGTTCTGCGGCCTGCCCGCGCAACAAGGCAAACCCTACTGCGAGGCCCATGTCGGTGTGGCGTTCCAGCCAATGTCCGCACGTCGCGACCGCCGCCGGTAATCTTCACGGGCAACCTTGCCAAAAAAGATCAAGCGTCATAGCCTAAATGCTATGGCGCTTTTTTCGTGCTATATTGTTTAATGAATTTTCAGGTGCACCATGGGCAACGAGCGCGTTTCTTTGAAATGGAAAGTAGAAGGCGGCATTCACTATTCGATGCTGCAAAACCCCACGTCATCGGCCTATGTTCCGGGCGAAGACATCAAGTTTTTCAGTGAGCAGGACACCTGCCCCAACGGCCCGACCGGCAAAAGTTCCGACAAGAAGTTCGAGACGATGCCGCGTGGCAAACGCGCCAACAAAAATATCGCCAACATGAAAAGCCCGTTCTCCAGACCCAGTAGCGCCGCGACACGCCCCGCCGTTCAGCGTCGCGCAGGGATTGGCCAAGGTGCGAAGTCAGGTCTGGCCGAGGTCGCCTTGATCGCCACCTCACGCATGTATCTCGCCTCGCTGGACAACCGTTTCTGGGAGGCCATCCAGGACATGTCCCGCGACATTGTCGACGGCATCAAAAAACATGGCGGCGTGCTGATCGTCGGGCGCGTCTCGATGATGCCGACCCCCAATCCCGACACGGGTATCCGGCAAACATTCTTCTACGACGCCTATATCAAGGACGGCGCCAAATCCATTGACGAGCTGTTCACTCCGACCGTCAAATCCGACGCCACACCGGCCTTTGTCGGCCCGCAACCTTGGGCCGGTCTCAGCAAGACCAAACCCGCCTCCATGGGCCCGCGCGAGACGGCGTTTATCGGGGCTGCAAAATACGGACCACCCAAAGCGTGGGTGCCGCCAAGGGGCTATATGGTGCTTGGGGAATACAAGGTCTTCGCCACCTCGACCACCAACGCCAAGCGCTAACCTGCCGCGCTAGTTCCCGCCCAGCAAGCCCCGAAGCGCGTCTTTGGCCTTGTTCTCAAGGCCTTCCTTCAACGCATCCTCCACGCTCTGCCCGTCCTTACGGACCACACCCAGCTCGTCCTCCAGCTTCGCTGCGGCCTTCTCCTTCAACTCGGCCTCTCTGGCTTTCGCCTTGGCCCGCAGCTCGTCCTCTTTCGCTTTGGCCTGCGCTTTCAGCTTCTCTTTTTCCGCCTCAAGTTCGGTGTCGAGTAACGCCTTCAGGTCAGGCCGGAACCGGATATTGCTCCACGGTCCTTCAATGATCACAGGAACGCGGATGCCGTCTTTCAGCCGTCCCGCCAAGGCCACAGGAGCCAGCCGGTATTTGATCGTCTGCCCGCCAAGATCAACGACCCCGTTGCCCGTCGCGGTCAGCAGTTCAGCGGCAAAATTCAGGTCCGAGTTGCTCAGCACCCCGCCCTCGATCGTGAAGCTGGCGGTGATGTCGTCAAACACCGTCTTCGAGCCTTCCCCTTGGTAGGACGCATCAAGGTTCTTGATCATCCCCGCAATATCCAGCCCCAGCAATTCCCCGCTGCCCACATCCAGACGGCCAGAGCCTTTCAGCCCGTTCATAATCTCGTTCATGGTGCTGCCGACGCCAAGAAATTGCAGCGACATCGACGCGTCACCCACTAGGCGGTCAAACCCCGCAAAATCGTTCAGCAAGCGCTGCATGGCCACGCTGGACGCTTTCAGATCACCGCCCACCGACAGCCCGCCGCGCCCGTTCACCACAAACTGCCCCGACACGCCGCCGTCAAAAACGCCGACATTGGCCAGATCCAGCACCAGTCGTGCGCGGTCCAGCGAGCCGCTTAGATCCGTGCGCGCCAACTGGATGGAGCCCAGATCAATCGCATTCGCCTTCAGCGAAAACTCCCCGTTCACGCCCGACAGCCCCGACACGTCAATCCGCGCATCCGACCAGCCGCCCGCGCCCGCGTTGGCGGCGCCGTCACCCTCGGACGTATCCGTGCTCATGGCCGAGAAATCCAGACTGTCACCTTGCAAACGCGCCGTCACATGAGGCGTGTCTTTCAGCGTCACATCCAGCGCACCCGTCAAGCGGTTCTGGTCCAGATCAATCGTCGCCCCGCGCAAAAATACCTGATTATCCGCGGTCAGCGTCAGCTCTCCCGACACCTTGACCTTCTGCCCCAGCCCTTCCGGTATCCGCGGTGCCGCCTGATCCATCAGCGCAAACAACGCGGTCTGGTCGACCACTGATCCGGTCATGGCCCCTTTGGCCTGCACAGGGTCCAGCCCCGCGCTGCCCTCAAAACTCACGCTGTTGCCGCCCGCGCTTGCCGTCATATCCACGCCTTGCACGCCGCCATCCAGCAGTTGCTGCACGCCGTTGATCGTGGCCGCAAGCTTGACCGACTGGCCCTTATACAGGCCCGACATCTCGACCCGCCCCGCGCCTTTCAAATCCAGCAGCTTCACCGTCGCGTCCAGTGCCGTCAGCACATAGGACTGCCCCGCCTGCGCGTCGACATACTCGACCGAGCCATTGGTGATCTGCGCCAAAGGCAGTGACACATCCGCCGAGCCGCCACCGTCCTCGCCGCCGCCCAACTCGGTCACGAAATCCCAGTTGGCTTTGCCGTCTTTGGATTTCTCCAGCCGGATCACCGGCGACTGGATGTCGAACGCTTCCACCACAATGTCGCCGCCCAAAAGGGCCGAGAACCCCACGCCCATCTCCATCGACGCGGCTTCCAGCATCGGCCCCTTGCCCGACCACTCCGCGTTGGAGATCGCCACGTCCTCCAGCTTCACGCCCAAGCGCGGAAATATCTGCGGCGACACATCCCCCGCAATACTGAGCGCGCGGCCCGTGTTCTTCTCGAACTGCCCTTCCGCAAACCGCGCGATCTTGGCCGTGGGTATCAAAAACAACCCCGCCACGGCGAGCACCACAAGGGTGATCAACGTAATCGCAATCCGGATAATCCAACGCATAGGGCCTGCTCCTCTTATGGGTTTTTCCACAAGGTAGGCCGTCACGGGGCGGGCTACAACGATTTAGCGCAGGTGATCTTAGACTGCGTCTTACAGTGTCAAATTCGATCCTCCCAAACGGTTGCTTTGCTAACGACGCTGGTTCAATCTGATCAAAATTACTTAAGGATATTTGGATGCGCCCAGATTATTTGAAGCAGGGAGAAATCGCCCGCCTTTTTCCTGTCCTAGCGACAACGTCCAAAGAAGGCCGAACAACCTCAATTGTCCTTTCCTGCCTTTCGCGCGTTCAAGAATTCGGCAACGAGATGCTGACTTCGGTTGGAGTGAAAATTGGCAAGCGCTCACAAATCGAATGTTACACAGAGATTGTTTTCCAAGCCGAGAAAATCAAACCCAATGATCGGCCCGATGGTTTAATCGTTGTCAAAAACGGCTCGCGGGAATGGCGTGCCCTAGTTGAAGCCAAAGTTGGTAACGCGACACTCGGAGCTGAACAAATTGAGAAATACCGCGCAATAGCGAAAGAACAGGGCTGCGACGCAGTTATAACTATTTCCAACGAGTTCACTTCAGCAATAAAAAACCATCCGATCGCAGACGTGCGCAAAAGCAGATCAAAGATCCCTGTCTTTCATTGGTCATGGATGTTCATCCTGACGAATGTAGGCTTACTACTTGCCAATGAAGAAATCGAAGACACTGATCAAGCGTTGTTACTCAACGAGTTACGCCGTTTCCTAAGCGACGATAGCGCGGGAGTTAAGGGGTTTGAGCGGATGCCGCCAGAATGGTCTGACATCAACAAACTGGTTTCCACAGGCGGAAAAATACTAGCCAAGTCCGACGAAGCGACAAGCGTGATAGAAGCATGGCATCAGGAAACCAAAGACCTCTCTTTGATACTGACACGAATGACCGAAACATATGTGCATGAACGCCTACCGCGAAAGCACATCGCAGACCCCGTGCAGCGACAAAAAGACGAGTTGGCATTGTTGCGTGAAGACAACCAACTTCAAAGCACACTGGACATTCCCGATGCGGCAGCACCATTAGAAATCATTGCAGATATCTCTCGTCGAACAATAGACGTTGGCATGTTGCTAAAAGCGCCCGAGGATAAAAAATCCTCGAAGGCACGCCTGAATTGGCTCTTACGTCAAATTCCCAATGACGCTTTAGAAGGCCTCACAGTTCGCTGCAATTGGCCGGGTCGAAGTGAAGCCACACAGTTTTCCTACGCTGATCTTCTTACCGCGCCGGAGCTGATCGAAGAAGGTAAATCAGGGCTGCAAGTTATCTCCTTTAACATCTTCCTTTCCAAGCGGCTCGGTGCCCGCTTCACGCAACAAACCAACTTCATAGTTGATCTCGAAGACATCGTTCCCCGCTTCTACCGCGAGATCGGCCAAAACCTCGTCGCATGGCGAAAGAGCGCCCCCAAAATCAAAGCAGACCGCGACGACAGCGAAGACGTCTCCGTCGCCAGCATATCGGAGGACGCCGAAAAGGACGCAATCTAAACCGCGTCCTCCCACTTCCCCCCACCACCAGTCCGTCGTATACGCCCCGTCATGGCCCAGAACCCCCCAAACCTCCGCCCCGACCTTGCCCCCAAACTCAAGCTCGCCGAGGCCCCCCGCGACGACCAGCCGAAAATCGGCATGGTCTCCCTCGGCTGCCCCAAGGCGCTGGTGGATAGCGAGCGCATCCTCACAAGGCTCCGCGCCGAAGGCTACGCCATCTCCCCCGACTACGCGGGCGCGGAGGCGGTGATCGTCAACACCTGCGGCTTCCTCGACAGCGCCAAGGCGGAATCCCTCGACGCCATCGGCGAGGCCCTCAAGGAAAACGGCAAGGTCATCGTCACCGGCTGCCTCGGGGCGGAGCCCGACTACATCCGCGAGCACCACCCCGCCATCCTCGCCGTCACCGGCCCGCACCAGTACGAGCAGGTGCTCGACGCCGTGCACATGGCCGTGCCGCCCTCCCCCGATCCCTTCATCGACCTGCTGCCCGCCACCGGCGTCACCCTCACGCCGCGCCACTACAGCTACCTCAAGATCTCCGAGGGCTGTAACCACAAGTGCAAGTTCTGCATCATCCCCGACATGCGCGGCCGCCTCGCCTCCCGCCCGCAAAAGGCGGTGATCCGCGAGGCCGAAAAGCTGGTCGAGGCCGGCGTCAGGGAACTCCTCGTCATCTCCCAGGACACCTCCGCCTACGGCACCGACTGGAAGGACCGCCCCTCCAAAGCCCCGATCCTCGATCTGGCCCGCGAGTTGGGCCAGCTAGGCGCGCAAAAGGACCTGTGGGTCCGGCTGCACTACGTCTACCCCTACCCCCATGTGCGCGAGCTGATCCCGCTGATGGCCGATCCCGCGAACGCGATCCTCCCCTATCTCGACATCCCGTTCCAGCACGCCCACCCCGACACGCTCAAACGCATGGCCCGCCCGGCCGCCGCGTCCCGCACGCTCGACGAGATCCGCGCATGGCGCACCGACTGCCCCGACATCACGCTGCGCTCCACCTTCATCGTCGGCTACCCCGGCGAGACGGAGGCCGAGTTCCAGCACCTCCTCGACTGGCTGGACGAGGCGCAGTTGGACCGCGTCGGCTGCTTCCAATACGAAAACGTCGACGGCGCCCGCTCCAACGCCCTGCCCGATCACGTCGCGCCCGAGGTCAAACAAGACCGCTGGGACCGCTTCATGGAGAAAGCCCAAGCGATATCCGAGGCCAAACTGGCCGCCAAAGTCGGCACGACGCTACAGGTGATCGTGGACGAGGTGGAGGACGACGGAGCCACCTGCCGCACCACGGCGGACGCGCCCGAGATCGACGGGAACCTGTTCATCGACGAAGGGTTCGAGGGCCTGAAAGCTGGCGATATGGTCGACGTGCTGGTCGATGAGGCTGGTGAGTATGATTTGTGGGGTCGAATGACCTCCTAGGAAACGATCTGGGGGATCGTTTCGGTCATTCGACGGGCGGAGCCCCGGGGCCAGCGCTTGAGAAACGAAAACGCAATATGAGGTCATATGAAAGCTGGTTGGATATACGCGCTCTATTCCGAAGCAGCTCCACTTCATAAAATCGGCCTTACCACCACGTCGCCCGCGCAACGCATTCGCGAGATCAACCACAGTGTAAACTATGGCCCCTTTGGACCGTGGAAGGAACTTGATGTCAGACGCGTGCGTGACACCTCAAAAGTCGAAGCTGCCCTGCACCGTCGCCTCGCAGCTAAAAAGTCTAATGATATTCCGAATACACGAGAGCTTTTTCATCTTAGTCGGGACGAAGCCCGTGCGGCACTCGACAGCATTCCCGATTCTGACCTTTCTGAAGCCGTGCCCATTCACAACCTACGCGTTGAGCCGGACTTCCTAGAATACTTAATGTTGCTGTTCCAAAATTCAGGTTTGGAAAACTTTCGCGACATTCAAGAAAGCTGGACTTTCTCCCTTTTCCCATCAACCAATGGTTTACGCTTCTTCACACTAAACATTGATAGGCACGAGGTCGCCTTTTCCATTCCGCTTGAAAATGGGGTTCATCAGCATGTGCTTGTCGTAGACAAGCTCATTCGTCGCGACAAAGCCTTCATGCGTCAGCTAAAGGCGATGGGAGCAATTGTGCGGACCTCTCCATACGCGTCGAACTGGGGGGATGCTGTTCTAATCAATATTGAGGCTACATTCATAGATGCCTCCAACCTATTGGACAGCACCACATTTCGGCGCGCGATTTTAGCCTACTGGTATGATGCTCTCCTTCGCATGAAAGAAAAAGGAACACGCAGCTTGCATGCACGCCACCATAACTACGACGCTGTTTCAGAAGTGTTTAGGCACATGGAAGAAAGAAAGCGCTTTCGCGCTCCGGCCTAAGACCCCGATCCCCAAAAAAGGAGCCAGCCCACATGCCAACCCCAAACATCGCGCAAAAAGCCCCCTTCCCCGTCGAGGTCGAAGCAGGAAAATCCTATTTCTGGTGCGCCTGCGGCCAGTCCGCCAAGCAGCCGTTTTGCGATGGCTCGCACAAAGGCTCCGAATTCACCCCCGTGAAGTTCGAGGCCACGGAATCCAAGAAAATCTTCTTCTGCGGCTGCAAGCATTCCGCCGCTCCCGTCACCTGCGACGGCACCCACAACAAGCTCTAGAACAGACGCTCGGCTGAACTCACGCCACAAACCCGCTATTTTGTGCTATATTCTTGTGTCCCGCGCCTTCATGCTCGCGGGGCATACGTCTCTAATGTTCATTCGCATGACAAAGGAAGACACCATGTATGCACGTATTACCCCGTACAAAATGAAGCCCGGCTCGCAGGCCGCAGCGACCAAGGTCATGAATGCCCTCAAGGACAAGATCATGGCGCTGGAAGGCCAGCAAAGCTTTCTGAATGTCTCCAATGACGAAGACGGCACCGGCTATGTGATCTCCACCACGGAGAACGCCGAGACAGCGCCCGAGACCGCCGAGAAGATCAAAGCCCTCTGGGGCGCGTTCTCGGAGTTTTTGGTGGAGCAACCAACGGTCCACAGCTATGACATCGTCGCCGACTGGCGCTCATAGACGGTAGGGCGGGGTTCACCCCGCCACACCCGCAAACCTTAATGCCCCCGAACAATCCGAAACCCTGCCCGACAAAAAGCCGACACTTCGCAGACGCTTTGCCGACCCTCCGCGCGGTGAGTTAACCACCCCGCGCGTCCAGATACATCCGCACGCAATCCTGCACCCGCCGGAACCGGTCCCCGCCCAATTTGACCCCGCCAAACCAGCGCGTGACCACCACAACCTCGCCCAAAATCTCCTCGCGCTCCAGCATCCGCAGGATCACAATTCCCGCCCCCGCCTCGCCGTCGTCGTTCTTCACAGGCGTGCCGTCAGGCAGGATCACAGCCCATGTGTTATGCGTGGCCTTGGAATATTTCTTGTTCCGTTTCAGCATCTTAACAAACGCTGCCGCGTCCTCTCGCGTGGTCACAGAACCACCCGACACGGCGTATTTGGAGCCCCGATCTGTCAGAATATTTTCAAGCTGGATCATGTCAGCACCCTAGGCGCAAAGGTTTTGCGACGGAACCCCGATGCTGCTGCGTTCAAAGAGTATTCGACAGCATCAAGGACAGCAAAAAACCATGTCTCTCAAAGCCTTAGCCCTCAGCCTCGCCATAACCCTCACCGCCGCCACAGCCGTGTATTCGCTAACCAACCGCATCGCGATAGACCATGAATCCCCGCAGATTTGCGTCCTGTCCGACAGTGCAGCCGACCAAGATCTCAAGACCTGCACGGCACCGCCAGCCGAACACCAGACACCCGGTTAAGCGATTGGAAAATTACGATTTTAGAGGCTATCGCTGCACGCCGGACCTTGCCAACCAGTTCCACATGTTCCGGTTTTCGCACTGCTCCGGAGCCGCAACAGGATCGCCCCATTGCCTGTCCAGCCACGCCTTGCACTCCGCCGCAAACCCGCATTTCCGGCAGCTTGTCACCATCCCCGCATAGTCTGACTGGCTCAGCAATCCTTCATGCATTGCAGCGGGCATATCCACGCCCACCGCCCGGGCCATGCCGGTGGTCAGCCATAGATGCGTGCGGGTGTCCCCCATGGGGTGAATTGTATCTGTCATAGCAGCGACTTAGCGCGGGGTGCGGATCAAGACGTTGATCTGCGTCAAACCTGTTATATCAGGCCAACGATCAAAATCACCCAAGCGACTCCGGCCGCAATCGCGCTCAACGCAACTCCCGCGCTGGCCGCATCCTTGGCGTATTTTCCCAAAGCGTCATGCTCGATACCGGACCGGTCCACCGCCGCTTCGACGCCCGTGTTCAACGCCTCGGCAGCCAGTAAAACAAGACCAAGCGCCACAATCAGCGCCCGCCCCTCGGCACTCAACGGCAACCAGAATGCCAGCCCTACGGAGCAGATGTTCAAGACAAACCAGAACCGGAAACTCGGCTCTCCCCGCCAGATCGCGACGACGCCCTCCCACGACCAAAGGCAGCGGTTCATCAACCGCCGCCACTCGCGCGGGACAAAGTCGCTCAAAGCTGGGAATTCACCTTGCGCACCGTCTCGATGCGGCTGGCGTTGGGCGGGTGCGTCCCAAGGAAGCGGTCGCCCGGATCAGGAATGCGGGTAAAGAACTCCGCGCCACGCACAGGGTCATACCCTGCCCGCTTGGCGATAACCGTGCCCAAGGCGTCGGCCTCCAGCTCGTTGTTCTTCGAGTAGGCCCGCGCGCCCACGGTGCCGCCCAGTTGCTGGCCCGCATTCACATCGAGGCCAACCGAGGCGGCGATAATCCCACCGATAATTGCCCCGCCCATCGCCGTTTGCTGTTGCTTGGCAAGGTGTTTGGAAATGTGGTGCGCCGCTTCATGGCCCATCACAAAGGCCACTTCGTCACGGTTCCGCGCATCGGCAATCAGCGCGATGGTGAACCCCAAAATCGGGCGGCCGGATTTATCGAGCGTTTGGAACGCGTTGGGGGGTTGATTGGTCCGCTCGTCCACCACGATCTTGAAGTCGCAGTTTAAGTCGGGGGCCCGCGCACGGCACTCCTGTTCGGCCACGGGTTCGACCTGACGGACAACGGCTTTGAAATTCGCAACCGCCGTGCGCGAAGATACTTTGGGCGGCGAGCCCGCCTTGGTCGTCGTTGTCGGGGCTGGTGCCGGTTTGGAGGCCGGTGTTTCCGCCGTTTCGACAGTACACGCCCCCAGCGCCGCAGCAGCTATGAAAGAAAACACTAAACGCATCGATGAGCCTCTTCTGGTTTTTTTAGAATGTAGCCTCGCAACACCCGCGCGCCAAGCCCGCAGATGATCATTTGCAATTTTGCGCCGTCCAGCCCTACGGTGACACCAGACCAAACGCTGCCGGAGGCCAAATGTTCACCATCGAGCACGAGTTCGACGCCACCTTGATCACTCTCATCGACGAGGGAGAGACGCATTTACAAGGCGACGTGTCGATCAACGCCTTTGATGACTGTATCACGGTAGAGCAACTGGACCCCCACACCGACCGGGTTCAAAAAATCACCTTCTCGTTGCAACAAATCCGCGATCTGGCCGCAGCACTTGATTTGCCCGAGGGTAGCTACCGCTTAGAGGGAAAGCCATGAGCAAAACAGGTTTCTTCTGGGACGAGAAGTGCTTTTGGCACGCAGGCGGCGACTTCGCGTTCACCGTTCCAATTGGCGGCTTGGTGCAACCACTGGCCGCAGGCGGCCTGCCCGAAAATCCGGAAACCAAGCGGCGGTTGAAGAACCTGCTTGATGTCACGAGGTTGATCAACGACCTCCATCCCCACTCCGCCGCAGAGGTGTCGTGGGACGATCTTGTGCGTGTCCACCCCGAAGCGTTTTTGCACAAGTTCAAGGAGAAGTCCGACACAGGAGGCGGCTCCATGGGGCTGCGCACCCCGTTCGCCCAAGGCGGGTACGAGCTTGCAACACTGTCTGCTGGCCTTGCCAAAGGCGCGTTGTTCTCGGTTCTGCAAGGCGACATGACCAACGCTTATGCGCTATCGCGGCCACCGGGGCACCACTGCCTGCCTGATTTCCCCAACGGGTTCTGCCTGCTCGCCAACATCGCCATCGCCGTCGAGGCCGCATTGGAACATCGCCTGACAGACCGCGTTGCGGTCATTGATTGGGACGTTCATCACGGCAACGGAACCGAAGCCATTTTCTATGACCGCGACGAAGTGCTGACCATCTCGCTGCATCAGGAACGCAACTACCCTATGGACACTGGCGACGCGGAAGATCGCGGGGTGGGCGCTGGAGAGGGCTACAACATCAACATCCCGCTGCCACCCGGTGGCGGCCACGCGCTTTACATGGAGGCAATGGAACGCATCGTTCTGCCTGCCCTGACCGAGTATCAGCCGGACGTCATCATTGTTGCTTGCGGCTATGACGCGGCGGCCATTGACCCCTTGTCACGGATGATGGCAACGGCAGAAACCTTTCGCGCAATGACCGAGATGGTTATGGAAGCCGCGTCCGACCTGTGCGAGGACCGTTTGGTTCTGGTCCATGAAGGCGGCTACTCCGAAGTCTATGTCCCGTTTTGTGGCCACCACGTCTTGCAGCAGCTTTCCGGTAGCACCATCACGGCGACCGATCCTTTGGGCGAGACGTTCGACTTGCGCCAACCCTCGGAGCGCCTTCGCAGGATGCACAGCGAATTCATCACCGATCTAGAGGCGGCTTTCCGGTAACCCCGCCCAAATTCATATGATTGCGCCTCCCAATTCTCTGTGCGATGCTGAATAAATTGATAAGTGCGGATCGCACTAAATGTTTTTTTACAGCAGGTTGGCGTATTGCAGTCAAATTCCTTGGACAACATTCCGACGGGCGGTGTAAGCGCCGGTCCCGCCTCGGCAAATTCCGCACTCCCAAACCCATCGGCTGGGTTGCAGATTGCTCCACTTGAGCCATTCAAACCGCTTGATGCCCAGTTTGCAGCCGACCCCCCGAAAACCGCACCCGACCCGATATTCGACGAACTCTTCGGACAACCCGCAAGGGACACCACACCGAAAGACGCCCCGCCACTGAACACCTTCGCAATCTTGGACGCGGCCAAGGTGACCAACCTTCCGGAACTTCTACAAACGTCGGGCTTGGAGCATCATTGCCTGTTTAAGGGCGATGCATTCGAAGAGCTCAGCCATGTGGCTCCGTGGATCGTGAAGCTTGAACCCGACAACCGCTTTTCGCGTAACCTGTTCACCGAGGGCCGCGCCCCTTGGCAGCTTTGGGATAAGAGCCCCGGATGTTTTCTGCGTGCACGAGCAACCTGCGAGGAGATACGCAAGCATTTTCGCAAGATCCTTCGTGTTCAGGATGACACAGGAAAGTGGTACTTTTTCCGCTTTTGGGAAGGGACAGCGCTGCAAACCGTGGCGTCAACCGCTGATCTTCAAGGTCAGCAACGTCTGTATCACCCCACCATGGCCGTCTACGCGCGGCAATCGACACCCGATGGCGATATGCTGATAAAAAGCTGGGTCAACGCAGGACCAGAGGCCCCTAAATCATGAGCTTCGTAATTTCCGCCCCCTCCGTGTCTGATCTGCGTTTCGACAATCTCTATAAACGCATTCTAGCCTACCTTATGGAGCTGGATTCCGCGCGCTTTCGGGCTTTGGGCGATGCAAACTGCAGGGCTTTTGTCCGCAAAGGGGTCTCGTTTTGTGACGCCCGCAATCTGGGGTTTGTCGAGCACATCGAATACGTCCATTTCCTGATGTATTTCATCGGCACGGATTTCGACCGCGACCCGCGCTACTCCGCTCTCACTCAAGCCCTGAGTGATCAAGATCACGTCGCCAACGAGCGCGTCGAGACCGCACACCGGCTGTTTCGACCCGTGGCGGAGCGGTTTATCGGCGTCGGGCTTGCACAGGCACATGTGGCCTTGTCTCGGTTCTACGAGACGATGGAACACACCAACGATGACCAGCTCACCCCGCGACTGGTGTTTGACGCGTTCTATGCGGCCTATGATTTCGCCCCGACCGAGCGGGACCGCTTCCCCGAAGCGGCGCTTGTCGACGCCGCCGTGCAGGGAGCGCAGGCGCTCGGCATCGAAACAGCACTTGGTCGCGGTGTCTGCTTGTCGCTGGCGCTCTGGCTCGGCACAGGTTTCACCAATGACCCGCTGTTTCCTTGGGTCCGCGATGTGACCGCTCAAGCGCCCAATAACGCAAACGAGCGCGCCCTCGCTCTAAAAGCCTACGCCCAAAAGCGCATGATAAAAATGCGACCCAAAGAGGAGAGCTGACATGTGTAGCACAACCATGATCAACCCCGCAGCAAGCCCGACCACGGGGGCCACCGATAGCGGCGCGTCCGCTGCTTGCTGTGGCCCTACTCCATGGATGACGATCGGTTTGGGCGAGTTGGGGGTACATGAATACGCAGGTCTCAACAACGCCAACCCGCGGGTCATGGAATTTCACCGCTCAGCCGGTTTTACGTGGACTGATGACGACTCGACCGAAGACAATGCGTGGTGCGCGTCGTTTGTGACCTGGTCGTTACGCCAGGCCGGTTACACACCTGCCCAAAACGGGTTCCGGGCCAATTCCTATTCGCAAGCTACGCTCAATGCGGCTGGGAACGGATGGCCAGATGGCAAGGTCATTCCGCGCCCGGTTTATGGCGCAACCGCACGGAAAAAGCGTGATGGCGGCGGGCATGTCGGTTTGTTGCCGGGACCGTGCCGGGCCAGCCGGATCGCATCGCGATCTTAGGTGGCAACCAAGGCGGTCGGCGCGGCACGGCAGCAGCAGGTGGCGAAGTGAACGTCAAATCCTATCCTCGCTACACGGGCGGCGGAGAAACCTTCACTTTTATGGTGCCGTTAGACTATAATTGGCAATGCTGTGTGCTGCAGGATTACACGGGGCAAATCGGCCCGGCCAGTACCGAAGGATAAGTGGTAAGATGAAGCTTTTTCTTTTGCTCGCATGTTTGATCTGCACATCAACAACAGCTTCTGCCGTTGCCCTTATGCCATTTGGCAAAGATCCTGAACGCGACACCGCAAATCGCGTCGGCGGCTGGATGGTTTGTGGTCTCAAAGGGTCGGATAGCTTTCTGTCCTTGAGGCGCAAACCAAAAACTGGCTCCGGTGAGATGATGAAACTAAGCCCATATACACTGGTAGCGACGACCGGCAAAACCAGTAGTAACGGTACATGGGCTGAAATTCACCAATACCGGGTCCTCTACACATCCGATGGTGTCTTTATGTCAGAACCCGAATTCGCCATGACCAAGGTGAAGGGCTGGGTCGCGACGCGCTTTCTATGCCATTACGGTCCGCTGCCGAACGGCGACTAAGCGGTGCACCACTTCATATGCAGTTTGCTCTGGCTTGGTGCCTTGTCTAGCCAAGCAAATGAGACCGACCTCGGCAATATGGGGCGTGGCGAGAACGACGTTCAACTCTTTGGCAACATAACTAAGAAAATTTCTCGAATGCTCGTTACTACGCAATAGTCCAGTTCACGGGACACTTTAGTGCCGACCGCAGATGGGTCGAGATCGACAATGTTTACCACCGCGTCGATGTTAACGGGCTTTTTCTTGAAACTTCAGAACAAAAAAGCATCGAAATTAAGGGCTGGGTTAGCCTAAGATATCTTTGTGACTACGAGATGTGAGCACCACCGTCGAACGGTCTGCCTGCAACGGCTCCGTTCACGTCACCGTAGTCCCCATGAAGCTTATCGCTCAAAATAATTCACTTTGACGCTCTGGTTCAAATCGTTGCGGCTGCCGTTCAAGGCAAGCGCCACTGCACCCCTTATCTTCAAATCATCAACAGCGGGACAGCACGTCGCCTACCGCAACAATCACTGAAATAAGGAACCAAAGTCATGAAACTTCTTACCCTCACAACCGCCATCGCCCTCGCTGCTGCACCCGTTTTCGCAGAAACACCCGCCGAGAGATTCGGCATCATCCATGCAGGGTCCGGCGCATCCCAAGCCGCTCAAACAACTGCGGTGGAAAAACTGTCCGGCGACAATGTCGATGATCGCATCGTTATCGCAGCACCTGCACAAACGACCCGCAACTCGCAAGGTCACTTGCAGCTTGCCAAGAACATGGGCGTATCCCCCGACGCTTACACAAACGCTGAACTGGCAAAAATGTTCATCGGCGCATACGACTGATCACCTTCCCCAGCACTACGCGAGTAGCACACGGTCAGTCGAAAAAACCCCGGTTGGTTCACATCAACCGGGGTTTATTTATGCGTGTGCGTGGTCCGTGCGAAACTGGCTGGGGGAGACGCCCAGATGCTGTTTGAAGCTGCGCGACAGATGCGCCTGATCGGCAAAGCCGCACTGCGCCGCGATTTGCGCCAGCGACTGCACACCCTCCCCCAACAAGCGGCTCGCGACCTCAAGGCGGACTTGCGTCACAAAGCGCATGGGCGTTTCACCGACAGTGGCTTTGAATTTACGCGAGAACGCGGCCTCGCTCATTCCCAGCTCTGAGGCCAGTTGCGCCGGATTTATCTTCTCGGCCAGATGGTCCTCAACAAAGGTGACCACCTGCGCGTATTGCTCCGGGCCAAAGCGCTGATCAAAAGCCGCGTCGGTGTTGTCCTTTTTGCAGTAGCGTTTGACCATCAGCACAAGAAACATCCGCGCCAAAGCGTCAAACACGACGCTGGAGCCCAACTCGTCAGCCTCCAAAGTGTCCTTCATGCGCTCGGCGGCATATCTGACGTCAGCGTCATGAAAAAAGATCGTATTTTCCAGGCGATGCCCGTTTGGCACGACTTTCAGCTCGGTTTGCACAAAGCGTCGCATCACAGTCGGATTCACATGGATTATGATCACCTTCGCAGGGTCAAGCCATTGCCAGGCAGTCAGCGATCCAGCCAGTGCCACAGCAATATGACCCGCCTCCATGGTGAAGCGTTCGGTACGCCCGTCACGATCCGCAATGACCCGAATCGGCGTGTCCTGTACGGAAATGATCAGGCTGTTATGCGCATGCACCTGCGGTGGCAAAGAGCCCGGTTCGTCTTCGCGATATTCAAAGCGCAACAGCCCGTCGAGGCTGGAATGCGCAAGCAAGGCTGGCGTCTTTGTTTCCAGCTCGGGATTTAGCCAGAATCGCTCGGTTTGCTTGCCCATCTAAAGTCCCTCGGCTCAAAATTGAACTATTCGGTTTAGATATGAGTGGCCATCCTCATGGTCAAGGGAGGGAATTTCAAAAACAAGTGAACGCCGGAAATTGAACCCCTGTACGTTACCCGTCGCGCTCAACCGGCCCGCCCTGTGCTTCCCACGTGGAAAACCCCTCGCGCAGATGCGCCGCCTCAAACCCCATGTCATTCAGTGTCGCCACGGTCAAAGCCGACCGCCAGCCGGACGCACAGTGGAACACGAATTTCTTGTCCAGCGCGAACACCTCTTTGAAATAGGGACTGTCAGGGTCCACCCAGAACTCCGCCATCCCGCGCGGGCAGTGAAAGCTGCCCGGCACATAACCGCTACGATGCCGCTCCCGCACGTCACGCAAATCCACAATCACCACGTTCGGGTCGTCCACCATGGCAATCGCGTCCACGGTCTCGACCTCCTCGATCCGCGCCCGTGCGTTCGCTACCATTTGCGCCGCTGTTACCTTCAATGCCATGTCCCGTCCTCCGCTATAGTGCCGCAATCAGCACCAGAATGCTGACCACGATCAACGCGATCCCTGCAAGCTCCTTAGGCGTGCTGCGCTCCTTGAAGATGAAGTAGGACGCCAGAAAGGTGAACACCAATTCCACCTGCCCCACCGCTTTCACATAGGCTGCGTTTTGCAACGCAAACGCCACGAACCACCCGAAAGAGCCACACATCGACGTCACCCCCACCAGCGACGACACCCGCCACGAGGCAACAACGCGCCCGATCTCGCCTTTGTCGCGCCAAGCCAACCACGCGGCCATGATCAACGTCTGGAACGCCGTGGCGACGGCCAGGCTGACACCCGCCCGCACAATTACGTCCGGGCTGTCAATTTGTAACGCGGCCCCACGATAGCCCACGGCCGAGACTCCGAACAACAGCCCCGAGCCCAACCCGAACCCTGCTGCCTTGTTGAAAAACCGCGCGCCGCCCTTTGGCGGGTCCGACAACAACACAACGCCAGCAAACCCGATGGCAATCGCCACCACGCCAAGGGGCGACACACCTTCACCCAGCACCACCAGCCCCAACAGCGCCGTCAGCACGACTTCGGTTTTCTTGAACACGATGCCCACGGCAAAGTTGCGCTCCGCAAACAATGCCACAACGCACGCGGTCGCAAGAATTTGGCCGACCCCGCCAGACAGCGCATAGGCCCAGAACTTCCCGCTCAAGGCCGGAAAAGGCTCATCCGCCGCGCTCATATACGCCCAGATGCCAAGCGCCACCAAAGGGCTTGAGAACAGGAACCGCGAGAACGTCGCCCCGCCGGTCGACAGCTTCGTCGCCTTAAGGTGCTTTTGCAGCATGAACCGCAGGTTTTGCATGAAGGCCGCAAACACCGAGACGTATATCCACAGGGCCATAGGTCTCTCCAGTTGCGACGTATGGCGTGTCTACGCGGGCGGCGTGCGGTCGTCCAGCGCGCGATGCATCAAAGGGTGCTCGACAGGGTCCTTGGCCCGCACCAGATGCCGCGCGAAGATCGTACCGTAGGAGGGATAGACATAGCTGTCATTGCAGGCCAGAAACCTGTCCTTCTCGCCACGATAGAGCATCGGGAGGTCATACCACGGCACCTGCGGGTGCATGTGATGAACGGCGTGCAGGTTGTTGTTCAAAAACAAAAACGCCAATGGCCCGCGATCCTCGACAATTACCGAGCGCGCGCGGCTCTGCTCATGCGCGCGATGCTCCAGAAAGGTGCGTATTTTCAGCAACGACAGGCCAAGATAGGCCGCGATCAGATACGCCCATAGCGGCATAGGTGATTGGAGCACCAACCAGACCACCGGCACCGCAGTGATCCCATGGGCCAGCCAGCTTATCATAATCCGGCGACAAGGGGTCTTCATGTCACCACGCATAAAGGCCCATTGCCCTATCGCTGGACCAAGCACCATCCGCCCCGCCAGCGTGTTGTTGAAGCGGTAGACCAACTTGACCCAGCCCGGCAGCGCGGCCCAGTCACGCCCTGCCAGAAAGTTGCTTTCGGGGTCGTCATAGGGATCAGTTAGATTGGCATCGCGGTGATGCGCCAGATGGGTATCGCGAAAGCGCCCGTAGGGGATTAACAGGTTCAACGACGGCCTTACCATCAGTTCATTCAGCCACTGCCAACGCAGCGGGTGACCGTGCAATATCTCGTGCTGCAACGACGACTGCTGCGCAATGGCCAGCGCTGCGATCACTACAGCCAAAGGGACCGACCAACCCGCAACCCAGAGCACCGCCCCGCCCCAGACGACGTAGGTGGCGACCAGCAAGGCCAGCGTGGGCCACTCGACCCTCAATGTGTTTGATTTCATAAGCGCACCATTCCCCTGCACATTGATTAACGCCTCGGCGGGGTTTGGGGCATTCTGTAGATAGTTCACATTTTCCTGCAATGATGATATAATTCATCAAATGACAGAAATTCTTGACAAACGAGACCGCGCAGAGCTGTTCCGCACCCGCCTCGCCACCGCGATGGACACGGGCGACATCACCCAAAGCGCGCTTGCCCGCGCCATTGGCGTGGACCGTTCGACGGTGTCGCAACTGCTGAAATCGGAGGCCGCCCGCCTGCCCAACGCGCAGGTCGTTGGCGAAAGCGCCCGCGTGCTGGGCGTGTCGGCGGACTGGCTTCTGGGTCTCACCGATCGGCCTGAACTGGCTGCCGACCTGATGGCCTCCGCCCTGACCTTCACCGAAGCGCCCCGCGCCTTGGTTGACGAACAGATATTCAATTGGCACCGCGAGTCGGAAGGATACAAAATCCGGCACGTCCCCGCAGGTCTGCCTGACATGCTCAAGACCCGCGAGTTTCTGGAATGGGAGTATTCGCCGCATTTGGGTCGGACCACCGCGCAAGCCATTGGCGCATCCGAAGATCGGTTGGAATGGATGCGCGGCGCAGGATCGGACTACGAAATCGCCGTGCCGCTGCACGAGCTTCACGCCATGGCCAAAGGGCATGGATATTACGAAGGTCTGCCGTCTCAAATCCGCCACGCTCAACTCACCCGTTTGCTAGAACTCCACGACCAACTTTATCCGACCCTCCGGCTGCATGCCTTCGACGCGCGCAAGCTCTATTCCGCGCCGGTGACCATCTTCGGGCCGAAGCTGGCGGTGATCTATCTGGGGCGCAACTACCTTGCGTTTCGCGACCGCGAGCGGGTGCAGGCCATCACCTTGCACTTCGACGGGCTGGTGCGCGAAGCAGAGCTGTCGTCGCGGGATATGCCGGCGCTGTTGGAAAAATTAGTTAACTCAATAGATGAAAAATGATCTACAATAGATTGCAATAATTCACTTATTTTAATTTTGAAATCTTAAAAACTCTTAACAAACTCTGAACGGTTCCCCGCGGGGAACCTCCGCACCTACAGCTTCGGGTCGGGGTTTTCCGTGTGTCCGTCCACCGCAATGACCTGCCCCGACACCAGCCGCGCCGCGTCAGAGCCGAGGAACACAGCCATGTTCGCCACGTCCCGCGCCTCGACAAAGGACCGCATGGAGGTGCCCTTGGCGTAGCCCTCATAAACCTCGTCGCGGGTCATGCCTTTGGCCGTCGCTTCGCGCTCCAAAACACCCTCCATCCGTGGCCCTTCCACCGCTCCCGGACAGATGGCGTTGGCGCGGATACCGTTCGGGCCAAGCTCCATAGCCAAAGTTTTCATCAACCCGATGATCCCCCATTTCGCAGCGGCATAGGGCGCGCGGTTGGGGTAGCCGTAGATGCCTGCGGTGGAGGAGGTCAGCACAATCGCGCCAGAGCCTTGCCGCTTCATCATTGGTGCCGCAAATTTCGCCGCCAGAAACGCGCCTTCGAGGTTTACGGAGACGCAGGTTTTCCAGTCCTCTAGCGCCACGTCTTCAACCGCTGCGGTCGGCCCCGCGATCCCTGCATTGGCGCAGAGCACATCGACCCCGCCCCATGTGGTTTCGACCTCTTTGAACAATTCAGCCATGGCGCTCTCACTGCTCACGTCCACAGTGCTGGCCCGCCAGCCATCCGGCACGGCACTGACGTCCAGATCGGTGATCCAAACATCCGCCCCCGCCTCGGCAAACGCCTGCCCCATAGCGAACCCGATGCCAGAGCCGCCTGCGGTGATCAGAACCCTCATCGCTTGCCGACAGCTGCGCCCGCACCTTCTGGCGTGGGCAGAGACGCATGGGCCGCCGCGATCTCGCCCAACTTTGCGGCGATGGTGGCGGACGGCTCGGACGCCCGGCGGGTCTCCAGTGAGACGTGGATCAGCATATGCTCCCCCGTCGCCAGCAATCGCCCGCCTTCATACATGCGGTGGAACAGGTGCATCTTCTTGCCCTGCCCCAAAAGCACTTGCGTCTCGACGCGGATAACGGCACCAGCATGGACCTCGTCCAAGTGGCGCAAATGGGTCTCGGCGGTGAAGTAGCTGCCGCCCGACGCGATATAATCCGCGTCACAGCCGACCATTTCCATGAAGCGGTCGGTGGCGTCGCCGAAGGCCTGCAAATACCGCGCCTCGTTCATGTGGCCGTTATAGTCGGTCCAGTCCAAAGGCACCGCGCGTTGCACAGTGACGATGGGCAGCGCGCTGTCCTCCAGCGCGGGTTTGGCGGCCTGCGCACGGTTCAACACCGCGCCTGCCCCCCAATCCTGCGCCTTGAGCGCGCGCATCATGGCCACAAGGTTCGTGTCGCGGATACGCTCCAACTCGCGGATCGAGTGCATGCCGGATTGCGCGTCGGATTGGCTGGCGATCTGGTCGACCAGCTCGTCGGTCAGCTCCGGCACGTCCATCAGCTTGGTCCATGGCCACGACAGGCAGGGGCCAAACTGCTCGATAAAGTGCTTCATCCCAGCCTCGCCACCGGCGATGCGGTAGGTCTCGAACAGCCCCATCTGCGCCCAGCGCAGGCCAAACCCCATGCGGATTGCCTCGTCGATTTCCTCGGTGGTGGCGATGCCATCTTTGATCAGCCACAAGGCCTCGCGCCAGACGGCTTCAAGGAAGCGGTCGGCGATGTGGGCGTCGATCTCCTTGCGGACATGCAGCGGGAAGCATCCGATAGAGGTCAGGATATCCTTGGCTTTTTGCACCGTGTCGGCATCGTTCGCAGGGCTTGGCACCAGCTCGATCAGCGGCAACAGATAGACGGGGTTGAACGGGTGCGTCACCACGATTTGCGCAGGGCGCGCGGCGTTTTCTTGCAACTCGGACGGCTTGAAGCCGGAGGTCGAGGAGCCGATGATTGCGTCCTCGCGACACGCGGCCTGCACTTGTGCGAAGACTTTGTGCTTGACCTGCAACCGCTCCGGCACGCTTTCCTGTATCCAGTCGGCGGGACCAACGGCCTCGGCCAAATCGGCGTGGAAGCTCAGAGCGCCCTCGGCGGGCATGGCGGTGTCTGAAAGACCAGGCAGCGAGCGCCGGGCGTTACCCAGCACTTCGTTAATCTTGCGTTCAGCCTCGGTGTCGGGGTCGAACACCCGCACGTCCCAACCCATGAGCAGGAACCGCGCGGCCCAGCCGCCGCCAATCACGCCCCCACCAAGAATTGCTGCTGTTTGCGTCATGGCGACACCTTTCTGAGTTTGCTGATGTCGTAGCCGTTGAAGGCCAGAATTTCGCGGGCCGCCTTCAGGCGATCGGAGCGTAGGTTTGCGGTGCGGTTGACGATCATTCCGAAGCGGCCCGAGGGTGTTCCAAGTGCTGCCGTGCGGTGGTCTTCATCGACCCAGATGACCCAGATCGGATCGCCCCTCTCAGCTGACAGCCTCCCAAATTGACCGATGCGATAGAGCGGCCATACAGCGCCTTCGGCATCCGCCGCTAACGGAGAAATTGCGGCTTGGGGGATGTAGCGATATCCGCCCGCCTCGGGCCGGAAGGTCACGCGACTTATCGCGACTTCGCGCGGAGTTTGCTCAAAGCTTTCGATCACCCGCCAATCGCCTGCAAAGCGTTTAGGATCGAACCGCGTGGAGGATGTGATCGGGATGTTGGTGTCGCGAAAGCCATCTGGCACGAATGCAGGTTTTGGCTCGCAGGCCGCGAGTGCCAGAAGCCCTATGGCAACGACCCAAGTCTTCACCCGCGTGGCGCCCGCTTCACCAGCCCCAGTTTTTCGCGCACCGCGTCTGGCCCGATCACCTTCGCGCCCAAGCGTTCGGTGATCTCAACGGCGCGGGCAACCAATGCTTCATTGGTGGCCAATACACCTCGGTCGAGCATGAGATTGTCCTCCAGCCCCACGCGCACGTTGCCACCTGCAAGGATGCTTGCGGCTGCCAGCGGCATCTGGTTGCGACCCAACCCGAAGGCCGAAAACGTCCAGTCGTCCGGCACGTTATTCACCATGGCCATGAAGGTGTTCAGATCGTCCGGCGCGCCCCACGGGACACCCATGCACAGCTGCACCAAAGCGGGGCTGTCCAGCACGCCCTCCTTCACCAGCTGCTTGGCGTACCACAGATGGCCTGTGTCGAACGCCTCGATCTCGGGCTTCACGCCAAGCTCGGTCATCATCCGGCCCATGGCGGTCAGCATACCGGGGGTGTTGGTCATGACGTAGTCGGCCTCGGCGAAATTCATCGTGCCGCAGTCGAGCGTACATATCTCAGGCAGGCATTCTGCGACATGCGCCACGCGTTCTTCTGCGCTGACCATGTCGGTGCCGGCTTGCGTCGGCAGCGGGCTTGGGGAACCGAAGACAATATCGCCCCCCATCCCTGCGGTCAGGTTCAACACCACATCCATCTCGGCATCGCGGATGCGGTCTGTGACTTCCCGGTAGAGCTTCAAATCCCGCGACGGCGCACCCGTCTCAGGATCACGCACATGGCAATGCACCACCGCCGCACCCGCCTTGGCCGCCGCAATCGCACTGTCGGCGATCTGCTCGGGCGAGTGTGGCACATGCGGGCTCTTGTCCTGCGTCGAGCCGGAGCCCGTCACGGCGCAGGTGATAAACACCTCACGGTTCATTTCCAGTGGCATGGTGTTCTCCCTTTTGGTGCAGCGGACGTTATGTTGGTCGGGTTTGGCAACCCTCTTTACGCGCTTTCATGGCCTGTATGCGTCATTGCTTCATCTTGGCTCAAATATTCCCGCCGGAGGCTCCGACCAAGTATCAATACGGCATCGGGTTGGATTTGTGCGCCGCGTCTATCTCAGCCATGATCTCCTCGCCCAGAATCAGGTCCTTGCCCGCCAGCACATGCTCAAGCTGCGCCATCGTGGTCGCCCCAAAAATCGGAATCACAGGGAACGGGCGCTGGCAACACCACGCCAGCGACATGTGGACCGGTTCCAGCCCGTGCTTGGACGCGATGTTCAGATACACTTGCGCCACATCCAACACGCGGTCCGATGCGCGCCCACCCATCTTCTCGTTGATCGACATGCGAGAGCCTTCGGGGATTTCACCGCCTTGGTATTTGCCAGTCAGGAACCCCACGGCCAAGGGCGAGAAGGCCAGCAGCGAGACATCTTCATTATGGCCCAGCTCTGCCAGATCGGTGTCATAGAGGCGGCACAACAGCGAGTATTCGTTCTGGATACTCTGCACCCGCGGCGCCCCCATGCGCTCCGCAATTTGCAGCCACATCATGGTGCCCCACGCGCTTTCATTGCTCAGGCCGAAATGGCGAATTTTGCCTTCAGCGACCAGCGATTGAAGCGCGCCAAGCACATCTTCCATATGGGCCACCGTGGCGGCACGATCCTGACCCGACGGGTCGTAGGACCAGTTCTGGCGAAACATGTAGCTGCCGCGATTGGGCCAATGCAGCTGGTAGAGGTCGATCACATCAGTTTGCAGGCGCTTCAGCGAGCCTTCTACAGCCTCGCGAATAGTCTTGGCGGAAATTTTCTCTCCGTCGCGAATATAATTCCCCGCACCCGCCACCTTGGTCGCCAGCACCACGTCATTGCGACGCCCTGACTTGGCGAACCAATTGCCGATGATTTCCTCGGTCTTGCCCGCATTCTCCTTGTTCATCGGGTTTACCGGATAGGCTTCCGCGGTGTCGATGAAGTTGATCCCTGCATCCAGACTGGCGTCGATCTGCTGATGCCCATCTGCCTCGGAGGTTTGCGTGCCCCAGGTCATGGAGCCAAGACAAAATTGGGAGACCATCAGGTCGGTGCGGCCAAGGCGGGTTTTTTTCATGTCGGGCTTCTCTGTCATTAAGGTCGAAGGCTGGGGGCGAAGCCTACTTCGCTGTGAAATGGTGGCAACCGCAAAATCCCCCCGCGCACTCGTCACGATGATTTGACGCCATGCAGCATCAAGCCATGTATAGGTTGAGGTGATCATTCAGGACACCCGATGACACAGCTGACCCGCCGCGCCGTCACAACAGCCCTTACCTTGATGCCGCTCGCGCTCGCGGCCCATGCGGGTGCGGTCCCATATGAGTTACAAGCAAAGCGCTCCACGGTTGGGTTCATTTATCGCCTGTCGGGGAAGGCATCCAAAGGCAGCATGCCAGTCAAACGCGCTGCGGTGGTGATTGACTTTGACGCCTTGCAACGCTCCTCGATTGATGTGGAGGTTGACGTGCGGCGGGCCAGAACCGGGTTCATCTTCGCCACCGAAGCGTTGAAGGCCGCGACGGTGCTGGACGCCAAAGCACATCCCACAATCCGGTTCCGCTCGACCGCAATCCGCTTGAACGGCAAAGGGCGCTTATCGGACGGCGCCCGGATTGACGGCCTTCTGACAATCAAAGGCATCACTAAACCGGTCACTTTGCAGGCCGCATTGTTCCGGCAAGCTGGCACGCAAGCAGGTGATCTCAGCCAGCTCAGCTTTCAGCTCAAAGGCCGCATCAGCCGCGCGGCATTCGGGGCCGCAGGCTTTGCCGATCTGGTTGCGGACGAGATTGACCTCGACATCATCGCCCGTGTGAAGCGCGCTTAAAGGTTTTTCGGATCAACCAGCGACATATTGCTTTGGGTCAACTCGCGAAGCGGGCGGATGTAGCTCGTCACCACGGCCCAGCCGCGCTCCATATCCGTGAGGCGCGATAAAAACGCATGGGGTGAGCCCGTCGTCATGTTGCGCACCTTTTGCGCCATGGCCTGATGGCTCTCGTCATCATTCCAGCCGCGGTTCGACGTCCCGCTGATCCGCCCCAAAGCAAGGAAATCCGCCCCGCCCCCCTTCGAGCGCGGCAGCAAATGGTCGACATCCTGCCCGTCCGAGCTGCGCGGCATCACCGCGTCAAACGCAGCGCGGTAACTGGTATAGGCCGGGTTCACATAGACCGTCGCCCAATTTTTGCGCACCAGCACAAAAGCATTGGACAACCCCCGCCCGCCGATCTTGTAGATGGCAACTTCCGGCAGCTTCATGTCGTCAGTACCAATGGCCGGCGCGGGCCAAAGTACGCCCTGCTGGCGCATCATGGCGCCATACTGTCTTGCGGTAATCATGGTCGACCTCTTGGAAATCAATTCAAATAATGACGCCAGTATTCCGGAATTTCCGTTCACAATCCAGCACATATTGCGCACATGCGACAAGGATATGACGCGAAATCACTTGCGGTCAGCTTTCTGGAGGGCGAGCGTAGGGCAACCCGAAGGGCAGTCCTATGCGCCTCATGATTTCTTTCGCCGCCCTGTTTTTGTCGGTGGTGCTGTTGCAGCTTTCCTCTGGCGGGGTTGGCCCCCTCGACGCGTTGTCGGGGCTTACGCTGGACTTCACGAAATCCGAGGTCGGCCTGCTCGGCTCGGCACATTTCCTTGGCTTCTTCATTGGCTGCTGGTGGGCGCCGCGTGCGATGGGTTCGGTCGGGCATTCCCGCGCGTTCGCAGCATTCACAGCGACGGGTGCCATCGGGTTGCTGGCGCATATGCTGATCATCGACCCCTACGCCTGGGCCTTGATGCGCGTTGCCTCCGGGCTTTGCGTGGCAGGGTGCTACACGGTGATCGAGGCATGGCTTCAATCCAAAGTCACCAATGAGACGCGGGGCCGCGCCATGGGCACCTACCGCTCGGTGGATATGGGGGCGTCCTTGGTCGCGCAACTGATGATCGGCGTCCTAGAGCCCGCCTCCTACGTCTCCTACAACCTGCTGGCCTTGCTTTGTTGCGCCTCGATTATCCCCTTGACCCTGACCACCGCACGCCCGCCTGACACCCCCTCCGCGCCGCGGCTGCGTCCGATGCTGGCGATAACCCGCTCCCCTCTGGCTGCGGCCGGGGTCATCGTGGCGGGGCTCAACAGCGCCGCGTTCCGGATGGTCGGCCCCGTTTATGGCCAGGAGGTTGGCCTGCGTCCCGACCAGATCGGTATTTTTCTGGCCGCTTTCGTCGCGGGGGGCGCTCTGGCCCAAGTGCCGTCCGGCTGGCTGGCGGATAAATACGACCGCCGCTGGGTGCTGATCTGGCTCTCCGTCGCGGCCATCATCTCCAGCGTGTTCACCGTGTTCTCGGCCACGGGCGGCACTACCATGGTTTTGCTGGGCGCTGCGGTCTTCGGGTTCACCACCTTCCCGATCTATTCCGTCGCCGCCGCCCATGCCCATGATTTCGCCTCCTCGGAAGAGCGGGTGGAACTGTCGGCAGCCTTGATGTTCTGGTACGCAGTCGGCGCCATCGCATCGCCACTTGGCGCGTCAAAGCTGATGGAGGCGTTCGGGCCCACCGCCCTGTTCATGCTGATGGCGGTCGGGCACGCTGTCCTTGTGGTCTTCGGTCTGACCCGGATGCGCGCCCGCTCCACCCCGAAAAAGCGCACGTCTTATGTCTACGCGCCACGCACCTCGTTCACCATCGGGCGGCTCCTGAGACGGCACAGAGACCGCAAATAGGTCTTCATCTTGGCAAAAATATTCAAAATCCGTCACTGGCAGGACACGCAGGCTTAGGCTAAACCAACCCGACACCTGCCAAGGACGACCAAATGAACCGTATCCTCATCACCTCTGCCATTCCGTATATCAACGGGATCAAGCATCTCGGGAACCTTGTGGGCTCGCAACTGCCTGCGGATCTCTTCGCCCGCTACAATCGCGCACGCGGGGCCGAGGTCATGTTCATTTGCGCAACCGACGAGCACGGCACTCCGGCCGAGCTGGCCGCCGCAAAAGCGGGCAAGCCGGTCGCGGAGTTCTGCGCCGAGATGTATGATGTCCAAGCCGACATCGCCAAGCGGTTCGGGTTGTCGTTTGACCACTTTGGCCGTTCCTCCAGCCCCCAGAACCGAAAGCTGACCCAGCACTTCGCCGGACGCCTGAAGGCCGAAGGCTATATCGAGGAAGTGTCTGAAAAGCAGGTCTATTCCAACGCCGATGGCCGCTTTCTTCCAGACCGCTATATCGAGGGCACCTGCCCCAATTGCGGCTATGACAGCGCGCGTGGCGACCAGTGCGAAAACTGCACCAAGCAGCTGGACCCGACCGATCTGATCGAGCCCCGGTCTGCCATCTCGGGCTCGACCGATCTGGAAATACGCGAGACCAAGCATCTGTATCTGCGCCAATCCAAGCTGAAGGATCAGCTGGACGCGTGGATCAGTTCCAAAACCGACTGGCCTGTGCTGACCACGTCCATCGCCAAGAAATGGCTGCATGACGGCGACGGGCTGCGGGACCGCGGGATCACCCGTGATCTGGAATGGGGCGTGCCGGTCAAGGACGGCGAGAACGACTGGCCCGGCATGGAGGGCAAGGTCTTCTACGTCTGGTTCGACGCCCCGATCGAGTACATCGCCGCGACCAAGGAATGGGCTGATGCGCGTGGCCTAGACGACAGCGCATGGGAAAGCTGGTGGCGCACCGACAAGGGCGCAGATGACGTGCGCTATGTGCAGTTCATGGGCAAGGACAACGTGCCATTCCACACGCTGAGCTTCCCTGCCACCATCATGGGCTCGGGCGAGCCTTGGAAGCTGGTCGATTACATCAAATCGTTCAACTACCTGAACTATGACGGCGGCCAGTTCTCGACCTCGAAGGGCCGCGGCGTGTTCATGGATCAGGCGTTGGACATTCTACCCGCCGATTACTGGCGCTGGTGGTTGCTGTCCCATGCACCGGAGACGTCAGATTCCGAATTCACATGGGAGAACTTCCAAGCGTCGGTTAACAAAGACCTCGCCGACGTGCTGGGCAATTTCGTGTCCCGCGTCACCAAGTTTTGCAACTCCAAGTTTAGCCCCGCCGTGCCCGAAGGTGGCGCATATGGCGAACGCGAACAGATGTTGATCGCCGACCTCACCACCAAAATCCGCGCCTATGAGGGCCACATGGCCGCGATGGATGTGCGCAAATCTGCGGCAGAGTTGCGCTCGATCTGGGTGGCGGGCAACGAATACCTGCAAGAGGTCGCTCCATGGACGACCTTCAAGGAAAACCCCGACCAAGCCGCCGCGCAAATCCGCTTGGCATTGAACCTGATCCGCGTCTACGCGGTGCTGTCTGCGCCGTTTATACCAACGGCTTCGGCGCAAATGCTGTCTGGCATGAACACGCTGGATATGAGTTGGCCGGATGACGTGGAAGCTGCACTTGCTGCGTTGCCTGTAGGGCATGAATTTACTGTGCCGGAAGTCCTGTTTGCCAAGATCACCGACGACCAACGCGAAGAATGGGCAGAGAAATTCTCAGGCGTGCGCGACTAAACCCACGCGAGCGTCGCCATCGCCAGCACAAGATAACGCCCGAACTTAGCGACGGTGACCAGCACTAGAAACGGACCGATCGGCTCACGCAGGACACCTGCGACCACGGTCAGCGGATCGCCGACAATCGGCAACCAGCTTCCCAACAGCGACCAGCGGCCATAACGGTGATACCACGCTTCCGCACGGGCAAGCTGGTCTTGCGACACCGGAAACCACCGCCGGTCTTGGAACATTAGCAAAAAGCGCCCCAGAGCCCAGTTGATCACCGCCCCTAACACGTTGCCCGCCGTGGCGACCGCCAAAAGGCCGGTAACGGGGTAGTCACCCGTTGCCAGCAACCCGACCAGAACGGCCTCCGACTGCATCGGCAGGATCGTCGCCGCAATCAACGCCGACGCGAACAGCCCGAAATACGCGATCAACTGCCCCGCGCCCGTGACGCCATAACCGGAATAAGGATGCTCAGGACCACCAAGCGGCCCACATGGCAAGCCGCCACAAAGCCCGGATTGGCCCCGAGAACGGCCCCCATCACGATCATCGTCTCCAACCCGCCCGGTGCAAACGCGACAAGGACGTGGGGCAAGGGCATGTCCAGAAACATCGACACCGGTACCGCGAACCCGATGGCCAGCACTGTGGTCAGAGCAGTAATCGCCACACCACCGCCCGCATAGCGGAACAGCGTCATCGGGCTGGTCCCGCTGAAGCGAGACCCGATGAGCGTTCCCATCAGCACGAGGCACGCCAAGGTGATTTTCGGTTCCAGCACACCGGGCGAAAGGTCCGACAGATGCCCGATCGAAGACACCAGCATCGCACCGATCAGAAGCGGTGCGGGCACGCGCAGGCGCTCCAGCACCCAACCGGTGAACAGCGACAACACGACCAATACGGCAATGTAGCCCGCGCCCAGAATATCACCGCTCGGCGCCATGCCTTGGGACATATCCAACCCCATAAGCGCCGCCAACGCCGGAACGGTCAGGGTCAACAGCAGCACCCGCACGGATTGTGCGACAGTGACACGGGTCAGGTTAACGCCGTAGGTTTCGCCCAATGCGATGACAAAGCTTAGATGACCCGGCGCAGATGCCAGAACGGCGCTGAGGCGGTCAAAACCAAACCCCTTCACCAGCAATACACGACACAAGATCATGGCGATAACCAGCATGACGGCCAAGGCAACAAACGCCAAAGGCCAACGCAACATCGCGGCGGCAGCCTCCGCGTTTACGCCCGCGCCGATGCCAATGCCGATAAACAGGAACGCGATGTCGCGCAGCAGCGGCGCGATCCCAAGCCGCATTCCGAGCAGCGACAAAACCGAAACCAGGACCGCCGGACCCGTCAGCATATAAAGCGGCAGGTGAACCAGATATCCCAGCGCAGCGCCAGCGGCCCCGACCGCTAGGGAGACGAGCGAAAGCCCGAGGGCAGGCAAGGTTGGCGGCGTCAGCATAGGCAATGGCTATCACCCCTCGGTGCGGATGTGGAGAGATTGAATGCACCCATTTCGTGCAATGCCTGTGGGGGAAACGGAGCGCAAATGCACGGTGTTAACAATAAACTTACCAGCGGAAGGCTTGACGTAGAGTGTTTCTGCGGCACCATTCAGACATGCGTCTTATTTATCTTCTTCCGCTCCTCTTCCCGTTCGCGTCTCTGGCTGATTGCCCACCGATGCCTGAGCGCAGCACCCGTCATACCGAATTGATGGATTTGGTTGCCACAGCCTCGAACGAGATGATCGCGAGGGACTATACCAACGAGCTTTGGGGTATCTGGGCAACCGCCCCTAACGACACCGCGCAGGAAATTCTGGACCGCGGGATGACGCGACGGGCCTCCTATGACTTCGCCGGTGCGATTGAAGACTTTGACAAGCTGATCGCCTACTGCCCCGATTACGCCGAAGGGTATAATCAACGGGCATTCGTGAATTTCATACGCGAGGACTACAATGCCGCGTTGGTGGACCTGGATCGCGCCGTTGAACTGACGCCCGATCACATCGGCGCAATCGTGGGGCGGGCGCTGGCATTGATGCAGCTGGGGCAAGTGCGGCGCGGGCAGATTGCGTTGCGAAAAGCGCTCCTGCTCAACCCGTGGTTGCCGGAACGCAATCGCATCATTCCCCTGCCTCACAACAAAGAAAACGACATCGAAACCGACCTTTGATCTTTAAGCCCCTGCGGCACCTCGCTATGGTCTCGCGACCCCTCGTGCCCGCGTGGTGGAATGGTAGACACATGGGACTTAAAATCCCTGGACCTAACGGTCGTGCCGGTTCAAGTCCGGCCGCGGGTACCAATTGTTCCTCTGGTTCTTAACGCAAACACGAAAAAAACGCGCCCCGACGGGACGCGTTTCAATATCTTGCTTCGGGCCAGCCTTATGCAGCTTCGGCTTGGCTCCGGCGTTCGCTTTCTTCGCGAGACAGGGCGACGGAAGTCCGAACGCCATTTCCAACAAAGGCCATCAAACCGGACACAACACGTTCGTTGGGGTCGATGCCAGCGCAGCTCAGCACTTCGCGGCCATCGCGAGAGCGCGCCCAGCGGGCGATCTGCTCGGGACCATTTCCATATTTCTTGTCATCCGCAATCGCGTCATCGAGTGCAGCGAGGACCACCGCAGCGAAGAGTTTCCGCGCACGTTGTCCTTGTTCAAAGTTGAAAGCGTTGCCATCAACGAAATCAGCAGCCATTTCGTTTCCTTTGTTTTTGCTCTTGTATCTTCGGGCGTGAAGACGGTTGTGACAGAAACTATCCGATTCGTCATTGCATTTCTGGAATACCACCTATGCGCTTGACGCATGACTTAGCGTCACACCCGTCCGTATTTAGTCTCCTTGCCACCCCATAACTCCCCAGATATAGAATTGTTCCGAAATCTATCAACCTTTTGCCAAGGAAATGACACAATGCCCAAGATTAACGGAAACGAAATCCGAGGTGGCAATGTATTGGAGCATAACGGCGGCCTCTGGGTCGCTGTGAAAGTGGACCATGTAAAGCCGGGTAAAGGCGGCGCTTTCGCTCAAGTGGAGATGAAAAACCTGCGCAACGGCTCAAAATTGAACGAGCGTTTTCGTAGCGCCGACAAGGTAGAGCGCGTCAGGCTGGAACAAAAAGACCAGCAGTTTCTGTATGAAACCGACGGCATGCTGACCTTTATGGACACCGAAACCTATGAGCAGATCGAGCTGCCGGCTGACCTTCTGGGCGACCGCCGCCCCTTCTTGCAAGATGGTATGATTGCCGTGGTCGAATTCCACGAAGCCGAAGCCTTGAACGCGTCCCTTCCTCAGAAAGTCACCTGCAAGGTCGTCGAAACCGAGCCGGTGATCAAAGGTCAGACCGCCTCCAAAAGCTTTAAGCCAGCTGTTCTGGACAACGGCGTGCGCATCATGGTGCCACCGTTTGTTGGCGTTGACGAAGATATCATCGTCGACACCGAGTCGATGGAATATTCCGAGCGCGCCTAAGCGCTTAGACGGCGATCCACCGATCCGGAAGAATATCCGGATTGGCCAGCTTGGGATCGTTGAACCAATGCGCAGGCCCGACCACACGTGCGTCCGGCCTGCGATCGAGCCAACCACCCCACCACGAAAAAGTGGAGTTGGCGATCACATGATCTGAGCAACACGACATGAGCCGCAAGTCCTCATAGTGCTTGTCGGGGCCATTATGGCCCACGGCCGTCATGTCATAAGGCAATTTCAGGTTGTCACGCACCCAAACGGGATCGTCGGAGAAGACGAACACCTTCAGGTCGCGTTGCCCTTCTGACAGCCGCTCTAATGCCCGCAGATAATAAGCCTCGTCGCACGTGGCATAGGTCGCGTTAGACTTCGGCGTACCGAGGTAATCCCCGCGACGCATGTGCAGCGAAACTGTGTGGCCTGCGTTGGCGATGCGCTCGGCGAATTCGGCATTCTGGGTGTCTGGTGGCGTGATGATCCGCAACTCGTCACCAAGCCTGTCCATCACGTCTGCAAAGTAGCGTTCGGACTGGAAGTACCCGTGCAGATAGGTGCCGTCGGGCGCGTCGGCGATGCGATCCTGATAGCCCAGCCCCTTCTCGCGCATGAATTTCGGATTGCGCCCGAACGCGCGCCATAGGGCATATTTGACAGGTTTGTCTTTGGTTGGCGGAAGCTCGGACGGCTCTGCAATGCGGGCGTTGATGTTGAAATGGTCGAGCGCAAAGGCCCAATGTGAGCCGGGTGGGGCGAGGCGGGCGTCAAGTACAAGCTCAGTCCCCAGTCGCAGCGAAACAGCCCGCGCGGCGGCGTATTGGAACAACTGGTTACCCAAGCCACCAAAAATTCTGCTGTAGATCATATCCCGCCCTTACTGCTGCAAGGCTTGCCCTGCCCGACCGCGTTTGTCATAGCTATGCGACCCAATAGCCCAAATGCGAACGGACCTGAAATGCGAATTTCCCTCAAGCACTGGCTTCGCCTGCGTCGCGATCCTTGGCGTAAGATTTTCTATGACGCCTACCGTCAATGGAAACGCGACAAGATGGAAGCCAAGCGTTACCTGTTCGCGGGCCTGAATGCCGACAGTGTTGTGTTCGACGTGGGTGGGTTCGAGGGGAACTGGGCGCAGGATATCTATGACCGGTACGGATCGACCATCCATGTGTTCGAGCCGCATCCAACCTTTGCAGCCGCGCTTGAAAAGCGGTTTGCAGAAAACCCCAAGATTGTGGTTCACGCCTTTGCCTTAGGCAGTGAGGCGGGTCAGCTACACCTGTCCGATGACGGGGACGCGTCCTCTGCGGTGAATGATGTTGCGGGGTCTGTGTCCGGCGAAGTGCGCCCAGTGGCCGAGTTCATGAAAGAATTTGAGCCGCCAGCGATTGACCTGATGAAGATCAACATCGAAGGCGGAGAATACGATCTGCTGCCTGCGCTTGCTGCGTCCGGCGATCTGGGCAGGTTCGGGATCGTTCAGGTTCAATTTCACCAGTTTCGCGAAAGCGACGGGGCGTTGCGCGACGCTGTGCGTGCTGACTTGGCAAAAACGCACTCGGAGAAATGGTGTTATCCGTTTGTCTGGGAAGAATGGCACCGCACCTAATCGTAGGTGCACGGCTTTCCACTTTGCACGGTGAGTGCCGCGCGCCGAAGATAGTCGGCGTAAAATTTTGCGCGTGCCGCATTTTCCATTATGGCTGCCCTACGCGCCGCGTAGTCTTCCGCACTGACGCGCTTTAGGGCGTCGCGTATCTCTGCCTCGGACTTGCATATCAACATGCCTGCGGGGTTGAAGAAGGTTTCGATATTCGGGCATCCCCAATAGATCGGAACTGTTTCGCACAATGCGGCGTCGACCATCTTCTCGGTAAAGTAATCCCGCTCGCGAATATTTTCGATGACCACCGAATACCGATATGGCGCCAAGCCATCTTGTTTGCGCTCAAACGGCTTGTAGCCTCGCCCCATCACATCGACCGCAAGACCGGCCTCGCGGACGTGATCCACGATTTGATGTCGCAGCTTGTGCCCTTCCAGATCGCGTTTTGCGGATGCAATCAGGGACGTCATTTGGGTTTTGTCGACCACGATTCTGTCAATACCGTCGATGAAGGTAAAGCCGAACACGTAATGCAAAGCGTTTGGCGCGGCCGCCAGCAGATCCCTGTTCTTGGTCAGAATGCGGTGGAACCGCCAGCGCAACCGCTTTGCATTCTTTAGGTGGTGGCCGTGAACGACATCGGGCTCCACGATCATCACCGATACCTTTGCCCTGACACCCGGCCATGGCAGATAGAACATTGGCTTGCGCGGGAAGGTGATCAGGTGATCATTCGGTCCCAGATCAGAGACCGTGCCTTGGGACAGGCGATCAGGGCGACCAAGCGGCCAGACCAGTTCATCCAAGGACATTTTCGCAATGCCCCAGGTTGGCCAGCAGCCATAGGGCACCACCGCAACGGCTGATACAGCGTCGGTCATTTGCGTCGCGTCACAAGTGGAAGGGTCGACTTGTATTTCGCCTCCGGATGCGGCGGATGGCCTTCTGTGGCCTGCCAGTAGGCCGCCCCGCCCCGCTTGAGCCATAGCGGCAGGCACAGCAACAAGCCGATCAGGAAGCCCCCTGCATGCGCCCAGTAGGCGACGCCCACTCCGTTACCACCCAAGTTCACCACGCCATTGAAAAGCTGCAAGGCAAACCAAACCCCAAGCATGACCCATGCCGGCACCGGAAAGATTTTGAAGAAGATCACAAATATCAAAATGATATCGACCCGAGCCCGTGGAAACAGCAGCAAATAACCACCCATCACCCCTGCAATCGCACCCGACGCTCCGACCACCGGAACCTGACTACTTGGGTCCGCTAACAACTGCCCGACATCTGCGCCAATACCAGCCGTAAGGTAGAACAAGGCAAATCCGACATGCCCCATTTGGTCTTCCAGATTGTCGCCAAAAATCCAAAGAAACAGCATGTTACCAGCAAGATGCATCAATCCGCCATGCAGGAACATGGAGGTCAGCAAAGTATGCGTTTTTGCGCCTGAACTCACTTCAAACGGCTGCATACCCCACGTCTGGAAGAATGCGCCCAAGACGGGTTCATCGTTAAACAACGGCCAATAGCTGGCAAAGATCACGACGTTTAGCGCGATCAGCGCATAGGTCACATATGGCGTGCGTTCCGACGGGTTGTGGTCACGGATTGGAAACATGACGCGACGCTGACGGATTGAACGAGGAGGGTCAAGCGCCCACCTCGGCCAACAATGCCGCATTGCCGCCCGAGGCGGTGGTGTCGATGCAAACATGCCGTTCAGCCAGCGTGTCGCATGGGCGCGGCACCTCTGTGATCAGCTGCAAAATCGGACCGTCGCGGCTTGCCAATACCTGCCTTAAATCGCGCGCTGTCTCGGCATCTCCCCACCACAAGACACCTGCAATATCGCCAGCGGAGGCGACATTTTTGACGTCCCCGTGCAAGCCCATTCCACCAGCTTGTGCGACCGCCTTGAGTTGTGCCGCATGATCCGGCCCCAAACATAGGAACGGGGCCCGTGGTGCCATGGACAGGCGGTTGGTCTCTCCGGTTGGCCCTGGCATATCTAGGGTGTCTGGCAATGCTGGTGCGCCGTTGCTTCGGGTGAATTTCGTCAGGTAAAGCGGGCCTCCGGCCTTGGGGCCTGTTCCGGACAACCCTTCGCCACCGAATGGCTGGGAGCCCACGACCGCGCCAATCTGGTTGCGGTTGACGTAGACATTGCCCGCGTGAACACGGTCGACCACAGATTGCACACGGTCATCAATCCGTGAGTGAAGGCCGAACGTGAGCCCGTAGCCTGTGGCATTGATCTGGTCGATTACATCATCAAGTTGATGCGCCTTAAACGTCGCCACATGAAGAACAGGGCCGAAAATCTCCTCTTTCATCTGCGCGATGCCGTCCACCCGCAGCATCGTCGGGGCGATGAAAGTGCCGTTGGACGGGGCCTGTCCCTCGTGAAGCACCCGGCCCTCCGCGCGCGCAGCCTCGATATATCCGGCAATCTTCTCGCGGGCAGCAGCGTCAATGATGGGGCCGACATCGGTGCTGACGTCCCATGGGTCGCCAACCTGCAGCGCGTCCATTGCCCCGCGCACCATCTCGATCAGACCCTCGGCCACATCCTCTTGCACATAGACGCAGCGCAGTGCTGAACAGCGCTGCCCCGCAGACTGGAAAGCCGACGCAACGATGTCGCGCGTGACTTGTTCCGGTAGCGCGGTGCTGTCGACGATCATGGCATTCAGGCCGCCAGTTTCCGCGACCAGCGGAGCGGCGGCATTGCCATGTTGCGCAAGGCTCTGGTGAATGCGCATCGCAGTCGCGGTCGATCCGGTGAAGCAAACGCCATCCACCAGTTGTTGCGCGGTCAGTTCCGCCCCGACGTCACCCCCGCCCGGTAGCAATTGAAGCACCTCTTGTGGGACCCCCGCCTCGTGAAGGAGCGATGTCGCCAAATGGGCAATGAGCGGAGTTTGCTCGGCGGGCTTGGCCAGCACAGCGTTGCCAGCGGCCAAGGCGGCGGCGATTTGGCCAGTAAAGATAGCCAACGGGAAGTTCCACGGCGAGATGCATACAAACCGGCCGCGTGCCTCGCCTGTCAGCTTGCCAGCCTCGCCAGCATAATACCGCAAGAAATCGACGGCTTCGCGCACCTCACCGATGCAATCGGGCATTGTCTTTCCAGCCTCGCGGGCCAGCAGTGCGAAGATTTGACCTATATTGGCCTCATACAGGTCGGCGGCTTTCAGTAGCACTGCGGCGCGATCGGGTGCGGGCGCGCTCCATGGGAGCGCGGCTTTCACCGCTGCGACCGCGTCCTCGGCGGAGGCGAGGTGCACGGTGCCGACATGATCTTCCGGCGCTGCGGGGGCGTGAATGTTGCGTTGGTCTGTGCCTGCTTTAGTCGACACGATCAATGGCGCGGCCTTGCTCTGGCCCTCGCGGAAATTGTTGCGGGCGGTGTTGATTTCATCCATGTCGCGTGGATCGGTCCAGTCCCAACCTTGCGAGTTCCTCCGGCCCGGAAAGATATCGCAGGGCAAGGTTACAGCCGGGAATGTCAGCCCTTGAATTTCCTCGAACGGATCAGAGGCCACTTCAGAGGCCGGAACATCTTCGTCAACAATCTGGTTCACGAACGAACTGTTCGCACCGTTTTCCAACAACCTGCGCACCAGATAAGCCAGCAAATCACGGTGTGCGCCCACTGGGGCGTAAATCCGGCAGCGGGTCTTTTCGCGACGCAGGACAATGTCGTGCAAACGCTCGCCCATCCCGTGGAGGCGCTGGAATTCGAACGTGTCTTTGTCGCCCGCCATATCAAGGATAGCAGCGACGGTGTGCGCGTTATGTGTGGCGAATTGAGGATAAATGCGATCCGTCAAACTCAGCAGCTTGCGTGCGTTGGCGATGTAAGACACATCGGTCGCCTGCTTGTGGGTGAAAACGGGGAAACCGTTGAGGCCCATGACCTGCGCGCGCTTGATCTCCGTATCCCAATACGCACCCTTGACGAGGCGCACCATGATGCGTCGATCAAGACGGGTCGCCAACGCATAGAGCCAATCGATCACAAAGCTCGCGCGTGGACCGTAGGCTTGCACCACAACGCCGAAACCGTCCCACCCTTGCAGGGCCTCATCGGACAGTGCCGCCTCGATCACGTCAAGCGACAGATCAAGGCGATCTGCCTCCTCCGCGTCGATGTTGAGGCCAACACCGCCCTTGGCCGCCAATCGGCAAAGCTGGGACAGACGTGGTAGCAGAACTTGCATCACCCCGTCCTTTTGTGGCGCTTCGTACCGCGGATAAAGCGCGGAAAGCTTCACCGAAATGCCGGGGTTGGAACGGATGTCGCCATGGGTCGCGGCTTTGGTGATAGCCTCGATCGCATTGTGATAAGCATCGAAATACCCCATCGCATCTGCGTCGGTGCGCGCGGCTTCTCCCAGCATGTCGTAAGAATAGGTATAGCCCTCGTCCTGACGCGTTTCAGCGCGGGTCATCGCCTTGGAGATGGTTTCCCCCAGCACAAACTGCCGGCCCATTTCCTTCATTACGCGCGCCACAGCAGTGCGGATCACCGGCTCGCCCAAACGCTTGACCATTCCGCGCACCTGCCCTGCGATGCCGCGTGTGTCCTCTTCAAGCACCTTGCCTGTGAGCATCAACGCCCATGTCGAGGCATTGACCAAAGGCGAGGCGGAATGGCCCAAGTGACGCCCCCAATCAGACGGCGCGATCTTGTCTTCGATCAGGGCGTCCATGGTGTCCGCATCAGGGACGCGCAACAACGCTTCGGCAAGGCACATTAGCGCGACGCCTTCATCGGTGGATAGCCCGTACTCGGCGAGGAAAACCTCCATCAAGCCCGGCTTGGCGGAGCTGCGGATTTTTTCGACAAGCTGCGAGCCCGAAGCCGCGATCCGGTCGCGGTCAGCCTTCGACAGGTTCGCCGTGAGAACCAGTTGGTCCAATACGTCGCGTTCGTCTGGAAGCATATGCGCACGCATTTCGCGGCGTAGATCAACGGCAGTTTCACGGGGCATTGCGGTGTCCTCCCAGCAGGCTATTTAGCAAGCTTACGCGCCCTATTGCCAAAATGAACCCCGTCCTACAGATTTAGAATAGATTCTGTCCCGTAGTTTCGAGAAAAAACAGGCAAAATGACTGACGAGTTAGACACCTACGACACCGCCATTCTGAAAGCCGTATCCGCCAATGGCCGGATTACAGTCACAGACTTGGCCGAGCGGATAAACCTGTCCAAATCTCCAACCCAAACGCGGCTTCGGCGACTGGAGAAAGCCGGATATATCAGAGGCTACACCGCCCAGCTTAATCCGATCAAACTCGGGCTGGCGCATATCGCTTTTGTCGAGGTCAAATTGGACGACACCCGCGAGAAGGCGTTGAAATCGTTTAACGAAGCGGTCTTATTAGTGCCCGAAATCGAGCAATGCCACATGATCGCGGGGAAGTTTGACTATTTATTGAAGGTCCGCACATCGGACATGCAGACCTATCGCCGCATTTTGGGCGAGCGCGTGAGCGCGTTGCCCCATGTCGCCCATACCTCCACCCATGTGGTCATGGAGGCCGTGAAGGAGGAGGCGATCTAAGGCGCGCTCTTTACTTCTCCGCCCTTTCGCGGCACCTCGGTCAGACGGCTGATCGGAGAGACCAAGTGACCAAGGCAATCATGATACAAGGCGCAGGCTCCAACGTCGGCAAGTCGATGGTTGTCGCGGGGCTTTGTCGCCTGTTCACAAAGCGCGGTCTCACGGTACGGCCTTTCAAACCCCAGAACATGTCGAACAACGCGGCCGTGACGTCGGATGGCGGCGAAATCGGGCGCGCGCAGGCGTTGCAGGCCTTGGCTTGCGGGGTTGCGCCGCACACGGATATGAACCCCGTACTCCTGAAGCCGGAAAGCGATGTCGGGGCGCAGGTGATCGTTCACGGAAAGCGGTTCGCCACGTTGAAAGCGCGCGACTACGCAAAAGCCAAACCCGAACTATTGACGAAGACCCTAGAGAGTTTTCATCGCCTTGCAGAAAGCGCCGACTTGATCATCATCGAAGGGGCCGGCAGCCCTGCCGAAATCAACCTGCGCAAAGGCGACATTGCGAATATGGGCTTCGCCGAGGCAGCCGATGTTCCCGTAATCCTGGTCGGTGACATCGACCGTGGTGGCGTCATCGCGCAGATCGTCGGGACGCATTGCGTATTGCCCGAAAGTGACCAGCGCCGGATTAAAGCCTTCATGATCAACAAATTCCGGGGCGACGTTACCCTGTTTGATGAAGGTATGAGTGAGATCACGGACCGCACCGACTGGGCACCTCTTGGGGTGTTACCGTGGTTTTCAGACGCGTGGCGACTTCCGGCGGAGGATGTGATGGACATCACCTCCACGGCGCGCGCGGGAGATGTGTTGAAGATTGCAGTTCCCAAGCTGTCTCGTATCGCGAACTTCGACGACCTCGACCCCTTGGCTATGGAACCCGGTGTGTCGGTCGAAATCATCGAGCCCGGACGTCCCCTCCCCGCCGATGCGGATTTGGTGCTCATTCCCGGATCAAAGTCGACCATGGGCGATCTGGCCTATCTTCGCGCGCAGGGATGGGACATCGACATCCTTGCCCATGTGCGACGGGGTGGGCATGTGCTGGGCATTTGCGGCGGGTATCAAATGCTGGGGCACACGGTGTCCGATCCGGACGGCATCGAGGGTGCAAAAGGGTCTGTTCCGGGTTTGGGGTTGCTGGACGTCGAAACCACCATGGCCCCGCTGAAAAGACTTGCTGACGTGCAGGGTGTTCACTTGGCCTCTGGTGCAGTGGTCACTGGATATGAGATCCATATAGGGTCGACAATTGGCGCCGACACCGACCGGCCATGGCTTCAGATCGACGGAGCATCGGCTGGCGCGTCCTCCCGAGACGGCAAGGTCCAAGGATGTTATATTCACGGATTGTTTACCTCAGATGCGTTCCGGCGCAGCTATCTGGAAAAACTAGGCGGCGCTTCTCAGGTCACAGATTATGGCGCATCCGTCGAGGCTGCATTGGATGCACTTGCCGACCATCTGGCAGCCCATTTGGATATAGAAAAACTGTTCGAACTGGCGGAAGAGGTCGCAGCCAAATAGGCTTTATTCGAACTCGCGGGTCATCAGGGCACGATGAATTTCGCGGCGCACCAGTTTGCGGACATTGCGTGTGATCCGCTCGCCCAGTTCTCCGGTCAGTTCCTGACGCACGATATCCGCCACGAGGTCGCGCAGAGCATCTTCGTCGATCACACTCTCGTCGAAATCCGCTAGGTCCGCGTCTTTTTCGGCCTCTTCGTTGTCCATGTTGCCATCAACAACCGAAGCAGAGGCTGCGGAAACAAATTCGATCTCGTCAGCGAATACAGTTTTCTCAGCGTCTACTGCATCTTCAACAGTGTGCAAGCCATCCGCGTTCTCGTCTTGCCCGCCGTCATTGTGGTCGACCGTTTCGTCGTCTGCTTCAGTAATCTCTGAGGTTTCATCCGCTTGCGCTTCGGCCTCGTCGTCTTCATCGGCAGGCATTTCAACCGCTTCAGGCTCATCATCGACCCAGTCTTCCACCGGATCGGTTTGCTCTGCGTTCTCACCCTCAGACGTGCTATCTACAAATTCCGGCTCCCAAGCCTCCTCCGCATCGGACAGCTCGCCAGTCGCGGGTTCCGATTCAGTACCCTTACCGTGACGGATAAAATCTATGACCGGAGCAGTTTCCGGCTGCATGTCGTCCTCGTAGTAATCATCATCGGCCAAAGTCCATTTGCCTTGATCCGTAGATGCAGCAGAAGCGTCATCCTCGATTTCAACAGGTGCATCTTCGGACAGAGTGTGACGGAAGTTTGGCATGGTCGCGTGGCTGAACTCCGGCACCGAATCCTGATCGGTGGTTTTCACGCGCAGGGCTGAGGTCAGAATCAAAGCGTCCGGTGCCTTCGGCTGTTCTTCTGCCGTCTCGGCCAGAATATCGCTCGAAGCTTCGGGTGCTTTAGTTTCTTGGTGATCATCACCTTTTGTGTCTGACACGAGCCTTCTGATGGATGACAGAACATCCTCCACGTCTACGTTGGTCACCGGATCAGACATATACTCAGCCTCTACACTTTTGATGCAAGATACCTGCCGCGTGTCGGCCTGACAACCGATCGTTAGACTCTTCAGTTCTTTTGATAACGGTTCAGAATACGATCCAGCTTCTTGCCCGCCTTCGAGCTGGGCACCGGAGCGTTCTTAACTGCGTTGTAATACTCTGACGGATCATAACGCTGAACTTTTAGCTTCAGATTGTCGGCGGTGAGCAAACCCATGGCAGCCAAAAGCCCGTAAGCCGCTGAATATACTTGCGTTTCCGAGACAACCCGTGTTGTGCGTGCGTCAGACAACACCTGCTCCGCATCCAAGACGTCGAGTGTCGTACGCGCCCCCAGCTTGGCCTCTTCACGCACACCGTCAAAAGCAATTTGAGCGGCTCTTATCTGACGATCCGAAGATGTCACTTGAGCGTTGGCGACCGCGAGGCGCGACCACGCATTCGCAACATTTTGTTCCAGCACAATTGCGGTTTGGTTCAGCGCCGCCTTGGACCCGTGGACCGCCGCCAGTGATTTGCGTACCAGTGCGGAAAGCTGCCCGCCCTGATAGATCGGGACGTTCATTTCCAAGCCAATGCTGGACGAATTGTTGGTAACCGAGGAGTGCGACAGAGCGCTATTGAACGTGATCCGTGGCCGTGTACCCGCTTTCGCAGCCGCGTAATTCAGCTCATTGGCCTTGATCTGATGCTGCACTTGCTCAATCAGCGGGCTGACCCGTTTGGCCGTCGCCTTCGCCGCATTTGCAGATGCTGGCAGTTTCGGCAAACGCGAAATGCCTTTCAAGCCGACCGGAGCGCGGCCAACTGCAACTTTGTAAAGCTCGCGGGTAATTTGCAAGTTCCCCTGTGCCTCGACCAACGAGCCACGCGCTTGGGCTAGTCGCGCTTCGGCTTGGGCCACATCCGTGCGGGTCACTTCCCCGACTTCAAACCGGTCACGCGCGGCACGCAGCTCTTGCGTGATCAGGCGAAGATTGCTGTCACGCAATTGCGCAACACGTTGATCCCGCAGCACTTGAACATAGGCATTCACCGCGTCCAAAAGCACCGCTTGCTCCTGCTGAACCAGTTCTGCACGCACCGCCAAGACGGTTTCCTTGGCAGACTCGACAGCCAGCTGGGTTCGTCCGGCATCCCACAACAACAACTCCAAGGTCAGCGCAACAGTCGACGACAGGTTGTCGCGCGCAAGGGATGGATCGCTTAGCGTGATGGTTGATCGCGCATTGATGCTGGGAAGCAGCGCAGACAAGGCAATGGCAACATCTTCATCTTCGGCACGCAATAGCGCGCGGCTTTGCTCCAGAAGGTTGGAATTGTCGTAGGCCGCCGTCAAAGCGCCCGCGAGCGTTTCAGCCGACAGCTGAACCGGAGCAAAACTCATCACGACACCGACGAGCGCACTATTCAGAAAACGGTATTTCATGCGAACTTACCTCTATACCAAAGCCTTCTAACAAGGCTCGTGGGCTGTGATCTTGTGCCACAAAAGCGACGACTAAAGCGCGAAGACAGCCTCGGACTCAAAGCCGGACAGGATCGGCGCTGTCGCGTTGAACGCGAGGCTCCAGCTCACCTTGCCGTTGACCTTGCGGCCCAATCGCGCTTCGCCAAGGACGCCAACCGCGAATATCGCAAGGATACGGCCCCCTTCTTTCAATTGCTCCAGCACTTCGGCAGGCACGTCTGACACGGCACCCTCGATGCAAATGACATCATAGGGGCCATGTTTAGCAGCTCCATTAGCCAGCGCATTCGTAAGCACCACAGCGTTGTCCACGCCTTCCTCAGCAAGCGCCATTTCAGCGTCACGGGCCAAATCCTCGATTTCTTCAACCGCCACGACCGCATCCGCCATATGCGCCAGAATGGCAGACGAGTACCCAAGTCCGCACCCTATATCTAGCACAACATCGTCGGGTTGGATATTCAGCGCATCCAGCATCTTCGCAAAGGTACGTGGGTCCAGAAGGACACGTCCGCCGCCAAGATCAATGTCCCCGCCTGCATAGGCCACATTGCGTTTGCTTTCAGGGACAAACGCCTCTCGGCGCACCCGCAACATAGCGTCAATAATGGGAAACTTTGTGACGTCAGAGGGGCGCACTTGCGTGTCGACCATCATCGTCCGGCTTTTGGTATTGTCGAGCATACTAAACTCATTAGTCTAGTTTCAGTTAAAGCTGGTTTGACACAGATCGGCGGATGCGGCAACGCCGAAGTAAACCAAGCAGAAGATCGTTTGCGAAATTTGACTACAATTCTACAAGAAATCGACAGTTTTTGCACCCCTTGCTGCGACTCTTTGCGTTTGCATATTGTATTGGCGCAAAAGGATAACGGACTTTTGTGTAGCCTATTGCACGCCCCATAAGCTTGGTCTAGAGAACCGGAACACCATCGAGGCGAGTTGGCGGAGTGGTTACGCAGCGGATTGCAAATCCGTGTACAGGAGTTCGATTCTCCTACTCGCCTCCAGATTTTCCAGCATGAAACGCCGTTCCAGACCCTTAGGTCCAGTTTGGCGCGTCCCCACCCGGAAGCATCTGGCGCGCGATCATGGGTTGGCGGTAGTCGAGCGAATTTGCATCGCAAAAGCCAGCGACCCAAGCGTCGTCCATAAGCAAAAAATCCAGAACCGACCCCAGAAATGCCGGATCAGAAGCCTGCGCGCGCACGGTATCAAGAGTCGATCCGGTGGCCCCCAAGAACACCCCTATCAGGTCGTCTGATGCCGCGATCCAGCCCAGTGCCGATAGCGCCAGTTCTTCAGCTTTCTGAGGGGTCATGGGTGCACTCCAACATGGTAAATATTTCTTAACTCTTGGCAGAACACACTGGGCGCGATCAAGGGCCGATTCCCGTTTTCAGGAGAAGAACCACATATGGCTGGCCGCATACTCATCATTGACCCCGTCCCGACAAACCGGATGGTTCTGAAGGCCAAGCTCGCGCTGGCCCATTACGATGTCAGCCTTGCGGACAGCGTCCAGCAGGCCCGAAAACTTGCCAGCACACATGTATTCGAGGCCGTCTTGGCATCTACCGCTCTCGTCAACCACTCTGCGGATTGCATATTGGAATGGGTTCGCGGCCTTCGGGGCAGTTGCGGGTCAGCCACCACCTTCATTTTCATGCGAGATCGACCCAACTCAACCTCTGACTGTGACGTGTTGAACCAATGCCTAAGTGCAGGTGCCGATGACGTCCTTAATCGCCCATTCTCAGAAGATGTCTTGCTGGCACGCATCAGAAACCTGATGAGAAGCCATGCGCTAGATCGGGAGTTAGGCCTGCCACGTGGTCACCACAACGTGCAGCATGAAACGAAAACCGCAAAGGCTTTGCCCCCCATAAACATTGCAATCGCGCATGTGAGCTCCAACACACTTTCGCTTCAGGCCAATCGATTGCTCGGATGCCTTGAAGAGGCCTTTCAAGGGAGCCCTCGTACACAAAGCATAAAAACAATCCCGCTCACGGTCCTCACCCAACCGGATTCGGCCCCGAGTGAGCCTGACGCGGTCTTGCTGGTGGCCGGACGCAGCGACGCGGAGCGGGCCTTGTCCATTACATCGCAACTGCGCTCCCGCGCACGCACGCAAGATTTGCGGGTGGTTCTGATCGCGGAAGACCTTGCACACTTTCAAATTGCCCGCGCCTTTGATCTGGGGGCACATGACGTCGTTCCGCTAAACGTTCAGACCTCGGATTTGGTCGCGCGTCTTCGCAATCAGGGGAAAATCCATCACGTCATTCGCAGCAAAAAACACCGCGTTCGCGAAAGCCTTTTGCAGGCCATTACCGACCCGTTGACCGGTTTATACAACCGCCGCTACGCAGCCAACCGGTTGGTCGAAATGCAGCGGGACTGTCTTGCCACCGGAAAGCACTTCGCGATCCTCGCTTTCGATGTGGACCACTTCAAAAACGTCAACGACCGATATGGGCACGCCATCGGGGATGCCGTCCTGACGAAATTGGCCGACACGTTACGCAAGAACTTGCGGGACGGGGATTTGATCTGCCGGACGGGGGGCGAGGAATTCCTGGTAGCCTTGCCGCACACCGACCTCGCTCGCGCCACAACCACCGCAAACCGGTTGCGCAAAGCAGTGGGTGCGCTGGACATCACGGTTAAAAATCATGCAACCCCGTTGCGTGTGACTGTGAGCATTGGCCTGTCGCTGCAGGACGGGAAGATGCCAATTCCGGAGATGCTGGATCAAGCGGATCGGGCTCTATATCAAGCCAAGGCGCGCGGGCGGAATGTGGTCGCGATGGCTGCCGCCGCTTAAGCTGATCACGAGGCAGCTTTATTCGCGATCTGGTTTGCCCCGACGCCCTCCGCGCTCCAAAAGCTCTTCCAGCCGCTCGGCGTACTCAGCCCGCTGCTCTGGCGACATGGCGGCGATTTGCTCCACCAATGCGTCTTGCATGGAATCCGAGCGCCCTTTGATCAGGCCCTGTTGGCGCAGCAGCACGTCAGAAAAAGCGCCCTCATCAAACGGCATCTGCTTCAGCAAGCCGGACGCCTCGCGCACCATTTCACCCAACTCGGCGCGGATTTCCTGGCCGCGCGCCGCGCGTCCGTCACGCAACCGCTGACCAATTGCACGCCGATCCGGTTTCTCCAGCGCACGGCCGTAAATTCCGATCGCGGCGGTATCACCACCGCGTTTGTCAAAACTGCTCCGGTCGCGATCCCCCCCGTGCAGAACTGCACCGGCAATTGCCCCCGCAACCAATACGTTGATCGCAAGCGAAATCGCTAACGCGACTTTTACGCGCTTAGGGGTGCGTGTTTTAATATCGTCCATCCCCGTCACCCTTCCTCAATCCAATATAAATCGCCCAGCAGCGCATGGCTCATGACGCCTTCGGCTTCAACCATGGCCTCTGTATCCGCAGCGCCCCAATTTGTTGCAAAATCAGGGTTCACAAAGCCCAAGTAGATGCCGGTGCAGGCCGACGCCACCAGTCCGCCCATCGCAGGCAAGCCGCCGATATCGTCAAAAAGCTGCCGCCACCAAGGCACAGAGGCCTCGCGCAGAATTTGATCACGCCGACCAAACCCCGCCTGTGTTGCGTTCGCGTCTTCCGATACCCGCGCCAACAAACCAGACGACGGGACCGGCGCCTCGTCACGCGCTTGCGCGAAAAAACTTTCCAGTTCCGCATCCACGTCCGGGTTCATATTCTGTCTATCGGTCATGACGACAACTCTTCCTTCTGAGAGGCTAGCAATTTTGCCAGCGTCCGTTTCCCGCGCGCCGTCAAACTTTCGACGGCTTCCACGCTAATATCCATTATCTGCGCTATCTCGGGGTTTGGTTGCCCCTCGATATGTCTCAAAATCACGGCCTGTCTTTGCCGCTCTGGCAGTTGAGCGAATGCGGCATCCAGTGCTGCCATCCTGTCTTCTTGTATCAAACGCGCTTCAACCGACGGTGTTGGATCCATCGGCTCGGCCATGTCATCCAGACCCACATTGATCCGTTGGCGTTTTCGCAACCGGTCGATGCACAGGTTGTTTACGACGCGATAAAGCCAAGTCGCCGGTTTCGCCTCGCCGGGGCGCCAATCCGGGGCGACGCGCCAAAGCCGCAGCATCGCTTCCTGCACAACATCCTCGGCCTCTGCCAAATCACCCAACATACGTTTCGCAAAACTCAGCGCTTGGGGGGACAGGCGCAGGGTCAAGACCTCCGCTGCCGCACCATCGCCATTGGCGAACAGCACGATCAACGCGTCATCGTCGAGTTGATCCGATTGATCCAGAGCCATACCCATCCTGCGTAATACTATCCCATTCAGGGCAGCGGGGCGACCGCCTAAGGTCGCCCCCCGTAACTTAGTTCTTGTGGTTGCGACCACCGCGACGTTTTTTGCCCATATCGTCAAATTCCGCTTTGGAGATGGCACCGTCCCCATCTTTGTCCATCCGCGAGAATCCTTTGCCTTTGCGCTCGCTACCGACATTGGCCAGCTCGTCTTGGCTCAAGACCCCGTTACCGTCAGCGTCCACGCGCTCCATCATTTTGTCCAGGCGACGCGTCATCCGGTCTTCCTTGCCGGATTTCATTTGTGCCTCAAGCTCCGCACGCGACAAGGAGCCATCCCCGTCCGTGTCAGCAGTTGTGAACTGTGCGGCTCGGTGTGCCTGCATTTCCGCCTCGGTCACGCTGCCGTCACCGTTTGCATCCAGTTCTTCAAAGGTGACCCGTGGTCCGTGCCCGCCTTTGGCTTGCGCCATCATAGGGCTCATCGCCAATGCAAGGCCAAGCCCGGCCAGCGCCAGTTTCGTTTTCAGGTTTCCTGCCAATATTGCCATTTTATAACTCCGTTAATGGTTCATTCGTCGACCTGTCTTGATCGCCGATATGCACCTTTAACGAGCACCGGCGCCCACTCCGTCGCGGCTTGTTAAAAAAAATTCAATTTTCTCCAGCCGAGACATCCTGTCACCCTGCATTTGCCTGCGTCCCCTATTAAGGTGACCGTCTGCGAAGAAGGTAATGTTAAATGGCGAGAGATATTTTGGCTGAAGAACTAGAACGCGAACTCAAACCGGCTCTCTTGCGCGGATGGCGTCGTCGCTGTCCATCTTGCGGTCAGGGCCCGTTGTTTTCCAGCTACCTGAAGGTACGTGATGAATGCGCCGTCTGCCACGAGCATATGAGTCACCATCGCGCAGATGACGGCCCAGCTTACCTGACCATCCTGATCGTTGGCCACCTTATGGCGCCGTTGCTGCTGTGGACGTTCTTCGAGTTCGAGCCTGACCCGTTGGTCGTGGCGACCATCTTCACCATCGGGTGCGTCGCCCTATCGCTATACCTTTTGCCCCGATTGAAGGGGGCAATTGTCGCGCTGCAATGGGCCAAACGCATGCACGGGTTCGGTGGGCGCACCGCCTAACTCAGTCGAGCGTTTGCAGTTGAAGCTGAACAGCACTCAGGTCACAGTGCCCGCATGACAGATACACCGATCAGAGACGCGGCCAGCGTCGTCCTTTTGCGCGACGCCGATACCGCGCCAAAGGTGCTTATGGGTCAACGCGGCCAAAACGCTGCCTTCATGCCCAACAAATTCGTATTTCCGGGGGGTGCGGTCGATCCCGAAGACGCCACGGCCGTCTTGCCAGGCATACCATCAGGGATGTGTCTATCGCGGCTGGGCGATGTCGGCCCTGCCTTGCTTGCCGCCGCCTTGCGCGAGACATGGGAAGAAACCGGCCTGACATTGAGCAAATGCGAAGGTCTGCACTACTTCTTCCGCGCCATCACACCGCCGGGCCGACCGCGTCGCTTCGATGCACGTTTTTTTCTCGCCGATGCCAACTCCATGACCGACGCCGATCTTGACGATTTTTCGAAAGCCAGTGACGAGTTGCGCCATCTGCACTGGGTCCCGCTTCCCGAAGCACGGGCGCTAAACTTGCCGTTCATCACTGAAGTTGTGCTGGCCGAAGTCGAAGCGCTCGCCAAAACCAAGGCACCGCCCGCAAGTGTTCCCTTCTTCGACAACAGCACTGGCAGCTCCCGTTTCTTAAGGATTCAGTAGTGCGAACAGCACTGGTGTTTTCTATCTAGAAACAGTTTCATAATCCTGCCCTATTTTGTCGCTAGCGCAAGGGGGATATGAATTTGGCCGACAGCATTCCAACCCACCCCGCAGCGTTATCGGGGAAAGCCCCGCGCGCCCTGCGTGACCGGATGCTGTTCTGGGGGCTGATCGCATTGTTCATCTTCGGATTGTTCGGCCTTATCGGCGCGACGGGTTGGCAGGAGACATGGGACGAGCTGCGCAAATTGTCAGCTTGGCAGGTTGGCGTGCTTCTGGCCTTGTCGATGATCAACTACCTGTTGCGTGGCCTGCGCTGGCACATCTTGGCATGCCGTCTCGGCATTTGCCTCCCGCTGCGCTACTCGCTTTTGCACTTCATTGGCGGCTTTGCGATGACCATCACCCCCGCGCGTGTAGGTGAATTTGTGCGATTGCGGTGGCTCACGCGCATGACGGGATGGAGCATAGAACGTGTTACCCCCCTCCCCCTTGCCGATCGCGCTTTTGACATGGCGGCGATGGGATTGGTTCTAGGCGTCGCATTACTTATATCCGGCCAAGGCAACATCAGCGCGGGCGTCGTCGCAATTACCGCCATCGCTTCGGCGATTGTGGTGACGCGTCCAAAACTGCTGATCAAACTGGTGGAAGCCCTTTTTGGCGCAATTGGTCGCTGGCCGCGCCCGTTTGCCAGATTGCGCCAAGCAGCCCGCTCTATGGGGTTGTTCAGTAATGCCCCTACCACCGGCCCTGCTCTCTTCCTAAGTGTCGTGGGATGGATGGCGGAAGGCTATGCGCTCTACCTTCTACTTCAATGGATGGGGGCCGAAGTCAGCATCGCAACCGCGACCTTTATCTTTGTATTCGCCACATTGGCAGGTGGCCTGACAGGTGCGCCGGGTGGACTGGGTGGTGCCGAGGCCACAATGATGGTTCTATTGGCGATGAACGGGGCCCCACTTCATGTCGCCCTTGCCGCAACGACCGTTATCCGCATCACCACGCTCTGGTTTGCGATCGCCCTTGGCGCGATCGTCTTTCCGTTCTCCGAAGCCCTTTCACACAAGTCGAAAACAGCATGATCTGGAATACTCTCACTTATACCGGCTGGGGTCGGGTTCGTAGCGCGACCGCACAAGTCGCACGCCCCGAACGCAGCTCCTCACTTGCAGCACTGCAAGCAGAGACCACTGCACCCGCAATTGGCATGTGCCGGTCCTACGGGGACTCCTGCCTGAATGACGGCGGCCATGCCGTGGACATGACCCGCATGGATCGACTGCTCGGATTTGATCCCGAAACCGGAATCCTAAAGGTCGAAGCAGGTGCACGTATAGGCGACATCGCGCGCCGCTTTGCGCCTGTCGGCTGGCTGCCCAGCGTGATGCCCGGAACCGGCTTTGCCACGGTTGGTGGCTGCATCGCCCATGATGTGCACGGGAAGAACCATCACGGCGCGGGATCTTTCGGCCAGCATGTGGTCGAGATCAGCCTGATGAATGATGGCAAGCTGCAAAAGGTCAGCCAGTCCAAGGGTATGAAACTGTTCCGCGCCACCATTGGTGGCATGGGCCAAACCGGAGTTATCGTCTCTGCCAAGCTTCAGCTGCTCCCCTGCAAGGGCGACATCATGACCGTCACCGAGCGCAGGATCGAAAATCTTGACCACTTCCTAGAGGCTTTGGACGCTTCACAATCCACCTACACCGTCGGCTGGATCGATGCGACGGCGCAGGGCGAAGCGCTTGGGCGCGGGATTTTGGAAGAAGCCGAGACCGGATATGGTTTGGTGCCGGACGCCAAACCGTCGCGCGCTGTCCCGTTCAACGCCCCCAGCTGGGCCTTGGCCAGTCCCGTGGTGCGCTTGTTTAATGCAGCCTATTTCCGCCGTGTGCCGGAACGCGGCAGGACCAGCGTAAAGCCGATCACCGAGTTCTTCTTCCCACTCGACAAACTTCTTGAGTGGAACCGCCTCTACGGCAAACGCGGCTTTCACCAGTTCCAATGCGTGGTCCCTGTGTCAGAGGCGGCTGTGTTGCGGTTGATGCTGGACAAGATCGGCTCTGCCGGTCTCGCCTCCCCCTTGGCCGTGCTCAAACGCATGGGGCCGGGCCGCGCGGGGCTTATGTCTTTCCCAATGGAAGGCTATACTCTCGCAATCGACTTCCCGAACCGCTCAGGCGCCGAAGCCCTGATCGCCGAGCTGGAAGAAATCACGGAAAAAGCGGGCGGACGGGTTTATCTGGCCAAAGACGCTACGCTAGATCCGTCCCATCTGGCGAAAATGTACCCAGACGTCACCAAATTCGCAAAACTTGTAAGCAGCATTGATCCGGACGGACAATACGAGACCGATCAAACCCGCCGCCTCAACATCCGGAGCCACGCATGACCGAAACATGGATCATCCTCGGGGCCACGTCCTCAATGGCCCGCGCATTTGCGCGCGCTGTCTCCAAAAACGGCGATCAGGTCATTCTTGCGGGCCGTGACATTCCCGATTTGGAAGCCAGTGCGTCCGATTGCGCGTTGCAAGGCGCCCCGATTGCCGAGGCCATACAGTTCGACGCAAGGGATGCAGCCACTTTCGCGCCAATCATCGAACGCGCATCCGAACTGGAGGGCATGATCAACGTCGCGGTGTTTGTTGGCTCGATGCCGTCGCAGGATCAAATCGACGCCGACCCGTCGCTAATAGCCGGCACCGTGACTGACAATTACGCAGGACCCGCAACCTTTCTTCAGCTTATCGCGCCAGAAATGGAGGAACGCGGCGGCGGGACCGTCGTGGGTGTCGGCTCGGTTGCGGGCGATCGTGGCCGGATCGGCAACTATGTCTACGGCTCGGCCAAAGCGGGGTTTCACACTTATCTTAGTGGATTACGCAACCGCCTGACCCGCTCGGGTGGGCATGTCGTCACCGTGAAACCGGGCTTCGTGGATACCGCGATGACTTGGGGGATCGAGGGGATGTTCCTTGTCGCCACTCCGGACAAGATTGCAGCTGACATCCTCAAAGCTGTCGAAAAGCGCAAAGACGTGATCTATACTCCGGGGTTCTGGCGGCTGATCATGGGGATCATCACGGCCATTCCTGAACGCATGTTCAAAAAACTCAGCGTTTAGAAACCAAACGCGTTCTGAAAAAGCCCTGCCGCGTAGAACATCAGTGTCAGGGTGAACAGGATCATGGAGAGACGACCGCGCCTAAGTAGGCTAAGTTGAGGCCGGTCGCGAAAACAAGCACTCACCACAAGCCCAACCGCCGCAACTTTTTAAAGTCATCAAGACGGCGCGGGTCTCGCTTAGTTAGTGAAAAGGTGCCGCCGACATCCAAGATCAGGGGTTTGCGGGCCTTGGACTAGCCTTTCGTGCGGAAAACGCAGCCATCGGACACCAGTTCTGGCGGCGATAGACACATGCCTTTCGCGACCTTCCATGCGGCCAGCACTTTGGGCACATAATTGCGGGTCTCAGCATAGGGTGGCACGCCGCCATGCTTCTTCACTGCATTTTCACCCGCGTTATATCCGGCAAGGGCCAGAATGGGGTCACCGTTGAATTCCTTCATCAGCCATTCCAGATAGGCGACGCCGCCCTTTATGTTCTGCACAGGATCGGTGCTATCCGTCACACCAAAGCGGGCAGCAGTGTCCGGGATCAACTGCATCAGACCTTGCGCGCCCTTGTTGCTTTCAGCGGTGGCACGCCCCCCCGACTCGATCGAGATGAGGGCCAAGACGAAGGCAGGAGATATCTTCTTGTTTAAAGTCTCTAGCAGAATTGTCGTCCCGTGTTGCGACGCGATGGACTGCATGGTCTCAAGCCGCGGGGCTTTGACCGCCTGCCCCTTCGGTGCCTTCCCAAGACTGGCGACCGCATTCGAGAACCGGCCCGGACCAGACGCGTCTATTGACGGCGAAACCACTTGCCAGAACCACTCAAGTTGCGACGGGGCCGCCGCAGATGTTCCGGCTTTGGCCGTCGCTGTGGTTTTGGTCTCCGCAGGCTTGGGTTCGATCTGAATCGTTATAAGTTTCTTGGTGCCGCTTTTCGGCGGTGCAATCTTCTTAAAGGTAAAGTTTCCACCAAACGCAGGTTTGAGCTCTGCCGCCTTGGCAGAGAACCCGATGCTCATACACATCAGGACGAATAGTGCGCTTATCTGAATCGACATGAGCCTGCCCGACTTGTCGTTGGTGTTATTCTTTTTCAGGACTCTTCCAGAAAACCTGCACCAATTCTACCTCAACTAAGAAACAATCAAGAACCTGTGCCAGCATTGACGCAACCAACGCGACAGATTCCATGCCCGAAAGATTAATTTTTTATTAATTATCCATAAAAAACAACGAGATGTAAGATTTTACGTAGATTTCTTACCCTGCTCCGAAAAGGAACCATTCGCGCCCAATTCTCGCCCCGATTGAGGGGGATACATGCTGCATACCAAGACGGCGACACGGTCTAGAACAGAGGCTGGCCGGGTCGAACAAGCGTCAGGGTTAACTTGGAAACTAAACAAACTTACATCCTTGGAGGGATATACTATGACACTGAACGCAATGATCAAAAATTTCGCAGCTGACGAATCTGGCGCAGTAACTGTTGACTGGGTTGTTCTGACCGCTGCCATCGTTGGCTTGGGCATCGCAGTTATGGCTTCCGTTTCCGACGGTCTGGAAGACCTGTCCGGCGACATCGAAAACCAGCTGACGACTCAAGGCATCTCGACCACTTTCTAAGTTGGTCGTCGCCTAGAGCGACTTCGAGATTGGGCCGCGTTCTTAGGAACGCGGCTTTTTCGCGTTTTACGCCCCTGCCCATGCGCATTTACTTATCAACAATGACCCAGATCTGGTCCAACTCTCGCCCTATTCTTTTCGGATAAATTTTCCTCTTACAACAGCAATCCAAAGAAGGTCGGCGACCTTGTGGGATACGACTATCCCAATCAGATACAGAGAACCAAGCCAGGCCTAAGATCATTGAGGGGTAGACTATGACACTGAACAAACTGACCAAAAAATTCACTTCGGACGAATCTGGCGTCATCACTACCGATACGATGCTGATGATCGCTGCAGGCGGCCTTTTGAGCGTCGCGGTTATGGTCTTTGCCAGCGCAGGCGTCGAGCAGCTCGACAAAGACAAAGCCTATCAGCTGAAGGCTCAGGAGAAGGTCACCACGTTCTAGACGTGTCGGCACAGTATTGACTACGCCAGTGAGGGGCGCATTCTTCGGAGCGCGGCCTTTTTTACTGCCGAAAGCGCTCACAACCTTTCGTCGCCGACTTCGAAAACGGAAACGATCAGTTTCTAACTCAGGCCGCAATTATGGCGAGAATGCCTTATTCCTTCTAAATTTTGCCTAAATTCGTTGCGATAACTGTATCGTTGCAACCACGGCCCCAGGCCTGTTCCGCCGGAGAGTAAAATGACGTACCTAGTATCCCGATTTTGGACCGACGACTCCGGCGCCGTAACCGTAGATTGGGTCATCCTGTCTGCAGGCGTCATCGGGTTGGCGTTGGCCTCGATGGGTGTTGTCATCGATGGAACCGAAGACTTGACGGGCGATGTGGATACGACCCTCAGCAGCCAGCTGATCAGCACTTCGTTCTAATCAAACGATCCACGTAGCGCCGCGGTAAATCCTCGCCAGCTCCTACATTTTGCCGCATTTGCCGTGCATGACTGTGGTCACACGAGTGAGCCTGACCGGAAAATCGGCAGGCGTTACAATATTTAAAGGGGCTAAAAAATGCGATTGGTATTCGGGTTAGTACTGATAGTCGGCGTCGCCTTAGCGGGCTTCGCTGCATATATGGCGAAAAACAGGTTCGACCAATATCAGGCCAAAGTGGCCGCTCAGGAAAAATTGCTGAAAAGCAATGTTCCCTTGGAAGCTGTCTTCACGGTAAAACGGCAGATTGCCTATGGCGAGACGCTTACCAAAGACGACGTGCAGATCATCGCTTGGCCCAACAACGCTATTCCTGAAGGTGCATTCCAAAAAGGCGAGGACTTGTTCCCTGCCACTGGCGCCCTTCGCACTGTTCTTCGCGTAATGGAAAAAGACGAAGCCGTTATGGCATCGAAAGTGACAGAGCCGGGCGAAGACGCCGGTGTGTCCTCGCGCCTGTCGAAAGGTATGCGTGCTTTCGCGTTACGTGTTGACGTATCATCCGGCGTGTCAGGTTTCCTGCGCCCCGGTGACCATGTAGACGTTTACTGGACCGGCAACAGCCAAGGTCGCGAAGTTACAAAACTGATCGACACTCGCTTGCAGCTGCTTGCAGTGGACCAGATTGCCGATGGCGACCGATCTGCCCCGACAATTGCGCGGACTGTAACCGTAGCCGCGTCGCCCGCAGAAGTCGGCGCATTGGCTCAAGCCCAATCGTCGGGCCGCCTGTCCCTATCCCTTGTTGGTGCCGGTGATGACACCGAAGTCGCCGCAGTTGAAATCGATCAAAACCAGCTATTGGGTATTCTAGAAGAAAAGGCCATTGAGGCCAAAGCCGCGAAGGTCTGTACAATCAAGACCCGCAAAGGTGCCGAAGTGGTGGAGATCCCAATCCCCTGCGCTGAATGATCCGGAACCGATTATAAAACAACCTGACGGCACCTTATATTGGGTGCCGTTTCTGTGTGACCTACTAGAATTTGCGTTGTGTTGCGACAGGCCCACATAAAAGACGCGCGGTAAACACCTGATTCTTGCAATAAATATTAAATTCGCGCATGGTTCTCGTGAAAATGGGCAAAAGACCCGTTCCACTTAAGTGATCAGAGAGGCAGATCACAATGAAATTGAAGCAGTTTTTCTGCGTTGGCCTGTTTGGCCTCGCGCTAACGTCATTCGTACCAGAGACCGGGTTCGCACAGAACCTTAAGGTGACCAACCAGTCGACGGCACGCAAACTCAATGTTGCAATCAACAGCGCCGTGGTCGTCGAAAGTGACGTCCCCTTCGCTGAATTGTCCGTGGCCAACCCGGCAATCGCGGACATCGCGACCCTGTCGGACCGCACTATATATGTGCTGGGCAAGTCTCCGGGCCGCACAACTCTGACACTTCTTGGACCGGATGGCCGCTTGATCACCAACGTCTCCGTGCGCGTGTCGCCGGATCTGTCGGAATTCAAAGAGCGCCTTCGCGAAATCCTCCCGGGTGAGAAGATCGAAGTTCGCACCGCAAATGACGGTCTCGTGTTGTCCGGCACTGTTTCAAGCATCGCAAAGCTCGACCGCGCTTTGGACCTCGCCGAGCGTTATGCGCCGGACGCCGTGTCCAATCTGATGAGCGTCGGCGGCACTCAACAAGTGATGCTGAAAGTTCGGTTTGCTGAAATGCGCCGCTCTGTCTCCAAAGACCTGTCTGCAAGCCTCGGTTTCCAAACCGCTGGCGGGACGTTCGGGGCAAACGGTTTCACCAACACACTTCAAGCTGGCAACAACCCGACAACGACCTTCCCCGCCGGTGGTGGTGCTGGGAATGCGGTTTCTACCCGTGAACGTAACGGTGTGTTCTCATTCGGGTTCGGCAGCGGCAGCCTTCGCGCGCTTGTTGTTCTCGAAGCCCTTGAAACCAAGGGCCTTGTGCGCACTCTTGCCGAGCCAAACCTGACCGCCCTCTCTGGTCAGGAAGCGACATTCCTCGCAGGTGGTGAATATCCGATCCCGGTCGTAGACGACGGAACAGTGAGCATCAGCTACAAACCTTTCGGTGTTGAGCTGAAGTTCACACCAACCGTGCTGGACGAAGACATCATTAACCTCAAACTTGATACCGCCGTTTCGGGCATCGACTCGACTGTCGTTGTTCAAAATGAAGGTTTTGCGGTTAACGCCTTCTCCAAACGCGCATCTTCGACTGTAGTGGAAATGCGTGACGGCGAAAGCTTCGCGATCGCGGGTCTTCTTGAAGACGACTTCACCGATCTGGCTGGCCAGGTACCGTGGCTTGGGGATATCCCAATTCTGGGTGCATTGTTCCGCAGCGCAAACTTCGAGCGCCGTCAGTCCGAGCTGGTTGTCATTGTCACCGCACATCTTGTGTCGCCGACCCGTGGCAACGCCCTTGTTCTGTCAACCGACCGCATCCGCCCGCCGACGGAGCGTGAATTCTTCCTGAACGGGAAAGTCGCACGCGAAGTTCGGACTCGCCGCACATCTACAGGCGAAGTGGCCCGCCAGGACTTTTCTGGCTCCTACGGCTATGTTTTGGAGTAATACCAGATGCTTAAAACCTCTTCTTCAATCGCCCTGATCGCCGCGCTTACGGTCAGCCTGTCCGCATGCTCCAACTCTCGCAGTGTTTTTGAGCGGGAAGCTGGCGGTGATCTTGATGAGGGCGGCTTCGGCAACCCCACCATGACCAACACCTTGATCAGCAACGGGACGATTTCCGTTGCCGAGACTCTCGGCCGCCGTTTTGCGACGGATGTGAACACTCAGGTGAATTTCGAGTTCAATTCGGCACAGCTTGACGCGAACGCGCGTGCCGCCCTGCTTGAGCAAGCAAACTGGATCCGCCAATTCCCGGAAGTCCGCTTCCGCGTCTATGGACACACTGATCTTGTTGGCTCGAACGCCGCCAACAAAGCTCTCGGGCTGCGCCGCGCGAATGCTGCTGTAAACTTCTTGACGTCTCAGGGCATCAGCCGCTCTCGACTAGAGGCTGTCGCGTCGTTCGGAGAAACGAAACCTGTCATCCTGACTGAGAGCCCAGAACGTCGCAATCGTCGTACCGTGACTGAAGTCACAGGCTTCGTGAGCAACCATCCGATGCTTCTAAGTGGCAAGTACGGAATTATCGTTCAACGCGAGTATGTTCAGACCGCAAAGAGCGAAGAAACGCTCGCACGGGAAAGAATAGTGCAATAACGGAAATAATACCTCAGTTTTTCGCTAATTTAGCCCCATTCTCGCCCCTTTTCCTAAGCATTCCTTGTCATGAGATAAGCCACAATCCGCCTTAAGACGGCATGTTGGTTTAAATACCGCAAACAGTTGGCGGGGGCGCTAACCCTTACGAAAGGGTGCCCTCGTTAACACGAACCCGGCCGTGTTTTTTGGCCAAATGGGATTTGAGGCATGACGAGCAGTGTAGCTTTACAAACCGAACCGGCGCCAATTTCAGCCTGTACCGTCGCTCGCGACGTCCAAAACTTCGATCTTCTGATCGAAGATATGGAAACAGAGCTTGGTGAAGCATGGGGTGATCTGAGTTTCGAGGACGCAAACGCGTACTTGTCTCAGCCCGATGCCACGGACTTGAAGTTTATCGCCGTTGCGGTCGACAATTCCGACGAAGACAACCTGACACTTGTGGGCGACGTAATAGGTCGCGCCAAGGAAGTTGGCGTCAAAGTCATCCTGATTGCAGAAGATGTGTCGCCAATCGCGCTGCACCAACTGTTGAAGCTGGGCGCGGACGACTTCGTCCCCTACCCGCTTCCGGAAGGCGCACTGCACGACTCCATTGAACGCATTAGCAAGCCAGCTGAAGTTGTTGAGGCACCTCAAATGCCCGCCACCGTCGAGACCACGCCAGTGGTAACCGGCAAGGCGGGCACCAATGAAGGCGTCGTTCTTCCAGTCCACGGCCTTGCCGGAGGCGCCGGTGCGTCCACCTTTGCGGTGAACCTGGCTTGGGAGTTGGCGACAGTCGACAAGAAATCCGAAGTAAGCGTGTGCTTGCTCGATCTGGATTTCCAGTTCGGCTCAAGCTCTACCTATCTTGATCTGCCTCGCCGCGACGCTGTTCTGGAAATGCTGTCTGACATCGAAGGTATGGACGACGCCGTATTCCGCTCAACGCTTCTGACGTTTAACGACAAGCTTCAGGTTCTCACGGCTCCTGCCGACATGATCCCATTGGATATGGTCGGGCCGGAAGAAATCGAAAAGCTGGTCGAAACCGCACGTCGCAACTTCGATTATGTCATCATCGACATGCCATCGACGCTTGTTCAATGGACCGAAACGGTTCTGGGCATGTCTGATGTCTACTTCGGGATGCTGGAACTTGATCTGCGCTCCGCTCAAAACACGCTGCGTATGGTGCGCGCCCTCAAATCCGAGGATTTGCCCTACGAGAAAATTCGTTACGTGCTGAACCGTGCGCCGAAATTCACCGATTTGTCCGGCAAAAGCCGTGCGAAACGGATGGCAGAGAGCCTTGATATCTCCATTGAGCTGCACATGCCCGATGGCGGCAAACAAGTTGCACAAAGCTGCGACCACGGTCTGCCACTCGTTGAAACTGCAGCCAAGAACCCTTTGCGCAAAGAGATCGCCAAACTGGCGCAGTCTCTGCATGAAACAAATATGGCGGAAGCCACAGGATAACGGAAGGTTACCAAAATGTTTTCGCGCTACAAAAAACCAGGTGCCGATCCAAAGGCACAAGCAAACGCAGCACCGCAAGCAGCAGCGCCTAAAATCAGCGCCGCAAAGTACATGCGCAAGGCCGAGACCAAGCTTCCGGTCGCGCCTGCCGAGGTGATTGCTCAAGACAAAGAACTCAAGCGCCGTCAGCGTCTGGAAGAGGTCCGTTCAGATCTTCACCACCGCCTGCTCGACAACTTGAACCTCGCCGCGCTGGAAAACGCGCCGGAGGCTGACCTTAAGGCCGAAATCATCGCGATTTGCGCCGAAGGCCTTGAAGAGCAGTCCATCATCCTCACAAAGGACGAGCGGCAGACCCTGCACGCAGAACTTTTCGACGAAGTCACGGGCCTTGGCCCGCTGGAGCCGCTTCTGAAGGACGACACCGTCAACGATATTCTGGTCAACGGCCCGAACCGCGTGTTCATCGAACGCGACGGTAAACTGACGCTGACCAACACCCGTTTCAAAGACGAAAAGCACTTGCTTAGGATCATCGACAAGATCGTGTCCGCTGTGGGTCGTCGTGTCGATGAATCCAACCCGTACGTGGATGCGCGCTTGAAAGATGGCTCGCGTTTCAACGCCATGGTTCCACCGATTGCAGTGGACGGCTCGCTCGTTTCCATTCGTAAGTTCAAGAAAGAAAAGCTGGCGATCGACGATCTCGTCAAGTTTGGCGCGTTTTCGGAAGAAATGGCCGCCTATTTGCAAGCCGCCGTCGCGTGCCGTCTGAACGTCATTGTGTCGGGTGGTACGGGTTCCGGTAAAACGACCACGCTCAACGCTTTGTCATCCTTTATCGACAATTCCGAACGCATCCTGACGATCGAGGATACGGCGGAACTTCAACTCCAGCAGGTCCATGTCGGCCGAATGGAAAGCCGCCCGGCCAACGTCGAAGGCAAAGGTGCTGTGTCTCAGCGGGATTGTCTGAAAAACGCCCTTCGGATGCGCCCTGACCGTATCATCGTGGGTGAGACGCGTGGCGAAGAAGTTATCGACATGCTGCAAGCCATGAACACGGGTCACGACGGCTCGATGACCACCATTCACGCCAACTCGGCGCGTGACGGGGTGTCCCGTCTTGAAAACATGATCGCGATGGCCGGTATCGAGATGCCGATCAAAGCTGTGCGCGCGCAAATTTCCTCGGCTGTGAACCTGATTGTGCAGGCGTCGCGTCTGCAAGACGGCTCGCGTCGCATGGTCTCGATCACCGAGATCACCGGCATGGAAGGTGATGTTATCTCCATGCAGGAAGTGTTCCGTTACCAGCGTTTGGGCCTTCAGCCCGACGGCAAGATTATCGGCCAGTTCACGCCAACAGGTGTGCGCTCGCACTATTCCGACCGGTTCAAGCAGTGGGGCTATGACCTGCCTGCTTCGATCTACGAACCGATCGCAGCGGAGTAACCAGTTATGGAAATCAGTTTTGAACCAATCCTGTACGGCATAATCTTTGTTGCCGTTCTGATGTTGATCGAAGGCGTCTACCTTGTGGTATTCGGCAAGTCGATCAGCCTCAACAGCAAGGTGAACCGCCGTCTGGACATGATCCAGAAAGGCGGATCGCGCGAAAAGGTTCTGGAGCAGCTCCGCAAAGAGATGAACCAGCACATGAATTCGGGCGGCATCCCGCTCTATTCCATGCTGGCCGACAAAGCCCTACGCGCCAACATCGCGTTTACGCCGACCGCCCTCATCGCGATGATGTTCGCGCTTGCGGCGGTTATCTTTGCTGTTCTCAGCCAAATGACGGAAGCCGCCGCCCCCGTGCGTGGCCTCATTGCGCTCGCGATGGGGATCGGTGCTGTCTATGTTTGGGTCAACAACAAATGCAAAAAGCGCCTTGCCCTAATGGAAGAGCAATTGCCGGATGCCATCGAGTTGATGGTGCGCTCTCTTCGTGTGGGCCACCCGTTTGCCTCGGCGATCAACATCGTCGCCAAAGAGGTCGCGGATCCGCTTGGCACCGAATTTGGCGTGATCGCAGATGAATCCGCCTATGGTCGTGACGTGTCCGAAAGCCTCAAGCACCTGGCCGAGCGCATGGACATGCAAGATTTGCGCTTCCTCGCCGTGGCCGTGACCATTCAACAAACCTCCGGTGGTAACCTCGCCGAGATTTTGCACGGGCTTTCGCAGGTGATACGTGCCCGCTTCAAACTGTTCCGCCGCGTGAAAGCCATCACGGCAGAGGCCAAATGGTCCGGCATGTTCCTGTCCGCCTTCCCACTTCTGGCGCTGGTCGGGATCAACATCATGGAGCCGGATTACTACACCGAAGTAAAAGAAACCGAATTCTTCATTCCCGCGTGTATCGTTGTGGGTGTGTTCCTTGTGGTGAACATGGTTTTCATGCGCATCATGGTCAACATCAAGGTGTAATGAGATGCAGTTCATCGAAAAAATCAACGCCCTGCTCGTCGACAACTTCGGAGAATTGGGCCCGCTGATGGCAGTTGGCCTGCTGGGCTTCATCATGGTTCTGGTCACGTTGCCGACCATGCTGAAGAAGCAAAAGGACCCGCTCGACCGCATCCGTGAAGAGGCGCAGCGCTCCAACAACCGCTCGAAAAACGGAGAAAATTCGCTCCGGAACGCGAACGGCACCGACAAGCTCGACAAATTCGCCAACTTCCTCGAACCGCAGGATGATGAAGAACTTGCGGGCATGAAGCTCAAACTCCTTCAAGCGGGCTACAAGCAGAAAACAGCGGTGCGCACGTTCCACTTCGCACAGTTCGCACTTGGCTTGTTGTTCCTGACCCTTGGCCTGCTCTATGTTCTGATCCTCGGCGGCGACGACATGTCGACCCGTGACCTGATCCTGGCAATCGTGATCCCGGGTGGTGCAGGCTACTACCTGCCCAAGTACTGGATCGAACGCCGCCGTCAGGAACGGCAGGACGAAATCGAAAGCGGCTTCCCCGACAGCCTCGACCTGATGCTTGTTTGCGTTGAAGCGGGCCAAGCGCTTGATCAGTCGATCATCCGCGTGGCCGCCGAAATCCGGGCAGGTTATCCGGCCTTGGCAGACGAATTCCAAATGGTCGCCAACGAGATGAAAGCTGGCAAGGACCGGATTACCGTGCTTCGCGATATGGCCGAACGTGCTGGTGTGCCGGACGTGTCCAGCTTTGTAACCGTGCTGATCCAGTCAACCAGCTTCGGTACATCCATCGCAGATGCCTTGCGTGTCTATGCATCCGAGATGCGGGACAAACGCGTTATGCGCGCTGAAGAGAAGGCAAACGTGTTGCCGACCAAACTCACCCTCGGCACGATGTTGTTCTGTTTGCCACCTCTTTTGATTATTTTGATCGGCCCGTCGATCTATGACATCTATAAGAACCTAAACGGTGGCGGCGGATAATCATGCGATTTTGGGTGGGTGCAATAGCAGTTGGACTTAGCCTCGCTGGATGCGAGGAAGAGGCCCCTTCGCTTGGCGAGGGGGCTAATCCGTTTCCGCCCACCGGAGACGTCGCCCGCCTTCAAGGCGTCGACGGGCTAAGCGTCGGTCACCAGCTTATGGCTGCCGGTCAGTTCGAACTGGCCCTCAAAGCCTACCTTCGCGCCGCAGGGGAACAGGGAACCACTGTCGATGTGCTCAGCGCGCTCGGCTCGGCCAACTTGCGGCTTGGCCGGCTTGGACAGTCGGAAAAGCAGCTCCGTCGCGCCATCAAAATTGACCAAACCTTTGTTCCTGCTTGGAATAATCTTGGCGTGGTACTGATGGAAACCGGCCGCGCCGGAGAGGCCAGCCGTGTCTTCAAGACCGCCTTCGCGCTCGATAGTGGCAAATCTGACAAAATCAGGGAAAACCTGCGCCGCGCGCTCGCCAAGATAGAAAATCCTGCATATAGTTCAGAAAAAGACGACAGAGCCTTTGACTTGGTGAGACGCGGTAACGGCCGCTACCTGATTTTACAGGCGCCCTGATCAAAAAGGCCATTGAGAGCAGAGTAGAGGACGCCCCATGCGCCATATGAAGACAGGAATGCTGTGTCTTATCAGCGTTGTAGCCCTAACCGCTTGTGATAAAGGCGGCAAAGGCGAGTACAGCAAAACCCTCAAAAACGTCAATGTTATCGATGAGAGCAATCTCAACGACATCATGCTTACGGTCGCCGACCCTAATGAGGCGGTGACCTATTTCCAGAAGGCAAGTCGCGACGATCCAGACCGCCTTGACCTGCAACGTGGCCTCGGCCAGTCGCTGCTGCGCGCCAAACGCGCGACGGAAGCCGGTGTTGTCTGGGCAAAAGTCATAAAGCACCCCGAGGCGAACAACGACGATCAAGTCTTTTACGCCAATGCCCTGGTCCGCCAAGGCGAGTGGAAGAAAGCCGAAAAAGCACTTGATGCCGTGCCACCGACATATGAAACCTTCGAGCGGTATCGCCTCGAAGCAATCATCGCGGACACCAACAAAGAATGGAAAAAAGCCGATAGCTTCTACCAGACGGCTGTTGGCCTGACCACCACACCCGGATCGGTGCTCAACAACTGGGGTTTCTCGAAACTGACCCGCGGCGATTATGACGAAGCCGAGCGTCTGTTCGGCGAAGCCATCACCTATGACCCGAGCCTGTTTACCGCGAAGAACAACCTCGTGCTCGCGCGTGGAGCCCGTAAGAACTACACGCTTCCGATTATCCAGATCACGCAGGTCGAACGCGCGCAGTTGCTGCACACCATGGCCCTGACGGCCATCAAGCAAGGCGACACGCAGACCGGCAAAACCCTGTTAGAAGAAGCCATCGAGACCCATCCGCAGCACTTCGAGGCCGCGATCCGCTCCTTGCGCACGCTCGAAAGCTAAGTCTATGGCGACCTTCGCGTTATGGTCCCTGCCCTTGGCGACCCTCATTTGCATGTGGGTCGCCTGGAGCGACCTCGCCCGCATGAAAATTCCCAATAAGGCCGTGCTCGCATTGCTAGCGGTCTTTGCGGTGGTAGGTCTCCTGACCCTGCCGCTAGAGGCGTATCTGTGGCGCTACGCCCATTTTGCGGCCGTTTTGGCCATCGGCTTCTTGATGACCATCACCGGATTGGTCGGTGCGGGTGATGCAAAGTTCGCCGCCGCTATGGCCCCGTTTGTGGCTGTCATTGACGGCACATTTGTGGCCGCCATCTTCGCGGTCACGACGATCGTTGCTTTCATCTTGCACCGCTTGGCGCGTGTTACACCGCTGCGCAAGCTTGCCCCGAACTGGGAAAGCTGGGAGCGCACGCGCGACTTCCCGATGGGTCTTCCGCTCGCCGTAACTCTCATCGTCTATCTGGCGCGCACAGCCTTTCTTTAAGGGCGCGCGAACAAGATGTAGAGCTCGGTCCGCCGGACCTCTTCCAACACCTCGCCCCGCGCCTCCACGTCCTTCAGGATCGACCTGTAGGCATGTGGCGTGGTCGGGCAGGTCGGGATCAGCAGGTAATCCGCATTCTCGTACCCCGTCAGGTGTCCGTAATACCAAGGTGCGGCGCCAAGCGTGGGCTCCAGATCGCCAAACATCCACAGGTTGCCAAAGGTGTCCGCGACAAACACGGATTTCCCGTCGGACAACCCTGCCTGATCCAGATCTCGTGCCATCGCATGCGAAGCCCCGATCAACCCCAGCTCTTGCGCGCAGGAGGGCAAAACCTCGCCTTGAAACTCTGCCGGTGGCAGATGCGCCGCAAGCTCGTTCATGTAGGCAAACTCCTCGCTCTTGAACAGCATCGGCTTACGCATCAAGATGCGGTTGACCCGTTCAGCTTTGGTAAAGAAATCGCCATAGCGCGCCGCGTTGGGAGTGCCTTCAAACAATGCACTGTAGGTATTCTGCTTCGCCACAAAATGCCGTGCGGTGCTTGTTGCCATATTGAAAAACGAGGGCGCAATCAATGTGCACGCCACAACAGCCAACGCGATGACCTGCGGGGTTCGGGACACCGCCAAAATCATCACCGCCAGAAGCGCCAGCCATTTCGGGTCATTGCCATAATTCTGGTAGGTGACATAAATCATCCCCGGTCCAAGAAGCATCAGCACCAACCCCAAACGCGGATCAACGCCACGCCGCAGGACCACAACGGACAAGACCAGCACCGCATTCCCCAACGCGTATTGCGGGGCCGTCAGCAGCGTGCCCATATCCACCCCTGCACGCGGGCGAATGTCAGTGCCCGCTACCAACGCGAGGTCACCCAAATAGGCCGGCCACATCGCCGGACCTGCCAACGCCGTCAGCACACCGGCAAACAAGGCCACCACAACCAGTGCCGCCCCTATCGCCCGCCATTGGCCACGCATCGCCAGCGCAACGGCAACTCCGGGGGCGAAGGCCACACCGTAGGTTATTTTGCCCATGACAAAGAAGCTGAATGCGATCCCCAATATGACCCCGTCCAGCCATTGGTTTTCCGCCTGCTTCGGCTCCAGAACCGCGACCAGGATCGCGACGAAAGCAAACGCCCATGCCCAACGGTTATAGTGCATGGACAAAGACAGCGACGCCGAGGCCTCACCATGAATCATGGCCAAAACAAGCACCATAACCAAGGCGCCGACACCGTAGGCCATTCCACGGGTCAAACGGCTGTAAGCAAGCCACCAAACCATCGGCACGAACATCAACGCGACGGTGATCTGTGCCAGCAAAATCGCGGTTCCGATGCCGAACCCCATCCAGACGAAGGCCACAATCGGTAAGAAACAAAGGACCCCCAAAGGCGTGACAAAGTCCAGATGCGGCCATTGGCCTTCGGCCATCCGCAGCACAATTTCGATTAAATGGAGCGTGTCGCCCTCGTGGCGGTCCACGTAAAGACCACCTTTTGCCAAGGATAGACCGCCCATCAGCGCGACCAATCCTAGCAGATAAACAAGAAAAAGCCTTGCTCCGGCCTTATCCATACCCTCGTCCATGCCCATCATCCCCATGCCCCGCCCTGTTTGGCGGTGTTCTTTATGTACAAAGGCTAGCGCAGCTGGCCTGCTTTTTGAAGTGAGATCGGTTTTTGTTGTCCGGATACAGTTCAACCGATAAACTAGGTGGAAGGATGCCGAAAAATCGGCACGCGAGGCAGAGCACATGAATATGCACACAACCACGGGCGTACAGGCCCCGGCCCCTCCCAAGTCGTTGAAAGACACGGGGCTAAGCATCGTTATGATGCGCGATATCCTGTTAAAAACAATCTTCCGCAAGAACCTTGAGCACGTCTCGGACATGGCCGTTGCCATCTGTCTGTCCCTGCCGCTGACCCAACAACTTGTTGAGATCGCGCGGGAGCAAAAGCTGATTGAAGCACAAGGCACGTTGCACGCGGGCTCCGGCTCCGAGATGGCGTTCCAGCTGTCTGACGCGGGCAAATCGCGCGCGCTCGACGCCCTGTCCCAATCCGAATATTACGGCGCCCTACCTGTTCCTTTGGCCATGTACAAAGAGCAGGTAAAAAAGCAGTCCGTGCGCAACATCCAGATCACCCGTGAAAAGCTGCTGGGCAATATGGGTCACCTTATCCTGCCCGATAACCTGCTGAACGATCTAGGACCAGCAGTGAGTTCCGGCCGCTCCATTCTACTTTATGGCCCTCCCGGCAACGGTAAGTCAGCGATTTCCAACGGCATCCGCGACGCACTTGGTGACATGATCTATATCCCGCAATGTATTGAATATGCAGGACAAGTTGTAACACTATACGACCCGATCGTGCATACACCGATCGAAGATGTCGAGACGCAAACCACCTCTCTGCGCCGGACCGACAACCGCTACGACAAGCGCTACCTGATGTGCGAACGCCCCACGGTTATGACCGGTGGTGAGTTGATGCTGAACATGCTCGACCTGAACTACAACGCTACGTCGCGCACCTACCAAGCTTCGCTTCAGTTGAAGTCGACCGGCGGCGTGTTCATCGTGGATGACCTTGGCCGTCAGGAAGAGCCGCCACAGGCTCTTATCAACCGTTGGATTGTTCCGATGGAAGCCGAATACGATATTCTGGCCCTGCAATCGGGCGAGAAGTTCGAGGTCCCATTTGACACGCTGGTGATCTTCTCAACCAACTTCCACCCCAATGAGATGTTCGATGGCGCGGCCCTGCGTCGTATTTTCTTCAAAATCAAAATTGACGGCCCGACACAGGAAGAATTCCTGAAAGTGTTCGCCATGGTTGCGAAGAAAAAGAAAATCCCGCTGAACGAGGAGGCGTTGATCCACCTGTTGAAAGTCCGCTATCCGACAATCGACAACGTCTACGCCAACTACCATGCAAACTTCCTGATCGACCAGATGATCGCGGTGTGTGAATACGAGGGCATCCCAAATCAGATGACGCCCGAGCTGATCGACCGCGCATGGGCGAACATGTATGTGAAAGACGAAGAGATTAAGCACTGACCAAAACCATCGGTCGGGCTATATCTGGTGCATGACGCACCTGCCCCAGCCCCTGCATGATTGGTTCGCCGCCAGAGGCTGGGAGATTCACCCGCATCAGCAAGCGATGCTCGATGCCGCACACGCGCCGTCGACCTTGCTTATTGCCCCCACGGGGGGCGGCAAAACCATGGCGGGCTTCTTGCCCACGCTCGCCGATCTGCACGCATCCCCACGCCGTGGGCTTCACACGCTCTACATCTCGCCACTCAAAGCATTAGCCGCTGATATCAAACGGAATCTCCGAACGCCCGTGGACGAGATCGGCATGGATATCCGCATCGAGGATCGCAGCGGCGACACCACCTATACCCAGAAGCGCAAGCAACGCGCGGACCCGCCGCACATCCTGCTCACCACCCCTGAAAGTCTGGCATTGCTTCTCAGTTACGAAGACGCGCCGCGCATCTTCAACGAGTTGCAGCGCGTCGTGGTCGACGAAATCCATGCCCTTGCTGAAAGCAAACGTGGCGACCAGCTCATGCTTGGTCTCAGCCGCCTGCAAGCCCTTGCACCAGACCTGCGCCGTGTGGGCCTAAGCGCCACTGTCGAGGACCCCGAAGCCATCGCCAGCTTTCTCGCGCGTCATCCGCAGCCCACCAAGATCATCCACGCGGACCCCGGCCCTGCCCCCGATATCTCCATGCTGGAAACGGAAACGGCCCCTCCATGGTCTGGTGGTGGTGGGCGATACGCCATCCCCGCTGTGCTGGAGCAGGTGAAACGCCACAACACAACGCTGATCTTCCACAACACCCGCGCGCAGGCAGAGATTTTCTTCCACCACCTCTGGCTCGCCAACGAAGACCAGTTGCCCATCGGCATCCACCACGGCTCCCTCGCCCGCGAGCAGCGCATGAAGGTGGAACAAGCGATGGTCGAGGGCAGCCTAAAGGCCATTGTCTGCACTGGCAGCCTTGATCTGGGCATTGATTGGGGCGACGTCGATCTCGTGATCCAGATCGGCGCTCCGAAAAACGTCAAACGCCTCGTGCAGCGCATTGGCCGCGCCAATCACCGCTATAACGCACCATCCAAAGCGTTGCTCGTACCCGCAAACCGCTTCGAAATCGTCGAATGCAAAGCCGCCCTTGATGCGGTGAAGGAACACGACCTGGACGGGGAGCCGCGAAGCACAGGCCCGCGCGACGTCTTGTGCCAGCACATTTTGGCCAGCGCCGCGTCCGGCCCGTTTGCTGCCGATGATCTTTACAGGGAAGTCACAACCGCAGGCCCATATGCCAAGCTGACCCGCGACGATTTCGACCGCTGTCTCGATTTCTGTGCAACCGGCGGCTACGCGTTGCGCGCCTATGACCGCTATCAGCGCATTGTGGAGCGCGACGGTAAATGGCAACTCCGCGACCCGCGATCTGCCGCTCAAATCCGCATGAATATCGGCACGATCATCGACACTGAAATGCTGAAAGTCCGGCTTAAAGGGCGTCGTGGCGGGTCCGCTTTGGGCGAGGTCGAAGAAGCCTTTGCCTCGACATTAAGCCAAGGTGATACGTTCCTGATCGGCGGCCAGATCGTGCGCTACGAAGGCCTGAACGAGATGACGGTCGAGGTCACCCGCCGCGCATCCGACAACCCGAAGGTCGCGGTCTTCTCCGGCACCAAATTCGCCAACACCACGCAACTCAGCCAGCGCATTATGCGGCTCTTGCAGCAAGACAGCTGGCCCGACCTGCCCGCCCACACGGCCCAATGGCTGACCCTGCAACGCGAGCGCTCAAAATTGCCCGAGCCTTCGCGACTACTCATCGAAAGTTTCCCGCAAGACAGCCGCGAGTATACTGTCATCTACGGCTTCGCCGGACGCAACGCGATGCAGACACTGGGGCTTCTTCTGACCCAACGGATGGAAGAACAGGGCCTCGACCCGCTCGGGTTTCTGGCAACCGATTACGCCACCATGATCTGGAGCTTGCAACCCGTCACCGACCCTACCCCCTTGTTTAAAATAGACAACCTGCGGCAGGGATTGGAGGACTGGTTGGCTGGAAACGCCGTGATGAAGCGAACCTTTCGCGCCTCCGCCATAATCTCCGGCCTCATTGACCGCATGACGCAAGGCAAACGCAAATCCGGCAGGCAGGCCACGTTTTCCTCTGACATCCTGTATGACACGCTGCGCAAATATGATCCCGACCACCTCATGCTCGACATCACGCGGGAAGAAGCGATGAAGGGCCTCATCGACTTCGGCCGCATCGAGGAAATGATCACCAGAACCCGCGGCGCAATTGATCATCTTCAGCTGGACCGCGTCACCCCGCTGGCAGCCCCCCTCTTTCTGGAAATCGGGCGCGTCCCGATCAAAGGCGCGGCAGAAGAGCGGCTTATGGCCGAAGAAGCGTCGCTATTGATGGCAAAGGCTGGTCTGGAATGAAGCCGTTTTCATTTTGCAGGGCCGACCTCGTGGCCCTCCCCTCCGGCGCACTTCTCTGGCCCGCGCAAAAACTACTGACCGTCTCCGATCTCCACCTTGGTAAGTCGGAACGTATCGCGCGCCGCAGCGGCCAGATGCTCCCCCCCTACGAGACAATCGACACGCTGACGCGCCTGCAAACCGATCTGGATGCCCATAGGCCTGAACATGTCATCTGTCTTGGCGACAGCTTTGACGATCTGGAAGCCGGCGCGCATATGCCCGAAAATATCACCGACTGGATCACGCGGCTAATGGCTGGCCGAAGCTGGACATGGATCGAAGGCAACCACGACCCGGGGCCGTTGAACCTTGGTGGCAGCCACCGGGCGCAACAACAGATCTTCCCCCTGACCTTCCGTCATATCGCCGAGCCAGCCCCTGCATCGGGTGAGGTCTCGGGCCATTACCACCCCAAAGCCAGCTTGCGCACACGCGGGCGCAGCGTCACACGGCCCTGTTTCCTGTATGATCAGACGCGCCTGATCCTGCCCGCTTACGGCACCTATACTGGCGGCTTGCGCACGAATGCGGCCACCCTGCAATCGCTGATGGCACAGGATTCCCGCGCCATTCTCATCGGTGCATCAGCGGTGGAAATCCCGATGCCACGCAGCTAGGCTTTCAAAAAACTCCGGAGCCCTCATGCCATCCCCCCCGCGCAATCCCGACTATGAAACCACGGTGAAGGACAGCTTCGCGCGTCAGGCCATGATGGCCACAGCCGGGGCATCTCTCAGCAAAGTGTCCGCTGGGCAGTGCATAATAACCGCCCCGATCCGCGCGTCCATGACGCAGCAGCACGGATTCGGCCACGCAGCTTTAACCTTCGCATTGGGCGACAGTGCCGCGGGTTATGCCGCCCTCACGCTCATGGAAAAGGGGCAAGAGGTTCTGACCTCCGAGATGAAGATAAATCTGCTCGCACCGGCCAAGGGCCATCACCTCAAAGCGGTCGGGCGTGTCTTGAAGGCGGGGCGTCGGTTGGTTGTGGTGCAATCGGATGTCTACGCAATCGACGGCGAAGTGGAGACCCACATCGCCGCCCTGCAAGGCACCATGGTGCCGGTTTAAGCGGTCAGGCCTTCCGGCTCCGGCAACCCGTTGGCACGGCAACACGCGGTCAGGGTGTTGGCAAGCAGACAAGCAATCGTCATTGGTCCGACGCCGCCTGGAACCGGTGTGATCGCGCCAGCAACAGCCGCCGCGCTTTCATAATGCACGTCCCCGACAAGGCGGGTCTTGCCCTCGCCTTTTTCAGGCGCGTCGAGACGGTTGATGCCGACATCGATCACCGTCGCGCCCGGTTTGATCCAGTCACCCGGCACCATTTCAGGGCGCCCCACAGCGGCCACGACAATATCAGCGCGGCGCACCACATCGGGCAAATCCTTCGTACGGGAATGTGCAATCGTCACCGTGCAGCTATCCCCCAGAAGCAGCTGCGCCATAGGCTTGCCAACAATGTTAGAGCGCCCGACAACAACCGCGTCCAAGCCAGAAAGAGACCCGTGGTGGTCGCGCAGCATCATCAGACACCCCAATGGCGTACAGGGCACCATCGACTTCTGACCGGTGCCCAAAAGTCCGACATTGGAGATATGAAACCCGTCCACATCCTTGGCCGGATCAATCGAGTTGATCACCAGATCTTCGTTCAAATGCTTCGGCAACGGAAGTTGCACCAGAATGCCGTGGATCGACGCGTCTTCATTCAGCGACTTGATGACGGCCAGCAGGTCCGCCTCAGACGTGTCCGCATCCAACCGATGCTCGACCGACTTCATGCCAACTTCCACGGTCATCTTGCCTTTGGAGCGCACGTAAACTTCGCTTGCCGGGTCTTCGCCCACCAGAACGACCGCCAATCCCGGCACAAGGTCGTGATCGGCTCTTAACTTGCTCACACCTTCCGCGACTTGCCCGCGCACCTTGGCCGCAAAAGCCTTTCCGTCAATTACCTGTGCGCTCATGCCCGCAGTCTCCCTATTGATTTCAACACCCGCAACACGCGCGGGAAGCAGCCAAAGCTGCGACGCGGGCGTGGCGGCCTCGATGGCCGCTACGCCCGCACCATGTCTTAGAACAAGCCTTCGATTTCACCCGCGTCGTTTAGCATAATCGCTTCGGCGGACGGAACCCTCGGCAGGCCCGGCATGGTCATGATCTCGCCGCAGACGACAACGACAAAACCCGCACCTGCTGACAGTCGTACTTCACGCACTGGCAAGGAATGGCCAACCGGCGCGCCGCGCAGGTTCGGGTCGGTCGAGAACGAGTACTGCGTCTTCGCCATACACACCGGCAGGTGGCCATATCCGGCCTCTTCCCACTGGCGCAGCTGGTCGCGGATTTTCTTGTCCGCCAGAACCTCGTCAGCGCGGTAAATGCGCTTGGCAATGACTTCTATTTTCTCGATCAACCGCAGGTCGTCGGAATATAGCGGTGCGAATTGCGACGCTCCGCTATCGGCAATTTCCGCCACGCGGGTTGCCATTTCCTTGATCCCTTCGGAGCCATGCGCCCAGTGTTTGCACAAGATCGCTTCCGACCCTTGCGCTTCGACATAGGTCTTTACCGCAGCCACTTCCGCCTCGGAGTCGCCTGAGAAATGGTTGATCCCGACGACAACCGGCACGCCGAAGGATTTGACGTTCTCGATATGGCGTCCAAGGTTGGAGCAGCCCGCCTTCACCGCGTCCACATTCTCTTCTGCCAGATCGGCTTTCGCCACGCCGCCATTCATTTTCATCGCCCGAACCGTCGCGACCAGAACCACGCAGTCAGGCGCAAGCCCGGCTTTGCGGCACTTGATGTTCATGAACTTCTCGGCGCCCAAATCAGCCCCGAACCCTGCTTCGGTGACCACGTAATCGGCAAGCTTCAACGCTGTGGTGGTCGCCACTACCGAGTTACAGCCATGCGCGATATTGGCGAAGGGGCCGCCATGTACGAAGGCCGGATTGTTTTCCAGCGTCTGCACAAGGTTAGGCTGCATCGCTTGTTGCAGAAGCACCGTCATAGCACCGTCCGCCTTGATATCGCGGCAATAGATCGGAGAGCGGTCACGGCGATAGGCCACAATGATATCCCCCAGACGCTTTTGCAAATCGTCCAGATCAAGCGCCAAGCACAGGATTGCCATAACTTCGGAGGCCACGGTGATGTCGAACCCCGTCTGACGCGGGAAGCCGTTGGCAACCCCGCCCAGTGACGTCACACAATCGCGCAGCGCACGGTCGTTCATGTCCAGAACCCGTTTCCACACTACGCGGCGTTCGTCGATTTCCAGCTCGTTGCCCCAGTAAATATGGTTGTCGATCATCGCTGACAACAGGTTATGCGCCGAAGTGATCGCGTGGAAATCGCCCGTAAAGTGCAGGTTCATTTCTTCCATCGGCACGACTTGCGCGTACCCGCCACCAGCGGCCCCGCCCTTCATCCCGAAACACGGACCCAGCGAGGCTTCGCGAATACAGATCGCAGCCTTCTTGCCGATTGCATTCAGGCCGTCACCAAGACCTACGGTCGTTGTGGTCTTACCCTCACCGGCGGGTGTCGGGTTGATCGCGGTCACAAGGATCAGCTTGCCGTCTTTCTTGCCGCGCTGAGCGGCGATGAACTCTGCCGACACCTTTGCCTTGTCGTGGCCAAAGGGCAGAAGGTCCGCTTCCGGAATGCCCAGCTTGGCGCCGATCTCTTGGATCGGGCGTTTTTTGGCCTCGCGGGCAATCTCGATATCGGTCTTGAAACTCATGGTCTGTCTCCCCTTGGCCCGCGCAAAAACGCAATGGCTCGATTGTGTACCATCGCCTATATCGGGGACGCGGCCAGTCTCATCCCGCGTTTCCGACATTTATGACCCCGGAATCGGCCTCAACGGGATAATGCGTTTCTCATCGGAACGACTTTTGCCAATCATGCCCTCAATCCCCCTTCGGGCTCCACGCTCTTTGGTCCGGGATGTGCAAGCTAACGGTATCACCCACGCGCAGCAGACCTTCCCGCTCGACCCAAGCCGTCACTCCGCGGCGGTCTTTGGCAGCGGCTTTGAACGCGCGACCATGGCCCGGCGCATCTTCGTCGATAACGGGACTGGGCAAATGACAGGGGCGGTTTTCCATGTCGACCGTCAGGGTGGTGCCATCTTGCGTTTGCAATCGCGAGGATGGCGGGATGTGGGTGAAATCCGAAATGCCTTCGATCACGATGTTCGCGCCGCACCATTCCGGATTGAACCGCGCCACCCCGATCTCTGCCGCGACGGCCGCCATTTCTTCCGCCGACACGATACAAAGCTGCCGCGTGTTCTTGATTGGTGTCCCTTTGGGATATTGCGTCGAGACACGGCTGCAGGACGGGCGGGTCAGCCCGCCATGATCTTCACCGTCAATGCCTTCGAACCTGGCTTCAACTTCGGCCAAAGGGCTGGACCGCAACGCATCCGCCCTGCTCTCCACGCGCCCCAACCAGATGATGGTGCCAGTGTGTTCGGTCTTTTTCAAAGCAGGCATGCGGTCGGTATCCAATCAAATTGTCCGGCGACAATGGGCGACGGGGCAAAAGGCGTCCAGTCAAACTCTGTGACATCCTGCATCACAAGAAAACGCCCCACCAATTGGCAGGGCGTTCATTCGTCTTATGGGTGTGATCCAGCCTTACGAAGAAGGCTCCGGCTCCATGCCACCATCAGATTTTGGTGTTTTGGGTTTCCGTGTCTTCGGGATCGCCGCAACAGAGGTCGTACCGCTGCTTGGCGTATCATCTTCTTCGTCATCACCTCGGTTCAGCGGCTGACCGGCAACCACTTTGGCGATTTCGGATCCAGTGAGAGTTTCATACTCCAACAGCCCCTGCGCCAGCCGTTCCCATTCTTCCTTCTTTTCCGTCAGAATGCGTTTGGCGGTCTGATATCCTTCGTCGACCAGTTCTTTTACCTTCTGGTCAATGATCTTCTGAGTTTCTTGCGAGTGGCTCGTGCCACCCCCATAAGGGCCCAAATGGGACTGCTGCTCATTCGCGTAATCGACATGGCCCAACTCTTCGGAGAACCCGAACTGCGTGACCATCGCACGCGCGATTTTCGACACTTGCTGGATATCCGAGGTCGCACCAGAGGTGACGTTCTCAGGACCAAACTTCAGCTCTTCCGCAACCTTACCGCCCATCGCCATTGCGATTTTCGACGTGTACTTGGTTTTGGAAACTGACAACTGATCGCGCTCCGGCAAGCTCATCACCAGACCCAAGGCACGTCCGCGCGGGATAATTGTCGCTTTGTGGATCGGGTCATGCTGCGGAACGTTGAGCCCCACAATCGCGTGCCCGGCCTCGTGATAGGCCGTCAGCATTTTTTCGTCCTCGGTCATCACCATGGAGCGGCGCTCCGCCCCCATCATGACCTTGTCTTTGGCATTCTCGAAGTCTTCCATTGTCACAAAGCGACGCCCGATGCGGGCCGCCATGAGCGCGGATTCGTTCACAAGGTTCGCCAGATCGGCACCCGAGAACCCGGGCGAGCCGCGCGCAATGATGCGCAAATCAACATCAGGGCCAAGCGGCACCTTGCGCGCATGCACGCGCAGGATTTTTTCGCGACCTTTGATATCCGGATTCGGCACCTGAACCTGACGGTCGAAACGACCAGGGCGCAGCAATGCAGGGTCCAGAACGTCAGGACGGTTGGTTGCGGCCACGATGATGATGCCTTCATTGGCTTCAAAACCGTCCATCTCAACCAGCAGTTGGTTCAAAGTCTGTTCGCGCTCGTCGTTGCCGCCGCCATAGCCAGCCCCGCGGGAGCGACCAACAGCGTCAATCTCGTCAATAAACACGATGCAGGGTGCATTCTTTTTCGCCTGCTCGAACATATCACGAACGCGTGAAGCGCCCACACCGACGAACATTTCCACGAAGTCGGAGCCGGAAATGGTGAAAAACGGCACGCCAGCTTCGCCGGCAACAGCACGCGCCAGAAGCGTTTTACCAGTCCCGGGAGGGCCGACCAGCAAAGCACCTTTCGGGATCTTTCCACCAAGGCGCGAGAACTTCTGCGGGTTGCGCAGGAATTCGACGATCTCTTCCAAATCATCCTTCGCCTCGTCGATGCCAGCCACGTCGTCAAACGTCACGCGGCCTTGCTTTTCAGTCAGCAATTTGGCCTTCGATTTGCCGAAGCCCATGGCCCCGCCTTTGCCGCCACCCTGCATCCGGTTCATGAAGAAAATCCAGATGCCGATGATTACGAGGAAGGGCAGCAGCGTGCCAACATAAGCCAGAATACCGTTTTGTTCCTGACGCTTGGCCTCAACAGCGACCTTGTTCTCTAGCAGAACAGGGGTCACATCCACGCCTTCAGGCTTGATCGTGGCAAAGCGTTCATTGCCGGATTGGATGATGATGTTCTCGCCATCCAAAGTCACTTGGCTCACATCGCCGGACTCAACTCGCGAAATGAAATCCGAATAGGAAATCATGCGGGAATCTGCGGCGCTCTGCCCACCGTTGAACAGGTTGAAAAGAGCGAGGATCAATAAAAACAGTACGACCCAAAAAGCGATGTTTCTCGCGTTGCCCAAGAGAGTTCTCCTAAATCAGCTCGGCTTTGACGCAGACACTTACGCCACTTACAGCCGTTGGTGTTAAAATAGGGATAAGTGGCGCATGTTCAATGCGATAAAACGAACTCTAGGTACTCACAGTCATGTTGTCGCAGCGTTAGGCTCCAATTGTTGTCCCATCCGGCCAAAGGGGCCGCCATTAACCTGTCGCCCTCCCACACCGATGGCGAGGCAAGCACCGAAGCGCGAGGCAATCCGGTATCGCGCCAGCTGACCGCGCATTGAGCCAATCCTGCCTCTCCCAAAGCCCGAATTTCAGTGGTTTTGCTATGCGGACCGGCCACGCTCCATCGCTGGTCCCAAACCTCGGTCGAAGGTACACGAAGCTCCGCAACCGCGTTCAATTCCCGCCCGACCCGAAGCTCCGCGTCGTTGGACGTGATCACGCAGCCATGCAGCACGGATTTCTGGCGCAAATCTGCCAGTACCCGCATCGTTTTCGCACCGCGCGGCGGATAATCCTGTCCCGCAACGAATTGCAAAGCCGAATTGAGCAATCTGCGCTGCGACTCAGGTGACTTTGCCTCCAGCCAGTGAAGGTCAAAACACAGGTCGCCCCGATCCAGCCGGACATGGCCTTCCACCTCGGCGGCAAGTTCAGCGTTCAAATCGCGGCGGGTCGCTTGCAGGTTGCTTAGGGACATCTCGATTTGCTCGGTGGCGATACCTGCGGCTTCCAGCGCGCTCATGCTCTGACGCACCTGAATACGTTGGTAGCCGGGGTCGTCATTGCTCGGATCATCACACCAGTTGATCCCCGCACCGCGCAACATATCGCGCAATTCCGACCGGCGGGCATGAAGCAAGGGGCGATGAAACGCGACGCCTTTGCGCGAAAACGAAGGCTGCATACCAGACAACCCGTCCAAACCCGCCCCTCGCGCCAGACCCATCAGAAATGTTTCGATGTTGTCGTCGGCAGTATGCCCAAGCGCCACGCTGCCCAGTCCAGCCTCGGCAGCCCAATCGGACAGCAACCGGTAGCGACCCCGCCGCGCCTGATCTTGCAGGTTGCCGGTCCCGTCCCAGTGCCAGTGCAACTCATCGTGGCTAACACCACGGATCGCGCAATACGCGGCGACGGCCTGCGCCTCTGCTTCGGCTTCATCGCGAAGATTGTGGTTCACAGTGGCGACCCGAACCGGCACGCCGGCCTGCAGCAACATATACAGCAACGCCATGCTGTCGCCGCCGCCAGAGACGGCAACGCCCAGAACGCTGTCCGGTTTTAATGAGGTAAGGAAGTTTTCAGGAAGCGCTGCGGCGGTCACTGGCAGCCAAGATTGCGCATCGACGAGTTCGCAGGAAGCACCTGATCCGATCCCGGATAGCGCACGCCAACTTCTTGCAACATCAGGCAGGCCTCTTCCGCTTGGCCCAGCTCGTATAAGGCAAGTCCCAAACGGAACAACGCCTCTGGCGCGCGCGGGGCATCAGGCGAGCCGGAGAAACTTTCCAGATAGGAGCGTGCCGCGTTGTTCCAGTCACCCGATTGCGCCAGCGCCTGTCCACGCAAGAAATAGGCGTCGGCGGCTAGAGGCCCCCCCGGGTAGGATTCATTAAAGGCCGCAAACTGCTCCGCGGCGCCGCGAAAGTCACCGGCTGCGAGCGCCTCCTGCGCCCGCTCGAAGTCGGCTTTCTCGGATATGGCCAGTTCTGCACCGCCCGTGTCAGGCGAGGCGGTCGGCGCAACTGCGACAGGCGCTGTGCCGGTGTCACCACCTAAAGTCGGGGTTTCTCCAAGCGAACCAAGATCGCAGCCCGCTTCCAATTCGCACAGACGGAATTCCAGATCGCCCACGCGGTTGGTGCCGTCGGTCACAACACGATTAATCCGGTTCTCAAGGTCTTCGGCCTTGGAGGTCAGCTTCGCCAAGGACGCCTCGATAATGTCGATGCGTTGCAATGTGTCACCGGTGATCGTCAAACCACCGGTGTTGCCGCTCGACACTTCAGAGCGCAGCTGAACCAGCGCAGCATTCAGCTGCCCCAACTCCGCGCGAATATCCGCAAGGCTCGAATCTTGCGCGGCCAGCGGCCCCACACTCAGAGCGAAACTCAAACACATCAGAACCTTGCGCATAACTTTATCCTATCAGCTGCCAACACCAGCAGCGATCACTGTCACCGCACGGCGGTTCTTCGCATAGCATTCTTCTGTTGAACAGACCGCAAGCGGGCGCTCCTTGCCGAAGGTCACCGTGCGCAGGCGGTTGTCCGCAACGCCGTTCGCCACAAGGTAGTCACGGGCGGCGGCGGCACGGCGAGCGCCCAGCGCAAGGTTATACTCGCGCGTGCCCTGCTCGTCGGCGTGGCCTTCAATGATCGCGGTATAGGTCGTGTTGTTGTTCAGCCAGTTGGCCTGTTGGCTCAACGTGGTGCGGGCGGTGTCGTTGATTGTGGACTGGTCCACGGCAAACAACACTTTGTCACCGATGGTCTGGTTGAAATAGGCCGGGCTATTTGCGTCCAAAGCGGAGCTGGAAATTCCGCCGTTATCTAGACCGCCAGCGCCTGCACCGGCACCATTGCCGCTGCGGTCAAACGGGCTTTTGGCACAAGCGGCCAGCGCCAGCGTGGTGGTTAGCACTACAACCTTGGTAAACGTCTTCATGGGGTTTGATCCTTATCGGTCATTATATGTTAGCTCGATTGCGCCGAACTTAGCATGTGCGCGGCGCAAAGGGAATCTCACGGTTTATTTCAGCAGCGGTGACCAACTTGGGTCCGAAGCCTGCGCTTGTACGGCCTTCAGGTTGCGCCCCGAAATATCCACCGAATACAGCGTTGACGACCCGCCAGAGCCCGCCGTTTCACGGGTGAACATGATCACACGGCCATTCGGCGACCATGTCGGGCCTTCATCCAGGAACGAGGCCGTCAGCAGCCGCTCACCCGACCCGTCGGTGCGCATCACACCGATGTGGAAACGGCCACGGTTTTGCTTGGTGAAGGCGATCAGGTCACCACGCGGTGACCATACGGGCGTGCCATAACGGCCCTGCCCGAAGGAAATCCGTGTCGCCTCGCCACCACCGGCGTTCATCACATAAAGCTGCTGGGTGCCGGAGCGGTCACTCTCGAACACGATCTGCGTGCCGTCTGGCGAATAGCTGGGTGCGGTCTCGATCGCGGGACTGGAGGTCAGCTGCGTGCGCTGCCCGCTATCCAGATTCAGCTTGTAAATATCCGTGTTGGACCCTGTGGTCAGCGAGAACACGACATCCTGCCCATTCGGCGCGAAACGCGGCGCAAAGCTCATCGTGCCTGGCTGGTCTTGCAGCACACGACGCCCGACCGAAGCCACGTCCAACACATAAATCTTCGGGAACCCGCTCTCGTAGGAGGTATAAATCACGCGGTCGCCATTGGGTGAGAAACGCGGTGCCAAAACAATCGCCTGTGCATCGGTCAGGAATTGCTGGTTGGCCCCGTCATAGTCCATGATGCCAAGGCGTTTCAGGCGAGCATTTTTCGGACCGGTTTCAGACACGTACACGACGCGGCTATCAAAATAGCCGCCCTCGCCGGTGATCCGCGAATACACAGCGTCCGCCACCTTATGCGCCATGCGACGCCATCCATTGGTTGAGCCGACAAATTGCAGCCCCTCACCCATCTGGTCCTCGGAGAACACGTCAAACAGACGGAACTTCACGACGATCTGCCCGTCGCCCGTTGTCGTCACAGCTCCGGTGATCAGCGCTTGTGCGTTGATCGCCTTCCAGTCCGCGTATTGGACAGGGCTGTCAAAGCTGGTGATCTGGCTGATGAACGCATCTTGGCTGATCGCGCGGAACAGGCCGGAGCCTTGCAAGTCCGACGACACAACCGCCGCCAGATCGCGGGCATATTGGTCCGCACCCGCAGACTCAGCGATGAAAGCAGGCGCTGCAAATGGCAGCGGCTCGATATTGGGGCTGTCCAACTCGATGCGCAAAGGTTCGGCCTGCGCGGCAGCGACCGCCATCACAAACGCAAGACAGGTGAGAAGCATCTTCATCATGGTCTTATCCTTTCACGCAGACGGTACATTGCAAGGCGTTCTCGCCCTGCGTGGTTGCACTTCGGCGTATTTGCGCCATTTTGGTCATCTGATTTCTTTCTTCGTCGCGTTGAAGCTTACTTCCACTTCACGCCATTGGTCATATTTGTCGAGGGGAAGGTTGTACCCGCTTGCCCCGCAACGGATAATTGCACGGCGAGCGGCCTCATAGGCTTTCTCCACCGCGACACCGCTGCCACCCGTGGACGAGATCATCCGGATCGAGCCCACAATCGGTTTTGCATTTTGCTCCATCTGAAAGCCGACAACCACGGAAACCGCCAAGGCATCCGTGCCCAACGCGCCGACATTCCAGCATTTCTGAATACCCAGTATGAAGGTGCCTTTTTCAGACCGCGTGATCGGAGACGACGTGCCGCCACCGGGATTGGCGTTGTCCGCCACGGCGGTCGACGTGTTCGCCTCCGCCACCGCGTTCGCAATGCTATCTGCAAGGCTCGGTGCTTCGCTGGGGGTTTCGGTCGGTGTTTCGGCCACTTGCGGCGCAGGGCGCGCGGGCGGCTTTGGCTTGCGGCCGGGCCGCGTCGATTTGGTCGGCGCAGAGGTCGACGGCTCGTCCGCTTCGGTCACGATCTCGGTCGTGGCCTCTTCACGGGCAGTCTCTTCCTGGGCCTCTTCCACGGGGGTCGGCTCCGCCGCGGGCGCAGTCGCCGCTTGGTCCGTTTCGCCTATGGCCACCTCTGGATCGGGCTGCTCGACCACCTCCTCGGCGATCCGCTCCGCAGGGCGCGGAACAGGCACGGCATCAGGCACGATCAAGGTCGCCCCCGGATCGCCATCCACATCGGGCGCTTCTGGTTGCTCTGGAACCACGGGTGCCTCGACAGGTTCCGCAGGTTCGGGGATCACAGGCTCGGGCTCAGGTGCGACCTCTTCGACCGGACGCGGGGTCGGCGGCGGCGCGCTTGGTGTCTCCGGCTCCACGGCGGGGGCCGGTTGGTCGACGTCAGCAGGCACTTCCGGCGCGGGCGGCAATTCCCCTTCACCCGGGGATTGGGCCTGCATGGACGCAAATTCTTCGCCCGAGATAATCGAGACGTTGCTGACCTTCACTTCGAAATCCGTGTCCCGCGCAACGAAAAGCCCCCCTACGATCAGGTAGAGGATGAAGGCCGCATGGCCTGCGCCGGAAACATATGTGCCGGTATTTGGGGACATGCGCATGCGCGCCTACCCGCCCTGCCCGTCAAGAGAGGGGCCGCCGGTATCTGTCACCAAACCAATGTTGGAAAAGCCACCCTTGTTGAGCGCCCCCATCACCTGCACGACCCGCTCGTAAGGGATCGAGCCATCGGCCCGCAGGAAAACCTTGTCGTCATTCCGCTCGGCAGCAATCGCGCGCAGGCGGCCAATCAACGCGTCATCCTCGATCGGTGTATTCTGGATCGACAACTGCCCGTCCGCCTCGACGGTAATGGTCAGCGGTTCCTCCTGCTCCGTCGGCAGGGCTGAAGCTGCGGTCTTCGGCAACTCCACCGGCACGCCTACGGTCAACAACGGGGCCGCCACCATGAAGATGATCAGCAACACCAGCATCACATCGACGAAGGGCGTGACGTTGATCTCTGACATAGGCTTGGAGCCGCCCTTACGCCGCTTGCCCCGACGCCCGCCCGAAGACGCGCCTTGTTGAACGCTTCCAACCATGGTTCAAGCGTCCAGTTGACGTGACAGGATGGTGGTAAACTCGTCGGCAAATGCCTCGTAGCCCGACATGATGCGGTCCGAGTCGGCGCTGAGCTTGTTGTAGAAAATAACTGCCGGAATAGCCGCGACCAGACCCAGTGCCGTGGCGACCAGCGCTTCTGCGATACCAGGGGCCACAACCGCCAAGTTGGTGCTTTGCGAGATCGCAATTTGCTCGAACGCGTGTTTGATGCCCCAAACCGTGCCGAACAGTCCGATGAACGGGGCTGTCGCACCCGTAGTCGCCAAGAAGCCCAAACCGTAGTTCAGTTTTTCTTCCTGCTTGGAAATCGCAACATCCATCGAGCGGTCAATCCGCGCGGTGGCCCCCGCGATCAGCTGGCCGTCGTCGCGGTGCGAGCGTCGCCATTCGCTCATGCCTGCGGCAAAAATCTTCTGCGCCGCCCCGTCGGGATCAGCACCCACCTTGTCGAACAGCTCGTCCAACGGTTCGCCCGACCAGAACAGGCGGTCGAATTCCTCTGCCTCGCGGCGTGCCGCGCGGTAGTTGATAAACTTCTGAACGATGATCGCCCAGCCCCAGAACGAGGCCCCGATCAGCATCAGCATGACTATTTTAACAGTTGGTGTTGCCCGCCAGAAAAGCGCCGTGACTGAAAAGTCCACGTCGCTGGCTAGGCCGATTGCCTCAGCTTCCATAAAACCCGCTCGCCTTGTTTATTACCGCTTTGTGCGGCTTGATTGGCTGTAGAATAGCCGCAACGGAACCGCATTGCTACATTCCACGCAACAAGGGCATAAAAATTCCCGTTACCGTTGCATCAATTGGCGAATATCCGCCGGAAGGCGGTGCGGGCGGCCATCTGCGCCCAAGCAAACAAGCGTTACCACCGATTTGAACAGCGTCTCGTCACCACGGCTGACATCTTGCGTGAGCGTGATCCGCGCGGCCGTTATGTCCTGCACGTCCGTTGTCACGCTCAAGACGTCGTCAAATTTCGCAGGGGACAGGTAGTCCGCCTCGACCCGCCGCACGGCGAAAACAATCCCCTGCTCCGCTTTCAGCGCCACCTGATCCACGCCGATCCCGCGCACCCATTCGCTGCGGGCGCGCTCAATGAACTTCAGGTAGTTGGCGTAATAGACGATGCCCGCAAGGTCGGTGTCCTCGTAATACACACGCAGTGAAAAGCTATGTGGCATCAGATGCCCCCGCCGCAAGCAACGCCCCGACGCGCGCGGCCATCCGCAGCGCGTGGGATGCATCATCTGCCGCCACAGGCATCACCGGATCGTAGGCGGCACGGATCACATTCGCGACGTCCGGTTTCAGGATCGCCACATTGTCGCCTGTCAGTGCCAAGGGCGAACTTGTGGCAAAAGCCGCGTCCGACCACAGCAGAATCGACTGCACAGCTTGGCCCAAACATAAGGTATCCGCTGGCAGCTCCGACAATGCCGCATCCATTCGCAGAAATACAAAGCAGGCTTTGATCCCTCCGGCCTCGTCAAAGCGGAACAGCCGGTACTGATTGGCGTCCGCGCTCTTCAACCGGCCCACCAACGGCCCCAACTCAGGGATCAGGCGGTCCAGATTGGGGGTATCTGCCAGCTCCTGCCAGTCGCGCACGAAAAACACCATGAAGTTGGAGCCCAGTTCAGGATCCGTCTCCGCCATCTCGTGTTTGGCCAATCGGCACACGGCCTCGATGGCACCCTTCAAGATAGACACCGCGCTGTCCTCTACTCCGAAGGCGACGGGTGCAACGGGCCGCCCCCAACGGGCAAACTGGTAGGTTCCGTCCGCGCGGGTGAACAGCTTGGTCACCACCTCGGGCGAGGTCTCGTGCATCATGGCATTCTCCATCTCAATAGCGACGCGATAACGGGGTCTGCAAATTGCTGGTCACCCGCAAAGACAATAGGCCCGCCACGATCATAAAAGATCGCAAATGGGGCACCGTCACTGATCCGCAACGCCCAAGCCGCTGCTGCGCTATTGCACATATGTGCCTGGCAGGCGCGGCCAACGACCCAGCCGCCCTCCTGCTTCGTGTCACCCGGACCGGACATCCTGCGGTTCAGCTCGTCCATATTTTGTGGCGTTAACACACGAGCAAACCGCGTCTGCTCGCTCGGGTCTTGCGTCAGGTGTTGTGGATGCTGGCCCAGCCAGCGCGTCACGGCCTGTCCCGCTCCAGCCGCGGGCGCGGTCGCCTCTGCCACCGCCACTTGGCTCAGCTGCGCCCCGTCAAAGCGAAAGGTTTGATACGCCACCCGTGGCGCGGGGTCGGAGATATCAAGCTCCAACGCGTCAGGCGTCACCCGAACGTCAATTGGCCTGCCACGGCAAACCCCGAACTCATCCGTGCGCACCGCTGCACCTGCCGTCAGCATAATCGCGACCTGCGCACCGCCGCCGCACATATTGCCACCATGTATGGACGACAACACGGCCCAGTCCTGTCCGCCGCCTTGCACCGCCCAGACACCATCAATGGAAAAGGAGTGGTTCTCGATCCCAAGATCAGAGCCGTTGAATAGCACCCGCTGAAAACCCCGAGGCCCCACCACCTGTAACAGCCCGAAGCGGGTCTGCGCTTGGTCATAGCCACCCATTAGGTAGTCCGCCGCAGCAGCATTGCTCCAAATCGCAAAGAGAAAAGCAACAACGTACCGCATAGCGTCAGCCTTCAAACAAGTCGTTTCGCATCGTCGGCGCGTCGAGCCCCAGATGGGTCCACGCCTTTTGCGCCAGCATCCGCCCGCGCGGGGTGCGCTGGATCAGACCTTGTTGCAGCAGGTAAGGCTCGATCACCTCTTCCAGCGCGTCGCGGCTCTCGGACAGGGCCGCCGACATGGTCTCGATACCCACCGGCCCGCCCTGGTAGTTCTCGGCGACCAGCCGCAAGTAGCGCCGGTCCGCCCCGTCGAGGCCCAGATGGTCCACGCCCAGCCGCGTCAATGCACTGTCCGCCAGCGCGCGCGTAATCTTCCCGCCGCCCTCAACCACGGCAAAATCCACGACCCGCCGCAGCAACCGCCCCGCAATTCGCGGCGTGCCGCGTGCGCGGCGTGCGATCTCCAACGCGCCGTCGTCTTCCGTTGGCACGCCCAACAGCCGCGCGCCGCGGCGCACGATTTCATGCAACTCGCTCTCGGTGTAAAACTGCAAACGGGTCGGGATGCCAAAGCGGTCGCGCAAGGGCGTCGTCAACAAACCCAGCCGCGTGGTGGCGCCTACCAGCGTGAAAGGTTGCAGCTCGATGCGCACGGTGCGCGCCGCAGGCCCCTCGCCAATCACCAGATCCAGCTCGAAATCCTCCAAGGCGGGATACAGGATTTCCTCTACCACAGGGTTGAGCCGGTGAATCTCGTCGATGAACAGCACGTCGCGGGCTTCCAGATTGGTCAGGATCGCCGCCAGATCGCCCGCCTTGGCCAGCACAGGGCCAGAGGTCATCCGGAAATTCACCCCCAACTCGCGCGCCATGATCTGCGCCAGCGTGGTTTTCCCCAAACCGGGCGGGCCGTGAAACAGCGTGTGGTCCATCGCCTCGCCGCGCGTTTTGGCGCTTTCGATGAACACCCGCAGGTTCGCCCGCGCCTCCGCCTGCCCGATGAATTCATCAAGGCCTTGAGGCCGCAACGCGCGGTCCGCGTCTCCCGGCCTCGCCTCAGGGCGCAGTGTTGGGTCAGGTTCGTTCATATACATCTCTATGCCGCAGGGCGGTGCGTTCTTCCAGAGGAAGGTTCACCGCTCACTCCTTCGGGGCCAGCAGTTTCAATGCGGTACGGATCAGCGCGGGCGTCTCGGCCGCCCCGTCTCCGGCGGCTTGCGCCACAGCACTGGCCGCGTCCCCGTGGGCATAGCCGAGGTTGATCAAGGCCGACAACGCCTCCGCCTGCGACGACGCGCTCGAGGTGGTAACACGTTCTATCACGTCATCATTCACGTCATCATTCTCAGGCGCTGCGACGACCGTGCCTTGTGCTGCGGCCAAGCTGCCACCCATCGCCATGACTTTCGGCGCTTTGTCCTTCAGCTCCAGCACAACCTTTTGCGCGGTCTTGGGTCCGATCCCCTTGGCCGCCTTGATCGCGTTCCAGTCACCCAGTGTCACCGCCCGCGATACGCCATCCGGCCCCAGTGTCGACAGGATCGCCATCGACGCCTTCGCGCCGACGCCCTGCACCGTTATCAACATCCGGTGCCATTCCTTCTCGATCAAGGTGGTGAAGCCGAACAATTGCAGCAGGTCCTCGCGTACCAGCAATTCCGTAAACAGCGACACGGCTTCACCCGGGCCGGGCAACACCGCCATCGTGCGCTCCGAGCAGTAAACCATGTAGCCGACCCCGCCGACATCGATCAAAACATGATCCGTCGCGCGGTAATCCAGACGCCCCGAGAGTTTGCCGATCATGCCCCTGCCCTCGCCAATGCTGCGCTTAATGTGTTGCCGGTGCGGGCGTGAAAGGCGTGGCACAAGGCAATCGCCAAGGCATCCGTCGCATCCGGCCCCGTCAGAACCACCCCCGGCAGCTGCATCTTCACCATATGCGCCACTTGGAGCTTGTCTGCATGGCCGACGCCCACAACGGTCTTCTTGATCTTGTTCGGGGCATATTCGCCAATGCTCAGCCCCGCTTGCGCAGGCACCAACATCGCGATGCCGCGCGCTTGACCCAATTTCAGGGTCCCCGCGCCGTCCTTGTTAACAAAGGTCTGCTCCACGCCAGCCGTGTCGGGCATAAACTGCCTGAATACTTCGGTAAGCTGGCTGTGCAGGCTCAACAGTCGCGCCCCAAGCTCGGTGCCCGTCGAGGAATGGCAGGTGCCATTCGCAACATGCGAAATCCGCGATCCGTCAGTGTCGATCACCCCCCAACCAAGGTTTCTCAACCCCGGGTCAATCCCTATGACGCGCATGTCCTGCTCATTTTTTGTTGTTCTTTCGCCACAAGTAGCACGAAACAAGAACATTTGCCAAGATGATACGTGCAGGGCCGATTTAATCAACTTTCACCCAGTTCGCCCGAAACGCCGTATCTGGAGTCCAAAATCGCCGCCCCAAGCTCTGTTTGCGACATGCGGAAAGGCCTTATTTTACCATATTTTTTAGGGATTTGGGTGACGTTAAGACATATGCAAAAACCGCATAGGGGCCATGCAAAATTCATTCTTGTGGGACGCGTGACCGAACCCTAAATGCGGCTCAGATACTCATATCGCTCAACAATTGGGCACAATCAAAAAAGGACGACTCGCATGGCTGTATATGAAACCTCCCGCTCGCTGAACGAAGGCGTCCGCGCCGATGCACGTGGCTTCTTCGCTTCTCTCTTCGCAACTGTTGCAACATGGAATGACCGCCGCGTCACCCGCAACGCTCTGTCGGCTTTGACCGCACGCGAACTGGAAGACATTGGCCTGAACCGCGGCGACATCTACAACGTCTAAGCCACAGGGCTTACCGTATCGAAATCGCAAAGCCGCCCCTCGGGGTGGCTTTTTTCGTTTTCAAAGTTGAGTTCTTTACTTACCGGGCATGACCACGCGAAGGCCACGCGCCATGGCTTCGGTTGCCGGATCGGAATCCAGAAGAAACGCTGCAAAAACCTGAGCACTCGGCCCCTTTTTCAGCGTATCAATGCGGCTTTCGTATTCGTCTGCACCCAGCTGAGCCAGAACGAACCCTTTAAACATCACAAAGATCAGGGCGATGGTAACCATGCTTTTTATCGGGAGAAGTTTCTTGCGACGCGGCTTAACCACCTCGACAACAAGGCCATCCTTGTTGACCTTGCGCACGACCTTTTTCTTCGGGTCGCTTTTCTGCTGAATCGCATTTAGTCGCTCGATAAAGCGATCTTTATTAACGTCTGCCAAAACCTGATCCCAGTGCTTATGAATTGCACATTTGCGATCTTCGCTAACAGGTTTGCAGAAAAACTCCTACAAAAATCCTATTTTTTACACATTCTGAGCGCAGTCCATTCGCCAATGTCGCGTCTTTGCGACAGTTCGAATCCGGTTTTCTCGTAAACCGCCTGAACTTCATCCGCCTGTTCGATCAACAAACCCGAAAGAATAATCGTACCGCCTGCGGCACAATGCGCCGCCATATCGGGGGCCAAATCAATCAAGGGCCCCTTTAGAATATTCGCAAAAATCAAATCGAATGGCGCTTTTTCGGCAATAGCCTCGTGCCCGAAACCAATCGCTTCCAGACAGGTAATCTTGTCCGCCATGCCATTGGCCTGAGCATTCACTTCCGCGACCTCGACCGCAACGGGGTCAATATCGGACGCAATCACCACATCGCCCCAGACCGCAGCCGCTGCCATGGCCAGTACCGCTGTGCCACACCCCACGTCGATGACGTTTCTGGCGTGGCCGCCCTCGCTCACATAGTCTTCCAAGGACAACAGGCAGCCTTGCGTGGTGCCATGATGTCCTGTCCCGAAGGCCATTGCTGCCTCGATCAACAGCGATATCTTGTCGGCAGGAACTTTGTCCGCGTCATGCGCGCCGTAGACAAAGAAGCGCCCCGCCTCGACAGGGGCAAGTTCGCGGCGCACATGGGCGACCCAATCCGTCTCGGGGATCTCGGACACCACAAATGGCTTCGCGCCGTGCAGTGCCGTCAACAACGCCAGCTCCACATCGCTGGGCTGGTCCATGAAGTAGCCGCCCACTTCCCAAAGGCCGGAGCCATCCTCGACCTCGAATACGCCAACACCCGTTGGAGCAGGTTCCAACGCTTCCAAAGCCTCGCCCAAGGCTTGCGCGGCGGGTTCTCCCATCAGGGTGGTCAAAGCGGTATAAGTTGGCATGGGCTGGCTCCTTAATGTTGCCGTTCGCTTAGGCCGCTGCCGGCCCCGGCGCAAGCCCCCGACGCATTACTCCGCCAGGGCCGCCTTGGTGCGGGCAAAGATGGTCTCGTGGCCCGGCTCAGGGTGGCGCGGGATCAGCATCGACAGCACAAGCGAGGTGATCGCCATGCCCGCCGCCGCAATGAACACCGACGCGGGCGAGTTGATCCACATATATCCCAGCACCACCGGCAGGAACACGGCGGCGATATGGTTGATGGTAAACGCCACGGCAGCGGTTGGTGCGATGTCGGCGGGGTCCGCGATCTTCTGGAAATAGGTCTTCAGCGCGAACGCCATGGAGAAAAACAGGTGGTTCACCACATAAAGCCCGGCCGCCAGCACCACGCCCCAGCCGAAATAGTAAATGCCGCCATAGGCAAGGAACACAATCGTCAGGCCGACATATTCGAAGATCAGCATCCTGCGCTCGCCATAAACGCCAATCGCCCGCCCGATCAACGGGGCGAATATCATGTTGGCGACGTAGTTGATCAAAAACAGCGCCGTCACTTCATGCACTTCGAAACCGAAACGCTCGACCATCATGAAGGCCGCGAACACCACGAATATCTGACGCCGCGCGCCAGACACGAATTGCAGCGCGTAATAGAGCCAGTAGCGTTTGCGCAGCACCATGGTCTTGTTTTGCGGGTTCGGCGTCTCGAATTGCGGAAAGTAAAACAGGCAGAACGCGGCGATCAGCACCGTGATGCCACCCGACGCCAAATAGACCAGCTCATAGCTTAGATCGAAGGTCTTCCACGTCAGCACCAGCAACCCGTAGGCGATCAGCGAGGCGAAGCTCCCCGCCGCCGTCAGCCAGCCCAGCGTTTGCGGGGCCTTGGCCTTGTCGATCCATTGCAGTTGCAGCGACTGGTTGACCGTCTCGTAATAATGAAACCCGATGGAGGACAGCAGCGTCAGCATCAAAATGCCACCAAACTGCGGGAAATAGGATGTCATCGCGGTGGCCGCGCCCAAAAGGATCAGCGAAATCAACCCCAGCACCTGTTCGCGGATGAAGATGATCAGGAAGATCACCCCGATCGCGAGAAACCCCGGAATTTCACGCACCGTGTGCAGCCAGCCGATTTCGACGCCGGTAAATCCGGCCACCTCGATGACAAAATTGTTGAGCAGGGCCGACCATGTCGCAAAGGCAATCGGCATGGCAAAGGCCATAAGAAACAGCAAGAAAACAGGCTGGCGCACGAAGGGCAGCGCCTTCGCTTCATCCAAATCCATGCGTCTGATCTTGTCTCCGAACATGGCGAAGGCTTACGCCTGTCCCACCAGAATGGCGAGCAGAAACCGCAGCACGTGGCGCGCTAGTTCACCACCTCGACCTCATAAGGGACGGTCACCGCCGCCCCGTCCACACCGGGGCGCGACAGGTCGGTCAGCACCAGCTCGATGCGGTATTTGCCTGCGTCAGGCAACGCAAAACCGGCGGTGATGAAATTGTCGAAATAGTCGTCCGGCACCGGAATGCGGTGGGTGCTTTGCCCCTTATAGACGAACGCCGACGGCACGCGCTGCTCCCCCGGCTCGTCAAGCCGAGTCACGACCAGATCCATGTTGATCTCGTACCGCGCCTTCGAGGTGCCGGGGTCGTAACGCCCGACATTGAGCAGGTTGGCGTGCAAGGAAATCCGCTCGCCGGTTTTGTATACATTGCTGGCACGGCGCACGGGTGGCCCGCCGGGCTGGCGCGCGGCCTCATCCACCAAGGCTTGCGATTTTATCGCCATCGGCGGCAGCGCGTCTTGTCGTGCTGCGGCGTTTTCGTCGATTTGCTGGTCAAACGGCGTGCGGGGGCCGAACTGCTCAAGGTTGTTCATCATGTAGCGCATCGACATCGCATAGCAGTCCTGCCGCAACTGCGGGCTGTCCATGGTGACAATCGTGTCGGTGTAGATGAACTCACGGCCCGTCAACGGCTTGCGGATCAATCTGCATTCGGGCTGGTCCAACAGCACTTCCAACCCTTCCAGAAGCGGCTGTTGCGCGCTCGAGCTGAGGAAGCTTTTCACGACCTGATCGAATTTGGCGGGGTCGGTCGTCGGCACGTTGGTCGCAAGAAAGAACGCCACCGTGCCGCCTTCGGTCTTCGCCGTCTCGATGGTGCGGTCGATGGCATAGAAATCCGTGTCGATCACCGTGCGGGTGCTCGCCTCCAGCCCTTCTTGGGCCACAGCGGCGTTCCACGCAGCTTCGTCAACGATGCGCCCGTCGTTTTGGTTGATGATCACAAACCAGGCCTCCACGTCCTGCGCGGCAGCAGGAACGGCCAAAAGGGACAAGGTCAGCGGCAGGAATTTCAACATCAGAGCACCTTGGAATGACTAAACAATACTCCAAGCGTAGCAAAGGGCGCACCAAGGCGCGCCCTTCATTTTACATGTCACCGCCCGTAGGCGGGAAAAGGCTCAGGCCGACACGCGGCTCACGATGGCCCCAAGGTCCGACGCGATGGCGTCAATGTCGCCCATGGCATCCACCCGCACCAAAACACCCTTGCCGTCATAATAGTCAATCAACGGCGCGGTTTGCGCGTGGTAAGCCTCAAGACGCGAGGCAACCGTTTCCGCATTGTCGTCTGCACGGCGTACCATCTGGGTGCTGCCGCACTTGTCACAGGTCTCCGCCACAACAGGGGCTTTGAAGGTATCGTGATAGCCTTCGCCGCATCCCTTGCAGGTGAAGCGGCCCGCGATGCGCGTGACCATCTCCGCATCATCCACATCCAGCGAAATCGCCGCGTTGATGCGTTGGCTTGACGCTTTCAACAGATCATCCAGCGCCTCCGCCTGCACCGTGGTGCGCGGGAAGCCGTCGAGGATCACGCCCTTGGCGCAGTCAGACTCCGCCAAGCGATCCTTCAGGATCGCCAGTACGATTTCGTCGCTGACCAGCCCACCGGATTCCATCACCGCCTTGGCTTGCTTGCCCGCCTCGGTGCCAGCGGCAACTGCGGCGCGCAGCAAATCACCCGTCGACAACTGCACAAGGCCGAAGCCTTCTTCCAGTTTACGCGCTTGCGTCCCCTTACCCGCGCCCGGAGGCCCGAGCAGGATCAGCACAGGCGCCGCGTCGGGAATGTTGGACCCATCCATTACGCGTCCTTCCGGTTCATGCGGTTGGCGATCAAGTCATCGACCACGGCAGGTTCCGCCAGCGTGGAGGTATCCCCCAACGCGCCGAAATCATCTTCGGCAATCTTGCGCAGAATGCGGCGCATGATCTTACCGGAGCGTGTTTTCGGCAGGCCGGGTGCCCATTGGATCAGGTCCGGTTTGGCAATCGGGCCGATCTCGGTGCGAACCCATTTTTCCAGCTCCTTGCGCAGCTCTTCGGTGGGCTCCACGTCGTTCATCAAGGTGACATAGGCGTAGATGCCTTGGCCTTTGATGTCATGCGGGTAGCCCACAACCGCGGACTCGGCCACTTGGGCATGTGCCACAAGCGCGCTTTCGACTTCGGCAGTCCCCATACGGTGGCCGGACACGTTGATCACGTCATCGACGCGCCCCGTAATCCAGTAATCGCCATCCGCATCGCGCTTGCAGCCGTCACCGGTGAAGTAGTAGCCGGGGTAGTCGCTGAAATAGGTCTTCTCGAACCGCTCATGATCGCCCCAAACGGTGCGCATCTGGCCGGGCCACGAGTTGGCGATAACCAGCACGCCGTCCACGTCATTGCCTTCGATGACTTCCGCCGATTGCGGGTCCAGAACCAGCGGCTTGATCCCGAAGAACGGCTGCTGCGCCGATCCCGGCTTCAAATTCGTAGCTCCCGGCAATGGCGTCATCAGGTGGCCGCCGGTTTCGGTCTGCCACCATGTGTCAACGATCGGCACTTTGCCCTTGCCGACGACGTTGTAATACCACGTCCATGCCTCAGGATTGATCGGCTCGCCCACAGTGCCCAGCACTTTCAGATCGCTCAGATCACGTCCTTCAACAAAGCTGTCGCCCTGTCCCATCAACGCGCGCAGCGCGGTCGGTGCGGTGTAGAACTGGTTTACCTTGTGCTTTTCGCACACGTCCCAGAACCGGCCTGCGTCTGGGAAGGTCGGCACGCCTTCGAACATGATCGTCGTCGCGCCATTGGCCAGCGGGCCATAGACGATGTAGCTGTGGCCGGTAACCCAGCCCACATCCGCCGTGCACCAGAACACGTCGCCATCATGGTAGTCGAAGACGATCTCATGCGTCATGGCCGCATAGGTCAGATAGCCGCCGGAGCTGTGAACCACGCCCTTGGGCTGGCCGGTCGAGCCGGAAGTATAGAGTATAAACAGCGGATCTTCGGCGCTCATCTCGGCGGGGTGGCAGCTGTCGTCCGCCTCCATCGCCATCTCGTCGTAGTCATAGTCACGGTCGGTCCACGTGGTCTGCCCGCCTGTGCGCTTGACCACCAGACATTTCACGCTGTCCTTGCAGTGCAACAATGCTTGGTCAGTGTTCGACTTCAGCGGTGTGGAGCGCCCGCCTCGTGGCGCGTGATCTGCCGTGATCACCACCTTGGCGTCACAGCCGTTGATCCGCGCCCCCAAAGCATCCGGCGAGAAGCCCGCGAACACGATGGAATGGATCGCGCCAATGCGCGCGCAGGCCAGCATGGCGTAGGCCGCTTCGGGGATCATGGGCAGATAGATGACAACGCGGTCGCCTTTGCGCACGCCAAGGCTTTCCAGCACATTGGCCATTTTGCAGACCGACTTATGCAGTTGCTTGTAGGTAATGTGCTTGGCGTCTTCCTTGGTGGGATCATCCGGTTCCCAGATGATCGCGGTCTGGTCGCCACGTGCCGCCAGATGGCGGTCGATGCAGTTGGCCGCGACGTTCAGGGTGCCATCGGCGAACCAGTTGATATGGACGTTGCCCAAGGTGAAATCCACGTCCGAGACTTGGCTGAACGGCTTGATCCAGTCCAGCCGCTTGCCCTGCTCCGCCCAGAAGGCGTCGGGGTCGGCCACAGAGGCTGCGTACATTTTCTCGTAACCCGCCGCGTCCACATGGGCGGCCTTGGCGAAGGCAGGGTCCGGGGCATAGGTCGTGTCTGGATTGGATGGGGTCGTCATATGGTCCTCCGCAAAATCTGAGCAAGGAGCTTGACGCAAGGGCACTCCCGCCCTGCACCTTATCTTGTAGATAGTGCTCCCTTACCGGAGCTTATAGCACGCTCATTTTAAAATTGCCGTCAAGCGTCGGGTATTGAAAGATAATTTTGTAAACTTATTTCCCTTATTCAGCCAATTCTTGGGGAAAGAGTTGTAAATTTAGTAAATATATTGCTGCTCCATTGACTTGCCGCAACGCAGCAGAGGCCATTTCAGCAGCCAACCTTCAGCAGTTTTCCACCACGCCGCGTGCGCTACCAGACCATAGTCGCGCGATATGTTGGCGCAAAATGACGCAGCGGAAGGCAGGCCACCCGAACAGGGCAACCTGCGATTCTCAGCTGGCGAGCACGTTGCGGAACTGCCAGGGGTCGCTTTCGTCGATGTCTTCGGGGAAATGCTGCCACCGGTCCTGCAAGGGCGTCCAGTCGGTGTAATGCCCCTCAACCGGCCCAAGATACGGACGTTGAACCTCCAAACACCGCGCATGGTCCATCTCGTCGGTCTCGACGATCCCCGCATTCGGGTTCTCCAGCGCCCAGACTATGCCTGCCAGCACCGCTGACGTGACCTGCAACCCAGTGGCGTTCTGATACGGCGCCAGTTTGCGCGTTTCCGCGTTGGACAGGCGCGAGCCGAACCACAGAGCGTTCTTTTCATGCCCGTACAAAAGCACGCCCAACTCGTCGATGCCCTCGACGAGTTCGTCCACGTCCAGAATTTCGTGCTCCACCTGCTGGCGACCAGAGCCGAACATCTCGTGCAGCGACAGCACCGCGTCGTCGCAGGGGTGGTACGCATAATGGCAGGTCGGGCGATACTCCGGCGCGTCTGCCGCGCCGACGGTGTAGTAATCCGAGATCGACACCGCCTCGTTATGGGTCACCAGATAGCCGAATTGCGGACCCGGCGTCGGGCACCATGTGTGCACGCGGGTGATCGCACCCGGACGCTCCAGCCAGATGGCGGACTGACAGCCCACATCATAGCTATGCGCATTCTCCGGCATCCACGTCTCATGCGTGCCCCAGCCCAACTCCGCAGGCTGGAACCCTTCCGCGATGAAGCCTTCGACCGACCATGTGTTCACGAACACATTGCGGGGGCGCGGCAGGCGGCGGGCTTGGGTGTCGCGTTCGGCAATGTGGACGCCTTTGACGCCAAGCGATTGCATCAGCTTGCCCCACCCTTCGCGGGTGGTCGGCGCGGTCGCGTCCTTGCCGGTGTCCTGCGCCAGCATCAGCAATGCCTCTTTGACGAACCAGCTCACCATGCCGGGGTTCGCCCCGCAGCACGACACCGCCGTCGATCCACCGGGGCGCGCCGCCTTCTCGTCACGCACCTTCTGGCGCAGGGCATAATTGGTCCGCTCCGCGTTGCTTTCAGTCTCGAAATAGAAGCCGTCCCAAGGCTCCACCACCGTGTCGATGTACGGCACCTCCATCTCGCGGCAGAACTTCATCAGGTCCAGCGAGGACGTGTCCACCGACAGGTTCACCACAAAGCCGCGGCCGCGCTCCAGCATCCCGCCCAGCAACTCACGGTAATTGTCACGGGTCACAGCCTCGGCCACAAAGCGGATATTGTGCTGCGTCAGGAAGTTGTGGTTGTCGGCGTTCGGCTCGATCACCACGAACTTGTCGGCGTCATATTCGAAATGCCGCTCAATCAGCGGCCATGTGCCTTTGCCGATAGAGCCGAAGCCGATCATCACGATGGGGCCGTCAATACGCCCGTAAACTGGGTGGGTCATTTATCTTCCTCCAAAGCAAAAAGACCGCCCCGAGGGGCGGCCTTTGGGACTGAATGGCACAAGAACCTTAGTTCTGTGCGTAGTATTCGATCACGAGGTTCGGTTCCATCATGACAGGGTAAGGCACGTCGCCCAGACCCGGAGTGCGCACGAAGGTCGCTTTCATTTTGGAGTGGTCGACTTCCATGTAGTCAGGAACGTCACGCTCTGGCAGTTGCGATGCTTCGAGCACCAGCGCCATTTGCTTGGACTTCTCACGGACTTCGATCACGTCGCCTTCCTTCACACGGTAGGAAGGAATGTTGACGCGCTGGCCGTTCACGGTCACGTGGCCGTGGTTCACGAACTGGCGGGCCGCAAAAACGGTCGGCACGAACTTGGCGCGGTAGACAACAGCATCCAGACGACGCTCCAGCAGGCCGATCAGGTTTTCACCGGTGTCGCCTTTAACACGAGCAGCTTCAACGTAGGTACGCTTGAACTGCTTCTCGGTCAGGTCGCCGTAGTAGCCTTTCAGCTTCTGCTTGGCGCGCAGCTGCAGACCGAAGTCCGACAGTTTGCCCTTGCGGCGCTGACCGTGCTGGCCGGGGCCATATTCACGACGGTTAACTGGGGATTTTGCGCGACCCCAGATGTTTTCGCCCATCCGGCGGTCAATTTTGTATTTGGCAGCAGTACGTTTCGTCACTTGCTGATCTCCTTCTTGCATTTTCAGAAGGGCGTTGTCCTTCCCCCGGATTTTGCCGGGGTGACAGGGTTCCTCTTGCGAGGGCCACCAACACCAATGAAGAGGCGCTTATAGACGGGTTCAGGGCAGAGTCAACAGGCCCGGCGCTACGGCTGCGCCTTTGCAATTTCACGACGCAAACGCGCACTCGCTTTGCGCACGCGTTGCCCCATTTTACCATCCAGATCAGCGCGAACGGTATGGAAGGTCACCATCGCATCCCAGACCAAAACGAACGAGATTTCCTCGACCACCGGAATAGTCGTAACTCCCGGCATCACCATGCCCGTCGTCAGCTGCAAAGCCTTCGATCTTGGTCCGTTCTCGGTCGCGGTGACAGCACGCGCGTTCTTCATGCCGCCGGAGTAGTCAAACACCGCCTTTATCCAACGGGCTGATTTCGCACCTTTGGGGATATTGAACTTCTGCCCCTTGGTATGGGCCTGTGCTTTGCTGAAAAACAGCCGGAACATCTTGTCGAATTCGGCCTCGGTGCCGCTACCTGCCTGTGCGTCGGCGCGCGCAACATACGCAACGATTGTGTCGTTGAATTCGCCGATCCGCTCCAATTCCTCGACCGCCTTGGTCTCGAATACCGCGACGTCTTTCGGGGCGCCCTTGGCCGCCGACACGTCTTTGTAGCCCCGCGGCGTAGGGACGGTCGCGGACACGCCGTCATAGCTCAGCGTCGCGGTCCAGCCAGAGCCGGCAATGCTCAGGGCAATCGCCAGCGTGAGGAGTATTTTCATAGTCGACCTTTGTTCAAACGGATGGCGGCGTAGATTTGCCAAACACGATATTGCTCGACGCCCCCAAACCGTAACGCAGGCTAGTCCCAATCGCCAGAAGGCTCAGCACCAGCCACAGCCCGCCCCACATCACCGTTGCCCCACCAAACTCGTTGGCCATCAACCACGCGTCGGATTGCAGATGCGACCGCGCGATGGTGTCGGAGAAAATGTCGAACGGCACGTAGATCATCGAGGTCAGCCCGATCACCCGCAGCACCAGATCATTGGCGCGGTGATCCAGCCATCGCGCCACCGCCAGCAACACCACTGCCAGACCGATGCAAAACAGCAAGGCAAACAGGTCACGCAAGTACAACGCTGCCATCACCAGCAGCAGCAGCCCCAATCCCGCCACCACAGCGCGGTCCGCCGTGCTGCGCAAGGCCGCGAACAGCAGCGCCATGCCAAGCAGCAACGAGCCCAGATAGCCAGCCGTCAACGACCAGAAGCGCGAACCGCCGCGCAACTGCGCTAGCCCGCCTTGCTCCGGGGAAATGGTGATTTGCTCGATGGAGCCGCCCGTGAGGATCGCGGCCAATCCGTGGGACAGCTCATGCAGCAACACCACGACGATTTTCAGCGGCACCATGACCGGCGTCGACCACAATGCGAAAATAACGGCGACCAGCACCAGCAACTGCCAATGGCCTTTCACAAAGGCCACGGGTCTACACCATGTCGTGCATCAGGATCGCAGCTTCGGAGCGGTCAAGATTGCGCCGCGCAAACGGGCCATAGCTGTGAAGGTCGCGTTTCAAGTCAGGGAACAGGTCCAGCAAACCGGCACGTTGCCCAGCATCCACCGTCTTCAGCGTGGTATTCGCCGGATGGTAACTTTCCGTCGCCACCCCGTTGGCCCACAGAACCTGATGGCGCGACAACAGCAGGTGAATATAGGTCACCTCTTTCACGGTGTGATCCACAAAAACCGAATTGTCGTTGATCAGGTCGGACGCCGCCACCAGCACTTCCGGCTGGTTGAACAAGGCTTGCGCATTGGGGCCGGAGAACAAGATCCGGTGATGCGGCGAGACCAGCAAATCTTCGTCCGGCACATCTAGATCCAGCGCCGCTGCCCGCAGGCGCACGGGGCGCAACTCGGGCATCGCATAAAGCCGCGCACCAGACATGCGGCGACGACCGATCCACAGGATTTCCTGCGCCCCGTCATCCTTGGTCTGCACCACGTCGCCGACACCCAGATGTTCCACATGCGCTTCGCCATCAGGCGTGCGAATGCGCGTGCCTTCGGTAAAGCAGATCACATCACCGCCAAAATCGCTGGAACTGCGTTGAACCGCGGGTGTGCTTGGGGCGGAGGTCACACGGTATTCGCGCCCCGCAAGCGGCACACCATCGACACACCACCACAACATCGTTGCGAGTTTGGAGGATCGTATCGGCACCAGCGTGAACCGCACCTCACCATCCGACAGCACGTAGCCCTCAGGCCCTGTCATGTCGTCGTCGCCAACGGTGACATCACCGCCTTCGGGTAAGTCGAACTTGCGCTGCACGACGCGCGCGACACGGCGGCGCAAATCTTCGCGGCCGATCTCACCCGTTAGGATCAATGGAGAATGCGTCCCATCCAGACGCACGGCGTCCCCGTGCCAAGACCAGACCTGACCGGTCTGAGGCAGCTGTCCCAAAGCACTTGCGGCTCCGTCCAGCTGAATTTGGTCTGACGTGAGGACATACGTGCCTGTAAAGCCCGTTTTCATGTCCGTTACCTGCTCAAGTTTTTTATTTTTTTGGTCGTCTTTTTTAAGCGGTAACACGAAAATCCGTATCTGGATAGGCATGCGTTAACAATTCGTTAAGACGTGTAGCTCACCTGTTGCATAGAGGACTCCCTCTGAGCTGTCAGAACTGGATATTCACGCTCAGCGCGCCGACAATCTGCCCCTCGGGCTGGCTCTCGTATTCCTCGCTCAGATAGGTCGCCCCGTAAAACAAGGCCGCGCGCTGGAACTGCTGATGCACTCCCGCCCGAAACCGCGCCCGCATGTCTTTCGCAGCGATCCCCGGCGTGTCGAGGTATTTGCTATCCGCCACATACGCGACATCGCCGCCCATAATGAAAGACAATCCCGTAGGCCGATCCCCTTGAATGCCGGTGTAAAGCAGCCCCGTCGTGCTGTCGCGCAGCAGCAAGGCCCCTGTCCCGAAGCCGCCAAAGGTTACATCAGCCCCCACCCGCGCCAGCGTTTCCGCCCCCGCCTGAAGCTCCACGAACGGGCGCACACGGCCCGCCCCGCCAAGCGCGAACTCGCGACCGGCCTCGAATGTCACGGTCGGGTAAACCGCATTGGCAACCTGAAACCCGTCCACATTCACGCTGGACGACGCGAATACCCCGTGCAGCTCGTCCTGCAACTGGTCAATCTTGGTTTGCGGGCCGACAAATACCAGATCGAGCCCAAGGCTCATCTCGGTGGCACCTTTCTGGAAATGCGTATGCGCCCCGACCGACAGCGCGCCCACATACAACCGATCCGACGCTCTGGGCGCGGCCACGTTGACGGGGGTAATCATCTCGGCGCGGAACCGGTATTCGATCAACGCCCCGAAGCTGTCAGGCCGTTGCCCCGACCATTCCGTACCGCGCAGATGCGACACCACCAACGACGCGCTGCGCCAGCGGTCCTTGTTGTCACCGATGGCGTCATTGGTGAACAGGCTTCCCCACCCCAAAGAGCGGTTGCCATCAGCCGACGCGCCACCGGTCACAGCCAGCAGCATCACGGTCGCCATAAGAGTACGCAGAGAGTTCATCGGGGGCCTCACGGTCATTTGCAGCCGTTATCCGCAAAGCAGCCCCGTGCCACAAGACAGCGCCACGCGGCAAACCGCGCGCTACGGCATCTGCGCAACAGGCTATCCCGTCCCGCGTCCGCCCATATCGGTCGGCGCCACCGAGACGGACTTGATCACTGCATAGCAACGCAGCCCCGCTGTCAGCCCCATCGTTCTGGCGGAGCGTCGGGTGATCCGCGCCATCAACGCATCCTCGCCGGAGCGCAACGCCACCGCCACCCCCGGCCCCTGTCCTTCATGTATCTGCGTCACCGTGCAGGGCAGGATATTCAGCGCCGACAACCCGTCCGGCTTGTCTTTGGATAGGATCACATCGCTGGCACGAATACGCACCCGCATCGCAGTTCCATCCTCGGCTTGCACCTTTGGAAGAAACAGCCGGCCCGCGCTGGTGGCCAAAACGCTCAACCCGTCGCTGGCATCAGCCTGCGCCACGGTGACGTTCAAAATGGCCCCCGCCTCGCGCACCCCGATATCGGAAATTGCCGCCGGATCGGACAAAAGCTGCGCCAGCGCACCCGACCGCACCACCCGCCCGTCCCGCATCACCACCAGATGATCCGCCAACTGCGCAACTTCCGACATGGCGTGGCTGACATAGAACACCGGAATGCTGGTCTTGGCGACAAGCGCTTGCAGGTAGGGCAGGAAGTCCGTCTTACGCGCGTCGTCCAGCGCCGCCAGCGGCTCGTCCATCAGCAACACTTTCGGTTGGCTCGTCAGCGCCCGCGCAATCGCCACGCGCTGCGCCTCGCCGCCCGACAGGTCACGCGGATACCGCTCCATCAGGTGCTCGATGCCCAGCACCGCCAGCCCGCCATCGCCCCGCGTGGAATACAGCTGGTTTGGCCGCCCATAGCCGATATTTTGTCCGACGCTCATATGCGGGAACAAGCGCGGTTCTTGAAACACATACCCGATCCGGCGCTTGTGCGGCGGCACAAAAACACCCGTCTCGCCGTCAAACAGCACCTGATCCCCAAGGCGGATATGCCCTGCATCAGGGCGACTCAACCCCGCAATCGCATTAATCACCGAGGTCTTCCCGCAGCCCGATGGCCCGAACAGCGCCGTCACCCCGCCTTCGCTCTCAAACGATGCATCTAGCGCGAAATCTCCAAGGCGCTGCGTGATCTGGACCGAAACGCTCATGCCCGCCGCCCCGCAACTTTACGTGCGACCCATTCGGACACCGCAACCGCGCCCAGCGCGATCACCAGAGACACCAGCACCAGTTTGCCCGCTTGGCTTTCGCCGCCGGGCACTTGCAAGAAGGCGTAAATGGCCGAGGGGATGGTCTGCGTCTGCCCCGGAATGGCCGCAACGAATGTAATCGTCGCGCCGAATTCGCCCATGGCCTTGGCGAAGCCCAAAACCGCGCCTGCAATCACCGATGGCAAAGCCGCGGGCAAGGTGATCGTGCGGAAAACCCGCCACGGCGACGCGCCAAGTGTGGTGGCCGCTTGCTCCAGCTTCGGATCACTCGCCTCGAACCCAAGCCGGATGGCGCGCACCATCAAGGGAAACGCCATGATCGCCGCGGCCAGCGCAGCCCCCGTCCAGCGGAAGGCGAACACGATGCCAAGGTTGCTGAGGAAGCCGCCCACCGCGCCTTGCGTGCCGAAGGTCAGCAACAACAGATAGCCGGTGACCACGGGAGGCAGCACCAGCGGCAGCAACACCAGCGCGTTCAACACGCCCTTGCCCACAAACTCACGCCGCGCCAGCAGATGTGCCACCCAGATCGCCAATGGCAGGATCGCCAGCGTCGCCACAATGGACACCCGCAGCGACAGCGCCACCGCGCCCCATTCCTCTGGTCCCAAGCCAAGCATCACGGAACCCCGAACTCATGCGCCGCGTAAACAGCGCGCGCCGTATCGCTTTGCAGCGCCTCCATCACCGCACCCGCCTCCGGCTTCGCGCTGGCTGTCAAAGCCACGGGGTAGCGGATTGGCAGGTCGGGCAATTCAAGCAAGGCGTGGATGACATGCACCGCAGGCTCCGCAGCCGCATCACTTGCGTAAACCACCGCGAACGGCACCTCGCCACGCGCCGCCAAAGCTAGCGCCGCGCGGGCGCTGTCGGTTTCAACCAGACGCGGGGCGATGGCGTCCCAGTGGCCCGCGCGTTCCAGATAGGCCTTCGCGTAGATGCCCACCGGCACCGACGCAATCAACCCCGTCGCGACGCGGCCATCGCTTGCGAGCATTTCTTCGAACGGCACCGCCTCATGGCCGACGATCACCAGCGCGTTGGACAACAGCTCCACGCGGCTCTCGGGGCGGATCGCGCCTGCATCCTGCGCCGCGTCCATCCAGACCGCGTTGGCCGAGAAGAAAATATCCGCCGGTGCACCCTGCATGATTTGCCGCGCCAGCAGCCCGCTGCCGCCGTAGGAGATGCGCACGGGGAGGCCTCGCGTAACCTCGTCCAACGCCGTTTTCAGACTAGACGCGGCGAAGATCACCACGTCGTCCGCCTGTGCGGGCAGCGTGGCAAGGCAAAACGCCAAGGCTATGAAAACACGACGGATCATGGCCGCCGATTGTGGGCAATGCGCGCGCGGGCGCAAGGCCAAATGCTTCTTGCAGCGGCGCATAAGCGCGTTAGGCTGGCCCTCATGATGACATTCACCAAATCCGAGCTTGAGGACGCCTGCGCCCTCGTCTACCGCCACATGCCCCCCACGGCGCAATATAGCTGGCCGATGCTGAACGCCCGCACGGGCACGCCCACTTGGGTGAAGCACGAAAACCATGGCCCCACCGGCGCGTTCAAAATGCGCGGGGCGATCACGTTTATGGACTGGCTGACCCGCACCCACCCGGGCGTGCCAGGCATCTGCACGGCCACCAAGGGCAACCACGGGCAAGGCCAAGCGCGGATGGCCACGGCGGCGGGGCTACGCGCGCTGATCTACGTCCCCCACGGCAATTCGGTCGAGAAGAACGCCGCCATGCGCGCCTTCGGGGCCGAACTGGTAGAACACGGACAGGATTTCGACGAGGCCAAGGCGGAAGCCTTCCGCGTGGCCGAAGAACAAGGCCTGTTCATCGTGCCGCCCTTCCACAAGGAACTGGTGCGCGGCGTGGCGACTTATGCGTTTGAATTGCTGACCGCCCAGCCCGATCTGGACACGATCTATGTCCCCATCGGCTGCGGCTCGGGTATCTGCGGCACCATTCTGGCGCGCGACGCTTTGGGACTGAAAACCAAGGTGGTGGGCGTGGTGTCAGAGAATGCCCCGACTGCGAAACTATCGGTCGAGGCAGGTCGCATGGTCGAGACCGACAGCGCCGTCACCTTCGCCGACGGCATGGCCGTCCGCCTGCCGGTGCAGGAGGCCTACGACATCTATTCCAAAGGCGCGGAGCGGATCATCACCGTCAGCGACGACGAGGTCGCGGAGGCCATCCGCGCCTATTACACCTGCACTCATAACTTGGCCGAGGGTGCGGGTGCCGCGCCTCTGGCGGGGTTGTTGCAGGAGAAAGAGCAGATGGCGGGCAACAACTGCGCGGTGATCCTGTGCGGCGGGAATATCGACACGGAATGGTTCTTGCAGGTTATGGCGGGCAAAACGCCGAAGGTTTAGCGGCGGTTAATACTGGGCCTTCAACCGCGCGCTCAGCATATTCAGTCTCGTGCGGACCTCGTCGCTGATCGCGCCCTCTCGCGGGACGTCGGTCAGGGTTGTAAACCAATGCTCCGGCGGATTGCGGCCATGGCGGTTGCCCTCGAAACTAAGCGCCCGCAGGACCGCTTCGGCCTTGGGCGGCAGACGGTCGGGCGCCTCATGCCCCGCCAACTCGCCCCAAACAGAAGTCCACAACCGCCCGACGCTCCACGGGTTGTAGCCGCCACCACCCAGCACCAGCAGACGCGGTGCGAGCGGTCGCAACGCCCGCAAGACGCGCAAATGCGCGTTGTTGGACAGGCTCAGATGCGACAGCGGGTCTTCCTCCACCGCGTCCGCCCCGCATTGCAGGACAATCGCGTCGGGGCGATGGGCCGTCACCACAGGCAGGATCAGGCGATCAAGGATCAACGCCATTTCCGTGTCGTTCAATCCGCGCGGCACCGGCAGGTTGTACGCCGAGCCACCAGCCCGATCCTCCACCGCCCCCGTACGCGGCCAAAGCCCTTGCTCATGCACCGAGACCATCACCGTGTCGGGATCACCCGCGAAGCCATGCTCCACCCCGTCGGGATGATGTGCGTCGATATCAACATAGGCGATGCGCTGCACCCCCTGGCGGCGCAGGGACAGCATCGCCAGAACCGGATCGTTGAGATAGCAAAAGCCCCCTGCGCGGTCGGGAAAGCCGTGATGCGTGCCGCCTGCGGGGCTGTAGACGACGCCACCATTCGCCAGCAATTCCCCCGCCAGCATGGCGCCCCCAGCCGACGTGGCAGGGCGGCGGAACATCTCGGGGAAGACCGGATTGTCCAGCGTGCCGATACGGTGGCGCGCGCGGGTCTCCGCGCTGACATGCTGCGCGTCCTCCGCCGCTTGTAACGCGGCGACATACTCGGGGCTGTGCCAGATTTCCAGCGCCTTAGGCTTGGCGCGCGGCGAGTTGACGAACTGCGCGGGCGGCAGCCACCCCAATGCGCGGCTCAGGTCCATCACCGTCGACACCCGAGGCACCCGCAACGGGTGCTTCTTGCCATAGGACGAGCCGCGATAAATCTCGGAGCCGATGAAAAGCGGTTGGGTCAACATGGGGCATATACCTAGCGGCTCTGCGCCGAAGGAACAGGCGTTTCGGCGCAAGACTCTTTAATTATTCACATATGCGGGCTAACTTAGCCAAAAGGGCGTGTAATCGCGCCGTCGGAGCAGAGCATGTCGCTGATCAAAATGAAACACCCCGCCCTCCGGATGGAGGGGTCCCAAAAGCGGGACGTGCGCACGCAGTTCGGGGCGTTGTGCTTTCGGGTGCAGGGCGACGAGACGCAGGTGCTTTTGGTGACGTCACGCAATTCACGGCGCTGGATCATCCCCAAAGGCTGGCCGATGGAAGACCAGTCCCCCGCCCAAGCCGCCGCCATCGAGGCGTTCGAGGAGGCAGGCGTCGAGGGCAAGGCCTACAACATCTGTCTGGGGCTCTATTCCTACACCAAGGTCATGGACAAATCCGACAACCTTCCCTGCGCGGTGTCGGTATTTCCGCTGAAGGTGCAGAAAATCCATAAAGTCTGGCCCGAAAGCAAGCAGCGCACCCGCAAATGGTTCAGCGTCAAGAAAGCCGCCGCCCGCGTACGGGAGCCGGAATTGCGCAAGATTATCAAGAATTTCAACGCGTCCCTGTTGAAAGCCTAACCCGATTGAGGCTTGCCTTCGTCCCGCGCGTGCTTAGATTTATAGGACGCTATAAGGACCACTCCGCGCTATGATCCGCTACGCCCTCACCTGTGCCAAAGACCACTGCTTCGACAGCTGGTTCCAGTCGGCAGACGCGTTCGACAAGTTGTTGTCGTCGGGCATGATCACCTGCGCAATCTGCGGCACGGACGAGGTCAAGAAGTCCATCATGGCGCCGCGCGTGCGCACATCGGAGGACAAACCGCTCTCCGCCCCTGCCTCCCCCGCCGAACAGGCGTTGAAGGGATTGCGGGCAAAGGTGGAGGCCAATTCTGAACATGTCGGCAGCAATTTCGCCAAGGAAGCCCGCGCCATGCATAACGGCACAGCGCCGGAGCGGTCGATCTATGGCGAAGCAAAGTTAAAAGACGCCAAGGCACTGATCGACGACGGCATCCCCGTGGTACCGCTGCCCTTCGGGCCGAACCGCAAGAGCAACTAGAGAGGCCGCCATGAGAGTTCTAATCACAGGTGCAAATCGCGGCATCGGGCGCGCACTTTATGACGGATATGCAACGCGCGGTGATGAGGTGACTGGCACCACACGCGGCAAGGCTGCGGAGGGTTGGCTGCAACTCGACGTCAGCGACCCCACCTCCGTGGCCGCGATGGCCGATGCACTGGATGGGCAACCGCTGGACCTGCTGGTCTGCAATGCGGGCGTCTACCTCGATAAGGGCCACGAGCTTGGACGCGGATATGGCGCGGACATCTGGGCCGACACCTTCGCCACCAACGTAACAGGCGTATTCCTGACCATCGAGGCGCTTTTGCCGAACCTGCGCGCGGCGGGCGGTAAGGTGGCAATCATTTCGTCGCAAATGGGCTCCAGCGAACGGGCGGGCGGCAACGCTTTTGTCTACCGCGCCTCCAAGGCGGCGGCGCTGAACCTCGGTCGCAATCTGGCGGTGGAGTTGGCCCCGAACATCGCCGTTGGTATCTACCATCCCGGCTGGGTGCAGACTGACATGGGCGGAAGCGCCGCGGCGATCACGGTCGAGGAGTCCTCCGCAGGTCTGATCCAGCGCTTTGATGCGCTAGGCCCCGAATCCTCGGGATGCTTCGAGATGTGGAACGGCGAGGCGATGCCTTACTGACCCTTCCCCATATCCTCTGCCCCTTGCCCTTCGTGCCGTCGCGTCATAAGACGCAGCACGATACGACAAAGGGCAAAACCTATGCCAAGACTGGTGATGAAATTCGGCGGCACGTCCGTCGCCAATCCGGACCGCATCCGCCGCGCTGCAAAGCGCGTGGGCGTAGAGGTGGCCAAGGGCTACGAGGTGATCGTCATCGTGTCGGCCATGTCCGGCAAGACCAACGAGCTGGTCGGCTGGGTCGAGGACGTCTCGCCGCTCTATGACGCCCGCGAATATGACGCGATTGTCTCGTCGGGCGAAAACGTCACCGCGGGCCTGATGGCGCTGACCTTGCAGCAAATGGACGTACCGGCGCGCAGCTGGCAGGGCTGGCAGGTGCCGTTGCTGACGACGGACGCCCATGGCTCCGCCCGTATCGAGGAAATTCCAACCGCCAATCTGGACGCGAAATTCGCCGAAGGCATGAAGGTCGCCGTGGTCGCGGGCTTCCAAGGCATCAGCCCCGAGGGACGCATCACCACGCTGGGGCGTGGCGGGTCCGACACCACCGCCGTGGCGTTCGCCGCTGCATTCGAGGCGGAGCGCTGCGATATCTACACCGACGTGGACGGGGTCTACACCACCGATCCCCGCATCGAGGACAAAGCCCGCAAGCTGGACCGCATCGCCTTCGAGGAAATGCTGGAACTGGCGAGCTTGGGCGCAAAGGTTCTGCAAACCCGCTCGGTCGAGCTGGCCATGCGCTACGGCGTGAAGCTGCGGGTTCTGTCAAGTTTTGAAGAAATGGACGACAACGCGGGCACGCTTGTGTGTGCCGAGGAGGATATCGTGGAAAGCAACGTAGTCGCAGGCGTGGCCTTCGTCAGGGACGAAGCCAAAATGACCCTTATCTCGGTCGCCGACCGTCCGGGCATCGCAGCCGCCATCTTCGGGCCATTGTCCGAGGCGGGTGTGAACGTGGACATGATCGTGCAAAACATCTCGGAAGAGGGTCGCACGGATATGACGTTCTCCTGCCCCGTCAACGAAGTTGCCCGCGCAGAGAAGGCGATGGCGGACGCCAAGGCCTCCGGCTCGATCAACTACCACGATCTTGTGGCGGACACAGACGTGGCAAAAGTTTCAGTGGTCGGCATCGGGATGCGTAGCCACGCAGGCGTCGCCGCGAAAATGTTTACCGCCCTTCAGGCCGAAGGCGTCAACATCAAGGTGATAACCACATCCGAGATCAAAATCTCGGTGCTGATCGACCGCAAATATATGGAGCTGGCCGTTCAAGCCCTCCATGACGCGTTCGAGTTGGATAAGGTGGGTTAAACCCCCAATATTCTTCCCAAAAAGCCGATAATACCGTTAATGCCCGCGCACCGTCGCGGGCGTTCGTCTTCGGGGGACCTCGCAAAGACGGCCTTCACAATTCGCACAGTCGCCACCCAAGAATGAGACTTATCAGCCCAATATTTGCGCTTTAGGAACATCCGGCGTGTTGTGATGCGTGAAAACGCATCGTATCGGCGACTTTCCTCCAAGCAGGTAAGTCTCTCCTCTCCACTTCCCCAGAAAACTCCCGTATAGCAAATAGTGAGACCACAAGGGGGGGCGAGGGTTTTGCCCAACGGAACTGAAAGTGAAAGCCGCAAGCTGCTTGGCCGCCTGCGCGATACCCTTGCCGAGGAAGGCGCGGGGCAGGAAAGGCTGGACCGGATCACTACCATCATCGCGGAGTCGATGGCGACTGATGTGTGCTCAATCTACCTGTTTCGCGATGCCGAAACGCTGGAGCTATGCGCCACCGAAGGTCTGAACAAAGAGGCCGTCCACCAGACGCGGATGCGGATTGGCGAAGGTCTTGTCGGCCGCGTCGCGCGGACATCCACGCCGGTGAATACACCAGACGCCCCGTCCGCCCGCGGATTCCGGTTTATGCCGGAGACCGGCGAGGAGATTTTCTCGTCCTTCCTTGGCTTGCCCATTCAGCGACTTGGCGACACGCTCGGCGTGCTGGTCGTGCAGTCCAAAAATGCCCGCAGCTACACCGAAGACGAAGTTTACGCGCTGGAAGTTGTGGCCATGGTGCTGGCCGAGATGACCGAACTGGGCGCGTTCCAGGGCGAAGGCGCCGCGATGAGCGCACGCCACGTCCAGCAAGCGCTGTTCCGCGGCGGCACCGCCCAAGAAGGGGCCGCAGAGGGTCACGTCTACCTGCACGAGCCGCGCGTCGTGATCACCAACCCGATTGCCGACGACCCCCATGTCGAGCTGCGGCGTCTGGAGGATGCCATGGCCACCCTGCGCGGCTCGGTCGACGAGATGCTGGGCGCGATGGGCAAAAACACCGACAAGGAACAGGTGAAGGTCATCGAGGCGTATCGAATGTTCGCCAACTCCCGCTCTTGGGTGAAGCGCATGCAGGAAAACGTCGGGCTGGGCCTGTCGGCCGAGGCCGCCGTCGAGAAAGAACAATCCGCCACCCGCGCCCGCATGGAAAGCGTGCCGGATGCCTATCTGCGCGACCGCTTGCATGATCTGGACGACCTGTCGAACCGTCTTTTGCGTCTGCTGACCGGACAAGGACGCGACACCGGCGCGGAAATGCCGGACAATCCCATTCTGGTCGCCAAGAATATCGGGCCGGGGGAGTTGCTGGACTACGGCAAGAAGCTCAAGGGCATCGTGTTAGAGGAAGGCTCTGTCGGTTCCCACGCGGCGATTGTCGCGCGCGCTTGGGCCATCCCGCTGGTGATCAATGCCAAGCGGATTCTGACCGAGGCGCTGAACGGCGACCACATTCTGGTCGATGGCGATCAAGGTATCGTTCATCTGCGTCCGGAGGATGCGGTTGCCGCTGCCTTCCGCGACAAGATCGCGATGCAGACGCAGGCGCAGCAACGCTACACCTCCATCCGCGAAAAACCTGCCACCACACTGGATGGCGAGACGATTGCCTTGCACATGAATGCGGGCCTGATGGCCGACCTGCCCTCTTTGGTCAGCTCGGGCGCGGAAGGCGTGGGCCTGTTTCGCACCGAGTTGCAGTTCCTGACCCGTGCACGGGTGCCGCGCCGGTCCGAACTGGCATCCATCTACGGCTCTGTCATGGATGCGGCGAAGGGCAAGCAGGTTGTCTTCCGCACGCTCGACATCGGGTCGGACAAAGTGCTGCCCTATATGAAAGCCACCGAGGAGCCGAACCCCGCCATGGGCTGGCGGGCCATTCGTGTGGGGCTGGACAAAAAGGGCGTGATGCGGATGCAGCTGCAAGCGCTGATCCGTGCCGCCAACGGTCGGCCCCTGTCGGTGATGTTCCCGTTCGTCGCCCAGTTCGACGAATTCCGCGACGCCAGACAGCACCTGCTGGACGAGTTGGAGCGCGAAAGAAAGCTGGGCCATACCCTGCCTGTCGACGTCAAAATCGGTGCGATGCTGGAGACCCCGTCGCTGGCCTTCGCCCCCAAACAGTTCTTCGAGCTGGCGGATTTCATCTCCATCGGCGGCAATGATCTGAAACAGTTCTTCTTCGCTGCCGACCGCGAAAACGAACGTGTCCGCAAACGCTATGACACGCTGAATGTCAGTTTCCTGACCTTCCTGGAGCAGATCATCGCGCGCTGTACCGAGACCAACACCCCGGTTAGTTTCTGCGGCGAAGATGCAGGCCGCCCCGTCGAGGCATTGTGCTTTGCGGCGATTGGCTTGCGGACGCTGTCCATGCGCCCTGCTTCCATCGGTCCGGTGAAAAGCCTGCTGCGCCGCACAGATCTGGCCGAGGCCAAGCAGGTCATCGACGCCGCCCGCCTGACGGGCGCGCAATCGGTTCGGGCCGACGTTATGGACTGGTTAACGGGCCGCGCCGAGACGTCCTAACCCCGGAAAACAAAACGACCCGCCGCACGGTGTTATCCGAAGGGCAGGCCGCGTCAGCGAGAGGGAAGACCCGCTGGAAACTGGTTACATACTCGTGCCTCAGGCTTGTGTTCTTATCGATCGTCAAGCCGTTGCATGCGCAGATAACCCCAGCAGGGTTACCGAATAGTTAACGCGGGGTCACTTTGTTCGACAGTTCCCGCCGAAACGCCTCGACCAGCGCGGCACGATCCGATCCCGTCTCCTCGGCCAGTCGCCGCAACCCGAAGCTGACATGCGCCATTTCCTGATAATAGCTGGTAAAGCTGTAGTTGATCGCCGCCCCCGTGACGGCCCCCAAAACCGGAATGGTTTGTGCGGCAAGCTTTTGGCCCAGCACCAAGGCCAGCTTCGGGGCCACCTGTTTGATGACGCCATGCAGCGTCGCGCCGGTAACGCTCAGCCGGAGGGTCAGAAAGTTGAGATCGGTGCTGTCATCCTCGGCCAGCGGACCGGCGGAGGCGAAGACCTGCAAGCATTCCGCCCGCGTGTCGGGCTGGGTGGTGTCGAAACCATGCTCCTCGGCGATGGTCTGGATGGCGCGCAAGATGACGGTGGTGGTCACCGGCAATTCGGCCAGCGCGGATGGCAGCCCGCCGAACCCGCCAGCAGCCCCTGTGCCCATCGTCAACGCACGGGTCATCCACTGACCCGAATCCGGCACATTGGCGCGGGTCTTCGCCGCCGCCTCGAAGCTGAACTCCAACGCCTTGATCGTCGCGCCATCCAGCCCGTCGCGCGCGCCTTTCGGCAAATGGTCCAGCAGGCCTTCTGCCTTCGCGCCCAGCGCGTTCAGCACTTTCAACCCGATCCCGCGCGAGTTGCGGTAACGGGCGGCAAGATGCTTGATTTGCGTCTCCAAAGGGGGATCAGCGGGCTTGGTCGGGGGCAAAATGGACTGGTTCATCCCCTTTAAGTGCTGCCCGTCGGCGCGTTTTTCAAGGAGGACACCACGCCGCGCACGTCTTTCCAGTCCCAAAGTCCCAACACCCGATCAGGGTTCGTGGGCGGCGGCATCTCGACGCCGGAGAGTTTTTGAAAGCCGAATTTTCCGTAATATGGCGCGTCGCCCACCAGCAGCACCCGCTTCCAGCCAAGCGTCTCGGCGCGGGCCAGACTGTCGCGCACCAAGGCACCGCCAAGCCCCTCGCCCTGACGGGTCGGGTGAACGGCAACAGGGCCAAGCAAAAGCGCATCATGCGCCCCCACGCGGATCGGCCAATAGCGGATTGCGCCGCCGATAATGCCCGCCTCGTCGCTTGCCACCAAGGACAGATCCGGCACCGGATCGACCCCGTCGCGCAAACGGTAGGACGACAGCGCAGTACGTCCGGGCGCAAACGACAGATCGTATAGCGCCTCGACCGCCCACCAGTCTTGCGGAGTCTCAACCCTAAGTTCCAATTGCCCTGCCCGTTTTTACCCTTTCGGTACAGTCTACATGGCGCTACCCCTTGGGCAACCAAGAAGGAGACGCCCCCGATGTTCTACCGCCCCGAAGACGGCCACGGGCTGCCCCATAACCCGTTCAACGCGATTGTGACCCCGCGCCCTATTGGCTGGATATCGACACGTGGGTCTGACGGCTCCGAGAACCTCGCGCCCTATTCGTTTTTCAACGCGGTGGCGTATGTGCCGCCTCAGGTCATGTTCGCCTCCACCTCCGCCAAGCCGGACCGCGACGGCACCAAGGACAGCGTGGCCAATATCCGCGACACGGGCGTGTTCTGCGTCAACGTGGTGGAATACGCGGCGCGGGACGTGATGAACGTGACATCCGGCCCGTGGGACAAAGAGGTGGACGAGTTCGCCAAGGCGGGGATCGAGCGGGTCGACTGCGACACCATCCCCTGCTCCCGCGTGGTGAATGCGCCCGCCAATCTGGAATGCAAACTGACGCAGATTGTGCAACTTCCGGGCGAGGCGAATTTCGCCGTGTTCGGGGAAGTCATCGGCGTGCATATGCGCGATGATTGCATCAAGGATGGCATGTTCGACGTGACCACCTTCCAGCCTTTGGCGCGGCTGGGCTACAAGGACTACACCTACGTCAAAGACGTGTTCAGTCTGAACCGTCCCGGTGAGTAAGCACGCCAAAAGCCCCGAGCCGCCGGAATGCGGCGCGGGGTGGTGAGGCATCTCTATCTGGGGAAAAGCGCCCTCAAATCGGGTCGCTGGATACATAAATGGCGGCGCCGCCTGTCGCGGGTTAAGCCAGACAGGGGCGTTACCCCCTGCATCTTGAACGCATGCGTCATGCAGATTGCCCCATAACAGAGGCCCTGAATTCCACGAGCTATGTTCGACGTCGAGGGGCAGGTTTTACCCGCCCCCCGTTAATCTTTCGCTACGTCAGCGCGCGTTGCCTAATGCCCGCCCGCCATGACACCGGTTTTGACCGAGTAGTTCACGGCGATCTCGTAGTCAGGGTCGTCGTCACTGTCGATCATCAGCTGGCCAGCCTTGGTCAGCAATTCGTGGCAGTCGCGGCTGAGGTGGCGCAAATGCACCGACTTGCCAACGGCCTCGTATTTGCCCGCAACGGCCTCGATGGCCTGTAGCGCCGATTGGTCCGCCACACGGCTGCCTGCGAAGTCGATAATGACCTCGTCAGGGTCGTCGTTGGGGGTGAACAACTCGGAGAACCCCTCGGCAGAACCGAAGAACAGCGGGCCTTCGACTTTGTAGACCTTGGTGCCGTCTTCCATGATTTCGGTCTCGGCATGGATGCGGCGGGCGTTCTGCCACGCATAGGCCAGCGCCGAGACGATCACGCCCACAACCACCGCGATGGCAAGGTCATACATCACCGTGGTGATGGTCACCAAGACGATCACGAAGGCGTCCAGACGTGGCACCTTGCGCATAATGTTGAACGAGTTCCACGCGAAGGTGCCGATCACCACCATGAACATCACTCCAACCAACGCGGCCAGCGGGATCTGCTCGATCAGCGGCGAGGCGACCAGAATAAACGCCAGCAAGAACAGCGCCGCGGCGATGCCCGCCGCGCGGGTGCGGCCACCGGATTTCACGTTGATCATCGACTGCCCGATCATCGCACAACCACCCATGCCGCCAAAGAAGCCGGTGACGGTGTTGGCCACGCCCTGGGCGACGCATTCTTGGCTAGCGCCGCCACGCTTGTTGACGATTTCGCCGACAAGGTTCAGCGTCAGCAGGCTTTCGATCAGGCCGATCGCCGCTAGGATCAGCGCGTAGGGGGCGATAATCCACAGGGTCTCCAGATTGAACGGGGCCAGCATGTCGCCATAAAGGCCCGTGCCACCGCCTGCGCCGAAGCTGAACGGGATGTGGAACGGCGGCAGACCGCCCTTGATGGAGGCCAGATCACCCACCCGCGGCACGTCGATACCAAAGCCAATGACGATCAGCGCCACGATGCCAATGCCCGCAAGCGGCGCAGGGATCAGCGAGGTCACTTTAGGCGTGGCCCAGATGATGCCCATGGTCAGCACGGTCAAGCCCAGCATCATCGCCAGTGGCAAACCGGTCATCCATTGGCCATTGGCCATCGCGTGGCCACCACCATCTGCGGTGCCGGGCACCTGAAACTGGCTCATCTGTGCGAGGAAAATAACAATCGCGAGGCCGTTCACAAAGCCCAGCATCACCGGATGCGGCACCAGCCGGATGAACTTGCCCAGCTTGAAGATACCCGCCCCAATTTGCAGCAGGCCCATCAGGATCACCGTGGCGAACAGGTATTCGACCCCGTGCGCTGCCACCAGCGACACCATCACCACGGCCAACGCACCCGTCGCACCGGAGATCATCCCCGGGCGCCCGCCAATGCACGCCGTGATCAGGCCGACGATAAAGGCCGCATAAAGCCCCACCAGCGGGTGAACCCCCGCGACGAAGGCGAAGGCCACGGCTTCCGGCACCAAGGCCAGCGCCACGGTCAGGCCGGACAGAATTTCAATACGCCAGCGCGCAGCCCCCATGGGGCCGGAAGGCGCAAGGCTTAGTTCGTTCAAAATCGGATTGTTGGCGAGGGACGCCATCAGCTTGTTGGTCACGCTGCTGCCTCTTGTTCAGGTCACATATGTCGATGAGTTGAGCGCCTGTTAGCGCACACAGTCGCGGAATGCACGGATTAGTTGCCCCAACACTTGCGTGAAGTGGCGTCCGGTGCATTTCCATCCGGTTAACCTTCCGCCAATATGCCCCGACCTGACGCAATTCACGAATGAAGGACAGCAAATGGCAGATACGATGATCGGTGTGATCGGCGGCTCCGGCCTCTACGAGATCGACGGGCTGGAAGGCGCTGAATGGCAAACCGTCGAGACCCCGTGGGGCACCCCGTCCGACGCGATCCTCACCGGCACTTTGAATGGCGTCAAAATGGCGTTCCTGCCCCGCCACGGGCGCGGCCATGTGCATTCGCCCACCACGGTTCCCTACCGCGCCAATATCGACGCGCTGAAGAGGATCGGGGTAACGGATGTCATCTCGGTCTCCGCCTGTGGGTCGTTCCGCGAGGAAATGGCGCCGGGTGATTTCGTCATCGTCGACCAGTTCATCGACCGCACCTTTGCCCGCGAAAAGTCGTTCTTCGGCACCGGCTGCGTGGCGCATGTCTCAGTCGCGCACCCGACCTGCCCACGCCTTGGCGCAGCCTGTCTGGAGGCGGCCAAAGACACCGGCATCAATGTCCATCAGGGCGGCACCTATCTGGCAATGGAAGGCCCGCAATTCTCGACACTGGCCGAAAGCCGGATGTACCGCGACAGCTGGGGCGCGGACGTGATCGGCATGACCAACATGCCCGAAGCCAAGCTCGCCCGAGAAGCCGAGCTTTGCTACGCAAGCGTCGCCATGATCACCGACTATGACAGCTGGCACCCCGACCATGGCGAGGTCGACGTGACGCAGATCATCGCCACCTTGATGGGCAACGCCAGCAAGGCGCGCGACATGGTGGCCATGCTGCCCGCCCTGCTAGGATCAGAGCGCGCGCCCTGCCCCCATGGCTGCGACCGCGCGCTGGAATACGCCATTCTCACCGCGCCCGATGCCCGTGATAAAACCGTGATGGCCAAGCTGGATGCGGTCGCGGGTCGCATACTTTAACTTTCAATAACAAACACTTGCAAGCGCAGCATGCAATTCACGTCTGCGCTTGCCTTACCTGTGGTAAACTCTCCCTATCAAGACAATAGCGAGGGAGTGTTTTTAATGGACACAGCAGCCATCAAGCTTGTGCAATCCAAGCTCAAGGACATGGGACATTACTCCGGCCGGATTGACGGCGATCGAGGGCCTAAGACACATGCCGCTGTCAAGAAGGGTATTCCACAGATTGGCGGCACCCCGCCCTCCAACTGGAAACGACTGAGCGGCAAACGGCAAACGCTGGTTTTTCTGCAGCTCTACTGCCATGCCTGCGACGTCAACGCAGGCACCATCGACGGCTTCTGGGGGCCGCAAACCGCTTGGGCCGCCGACGCGCTGGCGGAAAAGCTGCAAAACGGCTTCATCCATGCGTGGCGCGACGTGGAGCCGATCGAAGCCAACCCGCACCAGTTCCCCAAGCAATCCCAGATGACGAATTTCTACGGCCCCCACGGCACCCCCGGCGGGCGCTCCCCCGATCTGGTCAGCGTGCCCTGCCCCTGGCCACTCAAAATCGCGTGGAACAAGGCGCAACGCCGCTCCGGCTTCAGGGTGCACCGCAAAGTGGCCGACAGTCTGGGCGAGGTCGTCGAACGGGTGCATGACCATTACGGCCTCAAGGAAATCGAACGCCTCGGCTTCGATCTGTTCGGCGGCGATTACAACCCGCGTAAGATGCGCGGCGGCAGCAGCTGGTCCACCCATAGCTGGGGCATCGCCATCGACTTCGACCCCGAACGCAACCGCCTGAAATGGGGCCGTGGCCGCGCCAGTTTCGCCCATCCCGACTGCGCCGACTTCTGGGAAATCTGGGAACGGCAAGGCTGGACGTCGCTGGGCCGCGTCAAGAATTTCGACTGGATGCATGTGCAGGCCGCGCGCTTGGGTTAAAGGCTTTTAACCACCGCAGCGCTAAGGTATCCGGAGATGCACGCAATCTCCGGAGCCGGTCATGCCAAACACCAAGCAGGTCAAAGACTATATTCGCACCATCCCGAACTTCCCCCATGAGGGGATCATGTTCCGCGATGTCACCACCCTGTTTCTGGACGCCCGCGGGTTTCGCATGGCGGTCGACCAGTTGCTGCACCCCTATGCGGGCATCCGGTTCGACAAAGTGGCAGGGCTGGAGGCACGCGGCTTCATCATGGGCGGCGCCATCGCGCACCAGTTGTCCACGGGCTTCGTGCCGATCCGCAAGAAGGGCAAACTGCCCGGAAAGACCATCGCGCAAAGCTACCAGCTCGAATATGGCGAAGCGACGATGGAGCTGCACGAAGACAGCCTGCAGCCGGGCGAAAAGGTGCTTCTGGTTGACGATTTGCTCGCCACCGGCGGCACCGCCGAGGCTGGCATCAAGCTGATCGAAAAGCTGGGTGCCGAAGTCATCGGATGCAGCTTCATCATCGACCTGCCCGATCTGGGCGGGCGCGCCAAATTGGAAGCCATGGGCCAGGATGTCCATGTGCTATGCGAATTCGAAGGCGACTAACCCGCACCCCCCCCATCATTGCTTCAAAAATACCTCGGGGTGTGGGGCAGAGCCCCACTGAATTCGCCGCGTGTGGGGCAGAGCCCCACTGAATTCACCGCATGTGGGGCAGAGCCCCACTCATCTCGCTACCCCGTCACCACCGCGCCGGGATTCATAATACCCTTCGGGTCCAGCGCCGCCTTGATCGCCCGCATCGCCGCCAGCTTTGTCGGGTCGCCATAGCGGTTCAGATCATCAACTTTAAGCCGCCCGATCCCGTGCTCTGCCGAAAACGAACCACCCATCTCCACCGCCAGATCATGCACGATCCGCTTCACCTCGGCGCGCTGGTGGTCGTGGTCCGCCCGCGACTTCCCCTTTTGGGGAAATACGTTGTAATGCAAGTTGCCGTCCCCCACATGGCCAAAGCAGTTGATCCGGAAGTCGTCGACCCGCGCCAGCGCCTTGCCCGCACGGTCGATGAATTCGGGTATGCGCCCGACCGGAACAGACGTGTCATGCGACGAGACCGAGCCGATCCGGCGGTTCGCCTCCGGAATGCTCTCTCGGATGGTCCAGAACGCCTCCCGCTGCGCGCCGGACTGCGCAATCACACCATCACTCACCAAACCCCGTTCCGCTCCGGCTTCAAACAATCGCTCCAGCGCCTGCGACGGCTCCACTCCCGCGACACAGCCGACATCAATCAGGACCATCCACTCCGGTGCCTGCTCGAAGGGCACGCGGACATCCGGCCCGACCTCGCCTAGGAAATCCAGCCCCATATGGTTGATCAACTCGAAGGCCGAGACCTGATGCCCCAGCAAATCCCCCGCCAAAGTCAGCAGATCAAGCGCGGCCTGCGGGTCCGGCACAACCATTAACGCGGCCCCCTCGCCTGCCGGTTTCGGGAACAGTTTCAGCGATGCGGCGGTGATAATCCCCAGCGTCCCTTCCGCCCCGATCATCAGATGGCGCAGGTCATAGCCGGTGTTGTTCTTTTTCAGCCGCGACAGCCCGTTCAGGATCGCGCCGTCCGGCAGCACCGCCTCCAGCCCGACGCATAAATCCCGTGCATTGCCGTAGCGCAGCACATTCACTCCGCCTGCATTTGTGGACAGGTTGCCGCCAATCCGCGCAGACCCTTCGGAGGCCAATGATAACGGAAACACGCGGTTAACCGCCTCGGCGGCGTCCTGAACCGATGCAAGGATCGTTCCCGCCTCGGCCACCAGCACATTCTCGTTCGGAAACACGTCGCGGATTTTGGTCATCCGCTCCAGTGACAGGATCACCGGCACGGGGCCGCTCTCCAGCACCTGCCCGCCGACAAGGCCGGTCCCACCACCATAGGGAATAATTCCGACCCCTGCCGCGGCGCAGGCCCGCACCACCAATGCGACATCCCGCGTGCAATCGGGCGCAACCAGAAAGCCGTCGCCCCCGTGATAGCGCCCGCGCGGCTCGTGCAGGTAGGCGTCGGTCAGCTCGCGAAACGCGGCTTCGGGAAGTTTCGAGGTCAGCTCTGCCCGCAGGGCGTCAGTCACAGAATTCAGCATGGGGTCTTTATTGCGCGGCTATTCGGCAAGGGAAAGCTCATTCAATCGGGGCCCGCAAATAGGCAGGCCGTAAGGTGATCACGGTGGGCCGCTTTGGCAGCGTGCGCAGCGATATCTCTAGCGAGCTGTCGGTGCGGCGATCAATTGCGAACTCATCCGCCATTCCAGCCACGAACCGCCCCAGCGAGCCATCAGCCCACCAATGCATCGGAATCACCACCGAGGATTTCAGCCGTTTCAACACCTTCACCATGGTCGGCAAATCCAGCGTCAGCCCGCCATCCACGGGGGCCATAACCACGTCGATCCGCCCAAGGGCCGCATATTGCGCCTGATCGGGCTCGTGATGCAAATGCCCCAGATGCCCGATGCACAGCCCCGCGACCTCGAACACGAAGATGGAATTACCATCCTCCTCGACATCGCCGGAAAACTGCCCGCGAATGTCCGTCGACACATTGCGCACCAGCATCTCGCCAAGGTCCAGATGATGCTCCTCCTGCCAGCCGCGCAGCACATGCTTGATGCGCGGATCAGGGCTCGGCGTCCAATGGCTGGAATGGGCGTGGTTCATCGTCGCCACATCCGGCACAAAATCCCGCACCCCAAAAAATCCGGTGTAGTCGGTGGCCGCCGTCAGCCCGCCCGACGTCTCCAGAATAAAAGTGGCATGGGCAATGTAGCTGAGCCGAACGGTGTAGTCGTCCAGCGCCTCCCCGAATGCGGCGCGTTGGATATATTCGACCCCCGGCGCTTCGGCCAAAGCAATACAATGGCTCGGCCTGCGGTCCTGAGCCAGTGCCGCAAGCGGCATCATCAAAAAGAGAAATACCCATCGCATAGCTCAAAGTTAGATCATACGGGGCTCAGGGCAAAATCAAATGGTCTTCATCTTGGCAAAAATATTCAAAGAGCCCACGCCAGCACCGTTAGCCCACATCCGTTTTGCCCCGACGGTCGCCGCGCAAATTGGCGAACAGCACATGATTGCGCCAACGCCCGTTGATCTGCAAATAGCTCTGCGCGACACCTTCATACTTGAAACCCGATTTCTCCAGCACTCCGCGCGATGCGGTGTTTTCCGGCAGGCACGCCGCCTCGACGCGGCTCAAATCCAGCGTCGTAAATGCATAATGCACCAGCCCGAGGATGGCTTCCTGCATATAGCCGTGGCGGGCATAGTGCTGGCCCATCCAGTAGCCCAACGTCCCCGCCTGCGCAGGGCCGCGCCGGATATTGTCCAGCGTGATCGCGCCCAGCAAAGCCTTGTCCTCACGCCGCTCCAGAAACACCGGAATGGCATTGCCGTTATTCACGGAGCGCTGCGCCCAGTAGACGCGGTTGGTAAAGCTTTTGCGAGTCAGATGATCGGATGCCCAGGACGGCTCCCAAGGGGTCAGGAATTCGACCGACGACGACCGAAGCGACGCCCATTCGCGGTAATCGCCATGCGCAGGCAGGCGCAGCGTCATACGTTCCGTCTCGATACGGACCTTACGCTTGCGCCCCAACATCACGCGGCAAGCCTGCGGGCGACATGGGCCAGATCGCGGGCTTTTTCCACCGGACCATATAGGGCCATCGCCGCTTCGGCTCCGGCCAGTTTCTGCGCAAAACCGCGTACCTGTGCGACATCGACCGCGTCGATCTTGTCGATGGTCTCCGACAAGGGCGGCACGCGGCCCCAGATGCCGACCAGCCGCGCCAGCCGCTCGGCCCGCGACGACGGGCTTTCCAGCCCCATCAGCATGCCTGCTTTCATCTGCACACGCGCGCGGTTCACTTCCGCCTCGGACATATCCCCCGCGGCGCGTTTCAACTCGTCCACGGTGATATCGGCCAATCCGGCGATATCGTCGCCGGATGTGCCTGCATAGACGGTCATCATGCCGGTGTCGGAATAGCTGCCGATAGAGCTGTAGATCGAGTAGCAAAGCCCGCGCTTTTCGCGCACCTCTTGGAACAGCCGAGAGGACATGCCGCCACCGAACGCGGACGCGAACACCTGCGCGGTATAGAAATCATCGTCGCGATAGCCCGGCGCTTCGAGCGCCAAGGTGAAATGCGCCTGCTCCAGCGCTTTCACTTCGCGCCGCTCGCCCGCGGCAAAACTGGCATGTTCCGCTGTCAATGCGGCCCCTGCTGGCATGTCCCCGAACATGTCTTCAGCCATGCGCACGATCTCGTCGTGGTCCACCGCACCTGCCGCCGACAGGATCAGGTTTTGCGGGCCGTAATGCTCCCCCACGAACGCCGACAGATCCGCACGCGAGAAGTTCGAGACCCGCTCCGTCGGCCCCAGAATGGTGCGCCCGATTGGCTGCTCTGGATAGGCCGCCTCTTGCAGCCAGTCGAAAATCACATCATCCGGCGTGTCCAGAGACATGCCGATTTCCTGCAAGATCACGCCGCGTTCGACCTCGATCTCGCGCGGGTCGAACACAGGGTGGCGTACGATGTCGCCGATCACATCCATCGCCAGCGGCACGTCATTTTTTAAGACGCGGGCGTAATAAGCCGTCACCTCGCGCGAGGTGTAGGCGTTGATATAGCCACCCACGTCCTCGATCGCCTCGGCGATCTGCAACGCGCTGCGCCGCTTGGTGCCTTTGAAGGCCATGTGTTCCAAGAAATGCGCGATGCCGTTTTGCTCGATACGCTCGTGGCGGCCGCCCGCATTGACCCAGATCCCCACGCTGGCGCTTTCCAGAGACGGCATGTGCTCGGTCACGATACGGAACCCGTTGGACAGGGTGGTCAGCTGTTGCCTCATGCGTTGATACGCTCGCGGATCAGGGCTTTGATCTTCTCGATGTCATTTGGCAATTCGGTCATGCGCTCCTCGCGCTCGAACAGGTCCGACATGCGGTCGGGCAATTCAGGATGGTGGCCGGACGCAGCTTCCACGGCGGCCGGAAATTTTGCGGGATGTGCTGTGGCAAGCGTCACCATCGGCGTTGTACCCAGATGGTCCATCGCCACTTTAACACCCACGGCGGAGTGTGGGCAAAGCAACTCGCCCATCGTCGCGTTGGCGCGGGTGATCATGGCGGAGGTTTCCTCCTCACTGACACGACCCGACGCATAGGTCTCCTTCAGCGCCTCGTAAGCGCCTTGGCTGACCTTGAATTCACCGCTGGCTTTGAGTTCGTCCATCTGGTCCGACACCGCAGCGCCATCTTGGCCATAGGCGTAGAACAGCGCGCGCTCGAAGTTTGACGACACCTGAATGTCCATCGACGGGCTGATCGACGGCTTCACGCCATCGGTCGTATAAGCGCCCGTTTCCAGCGTGCGGTGCAGGATGTCGTTCTGGTTTGTGGCAATCACCAATTCGCCAATCGGCAGGCCCATCTGCTTGGCAATGTAGCCCGCGAAGATGTCTCCGAAATTGCCTGTTGGCACGGTAAAGTTGATCTCTCGGTCCGGTGCACCGAGGCTCACGGCGGAGGTGAAGTAATACACCACCTGCGCCAGCACCCGCGCCCAGTTGATCGAATTGATCCCTGCAAGGCGCACCCCGTCGCGGAAGTCGAAATCGTTGAACATATCTTTGACGGCGGATTGGCAGGTGTCGAAGTCGCCTTCGATAGCCAAGGCGTGCACGTTGTCCTCGGAGGGCGTCGTCATCTGGCGACGCTGCACGTCAGACACACGGCCTTGCGGGAACAGGATGAAGACGTCGACCGCGTCCAACCCCCGGAACGCCTCGATCGCGGCGGAGCCTGTGTCGCCGGAGGTGGCCCCCACGATGGTCACCCGCTCGCCAGAGCGTTTCAGAGCGGCTTGGAACATCTGGCCGATCATCTGCATGGCGAAGTCTTTGAACGCCAAGGTCGGACCGTGGAACAACTCCAGCAGGTAGTGGTTCGCGCCCAGTTGCACCAAAGGTGCGCGGGCGTCGTGGCCGAAACCTTCGTAAGCCTTGGCGATGATCTCGCGGAACTCGGCGTCGGTAAAAGTGTCGCCGATGAAGGGGCGCATGACCGTGAAGGCCACGTCCTCATAGGACGCGCCGCGCATGGCGCGGATAGCGTCATGGTCCAGCGTCGGGATGCTCTCGGGCAGGTACAATCCGCCGTCGCGGGCAAGGCCGGTGAGCATGGCCTGCTCGAATGTCAGGACAGGGGCTTTGCCGCGGGTCGAGATGTAACGCATGGGATGTTCCTTCAAACGGTCCGCTGCCTGATACGCCAAAGCAAAAACGCTGTCATCCCAAACCATATCACCGCGAGCGAAAACCATGTGATCGCATAAGACAGGTGGTCGTTGGGGATGCCAGCGCGGCTGACGGGAAGCGGGGTGATTTCGGGGGTGGCAGGGGTTGCAGCGCGCAAGATGAGCAAGACAGGCTCGGTGCCCAGCTTGGCGGCCATGCGGTCGACGTCGCGGGCGAACCAGATGTCGCGCGCCTCGTCGGGGTCCGGCGTGTAGCTGTCGACCTCGTGCGGCCAATGGATGTTGCCTGTCACCGTCACCTCTCCGGTGGGCGGCGCGGGCAATTCACCTGCAATCGGGATGACGCCGCGATCCACCATGATCGTGCGGCCTTGTGTCGTGAACGGGCTGATGATCCGGTAGCCCGCGCCGACCTTCTTCTGGCTGACCAACACGCGGATGCGGTCCGCACCGAACATACCTGTCGCTTGCACTGGCAGATACAGGTCGTCTTGTTGGTCCAAACTATCGGGCAAGGCCACGGCCTGCGCCGTGATCCGAGCGTCGATTTCGGACAGCATGGATTCTTTCCACGCAAGGCGCTTCACTTGCCATGTCCCGAGGCTCACCAAAATGGCGCAGCCGATCAGGCCGAACAGCAAAGGCAGGATCATTCGTTTGGTCATGTTACCTCAATGAAGAAGCGCGAGGGTTTCCCCTCGCGCCTATCGATTTTCTCAGTAGATCGCAGGAAAGCTTAGCCGCCCCAGATATAAACCGCTGCGAACAGGAACAGCCAGACCACGTCCACGAAGTGCCAGTACCAAGCAGCGGCCTCGAAGCCGACATGCTGCTCTGGCGTAAAGTGGCCTTTGTATACGCGGATCAGGCAGACCAGCAGGAAGATCGTCCCGACCAGAACGTGGAAGCCGTGGAAGCCTGTCGCCATGAAGAAGTTGGCGCCATAGATGTTGCCCGAGAAGCCGAAGGCTGCGTGGCTGTATTCATAGGCTTGGAAAACAGTGAACAACGCACCCAACGCAATCGCGAGGATCAGGCCGTTTTTCAGGTCTTTGCGGTTGTTCTCATGGGCCAGCGCGTGGTGCGCCCAAGTCGCGGCCGCACCGGAGCAGAGCAGGATCAACGTGTTGATCAATGGCAGGTGCCAAGGGTCGAACGTCTCGATGCCCGCAGGTGGCCATTGGCCGTCAACCGCAGGGCTTAGGGGCCCCATCGGGTACATGGCGTGTTTGAAGAAGGACCAGAACCACGCCACGAAGAACATGACTTCGGACATGATAAAGAAGATGAAGCCATAGCGCAGGCCGATACGCACCACCGGGGTGTGATCGCCTTGCTGGCCTTCGTCGACCATCTCGGACCACCAGCTGAACATGGTATACAGCACGGTGGCGAAGCCGATCGCGAACAGCCATGGGCCGCCGTCATGCATCCACAGCACCGCGCCGGTGAGCATTACGAACGCCGCAAGCGCCCCAAGGAACGGATTAATCGACGGCGGCAGGATGTGGTAATCGTGGTTCTTGGCATGTGCCATTTTGTTGGGCTCCCTCGTGGTGGGCTTAGTTATATTCAGTTGTTTTTGCGGGCTGCTCGGGTGTCAGGGCCGCTTGCGCGCCCCCGTCCGGCAGGTCGATCTCGTAGAAGGTATAGCTGAGGGTTATTTCCTCGACAAACTTTGCGTCAGGATCGTCGACGATTTCCGGATCCACGAAGAAGGTCACCGGCATCTGGATACGCTCACCGGGTTGCAAAACCTGCTCGGTGAAGCAGAAACACGCGATCTTGTTGAAGTAGCCGCCAGCGGTAAACGGGAAGACGTTGTAGCTGGCCTGACCCGCAATCGGGCGATCGGTCGGGTTGTAAGCCTCGTAGAACGCAAGGCCCGTCTCGCCGATGCGCACGGTCATTTCGCGCTGCACTGGTTTGAACTCCCACGCCATGTTGGACGACAGCGATCCGTCGAAGCGAACGTTGATGGTGCGGTCCAGAATGACGTCGGAGCCTGCATCCGCCTGCGCCGTCGTTCCGCCATAGCCTGTGACACGGCAGAACAGATCGTAAAGCGGCACAGAGGCGAAGCCGAGCGCGCCCATGGTCAGCACAACACCAACCAGCACCGCCATGGTGCGTTGCTTGGGATCAAGCTTGCGCGCCATCAGTTGCTGCCCTCGTCAGGGATCAGCGCCGGACGGGCGACGTGGTCATAGCCCTCGACGAAGCCGGTGTTTTGCACCTTCACCACGGTCAGCCCGAAGACAATCGCGACGAAACCAACCAGCAACAAGCCCACGCCTAGATTGCGGCCGAAGCGACGTTTATGCAGCTCGTGTTCTACCCTGAGTGCCATGACCTCTACCAAGCTCCCATGCCGGCTTTGACCCAGACCGCTTGCAGCAGCAGGGCACAGAAACTTGCAAACAGATAGACGAGCGAGAAGCGGAAATAGGCCTTCTCGGCGGTATAGATATCGGCCTCGGCGTCGGCTTCCTCGCGCTGCCACAGCTTCCACGCGCCCCAGACAAATTTGGCGTTCAGGTAGATCGCGGCGGTCAGGTAGATCCAGCCACCGATGGAGGTAAACGCAGCGCCGATGGCCAGCGGGGCCAGAAGCAGGGCGTAGATGAAGATTTGCTTGCGGGTCTCGCGCTTGCCGTGGGTCACGGTCAGCATTGGCACGCCTGCATTGGTGTAGTCATTGTTCATGAACAGCGCCAAAGCCCAAAAATGGGGTGGCGTCCACATGAACACGAGGCAGAACAGCAAGACGCTCTCAAGCGACACACCACCCGTTGCCACGGCCCAGCCGATCATCGGAGGGAACGCACCAGCCGCGCCACCGATCACGATGTTTTGCGGGGTCCAGCGTTTCAGCCACATGGTGTAGACGACAGCGTAGAAGAAAATCGTGAAGGCCAGCAAGCCAGCGGCGACCCAGTTGGAGGCCAGCCCCAGCATGGTGACCGAGATGAACGACAGCCACAGACCCAGCGTCAGCGCCTCGCCCGGGGCCACCTTGCCCGACGGGACGGGGCGGTTGGCGGTGCGTTTCATGATGGTGTCGATGTCGTGGTCGTACCACATGTTCAGCGCGCCGGACGCGCCGCCACCCAAGGCGATGAACAGGATCGACACCATGGCGATGAACGGATGCACGCTGACGGGGGCCACGAACACACCAACGGCGGCGGTAAACACCACCAACGACATTACGCGCGGCTTGAGCAACGCCCAGTAGTCGCCGAACTGGCCTTCGCCAGCAGTCGTCCCGATGTTTTGTGTCGCGTCAGTCATGTGGCGTTACACCCAAGAAGAAGAGGAAGCAGTAGGGCGGGGTTCACCCCGCCACACCTTATTAGTTAGCGGAAGCAACCTGAACGGACAGGGGTGTCCCTGCATATTCTTCGATCGCGCCTTCCAGCCAAGCGTCATACACCTCTTGGCTGACCACTTTCACAGTGATCGGCATGTAGGCATGGGCTTGGCCGCACAACTCGGAGCATTGACCGAAATAGATGCCCTCTTTCTCGGCTTTGAACCAAAGCGCTGCCAGACGGCCGGGAACGGCGTCCTGCTTCACACCAAAGGCGGGGATGGTCCACGAGTGGATCACGTCCGCGCCAGTGACCTGCATCACGATGGTTTTGTTCACTGGAACGACGACGGCAGTGTCGGTGGCCAGCAGGAACTCGTCCTTGCTGTAGCCCGCCTCGACCAGCTCGGCTTCGACATCCGGTGTCAGGCGGTTTTCGCCCGCGCCAATCATGATGCTGTCAAAGCCGAAGCCGTGGTCAACATATTCGTAGCCCCAATACCACTGGTAACCGGTGGCCTTGATCACAATGTCGCCTTCAGGAATGCGCTGTTGCTTGAACAAAACAGGCACCGAGAACGCGCCGATGATGACCAGAATGATCACGGGAACCATGGTCCAGGCCACTTCGAGCGTCGAGTGGTGCGTAAAGGTCGCCGCATTCGGGTTCCGTTTGGCGTTGAAGCGATAGGCACACCACAGCAGCAGGGCCGTCACGAACAAGGTGATCACGGTGATGATCACAAAGACGAACTGGTCCAGCCAATGCAGGTCGCGGGCCAGCTCGGTCACCGCAGGTTGGAAACTCAAGGATGTCTCGGCATTTGGTTTGCCGATAATTTCCAAGTTATCAAGTGCGGCTTGCGCATGCGCGCCAGTGGCGGTCAAAAGGCCCGCGAAGCCAGCAAAAAGTTTTGCAATTCTCATCTGTTGTTCCCGTCGTTGTCAGGGCCGTGCTCTTCGGGCACGGCTCCCCCGCTTGCGTCTGGCCTGTGAGAAACCATATTACCATGCAAGGGGCAAGCGCCGACACCAAGAAAGCGCCACGATGCCGCACACAATTTTGCGCTAAATCAAGGGAATCACCAATGACCTCCGCTAACGCCGCCCCGTTCCGCCCGTTCGAGACCATGTTGGACCAAGACCGCGCGCTAGAGATTCTCCGCTCTGCGACCGCCGGAGCCGACGACGGCGAGCTGTATCTGGAGCGCAAACGCGGTGAGGTTTTCGCCTTTGACGACGGTCGCCTGAAAACCGCCAGCTACGACGCCTCCGAAGGGTTCGGCCTGCGCGCAGTGCGCGGCGAGACCGCCGGATACGCCCACGCCACCGAGATTTCCGAACACGCGATGATCCGCGCCTCTGAAACCGCCCGCCTTGCGGTCGGTGCAGGGGGCGGCACCCTGGCCCCTGCGCCTTCGCGCACCAACCGCAAGCTCTATTCCGACATGGACCCGATGGAAGGCATCGCGTTTACCGCCAAGGTCGACACCCTGCGCGAAATCGACGCTTTTGCCCGCGCGCTCGACCCACGGGTGGTGCAAGTGTCCGCATCGCTGGCCGCCTCCCATCAGGAAGTCGCGATTTTACGGCCCGATGGCACCTTGGTCACAGATGACCGCCCGATGACCCGCATCAACGTCTCGGTGATCGCAGAGAAAGACGGGCGTCGCGAAAGCGGCACGGCTGGCGGCGGCGGGCGCACCATGCTGGACGGGTTGTTGGAGCCATCCCATTGGCAGGGCCTAATCCGCGAGGCTTTGCGCATCGCGCTGGTCAATCTCGACGCGGTTCCAGCTCCTGCGGGTGTCATGGACGTGGTGCTTGGCCCCGGCTGGCCCGGAATTTTGCTGCACGAGGCCATTGGGCATGGGTTGGAAGGCGACTTCAACCGCAAGAAAACCTCGGCCTTTGCGGGGTTGATGGGGCAACAGATTGCCGCCAAAGGCGTCACCGTGCTGGATGACGGGACGATCCCGGATCGGCGCGGCTCGATCACCGTGGATGACGAAGGCACGCCCTCGGCCAAGAACACCCTGATCGAAGACGGCGTGTTGGTGGGCTATATGCAGGACCGCCAGAACGCCCGCCTGATGGGGGTGGAGCCAACAGGCAACGGACGCCGCGAAAGCTATGCCCACACGCCGATGCCGCGCATGACCAACACTTATATGCTCGGCGGCGACGCGGAGCCGGAGGCGATTGTGCATGACCTGAAAGATGGCATCTACGCCGTGGGCTTTGGCGGCGGACAGGTGGATATCACCAATGGTAAGTTCGTGTTCAGCTGCACCGAAGCCTACCGCGTCCGCAACGGCGTCGTGGGTGAGCCGGTCAATGGCGCGACGCTGATCGGCGACGGGGCGACCGCGCTAAAACATATCCAAGCCATCGGCAACGACATGGCGCTTGATCCGGGCATGGGGAACTGCGGCAAGGCGGGCCAATGGGTGCCTGTGGGTGTGGGCCAGCCGACCTTGAAAATTGGCAAGCTGACGGTCGGCGGTTCCGCGACCTAAGCGAAACACTGTGGCTTCAAGAATCAGCGCGCCGCTGGACAGCTGCGCGCTCGTTCTTGATAGGCTCAATTTTTATACAATTGCATTCAGTATCTTAGCGGAAATATCTCATCTTATTATCCACATTCATTTTCCTTTAACTCCGACGCGGCAAAGTGGGCTCACTGATTAGACGGAGCGAAGAATGGCCAGCGACCTGCTGTCTACCCCACCCCCCCTCGCACCCCCAAGACTACAGGGCGATGTGTCCGCTTGGCTCCGTCTGATCAGGTCTCACCGCGTTGGCGTGAGCACTTTTTTCCGGCTTCTGGATGAACACGGCAGCGCCGAGGCGGCGCTTGAGGCTTTGCCCGGCATCGCCTCCGCCGCAGGTGTGGCGCGCTACACCCCGTGCTCGCCCGAAGCCGCCCGACGTGAGTTGGACCAGGGGGCAAAGCTTGGCGCGAAGCTCTTGCTGCACGGCGCGCCGGACTACCCGCAAGCTTTGATGGATCTGGATGATGCCCCGCCCCTGCTGTGGGCGTTGGGTGACATATCTTTGGCGAACCGCCCCTGCATCGCGATGGTCGGCGCGCGCAACGCGTCCTCGCTTGGAACACGCATGGCGCAAGGGTTGGCCAACGATCTGGGCAATGCGGGTTACGCCATCAGTTCAGGTCTGGCGCGCGGCATCGACACCGCCGCCCATATCGCCGCCCTGCCCCACGGAACCATCGCCGTCGTCGCGGGGGGGCTCGACGTGGTGTATCCGCGCGAAAATGCCAAACTGCATGACGACATTGCCAAACAGGGCCTGATCCTGTCGGAGCGCCCTTTAGGCCTGCAACCACAAGCGCGGGACTTTCCGCGCCGCAACAGGATCATCTCGGGCCTTGCGCGGGGTGTGGTCGTTGTTGAGGCCGCCGCGAAATCCGGCAGCCTGATCACCGCCCGCAACGCGCTGGACCAAGGGCGCGACGTCATGGCCGTGCCGGGCCATCCGCTGGATGCCCGCGCTGCCGGATGCAATTTGCTGATCCGCGATGGCGCGACATTGGTCCGCTCTCCGCAAGATGTGCTGGCAAGCTTGGGACAGCCACAAACGCATGAGGCACCAAAGGCAGCTCTGCGACTGGCCAGCACCCCCGCACACCCGCACGGCGCGGCACATGCGCAAATCCTTGGCCTGTTGGGGCCAACGCCCGTGGCCGAAGACCAGCTTCTGCGCGATCTGAATATTGACGCGGGGGCCTTGTCGCCACAGCTCACCCTGCTGGAACTGGAGGGCAGGATCGAGCGTCAGCCGGGCGGCCTGCTCACCCGCCTGAACTAGCGTGTCGGGCGCAGCGCCAAGGCGACACCGCCCAGCACCAAAACACTGGCAAGGGCAAACCGCAGTGTCAGCGCTTCGCCCAGAAACGCGATGCCCCCTGCCAAGGCGATAACCGGCACGGTCAGTTGCGCGGTTGCCGCGATCGTCGTCAGAAGTTGCGGTAAAACGCGGTACCAAAGGGCATAGCCCAGCGCCGACGTGACCGCACCGGAGGCCACCGCCGCCATGTATCCCAGCGGCGTGCCCATCGGCAGACCAATCACCACGGCAATGGCAACCATAAGCAGCGCCGCGTATCTGAAATTGCGCTCCGTGCGCAGCAATGGCGCAGCCGCACCGCGCCCGACCAACGTGTAAACGCCCCAGCCCACGCCGGCTGCGGCCATCAGTATCGCCCCCCAGACATCCGGAGCAGCGCCACCAACCGGCCACAACAACGCGGCAAGACCGGAAAACGCGATGCCACATCCGATGTAGCGGAGCGCGGGAATGCGCTCTCCGTTGACGACTGCCGCGGCGAACATGGTGATTTGAACGACGCCGAACAGGATCAACGCCCCCACGCCAGCCTCCAGCGTCACATAGGCCAGCGAGAAGCCGAGCATATAGACCAGCAACGACGCGGTGCCGATCAGGCTGCCCGTCTCAGGGGCGCGATTGCGCCGGACCCAGACCAATAGAAGCAACATCAGGGCCCCACTCCAAAGACGGAGCATGGCGAAGTCCAACGGCTCCATCCCGCCCCGTGACACGCCCAGTTTGTTGAGAACGGAGTTGGCGGCAAAAGCCACCATCGTGAGAGCTGTGAGAAGGAAAAGACGCATGCGGGACGCATAGGCCGATTAACGGGGAATGGGAATTCACGAAAACGAAAAAAAGGGCCGCCCGATGAAGGGCAGCCCTAAGTACTTCAGACGGTTTGGTTCTCGGCAGTTCTGGTCGAAGCGAAAAGCCTTCCCCTCTCGTGACAAAGGCCCCCACGAGGGAGGCCTTTGCACTGACGGATACGCCCTTTTGCCTATGGCAAAAGAACTTACATCATGCCGCCCATGCCGCCCATGTCGGGCATGCCGCCGCCGGCACCGCCGCCGTCTTTCGACGGTTTGTCGGCAACCATGGCTTCCGTGGTGATCAGCAGCGAAGCGATAGACGCCGCGTCTTGCAGAGCAGTCCGGACCACTTTGGCAGGGTCGATCACGCCGAATTTGAACATGTCGCCATATTCTTCGGTTTGAGCGTTGAAGCCGAACGTCGCGTCGCTGGACTCGCGGATTTTGCCAGCAACAACAGCGCCGTCGACACCAGCATTCTCGGCGATCTGGCGCAGAGGTGCTTCGATCGCTTTGCGAACGATATTGATGCCAACATTCTGGTCGTTGTTCACGCCTTCCAGACCTTCAAGGGTCTTGGACGCCTGAACCAGAGCAACACCACCACCGACAACGATGCCTTCTTGCACGGCCGCACGGGTCGCGTTCAACGCATCGTCAACGCGGTCTTTACGCTCTTTGACTTCGGTTTCGGTCATGCCGCCCACGCGGATAACAGCAACACCGCCTGCCAGTTTGGCAACGCGCTCTTGCAGCTTCTCACGGTCGTAGTCGGATGTGGTTTCTTCGATCTGCTGACGGATCTGGGACACGCGTGCCTCGATCTCGGCTTTCTCGCCTGCACCATCAATGATGGTGGTCAAGTCTTTGGTGATCTGGACCTTCTTGGCGGTGCCAAGCATGTCGATGGTCACGGACTCGAGCTTCATGCCAAGGTCTTCGGCAATAACCTGACCACCGGTCAGGATTGCGATGTCTTGCAACATGGCTTTGCGGCGGTCGCCGAAACCAGGTGCTTTGACAGCAGCAATTTTCAGACCGCCACGCAGCTTGTTCACAACCAGAGTTGCAAGGGCTTCGCCCTCGACATCTTCAGCAATGATCAGCAGGGGCTTGCCGGATTGAATGACAGTTTCGAGCAGTGGAACCATAGGCTGCAACGACGAGAGCTTCTTCTCGTGCAGCAGGATCAGGCAGTCTTCCAGCTCGGTTGTCATTTTCTCGGGGTTGGTCACGAAGTAAGGCGACAGGTAGCCGCGGTCGAACTGCATGCCTTCAACAACATCGGTTTCTGTTTCCAGACCTTTGTTTTCCTCGACGGTGATAACACCCTCGTTGCCGACTTTTTGCATCGCGTCTGCGATCTGGCGACCGATTTCAGCTTCGCCGTTTGCGGAGATCGTGCCGACCTGCGCAACTTCGTCACTGTCATTGACTGGGCGTGCTGCCGCTTTGATTGCTTCAACGACCTTGGCAGTTGCCATGTCGATGCCGCGCTTCAGGTCCATCGGGTTCATGCCAGCGGCAACCGATTTCAGGCCTTCTTGCACGATGGCTTGGGCCAGAACCGTAGCGGTCGTGGTGCCGTCGCCAGCTTCGTCATTGGTACGCGAGGCCACTTCTTTGACCATTTGTGCGCCCATGTTTTCGAACTTGTCTTCCAGTTCGATTTCCTTGGCCACGGATACACCATCTTTGGTGATACGCGGTGCGCCGAAGGATTTGTCCAGAACCACGTTGCGGCCTTTCGGGCCCAGCGTGACTTTGACAGCGTTGGCCAGAATGTTGACGCCTTTCAGCATCTTGTTCCGGGCTTCGGTGTCGAATTTGACGTCTTTAGCAGCCATTTTCATGTGCTCCTTAAAATTTTAGTTGGATCGAAAGCGCAGGGCGGGTTTGCAACCCACCTTCCAAATCAGGACAGGATGCCCAATACGTCGCTTTCTTTCATCATCAGCAGCTCTTTGCCGTCGACGGTGACTTCCGTGCCGGACCATTTGCCGAACAGGATTTTGTCGCCTTTTTTGACGGCCATGGGGATCAGCTCGCCCGAATCCTTACGCGCACCTTCGCCAACGGCAACAATAATGCCCTCAGCAGGTTTCTCTTTTGCGCTCTCTGGGATGATCAAACCACCTGCGGTTTTCTCGTCGCCTTCAACGCGTTCTACAAGAACGCGGTCGTGAAGCGGTGTTAATGCCATCTGTTGGTGCTCCTTAGCTCCAATGTTACGTCCATGGCTCCGTTTGACCGGAGCCGTTAGCACTCACCCAATGCGAGTGCCAACGACGGATAGCTAAGGAGCAGAGCGGTATGAGTCAACCACTGCATCCAAGAAATTGTCATGAATTTCAGACGGCAAGATCACCGAAGTCGGCAAGACCCTTCTTGCCCTGCGTCGACAGGTCGTAAACCCCTTTGGAAACCTTCTCGAACCAGCCGTAATGATTGTCGCGCATCACCCGTGTGGCGGTCGGCACTTCGGCCCATTCCGCCACCTTTGCGCCCTTGGACGCGCCATGCACCGCCAAGAACCGCGCACAGCGGATTGCGTCCTGCCGATAGGCCGTAATCAACCCGTGCCGCGTCGCCCCGCCATCATTCGGGTCACCCACGCGGCGCGCGAATTCCTTCAGCAACCGCCCCTTGCGCTTCTTTGACTTGCGGGGGGCATAGGGAACGGGGTCGGCATGTACCTCCACCAGCTTGTCGGACAACCGCACGGTAATCAGCCCCAGCCCGACCCTGCGGCACAGCGCGGTGTTTTCCTTCAACGCCCTTTGAAACGGCTTGCCGGTTTTGCGCGGCACCGCGATATAAACGTCATCGGTCATCGCCAGCCGCGCCACGCCTTGATGAAACAGGCTCAGCGAAAATGCGGTTTTCAGCTCGACGATCACCGGATCATCCCCGCCCCGCACGCCCACGACGTCGCACGCGCCGATCTCGCCCTTCACCTCGTAGCCCTGCCCTTCAAGAAAGGATTTCACCGGCGCGTATAGTTCAGTCTCTTTCGTCATGAGCCGGACGCTACACGGGCCAACAAGGTTTTGCCAAGCACCCGCACCATGGTGTACGATCCGCAAAACACGAGCAGACAATCAGAGCCCCGACAGGAGCCACCCGACATGCTAAGCGCCCCCCTTGCGGCCCACATGGCCTGCGACGCGGCAAAACTGGATTTTTCCCGCATTTTTCGGGGTCAGTTTGTCCTCAGCCAATCCACAGAGTTGAGCCTTGACGGCTACCGCGTGACCGAATTGTGCGAAGACTGGCGTTTGCACCATTGCCGCGCGCTCCCCTATGCCCGCCTGACCGACCAGAACGGCAAGCCTGCGGGTGTTGTCCTTGGGATTGCCGTGGATGGCGCGGGCGTGCTGGTCACCGATGGCTACAAGCTGACAGCGTCGTTTGAAGCCTTCGTCACCGATGCAGCCGGGCGCTATGTGGCCTTTGACGCGGCGGGCGCAGTTTACGCCGACCCGACCGGATCTATGGGCGTGGTCTATGACGCGAACACCCGCACGGTCGCGTCAACGCCGTTGATGTGCTTGAACCGCCCCATCATCGACAACCCTCGCTTTGACGCAGACGCTATCCAAGCAGGGCGCGGCAGCTACGCGCTTGGATTTACCCGCGACACGTTTGTCCGCGGTGTGATGCCGAACCACCGGCTGGACTTAAGCGACTTCTCCCTGACGCGCTTCTGGCCGCGTGCAGATGCCACCTATCCCACCGACGCGCCAGAGCAGACCATCGCCGCCATGGGACAACGGCTGAGCGACGTCATCGGGGCCATCGCGAAAGGCCATCCGACCTTACTGCCGCTGACCGGCGGGCGCGACAGCCGCAACCTTGCTGCCGCCGCCAAGCCGCATCTGGCACATATCGTTCAAAGCTACACGTTTGTGTCGAACTGGCAGGGCCAGATCGACGCAAAGCTGGCAGAACAGCTTGCCGAAGCGCTGGCATTAAACCACCAAACCTATGCCTCGTACATTAACACCGCGCAGGACCGGGACACGCTGCCCCGCCCTGCCCGCAAGCGTCAAAAGATGGCCTACCGGCTGGCGGGCGGCTATGTTGGCGACGCCAACAACGACGTGCTCGACGGTTTGGCGCGCAAGGTGCCAAAAGGCGTGGTTCTGCGCGGCAACGTGATGGAGTTGCTAAAAGCCAACCACTGGAAACGCGGCTTGGCCCGTGACGCGGCCCATCCGGACGGCCACGATGCGGATTATGCCACCGAACGGCTGGCGATCCTGCCCGAAGGCGGGGCTGCAACCGTGGCGGCCTTCAAGCCCGACTATCTGGCGTGGAAGGCGACATTGCCAGAAGGCGCGCAAGCGCTGGCCTATGACTTCGCCTTTGTCGAAAGCCTGCTTCCCGGCTGGCAGCCCAAATTTTACGGCTACACCCGAAACTTCCTGCTGAACCCGTTCAGCGACCGCGCGCTGATCGAAGGATGTCTGCGCTTGCCCGTCGCCGAGCGTCAGGCCAACGCCTACAACGATGCGTTGCTGGCCCATCTTGCGCCAGAGCTGTCCGCGATCCCTTTCACGCCGGATGTGAAACTCGCGCGCACCGCCGCCGCCTAATTCGCCGCATCCAAGCTGGCGTGACAAGCCAAGCGGCGGCTCCTATAAGGCCCGCAAAGACTGCACATATCACGAGGACACTCCCGCAATGACGACTTTTGTTTTTGGCCACAAATCCCCCGACACCGACAGCACCGGATCGCCGCTGATCTGGGAATGGTTTCTGAACCACACTGGCACTGACGCCTCTGCCAAGCTGTTGGGCGAGCCGAACACCGAAGCCGCCTTCATGCTGGAGCGCTGGAATCTGGCCAAGCCGGAAATCATCGACAACGTCGCCGATGGCCAGCCTTGCGTGATCGTGGACACCAACAACCCGGCCGAACTGCCCGCCAATATCAACGGCGCGGATGTCCAAGGCATCATCGACCACCACAAGCTGGTCGGCGGCTTGGAAACAGCTGGCCCGATCGACATCACCATCCGCCCACTGGCCTGTACCGCCACCATCATGCACGACCTGATGGGCAAACACGCCGGATGCATGCCGGAAAACATCAAAGGCGCGATGCTGTCGTGCATCTTGTCGGACACGCTGGAGTTCCGCTCCCCGACCACCACCGACACCGACCGCGCCTTGGCGGAAAAGCTGGCGGACGAGTTGGGCATCAACATCGCCGAATACGCCTCCGAGCTGTTTGCGGCGAAATCCGACGTCTCCGCGTTTTCGGCGGCCGAATTACTGCGCATGGACAGCAAGGAATACGAGGTCGAAGGCGTGAAGTTCCGCGTCTCCGTTCTGGAAACCACCAGCCCCAAGATGGTTCTGGACCGTACCGCTGAAATCATGGAAGCGATGCCAGCCGTCGCCGGTGAAGACAAGGTGAACGAGGTTCTGCTCTTCGTCGTGGATATCCTGAACGAAGAAGCCACGATGCTGATCCCCAACGACCTGTCCAAGCGCGTGGCGGAAAAGTCATTCGGCGCGAATGTCACTGGCAACACGGTCGTGCTGCCCGGTATCATGAGCCGCAAGAAGCAGATCATTCCTTCCCTGAAGGTCTGACCCCGCCTCCACGCACCCACTATCGGGCGCCGCAATTTACGACCTGCGGTGCCCGACAGAAGTCCGACGGAAAGCCGACAGGTATCCGACACCCAAATTCGAGGCCAAAATGTCCCAGATCATCACCCACCTGTCTGAAGTGTCCGACCGCTACGACGCGCTGTTTGTCGACTTGTGGGGGTGCATCCATAACGGGCTGGAACCCTTTGCCGAGGCCGTCACGGCCATGCAGACTTACCGCGCCAAAGGTGGCAAGGTGATCTTCGTCACCAACGCCCCGCGCCACCGTGGCTCGGTCGCTTTGCAGCTTGGCAAAATCGGTGTAGCCGAGGACAGCTGGGACGCCATCGCCACCTCTGGCGACAGCGCCCGCTTTGCAATGTTCAACGGCGCAGTCGGCTCTAAGGTCTATTTCATTGGCCAACCGCATGATCAGACCTTCTTTGACCCGTTGGAAATCGTCGAGAACCCTGTCGCGATTGAACAGGTGCCGCTGCAAGAGGCCGAAGGCATCATTTGTTGCGGTCCTTTCGATCCGCTGGCCGATCCTGACGTGATGCGACCGGAATTTCTCTATGCCAAACAAAAGGGCCTCAAGCTGCTCTGCGCGAACCCCGATATCGTGGTGGATCGCGGCGAAACCCGCGAATGGTGCGCCGGGGCTTTGGCCAAGCTTTACACCGAGATGGGCGGCGAAAGCCTGTATTTCGGAAAGCCGCATCCACCGATCTATGACCTTGCCCGCCGCAGGCTCGCGGCATTGGGGCAAGCTGTTCCGGACGACCGGATTTTATGCATTGGCGACGGCGTGTTGACGGATATCCGTGGCGCGATGGGGGAGGATATTGATTCCCTGTTCATCTCCGGCGGCCTTGCCGCAGCCGAGACGAAAACCACGCACCAGCCTGATCCGGAGGCCCTAAAAGCCTATTTGGAAACGGAAATGTCGTCGCCAACCTATACTATTGGCTACCTGCGTTAGGGCAAAAAAAGCTGGACTTTGCTGCAAGTGCAAAGTAATTATCTTTCAAACCTGTCCATTTACTTGTTTGAAAGTTACGCGCCATGCTCGACGTTCATCGCACAGACAACCTTCCCCGCGGCACCATCTGCATCGAGGATATTGAAATCGGCATGAAGCGGCATCTGCGCAAACAGGTGACCGACCGCGACATCGAATTGTTCGCTGAGGTCTCGACCGACCACAATCCGGTGCATCTGGATGACGACTACGCCCAAGATACTATCTTTGAAGGCCGCATCGCACACGGAATGCTGACCGCTGGCCTGATCTCTGCCGTGATTGGCGAGCAATTGCCCGGCCACGGCACGGTTTATCTGGGCCAGTCGCTGAAGTTTCTTGCCCCCGTGCGCCCCGGTGACATGGTCATGGCCGAGGTCGAAGTGACCGAGATCGACCACGCCAAACGTCGCGTGACGATGCACACCCGCTGCGAAGTGGATGGCAAGAACGTGCTGAAAGGCGAGGCCGTGGTTTTGGCCCCCTCGCGCAAGTTCGACTAGCCCTTGCACCCCTGCCGCACGGCGTTTACCCAAACGCCATGAGGATTATCCGAGACTACCAGTTTGTGCGACCAGAGGACCGCGGGGCGACCGCGGCCATTGGCAATTTCGACGGGGTTCATATTGGCCACCGCGCGGTAATCGACATTGCGCGCCAAGCGGCCCCCGATGCACCATTGGGTATCGTGACCTTCGAGCCGCATCCACGCGAGTTTTTCGCCAAGGAGGCCTCGCCCTTCCGTCTGATGAACGCCGAGGCGAAGGCCAACCGCCTTGAAAAGCTGGGTGTTGAGCGGTTGTACCAGTTGAACTTCAACACCACCCTGTCGAGCCTGACCGCCGAGGAATTCGCTCGCGACGTGATCGCCAAAGGCCTTGGCCTGAAGCATGTCGTTGTCGGGGCTGATTTCTGCTTCGGCAAAGGGCGCGCGGGCAACGTGGAGATGCTCAAGGCATTTGGCGATACATACGGGTTTGGCGTGACCATTGCCGAGTTGGTGACGCAGGACACGGCGCAGGTATCCTCGACCAATATCCGCACGGCGCTATCCGAAGGCCGCCCCCGCGACGCCGCCGGAATGCTCAGCCATTGGCACCGCATCGAGGGCGAAGTGATCCAAGGCGATCAACGGGGCCGCGAGCTGGGCTACCCCACCGCAAACATGTCGATTGACCGCCTGCATCCGCCAAAGTTCGGCGTCTACGCCGTTCTGGTGGACGTGCTGACAGGGCCGCACAAGGGCAACTATCACGGCGCGGCTTCCATCGGCGTGCGCCCGATGTTCGGGGTAAACAGGCCCAATTGTGAAAGCTTCCTATTCGATTTCAAAGGCGACCTTTACGGCGAAACGCTGTCGGTGGCCTTGGTCGACTACCTGCGCGGTGAGGAGAAGTTTGACAGCCTCGACGCGCTGATCACCCAAATGGATGCGGATTGCGACCGCGCGCGCTCCATACTGGCCGCGCTATGAAAGACCCGATCGAGCGCGACGGATTGCGCCACAAATTCTGGGAGAAAGTCCCGTTAAAGAACATGGCCCCGAAGGAATGGGAGGCACTGTGCGATGGGTGCGGGCGCTGCTGCCTGAACAAGCTTGAAGACGAAGACACGTTCGAGATTGCCTTCACCCGCGTTGCCTGCCGCCTGTTGGACGGCGATACCTGCCGCTGTGCGCAATATGACATCCGCAAGCAGTTCGTGCCCGATTGCGTGATGCTGACGCCGAAGAACATCGACGAAATCGGCTACTGGATGCCCCCCACCTGCGCCTATCGGCTGCTCAACGAGGGCAAGGCATTGTACGACTGGCACCCGCTGATTTCCGGCACCGCCCAAACCGTCCATGACGCAGGCATCTCCGTGCAAGGCTGGACCGTGCCGGAATTCGAAGTGTCCGAGGACGAGTGGGAAAACTATATAATCGAGGACCAGTGACATGAATTTTGCCTCTGACAATGCAGGCCCGATGCACCCAAGCGTTCTGGACGCCATCGTAAAAGCCAATACCGGCTACGAGATGCCCTATGGCAACGACACCATCATGGACCGCGTGCGCGACAAGATCCGTGCGACGTTCGAGGCGCCCGAGGCTGCCGTCTACCTCGTGGCCACCGGCACGGCGGCCAATGCGCTGGCCCTCGCCACCTACACCAATCCTTGGGACACGATTTTCGCCCACCGCGTCGCGCATGTGGAAGAAGATGAATGCGGCGCGCCGGAGTTTTATGCAAATGGCGCGAAACTGACTTTGGTCGAGGGCGCGGGGGCCAAGATGGACCCTGATGCGCTGCGCCAAGTGATTATCGGCACCGGCCAAAAAGATGTGCATAGCGTCCAGCGCGGCCCCGTGACCATCACGCAAGCCACCGAAGTTGGCACGCTCTACAGCTTGAAGGAAATCGCCCAAATCACCGCCATCGCCAAAGAATACGGGCTCAAAACCCATCTTGACGGTGCACGCTTTGCCAATGCGTGCGCAGCGCTCGGCTGCACCACCGCCGAGATGACGTGGAAGGCAGGCATCGACATGGTGTCCTTCGGCGGCACCAAAAACGGCTGTGCAGGCGTCGAGGCTGTGATCTTCTTCGACCCCGAAAAAGCGTGGGAATTCGAGTTGCGCCGCAAACGCGGCGCGCATCTGTTCTCCAAGCACCGCTATTTGTCGGCGCAGATGGAGGCCTATCTGACCAACGACCTGTGGCTGGAACTTGGCGCAAAAGCCAACGCCAATTGCGCGCGACTGGTCAAAGGGTTGGAAAGCATCGACGAGGCTGAAATCCCCGACGCACCGGCTGCCAATATGGTCTTTGCCCTCCTGCCCCGCGCCGCACATCGCCGCGCAATCCAAGCAGGTGCGAAATATTACCTGTTCCCCGCTGACGCCTCACTTGACGGCCCCGATGACGATCTGATCCGCTGCCGCTTCGTGTGCGACTGGTCAAAGCCCGACACAGAGATCGACCAGTTGCTCGCCCTGCTGCGCGGCTAGGCCGTAAACGCCGCAATCTGCGCAGCCAACTGCGGGCCATGGGTAACAGGAATCATGTGGCCTGCATCATCGAACACAACACTGGTGCAGTTTTCAAACTGCGCCTCCAGCCCTTGCACAATGCCCGGCATGACAGGTTCGGACTTCCCGCCAGAGACGATCAGAACCGGACAGGTCACATCCCGCAGCCGCGGCCAGATCTGTCCGGTATCTTCGATAAGGCTCGCCGCAGTGACACCGATAAGCGGCATCCGTTCCGCAATCGCGGCGCGGGCGGGCGGCGGCATCATCGCCCAGCCGCCCTCAACACCCCAATCGCCAAGAAACAGCTCTGCCGCGTGCATATGGTCCTTTTTCGCGATGGCCTGCATCACGGGGCCAGCGCGCTGAGCGTATTGGTCAAACAGAGCCGGATCCGCCTGCTTCGCTGCGTAGAAGAAGACCGGGTCCACAAGCGTCAGGCTGCGCATCACGTCAGGCCGCTCCACAGCCAGCCTTAACGCAACAGATGCGCCGAACGAGTGCCCCACCAGATGCACAGGGGTGTCGCACAGGGACTGCGCCATCTCAAACGCCTGTCTCTGATAATCCCCGCCATCCCACGCGACTGCACCACCATGCCCAGGCAGGTCCATGGTCTGGCACTCCATCTCAGGAAGATGCGCCGTCACCGAACGCCACACCCGCCTGTCGGCGAGCATGCCATGCAAAAACAGCGCGTCTGGCACTTAAAGCTTGCCCGACAGGTGCAGATCCAGATCGTCGATCTTGTCCTGCCCCCAGAAGCGTTCATCCCCGTCGGTAATGTAGGTCGGCGCGCCAAAGACGCCCGCCAGCACGGCGTCCTCTAGATTGCGGCCATATTGCTCCGCTCCGGCCAGCAAACCCTTGTCTGCCAGCGCGGGGTCGAAACCAGATTTCTCCAGCACGTCGCGCACAACAGAATCCTCCGCGATGTCGCGATCCTCGGCCCAGCAGGCACGGGTGAATGCATGCACCAAAGCGCCGACATCACCGCCCGCAGCTTGAGCCGCAATAATCGCATAGGAGGACGGCGCCGGATTGGTCGGCCAATGTGCCGGTTTCAGATTGATCGGCAGCTCCAGCTTCTTGGCCGTGCGGCGCATTTCCTGAAGCCGCCATTCCTGACGGTTGGGGTGGCGCTGCGGGGGTGGTGTGCCGCCGGTGCGGGCAAACAGTGCCATGATTTCCATAGGTTTGTAGGTGATTGTCGCGCCATGTTTCGCGGCGACCTCCTCCAGACGCGTGCCCGCCATGTAGGTGTAGGGGGACAGAGTCGCGAAATAATAGTCTACATGTGGCATATGGACGTCCTCTCGGGGTTAAACCTTTGCGCGAATCCTAGTCGGGTGTTACGGGGTGCGCAACGCGGTCCGGTTGGGGAACACAGGTCCGTGATAGCTGCCAAACGGGGACACCACATGCCAGTCAACACCGATCCAAAACTCATCGCGGGTAATTCGAACAAGCCGCTTGCCACATCCATTGCCAAGCGCATGTCGATGCATCGCGGTCAGGTCGTCAAACCGATTGATACAAGGGTCGAGCGATTCAACGATGGCGAAATCTTCGTCGAGGTCTTCGAGAACGTCCGTGGCGAGGATATGTTCATTATCCAGTCCACCTCCAACCCGGCCAATGACAACCTGATGGAGCTGCTGATCATGACCGACGCGCTCCGTCGCTCTTCGGCGCAACGCATCACTGCCGTGATCCCCTATTTCGGCTATGCCCGTCAGGATCGCCGCACCAAGGCCCGCACGCCAATCTCCGCCAAGCTGGTCGCCAACCTGATCGCCGAAGCCGGAGTGGAGCGGGTTCTGACCATGGATCTGCACGCGGCCCAAATTCAGGGCTTCTTCGATTTGCCCGTGGACAATCTCTACGCCTCCCCGATTTTCGCATTGGATATCCTGCATCACTTCAAGGACATGGAAGACGTCATGGTCGTCTCCCCTGATGTGGGCGGTGTGGCCCGTGCCCGCGAACTGGCGCAGCGCATCAAAGCCCCACTCTCCATCGTCGACAAGCGTCGCGAGAAAGCTGGCGAAATTGCAGAAATGACCGTCATCGGGAACGTCGAAGGCAAGCGCTGCATCATCGTCGATGACATCTGCGATACCGCTGGCACCTTGTGCAAGGCCGCCGAGGTCTTGATGGAAGCCGGAGCCACCGAGGTCCATAGCTACATCACCCATGGTGTCCTCTCCGGCCCCGCCGTCGAGCGCATCACCAATTCGGTGATGAAAAGCCTCGTGATCACCGACAGCATCCAGCCCACCAAAGAGGTCAAGGCCTGCAAGAACATCCGCATCGTGCCGACGGCGCCGATGTTTGCGCAAGCGATCCTGAACATCTCGGGCGGTATGTCCGTCTCGTCCCTGTTCGACAACGAAACGCTGGAGCCGATCTACGAAAGCCTCTACCCCAGCAGCTAACCCTGCCCCCAATCATTGCTTCAAAAAATACCTTGGGGGTTTGGGGGCAACGCCCCCATCAAAACATCAAGCGCCGAAGGCACAATTCGGGTAGTTTAGTACAGATCCCAATCGTCTTCGTTGGGCAATGGCCCGATGACCATCCAGTTTGCGCGCACGCGCGCCACACGGCTGTCACCCCATGTCCGAAACACCAGATCAAATCCGGTCTCGGAGACGTTCTCCGCGGCGATATCCATCCGCTGGTTGGTCTTGGTATCGCTGTCCCACATCGCGATCGACACCATCACATTGGGCACAGCCGCGTAGCTTTCGGCAAATTCCACCTCAAACCGGTGCTCACGAGGGCCGGTTCCGGTCCACATCGGGCCGTCATCAATGAAATCCGAAAACAAGACGCGGGAGCCTTGCGTGATTCCAACATTATTGCTGGTTAGTCGTTGCATAAATTACCCTTACGCGGTGGTGATACTCGTAAACTTCGGCGACACTATGACAGTTCCCCTAATGTAAGCCTTACCTATGGGTAACTTAGAAAAAAAGCCCCGACCAGGCGGGGCTTTCTTTTAACACGTTGCGCAAAAGGCGCGTGATTGCCGGAAACTAGCCGGAAATCTGGGTGCTTGCTGCGACCAGATCATCGGCATATTTCGCCGCCATATCCGTATTGTTTGCATCACGCTGCAGGTTCGCCTCTTTGATTAGGTCCTCCAGCAGCTCTGGTGTGACATCCGCTTTGGCAAAAGCACGTTCCGCCAACACAGATGTGCCAGCAACGCCCACTTCGGCGAAACCGCCCGTCACCAGATACTCGTCGGTGCCAGACGCGGTCACAACCTTCAGCACGCCGGGGCGCAGGGTGGTGATCACCGGCGCGTGTTGCGCCATTGCAGTGAAGTCACCCTCGGCCCCGGGGATTTGCACCTCGGAGGCCTGCACGGAGGTCAGCCGCCGCTCGGGCGAGACCAGATCGAATTGCATCATCTCAGCCATGTGATGGCCTCCTTGAACTTAGGCTGCGTCAGCAGCCATTTTCTCGGCTTTGGCGATCACTTCGTCGATGCCGCCAACCATGTAGAAGGCGCCTTCCGGAAGGTGATCGTATTCGCCAGCGACAACTGCCTTGAACGACGCGATCGTGTCTTCCAAAGGAACCTGCTTACCGTCGGACCCGGTGAACACTTTCGCCACGTCGAACGGCTGCGACAGGAAGCGCTCGATCTTACGCGCGCGCGCCACGGCCAGTTTGTCGTCCTCGGACAATTCGTCCATGCCAAGGATGGCGATGATGTCTTGCAGCGACTTGTAGCGCTGCAGGATGCCTTGCACGCTACGAGCCACACCATAGTGCTCCTCGCCAACAACAGCAGGGTCCATCAGGCGCGACGTGGAGTCGAGCGGGTCAACCGCAGGGTAGATACCTTTTTCCGAGATCGCACGGTCAAGAACCGTCGTCGCGTCAAGGTGGGCAAAGGACGTCGCAGGTGCCGGGTCGGTAAGGTCATCGGCCGGCACGTACACGGCTTGCACCGACGTAATGGAGCCAGCTTTCGTCGACGCAATACGTTCCTGCATCGCACCCATGTCGGTGGCCAGCGTTGGCTGGTAGCCCACAGCGGACGGAATACGACCCAGAAGCGCGGACACTTCGGAGCCTGCTTGTGTAAAGCGGAAGATGTTGTCGACGAAGAACAGAACGTCGGAACCGGTGTCATCGCGGAACTGCTCTGCCAAGGACAGACCGGTCAAAGCGATCCGCATACGCGCACCTGGAGGCTCGTTCATCTGGCCGTAGACGAGCGCGATTTTCGAATCTTCGAGGTTATCAGGAACGATAACGCCGGATTCGATCATCTCGTGGTAAAGGTCGTTGCCTTCACGGGTCCGCTCGCCAACACCCGCGAACACGGACACACCGGAGTGCACCTTCGCGATGTTGTTGATCAGCTCCATGATCAGAACCGTCTTGCCCACACCAGCACCGCCGAAGAGGCCAATTTTGCCGCCCTTAGTATATGGGGCCAGCAGGTCGATAACCTTAATGCCTGTTACCAGAATTTCAGTCGCTGTGGACTGGTCTTCGAACGCAGGCGCGTCGCCGTGGATCGGGCGGCGTTTGGTTGCTTTGACAGGTCCCTGCTCGTCAACAGGGTCACCTGTAACGTTCAGGATGCGACCCAGCGTGCCGGGGCCTACTGGAACAGTGATCTGACCTTCGGTATTGATCACTTCCTGACCGCGCACCAAACCTTCGGTGGCGTCCATAGCAATCGCACGAACGGTGTTTTCGCCAAGGTGCTGCGCAACTTCCAACACCAGCGTTTTGCCGTTGTTGTCTGTTGTCAGCGCGTTGAGGATCGCAGGCAGGTCATCGTCGAAGTGAACGTCGACGACCGCGCCGATAACCTGTGTAATTTTGCCGTTAACATTGGCCATGTTGAGGTTCTCCGGGGTCTAGAGCGCTTCCGCGCCCGAAATGATTTCGATAAGCTCGTTGGTGATGACAGCCTGACGCGACCGGTTGTATTGGATGGTCAGTTTGTCAATCATATCGCCTGCGTTGCGGGTCGCGTTGTCCATTGCGGACATCCGAGCACCCTGCTCCGAGGCGCCATTTTCCAAAAGGGCCGAGAAGATTTGCGTAGCAACTGCGCGCGGCAGCAAGTCGGCCAAGATGGCTTCCTCGCCGGGCTCGTAGTCATAGACCGTGCTTTGCTCGCCTACTTCAACGTGGCTGAAGTCGGCGGGGATGATCTGCTGCTCGGTCGGGGTCTGGCTGATGACGGACTGGAAGGTCGAGTAGAAGATCTTCGCCACGTCAAATTCGCCAGCATCAAAGCGTGTCAGCAAATCCTGAGCAATCGTCGCCGCGTTGTCATAGCCAAGCTTTTTAACGTCCGACAAATCGACATGCCCGATGAAATGGGACCCAAGCTCGCGTTTCAGCGCCTCGCGACCTTTCTTGCCAACGGTGAGAATTTTCACCGTCTTGCCTTCAGCCATCAGTTTGTTTGCAGCAACACGGGCCAGCTTGGCGATGTTGCCGTTAAAGCCGCCGCACAAGCCGCGTTCTGCGGTCATGACAACCAGCAGATGCGTTTGATTGGAGCCGTTGCCGACCAGCAGCTTTGGGCCACTGTCGCCAGACACGCCACCGGCCAGCTGCGCCATTACGGCGTTAAACCGTTCAGCGTAGGGGCGGCCAGCCTCCGCCGCTTCCTGCGCTCGGCGCAGTTTCGCGGCGGCGACCATTTGCATCGCCTTCGTGATCTTGCGGGTCGATTTGACCGACGCGATCCGATTTTTTAGAACCTTGAGGTTTGGCATCTGCCTAAGCCCCCCTTATGCGAAGTCAGCTGCGAACGCGTCGATCTCGGCCTTAACGGCGGCCTCGGCATCACCCTTAATTTTCGGGTCATCCTTGGTGATCATGTCCAGAACCGCTTTGCCCTTGCCACGCAGGTGCGACAGCAAACCAGCCTCGAAGCGACCAACGTCAGAGACGGCGATCTTGTCGAGGTAGCCTTTCGTGCCTGCATAGATCACGCAAACGATTTCAGCGTTGGTCAGTGGCGAATACTGCGGCTGTTTCATCAGCTCGGTCAGGCGCGCACCACGGTTCAGCAACTGCTGGGTCGCGGCATCCAAGTCGGAGCCGAACTGAGCAAACGCTGCCATCTCGCGGTACTGAGCAAGCTCCAGCTTAACCGGACCAGCCACAGACTTCATCGAGTTTGTCTGAGCGGACGAACCAACGCGAGACACCGAAAGACCGGTGTTCACCGCAGGGCGGATGCCTTGGTAGAACAGCTCGGTTTCAAGGAAGATCTGACCATCGGTGATCGAAATCACGTTTGTCGGAATAAACGCCGAAACGTCGCCACCTTGGGTCTCAATGATCGGCAGAGCCGTCAGGGAGCCGGAACCGTTGTCTTCGTTCAGCTTACAAGACCGCTCCAGCAGGCGGGAGTGGAGATAGAAAACGTCACCTGGATAGGCTTCACGTCCTGGTGGGCGACGCAGCAGCAGCGACATCTGACGGTAAGACACGGCCTGTTTGGTCAAGTCATCATAGATGATCAGGGCGTGGCGGCCATTGTCACGGAAGTGCTCGGCCATTGTTGTCGCGGCGTAGGGTGCCAAGAACTGCATAGGTGCCGGGTCGGAAGCGGTCGCAGCAACAACGATCGAATATTCGATCGCGCCGGACTCTTCGAGTTTCTTAACCAGCTGCGCCACTGTGGAGCGCTTTTGGCCGATAGCCACGTAAACGCAATAGAGCTTCTTGCCCTCGTCGTCGCCAGCAGCGTCGTTGTAGGATTTCTGGTTCAGGATGGTATCCAACGCGATGGCTGTTTTACCGATCTGACGGTCACCAATGATCAGCTCGCGCTGGCCGCGGCCAACAGGGATCATCGCGTCCACAGATTTCAGGCCGGTTGCCATTGGCTCGTGAACCGATTTACGCGGGATGATGCCCGGAGCTTTTTGCTCGGCAACGGCGCGCTTCGTGGTTTTGATCGGACCCTTGCCGTCGATCGGGTTGCCCAGACCGTCAACAACGCGACCCAGCAGTTCGTCACCAACCGGAACGTCCACGATGGAGTTCGTCCGTTTTACAACGTCGCCCTCTTTGATTTGGCTGTCGGACCCGAAGATAACAACACCGACGTTGTCGCTTTCGAGGTTCAAGGCCATGCCTTGAATGCCACCGGGGAATTCGACCATTTCGCCAGCTTGGCAATTGTCGAGACCGTAAACGCGGGCAATACCGTCACCGACGCTCAATACGCGACCGACTTCAGCAACTTCGATTTCTTTGCCGAAGTTCTTGATCTGGTCTTTCAGGATCGCAGAGATTTCTGCAGCTTGGATCGCCATTTTATCCGACCTCTTTCATGGAATTCTGGAGGGAAGCGAGTTTCGAGCGGATCGAGGTGTCGATCATCTTGGAACCCACCTTTACGACAAGACCGCCAATGAGGCTTTCATCGACGGCCATATTGATTTTCACATCTTTGCCCACAGTCGCGGTCAGCGTCTTGGCAAGTTTGTCCTGTTGCGCCTTTGTCAGCGCCTTGGCGGCGGTGACGTCAGCAGTAATTTCGCCTTTTTCGTCGGCGATCAGCCCGCGCAGCGCGGTGACCAACTGCGGCAGAACGAAGAGGCGGCGCTTGCCAGCCATCACGCTCAGCGTGTTGGCCATCGTTGGCGACAACTTCATTTTCTTGGCAATCGCCGCGACCGCATTCGCCTGCTGCTCTCGCGAGTATAGCGGCGATGCGATCAAGTCGCGGAAATCAGCACTTTCGGCCAATGCGGCATCCAGCGTGTCGACGTCGGTTTCCAACGCCTTCAGCTTCTTGCCTTCCTTGGCCAGTTCAAACACGGCGGTCGCATAGCGCCCGGCGATGCCTGTGGAGATCGAGACTGGTTCGGACACGTCCACCCTTCCGGTAACGGGGTCGGTGAACTTTAGCGAAAGTCCGGACCGACCGTTGCAAGAAAGGCCGCGAACCTCGCAGCCTTCAAAATCAGTGGTGATCTAGCAAAGCAGGGTGCTTACCGCAACAGGGAAGGCTAATATAATAGTGCATAAGTATGCGACCCGTTTCCCTTCTTTTACTGGGGTTCGACCAATTCCACCTCTGGGTGCGACCGATTGAAGCCGCAATAAGTGAGCACTTATGTCAAGTTTTCGGCTGATTCCGGCATCGAGTCACCATAACGCGCGTTCAATTCGAACCGGTCAAATTGCGCCCCGCGACAGGATTCGCAGCGCCCTCTAATATTCGCAAAGGTGCCCTTACATCGACGGCCACCCCGCGCTTCTTCGGTGCATAGACCTGTTTGCTGGCCTCAACGATTAACACGCCACCGGCGTAATAGCTCGACATCTTGCGTCCGTAGCGCTCGAACGTGCTGGCCCATTTCAGCCAAACCTTGCGTTGACTAGGGGGCGAGAACAGCGCCGCGCGATGGCTTTCGGGGGTGAAAGAATGGCGCTTCAGCTGCACTTCGAGTTGCGTCAGTGAATAAGGCCGCCCGAAGCCGAACGGCGTTGCATCCCGACGCGACCATAGCCCCGCACGGTTCGGCACCACAAAAACAGCCCGACCACCGGGGCCAAGGACCCGGAAACACTCATCCAGCAAGGCGGTCGGATTTTCCGTGGTCTCCAACCCGTGCAAAATCACCAACTTGTCGACCTGTCCGGTCTCCAGCGGCCAGAGCGCCTCTTCGCACAGCACCGACATATTATCCTGCCCCGCAGGCCAGTGCATGACCCCCTGAGGGCCGGGCATGAGGGCCACAACGCGGCGGGCTTCGCCGATGAACGGGCGCAGCAACGGCACGGCAAATCCGTAGCCCGCCACCGTTTGCCCCTTGGTATCAGGCCACAGCGCCCGCACCTGATCACGCACCGCGCGTTGCGCAACGCGGCCCAGCCCCGTGCGGTAGTAGAACTTCTTCAAATCCTGAACATCAAGATGCATAAACAGCCCCTAGCGCGTCTGAACCACTGTGCATTTCTTTTGAACACTTGCAAAGGTGTCAGCGCGTCTTACCTGAACATCAACAGCCGGAACACGTATCCGGAGCAATCACCTCTTTCTTTTCGGGCCGATCACGCTCATTGTGAAAAGAAAAGACTTGAAGATCGGCAATATAAACCGAACTGTAAGGTCTAAGAGGCAATGGTAGAGACCGGGTCCTCGACCCGGAACCTGCCCTCGATAATAAAGGAGCATAGGGTGCCGTCATTCTCTGACACTCTCGAAAAGGCAATTCATTCCGCGCTGGCGCAGGCCAATACGCATCGCCACGAGCTTGCCACGCTGGAACATTTGCTACTGGCCCTCATCGACGAGCCGGACGCCGCCAAGGTGATGATCGCCTGTGGTGTTGATCTGGATATCCTGCGGACGACCCTTGGCGAATTCATCGAGGACGAGCTGTCCACGCTGGTCACCGATGTTGAAGGGTCGGAAGCTGTCCCGACGGCCGCTTTCCAGCGCGTTATCCAACGCGCAGCCATTCATGTTCAATCCTCCGGTCGCACCGAAGTGACCGGTGCAAATGTGCTCGTCGCCATCTTTGCGGAACGCGAGAGCAACGCGGCCTTTTTCCTGCAAGAGCAGGACATGACCCGTTATGATGCGGTGAATTTCATCGCGCACGGTGTCGCGAAAGACCCGACATTCGGCGAGGCCCGCCCGATTTCCGGCTCGTCCGACTTTGAAGACGACATTACGCCCGAAACCGCAGAGGTCGAAGGCGAAGGCAAGGAATCCGCACTTTCGAAATACTGCGTGGACTTGAACGCCAAGGCTGTGAAAGGCGATGTCGACCCGCTGATCGGTCGATCCGAGGAAGTGGAGCGCTGCATCCAGGTGCTTTGCCGCCGCCGCAAGAATAACCCGCTTTTGGTGGGTGATCCGGGCGTTGGCAAAACCGCCATTGCCGAAGGTTTGGCCCACAAGATCGTCGCGGGTGAAACCCCCGACGTTCTGGCGGGTGCTACAATCTATTCGCTCGACATGGGCGCTTTGTTGGCAGGCACGCGTTACCGCGGTGACTTCGAAGAACGCTTGAAAGCAGTGATGACGGAGATGGAAGATCACCCCGACGCGGTGCTGTTCATCGACGAAATTCACACCGTTATCGGTGCGGGTGCGACCTCCGGCGGGGCGATGGATGCCTCCAACCTGCTGAAGCCTGCACTTCAAGGCGGCAAGCTACGATGCATGGGCTCCACCACCTACAAAGAGTTCCGTCAGCACTTCGAGAAAGACCGCGCTTTGGCCCGTCGTTTCCAGAAGATCGACGTGAACGAGCCATCGGTGGATGACGCGATCAAGATCCTCAAAGGTTTGAAGCCTTATTTCGAGGAGCATCACGACATCAAATACACCACCGACGCGATCAAGTCGGCGGTGGAACTGTCTGCGCGCTATATCCACGATCGCAAACTGCCGGACAAAGCCATCGACGTTATCGACGAGGCGGGCGCCGCGCAGCATCTGGTCGCTGAAAGCAAACGCCGCAAAACTATTGGGGCCAAGGAAATCGAGGCTGTCGTGGCTAAGATCGCCCGCATCCCACCGAAAAACGTGTCGAAAGACGATGCGGCTGTGCTGAAAGATCTGGAAAAGGCTCTGAAACGGGTGGTCTTCGGGCAGGATTTAGCCATCGACGCGCTGTCCTCGGCGATCAAGCTGGCCCGTGCGGGCCTGCGCGAGCCCGAAAAGCCTATTGGTAACTACCTGTTCGCAGGCCCGACTGGTGTGGGTAAAACCGAAGTCGCCAAACAATTGGCAAGCACTTTGGGTGTAGAGCTTCTGCGTTTCGATATGTCGGAATACATGGAGAAGCACGCGGTGTCGCGCCTGATCGGCGCCCCTCCCGGCTATGTAGGCTTTGACCAAGGCGGCATGCTGACCGACCAAGTGGACCAACACCCGCATTGCGTGCTGCTGCTTGACGAGATGGAGAAAGCCCATCCCGACGTCTACAACATCCTGTTGCAGGTGATGGATAACGGCAAACTGACCGACCACAATGGCCGGACGGTGGATTTCCGCAACGTGATCTTGATCATGACCTCCAACGCGGGTGCCATGGAGATGTCCAAATCGGCCATCGGCTTTGGCCGTGACCGTCGCGAGGGTGAAGACACCGCCGCGATCGAGCGGACATTTACGCCGGAGTTCCGCAACCGCCTAGACGCGGTGATCAGCTTCGCGCCACTGGGCAAGCAGATCATCACCCGCGTGGTCGAAAAGTTCGTGCTGCAACTTGAAGCGCAACTGATGGACCGCAACGTGACCATCGAGCTGACCCCTGCTGCCGCAGAATGGCTTGGCGACAAAGGCTACGACGACAAGATGGGCGCACGTCCGCTGGGGCGCGTCATCCAAGAGCACATCAAGAAACCGCTGGCTGAAGAACTGCTGTTCGGCAAGCTGCTGAAAGGTGGTGTGGTCAAGGTCGGCGTCAAGAAGGGCGAGATCGACCTGACGATCCTGGAGCCGGAAGCCGCACGGATCACGTCCAAGAAAAAGCCGCCGCTGCTCACCGCCGAGTAATGCGCGCCGCTGTTCTGGCCCTTACACTCACAGCTTTCGCGGCCCCCGTGGCCGCGAAAGACCCTCTTCTGTCTTTGCCCATTGAGTGCGATCTGGGCGAAACCTGCTTCATCCAAAACTACGTCGATAGCGACCCGAGCCCTGCGGCCAGCGATCACAAATGTGGCACGCTCACCTATGACGGGCACAAAGGCACGGATATCCGCGTCGCCACTCTAGCCGAAATGGAGGCAGGTATCACTGTCCTCGCCGCCGCCCCCGGCACGGTGCGCGCAACCCGTGACGGGATGCCGGATATCCCCTCCAACGCACCGGACGCACCCGATCTTGATGGCAAGGATTGTGGCAACGGGCTGGTGATCAGCCACGGCGATGGCTGGGAAACCCAATACTGCCATATGCGCCGCGGCTCGGTGATCGTCAAAAAAGGCCAACGTGTTGCGAAAGGCACCGCGCTTGGGCTTGTCGGCCTCAGTGGCAAAACAGTGTTTCCACATATCCACCTGTCCCTGCGCCACAATGGCGAGGTGGTAGACCCCTTCGCCCCCGATGCCAAAGGCACCTGCGGGCCGTCAGAAAACACACTTTGGCAAGATGACATCTCCTACCAAGCCGGTGGGCTGCTCGATGTCGGGTTTGCCGAAGGCGTGCCCGACTTTGCCGATATCAAGGCGGGACTGCCCGACCCGGCAACGTTGAATGCGGATGCCGCCGGCCTTGTCCTTTGGGGCTACGCATTTGGCACCCGCGAGGGCGATACGATGGAGTTCAACATCACAGGGCCAAACGGATGGCGCCATGATCAAGTGGTGGAATTTACCAGGCCCCAAGCCCAAGTCTTCCGCGCGTCGGGTCGCAAACAGCCGCAAGGCGGCTGGCCCGCTGGCACGTATGAAGGTGTGGTGACGTTCTCTCGCGCCGGCTCGGTGCTCAGCACGCAAAGCTTGACTATTTCTCGGTAAGTTTCAGCTCGATCCGGCGGTTCTGCGCGCGCGCTTCAGGTGTGTCCGCCTCGTTTATCGGCTGGTATTCCCCGAAACCATTGGCCGCCAAACGCTGGGGTGGGATACCAAGATCGGCGCTCATGTAGCGCACCACCGAGAGCGCGCGGGCTTGACTCAATTCCCAGTTATCCTTGAATTGCCCAAAGCCCGATAGCGGCACATTGTCGGTGTGCCCATCGACGCGGATCACCCAGTCCAGCGTATCAGGAATGTCCCCGGCCACGCGCGACAGGATCGCTGCCACCTTGGCAACTTCGCCTTTGCCAGCGGGTGACAAGACCGCCTGCCCCGGCTGGAACAGCACTTCCGAGGAAAACACAAAGCGGTCGCCTTCGATACGGATGCCGTCCTGATTGCCCAGCAGCGCGCGCAACTGGCCGAAGAATTCCGAGCGGTAGTTCTTCAACTCTTTCGCCTCGGCCTCCAGACGCAGCCGCTCCGCTTCTTCGAGTTTCGCCCGTGCGCGCTGTTCCGACGCGACCAAGGCCAACGCGGAATTCAACTCCGACCCCAGATTTTGCACCTGAACATCCGCCGCCTCGCGCCGCGTGTCGGTTTCATCCAAGATCGTCTGCAACGACCCCAGTTGGGAGCGCAGTGCCGCGACCTGTTGATTGAGGGCTTCGACCTTGCGCTGGCTATCCAGACTGATCGCCTTCTGGTCGGCCAGTTCAGCGCGCGCGGCTTCCAGCAGTGCTGCGCGTTGCTCCGCCGCACTCAACGCTTCACCTTCGCCCGATTCCGCAGCGATTTTGGCGGCAAGCGCTGCCATCAACTGCTCGCGAAGGCTCTCTTGCGCCGTTTCCGCCGCTGCAAGATTGGCACTCGTATCGGTCTTCGCCGCCAAGGCTGCGGCCAGCTTTTCTTCCAGCGTAAGCGCCGAAGTTCGGCTGGAGGACAACTCCTCTTGCAGCGCCTTCTCCGCCGCGCGCGCGGCGGCCAATAACGTCAGTGTGTCCTCGGCCTCCTTGCGTTGCGCTTCCAGCGCCAAGGTCATCGCGGTCAGTTCGGCATCCGCATTTTTCAGACGATCCCGCAACGTTTGTGCTGCGGCGGCATCCACAAGCTTCGCGGCTTCGGCTGCGCTTAGTGCTTCTGCCTGTTCGTTGGTTTGCACCTCCAGATCGGCGACCAAGGCTTCCAGCGCTTCCCGTCTTGCAGCCGCCAGTCGTGCGGCTTCCTCTCCTTCGCTAATCTCCTCGCGGGCCGCTGCCAAGGCAAGTTGCGCGGCCTCTTTTTCTGAAATCTCGCGCGCCAGTCCGGCCTCAATGTCTTCAATGCGCGCACTCAGCCCTGCGACCTGCGTCTGCGAGGCGTCCAGATCGCCGGTCAATGACGCGACTTGGTTTTGCAGACCCTCGCGGTCTTTCAAAAGCCCCGCGACCTGTTCCTCGAAACTGGCGATGCGTCCTGCTTGCGTGTCATTTTGCGCGGACAGGGACGCAATCAACGCGGCCTGCTGTGCGGCCTGCGCATCCAGCTCATCGATGTTTTGCTCCAGCCCAAAGCTGCGCTGCTGCTCCAGCCCTAACGCTTCCGCCAAAGACGAGACTTCGCTGGTCAACTGGTCCAGTTCGCTGTCTTGGGAGGTAATCGTTTCGCTGAGCATGAACTGCACGATCATGAAGATCGACAGCACGAAGACCAAAACCAGCAAAAGCGCTGTCATGGCATCGACGAAACCCGGCCAGATATTGGCCTCGAAGCGTTTGCCATTGCGTCGGGACAGCGCCATGCGGCTACTCCCCCTGCTCGCGGTCCGGTAGTCTGCGGGTGTTCGACGGTCTACGCTCGCGGGTCAGCGCGCGCACGGCTTGAGTGACTTGCGCCAAGTCGCCATGTAGCTGGGACATGCTTTCCTGCCGGCCCGAGGACATCTCTTCGAGGATTTTCAGCAGTTGCACGTCAATCGACCGCAGGCGCATCCGGCTTTCAGGATCCACGCCATCTTCGTTGGGTTCAGACAGTTTCGCCAGTAGTCGCTCTTGCCCTTCGGCCACGCGGTTCAGCGCGTCCGTTGGATCAATGGTCAGGTCCAGACGTTCGGTCAGGTGCCTGAGAGACGACGTTAGCCCGTCAAGCTTTTCGGCAGAGGCAGCGCGGCTCGCCTCTCCTTGAACGAACAATCCTTGTAGGCTGTCGATCTGCTCGACCATGTGATCCAGAACCGTTGCAACGACACCTTGATCAAACCCGCCGCTGCCTTCGCCTTCCCCCGCGGAGAACCCGACACGGGTGATCGTCGACAGCCATTCTTCCATTTCGCGGTAAAATCGGTTCTGCCCGTGCCCCGCGAACAGTTCCAACAACCCGACGACCAGTGACCCCGCAAGACCCAGCAAGGAAGACGCAAACGCCGTGCCCATGCCCGCAAGCTGGCCTTCAAGGCCCGTCATCAACTGGCGGAAAACCTTCGCGCCGCTTTCGCCCTCTGCGACGTTGAGCGAGCGAATGGTATCGACCACGCCGGGAATGGTCGTTGCAAGGCCGTAGAAGGTGCCGAGAAGACCAAGAAATATAAGAAGGTTAACAATGTAGCGCGTAATATCGCGCGCTTCGTCCATGCGTGATGCGACCGAGTCCAAAATGGTGCGCGACGAGCCGGAGCTGATCTGCATCCGCGCCCCGCGCGACCGTAGCAACCCTGCCAATCCCGCCAGCAAGCGCGGCGCGCGAAATTCATCGTGATCCGCGCGGTCTTGGGCGAAGCTGACAATCCATGACACAGAGGAGGTCAGTTGTAGCACCTGCCAAAAGCACGCCAGAACGCCGACCACAAACACCGTGAAGATCACGCCATTCAGATACGGGCTGGATGCGAACACCTGTGACACCGCCGGATAGATCAAATATCCGCCAGCTACCACAAGGCCAAGGATCAGCAGCATGACGATAATCTGCCGCACAGGCTGGGTGAAATGCGGCGTGCGTTCCCGCTCGGCTGGGGTGTCCATCAGATTGGGGCCTCTATCATGCTCGGTCTTCTTTTTATATCGCGCATGATACGGGCGGAAGGGCGCATTTCAAAGGGGAAACTAGCCCGCCAGCTGCCGCACCCGCGCCACCAACCATTCCATATCGACGTCATCAATTCCGAAGGCATCCAGCTGCTGCGCCGTATTGTAGAGGTATTCCGTATTCGGCCCGCGCCCGCCGACCGCCTTGGCGATCACCTGTGCCTGACGCTCCAGCTCCAGCCCGCCACAATACTGGATGTGGTCGCGCTCGATCACATAGCAAAGACCCGGAACCTTGCGCCCGTCGCGCAAATCCAGATCATGCACCTGCTCGACATACGCGGCTGAGATTAATTCCCGCTCGCGCAGGTAGTCGAGCACGCGGTCACGATCCGCATCCGCCACGCGCATGGCCACGCCTTCGCAAGCGGCATCCGCTTCGTCCAAGGCCAGAACAAGCCCGGGCTCTTCCTCAGAGCCGCGGTGGTGAATGGACCACATGCAAAACGAACGATGGAAACCGTTGAGCCGCGCCAGCACTTGCTCGGCAGGCTCGAAGCCCGGGTTCCACATCAGCGAGCCGTAGCCAAAGACCCAAAGCGGTGTGTCAGTCATCATCTGGTCCTTCCATCTTCCGCCCTGTAAACAGCATCACGGGTTTCGGGAAAAGGACATTCCACATGCGTAAGCTTTTGATCATTGTACTGGTGGCCGCGACCGCATGGGGTGCCTATTGGGTGGTCGGCGCCACAGCATCGCAAAAGGCGACCGAGGGTTGGCTGGACGCGCGTCGCGCGGAAGGCTGGCAGGTGGAGTATTCCGACCTGAAAGTACGCGGCTTCCCCAACCGCTTCGATACGACGATCACAGACATTCAGCTTACCGATCCCGAGACCGGCCTCAGCTGGTCCGCACCATTCTTTCAGCTCTTCTCACTTAGCTACCAGCCTAACCATTTGATCGCAGCATGGCCCAACACACAAGTTTTTGCCACGCCATTTCAGAAAATTGACATAAAAACCAGCAAGATGACCGCATCCCTTAAAGTTCTGCCCACCAGCACGCTGGAACTCGATACCGCGACGGTCGTGATAGAAGGCGCTGCGCTTACGTCCTCGGCGGGCTGGAATTCCGGGGCCGACAAGGTCAACGCCGCGATCCGCCGGACCACCGGCAAAGAGATGACGTATGATGTTGCCGCACAGGCTGACACCGTGATCCCCGGCGACGCCTTGCGCGGACTGCTGGATGCGGGCGGCACTTTGCCCGACGTGATCGAGGGTTTAACCTTTGACACCGAAATCGGCTTTGCCCGCCCGCTCGACATTCGGGTGATCGAAGACAACCGGCCAGACATCACCACGCTCAACATCAAAGACGCGCGCGGCACATGGGGCGAACTACAACTGCGCGCCAAAGGCGATCTGGACGTCGATGCCGACGGCTATGCGAACGGAGAGCTGGCGCTGAATGCCCGCAACTGGCGTGAAATGCTGGCCTTGGCCGTCCGTGCAGGGGCTGTCCCTGCCGAGGCCGCATCGGCGGCAGAACTGGGCTTGGGGTTTCTGGCAAGGCTTTCCGGCTCTGAAAACTCGCTCGACGCGCCGCTTACATTCGCGGGCAGTCGCGTCTTCCTCGGGCCGATTCCGATTGGCACGGCCCCGACGCTAAACCTGCGTTAACGGCAATAGGTGCCGGAGCGATACCGCGCGGTGTCAAAGTGGAAGTGATCTTGATGAAAGCGGTTCGCGTTCGGGCCAAGCACCGTGCCAAACGGCCCGCAGGCCGCTTTGTGCATCTTCTTGAGCGCAGGCCCGTTCTTCGCGCTACGCCAGCCTTTTAGCACCGTCATCGACGAGCCGTCTTTCAAATTGATCGCGGCAATGTCCACCGCACGTCCACGTCCATGCTCCGAGACCTTCGCACCCTTCTGATTGTTGCGGGTCCGGCAGGCGTAATGCGCGACGACCTTCAACGACTTTACGCCCCCGCCGCGGCGGCCGACAGCGGGCTTAACGCCCTTCTCGACCCAAGCGTTCAGTGCTTTGGCCGTGTTGCAGTCGATCTTTGCGTGCTGCGTCAACGCAACGCCGGACACTTCGGTAACCTTCACCCCGTTATCCAGCCCGCATCCGCGCAGCTTCGCGGGAATACGGCTGATCTTTTCACCCCGAATATTCGGATTGCCACAGACCGAGCCTTGCAGACCTTTCGCCACGCGCTTGGAGGTCTTTGCGTTCATGTTTGATTTGCTGGCTTTGGGCTTCTTCTTGAACGCCTGCTGCAACTGCTGGCCAAAAGTGTTCGCCCTTGCTTTGCCGTTTGATCCTTTCGTGATCACTCTGCCCCGCATTTCAGGCCGCAGCGATCGTCTTGGGGCAAGTTGCGATCGGGAGACCTCCACAATGACCGCACGGCTGGGCGCCGCAACCAGCGGCTCCCGCGGGAGGGGGCGCAGAGAGCTTGAGATATTTGCCTGCGCAGCGCTCGCAAGCAGAAGGAATGCAACCGCCAGCCGTATCATTTGGCGTTCCGCCCGAAGTTCGGCACATCGGTATCCTGCCCCGCTTCGATAATCCCGCGCCGGATGGCGCGGGTGCGCGTGAAGTAGTCGTGCAAATGCTCCCCGTCGCCGGTGCGAATGGCCCGTTGCAGCGCAAACAACTCTTCAGTGAAGCGGCCCAGAATTTCCAACGTCGCGTCTTTGTTCGCTAGAAACACGTCGCGCCACATGGTCGGGTCTGACGCCGCGATCCGCGTGAAGTCGCGGAAACCGGCGGCGGAGTATTGGACCACCTCGCTGTCGGTGACGCGGCCCAAATCGTCCGCCACACCGACCATCGTGTAAGCGATCAGGTGCGGCGTGTGCGAAGTCACTGCCAACACCAGATCATGGTGCGGCGCGTCCATCTCGTCCACATTCGAACCCATCTGACGCCACAACTCCTTGTAGCGTTCCAGCACCTCCGGATCGGTGCCGTCCAACGGGGTCAGCAGGCACCAGCGGTTGTCGAACAGTTCCGCAAAGCCGGAGCGTGGGCCCGACTGCTCTGTCCCTGCCAACGGGTGTGCGGGGATGAAATGCACGCCGTCGGGCAGATGCGGGGCAACCGCCTCGATCACTGCGCCCTTGGTGGAGCCCACATCCGACACCAACGCGCCCTGTTTCAAATGTGGAGCAATCTCTGCGGCCACCGCCCCCATGGCACCAACCGGCACGCACAGGATCACCAGATCAGCCCCTTCGACGGCCTCGGCGGCGCTATCTACAATGCGGTCGCACAACCCGATTTCACGCGCCACGTCGCGGGTCTCGGCAGAGCGTGCGTAGCCCACGACCTCCCCGGCCAAACCGGCGCGTTTCATCGCGTGAAACAACGACCCCGCGATCAGCCCCAGCCCGATCAGGGCCACACGGTCATAGAGTTGTGCCATTCAGAGCACCTCCTTGATGGCCGCGACAACCCGCTTGCAGGCGGCTTCCGTCCCGACGGTAATGCGCAAGCAATTCGGCAAGCCGTAGCCCGCCACCAATCGCACGATCAGCCCTTTGGTTTTCAAGTGGGCGTCCACGGCCTCGGCCTTCGTCTGATCCTCAAACCGCGCCAATACAAAATTCGCCTCTGAACGGTCCACAGCAACACCCATCGCGTCCAGCTGTGCAGTCATCCAGTCCCGCATCCGCGCGTTCTCAGTGCGGCACCAATCAGTGTATCCCACATCGCGCATCGCCATCTCGGCGGCTTTCAACGCAGGCACGCTCAGGTTGAACGGTCCGCGCACGCGGTTCAGCGTGTCGATGATCTCTTGCGGGCCATAGCCATAGCCGATGCGCAAGCCGCCCAGCCCGTAAATTTTCGAGAATGTCCGCGTCATGAACACGTTGTCCCGCGCGTCGATCATCGCCCTGCCTGCATCAAAGCCATCCACGAATTCCGCGTAAGCCCCGTCGAGCACCAGCAGGCATCCGTCCGGCAGCCCATCGGCCAGCCGAGCAACCTCGGCTTCGTCAATCATCGTGCCGGTCGGGTTATTGGGGTTGGCAATGAACACCAAACGTGTGCGCTCCGTCACCGCCGCCAGCAGCTTGTCGACGTCCGTGCGCCGCTCGGTTTCCGGCGCAACCACAGGCGTGGCCCCCGCCGCCAGCGCGGAAATGCGGTACATCGAGAACCCGTGTTCGGTATAGAGGACTTCATCCCCCGGCCCTGCATAGGCGTAGCACAGGAACGAGATAATCTCGTCCGAGCCCACGCCGCAGGTGATCCGCGCAGGGTCCATTCCCTGCACCTCGCCGATCGCTTCGCGCAGTTCAGTGTGGTCGGTGGACGGGTACAAGTGCAGCTCGCCCGCCGCTTGCCGGAACGCATCCAAAGCACGCTTCGAAGGCCCGTGGGGATTCTCGTTCGAAGACAGCTTCACCACCTCGGTGACACCCTCGATTTTCGAGGCCCCCGACTGGTAAAGCTTGATATCCATGATCCCCGGCTGCGGCGTGATCGTCATGTCAGTTGTCCCCAAAGTTCCGCCCGTTTTAACCAGCCCGAACGGGCTTGGAAAGGACCGCTTTAAAAGAAGCTTTGGGGGTCGATATCAATCTGCAATCGCAGGTCACCTTTTAGCCGCACAGGCCTGATCCATTCCGACAATGCGCTTTGCAAGGCCACGCCCTTGGGCGCTTTCACCAGCAACCGCACACGGTGCCGTCCGCGTATTCGCGCGATGGGGGCAGGTGCCGGCCCGTAGACTTGCGCACCCACGCGCTTCAACGCCCCGTCATTGCGCGCCAACGCGTTGCCCAGATCGAACACCGGCCCAATCTCCGGCCCTGACAGGATCACCCCTGCCATGCGCCCGTAAGGCGGCATCCCCGCCTGTTCCCGCTCCGCCGCTTCGGCGCGCCAGAATGCTTCTTCGTCGCCATTCAGGATCGAGGTGATCACCGGATGCTCCGGCTGGAAGGTCTGCAACAACGCGACCCCACGCTTTTCCGCGCGTCCGGCCCGCCCTGCAACTTGGCGCATAAGCTGGAAGGTCTTTTCCGCCGCCCGCAGGTCGGAGCCTTGCAAGCCAAGGTCGGCGTCAATGACGCCCACCAGCGTCAGATGCGGGAAGTTGTGCCCTTTGGCCACCAATTGCGTGCCGATAATGATATCCGCGCCACCTTCGGCAATATCCTCGATATGCGCCTTCAACTCGCGTGAGGTCCCGTAAAGATCCGACGACAGCACCACCACACGCGCGTCAGGAAACAACTCGGCCAGCTCCTCCCCCATCCGCTCCACGCCGGGGCCGATGGGGGCCAGCCGATCCTCTGCCTCGCAGGACGGACAAGCGGTCGGCATCGGTTTCGTCTCGCCGCATTGGTGGCACATCAGCCGTTTGAGGAAGCGATGCTCCACCATCCGCGCGTCGCAATGCTCACACACGATCTGATGCCCGCACGCTCGACACAGCGTCATCGGCGCGTAGCCGCGGCGGTTCAGGAACACCAGCGACTGCTCGCCTAACTCGATCCGCTTGGCGATTTCGCGCTGCAAGGTCGGCGACACCCAGCGCGATCCGGGCAGGTCTTCGCGCCGCATGTCGATCGCGCGCATTTCCGGCAGCACCGCGTCGCCAAAGCGTGACGTCAACTCGACCCGTGCGTATTTGCCCGCCTCCGCGTTCGCCCAGGTCTCCAGCGATGGCGTGGCCGAGGCCAGCACCACTTGCGCCCCGCACAAGGACGCCCGCAAAACGGTCATGTCACGGGCGTTATACAGCACGCCGTCTTCTTGTTTGTAGGAGCTGTCATGCTCCTCATCCACAACGATCAACCCGAGGTCGCGGTAAGGCAAAAACAGCGCCGACCGCGCGCCCACGATCAATTCCGCACCGCCATTCGCGACCATGCGCCAGACGCGGCGGCGCTCGGTCATGGTCACGCCAGAATGCCATTCGGCAGGCCGTGCGCCGAAGCGTTCTTCCACGCGGGTCAGGAATTCCGAAGTCAGGGCAATCTCCGGCAACAGCACCAAGGCCTGCCGCCCACGGCGCAAACACGCCGCCACGGCTTCCAGATAAACCTCGGTTTTACCCGACCCCGTCACGCCTTTGAGCAATGTGGTCGAATACCCCTCGCGATCCAGCGCCGCCACCGCAGCCGCCTGATCTTCGGTCAATTCCTTACTGGGGCGCGACGGGTCAAGCGTCATGAAGGGCAAATCGCGCGGGCTGTCTTCCTCGCGCACCGCACCCTGCGCGGCCAAGCCTTTAACGACGGACGTCCCAACACCCGCCTGCTCGGCCAGCTCTTTCAAGGTAAACGACAGCCCGCCGAACTCTTCCAGCACCGCCAGCACTTTTTCGCGGGCGGGGGTCATGCGGTCGACTTCACCCGTCCCCATGCGAAACACTTTGCGCATCGCAGGCGGGTCACCCAATCCGGGCGAGCGTGTCGCCAGCCGGACCATCGCGTGCAATGGCGTCAGCGTGTACGCCCCTGCGCGGGTCAGAAATTCCTTCATCTCGTCGCGCATGGGCGGCACGTCCAGCACCCGTATGACCGAGCGGACCTTTGCGTAGTCGAAATCCCCCTTGCCCGGCCCCCAAACGACACCAAGCACTTTGCGCGGGCCAAGCGGCACTTCGACAAACGCGCCCAGGTGGCAGCCGCCTTCGGGCGCTTTGTAGTCCAGCATGCGGTCCAGAGGCTGGGTGGTCACGACCCCCACCAAATCGCCTTCATGGAAAAACCCGCTCACGACTGCCCTTTCACCGTTTGCCCTCACCTACAGAACTGAGGTAAAGCCACACTTAACCAGAGCAACCGCCCACTGAAAGGTATTCCCATGAAATTCTTCGTAGACACCGCCGAAATCGACGACATCAAAGAACTGAACGCCTTGGGTATCGTGGACGGGGTTACCACTAACCCGTCGCTGATCGCGAAATCCGGTCGTGACATTCTGGAAGTCACCAAAGAAATCTGTTCGATTGTTGATGGTCCCGTTTCCGCAGAGGTGGTTGCGCTGAACGCTGATGATATGATCGCCGAGGGCCGCAAGCTGGCAAAAATCGCGGACAATATCGCCGTAAAAGTGCCGCTGACATGGGACGGGCTGAAAGCCTGTAACGTGCTGACGAACGAGGGTCACATGGTCAACGTCACGCTCTGCTTCTCGGCCAACCAAGCCCTGCTGGCCGCCAAAGTCGGCGCGACCTTCATCTCGCCCTTCATCGGTCGCTTGGATGACCTGAACCTCGACGGCATGGAACTGATCGCGGATATCCGCAACATCTACGACAACTACGGCTTCGAGACGCAGATCCTTGCCGCCTCCATCCGGTCCGCCAACCACATGTCGGACTGCGCAGCCGTTGGCGCGGACGTGGCCACTGCGCCTCCGGGCGTGATCAAGAAAATGGCAGACCATGTGCTGACCGACAAAGGCTTGGACGCGTTCATGAAGGACGTGGCCAAGGCGAACATCAAAATCGTCTAAACGCCACCGAAATCCTATGCTAAAAGGCCGTGTGTTCACCCCGAACACGCGGCCTTTCCTTTAGGAGCATTTATGAGCGGACTACTTGCATTACTCGACGACGTCGCTGGCATCGCCAAAGTCGCGGCGGCCTCGGTTGACGATGTGATGGGGCAAGCCGCCAAAGCTGGGGCCAAAGCCGCCGGTGCGTTGATCGACGATGCGGCGGTGACGCCCAAATATCTGCACGGGTTCGAGGCGTCGCGCGAACTGCCCCTTGTCTGGCGCATCGCCAAGGGATCGCTGAAGAACAAGCTGCTTTACCTGCTGCCCATCGGGCTGCTGCTATCGAACTTTGCCCCGTGGTCGATCACGCCGCTACTTATGCTGGGCGGCGGCTATTTGTGCTTCGAGGGCGCCGAGAAGATTGCCCACCTGTTCACCCATGACGACCACCACGCGGACCAGCCCGAAGACCTGCCGGAAGACCCTGCCCATCTGGAGGAAGAAAAAGCCGCCGGCGCGATCAAGACCGACTTCATCCTGTCCGCCGAGATCATGACCATCGCGTTGGCCGAAATTCCACCAAGCTCGATTGCGATGGAGGCCGCAACCCTGTTTGCCGTCGCCGTCGGCATCACCGCATTGGTCTACGGCTCCGTCGGGTTGATCGTGAAGGCCGACGATATTGGCCTGACCATGGCAGAGCGCGGACGCCTCTCGGCAACCCGCGCACTGGGGCGCGGCATCGTAAAAGCCATGCCGGGCTTCCTGCAAATGCTGCTTGTCGTGGGCACCGCCGCGATGCTCTGGGTCGGCGGTTCCATCGTGATCCACGGCTTGGACAGCCTCGGGTTCAGTTGGCCCGAGCATATAATCCACGACATTTCCTACGCCGCGGCCGATGCTGTTGGGGCCGCCAAAGGTGCGGTGCAATGGATCACCAAAGCCGCGATGGATGGCGTTTTCGGCCTTGCGCTTGGTCTGGTGCTGATCCCCATCGCAACCAAAATTCTGATCCCGACTTGGGGGGCCATACGCGGGAAATGACCGTTAGGTGCTTTGCCGCTGGACCACGCCTGCGCCCTGCCCTAGCGTCGCTCTAATGAAGCTCTCTCCCACGACCCTCGGCCCGCTATTTGCGGCCATAGCCGTCACGCTGTTCTCCTTGAACGACGTCACCATGAAGTTCCTGTCGGGCGGCTATGCACTACATCAGATCGTGCTGATCCGCTCGATCGTCGGCATGGCCGTGGTGATGCTGTTCATGGTGCCGTTTCAAGGTGGATTTGCGGCGATCAAAACACAACGCCTCGGGGCGCAAATAGCGCGGGCGGGCATGGTGTTCTTCGCCAACATGACCTTTTTTCTGGGCCTCGCAGCACTGCCATTGGCCGATGCCGTGGCCCTGTTCTTCGTATCACCCTTCGTCATCACCATCTTTTCAGTGTTGTTCCTGGGCGAAACCGTCGGCGCACGCAGATGGGGTGCAGTTGCCGTCGGGTTGATCGGAGTGCTCATCATCCTGCGGCCGGGCACCTCTGCCTTCCAACCCGCGTCGCTGCTGCCCATCGCTGCCGCGTTTGGATATGGCGGCCTGCACATCATGACACGGTACCTGCGCAACACCGAGACCACAGTCTCCATGGTGTTCTACATCCAGTTGATGTTCATTCTAGCAACCTGCGCCTTGGGTCTGCTCATGGGGAACGGCAAGTTCGCCACGACGGACAACGCCTCGCTGGAATTCCTGTTCCGCCCATGGGTCTGGCCCGAGCCAAGCGACCTGCCTTATATCCTGATCCTTGGCCTGTTTGCGTCGGTCGGCGGCTATTTCATCTCGCTGGCCTACCGCATGGGCGAAGCTGCCTTGGTCGCGCCGTTTGAATATCTGGCGCTTCCCTTGTCGATCATTCTGGGGATGTTGATCTTTGACGAATGGCCCGACGCCGTCGCTTGGGCCGGGATCGCGCTCATTTTGACGTCCGGCCTCTACACGGTCTGGCGGGAGCATCAGCTGGCGAAGCGGCAGCGGCCCAAACGCGAAGGATAGCAAGGTGCTTCCCATTTGCGACACCTTCTCGCTCGCGCAATCTGAGCGTGGAAAAAGCCTATTCCATGGGCTATAGTCCTTCAAAACAAAGCCCTAACCAAAGGCAACGAGCATGATTGAGCAGGCCGAAGTGCTGGACGCGCTGCGCACAAAAATCCTGACGGACCCAGAAGTTATTCTGGAAGATCAAGACCTTATGCGGGCCCTGATCGAAGCGAACGAACGCTCCCTTGGTGGAAACATCGTAGACCTTCGCGGAATCGCGATGGAGCGTTTGGAGAGCCGTCTTGATCGGCTTGAAGACACGCACCGCTCGGTGATTGCCGCTGCCTACGAAAATCTGGCCGGCACCAACCTCATTCACGGGGCTATCCTGAAGGTACTGGAGCCGACGGATTTCCCTGCTTTCCTGACCAGCCTGTCCGGTGACCTGCTTGAATCGCTGCGGGTGTCACGCCTGCGCCTGATCCTTGAATCCAAAGAACATGACAGCCCGTCCATCGGTTTCGAGGATGTGTTGTCCATCGTGGAACCCGGCGTGGTCGACCACTACATCACCGCAGGCCGGGACGTTCCCGTTCGCCCTGTGAGCTTGCGTCAGGTCTCGCCCGCGTCCGAGGACGTGTATGGCGACAACGCCGCCTATATCAAATCCGAAGCCCTGCTTCGCCTCGATCTGGGCGAAGGCCGCCTGCCGGGCTTGCTGGTCATGGGGTCCGAAGATCCGCACCAGTTCCGACCCAATCAAGGCACTGACCTGCTGACCTTTTTCGGATCCGCTTTCGAGCGGGCAATCAAGCGCTGGCTGGCATAATGTTGATCTCACCCGCCTGCCGCGACGCGCTGGAGGGGTGGCTCATTCATCGCAAATCGCTTGATGGCGTGGCTGTAAACACAATTGAGGCCTATCGCGGCGACGTGTTGGGCTTTCTCAACTTCATCACCGCGCATTTTGGCGACAGCACCGGATTGAAACCGCTGCAACGGGTCAAACCCACCGACATGCGCGCGTGGATGGCGCACGAGCGTAAGCGCGGGGTTGCGGCAAGATCATTGGCGCGCGAACTGTCCTCGGTCAAAAGTTTCTACCGCTGGTTGGCGGAACGCGAAGGGTTCGAACCCACCGCCGTCCTTGCGACGCGGTCTCCGAAGTTCCAAAAGAAGCTACCGCGCCCGCTGGCGGTCGATGCGGCCCGCGCGATGATTGACACCGTCGAGTTGCAGGCCAGCAAAGACTGGATCGCGACCCGGGACGCTGCGGTGCTGACATTGCTCTACGGCTGCGGGTTGCGGATTTCCGAAGCCCTTGGCCTGACCTTCGCGGATGCACCCCTGCCGGACGTGCTCCGCATTGTCGGTAAGGGCGGCAAAGAACGCATCGTACCCGTCATTGCCCCCGCTCGCGTCGCGGTGGACCGCTACCTTCAGGCGCAACCCTACCCGATGCTACCCGGTGATCCGCTGTTTCGCGGTGCGCGTGGTGGGGCGCTAAGCCCGCGCCTTATCGCGAAAGCGATGGAGAGCGCACGGATGCAATTGGGCCTTCCCGCGACTGCCACGCCACATGCAATGCGCCATTCCTTCGCCACCCACCTGCTGGAGGCTGGCGGCGACCTGCGCGCCATCCAAGAACTGCTTGGTCATGCCTCGCTTTCCACAACCCAAGCCTACACGGCCGTCGATACGGCACGGTTGATGGAAGTCTATGACAACGCCCATCCGAAAGGGTTGAAGCACGGGTGATCCCCTCAAAGCTTCACGCCTTTGTGTCTGATCGTTTGGAAACTTGTATTGGCAGAACCAGTCTAACCCTGCGACAAACTGTCCAAGTTCTGAAATTTAGGAGACACAAACACATGACCATCCACACTTTCGTCGTCGCCGCGACTACTGCAACCGCCTTGATGGCCACAGCTGCAAGCGCCGCTGATTGCGCTGTCGACGTCGAAGATCCGTTCGACCTTGAAGCCGCCCAAATCAATGAAATCTACGACTGCCTGAAAGACGCAATGGCCGAAGGCTACGCCAAGGAAGGCGACGAGGTTGCATCGAACTTCCGATCCTGGACCGTCAGTTCCACCCGTCCCGCCGTCGCGGGCGCGCATGGCAACCGCCTGCTACAAACATTCGCCAATGACATCGCAGCCGAGCAATATCTAAAATTTGCCGAAGAGGGTGTGAAAATGCCCGTAGGCTCTGTGCTGGCGAAAGAGTCGATTACTATATCTAAAAAGAAAAAGCAGGCCCGCATTGGTCCGCTCTTTATCATGACCAAGATGGAGGACGGCGCGATCTCTGAAACCGCGGATTGGCTTTATGCGGGCATCCAGCCCAATGGCAAAGTCATGAAGATCAAACAAAGCTTCTGCCATGATTGCCACGCAAGCTACGCTGATCAGGATATGCTCGCCTACCCCCTCGAAGAGGTGCGGGTCGGCAACTAGGCCTTAACAAACCAACTTCTGGAAAGGCGCGGTCGAAAGGCTGCGCCTTTTCTTATGTAATTTGACGGGTCGTTAGACTTTACAATTTGCGTCACTTTGGGTCATGAGGGGCCATGACACCTCAGATCAAAGCCCTCTCCGTCCATTTTCTGACCGCCACCGGAGCCGTTTTCGCCATGTTGGCGATGCTCGCAGCCGTGGAGGAAGAATGGGCACTGATGTTCGTCTGGCTGGTGGTGGCCTTTGGTGTGGACGGCATCGACGGGCCCATGGCGCGCAAATATGACGTCAAACAATACGCGCCGCAATTCGACGGCGTGCTGCTTGATCTGATCATTGACTACCTCACTTACGTATTCATCCCTGCCTTCGCGCTGTTCCAATCAGGTATGTTCGAAGGTTGGACGGGTTGGTTTGTCATCATCGTGATCACCTTCGCGTCCGCACTATATTTCGCCGATACGCGCATGAAAACAAAGGACAACTCGTTCTCCGGCTTCCCCGGGTGCTGGAACATGGTCGCCCTTGTTGTCTTCGCCCTACAGCCGAATTTCTGGATCATTCTGGTGTTGGTCACAGCACTTGCCATCGCGATGTTCGTGCCGTTCAAATTCGTCCACCCCGTCCGCACGCAGCGTTGGCGTAGCGTCACTTTACCAATGGCACTGGCGTGGACGTTCTTCGCAGGCTGGGCCGCTTGGGTGGATTTCGACCCGCAAAGCTGGGCGCATTGGGGGCTGATCGTAACCTCGATCTATCTGCTGTTTGCAGGCATTGCCCAACAAGTGCTTTTCGGCAAAGACGGCTAGATCAGCAGCGACGCCGCACCTTCCAGCTTCAACAATTCGATCTTCGCCTCGACCCCGCCCGCGCCTGAAAAGCCACCCAAACCCGTGGCCCCCAAGACGCGGTGGCAGGGGATCAAGATCGCAATCGGGTTCGCGCCGCAGGCCTGCCCGATCGCCTGAGCCGACACGCCCAATTCCGCAGCCAAATCGCCATAGGTGCGCGTTTCGCCATACGGTATGGCGCTAAGGGCCGCGTAGAATTTCTGTTGAAACGCAGACCCCCGCGGCTCTAGTGGCAGGTCAAACACCTGCCTACTTCCGGCGAAGTATTCTTGTAGCTGGGTGACCGCATCACCCAGAACTCCAGTTTGCACAATGTCTCCGGAGTTATCCCACTCCAGCTCCACAATCGCACCGTTCCGCTCAATTAGAGTGATCGGTCCGACGGGGCTCTCAAGCCGTGCTCGCGCCCCGTCGTTCATTGCTTACTCCAACGCCGTGTCGCAGCGTTGGCAGACACCTGCATGGGTGTGGCTCCCCACATCCGGCAGAATCTTCCAGCAGCGTTGGCATTTGTCACCATCCGCTTTGTCGAACACCACGGCCACACCGTCGGTATCCTCCAAAGCGAACGCACCGTCCGGTGCCGCATCAGTGGTCACCGTGATGCCCGAGGTGATGCACATGTCGTCGAAGTTCACCGTTTTCAGCACCTCGGCGGCCTCTGCACCGACAAACACGGTCGGAGCCGCTTCCAGCGACGATCCGATAACCTTGGCCGTCCGTTCGACTTCCAAAGCACCCGTCACGACGCGACGAACTTTGCGCACGGTGGCCCATTTGGCGGCCAGCTCTGCATCACGCCACGCGACGGGCGTTTCCGGAATGTCTGTCAGGTGGACTGACGATTCATCGCCCGGGAAGCGTTCCAGCCAGATTTCCTCGCAGGTGAACACCAGTACCGGCGCAAGCCACGTGGTCAAGCGGTGGAACAAGATGTCCAATACCGTGCGCGCGGCACGACGGCGGGCGGTGTCGCCGTCGCAATACAAAGCGTCCTTGCGGATGTCGAAATAGAACGCAGACAGATCGACAGTGGCAAAGGTAAAGATCGCTTGGAACACGCCTTGGAAGTCGTATTTGGCGTAGCCTTCGCGCACCACCTCATCCAGCTCGGACAGGCGGTGCAGCACCCAGCGCTCCAGCTCCGGCATATCCGCAGGCTCGACCCGATCCGCCTCGCTAAAGTCGTTCAGCGACCCCAGCATATAGCGCATCGTGTTGCGCAAACGGCGGTAGCTGTCGGCCACGCCCTTCAGGATTTCATCCCCGATGCGCTGGTCCAAAGTGAAGTCCGTTTGCGCCACCCAAAGGCGCAAAATATCGGCGCCATATTGCTGCACGATTTTTTCGGGCACGATGGTGTTGCCGATGGACTTGGACATCTTCATGCCCTTCTCGTCCAACGTGAACCCGTGGGTCAGCACGCCGCGATACGGCGCATGCCCGATAGTCCCGCAGGCCTGTAACATCGACGAGTGGAACCAGCCGCGATGCTGATCGGTGCCTTCAAGATACAGGTCCGCCATACCGTCTTCCGAGCCGTCCTCGCGGTCGCGCAAGGTGAACGCGTGGGTGGAGCCGGAATCGAACCAAACGTCCAAGATGTCCATCACCTGGTCGTAGTCCTCAGGGTTCACGATGCCGCTCAGGAACCGCTCCTTCGCGCCGTCCTTGTACCACGCATCCGCGCCCTCGGCTTCGAACGCCTCCAGCACGCGGGCGTTGACGTCCTCATTGCGAAGCAGGAAGTCGTCGGCATCCGGCAAGGCGCCTTTCTTGGTGAAACACGTCAAAGGAACGCCCCATGCCCGCTGACGCGACAGCACCCAGTCCGGGCGCGCTTCGATCATCGAGAACAGGCGGTTGCGGCCTGTCTGCGGTGTCCATGTCACCAGCTCGTCGATGCTGCGCAATGCACGCTCGCGGATCGTCTTGCCGTAAGTGTCCTGTCCGTCGCCGACCTCCTTGTCGACCGCTGCAAACCATTGCGGGGTGTTGCGGTAGATCACCGGAGCCTTGGAGCGCCACGAATGCGGGTAACTATGCGTCAGCCGTCCCCGCGCCATCAGCAGGTTGCCCGACGCCAAAACCTCGATCACCGCCTTGTTCGCGTCCCCCTCTTTGCCGTTCGGCTTGAGGATACGTTTGCCGCCAAACAACGGCAGGTCAGCGCGGTAAGAGCCGTCTTCCAAGACGTTATACGTCATCGGCAGGCCGAATTTCAGGCCGATCTGGTAGTCATCATCCCCGTGCGAAGGGGCGGTGTGCACGAAGCCCGTGCCCGCATCCTCGGTCACGTGATCGCCCGGCAGCAAGGGTACGTCGTAATCCCATTCGCCCTCGCCATCCGGCACGCCGCGCAACGGGTGCTTCAAGGTCAACGCTTCCAGCACAGCAGGCGACGCATCACGCAGGCGTTGGAAGCCATCTACGCGGGCTTGGCCGAAAATGTCTTCCGCCAATGCATCCGCCATCAGGTATTTTTCGCCAACCTTGGCCCAGTTGTCCTCGGCCGCCTCGGTCACCTTATACAGCCCGTAGCTGATCTTCGGCCCGAAACACACCGCGCGGTTCTGCGGGATGGTCCATGGCGTCGTTGTCCAGATCACAACATTGGTGTTGGTGAATTCCGCGCCGATCTCTTGCGCGGCGTTGGCGGTCTTGCCCTCGTCGCCGCCGGTGATTTCAGCCACCAAAGCTTCGGTGCCAACCAGACCCACAACAGGGAACTTCACCCAGATCGTGTGCGACTGGTGGTCGTGATATTCGACCTCCGCCTCGGCCAAGGCGGTCTTTTCGACAGGCGACCACATCACAGGTTTGGAGCCTTGATACAGCGTGCCCGTCATCAGGAACTTTTGGAACTCTTCGGCGATCACGCGCTCCGCGTGGAAGTTCATCGTCAGGTACGGATCGTCCCAATTGCCGGTGACGCCCAGACGCTTGAACTCCTCGCGCTGGATGTCGACCCAGCCCGCGGCAAACTCACGGCATTCCTGACGGAACTCCACCACGTCCACGGCGTCTTTGTCTTTGCCCTTGGAGCGGTATTTCTCCTCGATCTTCCACTCGATCGGCAAGCCATGGCAATCCCAGCCGGGGATGTAGCGCGCGTCGCGGCCCATCATCTGCTGCGAGCGGACAACCATGTCCTTCAGGATCTTGTTCAACGCGTGGCCGATATGCAAATGCCCGTTGGCATAGGGTGGGCCGTCATGCAGCGTGAAGGGCTGGCGGGACTCAGTCCGTGCCTTCTCACGCAAACGCTCATAGACGCCGATCTTGGCCCAACGCTCCAGCCAGCCCGGCTCGCGCTTGGGCAGACCCGCGCGCATCGGGAAGTCGGTTTTCGGCAGGTTCAGCGTGTCTTTGTAAGAAATGGTCTCAGGGGTGTCGGCGCACATGTCAGGCGTCCTTTGTCGTCGAATTTGCAAATCGGAGTGGGGTCGGTGCGAGCATCTCAAACACCTTTGCCCGGCGTCTCATCTGGATCAGAGCGCCGGGGTTATAATTCGAATAATGACGCGAAGATAGGTCATGGGCTTTCTATAGCGCCGCTGTGCGCGCTGGTCCATCGCCTTATTGCAGCGCAGGTGACCGCCGTCCGCGCGGGCTTCACGTCTTTTGAACGGGTTTCTCACACGCTGATCTGGCGGGGTCCGCTAAAGTGAGACCACTCCCCAATACCCCTTTTTCACCCCTCACCTACCCGGAGGTCACTATGTTTAAGACAGTACTTTTCGCAGGTCTGACCACCTTGATCGCAACAGGCCAATTGGTTGCAGGACAGCACTTTTCTCCAAACGACACAGAGTTAGGGACCGTCTCGGGCGGCTCCAATGATTACCTGTTCCTCAAGTCCCCTCGCGAAGGGGCTGATGTCACGCTGACCATTCGCCCCGTCGCCGGACAAGCCTTTCCGTCCGAGATCGAACGCATCAATCCCGGCACCTCTGCACTGGCGGATGAGTTGAAGATCAACTGGTATGCCCAAGCCAGCTGTAGCGCAGGCATCCAGCAATTGCGCTCGGCAGGCCCCGGAGGCACCTCCGTGCAAAATATCAACGGAAGCCGCAACGCCATCGCGGGCCGCAGCAATATCCAAAGTTTTGATGTGGAGGCGGTAGACCGTGTGTGCATCCGCTGGGCGAAAGCCATGATCGCGCAATGCGGCTGGCCATTCGAGCCAGGGGCCGGCTGCGACTTCGAGGAGACGTTCTCTTATGATGCGACCACACCGGTTCCACGCAGCAGCCCCGTTCGCATCTCGGGCAGTTGTGTGAACAGCCAATTGCCCACGACCGACAATTATGGACGTCTGACATTGCGCTGCGTCTTCGAGTAACCGCGACTCTTAAAATTCCGGCGGGCATCACTTGGCAGACTGCCCGTCAGGCTTGTGCGCCCCCGCTAGGCGGGTTCGTCCAGCGTGTTTGCGGTCTCTAAGCCCAGCAATCGCGTCAATGCAGCACCCTGCCCGCTGACTTCTTCAAGACTGTAGCCGTCCAGCACGGTAAAGAAGGCCTCCTGCGCTTCGGCCAATGGCCCGCGCAGCCCGCAAGCTGGCGTGATGGCGCAAGCCCCGTTGCCCGCAAAACACTCCGCGACAGATAGATTTCGCGTCAGGCTGCGTACCACCGCGCCGACGCGAATTTCACCCGCCGGTTTTGCCAGACTCAAACCGCCAGTGCGCCCACGGGTGGAGTGCACAAATCCTTCCGCTACCAATGCCGTCGCCACTTTGGAGAGATGATGCTCCGACAGTGAGAACCTCGCCGCAATTTCCGCGACCGACGCCCTGCGCGCACCGCACAATCGCAGGTAGATCAAGGCGCGCAGCCCGTAGTCGGTGAACTTGTCCAGTTGCATGCGACATAATTAGCATTTGTAATGCGCAATTAAAAGCGTTAGATATTGCGCATCTTAAATGCCCATTAAAGGGAACATCCGATGTCCGTAGCCACCACCGCCGAGAAGATCGCCGAAATCCTGCTTTGGCCGGGCACCAAGATTTGCCAGTTCTTCGGCATACAACCCACTGATGATGCGGGCCTGATCCGCTCCATGTTCAATATGCTGGTGTACCTATGCATTCTGCTTCCAATCGTATGGATCATTCTTTGACCGCTCAGCCGCCCCGTTTCGACATCACGCCTCACCAGATCGACCAAGTGGTCACCAAATTCTACGCAAAGGTCCGGGCCGATTCCGTGCTTGGCCCTGTCTTTGCGGCACATGTCCCCGAAGACGGCTGGCCTGCCCACGAGGCCAAGATCGCGAGTTTCTGGCGCAACGCCATCCTGTACGAGCGCAGCTATGACGGGAACCCGATGCAAAAGCACATGGCCGCGCGCGACGTCCATGGCGAACACTTCCCCCATTGGCTGGCCCTGTTCGACACGGTCCTCGCCGCAGAGCTGCAACCACAGACAGCACTGGCCTTTTCGACCCTCGCGCACCGCATCGCCCGTGGATTGCGTATGGGCGTCGAAGATTTACGGGCACCCGTTGGGGCACCACCCAGCCTTTGACTGCGGTCATTTAGCCCATGACGCCAGCGGCTTAACCGCCTAAGTTCACCCGCATGAGTTACAATATCGCTATCGCTGGTGCAGGGATTGGCGGCTTGACCGCCGCCGCCCTTTTGGCCCGTCAGGGCCATACCATCACCGTCTTCGACCAGTTCGACACGCCCCGCCCTGTGGGGTCCGGCTTGGTGATCCAGCCCGTCGGCCAAGCTGTGCTGGACGAGATCGGCGCAGGTGGTGCCGCCCGCGCCAAGGGCAATGCAGTGCGCCGGATGCTCGGGCATGAGGCAGACAGCGGACGCCGCGTCCTTGATGTTACTTATGACCACGACCCGAACGGTCTCCATGTCGGTCTTGCGATCCATCGCGCCGCGCTGTTTGACGCCATCTTGCAGTCGGCGCTCATAGTCGGGGTCACCATCAAACCGTCCCACGAAGTCACAGCGCTGAAGGACCGTCACCTCCACTTCCGCTCCAACGATCCCCAAGGCCCGTTTGATCTGGTGATCGACAGTTCCGGCGCGTCCTCGCCGCTCTCCCCCATTCAGGCAAAACCACTGCCCTATGGCGCGATCTGGGGTACCGTTCCGTGGTGCGAATGCGGCCTGCCGCAAGATCAGCTTACCCAAGTCTATCGCCGTGCCGACCGGATGATCGGGATTATGCCCTCCGGCACATTGCCCGGCTCCGACATCCAGCAAGCGGCTGTTTTCTGGTCTATGCCGCGCGACGCCCATGATGCATGGCGCGCAGCCCCTCTCTCGGATTGGCAGGCAAAGGTCGCGCAGCTCTGGCCCCAAGCGGCTCCGATCTTCGAACAGATCACCAGCCACGAGCAAATGACCATGGCCCGCTACGCCCATGGCACCTTGCGCAAACCCTATGCCGACAACCTCGCCATCATCGGCGACGCCGCGCACAAGGCGTCCCCGCAACTGGGCCAAGGGGCGAATATGGCAATGCTTGACGCTTCGGCGTTGGCGAAGGCCATCGCGCAGCATCCGCTACAAGACGCCCTGCCCGCCTACGCGATGGCGCGGCGCTGGCATGTTCGTATTTATCAGGCGATGTCATGGGCCTTCACGCCGCAATATCAGTCAGACAGCCGCATCCTGCCCGCGTTTCGCGATCATCTGCTGTTTCCCGTCAGCCAGTTTGGTCCAGTTCCGCGCGTGCTGACCCGCCTCGTGCGCGGCGACATGATTCCGCCCATGGCATCACTCACCCCGCGCGACTAACCCGTCGGGAAAAGTCCCGTCAACGCGCGGCGCACCAGTCCTGTTACCGACGGGCGATCTTGTGTGGAATAAGGCAGCGGGCGGCACACATCCATAGCGGCAACCCCGACGCGCGCCGTCAACGCGCCGTTGATCACACCCTCGCCAAAGCGGCGTGACAGTTTCGACAACACCCCCCCGCCTGCGATGGAGCCGATCAGATCGTCGCCCACAGCCACGGCTCCCGTAGCCACCAGATGCGTCAGCACGGCGCGCGTCAGCCGCCAGCTTCCCAGCGTGCCAGAGCGCCCGCCATAAATCTCCGCAATCCGCCGGATCATCCGCAGGTTAGACGTCAAAGCCGCCACCAGATCGGCCAGCGCCAGCGGGACGATTGCCGTAACCGTGGCCACTTGCCGCGCTGCGGCCTCGACCTCCAAACGCGCCAAGGCGTCCAACGGGGCCAGCAATTGCGTCTCCGCCTCGCCCAACACTGCATCCGCGTCGAACCCATCCCCATTGCGCGCGTTCACCGCGGCGCGGCCCGCTTCCAACTCGGGACGGTTAGCATACAGCGTCAAAAGCCGCCTGGACACCGCGCGGGAGGCCTTCAGATCGCCTGTCGCCAACGCCGCCTCCGCGTCCTTGCGCAGTCCGTCGATCTTTTTCAATCGACCGATGGCCAGCCATTCCTTGCCCGCGATCAACAACAACGAAAAGACGAACAGCCCCGTCAGGCCAAGCGCAATCGCGCCAAGAACAGGGCTGCGTTCGATCAATCCGGTGACAAAGTCCCAAGCCGCAACGCTTGCCACAAAGCTCACCAACGCCACCAGCGCCGACCAGAAGAACTTCGCCAAACGTGACGGCCTGCGCGCCGCCAAGGCCGCGACGGACTGCATAGCGCGCCCTTGCGGTATCTCGTCGGCAATCACCGGTGCTGTCGCGGGGGTGATCTCGGCAGGCTCGTCCAACTCGATCAATACGGGGCGTTTGCTCATCTCAAACGGTCTCCAATCAGGAATTCTGCGGCGCGGTCCAACCGGATATGCGGCGGCCCTTCACCCGGGGCCAAATTCAATTTTGCAGGGGCAAAATTCATCACCGAGTATTCCCCGTCGAGCCAGCCTTGCGCCCCATCGCGCGCAGCTCCGATTATCTTGGCAGGGTCCGACGGCAACTCTCCGGGATAGAACGCCGCCTGCTTGCCCGTATTCACCAAACGCCCGCGGACCACATCCAGACCTTGCAAATGGTCCTCCGTCGTTGCCCTGAGCGCGGCAATCGACATCGCTTGTGTCTTGGCCCCTGCGAAATCCGCGCGGTCCCGCGCCTCGCGCAACAGCGCTTCCATGATCGCCGTCAACCGACCGTGTTGTGAGTGGTGCAAATGGTCTGCTTTGGTCGCCGCGAACAGGATTTTCTCAACCCGCTTGCCAAATAACAATTGAGACAGCCACGCATTGGCACCGGGCCGGAACGCGCCCAGAATATCCGCCATCGCGTTGCGCAGATCATCCACAGCCTGCGGCCCCGAATGGATCGCGCCTAGAGCGTCGACCAGCACCACCTGACGGTCAATCCGCGAGAAGTGGTCGCGGAAAAACGGCTTCACGACTTTGGATTTATACGCCTCGAACCGCCGCTCGAACTCGCGGTACAGCGATCCGCGCTTCGAGACCTGCGGCACAGGCATCGGCGCAAATGTCAAAACCGGAGAGCCTTCCAAATCACCCGGCAACAGGAATCGCCCCGGGGTGTAATCCGAATACCCAGCTTCCCGAATGGCCTTCAAATAGGCAGTATAAGCTTCGGCAAACCGCTTCGCCTGCGGCTCGTCCAGCTTCACACCGCCATCGGTAGAACGCGCCAAAGCCACAAAAGCCGCACCTGCGTCGCGCCCGTCGGCGCGGGTCAAAGCCTCTTCCGACCACTGCGCATAGCTCTTTTCCATCAGGCCCAAATCCAGCAGCCATTCGCCGGGGTAGTCCACGATATCCAGATGCACCGTGCGCGGACCGGACACCATGCCCATAAGCCCCGTCGGCTGCACGCGCATCGACAGGCGCAACTCAGAAATCGAGCGAGTCGACACAGGCCAATGCGGATCAGCCCCCGTCAGCGCGGCGAGATGCGTCTCGAAGTCAAACCGCGGGATCGTGTCATCCGGTTGCGGGTGCAGATACGCGGTCTGGATGCCGCCATCTGCCGCCGCCCGAAGCTGTCCCATGCGGGCGCGGTCCATTAGGTTCGCGATCAGCGAGGTGATAAACACGGTCTTACCCGCGCGGCTCAACCCCGTCACGCCCAGCCGGATCGTGGGTTCGAACACCCCCGTCACAGACTGCGTCGCGCCTTCCACCGTGCGGCCTATGCCGTCAACAATATCGTAAAGTATCAAGTCTGCCCCTCGGGTTGTTGATCCCTACATAGGGCGCGCAATGCGCTATGTGTAGGCCCTTGGCACCGCGACGCAGTCAGGATACCTGTCGGCCATGCCCCGTTACGCGCTCAAAATCGAATATAACGGCCAGCCTTACAATGGCTGGCAACGTCAGGATGGCCAACCCACCGTGCAAGGGGCCATCGAAGACGCCTTGCGCAAATTGCAGCCCGATTTCGAAAAGATTGCCGCCGCAGGGCGCACGGATACAGGCGTGCACGGATTGGCGCAGGTCGCCCATGCTGACATGACCCGCGACTGGGAAGTCTTCCGTCTGAACGAGGCACTGAACTACCACCTGAAGCCGCACCCGATTTCGATTCTGGAGGTCGTGAAGGTTCACGACGACTGGCACGCCCGCTTCGACGCCACCGAGCGGCGCTATTGGTTCCGGCTGCTCTACCGCCGCGCCCCCGCGACGCACGACAAAGGCCTTGTCTGGCAGGTCAACTACCCGTTGGACATCGCCCTCATGCGTGAGGCCGCGCAGCACCTTATCGGGCAGCACGACTTTACCACTTTCCGGTCGTCGACCTGTCAGGCGCTGTCGCCCGTCAAAACGCTAGACGAACTCACCATTGAGGAAATCGCCATCCCCTACGGCGCCGAATACCGCTTCTCTATCCGCGCCCGCAGCTTCTTGCACAATCAGGTGCGCGGTTTTGTCGGCTCGCTGGAACGTGTCGGCTGCGGCTCTTGGGAGCCGATCCAGATGAAGCATGCACTGGAAGCTGTTGACCGCGCAGCCTGCGGGCCGGTTTGTCCGGCGAGCGGTCTGTATTTGGCAGGTGTCGGCTATCCAACCGATCCCTTCACACTTTCAGCCCAACCACCCCGCAGCTAACTCGCGGTGCGGCGTTTCTTTAAGGCCAATAGGTCGCCGGCGTCATCCCCCTTCAATTCAATCGAATCCTGCTGGCAACCCGCCACATAGCGCTTCAGCATTCCGGTATAGAAGCTGAGTTCTTCTTGTTGATCCGCCAAGCGCTTCAGACGTGCTTCGATCACATCGCTATGGCTTTTCAGAATATCGCGGGACGACGGCTCGGAAAGCGAAATCAGGTCAAATATCGGGGAGACGATATCGCTCAGAACTTCGACCGCAATGCGCTCCCTCACTGTGGCGGGCGGCACCTCGGCAGACGGCAGGAAACAAATCACTCTGTTCATGTCCCCGACATGCCGGTCGAAACTAAGCCTCACACTTCCCGGCTCATCAACCCCGCGCGCAGGGTCGATGCGTAGGCCGGACACGCCAACCCCCGGAAGGAATACCTCGAAATTCGGTAGGGTTATTGGCTCGCTTCCAATTTCCTGAGTGTTCAATACGGCAAGAAACCGGTCCGCGAACTCGGATACGAGAACGCTTTCGATCGTCCGGCTCGTGTCGAAGAAAAAGCTGCTGTGCATTCCACCTGAAATCAACTGGATGGACCGGACCCGATAGGTCGTATCACAGTATTTTGTTAGCGCAATGGTAACGCTGTCACTCGACATCAAGCCAAGGGATTTTGCCGTAGACATTGGGGGCCTCAATCTATCGAAAGGGTACAAAAATCAAACTGGTTAAAATCGGCTAAGATCCGTTATTGCTTCGTAAAGATTGCGCCCAAATAGTTAACAAATCCTTTACAGCCGTTTCTGGCAGGGCCGAAATGACGTGAGGAAAACTCCGAAAAATCGATATTTTCATAGAAAACCCAGCTGTTACCCAGGTTGGGCGAACACCTCGTGCAACTCAGGTTTTCAACCGGTATCCGGTTTTGAATATCCATCCGATGACCGCGATGCAGACAGCCGTGAACAACGCAATGGCGAACAAGCTTAACCCGATGGACACCTCTGCCTCTCCGAAAAACGCCCAGCGGAACCCTGAAATCAGGTAGACCACAGGGTTGAACATGGTGATCGTCTGCCACAGGGGTGGCAGCATCGAGATCGAGTAGAACGACCCCCCGAGAAATACCAACGGGGTAATCACCAGCAACGGAATCAGTTGCAGCTGCTCGAAATTCTTGGCCCAAATGCCAATGATGAACCCCAGCAAGGAAAAGCTGAAGCAGGTCATCACAAGAAACGCGATCATCGCCACGGGGTGCGCGATTTCGAGGTCTACGAACACGAACGCCGTCCCCAGAATTATCAACCCCACCAGCAACGCCTTGGACGCCGCCGCCCCCACATAGCCGATCATGATCTCTACAAAGGATACCGGCGCGGACAGCAGCTCGTAAATGGTGCCAATAAACTTGGGGAAGTATATCCCGAAGCTGGCATTCGCCGTACTCTGTGTCATCACCGACAGCATGATCAGCCCCGGCACAATAAACGCCCCGTAGCTGACCCCTTCAACCGTGTCGATACGTGACCCGATGGCCGCCCCGAAGACCACGAAATATAGCGAGGTCGATAACACCGGAGAGATGAAGCTCTGCAACAACGTGCGGAAAAAGCGCGTCATCTCGAATACGAAGATCGCTTTGATAGCTGTCAAATTCATGCCGCATCCCCCACCAGTCCGACGAAAATATCCTCAAGCGAGGATTGCGAGGTCGACACGTCTTTCAACACCAGCCCTTGCGCCGCCAGATCGCGCAGCAACGCGGTGATCCCCGTCCGCTCGCCCCGCGTGTCATAAGCGTATTCGAGGCTGCACCCATCCGTGCCGAGCACCAGTTCATAGGCGGATAAACCGGCAGGAATTTCAGCAATCGGCTCCTGCAATTCGATGCACAATTGCTTGCGGCCCATCTGCGCCATCAATTCAGCCTTGTCCTTCACCAACAGGATCTTGCCGTCATTAATCACGCCAACCCTGTCGGCAATGGCTTCTGCTTCTTCGATGTAATGGGTCGTCAGAATGATCGTCACGCCGTCTTCACGCAGCCCGCGCACGATCTCCCACATGTCCTTGCGCAACTCGACATCCACACCGGCGGTCGGCTCGTCCAGAAACAAAACCCGTGGCTCGTGGCTCAGCGCTTTGGCAATCAACACGCGCCGCTTCATCCCGCCCGACAGCTCTTTGACGCGGGCGTCCTTTTTGTCCCAAAGCGACAATTGGCGCAAAATGCGCTCCACATAAGCGTCGTTGCGTGGCTTGCCGAACAGCCCGCGCGAGAACCTGACCGAGTTGATGACTTTCTCGAACGGCTCCAGTGACAGCTCTTGCGGCACCAGTCCGATCAAGCTCCGTGCGCCACGGAAGTCGTCCACGATATCATGGCCGCCAACGCTAATGGAGCCCGAGGTCGCGTTCACCATCCCGCAAATGACCGAGATCAACGTGGTCTTGCCCGCCCCGTTTGGGCCAAGCAACGCGAGGATCTCGCCTTGCTCAATATCCAAAGACACGCCTTTCAGGGCTTCAAAGCCGCCCTCGTAAATCTTCGTGACGTCATTGGCGGATACGATTGCAGGCATAAGACCCCCAGTTGATATTATGTCGCACTTGTAGGGGCTGCCGTAGCCAAGGAAAACCCAGAGTTATGTGCAGCAGGTGCAAGCACGTGTGCATTGCAGCTATCTACATTGAAATGTTTAGAGTTTTCGGTAAGTTCATTGCATTCGCTCCGGGGTGGGGCACAGATTGATAACGCTTTGATGTCAGGCATACGGCCGATTGGCCATTGCTATGCGTGGTTTGTAACGATTGGGACGAGTGATTAGGTGAGTTTGCAGCAGATCGACACGATGATCGACTTTGCAATTGCGCAAGTGTCTGACACGCCGGACGGCTATCGCGCCGTCGTTCGGGAGCTTGCCGACAGATGGCCGGACGTCACAGGCGCCCAGATCGTTTTCGTCCTTGTCAGCTCGGCCCATGCCATTGAAAGAGTGTTTGAAACGGCTCCGGAGCCACGGACCGAGGTGCAGCAAACCTTCCGCGTCGCCGCGTTGTTGGCCAGCGATCTTTTTGCCCTGCAAAAGCGCGGAAACTTCGCCCCGTCCGGTCGCGATTTAACGGCCTATTGGCGCGAAAGCGATCCGTTCTTCCTGAACCTTTAAGCGTAGGACGCGCGGATCGCGCGGATGTTCTCGCCATAAGGCGCAGGATCGCTGACAGAGCCGCCCTTGAACACCGCCGAGCCCGCGACCAGCACATCAGCACCAGCCTTCACCAGACCAGGAGCCGTCGCAGGCGTGACGCCACCGTCAATTTCGATATGCACCGGACGGTCGCCGATCATCGCGCGCAACTCCGCCACCTTGCCTTCCAGCGGGATGAAGCTTTGACCGCCAAAGCCGGGGTTCACGGTCATCACGCAGACCATATCCGCTACATCCAGCAGATGCGCTACAGCCGAAGCCGGCGTGCCGGGGTTCAGTGCAACCCCCGCTTTGGCCCCTGCCCCGCGGATCGCTTGCAAAGTGCGGTGAATATGTGGACCCGCCTCAACATGGGCCGTGATAATATCCGCGCCCGCCTTGGCAAAGTCGTCGATATAGGCGTCAACCGGAGAGATCATCAAATGCACGTCCATCACCGTTTTGATATGGGGTCGGATCGCCGCACAGGTCATCGGGCCAAAGCTCAGGTTCGGCACGAAATGCCCGTCCATCACATCCACATGGATCCAGTCCGCACCTTGCGCCTCGACAGCGACAATCTCGGCACCAAAATTGGCGAAATCCGCCGCCAGGATGGAAGGTGCGATTTTTACGGAACGGTCGATGGTCATGGCAGAATCCCCTGATGCGTTTACAGCCCTCTCCTAACGCGCAGGGTCTCGCTTGGGAAGGCAGGCTGCGTCTTGCAACGAACGCCCGCCCGTGCCACCTTTCGTGCTTCTCCACCCGAAGGACGCCTGACGTGAGCACCCTGACACACACCCAAACGCAGTTGCCGCAAGTGCACCTGCCCCGAAACCCCGGCATAGCGCTAGACCTCGACTGGGTCGCGCGGGTTCAGGCGAACACCTCCGCAATCGAGCGTCGAGCCGCGAGTTTGCCCGGCCGTCGCAGCGTCAAGAAGGACTATCAGGCCGCGTGGCTTCTAAAGGCCGTGACCTGCATCGACCTGACCACCTTGTCCGGAGACGACACCGAGGGCCGCGTTCGCAGACTTTGCGCCAAGGCCCGCCAGCCGATCCGTGCCGACTTGCAAAAGGCACTGGGTGTCAGTGGCATCCAGACAGGTGCCGTCTGCGTCTACCACGACATGATCGAGACCGCCGTAGACGCGCTTCAAGGCTCGGGCATCCCTGTGGCCGCCGTGTCGACAGGTTTCCCCGCCGGCCTCTCCCCCTTCCACTTGCGCGTGGCCGAGATCGAGGAAAGCGTGAAGGCTGGAGCGCGCGAAATCGACATCGTCATTTCCCGCCGCCATGTGCTGACGCAAAACTGGCAAGCGCTCTATGACGAGATGAAAGCCTTTCGCAAGGCCTGCGGCGACGCCCATGTGAAGGCCATTCTGGCAACCGGTGAGCTGGGCTCCCTTCGGAATGTGGCGCGCGCGTCGCTGATTTGCATGATGGCCGGTGCGGACTTCATCAAAACCTCAACAGGTAAGGAAAGCGTCAACGCGACGCTGCCCGTCAGCCTCGTGATGATCCGCGCCATCCGCGACTATTTCGACGCGACTGGTTTCCATGTCGGCTACAAGCCCGCAGGCGGCATCTCCAAGGCCAAGGACGCGATCACCTATCTGGCGCTCATGAAAGACGAGCTTGGCAATCGCTGGCTGCAACCCGACCTGTTCCGCTTTGGCGCGTCGTCGCTTCTCAACGACATCGAGCGTCAGCTCGAACATCACATCACCGGCGCTTACTCCGCCTCCTACCGTCACCCAATGGGCTAAAAACATGACCGTAAAAAACATTCTAGAGACGATGGACTATGGCCCCGCCCCCGAAAGCGCGTCCGAGGCGATGGCATGGCTCGACAGCAAGAACCGCCAGTTCGGTCATTTCATCGACGGCAAATTCACCCCGCCCACGCAGGACTTCACCTCCAAGAACCCCGCAAACGGCGAGGTGCTGGCAAGCCTGTCGCAAGCCCGTCAGGACGACGTGGACGCTGCCATAAGCGCGGCCCGTAAGGCGCAGAAATCTTGGGCCAAGTCCGGCCACACCCGCGCAAAATACCTCTACGCGCTGGCCCGTGCCTTGCAGAAACACGCGCGGCTGTTCGCCGTGCTGGAGACCCTCGACAACGGCAAACCCATTCGTGAGTCCCGCGACATAGACGTGCCGCTCGCCCAACGCCATTTCTACCACCACGCAGGCTTCGCCCAGCTGATGGAAGATGAACTCCCCGATCGTGAAGCGTTGGGTGTTTGCGGCCAGATTATTCCGTGGAATTTTCCCCTTCTCATGTTGTCGTGGAAAATCGCCCCCGCCTTGGCGATGGGCAATGCGGTGGTCCTCAAACCCGCTGAATACACCTCTCTGACTGCACTTCTATTTGCAGAAATTTGCGATCAGGCCGGCCTGCCCAAAGGCGTCGTGAACATCGTCACGGGTGACGGCGCGGTGGGTGAAATGATCACCGCATCCGACGTGGACAAGCTGGCCTTCACCGGCTCCACCGAGGTGGGTCGCATCATCCGCAAGGCCACCGCAGGCTCCGGCAAGGCCCTGTCGCTGGAGCTTGGCGGCAAGTCCCCCTACATCGTCTTCGACGACGCTGATCTGGACAGCGCAGTTGAGGGTCTGGTCGACGCCATCTGGTTCAACCAAGGTCAGGTCTGCTGTGCGGGTTCGCGTCTGCTGGTGCAAGAAGGCATCGCCGACACCTTTTATCGCAAACTCAAATCCCGCATGGACGGGCTGCGCATTGGCGACCCGCTCGACAAATGCATCGACGTCGGCGCAATCGTCGACCCGATCCAGCGCGCCACGATCGCGGATATGGTTGCCAGCAATGACGAAGGTGAAACCTATCAGACCACCGCGCCCGAAGGCTGCTTCTACCCCCCGACGCTGATCACCGGCCTGACCACCTCGTCAAAACTGATGCAGGAGGAAATCTTCGGCCCCGTGTTGGTTTCCACAACCTTCCGCACCCCTGCCGAGGCCGTCGCTATGGCCAACGACACCCGCTACGGGTTGGCCGCAACTGTCTGGACTGAAAACATAAATCTGGCGCTCGACATCGCACCGCAGCTCGTTGCGGGTATCGTCTGGGTGAACTCCACCAACCTGATGGACGCCGCTGCCGGCTTTGGTGGCGTGCGCGAAAGCGGCTTCGGGCGCGAAGGGGGCTGGGAAGGATTGTCCAGCTACACCAAGGCAAAAGACGCACCCAAGCCCACCAAACCCGTCACCGCATTTGAGGGCAAAGGCGGCCTGTCAGACCCGATCGACCGCACCGCGAAGCTCTATATTGGCGGCAAGCAGTCACGACCCGACGGGGGCTATTCCCGCGTGGTTTACGGCCCCAAAGGAGACGCCTTGGGCGAGGTCTCACTGGCCAACCGCAAGGACCTGCGCAACGCCGTTGAAGCCGCACACAAAGCCAAAGGGTGGAGTAAAACCACGGGCCACTTGCGCGCGCAAATTCTGTACTACCTTGCCGAAAACCTCGCCGCTCGCAGCGCAGAATTTGCCGACCGCATCAAAGCGATGACCGGAAAACAAGGCAAGGACGAGGTTGAAGGCGCGATTCAGACGCTATTCACCTATGCGGCGTGGGCGGACAAATACGACGGGCAGGTGCACGGCGTTCCGATCCGTGGTGTGGCCTTGGCCATGAAGGAGCCGGTTGGCGTTATCGCTGCCCTGTGCGACACGCGTCCCTTGGCGGGTTTGATCGAAGTCATCGCCCCCGCAATCGCGATGGGCAACCGCGTAATCGCCTCGACATCCGAGGTCTTCCCATTGGCCGCGACCGACTTCATTCAGGTTCTGGAAACCTCTGATGTGCCTGCGGGCGTCGTAAACCTGCTGACAGGAGATCACGCTGAAATGGCACCCCACATGGGCGCCCACATGGACATCGACGCTGTCTGGAGCTTCTCGGACCCAAGCCATGCCGCCACGATTGAAGCGGGCTCTGCCAGCAACATCAAGCGCACGTTGATCGCTCCCGTCCCCGGTGCTGCCAAGGCGATGCTGGACGCCGCAACCGAGGTGAAAAACATCTGGGTGCCCTACGGCGAGTGAGACATTGCCCCGCTACTTGCGGGGCTTGCTTTTCCAACTGTCGAGCCATGCGCGGAACCCCGTGCGTCGCTCATCCGCGTAGTCGTCCACTGCGTCCCAAGTCTCCCCTACACTGTCGGTAATCGGGTCGATCTTGGAGCGTTTGAACCATTGCAACATGCGGAAAATGCCGAGGCAGATACCCGCAAGAATGACTAGGATGATGATGTTCAGCCAAGGGATCAGCGTCGCATCCGGATCATCCGTCGGGCGAATACCAACAGCGTTCGGGAAGATCGAGTAGAACTCGTTGCGCCAGCCGTAATGCGTCAACACCGCCCATTGCGGGGCCGCCTTGGTCGAAATCAGATCCGCTGCCTCGGTTTGCAGATTCTTGGTGTCAAACTTGAAATAGGGGGGCCATCCCCAGCCCGTGTCTTCATTGCGGTAAACCATAGGCTTGCCGTTTTGCCGGATCGTCTGGATGAACAGCACGTCGCGGTTGGTTCCGGTCACGTCACTGCCGGAATCACCCGACGCCCAGAACCACGAATTTTCGCCATAGTCGATGCGTTGCTCGAATGTGCCAACAACCCGCACCACATCACGCTGCGGCATGGTGTAATGCAGCACCGAAAGCACAAGCAGCCAGAAAATCAGAACAACGGCGTATTTGACCCAACGCAGCATGGCTTAGGCTCCTTATTGAAAGTTGACCACGTAGACCAGCACAGCGATCACGAGGTAAGGCACCACGAAGACGCCAAGTATAAGTTTGCGACGCAAGGAGCCGTCGTATTCCGCAAGCCCCTGCTCGATGAACGCATCGCGGTCGCCCTCGCGCACCTCTTCGTCCCACTCCTCGGCCAGCTTGCCGCGGCGCACAGAGCGCGACCACGCCGACAAGATGAAATAGACGATCAGCATCACGATGAACGCGACCAGCGACAGACGTAGAATGGCGAATATCATCGTGTCCTCCTCACGGCGCCCCAAGGTCCGACCACTTCGACAACGTCGCGCGGTGCAGATTGCAGCGGCTCTTCCATAGGCGCGTCACCACTCCCGAACAAGGCCTCGCGCGCGCCAGCTTTGTCGACCTGATACTCCCTTGCAAGGAAATCAGCCACAAAAGCCTTCTTTTGGTCCGGCCAGCTGCGGTAACGGGCGTAAAACAATTCCTTGTGGCAAATGAACAATTGCCGCACGTCCAGAAGTGACAGCTCTGACAGCAACATATTCACCAAGTCACGGTCCTTATGCGGCTTGGCCCTAAGCGTGTAGAAATAGGCGGGATCATTGGACGAGATGCGCGGCCACGCCCCGCCCCCTTCCGCCCAGCGCAACAGCTTGCCCAGAGTGTGAAACTCCGGCGGCAGCAGGTCCGAATAGCGCCGCGCCAAGGAACGCAGGTCGGTCCGGCGCACTTGGCTCAGGTCGGCCTCCATCGTGGCGGCCACATCCACGACGATGAAATCCAGCTTCTGGCGCAGGATCGCCACCGCATCCACGCCGCGCGCCTTGACGATAGGTTCCACCAGTTCGTTGTCGTCCAGAAACTTGGCGATCTTCGTGCGCTCCGACGCGCCAATGGCCGCCCCGCCCTTACCCACCGGCAGATTGCCAAGATCATCCTCGGACATGGAAATCACCGCAGGCTTTTCCACATCGCGAAACGCGTAAAGCCCGCCGAAATGCGAGGTCCAGAAGTTCTCTTGCTCGTAGTCCGCGTGCCCCAACTTGATCGGCACCCGCGTCACGTCGCCGGTTTTGTGGGCCAGCTTGATCATATCCGCGATCAGCACATCGTCCCACCACGCGTCGTCGCGCGCACGGAATTCCGCGATCATCCCGTCCAGTTTCCCCGCATCCGCCACCACGCCGGAGGTCGTGTCGGCCTCCACCCGTATCTTGCGAATGTCGAACAAATGCGCGGGCTTGGTCACGCTGTAGACCGAGTTCACCAACTCCCCCGCCACCGCGTCCCGCGCGGTCAAGGCGAACAGCTGCGCCTCGTTGGCGTCGATGAACTGCCGCAATATACCGCGCGAGGTGGAGAACTTGGCCTCCAGCAAAGGCGCGGTTTTCTGCTCGATCGAGAGCAGAATAAACTGCCGGTTGCAGCCCTTGGGGTTCAGATACAGATGGTCGCCCAACTCTTCCCCCACCTCCGGCGCGTAGCCGGAGATATCGACGTGGAAATCCGTCAGCGCCGTTTCCTTGCCCGTCAGATGCTTGAGCGCACGGTTATAACGGTCCGCCATCGCCTGCCCGTTCACATGGAACAGGTTGCCATACATCAGGCCCTTTTCGATCAAGCGCATCATTGGTCAGGCCCCTCCGTCCCATCGCCGCGGCGATAGATTAACAAGTAACTAAACAGCGCCCCTACCCATATGGCGATGCAGAACATGATCGACAAGCTCAGGAACATCTCCCCGAACCCCTCCGTATGCCCCGCGTAATTCGCCCCCGAGGGCGTAAGCGCGCCGAACAGGTAGGCCGTCACCGCCCATGCGAGCAGGATCGGGGCGACGAGGATGGGGAGGAGGAGCTTACGCATGGTTTCCCATGTTCTTCGTTAGTTCATCAGGCTGTGCCCACATTGAACGGTCTTCTAAGGCTTCCTTCAAAACCTTTTTCAACAGCGGCAGCTTTAAATCGTGAAGAACCCACTCGATCATCGCTTCGCTACCTTCAATGTTCGCCTCTCTTATGATCACGTCCACTTGACTTAAACAAGCAAACCAAGAAACTGGGGGCTCAGGAGCAAGCACCGCACAGTTTTTTTCAGTACGATGTTTGATAACCAAATTACGAGTTTTGTCGATTTTCTCAGCCCATTCTGTTGGCCCCATTCCGGTGATATGCGTACGAATTCTTGATCCCGAACTTGCATTTAAAAAGGGTATCGTGGTCCGCTTACCCCGGTCCCCGGGAGTTGCCTCGAATTTGAACTCCATAAATGCCATATCCTTCAACGACGATCTAAGAACCTCGTACATGGCCCTAATCTTCGCATCCGCAGCAGCTTGGTCACGTCGCACGTTTTCCGCAGTTAATAATTTCGTTTGCTCCTCCTGCGTCTCGCGCATCCGCTCTAGTTCTTCTCGCTGATACGAAAGCTCACGTCCTTGCATCAGCACAGTCACGATAATCCATAGGAAGGCCAACGACCCTGCGAGACCCGCGAGGGTATCTCCCTTTTCGTTCGGCGGAGACTTTAGGAAGGCTTCATAATTAGTTTGACAAATGGTCTCTTCATTGACGGTTCTACAAAGCGGCTGCACCGCAAGGTAGGAGCACGTCAAGATAAAAAGTCCTGTCAGACTGAAGCCGAGCATGACAAGTCCACGACTGCTCACCCCTTCTTCTCCAAATACCGCCGCTTCGCTTCCTCATTCAGCCCGAATTCCCGCACCATATTGGCAATCGCCACCTCGTCCGACTTGTCGGCATAGCGGAATTCGCTATCGGCGTAGCGGTTGATTTCCTGGATCACCATGTCGACCGTGATCGGCTGGCGCAGCTCCTCGATCATGCCCTTCTTTTCGTCGTAGGATTTGAACAGGAACAGGTCCGGCTCCTCCATCCATTCGTCCGGCAATTCGAAGTCCATCGCCCGCACCTTCACGGCGTCGGTGATGTTCTTGATCGCGCGGCCGGTGAAACGGTGGTCAGCCTCCTGGATGCCTTTCAGATACGTCCCCAGCTTGGCAATCGTATCGAGCGAGCCGATGTCTTTGGACACCTTCTCATAGACCCTGAGCAGCCCGTCTTCATGCGGTTTCGAGTGCCCCTCGAACGACGCGGCGACGGCCTTCTTGATTTCCTGCGCGGCGAAGACCGTGTGGTCGCCCAAGGGGATGTCGTGGTTCTTGCCCATCAGCAGCGCCAGAATGTCGATGTAGTCGTCGCGCGAGATCGGCCCGTCTACAAGGAACCGCGCCCCAGCCCGTTGGCGCAAGGCGTCATCCACGTTTTCGGGGTAGTTCGAGAACATCCCAAACGTGCAATTCCCGCGCACCACGGTGTTTGCCCCCGCGAAACTCTCCATCAGCACGGCGGTAATCTCCAACTGTCCCGCGCTCGACTGCCGGTCGCCGCGTTTGCCCGCCAGCTGGTCAATATCATCAATCGTGCCGAACCCGATCACATTCGGGTCGATCACGTTGTTGATGAACGCCTTGGCGTTCTGGCCGGACTTGCCTTGATAGCTGTCGATATTGTCGGTGCTCAGGTTCTGGTAGCGGAACGGATAGCCCGCCGTCTCGCAATAGCCCGAGACCAGACCCGCCATCATCTGGATCAGCGTCGTTTTCCCCGTCCCCGGCGCACCGTCGCCCATGAAGGTGAAGATGAAGCCGCCAAGCTCCGCAAACGGGTTCAGCTTACGGTCGAAGTCGTAGGCCATCAGCATCTTGGCCAGCTTCATCGACTGGTATTTGGCGATATGGTTGCCGACGACCTCGTTGGGTTTTTTGAAGGTCATCGTCAGCTTGGTGCCCTTGGCCGCATGGGCGGGCGTGAAGCCGTTGATCGTGAGGTTGTCCGCTTCAACGCGGTAGGAGGCCGAGTTAAACGCCTGCAAGCGCGGCGCGTTCTGGGCGCGCAGGGCGACCTTTTCCATCACCTGCTCGGCATAGGCCAGCACGGTCGCGACCAGCTTGGCGTCGTCGCTGGCGAACAAGGTCAGGTCTTGGTCCAACTCCCACAGCGCGCCATGTAGCGCCAGTTGTGCGTTGTCGGACAGGATTTCCTCAACCGCGCCGATTTCCACCGACGCCTCGCTGGCTTGCGACGCCAGCAGGAACGACGTGGCATTGGCGAAGGTGAACAACACCGCCAGCGCTTCCGCCGCCAACAATTCGCCGAACTCAGCGCGGCGGGCTTCCGCGACGCGGCCTGCGAGGTTTTCCTTCTTCAATTCCGCCAGACCCGTGGCTTCCGAAAACGCTTCGCCCGTCGCCAAGGCAATCGCCAAGGCGCGGCGGATGCCATGCAGCACGCTGGCCTGCGCGGCGGAGGGCAATACATCCTCGCCCACGCCTTCCACCCGCTCGATCAGCCGTACGCCCTCAGGCCGCGCGGTGGAGCGGGTTACCAGCCCCGGCGTAGTCGACCGGAACCGGCGGCGCGTGCCCAGCCCGGCGGATTTCTCCGCCTGCGGGGCCTCTTTCGCCTTTGCGATGCGCGGCGTGTGATCCACGCCTTCCAGCATCGCCACCGCCGCCGCGTAATGCTTGCGGATGTCGTCTTCGGTCAATTCCATCAAATCGGCTGATTGGCTCATTCTATCTCCGTTGGCGGGTAAACCCCCGCCCTATCTGTAAGAAACAACACGCCCCGCAGGGCTAACAACGAACTTGCGCACGTCATGAAATCCGGCCGGGTTCTTCTCGGCCAGCACCTGAAACGGGCGTTGCGGCAGAATGATCGAGCGTTCGATGCTCGTCGTCCCCGTCTCTGCCCCGCGCCCGCCAAACGGGTCGAGCTTGAAAATCTCGCGCTCGACCGAACTGAACCAGCCCTTCTTCTCCATCTCTGTGCGCTCGGAATGAAGGTCCTCGACCGTCCATGCCAGCGTCCAATCCTCACCCACGGGGCCTTGCGCTTCTTCCAAAACCTCGCGGATCGGGCCGGATTGTTGCGTGAAGGCGGACGAATACATCGGCCCCACATGAATGCGCCGCAGCCGCTTGGGGTGCAGGTCATCGAAGTCGCGGTCGAACCCTTGGGCGATGGTCAGCAGCTTCAATCCAGCCGATCCTTGCGCGGTCAGATGCGCCTGTGCCTCGGGCCAACGCCGCGCGTCTTTGGGCAGGGCCACATCGCCTGTGTCCTCAACATCCATCATGTAGATCGTCGGCACGTTTTGCTGGCTGTCATAGACCGCCCAATGCAGCATATAGGTCCGGCGGTCCTCTTTGTTGCCGGTCCATAGCGCCTGCGGGTCATTGGTCGCCCAGAACAATTCGCTGGTTTGCAGCTGTTGGTAATACAGCCGTTGGGTCATGGCATATTGAAGCTTGGTCGGCACGGTCAAATCACCCACGATCTGGCGCACCATTTCGTCTTTCAATTCCTCAACCGAGCGCATGCCCGCCAGATGTTTATCCGCCTGCTGCGCATCATTGGCCATTTTCATCAGTTCGGCAAAGATCGGAAAGCCGCTCTCATGGTGATCAATCGATAGCGACCCAAAGAACACGCCCGTGTCGCGCCCTGTCAGCAAATACTTATGGCTCAGCGCACGGAAGCTGCGCGCGATGCGGGTTACATACTCGGATATGATCCCGACATCAGTTTTGGAGAACGTGCGCTCCACCTCCATCTCGGCGGCAACACGGGCCAGATGGCCGGTGATCCGCTCGAACTTGGCAAAGTAGCGCCGCGCCGCGAGGTCGTCCGTCAAACCGGAGTGGTCTTGGGTGAGGTTTAGGTCTTCAGTCATGACTTGACCTTAGAAAAGTACCAACGAACATCCTGACGCATCAAGAATGCCCGACCGGTGATAAACTCGAAAACCCGACCGAAGCTAACTTCTGCCGCCTTCTGGAACACCAAACCAGCCATTCCCCAAACACCAAAGATACAGGGATAGACAAAACGCGCGACAAACCAAAAGAAGAACACACCCCAGAAAATAAACGCAGGCGCGATAATCAGCCACTGAATCAAGGTATTTTCAGTAACTGAAAAAGCAATCACTGCGGATAGGATCCAAGGGATTGTCACTACGAACACTGCAATAACGTAAATAACGAGAACAGTGATCCAACTCACGATGGTCAAAATCACTCCATTGAGCCAACGTAACATCAAGCCCCATACAAGTTCTTGTCGTGCTTCTCGACGATCTTCTCGAACCGTCGCGCAAAACGTTCATCCGCCTTCGCCTTCTGTTCCAAAACTTTGCGGGCGAAGACCATTTGATCCTCATGGGCTTCCATCATCTCGGTCATGCGGGCGTTCGTCGCCGCCCCGATACCGGCCATGGCGGACTGCGCCTCCTGGTCGGTTTTGACGCCGATTTCGTTGATCTTATGGGCCACGTCTTGCTGTTGCGCGGTCTTCAAGGATTTGGTCAACGCATCGTAAAGGACCACGCGCTGCTTGGTGTCGGTTTCCAGCTTGTTGATCAGCACCATTTGCGTCGCCGCTTGGTTCTGCAAGCTGTCGATCCAAGTTTTGCCCTGCTCGATGTAGCGCTCCAAGGTTTGGGACTTGGCAAGCTTCACTTGTTCGGCCTGCACCTTTTCGTTGTACTCGGAGTTCAGGCCCGCCAGCTCGGTCTCCAGCTTGGTGCGCGCAGCCGCGTCTTGCTCGACGGAGATTTTGTTTTCCAACTCGATGATCTTCGGGTCCATCGCCACGATCTCGGCGCGTAGGGTTTCCAGCTCGCCCACAGTGAATTCGCGGTCGTCCAGCGTGACGGTCAGGTTGCCTTCAACCTTTTCCTTTTGCTCATTGAGCATCGCCAGCTGACCTTGCAACAGCGCCACAATGGTGTCGGACTTGCCGATCAGGTCTTGCAGTTTATCGTCAATCGACGCGGTGCGCATACGTTCTTGGCGCAGGCTTTCGGATTTACCCTTCGAGAAGATGCCAACGAAGCTTTCCCAGCCCGTCTTGTCGCGCATGGCGGAAAAGTCTTCGGAGAAGCCGGAGGTCACGTCGTCCAGCCCCATAATCAACTCGGCAATATTTGCGTCCATGGCGGCGGTGTGCGCGTGAACATCCTCCAGCGAGGCGTTCTCGATGTCCAATTCCAGCACGTCGCCCGCTTCAATCTTGGCGCGCGCGCTTTCGATCTTGCTTGTCATTTCAGCAATTTTCGCTTGCGCTTCAGCTACTTGCTCTTGGCTTTCACGGACTTGCGCGTCAAAATTGGCCATAGATAATATCCCCTCGTTCAAATGTTATTACCATTTACATAATGGCAGGAATTTCAGTTTTAAAGAGTTTGCCACGCCAAACCCGCCCCGCGCCATAGGAAAAAGGGCGCGGCGGGCAAATTAGCCAAGTGCCGCCTTCATCATCGGGCTATCCGCGTCCCGCAATCCGTCGATCACATCAAAATGGTGCCGCCCGGGCAGGATCATCTGCTTTGCGTCCCATGCCTCCGACAGCCAGCGGGATTGATCCAGAAAGACGGGACGTTCCTGCGCGCCGACCACGACCGTCACCGGTACGTCCAGCGGCTTGCCCAATGCGGGGCTTTCCGCCTCGGCCTCTGCCGCATCAAGACGCAGCGTGTCGTTCATGGTCAACGGGATCAACGGGCGCAGGTCCGAGACGGGAGAGATCGACAGCACATGAGACAAGCGCGCCGCGACCGCGTCGGGCAACACCCCCGCCATCGCCATCCGCGCCACCAGATGCCCGCCCGCCGAGTGACCTGCCAGCACGATCGGGCCATCTACCCGTGCCGCCAACGCGGTGACGGCCTGCGCGATATGGGCGGTGATTTCGCTAATCCGCACCTCCGGCGCCAGCGGGTAGCCCGGATGCGCAATCGCCCAACCAGCGTCGAAGGCCCCTTCCCCAAAGCAGGTCCAGTCGTCCTTGTGCCGTTGCAGCCAGTAGCCACCATGCACAAAGACGAACAAGCCCTTGGCAGCACCTTCAGGCCGGATCAGATCGAACTTCGCCCGCGGGTTTTCCCCATAGGCCACGCCATATTCACCCGCATGCGCGTCCCGAAACGCCGCCGACGCGGCCTCCCACGCATCTGCATAGCTTTGGGCATCAGGAATAAATCCACCGTTTTCATATTCCAAATCAAGCTCTTGTCGGGTTTTCACCATTTTTCTCAACTTTTTTCCAAGGATTGACGCCGCCCATGCGTCCTACCATCACTATGCGTATGAAAACCAGCGACGAGGCCTTGGCGCAAGCCGCCAGTGACGGGGACAGCGAGGCGTTTGGCCTGCTGGTCCGACGCCACTACGACCGGTTGTTCCGCCTGTCATGGCGGTTAACGGGGCATAAAGCCGATGCCGAGGACCTGACCCACGATATTCTCGCCGCCCTGCCAGCCAAGCTGCGGGGCTTCCGCTCCGACGCCAAATTTACGACGTGGCTCTACCGCGTCACGCTGAACGCCGCCACCGACTGCGCCCGCAAGGCGCAACGGCGCGTAAAAGCCCGCGACGGCTGGGGGCAGGACTACACCCGCCGCGCAGCCGAGGCCGCAGAAACCGCGCAGGCTCAGGATTGGTTAACCAATGCGATGCGCGCCTTGCCAGCGGAGCTGCGCGAGACTGTGGCGTTGACACTTGGCGAGGATTTGACCCAAGCCCAAGCCGCCGAGGTCATGGGCCTGTCAGAAGGAACAATCGCGTGGCGCATGTCGGAAGTGAAGCGCCACTTGCGTGAAATGGCCACAGAGGAGGCCAGATAGATGCCCGAATTTAAAGATGAACTAGACAAGCTCCGCGCCGCCCTGCGCGACGCAACTCCCGCGCCGGATGAGGCTTCGAAGGAGGCGGCATTACGCGTGGCCGAAAAAAATTTCGCCAATCTCCAAGGATCGGCCACCGCCGTACGTCCTACAGATATCAACCCCGAGCGGGCAGGATTTCTGAAAGGACTTGGACAGATGTTTATGAAACCGAATTTGAAGCCGATGATGTTGGCGACATCCTCGCTGGTGATAGTGGGAGTTGGCACAGTGCTGGTAACCCGGCAGCCTGCCCCTCCAATTCAGCCCGCCACCGTCGTGGAGAAGGTGGTCGCAGAGCCTCCCGCACCTGCATCGCCAGCCGTTGCAGATATGGAGGCAGACGATGCCACCACGGGGCGTCTCATGTCCCGCTCGTCCGGAGTGAAACGCATGAAACTGGACGAGGCTCCGGCACCCATCTCTGGCGCTAGACAACCCGCCCCGCAGGCGATGGCGGAAAGCACGCAATCCATCGCGACCAACGGCGCGTTCCGCGACCGCCTGCCCCAACCACAGATCGCCCAATCGCGAGACCAATTCCCTGACGCCACACCAAACCCGTTGAAGGTCACCTCCGAGGAGCCAGTTTCGACTTTCTCCATCGACGTGGACACCGCCAGCTATTCGTGGCTACGCTCCAGCCTGTCGCGTGGCCAATTGCCGGACCCCAAATCCGTGCGCGTCGAGGAGTTGGTGAACTACTTCCCCTATGCCTACCCCGTCCCAGTGGGTGACGTGCCGTTCCAGCAAACCGTGACGGTGAGCGAGACGCCATGGAATCCCGACACCCAGTTGATGCATATCGCCATTCAAGGCGCGCAGGTGACCGAGCGCCCACCGCTTAATCTGGTGTTCCTGCTGGACACCTCCGGCTCGATGCAGGACGCGAACAAGCTGCCTTTGCTTGTGCAAAGCTTCCGCCTGATGCTGGGTCAACTGCGCCCCGAGGATGAGGTGGCGATCGTCACCTATGCGGGCTCCGCTGGCACGGTTCTGGAGCCCACCAAAGCGTCCGAGCGTCGCAAGATCGAGGACGCCCTGCTGCGCCTCTCCGCAGGTGGCTCTACCGCTGGCGGTGAAGGGCTGCGGGCGGCCTATGCCTTGGCAGACCAGATGAGCCGCGACGGCGAGGTGTCCCGCGTCCTGCTTGCCACGGACGGGGATTTCAACGTCGGGATGCAATCCAACGCAGAGTTGAAAGGCTTCGTGGAGCAGAAGCGTAAATCCGGCACCTACCTGTCGGTGTTCGGCTTCGGGCGTGGCAACGTAAACGACGCCTTAATGCAAACGCTGGCACAGAACGGCAACGGTCAGGCCGCCTATATCGACACTCTGGCCGAAGCACAGAAGGTGCTGGTGGATCAGTTGTCCGGCGCGATGTTCACCATCGCTCAAGACGTCAAAATTCAGGTGGAGTTCAACCCCGCAACCGTCGCCGAATACCGGTTGATCGGCTACGAGACCCGCGCGCTGAAACGCGAGGATTTCAACAACGACAAAGTTGACGCCGGAGAGATCGGCGCAGGCCACACCGTGACCGCCCTCTACGAGGTGACGCCCGTCGGCTCCGACGCCGTTCTGACCGACCCGCTGCGCTTTGGCACCGTCGCGGCGGATGGCAATACCTCCGATCTGGCCTTCCTGCGCCTTCGCTACAAAGAACCCGGCGCGACGCAAAGCAAGTTGCTGGAAGAAGTCGTGCCGGTCGGCTCAGGCGACGCAGGCTCCGAGGCTGCGTTCAGCGCAGCTATCGCGGGGTTCGGGCAACTGCTGCGCGGCAACACAGCACTTGGCGAGTGGGGATATTCCGACGCCATTGCGCTGGCCAATGCCAACAAGGGCAATGACGAATTCGGCTATCGCGCCGAAGCCGTAAAGCTGATGCGATTGGCGCAGAGCTTGTCACAAAATTAACCCCGAAAAGCAAAAAGCCCCGAGGCCAATACGGCATCGGGGCTTTTAAACAATCTCGGTCTGCGCTTAGTGCAGTTTGTCTTTAACCTGTGCGATGGCGTCATCAATCAAGCCGTTTTGATCCGCAGCGGTCGTCTTCGACGCCACAACTTCAGCAGCAGCAGCGATGGCGACGTTGATCGCGCGGTCACGAATTTCGCGCACAGCACCGGCTTCAGCGCTGGCGATCTGGTCCTCGGCACCTTTCAGGCGACGGGCAATCGACAGCTTCAGATCTTCCTTGGCCTGCGTGGCAGCAGCTTCGGCTTCGCGCTTGGCTTCGGCGACAATGCGGTCTGCCTGCTCGGCCACTTCCTTTTGCTTGCGCTCATAGGACGCCAGCAGGGTTTGGGCTTCTTCGCGCAGGGCCTTGGCCTCATCAAGCTCGGCTTGAATGGTCTGGGCACGCTTGTCGAGCATCCCGCCCAACATGCCGGGAACCTTGTAGTAGAATAGCACCGCGATGAACAAGATGAACGCGAGCAGCACGACGAAGTTGGTGTTGTGCAGCGAGAAGAAAGGGCCACTTGCGGCCAACGCCGGAGCGGGCAGCAATGCCGTAAGAGCGAGGAGCTTCTTCATCTCTTATCCCTTCATCTTTGCAGTGACGGCGGCGGTGATCGACTTGGCGTCAATCTTGCCCGGTGCCACAGCCGACACGATGTCTTTTGCAATGTCCTTGGCCACAGTCGCAGCGCTTTCAGCGGCGCTGTCACGAATGGCCGCGATAGCTTTTTCACCTTCAGCCGCACGTGCCGCAATTTCTGCGTCCGCTTTGGCAATGGCCTTGTCCAAATCCACCTGAATGGCGGCCTTGGTTTCGCCGACGATCCGGCCTGCCTCGGCGCGCGCATCGACAAGGGCTTTCTCATAGGCAGCTTCCGCGTCGATGGCCTGTTGTTTCAGGTCCTCGGCGGCAGCAATGTCGTTGGTGATGGTGCCGGCACGTTCTGCCAGAACCGATCCGATGCGCGGCAGCGCAACGCGCGACAGCACGAAGTAAATGACCACAAGCGTGATCAGCAACCAGACGATCTGGTTATCAAAGCTCGAAAAATCGAGCTGCGGCATACCCGCCGAGGCGCCGGCGTGATCGCCGTCAACCCCAAGCGCATCGGCCATGCCCTGCGCTTCTGGGCTAAGGTTGTGTTCAGCCATGCTGACCTCCGAAGTGCCTTGTTACACCGGACGAGGCACCGAATGCCCCGCCCGACCGTAAGGATAGTATAGCTTGGTTCTTAAACAGCGAACATCAGCAGAAGAGCGACGAGGAACGAGAAGATCCCCAGAGCTTCCGCGAATGCGATGCCGATGAACAGTGTTGCAGTCTGCGAAGCAGCTGCGGACGGGTTGCGCAGAGCGCCGGACAGATAGCTGCCAGCCACGTTGCCCACACCGACGGCTGCGCCGCCCATGCCAACAGAAGCCAGGCCTGCGCCGATGAATTGACCCATTTGTGCGATATCGCCTTCCATGTCTTTTCTCCTTACGATGGAATTGAGGTGATTAGTCTTCGTAACCTTAGTGCGAAGGATGCAGCGCATCTTTCAGATACACACAGGTTAGAATTGCGAACACGTAAGCTTGGATACCGCTTACGAGAATTTCCAAACCATACATGGCGGTGATTGCCAGAATGGACAGGGGTGAGATTGCCGCGATGGCTGCGAAGCCCGCGAAAACTTTGATAACAGCGTGACCGGCCATCATGTTGCCTGCCAAACGAATGGAGTGGCTGACGGGGCGCACGAAGTAGCTAATAACCTCGATCAACGCCAGAATGGGGCGTAGCGCCAGAGGCGCCGAGGACACCCAGAACAGGCCTAAGAAGCCGGCACCGTTTTTGACGAAGCCAAGGATTGTGACTGCGAGGAACACCATCATCGCCAGCACACCGGTAACAGCGATATGCGAGGTGGTGGTGAACGCCATCGGCAGCAGGCCAAGGAAGTTGGACACCAGAATGAACATGAACAGCGTCATGATATAGGGGAAGTACTTCACGCCGTCCTTGCCGGTGACGTCTTCGACCATCTTGTAGACGAAGCCATACATCATCTCGGCGATGGACTGGCTGCGCGATGGCACGATGGCGCGGCGCGAGGTGCCGAAGACCAGCAAAACGATGATACAAACAACCGTCAGGGCCATCCACAATGTCACGTTGGTGATCGTGAACGCGCCGACATCGCCGTTGCCAAACAGCGGCTTGACGATGAATTGGTCCATCGGGTGAAAAACCAGACCGCCGTCTTCTGCGCCGTGAGCTTCTGTCGCCATCTGTTCAGTCCTTCTCGTTGGCCGCTTTGGCCAGATGTTCGTTTTGGACCTCTTTGGCGGTGCGAAGCATAACGTTCACCCCGGCCGCGAAGCCCAGCAATGTGAAGATCACCAGAAAAATCGGCAATGTGCCGAACAGCCAGTCGAGGCCGTATCCGATGGTCAGGCCGATCCCAAGACCGGCAACAAGTTCCGTCACCATGCGCCAGCCCTGCTGGGCCCCCGAATAGTGCTCGTCCCCCCTTGGCTTTTCAGCCTGAGAGGTTTTCTTGAGCCCTTCGATCCGCTCGCTCAGCGCATCCAGCTGGGCCTTATTCGGGTCATTGGTCATCAAAAGACACCCCTCGGGAGGTTTGCAGGAGGGATAGGCCGCGGGCCGCACAGAGTCAATCACCCTCAACAGTCGCTGAAAACCACTTTAACCTTATGATATTTATACCTTAAACCGAGCTCCATCCGAAGCTGGACACCACGCCGCAGGCCCCCATGCAGTTTTTTGATATTCAACCATTTGGTTGACGATTGCGCCGCCCCGCGCCATGACACCGCCATGAGCACCGCCCTTGATACCACCTTCGCAGCCCTTGCCGACGGCACCCGCCGCGCCATTCTGGCGATGCTGCTGGAGGATGACATGGCGGTCACCGATGTGGCCGAGCCGTTTGAGATGTCACTGGCCGCGATTTCCAAACATCTGACCATTCTGACCCGCGCCGGTCTAATCACTCAGGAAAAGCGCGGGCGCGTGAAGTGGTGCAAGCTGGAGCCGGAGGCCATGCGCGAGGCCATCGTTTGGATCGAGAGCTTTGGCCAGCTGGAGGCGCTGAACTTCGACGCCTTCGAGCAATTCCTGAACAAAGAACTCGGCAGCTAGTCCTTCAGCAACATTCCCAAGGCAAGCACCGTCAATGCCACCCCCGCCAGAACCAGCGCCGGTGGGGCGGTGCCCCCCAGGGCCAGCTCCCACAGAATGACCCAACTGGGTACGAGGTAGGTATAGGCCATCACCTTCGACGACGGCAGTCGCAGCGCCGCATATTGCAGCAGCACGAAGGTCATCGCCGATGCGGCGACTGACACATAGAGGATGGTCACCCACACAATCGCGGGCAGCGCGGCCCAGTCGGTGGCCCACAGATCGGACCACCCCCAGATCGTCAGCAGCCCCAACCCGCCCAACAGGGTAAAGAAGGAAAACACCACCGGTGCCTCGCCGCGGTTCAGCTTGCGCACCAGCGGAGTGTAGATTGCATGCGCGGCACAGCCAACGAAATAGACGGCTTCGCCCCGCCCAACCTCGAAGCCCAGCAAGGCCTGCACATCCGCCCTGAAAATCACCCACAACGCCCCGACGGCCCCCAAAGCCAGAGCCAGCGCCATACGGGTGGTTAAAACCTGACGCAGCAGAATATATCCTGCCCCCGCCGCCAGTACCGGCGTCAGGGTAAAGACCGCCGCCGCGCTCACTGGCGGCGCTGTCTTCAAGCCTTCGAACATCAAAACGAAATAAGCCGCGAATATCCCGCCCAAAAGCAAATAGCGCCACGGGGCCACCAAGGCCCTGCGCGGCAGCCCTGTTGTCACCAGCGCCGCCACCCCGATCACCACGCCCGCAATCGCAAAGCGCACCGCATTCAATGCCGCCGGTGATATCTCGTTGGCCGCCAACGACCCCAGCGAGAACGATCCCGCCACCAGAACCGAAAACAGCAGCATCGCCGCATGGCCACGCAGCGCCGGTGTCACAAGAACCCTCTTACAGCTTCATCTTGGCTCAAATATTCAATCCTCACCCTGCCCCGTGCACGCCCTTGCCTGTTTGGCCTCACACCCGCCACAAAGCGCCAGAAATATCGCGCGCCGCAGGCGCTCATTCAGGTCAGCCCACGCCTAAAGGTCGCCCCACCCTTTGGCTTCCTCTTTCAAAAAGGTCACAAAGGAATGCACCTTCGCGGTTCTGTGCAAATCCACGTGGGTCACACACCAGAAAGTTGACGACCAGCTCTGCTCGGACGGAAGCATCTCCTTCATATCCGGATGCGCATTGCCGATATAGGAGGGCAGAAACCCGATTCCTGCACCGGCGATAACGCCGTCCTGCACCGTGTTGGTGTCGGAACATTTGTAGACGACATTCTCCTCCGGCACGTGCTCCCCCATCCAACGCATAAAAGGCGCACGCAGGTTCAAGGTCGACATGCGGCAGAAGCGGTGGTTGGGGATATCCTCCATCCCCTTCAGCGGGCCATGCCGGAACACGTAATCCTTGTGGGCATAAAGCCCCATCGGCATTTTCGCCAGTTCCTGCACGATATTGTCCAGATCATCTCCCGGCGCACCGGCGCGCAGGGCCACATGCGCTTCGCCGTATTCAAGCCGCAAGGGCCGCGTATCGACGATCAGCTCGGCGCGGATATCAGGGTTGTCAGCTTGGTATTTGGTAATCGTGCGCGCCATCAGCGGTGACATCTGCGGCAGGCAGGTGACGATCAGATCGCCTGACACCGATGCTCCGCGCCCGTGTATACGGCCCGCCAGCTGCGTCAACTGATCCTCGGTCGCCGCGGCCACGGTCAGCAAATCCTCCCCCGCTTCGGTCGGGGTGTATCCGCGCGCATGGCGCTGGAAAAGCTTGGCCCCTAACTTGCCTTCAAGGCTGTCGATATGGCGGATAACGGTGGCATGGTGCACGCCCAACACCTCTGCCGCGGCACTCACCGTGCGCAGGCGCGCGACTTGATAGGCGGTACGATATTCGTCCCAGTTGTCGATTTCCATAAGCCGCCGCCTCCCTTGTGCGCAAATGCGCGGACCTCGCCGAACCATTCCACATCGGTTTTATTTTGCAAAGCACAAAGCGCGGCCACGCCACAGCACCTGCCCTTTTCAATCCTGCGCCGTCTGGTAGTCTTTGCATCATGAAAGTCACCCGCAACCTGCCCGAGCAATTGATTGTCGAGAACAGGCCTTGGGTCGTCTCCCTCGCCCTTGTCGGGGGCTGGCTTTTGTTCTTCGGTATCGGTCTTTCGATCTTGCTAAGCGGGCAAGCCATGGGCCTGATCTTCATGGCCGCAAGCTTCATTCCCGTCGTCCTGCTTTATTTCTTCGCCCGCCGCACTCAAGCGCTGTTCCTGCGCTCTGAAGGAAAACTGGTTATCCGGCGCAAAACGCTGCTGGGCGGGTCCGTGGTCGAGCATCAGTTGCACGAAGTTCAAAATGCCATTGTGCAGGCCAGCCACACCAAGAAGGGCGGCACAACCTACCGCGTGGCACTGGTCTTTCCCGAGGGCCAAAGCGCAGGCATCCACCCTCTGGTCTTCGCCTATGACAATTTCAGCGACCATCACGGGATCGCCGACACAATCAACCAGTGGCTGACACAGGCATCATGATCACGCGAGACAATCGCCCTTCCAGGCTGGTTCTGGACCAGAAACCCGGGATGGTGGCCTGGTTCCTTGCGGCCTTCGTCTTGGCATGGGTTTATATATCGATCACCATTCTCAAGAGCGGCGACCCCATCGGCTGGATATTTCTGGCAGCCGTGATCATCCCGCTGTTCTTTCTGACATTTGTCGAACGTCAGACGCTCACTCTGGATCGCGACGCGGATGCTCTTATCCTTACGCGGCAAACCATCTTCAAAAAGCGCCAGATGATCGACGAGTTGGGGCTGGTCCGAGGGGCCAGAATCAGGTGGCGTGGACAAGGCTCAACCCGATCGGGGCGGCTGGTTTTGCAGCGAGATACAGGCCCGCTGGAGTTCGGCTCCCCGCAACCGCAAAGCCGCGCTCGGAGTCTGGCCCGAGAGGTCAACGCGTGGCTTGACTCCAAAGGCCCCACCGCGTAGATCGCCCACAACATCCGGAAGCACCAGACTTCCGGTCCCCGCTTGAAGCAGGGATCGCCCCCCATCAGCGCGTCGCGCCCATGGGGGCCAAACTGTTTGTTTGGACCCACTTGTGACAAGTGGCGGGGGCAATTGTCGTTTAGCCGGTCCGTGCTTAGGTAGGGGTCACATGTGAGGAAGAAGGAGCCGAGAGCCCATGTTTGAGAACCTGTCCGAACGCCTCTCTGGCGTCTTTGATAAGCTCACAAAGCAAGGCGCGCTGTCCGAGGACGACGTCAAAACCGCCCTGCGCGAGGTGCGTGTCGCCCTGCTGGAAGCCGACGTCTCGCTACCCGTCGCCCGCGATTTCGTCAAAGCTGTCGCCGACAAGGCCACCGGCCAGAACGTCACCAAGTCGATCACCCCCGGCCAGCAAGTCGTCAAGATCGTCCACGACGAGTTGAAACATGTGCTGGCAGGCGACGACGATACGCCGGGCGAGTTGAAAATCGACAGCCCGCCCGCTCCGATCCTGATGGTGGGTCTGCAAGGCTCCGGTAAGACCACGACGACCGGTAAGCTGGCCAAACGGCTGAAAGAGAAAAACAACAAGCGCGTGCTGATGGCATCGCTCGACGTGAACCGCCCTGCGGCGATGGAACAGCTGGCGATCCTCGGTGTGCAGATCGGCGTCGACACCCTGCCGATCGTCAAGGGCGAGAAGCCCGTCGACATCGCCAAGCGCGCCAAGCAACAGGCGACGCTGGGCGGCTACGACGTCTACATGCTCGACACTGCGGGCCGTTTGCAAATCGACGAAGTGTTGATGCAGGAAGTCGAAGACGTCCGTGACATCGTCAAACCGCGCGAAACGCTGCTGGTGGTCGACGGCCTGACCGGTCAGGTCGCCGTTGAGGTCGCTGAGGAATTCGACGGCAAGATCGGCATCTCCGGCGTTGTGTTGACCCGTATGGACGGCGACGGTCGCGGCGGCGCGGCCCTGTCGATGCGCGCGGTCACGGGCAAGCCGATCAAATTCGTCGGCCTTGGCGAAAAGATGGACGCGCTTGAAACCTTCGAGCCGGACCGCATCGCAGGCCGCATCCTTGGCATGGGCGACATCGTCGCCTTGGTCGAGAAAGCACAAGAAACCATCGAGGCTGAACAAGCCGAGAAGATGATGAAGCGCTTCCAGAAGGGTCAGTTCAACATGAACGACCTGAAGAACCAGCTTGAGCAGATGCTCAAGATGGGCGGCATGGAAGGCCTCATGGGCATGATGCCCGGCATGAAGAAAATGGCAGGTCAGGCCAAAGAGGCAGGCCTCGACGACAAGATGCTGAAACAGCAGATTGCCCTGATCCAGTCGATGACCAAACGCGAACGCGCCAACCCGCAGCTTTTGCAAGCGTCGCGCAAGAAGCGCATCGCCAAGGGCGCGGGGATGGAGGTCTCGGACCTGAACAAACTTCTGAAAATGCAGCGCCAGATGGGCGACATGATGAAGAAGATGGGCAAAATGGGCAAAGGCGGGATGCTGAAACAGGCCATGAAAGGCATGTTTGGCAAGGGCGGTATGCCTGACATGAACGACCCGGCAGCCATGGAGGCGGCGGCCAAACAAATGGGCGCGAAGCTGCCCGGCGGAATGGGCGGTATGCCCGGCATGGGTGGCGGCGCGCTGCCCCCCGGCCTGTCAGGGTTCGGCAAGAAAAAATGACCGTGACCTTTTCCACCCCCACGCTTGAGACAGAGCGCTTGATCCTGCGCGCTCCGAAAGCCGCGGATGTAGACGCTTACGCTGCGCATTACGCGTCGGAGCGGTCGCAATATATCGGCGGCCCGAAGGATGCAGAGGATGCGTGGGAAATCTTCTCCTTCGAGGCCGGCCACTGGATCATGCGCGGTTTCGGCCACTACATCATCACCCGTAAAGGCAACGATCAGGCCATCGGGTTGACCGGACATTTCGCCCCCCCGTGGTTTCCCGAAAAAGAAATCGGTTGGGCGTTGTTCGACAAAAAAGACGAGGGCCAAGGTCTTGCCCTTGAAGCAGCGAAAGCCTGCTTGGATCACGCTTGGAACGTGCTGAAATGGGATACCATCGTCAGCTACATCGACCCGCGCAACACGGCCTCGATCAAACTGGCAAAGCGTCTTGGCGCGGCGCACGACCCTGAGGCGAAGTTCCCGAACCCGCTCAAGACTTGGGGGCTCGTTTACCGCCATCCAAAGCCGGAGGCCGCGTAATGGGCCACCGCGACATCCCCGTGCTGGAAACCGAGCGTCTGGTCCTGAAAGGGCCGGAGCCGCAGGACTATCCCGACTTCAAGGCGACCTTCACCAGCTTCCGCGCCCGCTACATGGGCGGGCCGTTGAACCCGTATGAGGCGTGGATGCTCTATGCGGCCGAAATCGGCCACTGGGAAATTCGCGGCTTCGGCATGTGGATGATCCACGACAAGGAAACCGACGCGACGCTTGGCATGGCAGGCGGCTGGCAACCTGCCTTGTGGCCGGAGCGCGAACTGGCTTGGATCATCTGGCCCGAAGTTGCGGGCAAAGGCTATGCGCTGGAAGCCGTCGACGCCGCGCGCCGCCATTTCTACAAATCCGGCTGGGAGGGTGCTGTCAGCTACCTTGACCCCTACAATCTGGATTCTGTCCGTCTGGCCGAGCGTCTGGGCTGCGTGAAAGACAAGGAAGCGAAATCCATCGGGGATGATGACGCGGTCTACCGCCACCCTGCCCCCGCTGCGCTGAACGACACCCAGCTGTCCCACGGCATCGCCATGGAAGTTAGCCATTACCAAGACCCTGCCTTCAAACCGAAAGGGTTCGCACTTGACTGATCCCGTCACAAAAGCCGCCGAGCTGTTGAAAGAGCACCGCGCCAGCATCGACCGTCTGGACGCAATCCTCGTCTATACGCTGGGCGAGCGGTTCAAGCATACCCAAGCCGTGGGCAAGCTGAAGGCCGAGCATAATCTGCCGCCGTCGGATCCCGACCGTGAGGCAAAACAGATCAACCGTCTGGAAGACTTGGCAAAACGTGCCGATCTGGACCCCGAATTCGCCAAATCCTTCCTGAATTTCATCATTCGGGAAGTCATCCAAAACCATAAAACGTTTCAATAATTTCGGACACTTGTCCGGCACAGCCATCTTAAGGAGAACTACACAATGGCAATGAAAATCCGTCTGGCCCGTGGTGGGTCCAAAAAGCGCCCCTTCTACCGTGTTGTCGCAGCCGACACGCGCATGCCACGTGACGGCCGTTACGTCGAGAAATTGGGCACATACAACCCGCTGCTGCCAAAAGACAGCGAAGAGCGTGTAAAGCTCGACATGGAACGCGTGCAGTACTGGCTCGACCAAGGCGCGCAGCCTTCTGACCGTGTGTCCCGCTTCCTGGAAGCTGCTGGCGTTATCGAGAAGAAAGAGCGCGCCAACCTGAAAAAAGGCGAGCCGGGCAAGAAAGCTCAGGACCGCGTTGAAGAGAAAGCCGCAAAAGCTGCTGCCGCTGCTGAAGCTGCTGCTGCTCCGGCTGAGGCTCCTGCAGAAGAAGCACCGGCTGAAGAAGCTGCTGCGGAAGCATCCGCAGAGTAATCTGCGCTTGAGCAATGCGTGAATTCGAACCGGCCTTCCGGGACGAGCTATATGAGTTGATGCGGTGGCGGCGCGATGTGCGCCGCTTCCGCACCACACCCCTGGACGAGGCACTGCTGATGCGGTGCCTCGACGCATTTTCGCATGCCCCCTCCGTGGGCCTGTCGGAACCTTGGCGCATCGTGCGTGTCGAGAGCGCCGAAGCCCGCGCCGCCGCCCGCGCCAATTTCGAGGTCGCCAATGCCGAGGCCCTTGCCCGCTATGACGGTGACCAAGCTGACAATTACGCAAAACTGAAACTGGCGGGGATGGACCAAGCGCCGGTGCAACTTGCGGTCTTTTGCGACGAAGCTACGACCAAAGGCCACGGCCTTGGTGCAGGCTCCATGCCCGAGATGCGCCGCTATTCGGTGGTGTCCGCAGTCACCCTTTTCTGGCTCGCCGCACGTGCCGAAGGCTTGGGACTGGGATGGGTCTCCGTTCTTGACCCTGCGCAGCTGTGCCGCGATCTGGATGTGCCAGAAGACTGGGCCTTAATCGGCTATTTCTGCATCGGCTACCCTGAAGCCGACCACGAAACACCCGAATTGCTGCGCGAAGGCTGGGAAGCCCGTGCCGCCGCGTTGGATATCCGAAGCATATGAGCCCGCGTTACGTCATAGGTGTCGTCCATGCGGCCCATGTTGCGGCGGGCAAGCGGCAGGGCTTTGTGGCCTTCAGCCACGGCAAGGAAGCCGCCGTGCGCAATTTGGATGTGGGCGACAAAGTGATCTTCTACGCGCCAAAAACCGAATTTGACGGAGACCCTGTGCAGGCTTTTGTGGGCCACGCCACCATCACCGGCGACGCCCCGCGGCAGATGGATTACATGACCGGCATGCCAGCATGGGTGCGGGATGCCGAATTTGACGACGTGGTCGAAGTTCCCGTGCGCCCGTTGTTGGAGGACTTGTCCTTTGTCACCCGCCCCAGCCATTGGGGGATGGCATTCCGCCAAGGTAAATTTACAATCCCTGAAGCCGACTACCGCCTGATCGCCAATGCCATGGGGCTCGACACATGATCCGACGTATGTTCACGCTGGTGTTTATGGGGCTGGCCTTCTATGGCGGGCTCAAGGTAGAGCGCGGGCTGTCGGAAGGCCGCTGCACCCATGCGGGCGGTGCCATGGTCAACGGGGTTTGCATTGGAGCACGGTCAGAATGAGCAAAGATAAAATTGTTGTCGGTGCAATTGCCGGATCCTTCGGCGTCAAAGGCGAGGTGCGGCTGAAAAGCTTCTGCGCCACTCCCGAGGATATCGCGTTGTACTCCCCACTCACGGGCGACAACGGCGTGGAATACACCTTGAAGATCACCCGTCAGGTCAAAAACGGCTTTGCCGCCCGCCTGTCAGGCATTCGCTTCAAGGACGAGGCGGACGCGCTGCGCGGTGTCAAACTTTCGGCAGATCGCGACCTGTTGCCCTCCCTGCCCGACGACGAATACTACCACGCCGATCTGATGGGCTTGGACGTGCTGGATACCGGCGGCGAGGTCATCGGCAAAGTCGCAGCGGTCCTGAACCACGGCGCAGGCGACATTCTGGAGCTGCGCGGTCCAAGCCTCAAAGGCTCCGTTCTGCTGCCCTTCACGCTTGACGCGGTGCCGACGGTCGATCTTGCCGCAAAGCGCATCATCATCGACCCGCCGGAAGGCTTGTTGGACTAGTATGAGTACCCCGCCCAGATCCCATGGTCGCAAGACCATTTCCGCCTCTCTCACGCCAAGCGATTTGATGGCCGAACCAACACGCCTGAAGGGCGCGTGGGCAGCCAAGATCATAACGCTGTTTCCCGACGCCTTTCCGGGCGTCTTGGGCGCGTCGCTGACAGGCAAGGCGCTGCAAGAGGGCAAATGGACGTTGGAGGCGATCGACCTGCGCATCTTCGGCGAAGGCAAGCACCGCAATGTAGACGATACGCCTTACGGCGGTGGTGCTGGCATGGTGCTGCGGGCCGATATCGTCGGCAAGGCGCTGGACTTCGCCAAGCGGGGCACGACCGAGCGCGCCAAATGGCCCGTTGTCTACCTGTCGCCGCGCGGCAAGCCGTTCACTCAAGCCAAAGCGGCTGAATGGGCGCAGGCAGACGGCATCACCATGCTGTGCGGACGGTTTGAAGGTGTGGATCAGCGGGTACTGGATCACTACGAAATTGAAGAGGTCAGCGTGGGTGACTTCGTGCTAACAGGCGGCGAGATCGCAGCGCAGGCGATGATCGACGCGACCGTGCGCTTGTTGCCGAATGTGCTGGGGAATTCAGACTCAACGGAAGACGAAAGCTTCTCCGACGGTATAACGCTGGAGCACCCGCAATACACCCGCCCCGCCGAGTGGCGCGGCTTGGGTGTGCCGGACATCCTGACCTCCGGCGACCACGGGAAAGTCGATGCTTGGCGGCGCGAGCAGTCAGAGGCGCTGACCAAAGCGCGCCGGCCCGATCTTTGGGCCAAGCGCGAAGAGGGTGAAGGCTAGACCTTCACCACCATTTTGCCAAAGCTGCGGCCCTCGAGCAGGTCGTTCAACGCGGCGGGCGCGTTTTCGAGACCGTCAACGACCTGCTCTTTATACTTCACTTTGCCGTCGGCCAGCCATCCGGTCATCTCGGCGGCGAACTCTTTGTAAGTCTCCGGCCCGAAGCTGTCGAAGATGATGAAGCCCTGAACCTTGACCTTCATTCGCAGGATTGTGCCCATGATGACCGGCCCCATGTCGGGGCCATCCGGCAAGCCCGGCAAGTTGTACCAAGCCACCATGCCGCAGACCGGCATCCGCGCGAACGGGTTCAGCAGGGGCAGTACGCCGTAGAGCACTTTGCCGCCGACATTCTCGAAATAGACGTCGATGCCGTCAGGGCACGCGTCTTTCAGCTGGGCCGCGAAGTCGTCAGCCTTATGGTCGATGCACGCATCAAACCCAAGATTGTCGACCACATGCGCGCATTTCTCCGCCCCACCAGCGATGCCGACAACGCGGCAGCCCTTGAGCTTGGCGATCTGGCCCACTGTCGCCCCCACGGGGCCGGAGGCGGCGGCGACCACGACGGTCTCGCCAGCTTTGGGTTCCCCGATTTTCAGCAACCCCGCATAGGCCGTGTAACCGGGCATACCCATAATTCCCAAAGCCCAGGACGGGTTCGCCGGATCAGCGCCAAGGTTCAAAACCTGATCGCCATTAGAGACCGCGTAATCCTGCCAGCCGCTCCCGGACAGCACGTAGTCGCCTTCGGCAAAGCCCTTGACGTCGGAGGTGACGACCTGTGCGACCACCTGCCCCGTCATGACTTCGCCCAGCTTGACCGGCTCGGCATAGGATTTGGCGTCGCTCATCCGGCCGCGCATGTAGGGATCAAGCGACAGGTATACCGTGCGCAGTAGCATCTCGCCCGCGCCAGCGGTGGGGATATCGGTCTGCTCAAGACGCAAAGTGTTGTCGTCCGGCAGGCCCTGAGGGCGCTCGGCCAGAACGATGCGGCGGTTGCTGGTGTCTGATTGTGTCATGGGACGCTCCTTGGGTATGGTTCCTTCAAGGATGGGCCGTGCAGGTGCGCGCTTCAACCGTTCCGCTGCGAAACGCGCTAAAAATCGTGTCTGGGGTGATGGCCGCTTGATCTACGCGGCGAACCCTCCTATACCCCGCCAATCTGGAATCAGAATACTGACCGGAGCCTTTGTTTTATTGGCCATCCAACGCGCTTTTTTCGGCGCACATCGTGGATGCAAAGCTTGGGCGCTCAAAGCAACGTCGATCTAATCTCTGGCGGGCGCTTTCTCGGAAACGAGGGCGGACCCGGAAGGAAACCAAGAGCTCTTAGACCGCGAGACATATTCTCCGGGTAAACCGGGATCAGAAAAGGAGCGTTTCAGATGAACCTGATCGCACAACTAGAAGCGGAACAAATCGCCGCTTTGGGGCATGATATCCCCGACTTCAAAGCGGGTGACACCATCCGCGTTGGCTACAAAGTGACCGAAGGTACACGTAGCCGTGTTCAGAATTACGAAGGCGTTTGCATCGCGCGCAACAACGGCAAAGGTATTGCCGGTTCGTTCTGCGTGCGCAAAATCTCCTTCGGTGAGGGCGTGGAACGTGTGTTCCCACTGCACTCCACCAACATCGACAGCATCACCGTTGTGCGTCGTGGCCGCGTTCGTCGCGCCAAGCTGTACTATCTGCGTTCGCGTCGCGGTAAATCCGCTCGTATCGCCGAGGATTCCAACTACAAAGCGCCCAAGGCGTAAGGGGAACTGTCATGAAAAAAGATACTCACCCAGAATACCACACCATCAACGTCAAAATGACCGATGGCACAGTGCTTGAGATGAAATCCACTTGGGGCGCTGAAGGCGACCAGATTTCTTTGGACATCGACCCTTCCGTGCACCCCGCATGGACCGGCGGCAACCAGCGCCTGATGGACACTGGTGGTCGTGTTTCCAAGTTCAAAAACAAATACGAAGGACTGGGCTTCTAAAAGCCGTACCCTTCGACGCAGATCAAAGCCGCACCCTTCGGGGGGCGGCTTTTTTCATTGGACACGCCAAATACCGTGGCAGGCGGACCTGTCACGGGTTTGGGATACGCTCTGTCTGGATATTTGCAACGCGCGCGCCCTCTAAAGGCGCCGGACGGGGGAATACCCCCGCATCCTCGCCGGTTTTTCCGGCGTATCAGGGCAAAAGCCCCGTCTCATGCATGATTTTCGGATGCCCCGTAAGCATTGCCAGCTTGCCACAGCCAGCAACGCGGGGCCCGGAACCATTTGGGATCGACGTCGATATGCGAGGGTTTACGCCCTAGCCGTTTACGTCCGTTTAACCATGCGTTCGCAACCTGCAAACTTTGCGGCGGTTTTGCTTCCCCTCGCCCCGCCCCGTGCTTATAACGCCTCAAACCCCGACAAGGGGCACGCACTAATCTACGGGACAGAACATGGCCGCGCATATCATCGTCTTTGGCAACGAAAAGGGCGGATCGGGAAAATCCACCAATTGCATGCATGTTGCGACCGCGCTCGTGCGGGCGGGATTCACCGTGGGCGCGCTGGATCTGGACCTGCGTCAACGCAGCTTTTCGCGATACTGCGAGAATCGCGCGGGCTACTCGAAAAAGAACGGACTCGACCTGCCGCGCCCTGAAATTGTCGAGTTGCCAGAGGTTGACCCCGCGACGCTCAACCCCGGCGAAAACATCTACGACCGCCGTTTGACCGAAGCCGTTGCAGGGATGGAGGGTCGCTTCGACTTTATCGTCATTGATTGCCCCGGCTCCCACACGCGGTTAAGTCAGGTCGCACACTCGTTGGCAGACACCTTGGTGACGCCCCTGAACGACAGCTTTATCGACTTCGATCTGCTTGCCCGCATCGAGCCGGAAACGCAGAAGATAATCGGCCCGTCGGTTTATGCCGAAATGGTCTGGCAGGCCCGTCAGCTGCGCGCGCAGGCGGGACTGTCCCCGATCGACTGGATCGTGGTGCGCAACCGCGTGGGTACCCAGCGCATGCACAACAAGAAGAAGATCACCGACGCGGTCGAGGCATTGGCAAAACGCATCGGCTTCCGCGTGGCCCCCGGCTTCTCGGAAAGGGTGATTTTCCGTGAGTTGTTCCCGCGCGGGCTGACGTTGCTGGACTTGGGCGATATCGGGGTGAAAAACCTCAACATCTCCAACATTGCCGCCCGTCAGGAAGTGCGTGAATTGATGAAATCGTTGCGCCTTCCCGGCGTCGACGTCAATTTCTAGCCGCCAGTATACACATCGCCGCTTGGAATTATGCGTTGCCGCTGCCGCTGTTTGAGCGCTTGCAAGCTCGTGCCTGTAATCTGAGGTGCCTCGATCACAGGGCCCGACGGTGCAGCGTGCGCAGGTCTGATACTTCTGGACTGCGCATCAAGGGCTGACATCTGGCTTCCGCTGGCAATCATCTTCATCATCGTGGGGTTGGACGCAAAAAAGGTCGCGAATTTTTCTGCAAGTCCCATATAGACCACACCGCGATCAAGCTTGCCTGACGCCATTCCCACAAACATCATCGAACTTGCCGCCAAGGTGAAGGCAACGAAGAACAACTGCACGCGTTTGAAAATTTCGGTGAAGACGGTCATGAGCGGCCTCCGAAGTGTGTTTCGGGCGCTAAAATGGTCAGGGGTTCAGATATTCGCATGACAGATACGATCCACGACTCGGGTTAAGCTGACGTGAATATCAATCATAAATGGGGCAATATGCGGGCAGCCGCGCAAGCATTTGCTGCCCGAGCAGGTCCCCGCCACCAAAGCCGCGCGCTAGGCGGCTGAAATCGCCTCGAGTTTCACACCCCGGAACTGCGCAAGGCACGCGTCTATGCTGGCGCGGTCCTCGATCAGACATGCTGCCGTTGAAAGCGCGTCCGCGAGAGCCGCAGACTGTGCCGAAACGGTGATTTCACGCCAAGTCACACGCGCCGGCAGGCCTGTGCGCGGGTCAAGAATGTGGCTCACCTGCGCTTCTTTATCAAAGGTGGTACCCAGCGGCGCAGAGGTAGCAAGCGCCCGCGCCGTCAACGGCACCTCGCCCCCCGCCGCCAGTTTGACGGGCCATGCACCGCCATCTGGGTGGCCACCAACAGCACGGAATTCTCCGGTGTCGATCAGGATGTTGGTCAGCCCCTCAGCTTCCAGCAAATCGGCCACACGATCCGCGATGTAGCCCTGCGCGATGCCATTAAGCGTCAGCGCCATGTCGGGGCGCAGGGTTATGGCCGCGGGGTCGAGCGTGACACCCGTCCAACCCGTAAGCGCTTGTGCCTTGCTCAGAGCTTCGGCAGCCGGCAGCGCGCCACGCGCAGATGCCTCCGCATAAGCGGCCCAAAGCGGCTGGATGGTCGGATCAAAGCTGCCACCGCTCGCCCTATGGACCGCGGCAGCCAGAGACAGGCATTCCAGCAACTCGAAGGGTGGATTTAGCAGTGCGGCATTGCGGTTCAGTTCCGACAGCGCGCTGTCAGGGCGGTAGAGGCTGAAGATGTCCTCGAGCCGCGATATCTCGGACGCGACGCGGGCGCTGATCGCCTTGGCGTCCGGATGGGCAAGGCGCAGCGTGGCACGGGCGCCAAGGGCAACCCCTTGCCATGTGTAGACCGGCTGCGCGGTGCTGCGACCGGCGCAGGCCATTGCGGCGGCGGTGATGGTCAGGAAACGGCGGCGGCTGGTCATGGGGTCATCCTTCCGAGTTGCGCGACAGGGCGCGCAGGCGGTTGTCAAAATCATCGTCAGTTGTGTCGCCATCCAAGGCAACGGGGGCAAGCACGGCGCTGTCGGGTATCTGCGACAGCTGCATCACGTCGCCGCCATTGACGGCGGCAAACTTCACGGCGTCGTCGCGTTTGGAAAACGGAACCAATTCCGGCGCGCCCATGCCACCCAAGGCACGACCACCCACGACATAGAACGCATCCTCGGCGGTGATCCAGTTGCTTGCGCCGGGCGCGTCCCAAGTGGCGCCAGTGGCGCTCATGTCGTTGACCCAGACGGCCAGAATGTCGTGGCTCTGCTCCGGCATCCGCGTATAGGCCACCACATCGCGCACCTGAGAGAAGAACAGCGGCGCACCGGGAAGCCCGCCCAGATGCGCCTGCGCTTTGGGGCCTTCATGTTCCAGCAGGTTCATCTGGCAATAATGGCCCACGGCCTCCTCGGTCAGGGGCAAAGCGGTGGTATCCTGCACGACCTCTTCCTTGCAGGCGGCCAGCAGCATCAGGGCGACGAGCAGGTATCTCATGGCTCCACCTTCCGGAACGCCAGTGCCGCCAGTGCCAGCGAGACCAGCGGCCAGATCAGGATCGACAGCAGCGATTGCCACAGAGGGATCGTCGCCGCCGCTCCGCCCACACCCGACGCTGCGGCGGTGGCCTGCGATGCGGTCAGGTTGAACAGCCGGAACGCGTCTGCTGGGTTGGCGAGCAGCGCTGCGGGGAACACGTCCGTGGTGAAAAATCCGCCATCGTCTGCCACCACGGCGGCCAACAGGCCCAGGTCATAGAGCACGACCAAACCCAGCCACAGCCCGATTGCCAGACCGGCAGCGCCGGACACACGCCGCGCCAGCGAGGACAGCGCGTAGCCAATGCCGATGAAGGTCGCCCCCAGCAGCACGGAGGTCCATGTCAGCCGCCACAAAGCGCCCAGACCTGCCACCGCCGCCGGATCGGCCGCAATGGTGATCGCCGCCGCAACGCCATAGCCCGCGAGGATGGCCACGATCAGGATCGCTGTGTGCGCCAGCAGCTTGCCTGCCAGCACTTCCCAGCGGGCGACGGGGTAGGTCAGCAGCAAGGGCAACGTTCCGCGTTCCACCTCGCCCGCGACGGCGTCAAACGACATGAGCAGCGCCACCAGCGGCACCAGATAGACCGATAGCGAGGTCAGCGAGGCGACGACCACGGACAACCGGTCCGCGCCAAGCGCACCCGTGGGCGCGGAGCCTGCGGCGGACAAAACAAGCGAGAACACCACCATCAGCGCCACGGCGATCAGCACCCAGCGGTTGCGCCGGGCGATATGCGCCTCGGTGACGGCGGTGGCAAAGATACGGGCAATCATTGGCCGTCCCTCCGGCTGAAATGGCTGTAGATGTCTTCAAGCGACGGCGGAATGACCTCCAGATCCGTGACCTTTTCCTGCATCGCGGAGATACGGGCCAGCGTCGCCAGCTTGTCTTCCTGGGTGCAGTTCAGATGCAGCCCGCCATTGAGGCGGATGGCGTCCGGCAGGGCCGCCATGATGTCCGTGTCATAACCGTTCAGTGCAGTGATCTGCATCGACACGGGCAACGCCGCCTCGCGTCGCAACTCCGGCAGGGAGCCTTCGGCGACCATGCGTCCGCCCGACAGGATCAGCAGGCGGTCGGTGCGGGCCTCCACCTCGGTCAGGGCGTGGCTCGACAGCAGGATCGACGCACCATCGGCGGCCAAGCCGTCGAGCAGTTCGTAGAAGTCGCGGCGGGATACGGGGTCCAGACCGCTGGTCGGCTCGTCCAGCACCAGCAGACGTGGATGCCCGATCAGCGCCTGCGCCAGCCCGACGCGCTGCCGCATCCCTTTGGAATAGGTGCAGATGCGCCGCTTGGCGGCGTGGCCCAGCCCGACGCGGTCCAAAAGCTCCATCGCGCCCGACACAGCCTCGCCGCGCAAGCGCATGTAATAGGTGATCTGCTCCAGCCCCGTCAGGGCGGAATGGAACGCGGCGTTTTCCGGCAGGTAGGCCACTTGGCTGCGAGCCTTGCCCGGTGCCGCGCCGCAAACGCTGATCTCGCCACCATCGGGTGCGATCAGGCCAAGGATCACCTTCATCAGCGTGGACTTGCCCGCGCCGTTATGGCCCAGCAGCGCCACGCGCTCGCCCGGCTCCACGGCCAGCGACACGTCGGACAGGGCTTTCACCCCGCCAAACGCCTTAGTGAGATGCGAGATCGTTAACGTCGAAGTCATCTAGGTCACTTTCTTTCCGCCGCGCGGCCGCGTCGGCCTCCATCGCGGTGTATTCGGGTGAAACGGTTATGGTCGGGGCCGCCATCAGCGGTGCGCTATCGACCACGCCGCCGGGCAGCGTGGCGGGGAAGCTCGATTGCGCCCAGCGGATCAGTTGCACGGCAGGCGCACCGGTCAGCAGCGAGGCGGCGGGTTGCGACCACAGGATATGGTCCATCAGATCATTGGGGCGGAACGGGCTGTCGGCAATGCCGTCGCCGCCAAGGTCAAAACCGGGGTGGTCGGACCAGTAATTGCCACGCCCCTCGAAGCTCCATTCAATGTCACGGGTGCCCACGTATTTCACCTGCGTGCGGTTGCTGATGAAGGCATTGCCGGTCAGCACGTTGCGCTCCGAGCCGGCGGTGAAGTGGATGCCGATATTGCAGCCCTCGAAGCGGTTGTCATAGATCAGGTTCTTGTGCGCGTTGTAGATAAACGTGCAGCGATCCGCCCCGCCGCGCACCAGATTGCCCGACACGTCGGCGTTGTTGGCGTAGTTCAGCATGACCCCGTGGCTGATGTCCGACAGGCTGAGGTTATTCTTCAAAACGACCTTGTTGGAGAACATGATCGCATAACCCAGATGGTTGCCGATGGACACGTTGCCCGACACCTCGGAATCGTTGGTATACATGTAATGCACCGCAAAACGCAGGTCGCGGAACAGGTTGTTGCGGTATATCCCCTTGCGCGAGGTGTTGGAGAATATCCCGTCGCGGCCCCAGCGGACGGTGTTACCCTCGACCAGCGTGCCGGGAGAGTTCCACACATAAATGCCGTTGCCGCGGTCGTTCATGCGGAACTGCTGAGTACCTTCGATCACGTTGCCGCGCACCTGCGCGTCATGGCCGCCATGCACGTCGACGCCGTGCAGATTGCCCAGCACGCGGTTGTTTTCCACCAGCGCGCGGTCGGCCTTCTTCAAAATCTTGATGCCCGCGTCAAGGTTCTGGCTGTCCAGCCCCGAGCCTGTGACAGTCACGCCGGTCACAGACACATCCGGCGCGTCGATGGTCACCACGGTGCCCTGCCCCGTGCCGTCGATGATCGCGTCATGGGTGCCGGTGATGGTCAGCGGGCGGTCGATGGTGACGGGGCCGGCGTAAACACCCGCCCCAAGGATCAGCACATCGCCGGGATTTGCCCCGGCGATGGCTTTTGCAAGCGTCCCCTGCCCCGCAGGCACGCTGATCTGGGCCGCCCAGAGGGGCAGCGCGACCAGCAGTGACAAAACAAGGAGCAGGGACCGCATCATGGCTTAGGTTGCCTTTGGTTCGACGAACATCCGGCCGCGCATCTCCATGTGGAGAGCGTGGCAGAACCACTGGCAATAGTACCAGAAAACACCGGGCTGGGCTGCCACAAAGGTGACCGAGGAGGTTGCTTGCGCCCCGATTTCCATTGCGACACCGTGATTGCCCATGGTGAAGCCGTGGGTCAGATCGTCGATGTCATCAAGGTTGGTGACATAGACCGTCACCTCGTTGCCTTGTTGCACGGTAAACGACTCCAGCGAGAAGTTCGGCGCTTGGCTCGACATGTAGACGCGCACCTTGTTGCCATCACGGATAATGGTGTCCTGATAGTCGTCAAGATCAACGCCATCTGCCTCGGCTTGTGCGCGCGCATCGGCCCACATCGGATCATTCCGATCCCAGACAGATTTGGGGTTCACTTTGCTTGGGTCAACGATGATCGAGTCGTGAGGCTCGGCAAAGGTCGGGCCGTCATGGATCAAGGTCATCTCGTCGCCATCAATGGCAAAGAGTTGCTCGTTCTCTGGTTTCAATGGGCCAACATTCAAGAACCGGTCTTTCGAGAACTTGTTCATCGTCAGATAGTATTTATCCGTCGCTTCAAGTGTCTCACCCATTACGGTCGAGTTGTGGCCGGGCTGGTAGTGCACGTCTTTCTTGGTGCGGATCGGATCAACGTCTTCGCCGTTATACAGCTTGATCGCATCTTCGATGTTCCATTTCACAACCTGGCTATCAAGGAACAAGGTGGTGTATGCGCCGCCCTTGCCATCAAAGCAGGTGTGTAGCGGGCCAAGACCCAGCTCAGGTTCAGCCACGACAACGCTGCGCGGATCAGCACCGTCGTTGAAGACAGCGTCCAGTTTGCGCACGTCGATCACCGACACAGTGGGCGACAGTTTGCCCGCGATGCACAGGTGGATCTTGTCAGGGGCCATGTTACAGCCATGCGGGTTGTTCGGGACCGGGATGTAGGCAGTGTATTTGCTGTCTTGCCCCTTACGTCCGTCGAGCACCTTCACGCCGTTCAGCTCGATAAAGTCACCGGCTTCGATGCCTTTTTCGATCTCTTTGATGTTGAAGACAACGACATGGTCCATGTCGGCCTCTGTCATCTCGGGCAGGGTCATGCCCATTTCCGAGTTATAGGATGTCGAGAACGCGTATTTGCCTTCATAGTCGCAATCGGTGTTGTCGAGGTTACCGGTCACCATCACCTGCCAAGCCACGGTCATTTCGTCGGCATTCACGGCGGTGTAGAAGTTTACGTACTTCTCTGGCTCATCCAGAACCGAGCCGTCATTGACCATCGGTACTTCGTCTTCACCGTTACAGAAGACGTAGTTCGTGCGTGGCCATTTTTGCGGACGAAGGCCGTGGATAGCCTTCGCGTTCGGGATCTCGATGATCTTGTCGCACTTCATCACGTCACAGCGCACGCGGGCTACGCGGGTGTTGGCCTTGTCGTTCATGAACAGGAAGCGGCCGTCATATGTGCCTTCGGTGAAGGACATGTGCGGGTGGTGCAAGTCACCGTTTGGCGGGAACTCGTGGCCGTTAGCCGCCAGATATTCCTTGGTCTTGGGCAACAAACCTTCGGTCAGAATCTTTTTGGATTCATTGGTGATGCCCCAGCCCGTCGCCGAGCAGGTGTTGAACACCGGAATCCGCATCAGTTCGCGCATCGAGGGCACGCCCAGAATACGCATCTCGCCGCACTGGCCCGAGGACCAGAACCCGTAATATTCGTCAAGCTGGCCCGGGCCGACTTCCGCACCGGCTGCGGCGCGTGCGCTGGTGGCTGTGGCCATCGTGGCTGCCGTAACAGCGCCGCCGGCCAACATAGCACGACCGCCGAATGCCCCTGCGAGCGCTGCGCCTCCGGCCGTGGCGCCTAGCAGGCCACGACGGGTAATTGGCAGTTTCTTATCCTCAGACATAACTGATCCTTTCTCAGTTGGTTACTTGTGATTTGGTTTGGTTCGGGTGTCCCAGATTGGCGCGCGACAAGTCTGGCGCTGCGCCAACTTTCTCACGGCGTTTCACCTTTTTGATGACGACGGGACAGGTGGTTTTGGATTGGTAGAGCACCTGGCAGTGCAGGCAGTTGATGCATTCGTTCGGGTTGATTTCTCCCGTCGGATGGATCGATTGCACCGGACACTGGTTGGCACAGGTCTGACAAGGATTGCCGCATTCATGGTAGCGTTTCAGCCAGTCGAACATCCGCAGCCGCGCTGGAATGGCCAGCGCCGCGCCCAGCGGACATAGGTAGCGGCAGAAGAACCGCTCCACGAACAGGCCCGCGATCAGCAGCGCTGCGACATAAGCCACAAACGGCCATGCGCGCACGAAGTTCAGGATGATCGCGGTTTTGAACGGCTCGACCTCGGCCAGACGCTCGGCTTGCTCGATGCTGGTCAGCGACACGCCGAACAGGCCAAGGAAGATCATGTATTTCAGCGGCCATAGGCGTTCATGCAGACCCCATGGCAGCGTCCATTGCGGGATGCGCAGCTTGCGGGCGATCTGGTTCAGCAACTCCTGCAACGCGCCAAACGGGCAGAGCCAGCCGCAATAGGCCCCACGGCCCCAGAACAGCAGGGCAGCGGCTACGGCGAACCACAAGATGAAGGTCAGCGGGTCCAACAGGAAGGCTTGCCAGCTAAAGCCCGAGACGAGCGAGCCAAACAATGCCATCAGGTTGACCACGGACAGTTGCGCGTTGGCGTACCAGCCCAGATAGACCAACGTGACGGTCAGGAACCCCATGCGGAACCAGTAGAAGCCGCGTTCGTTGCGGGTGACCAAGCCTTGGAAGAAGAACACGCCCGTCAGGATCGTTAGCATGATGCCAAGCACCACGATCTCGATCTGCTTGCCCGCCCAGATGCGCTTCCAAAGCGCCTGATGGGCGTCGGCCTCGGTTTGCGAGGTCACTTCTGCCACGCTGGCCGGCACTGCCGCAGCAGGAGGTGGTGCAATGGCGCGAATGTACTGTTCCGGCAGCTGATAGCCCAAATCAAAAGTCGTAAACACCTTTTCGATCGCGCCTACGTCACGATGCACCAAAAGCTGGATACGGAAAGGTTTTGTCGGATCAAAACCGCTGTCAGCGGGGATTTTGAAAAGATCCGCCTCGTTGAAAACAGGCGCGCCATCCGCTTCGATTGTGTTGATGCGTTTGTGCATCCGGTCGCGGAACCGCACCGACACGTCGTCCTGAATTAGCACAATCCGGTCGAAGATGCCGCCGCGCACATACCCCGACCCTTTGAAGGAATAGAGCCCGCGCCCGACGATGGCGACGGCGTGGTCGCCCTCCTCCAACCAGTCCTGAATATTCGCGTTCACGGCCTCGCCTAGAATGGCGCGCCCGATGGCAGGGTGCGACACCAGCGCTGCCTGCATCTCGATGAAGGTTGTTTCCGGAGCTTCTGTCAACGCGCGCTCGGCGGCGCGTTCGTCTTCCATCGCGGCGAAGGCGGCATTAATCTGCCCGACATCCAGCGACAGGCGGCGCAAGGTGCCATCGCCTTCCAGCGTCATCCAGTCGCTGGCGGCCTCTGCATCGGGGTTGATCTCGAATTGAGGTCCTGACCCCACCTCCTCGACTGCCAACCCGCCCAGTCCAAGCTGGCGTGCGACCTTCAAACCGGCGCGGATGATCGAGTCGTCGATCACCATGATGGTCACGGTCGCGCCGGAAATGATGTCGAGCTTGTGTGAGGAGCCACCGGATTCTGCTTCGGCCACCAGATCAAGGCCGCGATAATTGGCCACCAGCGCCTTGACCTTCGCGTCCGGTATCCCGATCAGCACGATCGGCTCGGAATGCTTGACCAACTGTACGCCGATAACCTGCGCGGCATCATCTACGGCAACCATGGTATGAATGGGTTTGCCGGAATAACCGGTGGTCGACACATAGTCGGAGGTTACAAATGCCCAACCGACGCGCTCGCCCCCCTTGAGGACCTGGATTGCGGGCGTATCCGGATGGGTGGCGCCAAAGGCGTCGGCCCCTTCGACCAGCTCCCCGACTTCAACGTCAGGCAACAGCTTGGCCAGCAACGAGTCTGCTGCGGCGGGAAGCCCGAAACCGAGCATCGTCGCAACAAGAATCATAGTTTTTAGAAAGAGCCGGAAAGTCGTCATGCGGTGGCGTCCTTGAAGAAAGATCGCCCGTCGCTGCTTTTGTGATGGCCCATCAAAGACTGATCAGGATTGATCAGGTTCAGCTGGGACAGAACTGAAAAGTGCATGACCGGAGGGGCACGCGGCATCGGGCGAATGGTTCGCTTTAGAAAACTTGGGGTTTGATAGGGCGTACGCTCCAGCACATCCAACGTCAAGATGTTCAGACCGGCCTCTGTCACGACATTCGGGTGGGCTCCCGTTGTCTCGCAGCAGATCAGGCAGTCTTGACACTCTTGGTGAGGTTCAACTGGAACTCCATCAGCATCGACGCGCACCGTCCGAGCAACGCCATCCGCACAGATTTCCATGCTGAATGACGCCCCCCCAGTATTCGTCGCAGCCATCGCTATCGGGCCGTACACGGCAAGACACACGGTTAGCAACAACCTGAGCAAAAGGGGTAATGCAGTCTTCATAGAGCCGCGTGTAGCAACGGCGCATACGAGGAACTTTGTCCTAGCGCAAAGAACCTCTAATCAGTCGTGGTTTTCGTGGGGCAGGTCCGGATTTATCGCGCGCAGTTCATCGCCATGCTGGATGAAGTGCAGAATTCGAAAGGCGACACGCACAGCACTGGTGATCAGGAAAGCATCACGAATATCAATTGAGGGTTAGCCCAGTTATTCTTATGCTTCCCTAATGGATATTACACTCGTCAAAACCTTTCTGGAGGTCGCAGCCACCGGATCTTTCGTTGCCGCGTCTGAGCGACTTTTTGTAACCCAGTCAGCTGTCAGCCTGCGCATTCAAAGGTTGGAGGACAGTCTTGGTCGCCCGCTGTTCAACCGCTCGAAAGCAGGTGCCGTTTTAACACCGGCGGGAACCGAATTTGAACGCTACGCACTCGGTTTGATAAAGCTTTGGGAAGAGGCGCGCCAACAGATCGCCATCCCTGAAGGCTTTACCAAGAGCCTGACCATTGGTGCGCAATACTCGCTGTGGCCGCGCTTGGGGTTTCGCTGGATAGATGCCCTGCGCGCCGAGATGCCATCGCTGAGCATTCGCACCGAGTTGGGTATGCCAGATCGTTTGACGCGGTTTCTGATCGAAGGCGTTGTGCAGGCAGGGCTAATGTATAACCCACAACTACGTTCGGGACTGTCCGTGTCCAAAGTCAGCGATGAAGAATTGGTTTTGGTCGCTTCGTGGGAAAATCCGTCGCTGGACCAGATTGACGGTCGATATGTTTTCATAGATTGGGGCGCGGAGTTCACGCAGGCTCATGCCATTGAACTACCGCATCTGATCAACTCGGGGCTTACCTTGTCCCTTGGCGCGATGGCCGCTGAATTTATCGTTAAGCGCCAGTATGCGGGCTACCTACCGGCACGCTATATCACGCAATATATCGACGCGGGCCAGTTACATCTCATTCCGAATGCGCCTCGTTTCCCCTATCCGGCTTATGTGGTCTGGCGGGATGATCTTGATGCAGAAGTCGCCGATGTTGCGCGAAAGACACTTCAAGAGACCGTTGAAAAGGCCACCCGAGCGCAGGGTGAGGTGATCACGAAGCTGAGTGAAATCAGCATATCCAAGCAAATACCTATACTTGGAGGTTGATCTTAAATTTAGATGAGCAATAATCGTTTTATACGTGATTATTTCGAATTTAACTTATGTGAAATACATTTCTAAACCCGTTCCTAGCAGAGATGCTCCCGATCTCCGGCAATTGTGTCGGAAGACGGGCACCTTGTTGGGAAAGGAATGACCCATGAAACTTATTTCTAAACTGGCGACCGCTTCCGTAGTCGCGCTTCTGGCCGCGACTCCGTCGATGGCACAAGATCGTCTGGTTGGCACAAAGGCGCTGGACGACCGTATTGACGACATCACCGACGATGTGAACGAAGACCTAACACGTGGCGATGACGACGAGCGTTTTGGCCCGACCGGCGTTGCGCAAGGCTTTCGCGGCTCGATCGCACTGACCGCATCCGGCACCTCCGGCAACACCGACACCGGTGAATTGTCCGGCGCAGGCCGTCTGTCTTACGGCATCGGTGACTGGAACCACTCCGCCGGTTTCGCAATCGAATACGGCGAAGCCAACAACCAAAAGAACGAAGAAAAATTCTTCGCGACCTACGAAGCCCAACGCTACTTCAACGAGAAGTTCTACCTCTTCGGTATCGGCCGTTACGAATATGACGGCTTCTCGGCTCCGACCGTCCCTGGCGGCGCGCCCGTTGCTGGTAACTCGTCTGATGCGTTCTTGGGCTTTGGTCCAGGCTACCGTGTGATCAACACACCCGAGCAAGCTTGGCGCGTTCAAGCTGGTATTGGTGTACGTCACACGAAAGACTTCGCGAACGTGTCGAATACCGAAGAAGCAATCATCGCATCCTCGCGTTACTTCATGAAACTGACCGACACCATGTCGCTGACCAATGACACCGACGTTCTGTCCTCTTCGGCCAACACGGTTGTGTCAAACGACTTGGGTGTGAACTTCAAAGTTTCTAACAATCTGTCGACCCGCGTATCTTACCGGACCGACTACAACAGCGCCCCTGCTATCGGTCGCAAATCAACTGACAACACTTTGGGCTTGTCCCTTGTGCTTGGTTTCTAATAAGCAATCCGGCGTGGTCAGGCAGACCGATTTCCCTCGAGAGGTCTGATCACTACGGACAAGGGGCGGAGCAATCCGCCCCTTTCGCGTTCAGGCCTTGGGTGTATCTCTATTACCTACCCGTGACCCGCAAAAACCCGCTGCTTTTCGTGGTCGAACGCGAAGGCGGCGTGGTCGTCGAAATCCAGTTCGATTTCTTCACCGACACGGGTTCCATCCTGACCGAAGATGCGCACGGTCAGGGCCTCCTGCTGTGCGGTCGAGACCAACAGGTTGGTGTCGCCGCCCAAGCGCTCCACATGGGTCACAGTGCCTTTGATCCGTCCGCCTTTGGTGGCGCGCAGATGTTCCGGGCGGATGCCCAGCGCCCCGTTTTTCGGGATGGACAGCGGTGCTTTGGTCAAGAAATTCATCGCGGGCGACCCAAGGAAACCAGCAACAAACTGGTTGGCCGGATTGTTGTAAAGCTCCATCGGCGATCCGACCTGCTCCACCCGACCGTCCCGCAGAACGACGATCTTGTCGGCAAGTGTCATCGCCTCGGTCTGGTCATGGGTGACGTAAATCATCGACGCACTAAGCGTGCGGTGCAATTCCGCAATCTCGATGCGCGTGTTCATCCGGAGCGCCGCATCAAGATTGGACAGCGGCTCGTCGAACAAGAACAGCTTCGGCTCGCGCACAATCGCACGCCCGATGGCCACGCGCTGGCGTTGCCCACCGGACAGATCGGACGGGCGGCGGTCAATATATGCACCAAGATCAAGCATCCGAACCGCCTTGTTCACGCGCTCCTCGATTACCAATTTGGGCTGCTTTTCCTGCTTGAGACAAAGCGCCATGTTGTCCCGGACACTCAGATGCGGATAAAGCGCGTAGGATTGGAACACCATCGCAATGCCGCGCTTGGCGGGCGGGATACTGTTCACCACAGTGCCGCCAATGTTCACCGTGCCTTTGGTGGCATCCTCCAGCCCCGCGATCACCCGAAGCAACGTGGATTTACCGCAGCCCGAGGGGCCGACGAACACCACAAACTCACCCTCCTCCACGGTCAGGTTGATGTCTTTGAGGACTTCTACAGACCCGAAGGACTTGCAGACATTGGTGAGGTTCAGGGCGGTCATTGGATAACTCCTAGATCAACAGGGCGGCCAGTACGGATGCTTTCATCCGCGGCGAGACAAATACCCAAAGATTGCACGGCATCCGACAAGTGCCGGGTCAGATCGACGTCATTCAAAATGGCGTCGATCATGAATGCTTGTTCAGTATTGCAAAGGTCCTGATGGCCCGGCTCGTCGGGCATTTCGATCAGTTTGTCTCCGTCGGCACGGTGAACGAGTATTCCACCGACTTTTGTGTGGCCGTCCACATCATCCGACGCGCCCTTGTTGCCGTCGGAGATCGACACCGCCCCATTGGGAGACACCACATCCTTCACGAAAAACGCGGTTTCTGACATCATCGGGCCCCAGCCGGCTTCGTACCATCCGATCGAGCCGTCGGCGAACCACACCTGCAATTGGCCGTAATTATACATCTCCGGTGCAATCTCGTCCGACAGGCGCAGGCCCATTCCGCTGACACGCACAGGTTTGGCATCGGTGATCTGGCACATCACATCGACGTAGTGCACACCGCAATCGACAATCGGGCTTGTGGTGCGCATCAACGCCTTATGCGTCTCCCATGTGGGACCATCGGATTGCTGATTGAGGTTCATGCGAAACACATATGGCCCGCCCAAGTCACGTGCCTCGGCAATCAGCCGCTGCCAACTGGGGTGGTGGCGCAGGATATAGCCCACGACAAGTTTACGGTTCAGCCGCTTGGCCGTCTCGACCACACGCACCGCATCCGCGACCTTGGTCGCCAGCGGCTTTTCGATGAAGACATCGGCCCCCGCCTCCATCGCGGCAATCGCGTAATCGGCGTGGCTTTCGGAATATGTGGCAATGCAAACCAGATCAGGTTTCAGCGCCAATCCTTCGTCGAAGGATTTGAAAAGGGGATATCCCTGAAGCTCGGCGGGCAAGGCGACTTCGGAACGGTTCACCAACCCGACAATTTCGGCGTTTGGATGGGCATGATAGGCCAGCGCGTGGCTGCGACCCATATTGCCAAGACCTGCTACAACAACCCTCATTTGACTGCCCCCGAGGTGATGCCGCGGATCAGCTGGCGTGAGAAGATGACATAAAGCGCCATCACCGGCAGGATCGCCAGCGACAAGGCAGACAGCACCGCGTTCCAGTCGGTCACGAACTGCCCGATGAACACCTGGCTGCCAAGGGTCAGGGTTTTCACTTCCTCGGCAGGGGCAAGGATCAACGGGAACCACAGGTCATTCCAGATCGGGATCATGTTGAACACTGCAACTGTCGCCATGGCCGGACGCACCAGCGGCAGCACAAGGCGGAAAAAGATGCGGTATTCGGACAAGCCATCAATACGGCCTGCGTTTTTCAGATCATCGCTGACTTGCCGCATGAACTCGCTGAGGATAAACACCGCCAGTGGCAAGCCTTGCGCCGTGTAGACGAGGATCAGCGCCCAAAGCGTGTTGACCAGACCGGTCTGCACCATCATCTCCAGTATCGCGACGGTGCCGATGCGGATGGGGATCATGATCCCGAGGGCCAGATACAACCCCATGACCAAGTTGCCTTTGAAGCGGTATTCGGCCAGCGCAAAGGCTGCCATCGCTCCGAACAACAAGATGAGGAACAGGGACCCCACGGTGACGATCATCGAGTTTTGGAAATAGAGGAAAAAGTCCCCCTGCTTGAGCACCGTCTCGTAGCCGATCAACGAGAAGCTGTCGGCGTTCGGTAATGCCAGAGGTTCACGAAAGATCGCCTTGCGGGTTTTGAAACTGTTGATCACGATCACAAAGACCGGAAACAGCGCAATCAGCGTGTAGAGGATCAGCGCACCATGCGCGGCGACTGTGTTGAAGCGGTTTTGACGTGCAGCGTTCATGTGGCCCTCCTCAGAACTGGTAGCGGCGCATGCGCGACTGGATACCGAACAGGTACAAACACACACCGACGAGGATGATTGCGAACATGGCCGACGCGATGGTGGAGCCCATATGCGGATCGCCTAGCTGCAGCTGGAAACCGAAGAACGTGCGGTACATGAACGTCCCCAGAATATCGGTCGAGAAATCCGGCCCCGCCAACGCCCCTTGCGCGGCGTAGATCAGGTCGAACGCGTTGAAATTTGCCACGAATGTCAGGATCGAGATAATACCGATGGACGGCAGAATAAGCGGCAGCTTGATCTTCCAGAATGACGCGAAACCGGTGATGCCCTCGACCTCGGCGGCCTCGAGAATTTCGTCGGGGATCGACAAGAGCGCGGCATAGATCAGCATCATGGGAATGCCGACAAACTGCCAGACCGATACCAGCGACAACGCGGTCAGGGCGTAGGCTTCCTTGCCCAACCACGGCGCGTAAAGGGATTTCAGGCCGACCGCGTCCAGCATACCGGGGGCGATACCCCAGATGGGCGACAGGATCAGTTTCCACGCGAAACCAACGATAACAAAGCTTAAAATCGTGGGGATGAAAATTGCGGACCGATAAAAGCTGGCAAAGCGCAGTTTTGGATGGCTCAGGATCGCGGCAAGGGCGACGCCAATCGGGTTTTGAACCAGCATATGGACGACAAAGAACCAGAAATTGTTGCCCAAGGCGTTCCAGAACTGCGTTGACCAGACCGTATCCCCGAACAAGGTGCGGAAGTTTTGCAAGCCAACAAAAACGCGCTCCTGATCAATCTCGGTGAACAGTGACAGCCGCAAGGTGTTGAAAAGCGGGTAGATCATCACCGCGGTGTAGACGAGCACTGCGGGTGCCAGAAACACGACGATATGCCATCTGAACTTTGGTTTGGTCTGCGTGTCGGGCATCAGAAAATCCTACCGCGGGTCAAGGGAAAGAGAAGGTGCCGCCCCAATCAGGGACGACACTTGGTTTAAGGGAGAAGGACTTACTTCTGGGGGTCGTACCAGCTTGCCAGACCTTCTTGCAGACGCTTGCCCGCATCTTCCGGGCTTTCCTCACCTTTGATCACTGCAACGGAAGCGTTCCATGTTTCATTCTCAAGGTTCGGCGTGCCACGCGACAGGATCTGGTAGGTCGACCGGATCGAGCTTTCACACTCGCCCCGCCAAGAGATGAACTCTTGCGCAAGCGGGTCTTCCAGCGTGACCGGAGCGGACGACAGCGGGAAGAAGCCCGGCAGCGCATTCGCAAAGATGGTGGCGAATTCGGACGAACCGACCCAGTTCAGGAAGGTTTTCGCGGCTTCCGCATTAGGCGTTGCAGCGTTCATGCCAATGCCGATATCGGTGTGATCCGAGATGTAGCAGGTGTCGCCAGCATTCTGCACAGGCGGGTAGAAAGCGCCCATCTCAAAGTCAGCCAGCCCGTTGAAGCCTGAGACTTCCCAAGATCCTGCGGGATAGATCGCAGCGCGGCCCAAGGTGAAAATGTTCTGGCTGTCGGGATAGGTCTGCGCCTCGTAACCGTCACCCAGATAAGGGGCCCATTTGGCGAGTTGGCGATAGGGGGCTACCCATGGCTCATCCGTCAGCTTCTGGTCACCGGCGATCAGCGCCAAGCGGCCCTCCTCACCTTTCCAGTAGTTTGGACCGATGTTGTTATAACCCATGGTGGCAGCTTCCCACTGATCATTTGTGCCCATCGCCATCGGGGTGTAATTGCCGTCTTCCTTGATCTTGTCCAAAACGGCAAAGAACTCGGCCTCGGTCTTTGGAACCTCCACGCCCACTTCGGCGAACGCATCTTTGTTATAGATGAAGCCATGGATCACGCTGGCCATCGGGACGCAGTACTGGACGGATGCGTCATCCGTGCTCCAGCCCGACTTGGATACAGCCGAGAAATTCGCCATCCCCTCAAGGTCGGTGATGTCAGCCAGATGACCCGCTTCGAACAACGCCTGCGAGGCATCGAAGGGGCGGCACGTGATGATGTCACCAGCAGAGCCTGCGTCCAGTTTGGAGTTCAGCACCGCGTTGTATTCAGCAGGAGCCGAGGGCGTGAATTTCAGCTTGATCCCTGGATGCTCCGCCTCGAAAGCAGGGATGATCTTATCCTGCCAGATGGCCAAATCATCATTGCGCCAGCTCTCGATTGTCAGCGTCACATCCTCGGCCGAGGCAGTGCCCGCCAGCATGGTCGTGGCCAGCATGGCGCCTATTAACGTTGTCTTTTTCATAGTCTTCTCCCTAGTTTGGTTTTCAAGTTTGTTTTGGTTTAAGCGATTGAAGGCAGGGTCCCAAATGTCCGCCATGCGCGTCGAGAATATCTCCAGCGGCTTCGACGGTGACACCTTTCGCGACAAGTATTGCCAGCTTCGGATTGCCCTTTGACTTTTGTAACGCTGTCTCTGCCTCTGGCATGGACACATCCGCGACACGCGACACGATCCCCGTTGCGCGCGCGATCAGCTTGGCGTTATCAGCGACAACGTTGACCATCATACCTTGGTAAACATGGCCCAGTTTCACCCCCATCATCGAGGACATCAAGTTTAACGCAGCTTTCTGCGCCGTCCCAGCGCCCAGCCGGGTCGATCCTGCGATCACCTCCGGCGGCGTCTCAAGACAAATCGGGACATCAGCAATGTCCAAAAGCGGTGTTCTCGGATTATTTGCGAGAGCGATAATAGTACCGCCGTTGGCCTTGGCACATTCTGCAACAGCCAGAGCGTAAGGCGTCGTTCCACTTGCACTGAGAACGATCAGGACATCCCCCTGCTTAACGCCACGACCCACAGCTTGCGCCGCGTCGACGTCATCTTCGGTGTCGCCCGGCATGTAGCCATCGGCGGGAACCCCGCCTGCCATGTAAATTCGGACGCTCTCAGGCGAAATCCCAAAGGTTCCCGACAGCTCGCACGCATCTGCCAAAGCCATCAAACCAGAGCTTCCCGCAGCCGCATACACCAAGGCGCGCCCAGATCGGACCGCTGAGGCCATAACCTCGGCACCTTGGTCGATATCGCCTGCCGCAAGCCTTACAGCCGCAATCGCAGCCTGTTGACCATCGAGGAACGCAGACATGGCATGGGCCGCAGACACCGCATCAATCGTCACGGCACCTGAAAGCCTTTCTGTAGTTTGCGACAGCATGGAATCCTCCCTGCACAAACTAATACCTTTTAAATACCTTTTGTCTACCATTTTCTTATCTGCTGCATTTTTGCCGTAATCTCAAAGCCAATATCAGCAATAATAGCGAATTTGGTCTATCTTTTGCAAAATAGGTATTATAAAGGTATTGCATGATCAAATCTGGCAGCACAGTAATTATCGGCGTAGATGGGGGCGGCACGGGCTGCCGCGTTGCCATTGGCACGTTATCCGACGGGGTGCTCTCGCGATCCGAAGGTGGTCGGGCCAACGCGGCCTCGGATGCCGCACTTGCCGTGAAGAACATTGCGTCCACCGTCGAAGATGCTGCAAGACTTGCCGGCATCCCGACGAGCGCGCTGTCGCATGCTACGGCTCATATCGGAATTGCCGGAATATTGGGGGCTGATGACAGCGCCCGCATCGCCTCCGCCCTGCCCTACAAGACCATAACCGTGACCGATGACCGCCCGACCGCAGTCACAGGCGCATTGGGCAGGCATGACGGCTACTTGCTGTCCCTCGGCACCGGCGCGTTCGCGGCGGCCAGTCAGGCTGGCGTGTTTACGTTTCTGGGGGGCTGGGGCTTTTACGTCGCCGATCAGGGGTCGGGTGCATGGCTTGGTCGCGCCGGTCTGGAGCAGGTCATGCTCTGCCATGACGAGCTTGCCGATCATACCCCCCTGACCCGCAAGCTGTTTGAGAAATTCGGCGGCGACCCCAACGCGCTGGTGTCGTTCAGCGTGACGGCCAAGCCGGGCGACTTCGCTACGCTCGCACCTGAGATCATCGCTGGCGCACAGGCTGCGGACCCGTGGGGGCAAGCCATCATGAAAAAGGGAGCGAACCATTTGATGCGCTGCCTCGCGAGATTGGGCTTCCGAACCGGAGATACGCTTTGCCTCACCGGCGGCATCGGACCTCATTACGCGGGCTATCTTCCCGAAGATTTCCTGTCCGGTCGCATTCAACCGAAAGGCTCCGCGCTTGACGGGGCATTCCAGCTTGCAAGCTCCAATGCAACACAACAGCCGGAGAGCAATTGATGACGATCGCCGCATTCCTCGCGCCAGATAAGTGGCTGCTTTCAGATGGTGGACCAAGATATGTCCAACTGCGTCAACGACTCTCGGAGGGTGTTGATCAGGGTCTTTTGAAAGCAGGAAGCCCGCTACCACCGGAACGCGAAATTGCCGCGATTACCGAGCTGTCCCGCGTCACCGTTCGCAAGGCGATACAAGCTTTGGCGAAGGATGGCATCGTCATTCAAAAGCAAGGGTCGGGATCGTTCGTCGCGTCTCATGCGCCACAGATCGAGCAGTCCCTGTCGCGCTTGACCTCGTTCAGCGAAGACATGTCGCGCCGCGGCATGGTGTCGACAAGCATTTGGTTGGAACGCGGAGTCTACATGCCATCGCCGGACGAAGTGCTTGCGCTTGCCCTGTCACCTGACGCGTCGGTCTCACGGATTGCCCGCCTTAGAACTGCGGATGGAAAGCCAATGGCCATCGAGCGCGCGTCCCTGTCCTCCGAGATACTGCCCAACCCGCTGCTGGTTGAAACATCACTCTACGAAGTCTTGGAGCAGATCGGCTTCAGACCGGTTCGGGCCTTGCAAAAGATCTCTGCAATCAACCTTGAAGAGGACAACGCAGCGCTGCTGGATGTCGCCCCGGGCAAGGCTGGCCTGCGGATCGAGCGGACCTCATATCTAGCAGACGGGCGGACGGTCGAGTTCACTCAATCCATATATCGCGGGGACGCCTACAACTTCGTAGCCGAGCTTCGCCTTGCCAAGGAATAGGACTGCCAAATGACCACCACGCAAACTCAGATGCGCCGCGAGGTGCTGGAAATCCCAGTGGCTGTAAACAACCTGTTGCAACGGGGCGGCGACGATATTCGCCGCGCGGCCGACGCCATGCGCGCACGCAAACCCAGCTTCATGGTTTCGGTCGCTCGTGGCTCCTCAGATCATGTCGCGACCTACCTGAAATACGTGTCCGAGTTGCTGACCGGAACCCCGATCGCATCCATCGGCCCGTCCATCGCGTCGATCTACAACCGCAAGTTGAACCTTGATGGCAGCGTCTGCCTGTCCGTTTCGCAATCGGGCAAAAGCCCGGATATTGTCGAGATGGCTCGGATGGCGCGGGATGGCGGGGCCTTGTCGATTGCGATGACAAACAACCCCGACAGCCCGTTGGCTCAAGTCGCTGACCACACGTTGAACCTGCACGCAGGCACAGAGATCAGTGTGGCGGCGACGAAAACTTTCGTGAACTCGGCGGTTGCCGGCATCTGGCTGCTGGCTGAATGGGCGGAGGACGATGCGCTTCGTGCTGCCATTCATGATTTACCCAGCAAGCTGGAAACAGCGGTTGGGATCGACTGGCCGGAAGCCCGCGCCGCATTGGGGTCGCGCAACTCCATCTTTTGTTTGGGACGCGGGCCAGCCTACGCCATCTCGAATGAAGCTGCCCTAAAGTTTAAAGAGACCTGCCAAATCCACGCAGAATCCTACTCTTCGGCAGAGGTGTTGCATGGGCCGGTATCGATCGTGGACCTCGGCTTCCCTGTGATTGCCCTCGCATCGGCGGATGAGGCGGAAACCGCGCTCGCCAGTGTTGCCGACGAGATCGCGTCCAAAGGGGCCACGGTTTTTGCGACCAGCACAAAAGTACGGAATGCCACGGGATTGGCAGTTGCCCGAACGGGTCATCCGCTCACCGATCCGATCACGTTGATTGCGAGTTTTTATGCGATGGTAGAACAGGTTGCCGCATCGCGAGGTATCAACCCTGACGCGCCCCGCCATCTGAAAAAAGTGACAGAAACAGTATGATTGGCATCAAACAAGCCTATGTCGGAGCACATATCCATGACGGGCTAACCCTGCATGTCGATCACGCGCTTGTCGTCGGGGATGACGGCTACCTTAGCATTCAACCGCTTGGCAGTCTGCCTCCCGACTGCCCCAAGCAGAAGCTGGGTGGCGGGTTGATCACGCCCGGCTTTGTTGACTTGCAGGTCAATGGCGGCGGTGGGGTCATGTTCAACGACGAACAATCGGTGGCGGTATTGCGAAAGATTGCCGAAGCCCATGCGACAACCGGAACACAGGCGTTGCTGCCAACCTTGATCACGGACACGCCTGAACGCACCCGCGCGGCGATTGATGCGGTAGAGCAAGCAATCGTCGAAAACATCCCCGGAATAGTCGGCATCCATCTTGAGGGGCCGCATTTGTCGGTCGCACGCAAAGGGGCGCATGACGCCAAGCTGATCCGTACGATGACGGACGAGGACCTGTCGCTGATCCGGCACGCGGCTGACCGGTTGCCAAATGTCATGATCACCGTTGCGCCCGAAAGCGCCTCAACGGCGCAAATAAGATCGATGTCGGAAGCTGGCATCGTGGTCTCGTTGGGCCATACCGACGCGGATTGCCAGTCCTGCCACGCGGCGTTTGACGCAGGTGCGCGTTGTGTGACCCACCTGTTCAATGCGATGAGTCAGTTGGAAAATCGGGAGCCCGGCTTGGTCGGCGCAACTCTGGAGCGCGGGGATATTTATGCGGGCCTGATCGCGGACGGCATCCATGTCCACCCCGCTGCAATCCGCATTGCACTGGCTGCAAAACCACACTCCGAAAGAGTGTTCCTTGTGACCGACGCAATGGCGACGGCTGGCTCAACCATCAAGAGTTTTCTACTCAACGGACGTGAGGTATTCAGACAAGACCATCGCCTTACGCTGGCTGATGGCACACTTGCAGGGGCTGATCTGGACATGCCTCAAGCGCTTTCGGTCATGACCGAAACGGTGGGAGATGAGATGGTTTCTGCGGTGGCCCGAGCAACATCAACGCCTGCAGAGCTGCTGCGAGAATGCGGCGGTGTCGGACGTCTAGGGCCTACCTCCCGTTCAGCGCTTTACTTCGAAGACGGGTTTTCGAAGCCGAAGACATTGTCTTCGGCTGGTGCTGTGTAAGTTTTGCAGCATGTGCTTACGCCACTTTCAGTTTAGTCCTGTTCGGAGCCCCAAGAGCGTCAAAGATCACCCCATTGCCAACTAGGCAGAAACAGGGTGCTCAACTTCGGCAAGCACCTGATCAAGAGTGGTCGTAATCATATCCACATCCTCGGCCTCAATGGTCAACGGCGTGCGTATCTTCAGGATATTGTCCTTGGGGCCTTCACTGCCAATCAGGATACGGTGATCGCGCATACGGTTTTTGACATAAGAGCAGATTGCCGTGGCCTCGGTGCCGTCGGGATTGATTAGCTCCACCCCAAAGAACAGACCCATCCCGCGCACGTCCCCTACGCAAACGTATTTCTGGTGCAGCGCTTGCAGCCCGCTCAGAAGCCGCGCGCCCATCACGCGGGCGTTTTCCTGCAAGCCTTCCTCATCGACGATATCCAGCACCTCTTTGCCAATCCGACAGGACAGGGTAGAGCCACCAAAGGTTGAGAAAAACTCGATCCCGTTGTCAAAGCTTTGCGCGATTTCCTTGGTCGTGACCAACACACCCAACGGGTGTCCGTTGCCGATTGGTTTTCCCATTACGACGATATCGGGCAGCGCGCCTTGATGCTCGAAACCGAAGTAATACTCGCCCAACCGACCAAGTCCGGTTTGCACCTCGTCCGCGATGCAGACACCGCCCGCAGCGCGGATTTTTTCATAGACAGCAGCCAAGTAGCCCTTGGGGGGAATGATCTGCCCGCCGACCGACGGGAAGGTCTCGGCGATGAAGCCTGCCAACCCGTGCCCTTTACGGTGCAACGCAGCAATCGCCGGATCGACCAGATCAGCATATTTCTGCGCGCGATCCGGATCATCGCGCCGGTATGAACCACGGTAATCATCGGCAACTTCGACCAGCTCAACCCAATCAGCCTGCCCTACTCCGCCGGGTTTGTTGAACTTGTAGGCAGAGATATCAATCGCGCCGGTGGTGTTCCCGTGATAGCCATGATCAGGCGTGACCATACCCTTGGCACCCGTGTGCGCCCGTGCCAAGCGCAAGGCCAACTCGTTGGCTTCGCTGCCCGAATTCACGAAGAAACAGACCTCGAAACTCTTGGGGAGTTTCGACAGTATCTTTTCTGCAAAGGCAGTTTGCGCAGGATGCAAATAGCGGGTGTTGGAATTAATCCTTTTCAGCTGGTCAGCGGCGACCGCCTGAATGCGCGGGTGGGCGTGGCCGACATGCGGCACGTTGTTGTAGGCGTCCAAATAAGGACGCCCCCATTCGTCAAACAAATGATGCTTCCAGCCGCGGACCAGCATCAACGGATCGTCATAAGTCAGGCTCAGATTGCCACCAAAATGCGCTTTGCGCTCCGCCAGAACTCCCTGCTTTTCCGTCGGATAGTAGCGAACCTTTTCGTCCGGCAGGTTCAACAGTGCCGCGGGGTTCGGACAGACAGCGCGCCACAGATACATCTCGTCAGGATCACCAACGCCGGGCCAATCGGCTTCGATCCCTTCCGTCGTGAGCGCGAGTTGGAAATGCACATGCGGTGCCCAGCCTCCGTTCATGTTTGGATCGCCCAACCGGCAAAACTCCTCGCCCTGCTCCACCACTTGACCGGGCTTCAGGCGGTCGAGGAACTCGGGATCAAGATGGCCATACAGGGTATAGAATGGATCGCCCTCGGGTGTTTCGTGGCGCAAGATGATGACGCCCCCATAATCCAGATGACCCGAGCGGTATTCTGCAACGAAAACCTCGCCGCGCAATGGCGCGAACATGGGGGTGCCCGCATGCGTGAAGACATCAACCGCCAGATGCACAGTGCGCCTGTCGCTGGCTTTCCATGGCCCTTTGCGGAAGGCGGGTTCAGCGTAAATCAGGCGCGGTTCGTGATAATAACCCAGCCAGATGCGGCCTTGATCCTCGAATTCCTCGCCCACACGGGCGGCTTCATCCAATGGCATATGGAACGGGTTTTGCGGCCAAGTAGAGTTTTCAACGGATAGCGATCCCAAAGGCGCGTCAGCAATCCCCTGTCCCATCAAAGGAGCAAAATTTCCGCGTTCCTGCTCCAACCAATCAAGAACCCGGTCGGCTCCCTCAACCACAGGCAACCCGCAGGCTGCTCGCAATCGGGCGCTCAGCAATCCGCCATGAAGAGTGTTGCCCTCTAGAAAGCGCCACGCGGATGCTTGCGAAATTGTTACATAGGGATCATCCGGATTCTCCACCGCCATCAGTGTGGAATTCACGACACTCACCGCCAGCCGCATGCGCAGCAGCGGCCAAATCAGGTCCACCTCTGCTGGCGTCAACGGGTAGGCCTCATGGTAACCTGCGACGAGCGCGGCAAGGGCCGCCTCAGGCTTATCATGGTCCAGCACGATATAGGCCGCGGCAATCGCCAGATCGCAGACGCGCGGCGCGGCACACATGTCGCCCAGATCAATCAGGCCTGACACTTGACGAGGTTCGCTTAAGTCACCCCTCACCATAATGTTGTAGTCGTTGGCGTCGTTGTGAACGGCCTGTTTGGGCAGCGCAGCGAGAACAGGTTTCACGCTGGCAAAATCCGCGCAGATCCCGTCGATGATCTGCCGTCGTGCCGCGTCGGTGATGCAATCCAGCTCATCGCTGATCCAGTCCCCACGCATCAGATCCCATTTAAAGTCACGGTCTAACCCTGTGTGCTGGAAATCCGCCAAGGCCGATGCAAAGCCTCCAAGCATGCGACCAACTTCATGGATCAGCGCGTCACTCTTGGGGGCAGCATTGGCATAGCATCGACCAGGGAGCTGGTTAAGCAGCCAGACAAGGCGCTTTTGTTCAGCCTCATCGGGCAACGTTAGCAGAGACATCCCATCGCCGGATTTGATCACCTGAGGGCAAGGAAGCAACGGGTCACGAAGGGCGATATGTTCGAATGCCTTCACTTGCATACCGACCAGCCAGCTTTCGCAATCAGGACGCATGACTTTCAGAACATATCCTTCGTGGCCGTCACCTGTCGCGAGAAAATTCAGATCATATTCTCCATCCAGACGGCTCAGGTCGCCCTCAATGCCCCAGTGATCTTTGAGGGCGGTTCGCCAATGCCGGAGTTGCCGCGTTCCGATTTCCGTTTCTGTCATGATTTTCCGCTCCGACGCTTGAACTGCCATATCGTGATGATCGTGCTGTTCGTGGCTGTCAAGAAACTAGCTGACCCGCGACGGCGAGCGAAATTCATGCCAAAACTGGACCGCCTTGCTGCTGTCATCCCCAAGCACCAGATCGCCAAAAAATTGAAGCCTGCCCCATTTCTGCCACAATGTTTGACACAAATTTGACGAAAATAACTAAAAACAGTCAATTTTGGGCAGAGCAAATGATCAGAACGTTCATAACGACAGGCATGGCCTTCGCGTTGATAGGCTGCACGACGGTCGGGCCAGACTACGAACAGCCAACGATGGATTTGGCACCCGAGTTCGTTCTGGGCGGATCAACAACCCTTCTAGATGGCAGGGCTGACCCTTGGTGGCAGCGGCTCAATGATCAACTTCTAAATGATTTGGTCGTCCGCGGCGCGTCGCAAAACCTTGATGTCCAATCTGCGATTGAACGCATAGCGGCTGCAAACGCCGCCTTGGGGCAAACCGGATTGAATGCACAAACCGACGGCTCGATTTCCGCAAATAGTCAGCGGCGGGGCATTAACGGGACGACTGACTCGACGCAAACCTTAGAGATCAATGCTGGATACGTGATTGATTTGTTTGGAGGAGTTGTGCGTGGCCAAGAGCGGGCCATCGCCACGTTTCATGCCTCACAGCTTGATGCCGGTACAATCCGTCTGGCGTATCTCGCAGACCTGACAAACAGCTATATACAGGCACGCTATTATCAAGAGGCCGCCGCGGTTACCCGTCAGACGATTGCCAGCCGGCGTCAAACCTTGTCCGTCGTGAACCAACGGCGCGCTGTTGAAGAAGCAACGGAGTTAGAGGTGCAACAAGCGCGCTCGCTTCTGGCTTCGGCCGAAGCGTCGCTTCCAATTTTAGTCGCAAATTTCGAGATCAACGTCTTCCGAGCGGCAACCTTGGTGGCAGAACCAGCCGCTCCGCTGCTTGAACAAATGCAGCGTGGCGCGCCGCAACCCCGCCCGTCCGGCGTTACTACGGTGGGTTTACCGGCTGATCTGTTGCGCAATCGTCCGGATGTTCGGGCAGCAGAACGCAACTTCGCGGCGGCGACGGCACAGGTTGGAGTAGCGCAGGCCCAGTTGTATCCGTCAATTGAGCTGGCTGGAACGCTGGGCATAGGAACCGTAGACCGGTGGTCTTTCGGCCCCTTCGTATCAATTCCGATGTTAAACCGTGGGCTTTTGCGCAGCCGCAAGCGGGTGGCTGAATCCGCTGCGCGCGAGGCCGAACTGGCATGGCGCAAGTCAGTGTTAAATGCAGTTGAAGAGGTTCAGACAGCGATGACGCTATGTCGAAACTGGAACCTGCAAATTCGGCACCTTAGACGTGCGGCAGCGTCGTCAAAAGCCGTTCTAAATTTATCGCGTGAAACCTACGCGCTAGGGTCCGTCACGTTAGCAGAGGTTCTGGACGCGGAGCGCGTTTATGCCAACGATCGCCTAACGCTCGCAGATGCCGTTCGCAATTTCTCTGTCAGCTGGATGCGTTTGCAGGTCGCGACAGGGCGAGGGTGGAGTGTAGAGACGTTCCGTACGATCAGCGAAATGAAAGCGCCTGACCTGACTCCTGATCCATTGGGCGTCGAAGCGGAGCGATACGCGACGAACAACTAAAGCCACGCCTGACGCCCTATTCGAAACTGCTGCCGTCGATTGCGATCGTGCCGTTAGCGCCGATAGCATTGTGGCTTTTGTTCAAAACCTACACAATCTGCCAAAAAATAGCGCGACGCAGGCAAGCGACGGCTGGGAAAATGGCCCAGAACGCTTTGAAATATATGAAAAGAGCTAGGTAACCTAACAATAGGGATAGCATTGATCGTATAGGACTAGTCCGGGTAATTATAATCCCTGACAGCCTGCCAGACATCGCGGTTGATGGATTTCAGCTCTGCGATCGCCGCCTCAACATCCTCGGCAGCGGCTGCATCAAGTGCGTTAACCTGCCCCATCATAAGCTTGTCTTTACGGTCCGCGATCCGCATTAGTATGGATCGCGGGTTCTCGCCGTCGCTGTCAAATGCATAAATACAATGATTGTAGCGGTTGCGTAGAGCTGACTGACGTTGAATACGTCCCGTTAACTCGAGAATACGGCTGCGTTCCTCCGGCTTGATACGCTCGAGCTTGGAAAGCCTCTCTACCATGTCGATACGAGCCCGGGTGGTATTCAATGTAAGAAATACAACCGTGGCAATTTCCTTATCCATCCCCGAAAGTCCGGCGATCAGGTGAATCAGCAGGCTTTCCGTATTGGTCCAACTGTAGTTGAGCTTGCCGATCAACAGCAGGAAGGCGTCGAAATCGATAGGGCCGTCCGCCTTCACCATGCGCTTCGCCTCCTTAACCTGCAGGGTCCCGGTGATGATACCAATTCGCAGCTTCGGTGCGGTTATGAACACCCAGCTTAGCAATGATATGGTGCATGTGTAATTTTACGGTGTGTTGCGAGAGTTGCAGTTCATCCGCGATGATCTTGTTCTGCTTGCCCTTCGCGGCAGCTTCCAGAACCTGCAATTCCCGTGCAGTCAGATGAACCGCGTCAGGCTTTTGGTGGTCCTCGACCAACTTCTGCGACGCTTTGTGAGGTGTTGTTGCATTCGTCAAAGACTGTTCACGGACAAAAAGCTCTGAAGGGAAATAGCTTTCACCCGACGCCAGAAGCCGGACAACCGACAACCAGAAATCGAGGTTCATATTCATCGGCAGAAAGCCGACTTTTCCCCAAGACGTTTCAATCCGTATACGGTCGGCAAAAGAACGCGCAATTTCAATATCTCTAAATGCTAAAGCGACAGTGGCCATCGGAAACGCCGCACGAAGTTGCGGCATAATCGTGGTTAAGCTCTCCAGCATCGACTCGTCCACAATTATGAGGCGAATAGATTGCGTTCGCGTTTGCCCCATCAAAAGTAAATCATTTACCGCGGCTGTTCTAATGCAACTGATGCAGGGTAATTCAGTTTCAACAAGACTCAATGCTGTATCGGAAAAGCTTAGCGGATTGCCTACGAAAGCACATCCAACGGTCTTGGTATTCAGGTTTTTTTCAGCGATTTTCATTTTTATTTACTCATATAACTAATAACTGACTGTTCTTATCGCCACCACACATGTGGTGTCATCGTATCGTATAGCTCTGCTCCCGATTGCGTGTCGCCACTAAGGTTTTTCGCCCTAAGCACAAACCGCTGAGTGAGGCGACGCCAAATAGCTTTCAAGCCGCCCTAAAGCAGCCTCTTGGGTACTTCCGGTCATCGGGTAATTAGAGCTCCCCGGATGCACCCGTTATTCGCCCAAAAAGAGGGCGAAATAAAAATTACCACTTTCTTTAAAGGACAGGCACTCAGCAACCCTCACCAGACTTCTTAACTGGAGATTAATGTAACATGAATTTCGGTAATTGTCCGCCACTCCTTCGCTTATGTGTGGCCTTAACCCTACTTCTGTCGCGAATGCAGGCTGCTCTTTATAGCTATTGAAACGGCATCTTGGGCATAAACCTTTTGATATTGAGCGCGTTTTTTCTTTCCAAAAACAACGCAGTGTCATGAGTTTCTGTTCCTAATCCTATGTCCAGCTTTCCGATTTCCCTGTTTCAATAGAAACTTCCTTTATCACGAATTCTGCGTGATGCCGAAGTTAGATTCGACGACGGTTTCGGGCTCATCATCGGGACATTTTCCCGAATCACTACGATGCCGCCCTGCATTTAAATTTAAGCATCGGGGGTACTGCCAACGAGAAACTTTACATCACTGAACGGGTGAACCTTGGATCGAGCTATCGTCTGACGTTCCCAAAACCAAACTTCAAATCCAAACAGCATCTACACGTTGGTCGCATTATATAGAATGGCGGTCCCGTAGATGTCTTTTACGGAGGCACCAAAATGTCAAATAAAAACAACTTCATTTTCCCTTGGGGGCACAACGGCCACCAGGATCAGGACCAGGAACAAGATCAGGACCAGCTGCAAGCGCAGGCTGAGCTACAAGCCCAGCTGCAAGGTCAAGGTCAAGGTCAAGGTCAGTACCAGTCTTCCAACAGTGATAACGACAATGACAACGGAAATCACAACGGGAATGGTAACGGAAACGGCAACCTGAACGGCAATGGTAACCTGAACGGAAACGGGAATGGCAACCATAACGGCAACTCGAATGCCAGCTCGAACGGGAACGCAAACGGTAATGCGAACGGGAACCTCAACGGGAACCTGAATGGCAACCTCAACGCCAACCACAACTCCTCGGACACGGATGTCGACGTGCATGTCGGCGTTGATCTGGTTGGTTGGGAACCAAGTGACGATGATTTTGCCGATATCGACCTGACCAACTCGGCCGCTGGCGACTTTGTTATGGCTAGGGGCGATGTGGACTACAGCCCCGGCGATGACATGAACCTTGAAGACATCCTGAACGATGCTCTGAACGGTGCTGGCAACGACTCAGCCACGATCAACGCGCAGTCCAACAAGTTGGTGGACAACGACACACTGGACCATGTGTCGAACAATGGCACAATGACCCAAACCAACACATCCAGTGGCGGTCATGCGAGATCTGACGATGGCATCTCTGCTGGCGCAGATGGTGGCAGGGCCAACGGTTCAGCCTCTGCTGACGGTGGCGGGGCCCTTGGTGGTCTTGGCGTCGGTGGTGCAGCTGGTGCAACTGGTGGCGCAAGCGGTAACGGCGGTCACGCCGGTGCAACAGGCGGCACAGGTGGCGCAGGTGCAGCTGGTACAGCGGTCGGCCTTGGTGTCGGTCTTGGAGGCGCGTCCTCCGGTGCTGGTGCAACTGGCGGTGAAGGTGGAGCAGCTGCTTCGCTTGCAGCCGGCTTGGGTGCCGGTACAGCATTGTCAGGTGCCAACGCTGAAGGCGGTGACTCTGGTATCGCTGGCGGCGTAGGTGCTGGGATCGGCGCAGCTGGTTCTGCTGCGGACAGCAGCAACACCGGTGACGCTGGTGCGATTGGTGCAGGACTTGGCTTGCTGGGTCTCGGTCTTGCTGGTGCTAACAATGGCTCCACAGGCACCGCTGATGCAGATGCTCTGGGTGCCGGTCTTGGTGCTGGTCTAGGAGCAAGCGGTGACGGCGGCGACGCTGGCGCAATCTCCGGTGCAACTGGATTGGGCGCTGGATTGGCCAACGCAGGTGACTCTGCTGGTGGTGCTGGTGGCGACGCCGGTGCAATCTCCGGTGCGATGAACAGCTCAGCTGGCTATGGCGGCAATAATGCTGCCAATGGCGGCGCTGGTGGTGACGGCTATGGCGGTCACGCCTGGGGCGGTGACTCTGGCAATGCGTTCGGTGGTCAAGCACAGGTCGGTGGCGTTCAAGCTGGCGGCGGCTCTGGTGGCAATGGCGGTGACGCCTTCGCTGGCGGTGGCGGCGACGGTGGCAACGCTGGCATGTGGGGCTCGAACAACGGTGACGACGGTTACGTCACCGGCGAGTCTTTCGCATCGGCTGCCTCGCAGATCGATACATCTGCGTTCAACCAGACCATCGTGCAAGGTGCCAACGTGCTCGGCAACACTGTCGATATGACAGTTGTCGGTGGCTCGTTCAGCTCCAGCTACATCGGAGACGATAGCGATGGCGCATAGGCTTTAAAACTGAACCTGAGCCCGAAGAAATTCGGGCTCAGGATCTAAAATTTCCAATTTCTCTATTTTTAAGAACGAACACAAAATTTTGCGCAAAAATATTTTCCGAACGACCCGAGGCGCGCACCCATTTTAACTCAAAGCGAGGCTGCGATGTTAATGGATAAAATGACCGAAATGGTCGCCCACATGATCGGTATATTTCATACCACCATGGAAGATGAACGAATGCGGGAAGCCTATGACAAGTTCAAGGCGTTAAAGGCCGCTGATCCAGACAACGACCCCTTGGAGGCGATGGGGATCAAGTTCAAAGCAAAACATGTGCTTGAAGGCTTCACGCCAAGCCTACGCTATTCGGATGAAGCCCACTCTGCCCCTGCCGACGACATCAACACCCCCTTCTATTCGTCCGCAACCATTGCAACTGCCAAGCTCCACTCGATCGCGCCAACCCCTTCAGAAACATCATCAATTGTGACTGTAGCCATGGGCATCGGTCGTCCGCTGCTTAAGCTTGAGCCACCCGGCAGCGTTGTCGTCATCACCGCGCAAAGCGCATATTTGAGCGATAACGACATCACGATGCTGGGGTCTGGCGATACCCTTTTCACAGACACAGCGGAATTTTTAGACCAGTTAATGCAGTATCAAACCATCGCGACGGCCATCGCCAGCCCGGTGACTGCCGAAATGATTACGCCCGGTGAAAACGCGGCACGCGATGCCATCAAACTGCATGAAAAAGTATCCACGGCTGAGGCCACGATGATGTCAGGTGTTCTGGCAACAATGCAGCACAATACCGATGCAATCGGGATGCGCATCAATGGTGAGGAAGTCGAAGAAATTCCAACATTGAACGACCTGTGGCCCGCCTTTAAGTCGGCCAATGCCGATGACGCACAAGACGCGTCAGGCGAAGACGGCGAACCGCTTGCAGATCAAGCTGCGACAGAACTTGAATTGAAAGATCCTTTTCAAGGGTTAGCCAATAGCAAGAATGACAATGGCCCTCCTGAAATCGAGGACGGACATGCCGTTGTCGCCGGTGCCAACACGCTGGTAAACGAAGTCCTGATAAATACGGCCTGGCTTGATGCACCGGTAATTTCGGTCATGGGAGACGTGGTAAATCTGAACGTGGTCTCGCAAGTCAACGTCCTTGTGGATCATGATATCGGCGTCTTTGACGACTTAAAAACCTCTACATCGATGAACGCGGCACATGTAGCGGCGACCGCCACCACTCCGGAACCCGAAGCGGGTGAAGAAGCAGACGATACAGCCGACCTGGGATTACCTTCGAACTGGGCCGTGACAAAGATTGAAGGGGACCTGATCGCCGTCAACCAAGTCAGCCAATACAGTTTCGTCACTGACAATGATTGCGCAGAAATCACGTTTAACAGCGCGAACACGTATATCGGGCTCGGGGATAATTCGGTCATTAACCTAACCGACCTATCCGAACTTGGGTTCGGGTTTGACCTGATCATGATTGGCGGCAGCATGATTTCGGTCAACTGGATCAGCCAGATCAATGTCATGATAGACAACGATACGGTGACCTATTCCGGCGATACTCCCGCAGGGTTTAGTGGCAGTGACAACTTACTGTTCAACGGCGCGGTGATTAACTCCATAGGCGTCGACAGCTACGGCGAGATGCAAGCGAACTTCGCCGCAGCAAGCGACAGCCTCGCCAATGGGGGCCTGACGATCGATGAGAGTGTGGCCCATGACAGCGTGTTCGAGGGCACTGAAATCCTCCGCGTTCTCTATATCGAAGGCGACCTGACAACGATCAACTGGATCGAGCAAACAAACGTGTTGGGCGACTCCGATCAGGTTCATCTTGCGATGGAAAATTTTGAGGCCGCGACGGGCGCCTCCGTGACTGTAACCGCAGGGTCAAACTCCACCATCAATGTCGCGACCATCAACGAATACGGCACTGATTCCGCCATTGCCGTGAACGGCGATGTCTATGATGACGCATTGCTTTACCAAGCCGAGCTCATTGACACCGACGCCGACCCGCTAGGCGTGGACATGCCCGCCCTAGCAACCGAAGCCGTCGCTTTTCTGGCAGACGACATGATGTCCCCCGACATGACACCCGCCGATGCAGCAATTGTAGCAACCGCGTCTGAAAGCACCGCATCTTCTGATGTGATGCAGTCGATGTTGGCCTGACAGGATATTAAATTTCATGACTTTGACCGAATTAACGAGATCTGCCGAGGCACTAAAAAAGCCAGATGGAAAACACAAAATGCGCGCGCCAAGCGGTTCACCTTCCGCGCGCAAACCAGACCCTCTGCCTTTGACCGAAAAGCAACGCGTCTTCCCGGATAAACGGGTGGTTTTTGAGAGCAGACGAAAACTGGCGAAGGGCTTGGGAGGCGAACAGATTGACGGGGATACCGGTCCAATCTTGAACCAAGGCGGTGGTAGCAAACCCCCGGGTACGTCCGACGGTGGCAAGGGGGGCGGAGGTGGCGGTGGCGGCGGTTCTTCTAGCTTTCACAAACGCGCGGCACCTGATCAGTTCTTGCAGCAGCTCAACTCTGGAACACGGGTCGTCAAAAGAAACCTGATGTTCGTTATGATTTTGACCTGCGCAACAAATCTGCTGGTCTTGTCGATCCCGATCTACTTGTTCCAGATTTCCGACCGTGTCCTGACCAGCCGGTCGCTGGACACACTTGTCATGCTCACGGCGGTTATCGTTGGCGCAGTCGTCCTACAGGCAATTTTCGATGCCGTGCGCCGCTTCATCCTGATGCGTACCGCAGTTGAGGTCGCCGTGAGACTTGGCGCACCTGTTTTGAGCGCCGCGGCACATGCCTCACTTCACGACAACGGGCGGCAGTATCAAACCTTGGGTGATCTACAACAGCTGCGCGGCTTTCTCACATCCGGCACGCTAATCTCTTTTCTGGACGTGCCCTTCGCGCCGTTATTTATCTTCGCAATCTTTTTGGTTCATCCACATCTTGGAATGATCGTGATCACCGCATCCGTGGTTCTGATGATCATCGCGCTGATCAACCAGAAGGTAACTGCCAAGCCATTCGCCGAGGCAAACTTGGCCCAGAGCAAAGCCAACATGCATCTGGATTCCATGTCCCGCAACAGCCAGATCATCAACGCATTGGCGATGGTTCCGGAGGCGGTAGCACTTTGGGGCAAGGACACAGCGGACTCGTTGCGTGCGCAGGTGCGCGCGCAAGATCGCAACATCGCATGGGCGGCGGTGTCACGAGCGTCACGACTGCTGACACAAATTGCCATGCTGGGCTGGGGCGCGTTCTTGGCCATTCAAGGCGAGATCACGGGTGGGATGGTGATCGCGGCGTCGATCATCGCAGGCCGAGCGCTTGCCCCGATTGAAGGGTCGATCGAAGGCTGGAACGGTTTCATCTTGTCACGTTCGGCTTATGGCAGGGTCCGCTCCCTGATGCAGAATTCCGTTCAACGGTTCGAAAAGCTGGTGCTGCCGAATCCGGAAGGCCGGCTCAATGTTGAACGCTTGTTGTTCGTACCCGTTGGCACAAAGCAGGTCATTTTGAACGGGCTCACTTTCAGCCTGAACCCCGGTGAATCCTTGGGTGTCATTGGCAACTCGGGTGCTGGTAAAACAACGCTGGGCAAGATGCTCGTCGGATCAATCCTGCCAACGTCCGGCAACGTGCGTCTCGACCTGATGGACCTGCGCAATTGGGACACACGCCAGTTGGGTGAAAATATTGGCTATCTGCCGCAGGACGTCCAACTTTTCCCCGGCTCCATCAAAGCAAATATCGCGCGAATGCGTGCAGGCGCAAAAGACGAGGATGTGCACCGCGCCGCAATGCTGGCCGACGTTCACGACATGATCGCGATGCTTCCGCACGGGTATGAAACGATGGTGCAAGCCGATGGCTCGCCGCTGTCAGGCGGTCAGAAACAACGCATTGCTTTGGCCCGCGCGTTCTTTGGCAATCCACGCCTTCTGGTGCTGGATGAGCCAAACTCGAACCTCGACACCGCAGGAGATCGCGCACTTGCGAATGCAATCAGACATGCAAGTCAAAACGGCATCACAGTGGTGGTCATCACCCAGAAACCATCTTTGTTGAGCGTGGTGGACAAGATCATGCTCATGGCGGATGGCAACATCGGCATGTTCGGTCATCGCCAACAGGTTCTCGAACAACTCGCGCAACGCAATAGGCCGGGTGGAAATCTCCCTCCGGCAAGCGGCGGCGCAGGAGGTCTTCCTAATGTCTAATGTGACCGTCTACACAGCCCAACCAGAATGGTATGACAACGTGCCGCGCTCCGTGACAAAACACATTGTCTTCGGCCTGCTGTTATTCGTCGTCGCGTTCGGTGGGTTCGGGTTTTGGGCGCTGAAAGCTCCTTTGGCCGCTGCTGTCATCGCACAGGGCAGCTTCGTCGCCACTGGTCGCAACAAAATCGTCCAGCACCTTGAAGGTGGCATCATCAACGAGATCCTCATCGACGAGGGAGATACCGTTGTGAAGGGCGAGCCCATTCTGTTGCTCGATGAAACTGCGGCGTTGGCCACTGAACGCGAGCTTTTTCTGCGGCAAATTCGGCTAGAAGCGATGGAAGCGCGGATATTGGCGGAGCATTCAGGGGCCGAGAAATTGACCTTCCCAACTCATATCGAGGCATTGCGTTCAGACTTCGACGTGGCCTCGATGCTGGATGGACAGACAATCACCTTCGACGCAGCCTCGCGGCAACTGCGCAACGACATTGCCTTGTTGGAACAAAGCATCGAAGCGCTGACCGTTCGATCATCAGGGTACAACTTCCAACTCGTCGCGACACAAACGCAACTCGACATCCTCAGAGAGGACTTGGACAGCAAACAAGAACTGCTTGAGAGAGGGCTCATTCGCCGGCCGGAAGTAAATGCCCTTCGTCGCGCGATTGCAGAAGCTGAAGGGCAGACCGGACGGTTGATCGCAGAGAAGGATGAAATCGTCGAGGTGGTCGCACGTTACGAGGCCCAAATTGCCCAAACCATCAGTGAACGCCAAAGTGTGGCGCTTGATGAATTGCAACTCGTCCAGTCCGAACTGGAGAGTGTGAGCGAGCAAGCCCGCCGTGCCGAGAGCATTCTGAAACGCTCCGAAGTGTTGGCACCGGTCTCTGGCACTGTCGTCACCCTGCACTATCACACCGCAGGTGGCGTGATCGAAAGCGGGAAACCCATCGCCGAAATTCTGCCCAGCGGCGAGCCGTTGATCATTGAAGTGAGCGTCCCGCGCACCGAGGTTGACGTGGTGCATCAAGGTCAAATGGCAACCGTGCGATTGACCGGATTGAATGCCCGCACAACCCCGATTTTGGAAGGCAAGGTGTTCTATGTTTCGGCCGATGCGATCCTCGACCGCCAGCAAGAAGTCCCGCAAGAAGTCTACGTCGCACGCGTTTCCGTTTCACCAGAACAACTAAACCGCGTGAGAGGGTTTTCCCCGACACCAGGGATGCCAGCCGAGATCATGATCCAGACCGAAGCACGGACATTCTTCCAATACTTGATCAAACCGATCACCGACAGCATGAACCGGGCATTCCGCGAGCAATAAGCTCGGGATGAAACTCGACTGCTTGGGATAAAGTGGCGCGCTGGGGAGGATTCGAACCCCCGACCCCTTGATTCGTAGTCAAGTACTCTATCCAACTGAGCTACCAGCGCGCGGGGTGTGGGCGATGTAACCCTGCCCCCCCGCCATTGCAAGCCCATTTTAGCGACTTCCTGAAAGAACATTGGCTGCGGGTCTCGTTTCGTCGATCCTCGGCACGTATACTCGATTTTGCCTCTCCAAACTGGAACTCGGTGCGGCGCTTCAGCGCTATCGCACCGTCCTTACATGGATGTCGACATAGCTCGAAGTCGTTCACGCCGAGCCCGAGATTGCAGCTTTTGAAGTTCGCTTTTGGACACATCACTTTTGCCGACACTCGCCACTGTCCCGACTCCGAACCATTCATCCGTTGTATCACGAACAGCATCCCAGAATGTTTTCTCAGGAACGGGCTCGGGCTCCACCGAGCGGAAGCCAGCAACGCGCGCGCCCGGTTTCGCAATCTTGGCCTGCCCCGAGAACGTATCGTAATTCTTGTCTACGGAATAATCACCCCGGCCGACGCCCAAAACCAACAGAAGCATAAAAACGCTCAGGCTAAACAGAGCCATCTTCCAAACAACTTTAGCGACCATTCCAGTGCCTTTCTACGATCCGTTATACAACACGCCTTTCGTCCGCGTGTTGTAGGTTTTGTGCCCTTCACGACGCAGTGCCAATTTGCGTAGCTCGGCTTTGCGGTGCTTTGCTTGCCGCTCCGCTTCCGTGTCGGCCCCGAACCAAGAGCGAACACTCTCCACAAAGCTGACTTCGGTCGCATATGCGCCCTTCGCTGTCATCGAAAAGTTGTGGGTACGCTCGCCGATTTTAGTGCTTTTTGTCCCATTGCCGTCGACGGTGGCATAGACCATTGGCGCCTCTTCGGCGTCCGTGATGGCGAAACCTGCCATGATCACCAACATGAAAACAGCCGCAGTTCCAAGAATGACATTTCTGTAAAAGTTGCCCATCAGTCGCAATAGTTCCCACATATCTCGTCCCGAGAGTATCACTCCGAAACAGGGCAGAAACGGGGCTGCGAAAGGGAATAGTTGGGAAAACTTCTACTGGGCGGCTTGCTCGAACACGGCATTTTCTTTTGGCAAGAACAGCTGGAACTCGGTCCCCTGCGCGTCAGATCGTGTCAAAGTAAGCGAGCCGCCATGCCCGCGCGCCAGCTCCGCGGCAATGGCCAACCCCAAGCCGGTACCACCTTTCCGAACGCCGCCTTCAAAGGCCGTAAACAGGTGCTCTCGCGCTTTTGGCGGCAATCCGGGGCCATTGTCTGATACGGTCAGTCGCCACCCGTCGCTGGCTTCATCAGCAAAAATCTCGATTATTCCGGGCTTGCCCGATGCTTCCAGTGCCTGCCGTGCATTGCGCACGAGATTTCCAAGAATCCGGTAAATCTGTTCGGCATCACAGCGCACCATCATATGAGCAGGAACATCCCAATCAAAGCTGATGTCGCTGGTGGTCGACAATTGCTCGCTTTTCAAAACGTCTTCTACGATATCTTCGATCGTAGTCATCGCAAGCTTGGGCGGCGCTTCGTCTACGCGGCCGAATGCAAGCGTCCCTTCGCAAAGATTGACCGCCCTGCTCAGGGAGTTCACCAGTTTCGGGGCCGAGCGTTGCACGGCGGGGTCCTCCGACCGCTCCATCCGGTCAGCCAGCAAAGTGGCCGTCGTCAAAATGTTGCGAAGATCATGACTGATCTTGGCCACGGCCCCACCCAACTGCGCCAGACGCTCTTTTTGTTTGAGAGAGCCGGTCAGACGGGTCTGCAGCTCGGCCAGCGTATCCTCGGCCGCGCGTAACTCGGTGATAGAGGACGAAGGCTGCATCACCCGCCGCGCATCCTCTGGCGCCTGCGCATAGGCTTCCATGGACGAGACCACGCGCTTGATCGGATGCACCATGAAACGCCGCACCGCCAGAAACAACAATGCCGCAGAGATAATGGAGATGACGGCAGACAACCCCAGAACCCTTAGTCCGTAGTCAATCATCGCTGTTCTAAGTGGTGCTTGTGGCATGGCGACTTCGATCAGCGAGCCAGCAGCACGGGTCGGTGAGCCGATCACACGAATGACCCCTTCGGGTGAGTCGAACAGCTGCTTCATCGCCCCCACGATCAGATACAATGCCGATGGGTCGCGCAAATCCACCATGGTTGTCACAGGACCGGGAACAGGTGAGGACAACACCAAGTGGCTGGCTGCGTCGCGGCGCAGAACGACGTTATAGACGCCTGCATTGTCTAACAGCTCCTTCGCCAGATCGGTCGTAATACCCTGATTTTGCGACGCCAGCACCGAGAGCGAAGCAATTTGAGATTTCTCCAATCTTGCCAGAAGGTAGTCCTGCCGGAACCGCGCCACCGAAGGCACGAAAATCAGAACCTCCGCGATCATCACAAAGATGATCGTCAGCAAAAGGAACCGACCTGAGAGCGAATTAATCAAACACTTGCCTCCACCAGGCGGGGTCTAGGGAATAAACTTTTGCACAAACCCAACAACTGCCTTCACCATATCGCTTTCAAATAGCCTTGGCGAGAAATAGGCACCCGCCGCGCGTTTGTTAACCTCTCCAAGCGTCGGATATGGGGCGACCATCCCCGCGATCTGACTCATCTTCAGGTTATTGGCCAGTGCGAGCGCCCACACGCCAATCAACTCACCCGCGCTCGCGCCGGCAATCGATGCCCCGACGGGACGCCCTTTAACCACCATGACCTTTATCAGGCCCGTGGTCTTACCCTCGGCAATGGCGCGGTCGTTCTCGTGGAACGGAAAGCGGTAGACCTCGGCCTTATCGCCATGCTCTTCGCGCGCCTGAGCCTCTGTCAGGCCCACCTGCGCCAGTTCAGGGTCCGTGTAGGTCGCCCAAGGGAGGTGCCCTTGCTTGGCCTTCGATGGCAGCCCGAACAGGATGGAGCGGATCACCACCCCCGCGTGGTACCCAGCGACGTGGGTAAATTGCAGCTGGCCCGCAACATCACCAATCGCATAAATCTTCTTGTTGCTGGTCTTCATCGAGGCATCGACCTCGATCCCACTTCGGGAATACGCAACACCCGCTTTTTCCAGATCCATATCATTTACATTCGCGGCGCGGCCAACGGCCATCAGCAGATGAGTGCCTTTGAAAACGCGGCCATCCTTGGCCTTTACAGTTATGTCACCAGCCTTGCCTGAAATCTCCTCGGCCAGCGCATCTTCCTCAATGACCATGCCCTCTTCGCGCATTCGGTCCAATACGATGGCTGCCAGCTCAGGGTCATCCTTCCCCATCGCCTTCATGCCTTCGATCACCGTCACCTTGGACCCGAGGCGCAAATGCGCTTGCGCCATTTCAATCCCGATAGGGCCACCACCCACGATCAGCAAGTGCTCTGGCAGCTCGCGCAGGTTCCATAAGCTTTCATTGGTCAGATAAGGCACGTGCTCCAGCCCCGGAATAGGTGGCACGAAGGGAGAGGAGCCGGTGGCAATAACGATGCGGCGTGCCGTGATCTCGTTATCGCCCGCCTGTACTGTATTTTCGCCGGTGAAGCGTCCGCGCTCGCGGATCACGGTCACGCCCAGACCTTCAAATCGCTCTTCACTATCCACCGGAGCAATCGTGGCGATGACGTTGTTCACATGGTCTTTTGCCGCGGCATAGTCGACCTTGGGCATTACATCCGCCACGCCAAACTTCGCGCCGTTGCGCAAAGCATGAGCTTGCTTGCCCGCAGCGATCAGCGCTTTGGACGGCACGCAACCATAGTTCAGGCAGTCGCCCCCCATCTTATGGTCTTCCAGCAGCACCACCTTGGCCCCCATTTGCACGGCCCCTGCCGCGACGGACAACCCGCCGGACCCCGCGCCTATAACCAACAGGTCAGTTTTGGTCTTGTTCATGTTCAAATACCTTCTTTGCCGCGCAGGGCTTTCAGAGCGATTGGCAGCAACGCCAAAGCGCATAGCCCGAGGATTGGTAGTAAAATGTGGGGTTCGAAAATAATGCCCAGATTCGGGGTTTCGCCACGCTCGAAGACTTCACCCAAGCCCGCCCCAACGGAGGTGTAAACAACTGAGCCGGGAATGATTCCAAAGAAAGTTGAAATCACGAAGCGACGCAGTGGCACATCCACCAGTGCCGGCACCAGATTGGCCACAAAAAACGGGACAGCGGGCACCAGCCGGATCAAAAACAAGACAGACCACTGGTTTTCGTCGATACCATCCTTGATCCGCTTGACCATGCCATCGCTGCTTTCCATCCTGGCCGCGAGCTTGTCCCCAAAGCCCATGCGCGCAGCCGAGAAGATCGCCGTCGCCCCGATCGTTGCAGCGGTTATATTGTATAAAAAGCCCGGGAAAGTCGCGAACAAGAAGCCCCCGGTCAGGGTGGCAATTGCCGCACCGGGAAGGGAAAACGCGACGATAACCACATAAATGGCGATGAAGCCGAGCACCGCCAGCAGGTAGTTGGCGTCGCGAAAGGCAATCAACGCCTCGCGGTTGTCGCGCAACGCATCAAAGCTGAGGTAATCGCGCAGCGTTATCGCACCCAGCGCGGCTACGGCGACGATAATTAGAATTGGCAGCTTCTTTCGAAGGACCGACGTTTCGGTATGTGTCATCATGTCCGCCATGTGTTCCGGATTTCTGAAGTGTAAGTTGCTACGGTATTGGGCGAAAAGCGGCGAATAGGATACTCCTGCTCACGGGTGCTTGATCAAGGGTGATGGAAATACGCCCCTGATGGCCATTTAACGCGACGTAGGTTACAACTTGGTCCTGAATTGTTGCAAAAAGGGGCAGGTTTGCCCGTTGACGCAGAACGCAGGGCTGTCTATGACGCAGGCTCTGAACACAAATGGGTTCGAATCCTTGGAGGATTTGCCCCCGATCCGCAGGAGCCTCGCTCATGAGCAAACGTACATTCCAACCATCGAACCTGGTTCGCAAGCACCGCCACGGCTTCCGTGCGCGTATGGCAACCAAAGCTGGCCGTAAAATCCTGAACGCGCGTCGCGCGAAAGGCCGGACGAAGCTGAGCGCGTAAGCGCCCTCCTTCTCCTTTTGACCTAGATGCCGCCGGAGGCCCACGCGACAGGACAAGACGTCCGCGTTGCGGATGCGCCACCGGCGGCTTCCGTTTGTCTGGAGGTTATGCGCAAACGCGCTGACTTCTTACGCGCCGCCCGCGCCAAACGCTCGGGGCAACCCGGCTTTCTTCTGCAAGCCCGTGCTCGCGACGATACCGACGCACCCCGGGTAGGCTACACCTGCTCCAAGAAAATCGGCAATGCCGTCGCACGCAATCGCGCAAAACGACGCCTTCGCGAAGTCGCGCGATTGGTCTTGGGTGCGGAGGCCAAGCAAGGCTGGGACTACGTTCTTGTTGGCCGCCCGAACGAAACGATCACGCGCTCCTTTGATCAACTGGTTGCCGACCTGAAGCGCGCTGTCGCCAAGGTCCACACATGACTCCGCTGGCGTGGATCTGCGCGCTTCCCGTGCGCGGCTACCGCGCGGTGTTCAGCCCGTGGGTCGGCCATAATTGTCGCTACGACCCCACCTGTTCAGCCTATGCGCTTGAAGCGTTGAAGAAACATGGGGGCATCAAAGGGTCGTGGTTGGCGGCGAAACGGATTGCCCGCTGCAACCCTTGGGGTGGCATGGGTGTGGACGACGTGCCCGACTAGGGCTTCAAGGCAAGCGTCCCAAGATTGGTGCGCGTTCTTGTGGGCAGCCCGTCTGCGGCGCCCCCTGCTATCGTCAAGGACGCGTCTTCAAAAAACCGCGTGTCCTCGAACCACCAGCGGTGAGAATACAGCTGCTCTGCCGTGTTGTTCGGAAAGCTTGGTTTGACATGCCGATACCGCTCGGTGGCATACACATCAATATGCTCTCCAAAGACCAGATCGGGCATACCGCTTAAACCAACCCTCGGCTTGCCGTGGTAGGCCACTGCCAGGGTCAGCACTTCGTCATCATTCGAATAATAATTTGTGAGCCTTTTCGCATGGTGACGCAGAACCAAAGCTCCGGCTGCCCCCTTCTCAAAATCCCGCCGATGGGCATCACCCGACGCCAGTAATATCTGGTCCACTTTCCACGCCCCAGAGCCCGGACCATTCGTGTCCCCGAAGCGCGCAAACCCATCAAGAGTGATGAAAGCCCCCATCGAGTGACACATCAGATGAACACGCGGCTTCCAACCCGAATCCAGCATGGGCAGGATGCCACCCTCCACCAGATATTTTCCGACCTTGCCCGCCATTCGCAAGTCTCTGCCATATGCGCTGGTCTTCCCGCGGCTTGGCCAGTCAAAGGAAATCACTGCCCCGCTGTAGCCCTGCCCTCGCAATCCGTCTTCAATCAACTTGTGTCGCGCAAGCATGTCGCGCTGCTTGGTGTTGAAGCCATGTACATAAATCAACACGTCGTCACTCTGGGCTTCGGCCCGTGCGGCAGCCACGAAAGCATCGCGCTCCAACAGATGCGACGACCACTTGCCGTCCGGACGCTGGCCTTGCACGGAAACGTAGCGGGTCAAACTGGACATGTTGTTGGTGAAGGTGTTGGTCTTTGTATTCAATGCGCGGCGGGAAAAGAATAAAGTCATTGCGCCCTCCAGATTTCAGCCAAGCATAGCATCACAGGCGGCAATCTCAAAAAATCCTGCCCCGTCGACCGGTCAGATGCATCTTTCTTTGCCTCGCCCCTCGCCCTATAAGCACGGCCATGCTGGACAAACCCGATACCCCCACCGAGCCGTTGGACGACATTCACGCGCTGTTCCACGGCGCGCCCTCGACCACCGAGTTCAAAAAGTTGCGCAAACGCATCATCCGCGACACGCGTCAGGCCATCGACGATTTTGGCATGATTGAACGCGGCGCCAAATGGCTCGTTTGCCTGTCCGGCGGCAAGGACAGCTACACCCTGCTTGCGGCGTTGACCGAGCTGCAATGGCGTGGACTTCTACCCGTCGAGATTCTCGCCTGCAATCTGGATCAGGGACAGCCCAACTTCCCAGCAACCGTGCTGCCTGAATTCCTTGAAAAGATGGGTGTCCCGCACCGCATCGAATATCAAGACACCTACTCCATCGTGAAGGACAAGGTGCCGGCGGGCCGAACTTACTGCGCCCTTTGCTCTCGGCTGCGTCGCGGTAATCTCTACCGCATCGCACGAGAGGAAGGCTGCTCCGCAGTGGTCCTCGGCCACCATCGCGACGACATTCTGGAGACCTTCTTTCTCAACCTGTTTCATGGCTCGCGCTTGTCAGCGATGCCGCCGAAATTGCTGAACGAAGAAGGCGACGTCTTCGTCTACCGCCCGCTCGCTTATATATCCGAGGCCGACTGCGAACGGTTTGCGCGCGACATGAACTACCCGATCATCCCGTGCGATTTATGTGGCTCGCAAGACGGCTTGCAGCGTCAGAACATCAAGCAAATGCTGGATGGTTGGGAGCAGAAGTCCCCTGGTCGTCGACAAAAAATGTTCCGCGCGCTGACCAATACCAACCCCTCTCACTTGCTGGACCCAAGCCTGTTCGACTTCGCAGGCTTAACACGCGATCCGGTAAAACTTGAGCAAAACCCTCCGGACTTGCTGTCCGACAGTTAATACGCTGAAAAGTATGCGTGCCTAGGCTCCCCTTGTTCGAATGCGAAAGGGTGAGCGATGGATCTCGTATGGGTACGGCAATTATTTAATTCGGGGTCTCGGATACGGGTTGGCCTTGCGAGCCTGCCAGTGCTGGCGGGAATCCTATACGCAACAGAGCAATGGCTCATGCTCGCGCTTGTCTGCTTTGCACTTCCTGTTGTGCTGCTTGGGTTTCGACCCAGACCTGTCGGCCCGTACCGGACCCAATTGCGGGCGGGAGGAGAGGCCGATATCGACGCGGCTCTCGAAGCAGCGCTGGCCCAATCCGACAGCAATTACCGTTGCGCTTCGGTCATGCTGGAATTGGACGCGGTGGAGGCCTTGCGGGACACATGGGGCTCCGAGGGTGTCGAAACCATCATGTCCACGGTGACCGACAGGCTATGCTCGGTCCTGCGCACCTCTGATGTCATCGTTCAATTGGACACCAATCGCTTTGCGATTTCATTGCCTAGCATTCGGGCGCCGGAACTCGGGGCTGTAATCTCTTTGATCGAACGTCTCCAGAAAACTGCGCGCGCAGCCATATCAATTGATCATGCGCATGCCTACGTCACTTTAAGCGCAGGGTTTTGCCTGGAAACGCGTGCACCAGATCGCTCGGCGCGATCTCTGCGCCAGTCAGCCCACATGGCGCTACTTGAGGCGAAGTCCCAAGGCGTCGAAAACTCAAGAGGGTTTTCAGCAAACACGCCTGACCTCAGAGAAGGCAAGAGCGGGCAAAGTGAGGTGGTCAAAGCGCTGCAAGACGGCCAGATCGTTGCATGGTTTCAGCCACAACTGTCCACAGACACAGGCTTGGTCACTGGTTTTGAGGCTTTGGCGCGGTGGGAGCATCCAACACGCGGTGTGTTCACTCCCATCGAATTTCTATCCGACTTGGAAGCGGCCCATGCAATGGAGCTGCTGAGCGAAACTATGCTTCAGCACGCCTTGCGCGCGCTGCGTGCTTGGGATGTCGCGGGGCACAAAGTGCCTTCGGTCGCGGTAAACTTCTCGACACAGGATTTACGAAATCCCAGCCTGATTGAGCGGATCAAATGGGATGTGGACCGGTTTGAAATGGACCCAGCCCGCTTGGTCATCGAAATCTTGGAAACCGTGGTGTCAGAGAGTGATGATGACATTATCACGCGCAACATCAGGGCGTTAGGCGATCAAGGCTATCGCATTGATCTGGATGATTTCGGCACCGGACATGCGTCCCTTGCCAATATCCGGCGCTTTGCAGTGGACCGCATCAAGATCGACCGGTCTTTCATCACACACGCAGACGACGATCCGGAACAGCAACGCATGATCAACGCCATCATCAGTATGGCCGAGCAGATGGGGATCGATACCCTGGCCGAAGGCGTAGAAACCATAGGAGAGAAAAGCATTCTGTCACAGCTTGGCTGCACGCATATGCAGGGTTACGCAATCGCACGCCCGATGCCGTTTGATCAAACACTGGTTTGGCTCGCCGAGCACAAATCCCATCTATCCAAAACCAGCTACTTTCCCCGCCGCACTGGGTAGCAATGCCGAGATATCAACCGCGATTATAAGTCTAAAAACACGGCATTTAGGCCAATACCGCTTGACCTTTCGGTCCCCAGCCTATTGAACCAGCCTGACTTAAAATGACAGGTGGCGGCCCCCTAATGGACGATCAAAACAAGAACCTCATTCTTGCAACTGCGCTCAGCTTTTTGGTGATCCTAGGGTGGTTCTTCTTCTTCCCGCCGGAAGAGGCCGCGGTTGATCCAAATGCGACGCCTACCGCCGTTGTGCAATCCGACGGCTCGGCGGTGCTTCCGCCCGCGTCCACCGCGCCAGCGGTTGCACCTGTTTCTGTGGCTGCGACCCGCGCGACCACGTTGGCTGAAAACACCCGCCTGAAAATTGAAACTCCAAGCCTGAGCGGCTCCATCTCGCTCACCGGCGGTCGCCTTGATGATCTGTCGCTGTCGACCTATCGCGAAACGCTGGAGGCTGATTCCGAGAACGTAACTCTGCTATCGCCCGTAGGGACAGAAAACGCCTATTACGCGCTGTATGGATGGGCCCCTTCCGGCGCACTGACATACGAGCAAGTGCCTGGTGCCAATACACAATGGACGCTGACCGAAGGTGAGACCCTCGCCCCCGGCGCCCCCGTCACCCTGACATGGGATAACGGCGCAGGCATGATTTTCAGCCGCGTCTTCTCTGTAGATGAAAACTTTATGTTCACTGTCACCCAGAAGGTCGAAAACGCCACTGGCACCGCACAACGCATCCAGCCTTATGGCATCGTTGCCCGCCACGGCGAGCCTGACATTCAGCAATTTTTCATCGCTCATGAGGGCGTGGTCGTAATGGCAGACGGTGTGTTGGCTGAAATCGACTACGATGACATGCCAGAGTTCCCGACCATCACCCGCGAAGCCGCCAATGCGGAAGTGACCGAAGTCGGTGCAAATGGCTGGGTCGGCTTTGCCGATAAATACTGGATGACGACATTGATCCCGGACGGCACCACGCCCTTCACATCTGTGGTAAAGTACGTGCCCGGCGCGGATATCTACCAAACCGAAGCCCGCCTTCAGCCCGTCGACATCGCTGCGGGTGCCACTGCTGAAGTGACTACCCGCCTGTTCGCTGGTGCGAAGGAGTGGGAAGAAATCAAGGCCTACGAGGCCGACGGCGTGTACAACTTCATCGACAGTATCGACTGGGGCTGGTTTTTCTTCCTTACCAAGCCGATTTTCGCTGTGCTGCACTGGTTGAATACCATCATCGGCAACATGGGATGGTCAATCATCGCCCTGACGCTGCTGATCAAGGCTTTGCTCTTCCCGTTGGCGTATAAATCCTACGTCTCCATGGCGAAGATGAAGGAGCTTCAGCCGCAAATGGAGAAAATCAAGGAGAAGGCCGGCGATGACCGCCAGAAACTCCAGCAGGAGATGATGGAGCTTTACAAAAAAGAGAAGGTAAATCCAGCCGCCGGTTGTTTGCCAATCTTACTGCAAATCCCGATCTTTTTCTCACTCTACAAGGTGATTTTCAACACAATCGAACTGCGCCATGCTCCATGGATCGGTTGGATCCGCGACTTGTCCGCCCCCGATCCATCTTCAATCCTGAACCTTTTCGGCGCGCTGCCTTATGCGACACCAGAGCCGGGTTCGATCTTCTACATCTTCTCACTAGGTGTGCTGCCGATAATCCTCGGCATCTCGATGTGGCTACAACAAAAGTTGAATCCGGCGCCCGCTGACGCGACCCAAGCGATGATCTTTGCCTGGATGCCTTGGGTGTTCATGTTCATGCTGGGCAGCTTTGCGTCTGGTCTGGTCATCTACTGGATCGCAAACAACGTGATCACCTTCACCCAGCAATACACCATCATGCGCACGCAGGGGTATAAGCCGGATGTGTTCGGGAATATTATCTCTGGCTTCAAGCGGGATAAAAAGCCGACGAGTGAGAAAAAGTGACCGTAACCCTCGCCCATATCTGGCGGCATCCCGTCAAATCGCATGGGCGAGAACAGCTGTCAGAGGTGTCACTCAACGCCGGCCAAACCATGCCATGGGACCGCACCTGGGCGGTCGCCCATGAGGGTGCGCGTACCGACGGTAACGAGTGGGCTCCGTGTGCGAACTTTTCACGCGGAGCAAAAGCCCCGAAGCTGATGGCTATCAATTGCAAATTGGATGAAGCCACGGAGGTTGTGACATTGTCTCACCCCGATCGTGAGACAGTAAGTCTGCATCCGGAACGGGACGCCGCACAGCTTGTCGACTGGGTCCGACCCTTGATGCCCCAAGATCGCGCACAATCGTCTCATGTTGTGCGTGTCAAAGATCGCGGCCTGACAGACACCCCCTTCCCGTCCATCTCCATTGCAAACATCGCCACTCACCGCGCGGTTGAGGCCAAGCTGGACACGTCGCTGTCCATGCAACGCTGGCGTGCCAACCTATGGTTGGACGGATTGGAAGCCTGGGACGAGTTTGACTGGATCGGAAAAATCCTCCGCATCGGTGAAGTCGAATTTGCCATCGAGGAACGTATCACCCGCTGTCTCGCCACCACCGCAAATACGGAAACGGGCGAGCGAGACGCTGACACCCTCGGCGCGCTCAAGTCATGGGGTCACCAAGATTTTGGCATATACGGCGTGGTCAAAAACTCCGGCACAATCCGCCACGGCGACAAGGCAGAACTCACATGACTAACTTCACCTTCCAAGTTGCCGAAGACCCCACACCCGAAGAATCCGAAAAAGGTCGCGTTCTTTTCGCGGGGGAAACCGACTTCCTCAAGGGCGTCGTCGCGATGGACGGAATGCCACCGGCTGATCGTCTCGAAGTCTGCTTTGCAGGCCGTTCCAATGTGGGGAAATCCAGCCTGATCAACGCGCTAACAGGCCGAAAATCGTTGGCTCGGACGTCCAATACGCCCGGTCGCACGCAAGAGATCAACTTCTTCACCCTTGCCGAAAGCCACTACCTGGTAGACCTTCCTGGCTATGGATTTGCGGAAGCCCCGGTCGCCATTGTGCAAAAATGGCAGCGCTTGTTGAAAGCCTACCTGTCCGGTCGCCAAACTTTGCGCCGTGCTTTCGTGCTGATCGACTCGCGTCACGGTGTGAAACCGGTCGACGAGGAAATCTTGTCTTTGCTGAACAAATCCGCGGTGACCTTTCAAGTCGTGCTGACAAAGACCGACAAGCTCAAAAAGGGCGAGCTCGACAAAGTCATCACCCAAGTTAGCACTGCGTTGCAAAAGCATCCTGCCGCCTTCCCCGAGATCGTTTTGACCTCGTCCGAGAAGGGCATTGGCATCCCGACACTACGCCACATTATCGGCACGTTGGTTTAACGCGCCGCCGCTTGGCAGCATCAACGTCACACGGTAAACTTATCGAAATTCGCAACCGACCGGCTCAACATGAAAAAGCAGACTGCCATGAACAGTAACTGGATTGAAACCGCACAAACCCTGTCGGCCGCATTGCCGTATTTGCAGCGATATGACGGGGCTATTGTGGTGATCAAACTAGGTGGTCATGCCATGGGCAGCGATGAGGCGATGGACCTGTTTGCACGCGACGTGGTGTTGATGCAGCAGGTCGGGGTGAACCCTGTGATCGTCCATGGCGGTGGTCCGATGATTAACGACATGCTGGCGCGGCTTGGTGTTCAATCCGAGTTTGTGAACGGCAAACGCGTCACTGATGCCGCGACCGTTGAAGTGGTTGAAATGGTGCTTTCCGGATCCGTCAACAAGCGCATCGTACAGGCGATCAACCGTCAAGGCGGGCGTGGCATTGGTCTGTCGGGCAAGGACGCGGGCATGATCCGCTGTGAGGCCGCCAAACCCGAGCTGGGATTTGTTGGCGAACCCATTGAGGTGAAACCCGATGTGCTGCGCCAACTGTTCGAGGCCGAGATTATCCCGGTCATCGCCCCGATCGGCTTTGGCGACGAGGGCGAGACGTTTAACATCAATGGCGACACCGCAGCCGGTGCCGTCGCCGCAGCACTCAAGGCCGACCGCCTGTTGCTGCTAACGGATGTGGCCGGCGTCAAGGACGCCACCGGTGAAGTGGTGACCGAACTGACTGCGTCCTACATTCGCAAGCTGACTGCTGACGGCATCATTGCGGGTGGTATGATCCCCAAAACCGAAACTGCGCTGGCGGCACTTGACGGCGGGGTCCGCGCGGCGGTCATCCTCGACGGGCGTGCCCCCAATGCGTGTTTGCTGGAATTGTTCACTCCACACGGCGCTGGCTCAATGATCCGGCAGGACAGTTAACCCTTACTTATCTGAATATCGCGGCCATGTTACCCTAACGTCAGCTTAGGTTGATTTTGGATGTATTGATTATGAGTGATGCGACGTCCCAAGACCCGCCTCAAAAGGCGGAAAAAAAGACATTTCTTGCCCACGTCCTCTCCTTCATTCGCCGCCCGATTGAATACGGGCTAATTGGCGCCGCCGCAGTTTTGGTGATCTGGCTCGCAGACACACTTCATGTCTTACCGTTGAAGTTCAAAGGCCTGGGAACCGAGGTGGAATTTGGGAAAAAAGAGAAGACCGTGCTCAACAGCAGCGCCGATCAAGTCGCCGCGCTTGAAAATCGGGTGCATAAGATGCAGGGCGAGCTTGCCAAAGTCGTAGATGCGGTAAGGGACGAACGCAGGTTGGATGTCACCGCCGCCGCGGTTGTCGCATTGCCCGAAGATGCAGGAAACGTGTCTAAAGCGACGCTGAGCAACGAAAAGATCGTACAAGGCACTGGGACTGTTTGGCTTGGCGCTTTCGATCCCATTATCGGGCGTTGGACTGAACGCTCAGTCACCCAACCCGGTGGCAGCTTGGCTGCTCCCGAAGCCTTAAACGGGATAGAAGTGACCTTCGAGATCGACGTGAACGTGCGCGATGGATTGCCCGAAGCAAACCCGAGTTACTACGGCGCGATCGCGAAAAAGGGTGTCGCCAAGAAGGGATTTACCGCCACGATCGTTGGCGATCCCGTACGCTACGTTCGCCCCACCGGCATACAATATTGGGCAGTCGTCGCGCTCAGCTATGTCGAGGCGTCCGAAATTTAGTGATTATCACGCAGATTTGCCCACCCTGCGGCACTGCACCCCTTGCCAGTTGAAGCCAGCGCCGTAGGTTGAGCCTCATGGAAAACGAAGCTCTCATTCGTCTCGCAGTTTTTGCAGGCTTGTTCATGTTGTTTGCGGCGCTGGAAAGTGTAGTACCACGCCGCGACCGCACCCAGACCCGCAAGGCGCGCTGGACGACCAACTGGGCAATCATCATCATCGATACGGTCACCTTGCGCGCGCTTGCGATCTTCCTGCCGCTGCTCGCGGTTGGGGCCGCCTATGACGCCGCGAACAACGGCTGGGGCTTCTTCAACGCCGTAGAGTGGCCCGCTTGGCTGGAGGTTACACTCGCCATTCTGATCCTCGACTTCGCCATCTGGGCCCAGCATCTCATCACCCACAAGGTGCCGCTGCTGTGGCGGCTGCATCAGGTCCATCACGCCGATGTCGATATCGACGTGACCACGGCCATCCGCTTTCATCCTGTAGAAATCGCATTGTCGATGTTGTTGAAAATTGGTCTCGTCTACCTCATGGGCCCTGCGGGCGTTGCCGTGATCCTGTTTGAAATCATCCTGAATGGTACCGCCATGTTCAACCACGCCAATATCAAGCTGCCACTTTGGCTTGACGCAATTATGCGCACGGTGCTGGTGACGCCTGATATGCACCGCGTACACCACTCTGTTCACCGCACCGAGCATGACAGCAATTATGGCTTCTCCCTGTCGATCTGGGACCGCATGTTCCGCACCTATATTGCTCAACCGTCCGAAGGGCATGATGAGATGAAAATTGGCCTGCGTTGGCAAGATGACCGCCCCTCAAAGCTGACTTGGTCGCTCGCCCTGCCGTTCCGCAACAAGTGACATTGGATAGCCTTCAGGCTCGGTGTTCTGCTGTAAATCTCGACATTCTCGGAGCCTTCCACCCCGAACCGGAGGACCTAGCCCCTGAGGGATGCGGCACTCTTGTCCTTCTTGGCCCAAAAGAGCCGGGTTTCTGGAACGCCTTCACCAGCAGCACCGAATGGCGGGACAAAACACCTGATCCGATGGACCGCTGGTCCACCCGTGTCGTCACCACACTTGCGCAGCAAACTGGTACGACCGCGCTATTCCCCTTTGGCGGCCCACCCTATCAGCCATTTTTCCGCTGGGCACTCGCCTCTGGTCACGCATGGCAAAGCCCCGTCTCCCTGCTCGTTCATGATCAGGCGGGGTTAATGGTGTCTTACCGCGGCGCGCTGGCCTTCCGTGAGCGGCTGGAGCTACCACCCGCCCCAGCCAAACCGTGCGACACCTGCACCGATCAACCCTGCCTGAGCGCCTGCCCGTCACAGGCGCTTACCAATGCAGGCTATGACGTCCCGAAATGCCACGCGTTTCTAGAAACCGATGAAGGCCAAGCGCACTTAACAAAAGGCTGCAACGTGCGACGTGCTTGCCCGCTGTCACAAAGCTATGGCAGGGTGGAGGAACAGTCGGCGTATCACATGTCGATATTCCATAAGGGGGCCACTGCTTGAAACTCATCCTCACCCGCCACGCCAAATCCAGCTGGGACGACCTGTCACTGGACGACCATGACCGACCCTTGAACGAAAGGGGCCAGTCAGCAGCGCAGCGGATGGGCAAGTGGATCGAAAGCCGCCGCCACGTGCCGTCACAAGTTATTTCCTCCGACGCCTCCCGTGCTCGGGAAACTGCCGAGCTGATGATTGATGCAATGGGTGGATCTCCGAGCCTGACACTGGATGAAGGTCTATATCACGCCTCTCCTGACACTGTGTTGGCCCGCATCCAGCGTGCGCCCAAGGGCGACCTGATGATCGTCGGCCACAATCCCGGTATCGCGGCGCTTGCAGCGCTGATCGTCGATGTTCGCCCAACGCATGAACGCTTCGGCGTCTATCCGACCACCGCTACTCTGATCATGGAGGTCCCAGTGGACGATTGGGCAGACCTGAAATACGGCATGGCGCGTGTTGTCCAATTCATTGTTCCGCGGGAGTTGAAAGAACTCAATACCGCCTGAAAAGACCGCGCGAACGAAAAAAGGCCCCGAATATTATCGGGGCCTTTTTCATGTCTTTCGTAAAAATTAGTGGCCGAGGATCTGGCTCAGGAACAACTGGGTCCGCTCAGATTTCGGGTTGTTGAAGAACTCTTCCGGCTCGTTCTGCTCCACGATCTGACCCGCATCCATGAAGATCACGCGGTTGGCAACCTGACGGGCAAAGCCCATCTCGTGGGTCACGCACAGCATCGTCATGCCCTCTTCCGCCAGCTCGATCATGGTGTCGAGCACCTCTTTGATCATCTCGGGGTCAAGCGCCGAAGTCGGTTCGTCAAACAGCATGATACGCGGGCGCATGCACAGCGAACGGGCAATTGCCACGCGCTGCTGCTGACCGCCGGAAAGCTGGCCGGGATACTTGTCCGCCTGCTCCGGAATCTTCACTTTCTCAAGGAAGTGCATTGCCGTTTCCTCGGCTTCCTTCTTGGGCGTTTTGCGCACCCAGATCGGGGCCAGCGTGCAGTTCTCCAGAATGGTCAGGTGCGGGAAAAGGTTAAAGTGCTGAAAGCACATCCCCACCTCCGACCGGATCTTGTCGATGTTTTTCAGGTCCGATGACAGCACGGTCCCGTCCACAACGATTTTGCCCTTCTGGTGCTCTTCCAGTGCGTTGATGCAGCGGATCAGCGTTGATTTACCCGAGCCCGAAGGCCCGCAGATCACAATCCGTTCGCCGCGTTGCACCGTCAGGTCAATGTCGCGCAGCACGTGGAAGGTGCCGTACCACTTGTTCATGTTGGTGATCTCGATCGCGACTTCGTCCGAGACCGTCATTTGAGATGTTTGGTTCATAGTTCAGGTCTCCTTAATGGTGGCTGGTATTGAGCTGACGCTCAAGCCACTGGGAATATTGCGAGATCGAGTAGCAGACGACGAAGAAGAGCATGGCACCGAAGCCGTACACTTCCCAGTAAACACTCGTCCACTCGGTCGAGTTCTGGATGGGCCCACGGATCATCCCGACAAGGTCGAACATCGAAATGATCGACACCAGCGTGGTGTCCTTGAACAGCCCCACCGCGACGTTCACGATGCCAGGGATCGAAATCTTCAGAGCCTGTGGCAGGATGATCAGGCGCGTTGCCTGCCCATAGTCCAATCCAAGACTGTCCGCCGCTTCGTACTGCCCCTTTGGCAGGGCGGCGAGACCACCCCGGATCACCTCGGCGATATAGGCAGACGAAAAAAGCGTGATCATGATGATCACCCGCAAGATCAGGTCGAAGTTTGATTCAGGTGGCAGGAAGTAGGCCAGCATCACGTTCGCCACGAACAGCAATGTAATCAGCGGCACGCCACGGATAAACTCGATGAACACAACGCAGACACCTTTGATCAGCGGCATTGGCGACTGACGGCCAAGGGCCAGCAAAATGCCCAGCGGGATCGACAGAGAAACACAGATCGTACCGAGCAGCATGTTGAGCATGAAGCCCCCCATGTCGCGCGACGCGACGGCTTGCAGTTCAATCGGAATGATCGAATTCAATGCCATCCAAATCGGGCTTAGCAGGTAAACGAAGGCCAGATATCCGAACAGCAGCGAGGCCACGATCGACACCAGTCCACCATCCTCATAACTGTTGTAAATAGCGTAGCCCACGAAGATGCCCATAGGCACGCAGAACACAAAGGCGAAGATCGCCATAATCCAGAACACGCCATAGGCAATTGGCGCGATCATTCCCTCGGTTCCGACGGAGTTCGCGATGAACACCAACTCCTGCGCCCCGATGAACAGCAGATAAGCCAAGCCGGCTCCACAGATCACACCAATCACACCCGAAACGATCTGGCGGATATTCACCGGAATCTGCGAGGAAATCAGGCGGAAGACTAACATGGTTGCAATAATGAGCCCCAAGATGGTCAGCGGCAGCCATAGCGAGCCGCCCCAAACCAGCCAGAAAGCTAGAAACGGGTAGAAAGCAGTAAACAGCAACATTCTGCGCGGCAGCGAGCTGAACAGCGCAGGTCCGGCAGCCACTATCAGTAGCAGGAACGCCAGTAAAATACGCCAGTAGCCATCTTGCGGATACTTGAAGCCGAAGACCAAGTGGTCCCACCGATCAACCAGAACCGCGAAACAAGCGCCGGTTCCTTTTCCGGCTTCGCGCAGAATATCTAGACATTCCTTACGGCTGCTGGCCTCCCAGACCCCGTTGTAAAACCACGGGAACACGAAAATGGCGAACCGCACCACAACATACAGCGCGAGCAAGGTCAGCACCGTGTTGAAGATGCCGGAGAACAAGTTCTCCCGCACCCATTTGACGGCACCGGCTTCCAGCGCCGGTGGCGGCGATTGCGGGATTTCCGTTTCGCGAACGAAGGCGACGGTTTGAGCGTGTGTATCAGACATCTTAGCGCTCCTGCAATTTCATGGTGTTGTTGTAGATGTTCATGAAGAACGATATCGACAGCGAGATGATGAGATAGAACAGCATCAGCAACAGCACCGACTCAATAGCGCGGCCGGTTTGCAGCAAGGTGATGCCACCCAGCGTACCCGTCAGGTCCATGTAGCCCACCGCAATCGCGAGCGAGGAGTTCTTGGTGATGTTGAGATATTGCGAAATCAACGGCGGAATGATGACGCGCAAGGCTTGTGGCAGAACCACTAGGTTCATGATCCGGCCCGGACGAAGTCCCAGCGCCCCTGCTGCTTCGGTTTGGCCTTTGGATACCGCAAGGATACCCGCCCGCACGTTCTCGGCGATGAAAGCCCCCGTGTAGATCGACAGCGCGAACCACAGGGCAATCAAGGAGCCCAGAATGGTAATGCCACCCCGGAAGTTGAACCCTTTCAAGGCGGGATATTCCAGCGAGACAGGCGTACCCAGAACAAGCTGCGCCAAGATCACCGGAATGAAGAACAGCGCCACTGATGGCCAGAAGGTCGGGATCAGTTTGCCGTGGTCAAACAACTGTTTGCGCGCATAGCGACGGAACAGGAATATGCCGATAATCGAGGCGATGAAGACCCCGACGACCAGCAGCGATCCCGCACCCCAAACGGGTTTGGGCAAGTAGACACCTCGGTTGGTGACTGCAATGGAGTCGAAAAGCCACATGGAGGCAGTTGGTTCGTCCCCACGGAATGCATTCGGAGCCGGTGCGGCGTTGATCATGATCGAGAAGATGATCAGGATCCATATCAGCACGGGCACGTTGCGGAAAATCTCGACGTAGAAGGCCATGATCTTGCGCACCAACCAGTTCGGCGACAAGCGCAGCACGCCCGCAACCACCCCGATGATGGTGGCCGTGATACAGCCCAGAAACGCAACAATTAGCGTATTCAGCAGCCCGACCATCGCGGCGCGACCGTGGGTATCCTGGCTGTCATAAGAAATCGGGCGCTGGTTGATGTCGTATCCGGCCTGCGCGCCGAGGAAGTCGTAAGAGATGTTCAAACCGGCTTCCGCCAAGTTGCGCACGAGGTTGCCGCCAATGAAGGCCATGGTGGCGATGATGGCCACGAGCGCGATGAACTGAAATGTGAGAGAGCGGTAGCGCGTGTCGTTCAACAGCATCGAAAGCCGGAACGACTCCTTGTGGGGGTCGGCTAATGTCGTCATCTGGGACGTTCCCTGTCTTGGCCGGCGCTTTAGAGTTGCACGTCATTTGCGCGTGCGGCGCTGCCAGCTCTTTTTTAGTTGGTCTGTTGTCGCAAGATAGGAAAAGGGCGCGGACTATGCCGCGCCCTTTCCCAAATGTTTTTACCGGAACGGTGGCGAGTAGATCAGGCCGCCGTCGGTCCATTGTGCGTTCAAGCCACGGGCCAGACCGATTGGGGTCGCAGCACCGATGTTTTGCTCGAAGATTTCGCCGTAGTTACCAGCAACACCCAGCGCAGCTTTTGCCCAGCCAGCGTCCAGACCCAACATGGAGCCCAGTTCGCCTTCAGTACCCAGCAGACGGTTGATTTCCGGGTTCTCGGTGCCAGCAGACAGCTCTTCGAGGTTCACAGACGTCACGCCCAGCTCTTCAGCTGCGATCAGTGCGTTCAGTGTCCAACGCGAGATGTCAGCCCATTCGTTGTCGCCGTGACGGACCAGTGGACCCAGCGGCTCTTTCGAGATGATTTCTGGCAGCAGAACATGTGCCGATGGATCTTCGAAGTTTGCACGCTGAGCAGCCAATGCGGATGCGTCAGTGGTGTAAACGTCACAAGCGCCAGCGATGTACTGCTGAACAGCTTCTGCACCGGTTTCGATTGGAACCGGCTCATAGGAAATGCTGTTCGCGCGGAAGAAATCCGCCAGGTTCAGCTCGGTAGTGGTACCGGTCTGGATACAAACAGTCGCGCCGTCCAGGTCTTTTGCGGATGCAACGCCCAGCTCTTTTGGAACCATGAAGCCTTGGCCGTCATAGTAGTTAACGCCAATGAATTCGAACTTCAGGTCGACGTCACGGGAGAAAGTCCAAGTGGTGTTACGAGCCAGCAAATCGATCTCGCCGGAAGCCAGCGCGGTGAAGCGTGTCTTGCCAGTTGTCGGAACGAATTCTACCGCGTTGCCGTCACCCAGAACAGCAGCTGCTACAGCGCGGCATACAGCCACGTCGAAACCTTGCCATACGCCGGATGCGTCTGGCTCCGCGAAGCCTGGAACGCCAGTCGTCACACCGCAGTTCAGCTTGCCGCGTGCTTTAACTTCGTCAAGCGTGGCTGCCGATGCGCCGCCAGCAATGATGCCGGCAACGGTCAGGGCGCCAAGAAAAACGGATTTTTTCATGTTTACCTCTTCCTGATGGTCCACTCCTTTGCGGAGTGGTTTTTCCGACCGAGTGAAGGTCGGGAGCGATACTAAAGGAAGCAAGTTCCTTCGGTGAGCGTGAATAAGGCCAAATCAGCGCTAGAACGTCAAGGTAATATGCCAAAGTGACCCTTGGTAAGGCGCAGCAATTCCACGAGAAAACAGAGTGTTTCCGCAAAAAGTCGCGTAAAGCGTCAGATTAAGGGCCAATTCGGCCCTATCTTAAGCACATAAGAGATAAAAGGCCTCCGCACGCATCAAGTCCCGTTTTTTCAGCGCCGCCTGTGCTTCTGCCTCATCATCGGCCCCCCATTGCGCAATTTGCCACTGTTCATCGATTCGGCTGACATCCCAAGCCTGAGCTGAATCGAGGCGTCCACGGATCACTGCCAGCCCAAGCACCAGCGATCCGGTTATCGCCACCAGATCGTGGAACGCCGTCAGACGGAACGCATCCAGTTCCGAGACGTGGCCATGCAGAATTTCAAGTGTTTTGGGGCTTTGCGGCAGATGCATAACCCCTGTGCGCAATTGGAGCGGCGCGCGTAATTCTGTCGCCGACCAGTCAACCAGCGGATCCCAACTCTCAGCTTGCTTGGCGACCAGCTCAGCAGGGCTTTCCGCGCGGTAGCATAATAAATCGCTATCGCCATAGGCGGCCAGCATGTCGACCACCTCCGCATGTTGCGTCGCAACCTTGTCTAGGGCTGCATTGGCCGCACGGGTCACAGGCATGGACAGTGGGTCAATCTTGTCGACCTGCGCGGCCCATTCCGCCTTCATGGCTTCCGCCATTGCGAGTGTCGGCACGACAACCTGCGTTTTCAGAGGCGTGCGTACGGAACGCCCATCCAGATGGACTGCAAAACCGCCTTCAACCTTGTCAGCAGTCACATTCTTCCAAAAGCGTTTCGCGGCCCACTCGCTCATGCTGTCTTGCTCCAAATTCCGTTCAACGCGGTGTCCAGATCCGCGTAGGTGTCAATCAATACACTGGCGCGAGTGCGAAGTGTCTCGGGCGTGTGATAGCCCCAACTCACCCCGACCGACGCCATCGACGCATTTGCCGCCATATCCATGTCGTAGCTTGTGTCACCGATCATCACCGCATGCGCGGCCTCGACCCCCGCGTCATACAGGCATCGCTCCAGCATCGACGGATGCGGCTTTGACGGGTGGTCATCCGCCACCTGCGTCGTCACGAAAAAGCGCCGCAGGTCATGTGCATCCAGCAGGTGGTCCAAGCCACGCCGCGACTTGCCTGTAGCAATGCCCAGCAGCACATCGTCCAGCGCATGCAGCCGCTGGATCGCCTCCAAAGCACCGGGGTAAAGCGGGCTCGTTTCCGTGCTGTCACGCAGCTTGCGCGAAGTCATAAACGACGTCTTGTACCCCTCCACCAGCGCGTCGCCATGCGTGGGATAAAGCGCGGGCGTCAGCTTCTCGAACGCCGCGTGCAGCGACAATCCGACGATGCCCAGAATGTCCGCCCGCGACGGCACCGCTTCGCCAATCGCCTCGAACGTGGTGGTCATGGCCGAGACGATATCGTCCTGACTGTCCACCAACGTCCCGTCGACATCGAAAACAACGAGCTTCAGCTCTGCCATTGCTCATCCGCGTCAAACGGGTCGTTGGGCACGTCCCGTTCGTGCCAGCCAAGGAAATCCCACGACCGCTGCATGTGCTCTGACAACTCCGCTTCAATGCGGATCATCTTACCCGTTACCGGATGTTCGAACTCCAAGGATCGCGCGTGCAGGTGCAGCTTCTTGCTGATCTCGTCGCCTAGCTGAGAGCCCCAGCCGTCGCCCATGTTTTCCTGACCCGAGCCGCCGTATTTGCCGTCACCCACAATCGGATGCCCCATCTCGGCCATATGCGCGCGCAACTGGTGCGTGCGGCCGGTGATCGGCACCAAAGCCATCCAAGACGCGCGCTGACCTAGGAAGCACAGCGTCGCGTAATCCGTCTGCGCCCGCTTGGCGCCGGGTGTATTCGCCACTTCGCGCGGGTGGACGCAATGCATCTTCTCGCCCTCGCCGCCCTTGCCATGGCCCGGAGCTTTCACCAGCCCGTATTTGATCGTCCCGATCTTCGGATACGGCACGCCCGCAACCATCGCCCAATAAATCTTGCGCGTGCCGTGGTGCCGGAACGCCGCCGTCAGCGCCGTCGCCATCGCAGGCGTCCGCGCCAGAACCAACACGCCGGATGTGTCCTTGTCCAAGCGGTGCACCAGCTTCGGCGTGTCATGCCGGTCAAAGCTCAACGCCGCCGCCATGCCGTCCACATGCCGCGTGGTTTTAGAGCCGCCCTGCACTGCCAAACCAGCAGGCTTGTTCAGCGCGATGATGTGGTCGTCCTTGTAGATGACACAGCCGCGGATCATCTCCGCATCCGCCTTGGAGACATGCGGCATCCGCGTTTGCGCCTCCATGTCCTCCTCGGTCGGCAGCGGCGGAATGCGCACTTCCTGCCCCGGTCCCACACGGGTGTTCGATTTCACCCGACCGCCATCGACGCGGATTTCGCCCTTGCGGCACATCTTCTCGATGCGGCCCTGCGGCACATGCGGGAATTGCTTGCGGAACCAGCGGTCCAGCCGCTGCTCTGCCTCGTCGGGGCCAACTCTCAGGGTCTGAACCTTGCTCATGCGAATAGTCCTCTGGCGATCATCACGCCTGCGATCAGTCCGGCGATGGACAGGATTACGGAAGCCAGCACGTATAGACCGGCCGCGCCCGTCTGGCCACGCTCAAATAGGGTGTATGCCTCTAGGGAAAAGGCGGAAAACGTGGTGAACCCGCCCAAGATGCCGGTCATCACGAATGGGCTCAGATGCGTGTTCGATGTCTTGGCCGCGAACACCACAAAAACACCCATGGCAAAGCTGCCGGCAATGTTGACCGTCAGGATCGCCAGCGGAAAGCCCGGCCCCGTCAGCTTAAAAATGCCAACGCCTGCCAGGAACCGCAACGCGGCCCCAATGGCCCCGCCAAGGGCAACCTGTAAAGTGGTATAAAACATGCGCGTTCTCTCTGCCCTGTGCTGCGCAGAGTCAAGTTCAGCGTTTCGCCCGCAGCTTGGTGAAGTAGTCCAGCCGCCGCTTCAGCTCCCGCTCGAACCCGCGCTCCACCGGATTGTAATACACCCCGCGCTTCATCGTTTCAGGGAAGTAGTTCTGCCCCGAAAACCCGTCCTCCGCGTCGTGGTCATAGGCGTAGCCATCGCCATAGCCCTGCTCTTTCATCAAGGATGTCGGCGCGTTTAGGATATGCTTCGGCGGCGGCTCCGAGCCGGTTTTCTTCGCCGCGGCCATCGCGTTCTTATACGCCGCATAGCCCGCGTTCGACTTGGGCGCTAAGGCCAGATAAGTCACCGCCTGCGCCAGCGCCAACTCCCCTTCCGGCGAACCGAGCCGCTCATACGTCTCCCACGAATCCAGACACACGCGATGCGCATGGGTGTCCGCCAGCCCTATATCCTCAACCGCCATGCGGGTAATCCGGCGGGCCAGATAGCGTGGGTCTTCGCCGCCCGTCAGCATCCGCGCGAACCAGTACAAGGCCGCATCCGGGTCCGAGCCACGCACCGACTTATGCAGGGCCGAGATCAGGTTGTAGTGGCTGTCCCCCGACTTGTCATATTGCGCCGCGCGCCGCATCAGCCGCTTGCCCAGACTTTCAGTGTCCAGCTTGCCGTCGATCTTCCACGCGCTTACCTGCTCGATCAGGTTCAAAAGCGCCCGCCCGTCGCCATCCGCCATTTCCAGCAAAGCCGCCCGCGCGTCGGGATCCAAAGGCAGGCCGCGGCCCAAGTCCTTCTCCGCGCGCTGCGCCAGCCGTTCCAAATCAACCAGCGACAACCGCGTCAGCACCAATACCTGCCCGCGAGACAGCACAGCGGCGTTCAACTCGAACGAGGGGTTCTCGGTCGTGGCCCCCACCAGAAGGATGGTGCCATCCTCCATGTAGGGCAAAAACCCGTCCTGCTGCGCCTTGTTGAAACGGTGTATCTCATCGACAAACAGCAACGTGCCCTTCCCGTTGTCGCGGCGCATTCGCGCGGCATCGAATATCTTCTTCAGGTCCGGCACACCGGTGAAAATCGCGCTGATCTGCACGAAATGCAGATCGGTTTCATCCGCCAGCAGCCGCGCGATGGTGGTCTTGCCCACCCCCGGCGGCCCCCAGAGAATCAGCGACGACAAAGCGCCCGAGGCCAGCATCACCCCAAGCGGGCTGTCCGGCCCCAGCACCTGTTCCTGTCCGATCACCTCGCCCAGCGTTTTGGGCCGCAAACGATCCGCCAAGGGCTGCATCTTCGACGGCTCTTTCGCGCCCGTATCGAACAGGTCCGGCATCAGATGCGAAACCTGTAGGAAAACCGCTGGCCGCCACGCAGACCGTCAATCCGCCAGTTGCGCGACCGCGCATCGGACGCCTCTTCTACATCAGCGGTCGTTTCGATTTCATCTCCGTTTATCGCGACCAAAACGTCACCTGCACGCAATCCAACGCGTGCCAACGGGCCGGATACTTCCGTCACGACCACGCCTTCAAAGATTGCGGTTGGAAGGTTTAGTTCGGATTGAACAGCCGGATTGATATTTGCCACAGCCAACCCCGCCAAGGTGCCGTCCTGAACCATCCGTGCGTCGCGCGGCGGCGTGTCGGGGGCCTCGATCAGAGCGACCTCGGCCTCTTTGACCTCGCCATCCGATAAATATTCTACCGCTATCGCCTCCCCGACGGGTCGCACCGACATGCGAAATAGCATCTCCGGCGGCGAGTTTACCGGCTGCCCGTCCACCGATAGCACGATGTCGCCCAAGGCTAATCCGGCTTCCGCAAACGGGCTGACCGGATGCATTGAGGAGATCACCACCCCCTCCGGCACGCTCAAGCCGAAACCTTCGGCCAACGAAGAATCCACCGCTTGCCCAAAAATCCCTGCCCAGGCTTGGGTAAAGCTGTCATTGCCCGCCCGCGCCTGCTCGACATAGCGCGCGACCAGATTGGCGGGGATGGCGAAGCCCACTCCGTTCGACCCGCCAGAGCGTGTCAGGATCGACGTATTAATCCCGATCAGCCGCCCGCTCACGTCAACCAGCGCACCGCCAGAGTTGCCCGGATTGATCGCCGCATCCGTTTGCAAATAATACCCCCGCGCGTTGCCCGTCGCCGTGCCGGACCGCGCCAGCCCCGAGACGATGCCGGACGTCACGGTCTGCCCGATCCCGAACGGGTTGCCGATGGCCAGCGCCAATTCGCCCACCTCGACCTCGTCGCTGTCGCGGAAGTCCAGATGCGGCAGCGGGGTGTCCGCGTTGATCTTCAAGATCGCCAGATCGCTGTCCTGATCCGCCAGCAAAATCTCTGCCTCGAACTCGCGCCGGTCGGTTAGCACCACGCGGATTTCGGTTGCCATGCCAACCACATGATAATTCGAGACCACGATCCCGTCGTCCGATACAATCACCCCCGAGCCCAGCGAGTTCTGCACCCGTGGCTGCGATTGCCCGAACCCTCGAAAAAGTTCTTCGAACAGAGGGTTGCCCCGGAACGGGCTTTCCGATTGCTGCACGATACGGTTGGCGAAGATGTTAACCACCGCAGGCGCTGCCTCTTTGACCAGTGGGGCAAAGCTCAGGCTAATTTCTGTCTGGCTTTGCGGCACCTTAACCTCGGCGGTCGCAGGCATCGCAAGAACAAGGCTCAGTAGAACGGGTAAAAACAGTCGCATGGGGTTTCCCTATCTGGTGCGTCTCTCTGATATGCCGCCGCAGCCGTGGGAATTCAATGCGCGGTCTGCGTTACAACTCACCCTCGTAGGCAAGGCGCCGTCTGCGGCGTTCCGTCAGTATCTCCAAACGCGGGTACCAATCATAGCGCTTATCTTCCAACGTCTTGCTCCAGAACAGCTTTCCACCAAAGCGCCACGGGTCTAGCACAATCGCCTCATACATGCTGTCGCCCTTGGCCGAGATCAACGCCGTGCTGTGAGAAATCAGGATCGGGTTTAAGCCATTGGCAATCGCGCGATGCACTTCGAGCGTGCGGAAACCCTCGCTGTTCAGCTTGGCCTGCAAGTCCTCGGCCCAGTGCCAGCAGAGCCCGCGTGGGCGGTCGCCTCTGTTCACCTTCCGGTTGTGGGCAAGTGGCGTGTCGGTGATGCCATATTGTTCTGCCAATTCAAGCGGATAGTCGTAGGCGATGCGGGCGGCGCGGGCGGCTTCTGAGGGGTCGATGTCGTCGCGCAAGGCAGTGATGCTTGCGGCCAGCTCATTGATTTGAGCGTCTGTTGCCTTTGGCGGACCACCCTCGGGTGCCGCGCATGCTGACAGGAATAATGCCACCAGAGGGGCGACTAGAAATGCACGTCTAAAAATGGGCTCGCCTCGTCGATTGTCGTTTCGTCAGAAGCTATGCGGCGCGCCACAGCTTGTCGACCCGATGACCAAAAAGTGAAAAACCCCGCCGGTTAAGGCAGGGTTTTTCGGGTGCCACATAAGTAGCGAATTATTCGGCGTCTTCGGCCTCAAGGCGGGCTTTGTCGGCTGCGCCCTTGGCGGAGACGTCGCGGTCGACGAACTCGATGATCGCCATCGGCGCCATGTCACCGTAGCGGAATCCGGCTTTCATAACACGCACATAGCCACCTTGGCGGTCTTTGTAGCGTGGGCCCAGAACTGCGAACAGCTTCTCGACGTCTTTGTCTTGAACCAGCTTGGAAGCGGCTTGACGGCGGGCGTGCAGATCGCCGCGTTTCGCCAACGTGATCATCTTTTCGATGATCGGGCGAAGCTCTTTGGCTTTCGGCAGGGTTGTTTTGATTTGCTCATGCTCGATGAGCGAGCCGCACATGTTGATGAACAGCGCTTTGCGGTGTTCATGTGTACGGTTCAGGCGGCGGTAGCCTCGTGAGTGGCGCATTTTATCGTTCCTTCAGTCTATACTTTGTACGGGTCGCCGATGCGTGTCGGTGCCTCTGTTGGGGCAGAATTGCCCAGTTTTTCCCGGTCATTTCGCCGGTATTTTCGTGGTCTGCTAAGCGTCGGCATTGCGTCGGACTTTTGTCGGGCACGCCGGGCAGAGCGGTAAGGCGGGATTTCTCCCGCCCTACAGTATTATTTAGAACGCGTCTTCGAATTTCTTGGCAAGATCTTCGATGTTCTCTGGTGGCCAGTCCACAATGTCCATCCCGAGATGCAAGCCCATGCCAGACAGCACTTCTTTGATCTCGTTGAGGGATTTGCGACCAAAGTTCGGGGTGCGGAGCATCTCGGCTTCGGTCTTCTGGATCAGGTCGCCAATGTAGACGATGTTGTCGTTCTTCAGGCAGTTTGCAGACCGCACGGACAGTTCCAGCTCGTCCACTTTCTTCAGCAGAAGCGGGTTGAACTCTAGCTCGTCTTCGTCGTCTTGCGCACGGGCCGATTCAGGCTCGTCGAAGTTGACGAAGATGCCCAGCTGGTCCTGAAGAATGCGCGCGGCGTAAGCCACTGCATCGTCAGGTGTCAGGGAGCCGTCGGTTTCAATCTTCATTGTCAGCTTGTCATAGTCGAGCACCTGACCTTCGCGGGTCGGCTGCACGTCGTAGGACACTTTTTTGACAGGCGAGAAGATTGCATCAATCGGGATCAAACCGATTGGCGCGTCTTCGGGCTTGTTCTTGTCTGCAGAGACATAACCTTTACCGGTGTTCACCGTCAGCTCCATGAACAGCTCGGCGCCGTCATCGAGGTGGCAGATCACGTGGTCGCGGTTCAGAATCTCGATCCCAGCGGAATCGGAGATGTCACCAGCGGTTACGATCGCAGGGCCCTTCGCGGAAACCGACAGGCGCTTTGGCCCTTCGACTTCCATACGGATTGCCACGCCTTTGAGGTTCAGGATCACGTCCGTCACGTCTTCGCGCACACCAGCAATCGAGGAGAACTCGTGCAGCACGTTGTCGATTTGAACCGAAGTGATCGCCGCACCTTGCAGCGAGCTCATCAGCACGCGGCGCAGGGCGTTGCCCATGGTCAAACCAAAGCCACGCTCCAGCGGCTCGGCAATCACAGTTGCTTTGCGTGCAGGATCGTTGCCGGGCTTTACGTCCAGTTGGGTTGGCTTAATCAGCTCTTGCCAATTTTTATGGATCATGTGTGTCGCCTCCATGCTCGACCGCGGATCATGTCCAAATCCGGGGCCACTCGAGGTTGAAATGACAAACACGGACCCCGCCCAAAATAAGGACGGGGACCGCGCGATAGAATACGTAGCTTAGACGCGGCGGCGCTTTGGTGGGCGGCAGCCGTTGTGGGCCATAGGTGTCACGTCGCGGATGGACGAGATCTGGAAGCCAGCGGCAGCCAGCGCACGCAGCGCGGACTCACGGCCAGAGCCTGGGCCCTGAACTTCGACTTCCAGCGTCTTCACGCCGTGTTCCTGAGCCTTGCGGCCTGCGTCTTCGGCAGCCATCTGTGCAGCATAAGGCGTCGATTTACGCGAGCCTTTGAAGCCACAAGTCCCGGCGGAGGACCAAGAGATAGCATTGCCCTGAACGTCAGAGATCAGGATTTTGGTGTTGTTGAACGAAGAGTTCACGTGTGCAACGCCAGCGGCGATGTTCTTACGGACCTTCTTCTTCGTGCGTACTTTTTCACGTGCCATGGATCAGATCTCCCCTTACTTCTTCTTGCCAGCAATGGCCTTAGCAGGGCCTTTGCGGGTACGTGCGTTCGTATGGGTCCGTTGACCGCGAACAGGGAGGTTACGACGGTGGCGCAGGCCACGGTAGCAACCCAGATCCATCAGACGTTTGATGTTCATGGTGGTCTCGCGACGCAGGTCGCCTTCGACGTCATAGTTTTCGTCGATATGCTCACGAATTTTCAAAATCTCGGCGTCCGAGAGATCGTTCATGCGGCGGGATGCGTCGATACCAACAGCTTCACAAATCGCTTTCGCGGAGGTGTGGCCGATGCCGGTAATGTAAGTCAGTGCGATGGGGACGCGCTTCGCGTCGGGCAGGTTAACGCCGGAAATACGTGCCAAGAGGCAATTCCTTTTTCAGTCGCGGTTCCGTAGCTCCGGAACCTTTTTTCACAACGTAAGCCCGAAGGTTTTTCATAACCTGCGGGCTTGGCTTAGATATGGTCAACACCGTGTCAGCTAGCTAGGCCGTGGTGCGATTCCCGTTAGGGATGGTGCGGCTTAGGAGGTTTTTAACATATGGTCAAGAGCCCCCCGCCCTGCCGTAGGGTCTAGCTGTCCAAAACCCCAGAAATGGCCTTCGCCACCACGTTGATTTCACCCAAGCCGTCAATGCTGCTCAGGTCGCCTTTGGCGTAGTAATAGCCAATCAGCGGAGACGTCTTTTTGTAGTATTCCATCAGCCGCGTGCGCAGGCTTTCTTCGTTGTCGTCGGCACGGCGCTTGAACTCTGTGCCACCGCAGTTGGAACATTTGCCATCGCTTGGGATCGGCTTGGTCTGGTCGTTATAAACCTCGCCACACGCCCCGCATGTGGACCGTGCGGTGATCCGCGCGACCAACGCGTCGTCATCCACCCGCATCTCGATCACAGCGTCCAGCGTGGTGCCGTGCTTTTCCAGCAAAGCGCCCAATGCATCCGCCTGAGGCAGCGTGCGTGGGAACCCGTCGAAGATGAACCCACCCGCGTGGTCGCCTTCCAGCTTTTCCTCGATCAGGCCGATGACGATGTCATCGGTGACCAGCTGGCCCGCATCCATGATCGCCGCAACCTTGTTGCCCATCGCGGTGCCAGAGCTTTTCGCCTCGCGCAGCATGTCGCCGGTAGAGAGCTGCACCATGCCGCGTTCCGCGACCAGTTTACGGGCTTGTGTGCCCTTCCCCGCGCCAGGCGGCCCAAGCAGAATGATGTTCATCGACGCGACGGGCCTTTCGACTTGGTCTTCCCGCCGCGCTTCTTGCCGCGCAGCTGGGACTTCTCGATCAGGCCTTCATACTGGTGCGCCAGCATGTGTGACTGAACCTGCTGGATGGTGTCCATGGTCACCGACACAACGATCAGCACCGAGGTACCCCCGAAGTAGAACGGGATCGCCAGCTGGCTGCGCAGGATTTCCGGCAGCAGGCAGACGGCGGCCAGATAAGCGGCACCGACGACCAGAATGCGGTTTACCACATATTCCAGATATTCGGCGGTGCGCTCGCCCGGACGGATGCCGGGGATAAAGCCGTTTTGGGACTTCAGGTTTTCGGCCACTTCCTCGGGCTTGAAGGCCACGTTGAAGGTGTAGAAATACGCGAAGAACACGATCATCGACGTAAAGAACAGCAGGTAGAGCGGCTGACCAGGGCCGAAATAGGCCAGGATCGTCGCCATCACTTCGCCGGTTTGCGCACCCGAGAAGGTCGACACGGTCGTCGGCAGCAGCAGCAGCGACGAGGCGAAGATCGCAGGGATAACGCCCGCTGGGTTTACCTTGACCGGCAGGTGCGAAGAGCCGCCGTCATAGACCTTCATGCCGACTTGGCGGCGCGGGTATTGGATATGGATTTTGCGCAAGGCGCGCTCCATGAACACCACGAACATGATCGTCGCGATCACCACCAGCAGCACGCCCACGATGACCGCAGGGCTGATCGAGCCGGAGCGGCCTTGCGCGAAGAACTGCGCCAAAGCGGCAGGGATTTCGGCAATGATGCCGACGAAGATGATCAACGAAATGCCGTTGCCGATGCCGCGTTGGGTGATCTGCTCGCCCAGCCACATCAGGAACATGGTGCCGCCGACCAGCGTGATGACGGCGCCGACGCGGAAATACAGGCCCGGCTCGGTTGCCAGACCGGAGCCTTCAAGACCTGCAGAAAGCCCGTAGGCCTGCAACGTGGCAAGGAACACGGTGCCGTAGCGGGTGTATTGGTTGATCTTCTTGCGGCCCTGCTCGCCCTCTTTCTTCAACTGCTCCAGCTGCGGGACCATGGCGGTCATCAGCTGCACAATGATCGAGGCCGAAATGTAGGGCATGATCCCGAGGGCAAACAGGCCCATGCGGCCAATCGCGCCGCCGGTGAACATGTTCAACACGCCACCGATGCCTTGCTGCGCTTGCTCGACGAACTGGCGCAAGGCGTCGCCGTCGATGCCGGGAACCGGAATGTAGGTGCCCAAACGGTAGACGATCAGCAGACCGATGGTGAAGAGGATGCGTTGGCGTAACTCGGTGGCCTTCCCGAAGGCGGACCAGCTCATGTTTTGTGCCATTTGCTCGGCGGCTGAAGCCATGTGCTTGGGTATCCCTGTCTAGATATGCACAGCGCCGCGAACGGGGCTCCCCGTCGCGGCGCTGGAAAACTTAAGAGGTATGTAAGAGGCGCGTTGGCCTCTCACAAGGCTTATTCAGCAGCCGCTGCGGTGTTGAGCTTGCCGCCGGCCTTTTCAACGGCGTCTACAGCCGTTTTGGAAGCGCCAGTAACAGTCAAAGTCACTTTGGATGTGATGTCACCTTTGGCCAGAATGCGAACGCCATCCAGCTTGCGACGGACCAGACCACACTCAAGCAGCGTGTCTTCGGTGATGTCGCCTTTGGCGTCGAGTTTCTTGGCGTCGATGAATTTCTGGATCATGCCGAGGTTCACAACTGCGAAAGATTTCTTGTTCCGCGAGTTGAAGCCGCGTTTTGGCAAACGCATGTAAAGTGGCATTTGGCCACCTTCGTAGCCGTTCAGGGCAACACCCGAGCGGGACTTTTGACCTTTGATACCACGGCCAGCCATTTTACCTTTGCCAGAGCCCGGGCCACGGCCCACGCGCTTTTTGGTTTTGGTGGCACCTGGATTGTCGTGCAATTCGTGCAGTTTCATATCGCTTCTCCTATTGCCGGAAGGGTCCTCGAAGCGAAATGGACCAAACGCGGCGTTTCTTGTTTGTGAGTCGGACCTTTAGCAGGCCACCGGCGGGCTATAGACCGCTCCGCCGCGTGTTGCAAGTGTTGGCTTAGCCCTTTGCAGCGGTCTGGCGTAGGTACTCTGTCCAGGAGGGGGCAGGATCTGTTTTCAGAAGGGTTTTAATACGCGGCCCGAAGGCTTTGAGCAGGATGAGAACGGTCATGCGTGAAATGTCCTAATCAGGAGTTTGAGTCAGCGCGCTCACTACGCTTCGACCGTTCATTTCACTACATATGATTTGGAATGTCAGGGATGTGTCTTTTGCATGGGTTAGCCATGGACGGCAAACAGACCCAAGGTTTCAAAGCCGTTTAACACCGAGTCGACTGCAACCGTGGCTAAGATCATTCCCATCACCCGGCTGATGACATCCGCTCCGGTCGTCCCGATAACCCGTTTTAAGCGCGCAGCCAGCAACAACAGCAACAAGGTGATTAACAGCACTACCCCAAGCACCCCCGCGGTCACCAACTGATCCGACACCGAGTTTCGGTTGTTATCCGTCAAGATGACGATTGCCAGCATCGCCCCCGGCGACGCGATAGACGGGATCGCCAGCGGGTAAACCGCGCCGGATAGGTCTGTGTGCTCTGCTTCTTCGATCTCACGCGCAGGCTTCGACGGACCGAAAATCATTGTCAGGGCAAACAGAAACAAGATGATTCCACCCGCGATCTGGAAAGATCCGAGCCGCAAACCAATCGCCTCGATCACCACCTGCCCCGCGATCAAGAAGAAATAGAGCACCAGTGCCGCGACCAAAACGCCACGCAAGGCGAACTTCCAATGGAAGCGCGCCGCGACCGACGATGTCGCAAAATAGAAGACCGGAAGCGACCCAATCGGGTCCACCACGACAAAAAGCGTGATGAACTCGCGGAGAAGCTGGGCTGAACTGATCTCAAACATGCGGGCGACATACCAGCGTTATCGGCGTCAGTGCAATGGGCGGTCCCGTGTCAATCGCTTCACCTCAAGCACATTCTTGTGCACAGGCGTCTAAGACGAAAAAAACGCCCCGCTTTTCAGCGAGGCGTTTCAAACTCTGCGTAGGGCGGGGTTCACCCCGCCGCCACTTAGCCTTTTTCTTCGATGATCTCGACCATGTGCGAGATTTTCTCGACCATGCCGCGGATGGAAGGTGTGTCTTCCAGCTCACGGGTTTTGTGCATCTTGTTCAGGCCCAAACCGACTAGCGTAGCACGCTGTTTGGCGGGGCGACGGATTGGCGAGCCAATCTGTTTTACAACGATAGTTTTAGCCATGTCTTAGGCCTCCGTTACAACTGGGGCTTGCTCGCCGTCGACCTTGGGGCCGTCTTCGGAGCGCAGGATGTCGGCAACTTTCTTACCACGACGTTGCGCAACCATACGAGGAGAGGCTTCTTTAACGAGGCCATCCAAAGTTGCACGGATCATGTTGTAAGGGTTTTGCGAGCCAATCGACTTTGCAACAACGTCTTGAACGCCGAGCATTTCGAACACAGCACGCATTGGACCACCAGCAATGATACCGGTACCTTGTGGTGCAGTGCGCATCACAACTTTACCAGCACCGTGACGGCCAGCTACATCGTGGTGCAGCGTACGGCCTTCGCGCAGTGGAACGCGGATCATTTGGCGCTTGGCTTGCTCGGTGGCTTTGCGGATGGCCTCTGGGACCTCTTTCGCTTTACCTTTGCCGAAGCCTACACGGCCTTTTTGGTCGCCAACAACGACAAGTGCGGCGAAGCCAAAGCGCTTACCACCCTTAACGGTCTTGGATACGCGGTTGATCGCAACGAGGCGATCTGCAAATTCGGGGGTCTCGTCCCGATCGCGGCGACCGCGATTTCCTGGTTCTCTTGCCATTGGGCAAATCCTTTAATTTCTGCGCCTTAGCGCCGTTTGTTCTCAATCGCAGTGGGCGTGAGCCCCCCGATCATCGAGGCCCGAAGGCCTGCAAAAATGGGCGCCCCTGTTGGAGCGCCCAAAGGCTTAGATTTTCAAACCGCCTTCACGGGCAGCTTCGGCCAAGGCCTTCACTTTACCGTGGAAGAGGAAACCACCGCGGTCAAAGTAGGCAGTCGTCACGCCAGCTTTTTTGGCGCGTTCCGCGATTGCGGCACCGACTTTGGTTGCAGCTTCGATGTTGTTCTTGCCAACGATGCCCAGATCCTTCTCGAGAGAAGACGCCGAAGCCAGCGTTACGCCATTCACATCATCAATCAGCTGAACGCTGATGTTTTTGTTGGAGCGGTGAACCGACAGACGCGCGCGTCCGGCGTTTACCTTGCGAAGTTTGTTCCGAACGCGCAGGCGGCGTTTGATGAACAGATCACGTTTGCTATTAGCCATTACTTCTTCTTCCCTTCTTTGCGGAAGACGAACTCGCCTTTGTAGCGGATGCCTTTGCCTTTATAAGGCTCTGGCTTGCGCCACGCGCGGATGTTGGCAGCCACTTGGCCGACAACCTGCTCGTCAATCCCCTCGATGGTGATCTCGGTGGGCTTGGGAGCCGCAACGGTTACACCCTCAGGCACTTCATAAACAACGTCATGCGACAGACCGAGGTTCAGCTTCAGGTTTTTGCCTTCCATCGCGGCGCGGTAACCCACACCTTGAATTTCAAGCTCTTTCTTGAAGCCATCGGTCACGCCGGTGATCAAGTTCGCGACCATCGTGCGGCTCATGCCCCACTGCTGGCGCGCGCGCTTGGACGACCCGCGTGGCGTGATCGTAACGATGTTGTCCTCAACCGAGAGGGTCACATCATCAGTTGCTTTGAAGGAACGGACGCCCTTGGGGCCCTTAACTTCGATGGTCTGGCCAGAGACGGACGCGGTCACGCCGGAGGGCAGATCGACTGGTTTTTTACCAATACGAGACATAACTGGCGCTCCTTAGAATACCGTGCAAAGCACTTCGCCGCCGATATTCTGGCTGCGAGCATTTGCGTCCGACATCACACCGCGAGGCGTGCTGACAATCGACACGCCCAGGCCCTGACGGACCACCGGGATGTCTTTGGAACCCACGTAAACGCGACGACCGGGCTTGGAAACCCGCTTCAATTCGCGAATGACAGGAGTGCCTTCGTAATATTTCAGCTCAATGTTCAAAGCCGGGTGACCGTCTTTGCCCGTCGTCGCTTCGTAGCCACGGATGTAGCCCTCGTCGGCCAACACGTCCAAAACCCAAGCACGGATTTTGGAAGCGGGGGTCTCGACGGTTGCTTTGCCGCGCAGCTGCGAGTTGCGAATGCGTGTGAGCATATCTGCGATAGGATCGTTCATAATCTAATGCCCTCCTTACCAGCTGGACTTAACCATGCCGGGGATCAGGCCAGCAGAGCCCAAGTCCCGCAACATGATCCGAGAAATCTTCAGCTTACGGTAGTAAGCGTGAGGACGGCCCGTCAGTTGGCAGCGGTTATGCAAACGAGTAGCCGAGCTGTTGCGCGGCAGTTCAGCCAGTTTCAGACGCGCTTTGAAACGCTCTTCCATTGGTTTCTCTTGGTCGTTTGCGATTGCAAGCAGAGCTGCACGTTTAGCGGCGTATTTCTTCACCAGCTTTTCGCGCTTCTTCTCGCGTTCGATCATTGCTTTTTTAGCCATGTTCTATTCCTTCCCGCGGATCAGCTGTTGAAAGGCATGTTGAAAGCTTTCAACAGGCTCTTTGCTTCAGCATCGGTGTCGGCGGTCGTGCAGATTACGATATCCATGCCCCAGGCTTCATCGATCTTGTCAAAGTCGATCTCTGGGAACACGATGTGCTCCTTCATGCCCATGGCGTAGTTGCCACGGCCATCAAACGACTTGCCGGATACGCCGCGGAAGTCGCGGATACGAGGCATTGCGATGGTGATCAGGCGATCAAGGAATTCGTACATTCGCTCGCCGCGCAGGGTTACCTTGGCACCGACAGGCATATCTTCACGCAGGCGGAAGCCGGCGATGGATTGCTTGGCACGGGTGACCATGGCTTTTTGACCTGCGATTGCGGTCAGATCGGCAGCAGCGCCCGCAGGCTTCTTGCTGTCTTTCACGGCCGCACGACCAGCCCCGATGTTCAGGACGATTTTGTCCAGACGCGGGATCTGCATGTCATTTTTGTAGCCGAATTCTTCTTTCATGGCGGCACGGATCGTGTCGACATAAACAGACTTCAGGCGCGGGGTGTATTTTGCGTCGTCAAGCATCAGATCACGTCCCCTGTTGTCTTGGCAAAGCGCACCTTCTTGTCGCCGTCCAATTTGAAACCTACGCGGGTAGGTTTGCCATTGGCGTCGATCAAAGACAGGTTGCTCAATTGGATTGGCATCGCCTGTGGCACGCGGCCACCTTGGTTGTTCTGGCTTTGCTTCACGTGACGGATGGCGACGTTGACGCCTTCCACGATGGCTTTACCGGATTTGGGGTCAACGGAGGCGATGGTGCCTTCTTTGCCTTTGTCTTTGCCAGCCAGCACGACGATCTTGTCGCCTTTTTTCAGTTTAGCAGCCATATCACAGCACCTCCGGGGCGAGCGAGATGATTTTCATGAAGTTCTTTGCGCGCAGCTCACGAACAACCGGGCCGAAGATACGGGTGCCGATAGGCTCGTTGTTGTTATTCAGAATAACAGCTGCGTTGCGGTCGAAGCGAATGGCGGTGCCATCGTCGCGACGAACTTCTTTGGCGGTGCGTACAACGACAGCCTTACGGACGTCGCCTTTTTTCACGCGGCCGCGCGGGATGGCTTCCTTGACCGACACGACAATAATGTCGCCGACGGATGCGTATTTACGCTTGGAACCACCCAGAACCTTGATGCACTGAACACGGCGAGCGCCGCTGTTGTCAGCTACATCCAGGTTGGTCTGCATCTGGATCATTTGATGTCTCCCGACCTTTGGGGACCTAACCTTAGGCCCCAGGGTTTCGAATTAATTAGAAAAGCTTCACGCGTCAGCGAGAATAACTTCCCAACGCTTGGTTTTGGATTTCGGAGCGCATTCTTGAATGCGGACCAGATCACCCACGTTAAACGTGTTCTTCTCGTCGTGAGCCCGGTACTTCTTGGACTTACGGATCGTCTTCTTCAGAACAGGGTGGCGGAAGCGGCGTTCAACGGAAACCGTTACAGTTTGCTCGTTTTGGTTGCTGGTGACGACACCGTTCAGGATACGCTTAGGCATTAGTTAGCCTCCCCAGCTGCAGCTTTCGCTTTTTCGTTCAGAATTGTTTTCACACGTGCCGCGCCACGTTTGACGTCGCGCATGCGTGCAGTGTTTTCAAGTTGGCCGGTGGCCTGTTGGAAGCGCAAGTTAAAGGCTTCCTTTTTCAGTGCGACAAGCTCTTCGTTGAGCTGGTCAGCAGTCTTCTCGCGAAGCTCGCTGGCGTTCATAGCCGTTTCCTTTTTTCATACATCGGAGGGCCCCCAAGAGGGTCACCCTGATTCCAATGGAGTTCATGATGAAACGTGGCTTTAGACCCCTGCCCGACTTATTGCAACCCCCGTAGCTGTCTAGCCGCATATATCTGTAAAATAGGGGCCAACTTGCGTGTTTGGCTGCGATATCAGGTGAGATGAACATGCGCGACCTCTTGGTGACCCGCCTCAATCAAGTCCGCCTTGCCGATCATGGCAATCCCATTGATCCGGAGGAGTTGAATGACAACTACCTTGGCATCACCGAGGATGACGAGGCCGGTCAGGACTGGTGCGAGGAGAACGGCAACACGGGCTACACCAGCTATGCGTTTCTGACGGATGGGACATCTCCACGACACCCCACTCTCGCCGAAAACTCCTTGATTTGCGGCCTCTGACTGCCCAGACTTGGCGCATTATCAAAATCATTATCACAGAGAGGGTTAATTATGCGCTCCTTTATATGCGTCGGTGCGGCACTTCTATTGGCCGGATGCACCCCGGGCGGCGGGCCGGTCAAAGTCACCGCCAATCTCGATTACGCCAATACCAGCCTCGGCTACCGCAACTCTGGCGTGCTGTCGTCGGGGCAGCTGATGTTCTGGGATCTCCAGACCAACCAGCTGGTCACGGTGCCTGCCGACATCAAGCTGCAGTCGAAACGTCCGACGCGAAGGCGCGACCTAGAGGCCAGTCAGGTCCGAGGTTTTGACTTCAAGGCCGATGCCTCGCTCACGAGCCAAGACGAGGCCACACTGAAAGCCGCCGTACAAAACAAGGTCAAGTTCACCGTCAAGGACGCCCAACGGGTCGACCGGCGGCAGATATTCACTGCCGTCAGCACCGCCTACACCGATGCAAAAAGCCGCGGCGAGAACCCGTTCTCCAGTTGGCGGGTCGATGACGCCACCGCAAATCCGGCGCGGTTCAAATTCGTGCTGCTTGACGACGAGGTCCGCGCCAGCTCCGAGAGCATCGAGTTGCTCGGCGAGCGCACGGCGTCGGGTAGTCTGATCGTGGGTGGTGGCGACAAGGGCGGCATCTCGGTGTCCTTCCCCAACTCCACCACGGCGAAATGCTCGGGCGATCAGGTGAGCTGCTATATCAACGCCTCGGTGTTCACGGTGTTTTTGAACCAAAGCGGCGGTTTGGATTACAAGCCCACGGGCTTTGACCGCGAAGCCTTGGCGGCGGCCTTGCGAGACCTCAGCTAGCGGGCTATCCAAGGCGGCATGGATATTCGCTCCCTCTTCGTGACCCGCCTCTACCAAGCCCGCCTTGCCGATCATGGCAACCCCATTGATCCGGAGGAGTTGGAGGATGAATGCCTTGGCATCGCCGAGGATGACGAGGCCGGTCAGGACTGGTGCGAGGAGAACGCGTTCGCGGGCTACACCAGCTATGCGTCGCTGACGGACTTGCCGTGGCGGTCGCCCATCTTCAAAGAAGTGGTGGATGCGCTAGATAAACACGTGGCGGAGTTCGCCAAGGATCTGCAACTTGATCTGGACGGGCGCGAATTGAAGCTGGAGGACATCTGGATCAACATCCTGCCCCAAGGCGGCATCCACACGTCCCACATCCACCCGCACTCGGTCATTTCCGGCACCACCTACGTGGCCATGCCCGAAGGTGCGTCGGCGTTGAAGCTGGAGGACCCGCGGTCTCAAATGATGATGGCTGCCCCGACCCGCCTGAAAGATGCGCGCGAGGAGATGCGGCAGTTCATCTATGTGAAGCCGGTGGTCGGGGATGTGTTGTTGTGGGAAAGCTTCCTGCGCCATGAGGTGCCGATGAATATGTCTGAGGAAGATCGGATTTCCGTCTCGTTTAACTACGCTTGGGCGTAGGGAAACGAGACGCGTGCGCGGCAGTTGCTTTTGCGTAGAAAAAGCAATGAGAGCGTCACTCGGTAGTGTTGGGGTGCCTGAAGCTTCTAAATCTGAGCTAGCTAAATTTAGTTTTGTAACGACCGAGTATAGAAACCATTGAGTATTCGATAGAACTAGTATGAAATAACCATTGCTAAGTAAAAATATTTTAAAGAGGGGGGCTCAATTTTGGGAGCTATCGTACGATTTGTTGTAATTGCAGTGGCGGGCGCTGCTGGTGTGGCCGCCATTGAGAAGAGTCCTTTGGCTGGATTTATTTTTTTTGTATTCTCCTTAGCCGCGGTGGTTTCTTTGTTGGACACCTTGGGTATTGTGAGCTTGGAAGATTGGACCGGAATTTTAGCGTATACTCTTGGATTTTTGGCAACTGTAGTCAGTCTCTTAATCGACGCTGTTGTCGGTTAACTTGATGAGAAAAACTCAACTATGCTTTGGGCTGGGAGTATTTCTAGTCGCTGCGTCGAGCCTGCAGATATTGCTCGTAAGCCCTCAAGTTCCAGCGATATATCGAGCCATAAATGAACTTAGCGAACAGCAGTTCATCCACGCTTTTTTTGTCATTACTAGGGTTGGGTTACTTGCCGGATTTTCATTGATCGGGCTTGTATCTCTGTTTTTACTATTTCGAAGGCGAACTAGATCATAACTACAATTACAGAGTCCAATACAAAACAAGCCCCCGCCGATTTCTCAGCGGGGGCTTCTCTATAACTACCGTGGCGGAACGCGCGTTTTCTAGAAACACGCTGCCTCCGCCACGTCGCGCTAAAGCGCGACGAGTTTACCAATCCTCGCGGACGACTACCCGTGTTTTAATTGGCAGCTTCATCGCAGCAAGGCGCAGGGCCTCACGGGCGATTGGCTCGGCCACACCGTCGATTTCGAACATCATACGGCCGGGTTTGACCTTACATGCCCAAAAGTCCACGGACCCTTTACCCTTACCCATACGAACTTCGATAGGCTTGGAGGTCACTGGCAGGTCCGGGAAAATACGGATCCAGACACGGCCTTGACGTTTCATGTGACGCGTCATTGCACGACGGGCAGCTTCGATCTGGCGCGCAGTGATACGCTCAGGTTCAGTTGCCTTAAGACCGTAGGTGCCAAAGTTCAGGTCTGTCCCGCCCTTTGCTTCACCGTGGATGCGGCCTTTGTGCATCTTGCGAAATTTAGTACGCTTTGGTTGTAGCATTGTTCACGCCCCCCTTAGCGACGACCGCCAGCACCGCGAGGTGTTGGGCCGTCTTGGAGTTCCTGTTGCTTACGGTCACGCGCTTGTGGATCGTGTTCCATGATCTCGCCTTTAAAGATCCAGGTTTTGATCCCGATGATGCCATAAGCAGTCATCGCTTCAACGTGTGCGTAATCGATGTCGGCACGCAGGGTGTGCAAAGGCACGCGGCCTTCACGGTACCATTCGGTCCGCGCGATCTCGGCGCCACCAAGGCGGCCAGCGAGGTTCACACGGATACCCAAGGCACCCATACGCATTGCGTTCTGTACCGAGCGCTTCATAGCGCGACGGAAGGACACACGACGTTCCAGCTGCTGGGCGATGGACTCGCCAACCAGTGCTGCGTCCAACTCGGGCTTGCGGACCTCAAGGATGTTGAGGTGCAGCTCGCTGTCGGTGAACGCGGACAGCTTCTTGCGCAGACCTTCAATATCGGCGCCTTTTTTGCCGATGATGACGCCCGGGCGTGCTGTGTGGATCGTAACGCGGCACTTCTTGTGCGGACGCTCGATGATCACACGGCTGATGCCGGCTTGTTTGCACTCGGTCTTGATGAATTCGCGCATCCGGAGGTCTTCCAGAAGCAGATCACCAAAGTCCTTGCTTTCAGCGTACCAGCGGCTGTCCCAGGTGCGGTTGACCTGAAGACGCATGCCGATAGGATTTACTTTGTTACCCATTATGCTTGCTCCTCAACTTGGCGCACCAGGATCGTCAGTTCGGAAAACGGCTTGACGATTTTGCCGAACCGGCCACGGGCCCGAGGGCGACCGCGCTTCATGGTCAAGTTTTTGCCAACATAGGCCTCGGCCACGATCAGATCATCCACGTCGAGGTTGTGGTTGTTCTCTGCGTTCGCGATGGCGGATTGCAGGCACTTTTTCACGTCGTCAGAGATACGCTTCTTGGAGAAGGTGAGGTCGGCCAGAGCCTTGTCCACTTTCTTGCCACGGATCAGCTGAGCCACGAGGTTCAGTTTTTGCGGGGAAGTCCGGAGCATGCGCAGCTTTGCCATTGCTTCGTTATCTGCCACGCGGCGGGGGTTCTTATCCTTGCCCATGGCTTACTTCCTTTTCGCTTTTTTATCAGCGGCGTGACCGTAATAGGTCCGGGTTGGCGAATACTCACCAAACTTCTGACCGATCATGTCTTCGGTGACGTTCACTGGGATGTGCTTCTTGCCGTTGTAGACACCAAAGGTGAGGCCAACGAACTGAGGCAGAATGGTGGAGCGGCGGGACCAGATCTTGATCACGTCGTTGCGGCTGCTTTCTTTCGCAGCTTCGGCTTTCTTCAACACATAAGCGTCGACGAAGGGGCCTTTCCATACAGAGCGAGACATATACTAGCGTCCCTTCTTCTTGGCGTGACGCGAGCGGATGATCAGCTTTTGCGACGCTTTGTTCTTGTTCCGAGTACGCGCACCCTTTGTCGGCTTGCCCCATGGGGAAACCGGGTGACGACCACCAGATGTCCGGCCTTCACCACCGCCGTGCGGGTGGTCAACCGGGTTCATCACAACACCACGCACAGACGGGCGGATGCCCTTGTGGCGGTTGCGACCGGCCTTACCGAAGTTCTGGTTCGAGTTGTCCGGGTTCGACACGGCACCAACGGTACACATGCATTCCTGACGGACGAGGCGAAGCTCGCCGGAGCTCAGACGGATCTGAGCGTATCCACCGTCACGACCCACGAACTGGGCGTAAGTCCCAGCCGCACGGGCGATCTGGCCGCCTTTGCCTGGCTTCAACTCGATGTTGTGGATGATTGTGCCGATTGGCAGACCGGAGAACGGCATTGCGTTCCCAGGCTTCACGTCGGCCTTGGCCGATGCGATAACGGTGTCACCAACGCCAAGGCGTTGCGGAGCGAGGATATAGGCCTGCTCACCGTCTTCATATTTAACCAGTGCGATAAACGCGGTCCGATTCGGGTCATATTCGATCCGCTCAACTGTAGCAGCGACGTCAAATTTCGTCCGCTTGAAGTCTACGATCCGGTAAAGACGCTTGGCGCCCCCACCCTTGCGACGCATCGTGATCCGTCCGGTATTGTTCCGTCCGCCATTCTTGGTCAGACCCTCGGTGAGGGACTTGACCGGGCGGCCTTTCCAGAGTTCCGAACGGTCGATCAGAACCAACCCACGTTGGCCTGGCGTCGTCGGCTTATACGACTTGAGTGCCATGCTTTCTGTCTTCCGTTGTTGCAGCAAACGGGTCGCCCCGCCGCTTGTGTTTATAGGGCCCCGAAGGTCCCCGATTAGATGTCCTGTTGGCATCAGCTACGCTGAGCCATGAACAACAGCAAAGCCCCAGACGAATCTGGGGCTTGGCCGATGTGGGTGTTTAGGAGTGAGGGGGGATGGGGTCAAGGGGGTAGTGACGGCTATGGCGGGACGAAGCCGTCATTGGGAAGTGAGAAACGCCTCTAAGTCAGAGTTAGAGTAGTACCAGTGTGAAACATCCGCGATGTCATCACCCAGATAGCCGAAAAACCGCTCGGGTGCGGAAAGGTCTAGGTAGTATAGGGCAATTTCATCTCCCTTCGAACCATCCTCAAATTCAAGGTAGATGCGGCGCTCGAAATTTGACACGTCGACCGTAACAGGCATGAAGCGCTCACCGATATAGACGCCGGCATCTTCCTGATCTGGAAAGTCTGACAAACGCATTCGCTTGTCATCGGTATCCCCTGCAAACTCAGACGCAACAATCGGATACAACCAAAGCGTTCCCACACCGTCGTCACCAATCTCGACACTCACAAATAGTGCGGTTGGTCGCCGCTCTTCGAGAATGATCTTTAGGGCATTAATCCATTGCTGCTCATATTGAGCGCGTGAGAAGCAACCAAACGATGAGCGAAAAGTTTCCAAGTGCTCCCCAAGCGTAATCGAACCATTGCAGCCATTGTTGCTGGAAAATTGAATGGAGAACTTCATACATCGGCCTTTCCAGATAAGGGGGTTTGCCACAGCAGATTTAGCCTCAATTGAATACAACACACAATGCGACTTCCGCTTCGGGCTCGAAGCAGACGTTCAGTCAAACAACCGAGCATCGCTGGACCGGGGGATGGCGATCCGACCTCCTTGGACACCACTTTATGGCAGCCGAGCACGTCCTCCCCTTCAAGGTAAAACCAAGCCCAACCAAATCGCCAGCCCGTGGGACGGGCCAGCGATGCTCGGCGCCTGCGGCTTGTTTCCGAGCTTTGCGTATCTCGGAAACGCTTGACCTTACCTTTGGTGATCTTGGCATTAGAGATCCGCGACAATTTCGCCCTTCATCTCACCAGTCATCCGGGTCTTGTCCTCCGTATGGACAGATCTGCGCACTTCGTCGATTTTCAACTCGGCGGCGTCCCTCGTGGCCTTGTCTGGCCATACAGTTATGGCAGCACTGGTTCGCTCGCTGGTGCGGATCACCGTTATACGGCTCGCCCCAAAACCTTTCAAAGCGGGTAGGCGTTTCTCTTCGATCGCACGCAAGGATATATGGTAATCCACACCATCTGCGATTTCCCAAGTTGTTATTGTTACGTAGCTCATATTCCCCTCCATCATTTGTTGTTCCATTCTACCACAAAAACGGCCCATATCTTAGCGCGCTGTCAGGACCTGTAGCGGGATCCAGTCACAGAGGGGCTCTAGCGGGCGTTTGGTGACGCAGAACAAGCGAACGGACGAAGGAATAGAAAAAGCCCCACTTTTCCAAGCGGGGCTTCTTCAATTCTATGCGTCGGGCAGGGATCACCCCGCCGACCATTTACAGACCGGTAGAGACGTCGATCGTGTTACCTTCTTCGAGGGTAACATACGCCTTCTTCACGTCTTTGCGGCGACCGGGCTGACCCCGGAAGCGCTTGACCTTACCTTTGGTGATGGTGGTGTTAACCGCCTTCACCTTGACGCCGAAGAGTGTTTCCACTGCTTCTTTGATCATCGGCTTGTTGGCCGCGATGTCGACTTCAAACACAACCGCGTTGTTCTCCGAGGCCAGTGTGGCTTTCTCGGTGATCAGCGGCTTGCGGATCACGTCGTAGTGCTCAGACTTCGTGCTCATGACAGGCGAGCCTCCAGTGCTTCGAGACCGGCTTTGGTGATAACCAAAGTGTCACGTTTCAGGATGTCGAAGACGTTGGCGCCCATTGTAGGCAGAACGTCCAGACCAGCGATGTTGCGGGCAGCTTGAACGAAGTCAGCGTTCACGTCGGCACCATCAATGATCAAAGCGCGTTTCCAACCCAGTTCCTTGATCTGTGCGGCCAAGGTCTTGGTTTTCACATCTTTGATGTTGATGCTGTCGATGATGACCAACTCGCCTGCAACCGCTTTGGCGGACAGGGCGTGCATCAGGCCAAGCTTACGAACCTTCTTGGGAAGCTCGTGGCCGTGGCTGCGAGGTGTTGGGCCTTTGTAGACACCACCACCGCGGAAGATCGGAGCCGAGCGTGCGCCGTGGCGAGCGCCACCGGTGCCTTTTTGGCGGTAGATCTTCTTGGTCGAGTAGTTAACTTCCGAACGGGTCTTCACCTTGTGGGTGCCGGCCTGTGCGTTGTTGCGCTGCCAGCGAACCACACGGTGCAGAATGTCCGCACGTGGCTCAAGGCCGAAGATGGCGTCAGACAGCTCTACCGAGCCAGCCTTCTTGCCGTCCAGATTGATGGCATCAGCTTTCATCGGACTTGTCTCCTTCAGGTGCATCGCCTTCGGCTTTATCAGCGTCAATGGATGCTTCTGCTTCTTTCATTGCGGCTTCTTCAGCGGCGGCAGCTTCTGCGGCTGCTGCTTCTGCTGCTGCGGTTGCTTCGGCTTCAGCGGCGGCGGCGGCTTCGTCTGCGGCTTTCATCGCTTCACGGGCAGCGGAGGCCAGCGCAGCAGGGAAGATCACGTTTTCAGACAATGGCTTCTTCACCGCGTCTTTAACGGTGACCCAGCCACCTTTGGAGCCGGGAACGGCGCCTTTGATCATGATCAGGCCGCGCTCGTTGTCGGTTTTGATCACTTGCAGGTTCTGCGTGGTCACGCGGGCAGCGCCCATGTGGCCGGCCATTTTCTTGCCTTTGAAAACCTTGCCAGGATCCTGACACTGACCCGTCGAGCCGTGCGAGCGGTGAGAGATGGACACACCGTGAGTAGCGCGCAGGCCCCCGAAGTTGTGACGCTTCATCGCACCTTGGAAACCCTTACCGATAGACGTACCGGCAACATCCACGAATTGACCCTCAAAGTAGTGGGCCGCGATGATTTCTTCACCAACGGGGATCAGGTTTTCCTCAGCAACGCGGAACTCAGCGATCTTGCGCTTAGGCTCCACCTTTGCAGCGGCGAAGTGGCCGCGCATGGCTTTAGAAGTCCGTTTGGCTTTGGCAGTGCCAGCACCGAGCTGAACAGCTGTGTAGCCGTCCTTCTCCATGGTGCGGTTGGCAACCACTTCCAGCTTGTCGAGTTGAAGAACGGTCACAGGGATCTGCTTGCCGTCTTCCATGAAGAGGCGGGTCATGCCGACCTTCTTCGCAATTACACCAGAGCGCAACATATCAAGAAGCCCTCCTTAAACCGAGATCTGGACGTCAACGCCAGCAGCCAGGTCGAGCTTCATCAGCGCGTCCACGGTTTGCGGTGTTGGGTCAACAATGTCGAGCAGACGCTTATGCGTGCGGATCTCGAACTGATCGCGGGATTTTTTGTCCACGTGTGGGCCACGCAGAACGGTGAATTTTTCAATTTTGTTGGGCAAAGGGATCGGGCCACGAACGTCAGCGCCGGTGCGCTTTGCAGTGTTTACGATCTCTTGGGTAGATGCATCCAGGACCCGGTAGTCAAACGCCTTCAGGCGGATGCGAATGTTTTGGCTAGCTGCCATGACATATATCCCTCGAAATGAGGTCTTAACGGATTGGAGGATGGCGGCTCATCCGGCACCCTCATCGCGTCTATTTTTCCGAAACAAAAGAAGGGCACGCATGGCGTACCCCTGTTCCGTGTGGGTTCTTTAGGGGGAGTCGCTGTGTGTGGCAAGGGGTTTTGTATGAGCTTGGAGCAAGTGCGCGAGTTTTGATTAGTTGCGCCCCCAAGCCGTTGCTTACATCATAGCTTAAATAGTAATGCCGTATGCGGCCGATTGACGGAGAAACGCACCCACATGATGACTTGGGCAAAAGCTAATATACTAAAGTGGACAGTGTGCATAGCGTTCGTCAGCTTTCTATTCGGACCCTTTATTCAGTCATATTTCACTGATTGGCTTCAAGTTGTAGTTGGCCCCAAACGTGGGATTGAAGTCATAGTTTGTACACCGTTAAGGAATGCCACTCTCCTTGTAAGTTCGTCAGATGGGCAGACCAGCAAAACGCACTCAGCTGGCCACTACCCATTTCTGCAGCAAGCAAAGGTTATTGTTGTAAATCATAGTGAAGTGCCTGTGCCCAACAGCTCAGTCTTCGTGGCTCCATTGAATATTTCGTCCAACCACCTCGCGGCGGTAAATTTTTATTCTGATAACAACGTCTCGAAGAATGAATATTTTGTTGAAGAGTTAGCCGGCAATGCCTTCCATATTCAACTTGGTAACTTTGCCAGCAAACAAATACTTGTTTTGGAGTTTGTAACCCTGCTCCCGACAAGTTTCGTTGTAGAATTTGGGGGCGAAACCCAGAGTAAAAAGCGGGTAGTTAATGCTGGATATTGCGATGAAGCCCGTGGGCCAAATTCTCTCGCATTGCCAGTAGATTTCTACGCGCAAGATGATTTCCCGAACAACAGTGATGAACGGCTATTTGGGAAAATTGAGGACATTTCCGATCCGATTGGTTTAGTAAGTTTCGATGTTGTTTTGGACTATGACTGCGGAAGTGGACTTGAGCGTCAAACCATTCCAATGGGTGGAGCGGTAGAGTACTGCAATATTAGGTTAAATATGACGCCAGATGGCTAATTCTAAAGCACTTCAAACGCAAAAGGCCGCCTCCCTTCGGAAGCGGCCTTCTGTTTAGCAACACCTGAGTGGGTTCTCATTGCTCTTGCGAGCAACTTCCACCCACGTGGCGTGTTTCCAAAATCAATCCGTGATTTTAGACACAACACCAGCGCCAACAGTGCGGCCACCTTCGCGGATCGCGAAGCGGAGGCCTTGCTCCATGGCGATCGGCGCGATCAGCTCGACGTCGAACTTCAGGTTGTCGCCCGGCATAACCATTTCCGTGCCTTCTGGCAGGTTAACGGTGCCCGTGACGTCTGTTGTCCGGAAGTAGAACTGTGGACGGTAGTTCGCGAAGAACGGCGTGTGACGGCCACCCTCTTCCTTGGTGAGGATATACGCCTCGGCCTCGAACTTGGTGTGTGGTGTCACCGAACCCGGCTTGACCAGAACCTGACCACGCTCAACGCCGTCACGGTCGATGCCGCGCAGCAGGACGCCGACGTTGTCGCCTGCTTCACCGCGATCCAGCAGTTTGCGGAACATTTCAACACCGGTACAGGTGGTTTTTGTGGTGTCACGGATGCCCACGATGGACAGCTCGTCACCCACGTTAACCACACCGCGCTCGATACGGCCGGTGACAACCGTGCCGCGACCGGAGATCGAGAACACGTCCTCGATCGGCAGCAGGAACGGCTGGTCCACAGCCCGCTCTGGCGTTGGGATGTATTCGTCAACAGCGGCCATCAGCTTGCGGATGGACTCCTCGCCGATTTCCGGGTCGCGGCCTTCCATAGCGGCCAGAGCGGAGCCCGGGATCACTGGAATGTCGTCGCCAGGGTAGTCGTAGGAGGACAGCAGCTCGCGGATTTCCATTTCAACCAGCTCGAGCAGCTCGTCGTCATCCACTTGGTCAACTTTGTTCATGTAAACGACCATCTTCGGGATGCCAACCTGGCGGCCCAGCAGGATGTGCTCACGGGTCTGTGGCATCGGGCCGTCAGCCGCGTTCACAACCAGGATCGCGCCGTCCATTTGGGCGGCACCGGTGATCATGTTTTTGACGTAGTCGGCGTGGCCGGGGCAGTCAACGTGGGCGTAGTGGCGGTTTTCGGTCTCGTACTCGACATGCGCGGTCGAGATCGTGATGCCGCGGGCTTTTTCTTCGGGCGCGCCGTCGATTTGGTCATACGCTTGGAAGTCACCGAAATACTTGGTGATCGCTGCTGTCAGCGTGGTTTTGCCGTGGTCAACGTGGCCGATTGTGCCGATGTTGACGTGTGGTTTAGAGCGTTCAAACTTTTCCTTAGCCATGATGGCCTCCTGATTTTTTGTATGTTCAGACGGCGGGTCAGACCCGATGCCTTAGAAGTGGGACGATGCGCGCCCGAGGCGCGCACCGGAATTATGCAAATTTGGCCTGAATTTCTTCAGAGATCGCGTGTGGCACTGGCTCGTAGTGATCGAACTGCATGGTGAAGTTCGCACGACCAGAAGACATCGACCGCAGCGTGTTGATGTAGCCGAACATGTTCGCCAAAGGCACGGTGGCGTCGATAGCAATCGCGTTGCCGCGTGTATCTTGACCCTGCACCTGACCACGACGCGATGTCAGGTCACCGATGATGCCGCCGGTATATTCTTCCGGTGTCACAACTTCGACCTTCATCACAGGTTCCAACAGTTTGGCGCCAGCTTTGCGCATCCCTTCACGCATACACATACGTGCTGCGATCTCGAATGCCAAAATGCTGGAGTCAACGTCGTGGAACTTACCGTCGATCAAGGCCACCTTGAAGTCGATCACGGGGAAGCCAGCCAGCGGGCCGCTATCCATAACGGACAAGATACCTTTTTCAACACCTGGGATGTATTCCTTCGGAATAGCACCACCGACGATCTTGCTTTCAAACGAGTAACCTTCGCCCGGCTCTGTCGGGGAAATGATCATTTTCACTTCGCCGAACTGACCAGAACCACCCGACTGTTTCTTGTGGGTGTAGGTGTGCTCGACCTCGTGACCAATGGTCTCGCGGTAAGCAACCTGAGGCGCACCAATGTTGGCTTCAACTTTGAATTCGCGCTTCAAACGGTCCACAAGGATATCGAGGTGAAGTTCGCCCATGCCCTTCATGATGGTTTGACCGGACTCGATGTCGGTCTCCACGCGGAAGGATGGATCCTCGGCAGCCAGACGTTGCAGGCCCAGAGACATTTTCTCTTGGTCGGCTTTTGTCTTCGGCTCGACGGCAATCTCGATCACTGGATCGGGGAATGTCATCGTTTCCAGCACCACCTGCTCTTTTTCGTCCGACAAAGTGTCGCCCGTGGTGGTGTTTTTCAGACCGGCAAGCGCGATGATGTCACCAGCAAACGCTTCGGTGATCTCTTCTTGCTTGTTCGAGTGCATCATAACCATACGGCCGATACGCTCTTTGTTGCCTTTAGTGGTGTTCATCAGGTTATCACCCTTGGCGAGCTTGCCAGAGTAGATACGTGTGAACGTCAACGTCCCCATGTAAGGGTCGTTCATGATTTTGAACGCAAGGCCAGAGAACGGCATGTTGTCATCCGCACGGCGCGGAATGTCACGTGTTTCTGTCTCGTCGCCCGGCTTAAAGCCCATGTAGTCGACAACGTCCATTGGAGACGGCAGGTAGTCGATAACAGCGTTAAGCAGCGGCTGAACACCTTTGTTCTTGAATGCAGAACCACCCAGAACCGGAACAAATTTCAGCGCCAGACAACCCTTGCGCAGCAAAGCGCGCAGAGATTTAACGTCCGGCTCGACGGCGTCCATCAGGTAGGCTTCCATCGCGTCGTCGTCCATTTCGACGGCGGCTTCGATCATTTTGCCACGCCATTCGTCGGCTTGCGCTTTCAGACTGTCGCGGATCGGAGCTTTGATCCAGGATGCACCAAGGTCTTCACCCTGCCACAGCCACTCTTCCATAGTCACGAGGTCGATAAGACCTTCGAGTTCGGTTTCGGCACCAATCGGGATACCAACCGGAATAGCGGTTGCGCCTGTGCGGTCTTCGATCATGCGAACGCAGTTAAAGAAGTCTGCGCCGATCTTGTCCATTTTGTTAACGAACACGATCCGCGGGACCTTATAGCGATCAGCCTGACGCCAAACAGTTTCGGTTTGCGGCTCGACACCAGCGTTACCGTCAAGAACGGTCACGGCACCATCGAGAACAGCCAAGGAACGCTCGACTTCGATCGTGAAGTCAACGTGGCCCGGTGTGTCGATGATGTTCATGCGGTGCTTCAGAGAGTCAGGCTCGACGCCGTTCTCAGTGCGCTCCCAGAACGTGGTTGTCGCAGCAGAGGTGATCGTGATGCCACGCTCCTGCTCTTGCTCCATCCAGTCCATGGTTGCTGCGCCATCGTGCACTTCGCCGATGTTGTGGGATTTGCCTGTATAGAACAGGATACGCTCGGAACATGTGGTTTTACCGGCATCAATGTGCGCAATAATACCGAAGTTCCGGTAGCGTTCGAGGGGATAGTCGCGTGCCATATCAGATGCGCTCCCTTACCAGCGGTAGTGGCTGAACGCTTTGTTAGCGTCGGCCATCTTATGTGTGTCTTCACGCTTCTTGACGGCGGAACCACGGGAGTTCACGGCATCCATCAATTCGCCTGCAAGACGCTCTTCCATTGTGTGCTCGTTGCGCGAACGCGCAGCTTTGATCAACCAACGGATGGCCAGGGCTTCGCGGCGCTCGGGGCGCACTTCGACAGGAACCTGGTAGGTAGCACCACCGACGCGGCGCGAACGCACTTCGACGGAAGGCTTGATCAGCTCGAGAGCTTCGTGGAACACTTCCACAGGAGCTTTCTTCAGCTTGGCTTCAACGCGATCAAAGGCGTTGTATACGATGCGCTCGGCGGCAGATTTCTTGCCGTCGATCATCAGGTTGTTCATAAATTTGCTCAGAACGCGGTCGCCAAATTTGGCGTCCGGCAGAATCTCGCGTTTTTCAGCGGCGTGACGACGTGACATGTAATCTCTTCCTTACTTCGGACGCTTCGCGCCGTATTTCGAACGACGTTGCTTACGATCTTTAACGCCTTGGGTATCCAACACACCGCGCAGGATGTGGTAACGGACACCCGGAAGGTCTTTTACGCGACCGCCGCGGATCAGAACCACAGAGTGCTCCTGAAGGTTGTGGCTCTCACCACCGATGTACGAGATAACCTCGAAACCGTTTGTCAGGCGCACTTTGGCGACCTTCCGCATAGCGGAGTTCGGCTTCTTTGGTGTCGTGGTATAAACACGAGTACAAACGCCACGCTTTTGCGGGCATTGCTCGAGGTGCTGAGACTTGGAAGTCTTGCGTTTTGGCTGGCGCGGTTTGCGGATCAGCTGTTGGATCGTTGGCATGGAGGATCGTCCCCTTGGTTTCAACTTCGTTTGGGCCACACGCGCGCAGCCCGCTAATTCTTGGTTGTATTTACGCGTCCGCAAACACAAAGACCCGCAGCGGGTTACCCTACCTGGGATCCGCGCGGTGGGATTACAGAGGATCGGGACGAATAAGTGTCCGGATCGTGACCACTAAATTTTGAGTGCAAGCCGAGCGATCCCCGACCTGATTGCGCGCGTGATATGCGGAGTCGCCAATAGTGTCAACAGGTGCAGGTCGGATAAGGCCTCGAATTCCTGTCGCGTCTTATCTTGGTCTGAGCCCAAGGTGCTGCCGTTTGGCTGTTAGGCGTTCACGGTAGAGCGTGAACAGCCCGGTCGCGACAACGATCCCAGAGCCGAGCATGGTCAATCTGTCTGGCCACTCGCCAAACAAGAACAACCCTAAAATCAGAGCTACAACCAGACTTGTGTACCGGAACGGAGCGACGAACCCGATTTCCCCCGAGCGCATTGCCGAGACGGAAAAGATATAGCCGCCGATCACGAAGAAGCTCGCACCCGCCAGCCACATAACCGACGTCACGCTGACCGGTTGCCAAGGTTGCGTTATACTGCCGACGGCACCAAGCGACATCACTCCGACCGCCGCCGCAAGAGCAATGGTCATGGACGGCACCGCGGCAGAGATACGGCGCGCGCACAGGTCGCGCACAGTCACACAGACCACCGCCAGCAGCACATATATGGAGTAGACGGAAAACCCGCTTCCCTCCCCGAAAAGGAAGGGCGGGCGCAAGATCAGCATGACCCCTGCGAAACCGACCAAAATCGCCATCAAGCGTTTCCAACCGACGGCCTCCCCCAGAAACACAGCCCCCGCGAGTGTGACGGTCAAAGGCAGGGCTTGGAGAATTGCTGTGACGTCGGCAATTGGCAGGTGGAACAATGCGGAAATGAAGAAATACGCCGCAGCGATTTCCACAACGGTGCGCAGCGCGATCAGCATTTGGTCTTTGCGACTGATACGGGTCCGGAACGTCCCTGCCCGCCAAGCCATAAAGCTAATGAATGCAATCACCGCAATTGATCGCAGGAGCAAAGCCTGAAACAGCGGCAACTCGCCCGAGAGCGACTTCATGCACGCGTCGTTCAAGGTAAAGGCGGTCATTGAGCCCATCATGAAAAGGGCGCCACGGGTGTTGTCTGAAAGGTCCATGGAATCGCAGCTATCACCGATATGTGGAACTGAACAGAGCCTGTCTGTTTCTTCATTGGATGTCCTGAACAAGCCATACAATCAGCCAGAAAGATGGAACCGGACGATCCATCAGACGTTGTCCCCTCATAACAGACGCCAACTTGCGTCGTAGAAAATGAATGGAGACACCATGTTTAAGTCACTTGTGCCCGCAGCGGCAGCCCTTTTGATGAGCTCGTCCGCGTTTGCAGAAACTTCGGTCAGCAGCGTTGACGTCACCGTAGACCTGACGGCGATCAAAAACGAGAGTGCCGCGGCTTACTACACCAGCATCGAGGAAGACCTTGAGACTGCGATTGTAGCCAAGCTTACGGATCAACTGTCTGACGACGGAGCAAGCGTTGTTGTGGACATCGACGAATTGTCGCTGGCAAACAGCTTCCAGTCTGTCCTTGGCCTTGAGGAATCCGAACTTGCCGGATCGGTCAGCGTCAACAATCTAAACGATAACTCGGAGCACCAAGCCTACGAGCTTACAGTTTCGTACCTGCCAGCTCCGATCGTTTTTGATCCCGGTGAAGATATCGTCATCATCCGTCGGGACACCACGGACTATTACATCCAAATGGTCGACACCTTTGCCGAGCATTTGACTGAAAAACTGAAGTAACCTCGATTTCAGGATGATGAATGCAAGAGCGCCCGCCGATTTCTCGGCGGGCGCTTTTTTGTTCAACAGTAAACTGTGTTTTACTCGTCGCGGCTTTCAGGTGTTTCCACCATGATTGTCTCCATCGGGTCATCCATTGGGGACTCCTCCGGTGCGGCCAGTGCAAGTGCGGCTTCCGCCTCGGCCTTGCGGGCCTCGATGACAACGTTGTCACGATCTTGAGCAACACGGCGCATTTTCTGCGTCGCACCACCGGTACCAGCCGGGATCAGACGGCCCACAATGACGTTCTCTTTCAGACCGATCAGCTTGTCACGTTTGCCCATGGTAGAGGCCTCCGTGAGCACGCGTGTCGTTTCCTGGAACGATGCAGCGGAGATGAACGAACGCGTTTGCAGCGACGCCTTGGTGATCCCGAGCAGGATTGGCTCGCCGGTTGCAGGCTCGCCCCCCTTCGCGATCGCCTTTTCGTTGGCGGCGTCGAACTCGGCCTTGTCCACATGCTCGCCCTTCAGAAGCGTGGTCATACCAGAGCTCTGGATTTCCCACTTCTGCAGCATCTGACGAACGATAACCTCGATGTGTTTATCGTTAATCTTCACGCCTTGCAGACGATACACGTCTTGGACTTCGTCGATCATGTAGTCGGCCAGAGCCTCCACACCCATGATGGCGAGAATGTCATGCGGCGCAGGGTTGCCGTCCATGATGTAATCGCCCTTCTGGACGAAGTCGCCTTCGGCCACAGGGATGTGTTTGCCCTTCGGCACCATGTATTCGACTTTGACCTCAGCGTCGTCCGAGGACTCAATCGCAATGCGACGCTTGTTTTTGTAGTCCTTGCCGAAGCGAACGTAGCCGTCGATTTCCGCGATGATGGCGTGGTCTTTGGGGCGACGTGCCTCAAAGAGTTCGGCCACACGGGGCAGACCACCGGTGATGTCCTTGGTTTTGGCACCCTCACGAGGGATACGCGCAACCACGTCACCAGCCTTGATGTCTTGACCATCTTCGATGGACAGAATGGCATCCACGGACATTGGGTAGGTGGCAGGGTTGCCATTCTCCAAACGCACCGGCTCGCCGTCTGCACCTTCGATGATCACCTCTGGCTTCAGATCGTTGCCTTTTGGCGCAGCGCGCCAATCGACCACGATTTTCTGGGTCATGCCGGTCGCATCATCGGTCTCGTCCTTAACGGCGATACCGGAGATAAGATCGACAAAACGGGCCTTACCGTCTTTCTCGGCGATGATCGGAAGGGTGTATGGATCCCATTCGAACAGCTTGTCACCGCGGACCACCTTGGCGCCATCCTTGATGTGCAGCTTCGAGCCATAGCTGATTTTATGGCGCGCACGCTCGGTGCCATTGGCATCGGTGATTGTCAGCTGCATGTTGCGGCCCATAACCACTTTCTCGCCAGACGCGTTCTCGAGGATGGACGCGTTCTCGAACGCGACCTTGCCCTCCTGCGAGGCCTCAAGGAACGACTGTTGGCCACCTTGCGCAACACCACCGATGTGGAAGGTCCGCATCGTCAGCTGTGTACCGGGCTCACCAATGGACTGCGCAGCAATAATACCGACAGCTTCACCAGTGTTCACCAGCGTACCACGGGCCAAGTCACGACCGTAGCACATGGCGCAAACGCCTTCTTCTGCTTCACAAGTCAGCGGCGAACGCATGCGGGCAGCGGGAATATCCGCCGCGTCGATGGCATCAGCCTTACGCTCGTCAATCAGCTCGTCACGGGCGACAAGAATCTCGTCCGTGCCAGGCATCAGGATGTCTTCGGCAGCGGTCCGCCCCAGAAGACGCTCGCCAATGGACGAGACAACCTCACCATCATTCACCGCCGAGGAGGCGTTGATGTAGTTTTCGGTGCCACAATCATGCATGCGCACGATGCAGTCCTGAGCAACATCCACCAGACGACGTGTCAGGTAACCGGAGTTGGCCGTTTTCAAAGCCGTATCCGACAGACCCTTACGAGCACCGTGAGTAGAGTTGAAGTACTCCAGAACGGTCAGACCTTCTTTAAAGTTCGAGATGATCGGTGTCTCGATGATCTCGCCGTTCGGCTTGGCCATCAGACCACGCATACCGCCCAGCTGTTTCATCTGAGTAACCGAGCCACGCGCACCGGAGTGGGCCATCATGTAAACCGAGTTCGGCTCGTTTTGCGAACCGTCCTCAGCCCGACCGGAGTCGGAAATGTTGGCCATCATGGCGTCAGTGACTTGGTCGTTACATTTCGACCATGCATCAATGACTTTGTTGTACTTTTCGCCCTGAGTAATCAGGCCATCCATGTACTGCTGCTCGAACTCTTTGACCTGTCCACGCGTGCTGTCGACAATTGGCCACTTGCTGTCAGGGATGATCATGTCGTCCTTACCGAACGAAATGCCTGCCTTGAACGCTTCGCGGAAGCCCATGGTCATGATCTGGTCACAGAAGATCACAGACTCTTTCTGACCACAGTAGCGGTAGACCGTGTCAATAACCTGCTGAACTTCCTTCTTACGCAGAAGACGGTTCACCAGCGAGAACGGAGCTTTCGCATTCAATGGCAGCAGCGCGCCCAGACGGATACGACCAGGTGTGGTCTCGAAGCGCTTCAGCACCTCGTTCCCTTCCTCGTCGATCTGTGGAAGACGGGCTTGGATCTTGGCGTGCAAATGCACTTCGCCGGAATCCAGCGCGTGCTGAACTTCGTCGACATTTGCGAAGATCTTGCCTTCGCCATGCATGCCTTCGCGCTCCATGGTGATGTAGTAGAGACCAAGGATCATGTCCTGCGATGGCACGATAATCGGCGCACCGTTCGCAGGGGACAGGACGTTGTTGGTCGACATCATCAGCACGCGAGCTTCCAGCTGGGCCTCAAGGCTCAGTGGCACGTGAACAGCCATTTGGTCACCGTCGAAGTCAGCGTTAAAGGCCGAACAAACCAGCGGGTGCAGCTGGATGGCTTTCCCTTCGATCAGAACGGGCTCGAACGCTTGGATGCCAAGACGGTGCAAAGTCGGCGCACGGTTCAGCATGACCGGATGCTCGCGGATAACTTCGTCGAGGATATCCCACACTTCGGGACGCTCTTTTTCGACCAGTTTCTTCGCCTGCTTCACGGTGCTGGACAGACCTTTGGCCTCCAGACGCGAATAGATGAACGGCTTGAACAGCTCCAACGCCATCTTCTTGGGAAGACCACATTGATGCAGTTTCAGTTCCGGACCAGTCACAATGACCGAGCGGCCAGAGAAGTCGACGCGCTTACCCAAAAGGTTCTGACGGAAGCGACCTTGCTTACCTTTCAGCATGTCGGACAAGGACTTCAGCGGGCGCTTGTTGGCACCCGTGATGGTCCGGCCGCGACGGCCGTTGTCGAACAATGCGTCCACAGATTCTTGAAGCATACGCTTCTCGTTGCGCACGATGATGTCCGGCGCGCGAAGCTCGATCAGGCGCTTCAGGCGGTTGTTCCGGTTGATCACGCGGCGATACAGGTCGTTCAGGTCGGAGGTCGCAAAGCGGCCACCGTCCAGCGGCACCAGCGGGCGCAGCTCTGGCGGGATCACGGGAACTACCGTCAGAACCATCCACTCGGGACGGTTGCCGGACTCGAGGAAGTTCTCCACCAGTTTCAGACGCTTGATGATCTTCTTCGGCTTCAGCTCGCCAGTTGCGACGGCCAATTCCTCACGAAGCTGGTCAGCCTCGGCTTCCAGATCAATTGCGGCCAGCATTTCGCGGATCGCTTCAGCACCAATGTTGGCGGTGAAGGCGTCCATGCCATAGGCGTCTTGCGCGTCGAGGAATTCTTCCTCGTTCATCAATTGGCCGTAAGTCAGGTCGGTCAGACCGGGCTCGATCACAACGTAGTTCTCGAAGTAGAGAATGCGTTCCAGATCGCGCAAAGTCATATCCAGCATCAGGCCGATCCGGGATGGAAGCGACTTGAGGAACCAGATGTGCGCAACTGGGGCAGCCAGCTCGATGTGGCCCATACGCTCGCGGCGTACTTTTTGAAGCGTAACTTCAACACCACATTTCTCGCAGACAACGCCGCGATACTTCATGCGCTTGTATTTACCGCACAGGCATTCGTAGTCTTTGACCGGGCCAAAGATGCGTGCACAGAACAGGCCGTCACGCTCTGGCTTGAACGTACGGTAGTTGATGGTTTCCGGCTTTTTGATCTCGCCGTAAGACCAGCTCAAGATGCGCTCGGGCGATGCCAAGGATACTTTGATCTCGTCAAAGCTTTTCGGCGGAGCGATCGGGTTGAACGGGTTGGTTGTCAGTTCCTGGTTCATTTTGCGTCCTTACAAATTAGGGGATGGGTTGAGTGGGGCGCGAGCGCCCTACTCCTCCTCCGCATCCAGGAGTTCCATGTTGAGGCCGAGGCCTCGCACTTCTTTCACGAGAACGTTGAACGATTCCGGAATACCGGCCTCGAAATTGTCCTCGCCCTTGACGATCGACTCGTAGACTTTCGTCCGGCCTGCCACGTCGTCCGATTTCACCGTCAGCATTTCCTGCAAGGTGTAAGCGGCGCCGTAGGCTTCCAGAGCCCAGACTTCCATCTCCCCGAAACGCTGACCACCGAACTGGGCTTTACCACCCAGCGGTTGTTGCGTGACGAGCGAGTATGGCCCGGTAGAACGTGCGTGGATTTTGTCGTCCACAAGGTGGTGCAGTTTCAGCAGGTATTTCACACCCACGGTCACTTTGCGCGAGAACTGCTCGCCCGTGCGACCGTCAAACAGGACCGATTGGCCTGAAGTGTCGAAGCCCGCTTTGGTCAGCGCCTCGTTGATGTCCGCTTCCTTGGCACCGTCGAAAACCGGCGTGGCGATTGGAACACCAAAGCGCACGGCCTCGGCGGATTCAATCATGTCGGTTTCGATCATGTTGCCGAACGCGTCATTGTAGGTCTCGGAACCATACGCATGCTCCAGAGCTTCGCGCACCGGCTGGCTATCGCCAGAGCGTTTGAACTCGTCCAAAGCCTCGTCGATCTTCAGACCCAGACCACGTGCGGCCCAACCCATGTGGGTTTCAAGGATCTGACCGACGTTCATACGCGACGGCACACCCAGCGGGTTCAGACAGAAGTCGACCGGGGTACCGTCCGCAAGGAACGGCATGTCTTCCATTGGAACGACCTTCGAGATCACACCTTTGTTGCCGTGACGACCGGCCATCTTGTCGCCCGGTTGCAGCTTACGCTTCACCGCCACGAACACTTTGACCATTTTCATCACGCCCGGTGGCAAGTCGTCACCACGGCGAACCTTCTCGACCTTGTCTTCGAAACGGGCCTGAAGCGCGTCTTTTTGCGCCTCGTACTGGCCGTTCAGCGCCTCGACGGAAGCGGCTTCGGTTTCTTCAGCCAAAGCCAACTGCCACCACTGGCCACGCGACAGGGTTTCCAGCAGTTCAGGGGTGATTTCCGAGTTCGGCTTCACGCCCTTCGGACCCTTCACGGCCTTCTTGCCCAACAGCATCCCTTGCAGACGCGCGTAGATGTTGCGGTCAAGGATGCCCATCTCATCGTCGCGGTCACGAGCAAGGCGTTCGATTTCCTCACGCTCGATTTGCAGCGAGCGTTCGTCCTTCTCAACGCCGTGGCGGTTGAACAGGCGAACCTCCACAACCGTCCCGAAATCACCCGGCTTCACACGCAGCGAGGTGTCGCGCACGTCGGACGCCTTCTCACCGAAGATGGCGCGGAGAAGTTTCTCCTCCGGCGTCATCGGGCTTTCGCCCTTTGGTGTGATCTTACCGACCAGAATGTCGCCCGGCTCCACGTCGGCGCCGATGTAAACGATGCCAGCCTCGTCGAGGTTGCGCAGCGCTTCTTCACCGACGTTCGGGATGTCGCGGGTGATCTCTTCCGGACCAAGCTTGGTGTCACGGGCGGCGACTTCGAATTCCTCGATATGGATCGAGGTGAAGACGTCGTCACGGGCAATCCGCTCGGAGATCAGGATGGAGTCCTCATAGTTGTAGCCGTTCCAAGGCATAAACGCGACGAGCACGTTCTTACCAAGGGCCAACTCGCCCATGTCGGTCGACGGACCGTCGGCGATCACTTCGCCTTTGGTTACGACACCGCCCACTTTCACCAGCGGACGCTGGTTGATGCAGGTGTTCTGGTTGGACCGCTGGAACTTGCGCAGACGGTAGATGTCCACGCCGGGATCGCCCGGCTCCAGATCGTCAGTCACGCGGACAACAATGCGGGTCGCGTCCACTTGGTCGATAATACCGCCACGATGCGCCTGAATGGCAGCGCCCGAGTCAGTGGCAACGACGCCTTCGATGCCGGTGCCCACGTAAGGCGCATCAGCTTGCAGCAATGGCACAGCCTGACGTTGCATGTTCGAGCCCATCAAGGCCCGGTTAGCATCGTCGTTTTCAAGGAACGGGATCAGCGAGGCCGCAACCGAGACCAACTGCTTTGGCGACACGTCGATCAGGTCAACATTGTCACGCGATTGCAGCATGTAGTCGCCGGATTGGCGGGTCGATACCAGATCGTTGGAGAACCGGCCTTCGTCGGTCAGTTGCGCGTTGGCTTGCGCCACCGTGTGACGCATCTCTTCGGTGGCGGACATGTATTGCACGTCATCCGTCACCTTGCCGTCCACAACCTTGCGGTATGGGGTTTCGATGAAGCCGTATTTGTTCACACGGGCAAAAGTAGCCAGCGAGTTGATCAGACCAATGTTCGGCCCTTCCGGCGTCTCGATCGGACACATACGACCGTAGTGGGTCGGGTGAACGTCGCGCACCTCAAAACCGGCACGCTCACGTGTCAAACCACCTGGGCCCAAAGCGGACAAGCGACGCTTGTGCGTCACTTCCGACAGCGGGTTGGTTTGGTCCATGAACTGCGACAGCTGCGAGGAGCCGAAGAATTCACGCACGGCGGCAGCCGCTGGTTTCGCGTTGATCAAGTCCTGCGGCATGACCGTGTCGATTTCGACGCTGGACATACGCTCTTTGATCGCGCGCTCCATGCGCAGCAGGCCAACGCGGTACTGGTTTTCCATCAGCTCGCCAACGGAACGCACACGACGGTTGCCCAAGTGGTCAATGTCGTCGATGTCGCCGCGACCGTCACGCAGGTCAACCAGCGCCTTGATGCAGGCGATGATGTCTTCCTTGCGCAGGGTGCGCACGGTGTCTTCCGCGTCCAGATCAAGACGCATGTTCATCTTCACCCGGCCCACAGCGGACAGGTCATAGCGCTCGCTATCGAAGAACAGCGTCTCAAACAGGGCCGAAGCGGATTCAACGGTGGGTGGCTCGCCCGGACGCATAACGCGGTAGATGTCCATCAGCGCAGTTTCGCGGCTGAAGTTCTTGTCCACGGCCACTGTGTTGCGGATGTATGGACCCACATTGATGTTGTCGATGTCCAGCGTCGGGATAGTGGTCACGCCGTTATCAACAAGGGTCTTCAGCGTACCGCCGATGACTTCTTCACCTTTTTTGTCCAGCTCCCAAGTCAGCTCGTCGCCAGCTTCAACCCAGATCTCGCCGGTTTCTTCGTTGATGATGTCACGCGCCACGAAACGGCCGATGATGCCCTCAAACGGCAGCAGGACGTTTTCGACGTTGCCCTCTTCGATCAGTTTCTTGACCGCGCGCGGCGTGACTTTCTTGCCGGCTTCGGCAATGACTTCACCCGTCTTGGCGTCGATGATATCCGAGGTTGGCTTGGTGCCTTTGATCCGCTCCGGGAAGAACTTGGTGGACCAGCCAGCTTTCTTCACGGCTTTGAAGTCAACGGTGTCGTAATAGGCATCCATGATGCCTTCCTGATCTAGCCCCAATGCGTAGAGCAGGGTCGTCACCGGCAGTTTACGACGACGGTCAATGCGCGCAAAGACAACGTCTTTGGCGTCAAACTCGAAGTCGAGCCACGAGCCGCGATATGGGATGATGCGGCAAGCGAACAGCAACTTACCCGACGAGTGGGTTTTGCCTTTGTCGTGATCGAAGAACACGCCCGGGGAGCGGTGCATCTGGGAAACGATAACACGCTCGGTGCCGTTCACAACGAACGTCCCGTTTGGGGTCATCAAAGGCATGTCGCCCATGAAGACGTCTTGTTCTTTGATGTCTTTAACCGATTTTGCACCAGTATCTTCGTCGATATCAAACACGATCAGACGCAAGGTTACCTTCAGCGGGGCGCTGTAGGTCATGTCGCGTTGCTGACATTCCTCGACGTCGTATTTCGGCTTTTCCAGCTCGTATTTTACGAACTCGAGAATTGCCGTCTCGTTGAAGTCTTTAATCGGGAAGACCGACTGGAAGACACCTTTGATACCTTCGCCGTCCATCGGTGCCAGCTGGTCGCCGGACTTCAGGAACAGATCATAGGAGGATTTCTGCACTTCAATGAGGTTCGGCATAGCCAGAACTTCATCAATTTTGCCGAAATATTTGCGGATGCGTTTTTGACCAACGTATGTTTGAGCCATGCTCGTCAAAGCCTTTCAATTTCCTCGGATATGTCACCCCGGGGCCGGGCGGCATACCACTTGGACTAAGGACGTCTGGTTCAATACCCGCGCGCCGTCCCAATGGCGCACTCCCGAACCGTTGCCGCTCCTTAGACAGGGCTTTGCTTGAAAGCACTGTCTGAGACGCGGAAAGCTGGACCCGGAATTAACCCGGATCCAGCTATTTTGAGGTCTACGCAGCGAAGCTGCGCAGCAATTACTTGAGCTCGACTTCTGCGCCAGCTGCTTCCAGCTTGGCTTTGATGTCTTCTGCTTCGGCCTTGTCGACGCCTTCTTTGACAGCTTTGCCGCCAGCTTCGACCAGGTCTTTTGCTTCTTTGAGGCCCAGGCCGGTGATGCCGCGGACTTCTTTGATGACGTTGATTTTTGCTGCACCAGCAGAAACCAGGATCACGTTGAATTCGGTCTGCTCTTCAGCAGCCGCACCGCCAGCGTCGCCGCCAGCAGCCATCATCACTGCGCCACCGGCTGCAGGTTCGATGCCATACTCGTCTTTGAGGATGGTTTTCAGTTCTTGTGCTTCGAGAAGGGTCAGACCAACGATCTCTTCAGCAAGTTTTTTCAGATCAGCCATTATACTGTTTCCGTTCTATTAAGTTGTGTTCCAACGTGTAGGTTTCAACCCCACGAAGGTATCTGTCGAAGATCAAGCGGCTGCTTTTTCCTCGATGGTGCTGAGAATGCTTGCCAAGTTCGAAGCAGGTGCGCCAATCGCGCCGGCAATGTTCGAAGCAGGAGCAGCGATGCAACCCACGATGGAAGCAATAAGCTCCTCGCGGCTTGGCATGGCGGCCACGGCTTTAACACCAGCGACATCCAACGCGTTATCACCCATAGCACCCCCAAGGATAACGAGCTTGTCGTTGTCCTTGGAATAGTCGTTCACCACTTTCGCGGCGGCAACTGGGTCCTCTGAATAGGCGAGAACGGTCATCCCTGTCAGGTGTGTTGCAATGCTTGCGCATGGCTTACCTTCGAGGGCGATTTTGGCGAGCCTGTTCTTGGCGACGCGTACAGACCCACCAGCTTCGCGCATACGCGCACGCAGGTCTTGCATCTCAGCAACCGTGATACCCTCGTAGTGGCTAACCACTACGACGCCAGAGCTTTCAAAGATTTGGCCGAGTTCGTCGACCAGTTTCTCTTTTTGTGCTCTATCCACAGTTTCACTCCAATTGTGGAAGGTTACCCTTCCGGCTCAGTCTACCGGATTACTCCGGCGGTTGGGTCCATCGTACACGGGACGCCCGAACCGCCTGGAGTTTGCACCCACAGTCAATCTGGTCTGATCCCGTCTCAGGCAGGAATTAAAGGGGTTTGAAGCCCCAACCCGCCATCTCGGACGAAACGCAAAAGAGCGCGTGACGAATCGCGCGCTCTAGAGCATGTGGTCAAGTAGTCCCCTGAGACCGAAATGCCAAGCCCGAAGTGGTCGTTTTTTTATGTTTCTTCAAGTTTTTGAGGAGTCGGCTGCAGGGTCGCCAGCGCCCCCTAGTGCTGCCTTGCCGGGGCCTCTCCGGCTAGCAACCTTTCGTGCGAACACTCGAAGGGCCTGCGCACTGCCAAAGACGCGGCTAGACGCGGGTCAATACTCTTCTTCCTCTGCGAGTTCTTTCAGCAGAGTCGAAAACTTGGCTTTCTGGGTTACCCAAGGAAAAGTGTAACGCGGGTTCGGAATTTCCCATGTGTCGCCATAATTTTCCCTAAGCAGCACTTCCGGCCGCGCAGGCAAAGGTAGCTTGCTTACGGGGCATGTTGTCAGAGGCCAGATGTCCGCGAAAACCAGTTGCTTGCGCGAATACGGAAAGATGTTGTACCGGCGATGAGCGCCATATGCTGGGAACAGGTCAACCTCGAAGCCATCAATGTTTGGAAGTTTGATGATTGCGTTTTTGCTTTCGACAAAATAGCAATCCAGCCCCTCGGCCAGCAGGCATCCCAGCAACACCTTGAATTCTTCCGCCGCGTCCTCGTCGCGGCGAGCCGACAAAATTACCGCCAGATCAATATCGTCGTCATAGGGGATCAACCCCTTGTCCCTCACCAAGCCAAGCAACGTACCGGAATTGGCAAAGGCGTCGTAACCCAGCTTTTTCAAAACCTGAAGGATCTTGTGAACGCCCGTGTAGATCGTTTCGGCGTCTGCGTCCTCAAGCTGTCTGGTGCGGTAGCCGTGTGCGCCAAAGGTGACACCATCCATCTGGGATTCAAGAATTGCTTCAAAATTCTCGTAGTCTTCCAGCTTCTGGGCCTTCTCTCGCGAGGCGCGCAAAAGCGACATCTGTTTGTTCGCGGCTGCGGGCCGGCACTTACCCAAAACTGCATTGATAACAAACGCTTCGCGAAACTCGTCGAGGGACCGAAGCTCTGTCGGCATCTTATCCATCATCTGCAGCCGCTTACGGGGTTGCAGGTTCAGATCTTCTCCACGAAAGGCCCGAATGGCCTCGTCCCGAAATTTCAATAACGTTTCCTGGCTCGTTAAATCCATAGTTCCCACCTCACTAACGATGATGTAACCAAACAAGCAAATGCGGCTCGAATAAGAAAATACTATGATACCAAAATGAAAAAAGGGTGCTCCTAAGGAACACCCTTTTCTTTTTCTGACGGGGCAGGCGTTAGTTGCCGGTCGCGCTATCCACAGAAATGGTAACGCCAGGACCCATAGTCGAGCTCAGTGCGATTTTCTGCATGTAGCTGCCTTTTGCGCCAGCCGGTTTAGCTTTGGCAACCGCGTCAATGAAGGCGCGTACGTTCTCGACCAGCTTGTCTTCGCTGAAGGAAGCTTTGCCGATACCAGCGTGAACCACGCCAGCTTTTTCAACTTTGAACTGCACTTCGCCGCCTTTAGCAGCTTCAACAGCCGCTTTGACGTCCATGGTCACTGTACCAACTTTTGGGTTTGGCATCAGGTTACGTGGGCCAAGTACTTTACCCAGACGGCCAACGATTGGCATCATGTCCGGGGTTGCAATGCAGCGATCAAACTCGATCTTGCCGGATTGCACGATTTCCATCAGGTCCTCGGCACCCACGATATCTGCGCCAGCCGCTTTGGCTTCTTCAGCTTTCGCGTCGCGTGCGAACACAGCTACCCGCATGGTTTTGCCGGTTCCGTTTGGCAGAGCAACCACACCGCGAACCATTTGGTCAGCGTGACGTGGGTCGACGCCGAGGTTCATCGAGATTTCGACAGTTTCATCGAACTTGGCTTTGGCGTTGTTCTTTACCAGAGCAACCGCCTCATCGACAGTGACGTTGCGCTTGCCAGCGAATTGCTCACGAGCAGCAGTAGTGCGTTTTCCGTACTTAGCCATTACTTCACCTCGATGCCCATAGAACGGGCAGAACCCAGGATGATCAGCATCGCGGACTCGATGTCGTTCGCGTTCAGATCTTTCATTTTTGCTTCGGCAATCTCGCGCACTTGCTTCGTGGTCACGTGACCAACAACTTCGCGCGAGGGTGTTTTAGCGCCGGACTTCAGCTTGGCCGCTTTCTTCAGGAAATAGGACGCTGGTGGCGTCTTGATATCCATCGAGAACGACTTGTCCTGATAGTAGGTGATCACGGTCGGGCAAGGCGCACCTGGCTCCAGATCCTGCGTCTTGGCGTTGAACGCCTTACAGAATTCCATGATGTTAATCCCGCGCTGACCCAATGCTGGGCCTACGGGTGGGGATGGGTTGGCTTGACCTGCAGGAACCTGCAGCTTCATCGTGCCAGCGATCTTCTTGGCCATTGGCCTTCTCCTTTATCAACACCCTCGGGTCGCGACCGTCAGGCTGGTGGTTGCCGTGGTCCGGGTCGCAGCACGCGTGCCGCTCGCCTCCCACGTGATGCACATCAGGACGTCTTGGTGACCTGTGTGAATTCCAATTCGACCGGTGTAGCCCGGCCAAAGATCGAGACCGTCACCTTCAGGCGCTGGTTCTCGTCGTCTACTTCTTCGACCTGCCCCGAGAAGCCCTCGAACGGGCCGTCGGTTACGTTCACGTTCTCGCCAATGTCAAACACGATGGTCGAGCGTGGGGCTTCTGCACCCTCTTCAACGCGGCCAAGGATGGCCTGAACTTCGGCGTCACGCATCGGCATCGGCTTGCCCTGCGGTCCGAGGAAACCAGTCACGCGGTTGATCGAGTTAATCATGTGATAGCCGCGATCGGACATCTCCATGCGGACCAGAACGTAGCCAGGCATGAAGCGGCGCTCTGCGGTGACTTTCTTGTTGCGGCGGATTTCGATGACTTCTTCGGTCGGAACCAAGACTTCGTCGATTTCATCCTGCAGGCCATTTTCTTCGACAGCCGCGCGAATTTGCTCCGCGATCCGCTTCTCGAAGTTGGACAGCACTGATACCGAATACCACCGTTTTGCCATCTTGCCTGCGCCTCTATCTTTTCCGACTCTGCCGGTATGTTCCAATATTTTCAGCAGGTTACACCGGTTTCACCAGTGACATTTGCCGAAACGAAAACAGCGCGCATCTCGAATCGATACGCGCCATGGGTTCGTGTTGAGCGCTGAACTACGCCGCAAGCGCCCAAGATTCAAGGGGTTCTCCCATGATTTAACGCCCTAGGAACCATTCCTGCACGTCTCAGCTCTGGGCACGCGTCAGGGCCTGCTCAAGATCATAGATCAGATCATCAGCGTCCTCGATGCCGATCGACAGGCGCAGCAAACGCGGATGAACCGGAAAACCCTCGCCAGATACGGTTTTGCGATGCTCGATCAGGCTCTCGACCCCACCAAGCGACGTCGCAGGATAAAACACCTCGCAAAAGCGTGTCACATCAATCGCCGTCTGCTCCGAGCCATTCACAATGATCGACATCATGCCCCCGAACTGGCCGCCGGTTTGGCGCTTCGCAACGCCGTGGCCGGGATCGGAGGGCAGTCCGGGATACAGAACCTTCTCGATATGTGGGTGGCCTTCGAAATGCTTGGCGACGGCCATCGCATTCTGGCAGGACCTCTCCACCCGCAAAAACAATGTGCGCATCCCCCGAATTAACAACCACGCATCAAAAGAATGCAGGACGGTGCCTTGCAGCTTGCGCACCATGCAGATGTCTTCCCAGAACTGGCCCGTTTGCCGCACTGACAGCACGCCAGCGGTAACATCTGAATGGCCGTTCAAATACTTGGTGGCGGAGTGGAATGAAATGTCTGCGCCGAAGTCCAGTGCCCGCGTCAGGTTGGGTGGCGTGCCCGTACAATCCGTCAGCAACTTGGCCCCTGCCCCATGCGCAATCTCCGCTGCGGCAGCGATGTCGGTGACCTCCCAGTCGGGGTTGTTGGGCGTCTCGACCCAAACCAACGCCGTTTCGCCCGGGCGCACCGCCTTTGCCAGCTCCTCAAGGTTGCCAGCGGCATAGGACGTCAGCTTGATACGGCCATTTGCCTCATATCTCTGAAGCTGCGCCAGAACGCCGTGATACATAACTTTCGGCGCAACGACATGCGCGCCGGTTGGCAAATGCTCGACAACGGCTGTGCAGGCCGACATGCCGGATGCAAACAGCAGCGACTCGGCGGCGCCCTCCAGCTCTGCGATCACAGCTTCTGCCTGCGCGGTGGTCTGGCTGCCGTCTCGGCGATACCAATACGGCTTGCGAACCTCGTAATTTTCGTCCCGCGCATAGGTCGCCGTAGGCTGTATCGAGGGAATAACGGCCCCGGTCTCGGCCTCAACAAAGTGCAGCGCTTGCGCCACGCGGGTCGCAAGGGAGGGCGTTCGGTTGCTTTTATCGGTCATGGGGGGCGTTGCCTCTGATAGAAAACTCAGGGGCAATCTGACGCGAAAACACAAGGCGCTGCCAGCGCTTTCTACAAAATACAGCAGAGGCGGTGGTGAAGGTCTAGAACAGGCCGAAGATAGCGTTCAGGCCGGTCCGGATGCCAATATCCACGAACGAGAAGAAGATCGCGGTGATTGTGGCCATAATAAACACCATGACGGTCGTCAGCATTACTTCGCGACGGGTCGGCCAAACGATCTTCGAGACCTCGCCGCGGACCTGCTGGATAAACTGTGCTGGATTCGTGCGTGCCATGATCGGACCCTTGGTTGTGTTCAGTGGGTCAGTTACGTCCACTTGACCCGCTTTGCAAGAGGGCTGCCGGTTTTAGTCGTCCTCGCGCAGCCGTGCGAACTGGTCAATCACCATCTGAATATAGGGCGTGCCGTCAGGATGCGTGCCATCTAACACCTCGTCGACCTGAGACACATGGCCTTTAACTTTGGTGTTCATCAGCGTCAGGGGCGCACCGAGTTGTTCTGCCCGAGCAGCCCCCAATTGAGCATTCCCGATATCAATAATCCGGTCGTTTGGGCCATGAAACATCAAGCAAGGCGGCCCATCTTTCTCCAGCCGCCAAGGTTGAACAACCGCAGAGCTTATAGCGACCACAGCGTCGGGGCGGGATACCCGCCGCACCCAAGCCATCGGCGGATAGGCCAACGCCAAACCGGCGATCCCGCCAGCGGAAATCCCCAACACACCAAGTTTTCGGGACGCGATACCCAGACGTTCGCCTTCGACCCAAAGGTACTCGATCGCGTTGGACATATCTTCCATCGCTGCGATGAATGCCGCCCCGTAAAGGTTGGGTGACATGTCCAGCCCCACCTTCTCGGATCGGGCCACTTGAGCCTGAATATGCTCAATATCCTCTTCCGAGAACGCGTCCAGATCAGTCCGCAGGCGATAACTAATAGAGGCCATCGCGAAGCCCGCATCCGTCAGTTTTTGGGCGAAGTGGCCCGTTTCGACATGCGCGCGGTGTCCACGGCGAAAGCCTCCCCCGTGCGCGTAGATCACACAGGCATCAGCAGTCAGAGTATCGGGAAGGTAGAGGTCAAGCTCGAGCTTATGACGAGGATCGTATACAATGTCGGAGACACATTTCATGGTGGCCGACGCGACCTCTTACTCAAAAAAATCAATGGCAGGGGATGAGAGACTCGAACTCACGACCCTCGGTTTTGGAGACCGATGCTCTACCAACTGAGCTAATCCCCTGCACTTAATGGTGAGGTGTTATTAAAGCAGAGGTGGCTTTGCAAGGGATCATCTGCTCCAAAAAGTTAAAATTGAGTTCCTACCCACCGATCTCGCGAGCGGTTTGGCAGAAAAGCAACGCCCTACTGACGCGGCAGGCCCGACAGTATGGATACCAATGCATCAAGCTGCGTTTCAGACAGAGTGTCCAAACTGGTCGGGCTGGATTGATCAGTGGAATCAGCAATTGCGGGGCCGCCAAGTAGGCCAAGCACCACGCCAAAAGACAGTATTACATTTTTCATTGCCTGCAGTCCTTGCGACGATCACTCGAAGCCCTTCGAGCACGGGTCGAACCGCACTGGCTCGACACGGCTCTATTTGGCCATCTGAACAGCGATTAACAGACACGAACCTGTCACCGTCGATCACGCCAGCGTGGTTTAGCCGTAAAAACTGTATAAGAATTTGTTTTAATTATTATATTTGAAAGCATTCCAATCCGCACAGCTCCTGTGCAGGAAAGCCCGATCCCGCCGGCGCGCTTGAGAATGGTCACTAAACTGCCCAGCCCCGCTCATGACGACGGCGCCGCACGCCTCAGGGCATCCATATCCGCTCCGCAAATGGCGGATTCATGGTCTACAATCTGGTTTATGGGCCAGTCCCACCATGCAACCTTCAGCAATGCCGACACTGTCGGAGCATCAAATCGCATTCGGACCAGTCGCGCAGGATTGCCTGCATAGATCGCATAGTCCGGCACCTCGCCCGCCACGACACTCCCCGCGCCGATAATCGCGCCGGAGCCAATGCGCGCGCCCGGCAATATCCGCGCACCCTGCCCGATCCAGACGTCATTCCCGACCACCGTATCCGGCCCGGGCGCAGGCATCGAAGGACGCCCCTCCCTATCGCCTCCGAACACGGCGAACGGAAAGCTGGAGAAACCGTCATGACGGTGGTTGGCGGACGACGTGATAAACGTCACCCCATCCGCGATCTGGCAAAACTTTCCGATCACCAGCTTCTCTGGCGAAAAGTCGTACAGATACGGCGCAAAATGGGCTGCCCAATCATCAGGCGGCGTGTGGGCGCTGGCATAGGTGTACTCGCCCACCACAAAACGCGGATGCTTCAGGACCGGCTTCAGGAACACCGTTCCCGAATGCGCAGAGCCGTCCGGCAAGACAATCGGAAACGGCGTCGAAGGTGCAGGGAAATTATCGGACATAAAAACGGCCTTTGTGGGTCTGGATTTAACTCTAAACCAGATCGCAGCTCTGCCCGCCACCCTGCCATACGTTTTGCCGACACTTTGCCGACGCCTTGCAGACCGCTATATTTCGGTCCCTTCAAGAAAAAAGGCCGCCCCCTTCGGAGCGGCCTTTTCTAATCTGTAACGCCTAAATGGGTGACAGATTAATCTGTAATCTTCGACACAACACCAGCGCCAACAGTGCGGCCACCTTCGCGGATCGCGAAGCGGAGGCCTTGCTCCATGGCGATCGGCGCGATCAGCTCGACGTCGAACTTCAGGTTGTCGCCCGGCATAACCATTTCCGTGCCTTCTGGCAGGTTAACGGTGCCCGTGACGTCTGTTGTCCGGAAGTAGAACTGTGGACGGTAGTTCGCGAAGAACGGCGTGTGACGGCCACCCTCTTCCTTGGTGAGGATATACGCCTCGGCCTCGAACTTGGTGTGTGGTGTCACCGAACCCGGCTTGACCAGAACCTGACCACGCTCAACGCCGTCACGGTCGATGCCGCGCAGCAGGACGCCGACGTTGTCGCCTGCTTCACCGCGATCCAGCAGTTTGCGGAACATTTCAACACCGGTACAGGTGGTTTTTGTGGTGTCACGGATGCCCACGATGGACAGCTCGTCACCCACGTTAACCACACCGCGCTCGATACGGCCGGTGACAACCGTGCCGCGACCGGAGATCGAGAACACGTCCTCGATCGGCAGCAGGAACGGCTGGTCCACAGCCCGCTCTGGCGTTGGGATGTATTCGTCAACAGCGGCCATCAGCTTGCGGATGGACTCCTCGCCGATTTCCGGGTCGCGGCCTTCCATAGCGGCCAGAGCGGAGCCCGGGATCACTGGAATGTCGTCGCCAGGGTAGTCGTAGGAGGACAGCAGCTCGCGGATTTCCATTTCAACCAGCTCGAGCAGCTCGTCGTCATCCACTTGGTCAACTTTGTTCATGTAAACGACCATCTTCGGGATGCCAACCTGGCGGCCCAGCAGGATGTGCTCACGGGTCTGTGGCATCGGGCCGTCAGCCGCGTTCACAACCAGGATCGCGCCGTCCATTTGGGCGGCACCGGTGATCATGTTTTTGACGTAGTCGGCGTGGCCGGGGCAGTCAACGTGGGCGTAGTGGCGGTTTTCGGTCTCGTACTCGACATGCGCGGTCGAGATCGTGATGCCGCGGGCTTTTTCTTCGGGCGCGCCGTCGATTTGGTCATACGCTTGGAAGTCACCGAAATACTTGGTGATCGCTGCTGTCAGCGTGGTTTTGCCGTGGTCAACGTGGCCGATTGTGCCGATGTTGACGTGTGGTTTAGAGCGTTCAAACTTTTCCTTAGCCATAGCGTTAGGCGCCTCAAAATTAGGGGGCCCGCCAGGACCCGTTTCACTTCGCGCGCTACCTATGCAGGATCACAAGAAAAATCAAGCGTCAGTTGGCCAAGGGGTCAACAACCGTGGGCGCTGCGGCATCAGGATCAGCCGCGGCATCGGCTTTCGCCTTCTCAGCCAGCGCGGCAAGGTCGTCTTTGGCTGATGCTTCTTTGGCCTCAGCATCCACGTCTTGGCCGAACAAATCTCCATTCGCGACCAGCCAACGCTCAACGGCTTTAGCAAATTGTGCTGCCAGATTTTGCATCTGCTGTTCGGTTGAGTTGAAGAAACCGGATCCGATAAAGGTCTCGCCATCGAGCTGTTCTAAAACGAGAATTTGCTTGGAGCGCTCTTCTAACCTTGTCTTGGTCGCGCTGTCCCAGATATGAACCGTGGCACTCATCGCTGACCGGGGCGCCAAGGCAAGCCGCCCACCTTTTGTGGCCAGAATATATCCGTCGAGACTGTAGCTGATGTGATAGAGCTTCTCGCCCTCATACCGCCGAAAGCGCTTGTCGATGGCGGCTTCCAGCACCTTCTCCCAGTCTTCGGCAGAGGCCGAGCGGGACACTCCCATTTTACTGGCCTTGTCTGTTACCGCAACATTCAGGTCCAGCTTGAAGTCGCCAAGCGGGGGCTGGTCCTCGGTATCAGGGTTTGGCACCGCACAGGCTGCCAAAACGAATACAGCGGTCAAAGCAGGAATAATGGCGCGCATGGATCGGGTTTCCTTCAAGTCTCGTTCAGCTTGGATACCTGAGCTGCTCCAAGGGTGCAATCATACGCCGCGTTGCCGTGGCGCGAAGACCGCATATATTGATGCCTATGGAAGACAACAGCACCATCTACCCGCCCCGCGTGAAGCTTGTCACTGAAAAGTGGGGCATTCTGCAGTCCCTACGTGCAGCACAACGCAACCTGATCGAAATCATCCCCGAAATCGCGCTGCACCAGCCGATTGTGACGGGCAAGATGGGCAAACCATGGCACATGGTGATGGACCCTGACGCCATTCGCCAGATTTTGCGCGACCGGCTTGATGACTACCCCAAATCCGATGTCACCAAAAACATCCTGCGCCCCGCAATCGGCGACAGCTTGTTCGTGGCCGAAGGGGCTCATTGGCGCTGGCAGCGACGTGCGGCGGCTCCGGTTTTCTCGCATCGAAACGTCGCCAACCTTGCCCCGATCATGAGTGCTGCGGCGGACCGGTCCTGCGCACGCATTGATGCCAATGTGGGAAGAGCCGCCGACATGTACGCAGAGATGGTGACGTCAACATTCGAGGTGATCTCGGATGTGACGTTCTCTGGTGATGAAGGTTTTGACCGTGCGGCCATCCACAAGGCGATCGACGGATACATTGATAGCACTGCAAAGGTATCGCTGTTCGACGTGCTGGGCCTACCCACATGGATCCCCCGCCCCGGTCGCATGATGTCCTCGGGTGGCATGAAGACGATGAAATCCATGGCCGACGGCGTGATCAGCAACCGCAAGGCAAAGCCTGATGGCGAAGTGCCTGACCTTTTGGATTTGCTCATGGCGGGCGAAGACCCTGAAACCAAACGGTCGATGAACACCTCCGAGTTGCGCGACAATCTTCTGACATTCATCGTCGCCGGGCACGAAACAACGGCGCTGACCTTGGCTTGGGCGCTTTACCTCTGCGCCTTCGACGAAAGTGTTCAGGATCGGGCGCGGGACGAGGCACAATCAGTTCTGCAAGGGCGCACTGCCACGGAAGGTGACCTCAAAGACCTGCCTTACATACGGCAAATCATAGATGAAACGCTGCGGCTCTACCCGCCCGCTGCCTTCCTGTCGCGGACCGCGCAAGTGCAGGACGAGCTGTGCGGGCGGCCAATTGCACCGGGTGATACGGTGATGCTTCCCGTTTACGCGCTGCATCGGTCGCGGTTGCTTTGGGATGATCCGGACGCCTTTGATCCGGAACGGTTCGCCAAGGACAAGAAGGTCGACCGCTTCGCCTATCTGCCATTTGGCGACGGGCCACGTATCTGCATCGGAATGAGTTTTGCCGTACAAGAAGCGGTCATCATTCTGGCCACAATCCTGTCGCGGTTCAAATTCACACGGGTGAAGGGCAAAGACCCTTACCCCGTTTTGATCCTGACATTGAGACCCGAGGGCGGGGTATGGCTGAACGTTGAATGCGCCGATTAAGCAGCTGAAATCGCGTCAATCGAACTTGTAGCTTTTCGGGAAGCCGTAGGGCGGGCGCTTGCCGACTCCGGCGCGCTTGCCAAGCCATTCCGTCATGTCGGGCTCATGGCGAACTTTGCCGCCACCCATGCCCCAAGTTAGCCCCTCGTCCCATGCGAATGTCATGAGATCGGACAGGCCGCCATCAAGTTCGAGTGAGCCTTGTTTGCCACGGGCCATATTGTATTTCTGAAGTCGCACGCCTTTGCCACGGCCCATCTCAGGAAGCTCGGACGCTGGGAAGACCAGAAACTTGCCGTTCTGGCTGACGATGGCGACGTGGTCGCCCGTTACAGGACGACAGACGACAGCGTAGGCGTCTTTGACATTGAGTACCTGCTTACCACTGCGGGTCTGTGCAACAACGTCATCCTCTGGCACCACAAAGCCGTTACCCTCGGAGGACGCGACCAGCAGTTTGCGGCCCGGCGCGTGGATGAACATGTCGACAATTTCCGCCTCGTTGGGCAAGTCGACCATCAGGCGCAACGGCTCGCCCATGCCACGCCCGCCGGGCAGATTGGCAGCGGACACGGTATAGAAACGTCCGTTTGATCCGAAGACCAACAGCTTATCGGTGGTTTCCGCGTGGAAAACAAAGCGACCCTCATCGCCGTCCTTGAATTTCAGCTCTCGCGTCAGGTCAATATGGCCAGTCATTGCGCGGACCCAACCCATCTTGGAGCAGACCACAGTGATCGGCTCGCGGTCGATCATGGCCTCCAGCGGTACCTCCGCGATCTCGGTGGCTTCGGCGAATTGCGTGCGCCGTGCGCCGCCTTCGCTGTCCTTTCCGAATTGCTTGCGCACGTCACGCAGTTGCTCAGTGATCTTCTTCCACTGCAAATCGTCGCTATCGAGCAGGTCTTCTAGACCAGCGCGCTCGATCATCAATTCATCACGCTCGCGCTTCAATTCCATTTCTTCGAGGCGACGTAAGCTCCGCAGACGCATGTTGAGGATGGCGTCAGCTTGGACTTCGGTCAGCGATGGCTCGCCGGTGCGGGAACTCGGGCCGACATAATCTTTCTCGTCCATCGCACGCGGATGATCTTTGCCCCAGTCCTCAAACATCAGCCCGGATTTGGGGTCATCGTCATAACGGATGATATCAATCACACGATCAAGATTGAGGAAGGCGAGGATGAAGCCTTCCAAGACCTCTAAACGGTGATCTATCTTTTCCAGACGGTGCTGCGAGCGGCGCTGCAAAACTTCGCGGCGGTGGTCGAGGAAGGCGCGCAGCACCTCTTTCAAGGAACATACCTTGGGCGTGCGCCCGTCGATCAGCACGTTCATGTTCAGCGAGAACCGCACTTCCAGATCGGAATTGCGGAACATCATGCCCATCAGAACTTCAGGATCGACATTCTTGGAGCGCGGTTCCAGCACAACGCGGATATCTTCGGCGCTTTCGTCGCGGATATCGGCGAGGATCGGGACCTTCTTGGTCTGGATCACTTCCGCGATTTTCTCGATCAGCTTGGATTTTTGAACCTGATAGGGAATCTCGGTGACCACAATTTGCCAAAGACCACGACCCAGATCCTCGACCTCCCACTTGGAGCGCAGACGGAAGGAGCCCCGCCCTGTACGGTAGGCCTCAAGGATATTCTCACGCGGCTCGACGATCGTGCCACCTGTCGGGAAGTCTGGCCCCGGCACATGTTCCAGCAAAGTCTCATCGCGGGCGTTCGGGGCTTTGATCAGGTGAATACACGCGTTGATCAGCTCATCGATATTGTGGGGCGGAATATTGGTCGCCATGCCCACCGCGATCCCGCTGGAGCCATTGGCGAGCAGGTTGGGGAAGGTCGCGGGCAGAACGGCGGGCTCTTCAAGCGTGCCATCGTAGTTGGGGCGATAATCGACCGCATTCTCGTTGAGGCCTTCGAGCAGGGCCTCAGCGGCAGCGGTCATGCGTGCTTCGGTATATCGGGCTGCAGCGGGGTTATCACCGTCGATATTGCCGAAGTTGCCTTGGCCGTCGACCAACGGGTACCGGACGTTAAATTCCTGCGCCAGACGCGCCATTGCGTCATAAATCGCGGCGTCACCGTGCGGGTGGTAGTTGCCCATCACGTCGCCGGAAATCTTCGCCGATTTACGGAAGCCGCCATTCGAGGCGAGCTTGAGTTCGCGCATCGCATACAGAATGCGGCGATGAACCGGCTTCAATCCATCCCGCGCATCGGGCAGCGCACGGTGCATAATCGTCGACAACGCATAAGTCAGATAGCGGTCGCCAATCGCTTTGAGCAGCGGTTCGGCCAGTTCGGACGGCTCAATCTGGGGGGTGTCGGCGTTGTCAGACATAGATGCTGTGTAGCGCCACTGATCGGGAGCGTAAAGCGGCGAGATTTGCAATCAGGGGAGTAATTCTTCCGGTTTCCCCGTGGTCGTTTCGTGATAAGATGGCACAAGGGCTTGGATACGCCTTGGGGGATTGTTTTATGTTAAAGTGGGTCGTCGGCTTGTGCGCCGCGTTGTACTTGGTCTTGATCACGATGGGGGAACCCACGAGTGAGGAGCTGGCATCGCGAAAAGCGCGGGCAGAGCAACAAGTTACCAGAACTGTATCGACCACTTTGGAAGCTCCCGCCATTCAGGTTTCCAACGCTGTGGCGGAACCCGAAACAACCGCCATTCCTGCCGCTTTGACGACGCTGGAAGAGATCGAATCCCCCGCGCTTGTGTCCGCATCGACAGATGCGACCACGCCCGCCGCGGCTGAGCCAGTGGCGACGCAACAACTTGCAACCACCCCAGAAGTTGCGACGACGACGATCCGCCGCGTGACCGGCAAACGCGTCAACTTGCGCGCGGGTCCGTCCACCACCGCAAAAATTGTCGGTCGTGCCGTACGCAACGACAGCGCAGAACTAGTTGAGATGCTGCCCAGCGGTTGGGCCAAGGTCTACATTTTGGAAACCGGCATCGAAGCCTACATTTCTGCACAGTTTCTATCAGACGCGGGCTAGTCGCCGTAGCGCGGTTGCGATACCGATAGCCACATGACACGCAAATCCATTCTTATCACCGGCTGTTCCTCGGGTATCGGCTATGACGCGGCACATGCGCTGCACAAGCGCGGTTGGAGGGTCTTTGCCACCTGCCGGAAACAAGACGACTGCGACCGGTTGATCCGCGAAGGGCTCGAGAGTTTCGTACTGGATCAAAGCGATACCGCTTCCATGTCTGCGGCAATTGAAGAAGTGCTGACCCGTACCAGCGGCACTCTAGACGCGCTGTTCAACAACGCGGCCTTTGGCTTTCCGGCGGCGGTAGAAGACGTGCCGACGGACGCGTTGCGCTCGATCTTCGAGACCAACCTGTTTGGCTATCACGAGCTAACCCGCCAAGTGATCCCGATCATGCGAGCGCAGGGGCACGGACGGATATTGAACTGCTCTTCGGTGTTGGGGTTCGTCGCGCTGAAACTGCGCGGGGCGTATAACAGCACCAAATTCGCCATGGAAGGATTGACGGATACGCTTCGCGTCGAGATGCGCGGCAGCGGGATCGACGTGATCCTGATACAGCCGGGTCCGATTACGTCAAAACTGCGCCAGAACTCGATCCCGCATTTCGAGAAATGGATCGACTGGCGCTCCTCGGCCCGCAAGGCTGAGTATGAGGAGAAGGTGCTAACGCGGCTGTATGAAGATCGCGGTCCCGACACGTTCGAGCTGCCAGCCTCCGCCGTCAGTGACAAGGTGTGGCGGGCGCTGACAGATGCGAACCCCAAGGCCCGCTATAAGATCACCACGCCGACCTATTTGATGGCTTTTCTGAAGCGCCTTCTGCCGACCCGTCTGGTCGATTGGCTAATTGACCGCATGTGATTCAGGTTCGCTTTTTGCATATGCTCCGCTAGATGCAATTCTAACACATGCAACCTACGGGGGCTGAAACATGGCCGACGATCCACTTTTCATTGTAGTCGCAGTCGCGTGTATCGCGGTGTTGATCATCCTGCTGATCGGCATTGGCGGCTTCGCCAAAGGCGGCGATTTCAACCGCAAACACGCCAACCGCATCATGCGCTACCGCATCGCGGCGCAGTTTATCGCGGTAATCCTTATCCTGATTTTTGTCTTTTTCCGGCGCATGGGAGGCGCGTAATTTCATGGTCGTTCTGAACAAAATCTATACCAAAACCGGCGACGCTGGCGAAACAGCCTTAGGCAACGGATCGCGCGTAGCTAAGCATTCATCCCGCGTAAATGCCTACGGCACTGTTGACGAGACGAACGCAACCGTTGGTTTGGCTCGCCAGCATGCAAGCGGCGAAATGGACGCGCAACTGGCGATGATCCAAAACGATCTGTTCGATCTTGGCGCAGATCTGTGTCGCCCCGATATGGAAAAAGATGCAGATGCCGAATACCAGCCTCTGCGCATGGCGGCGGCGCAAGTGTCACGTCTTGAAAACGAGATCGACGCGATGAATGCGGCACTGGAGCCACTGCGGTCCTTCATCCTGCCCGGTGGCTCGGCACTAGCAGCGCAACTGCATCTATGCCGCACGGTATCGCGTCGCGCGGAGCGGCTGACTGTGGAACTGGCGGCAATGGAATCAGTGAACGCGGACGCCGTGAAATATCTCAATCGTCTGTCGGACTGGTTCTTTGTGGCGTCTCGCATTGCCAACAATGATGGCAAAGACGACGTACTTTGGGTGCCGGGCGCTAATCGCTAGCGCAAACATCTTGCGTTTGTGAAATTTTTCGTCATTTTTTCACAAACGCGGCGTCACAGACCAGTTTGGCGTCGATTTTAACCTGTTTTCCGCAGACTGCCTCCGGTATCTCGGAAAGTGGAATTATAATGTGTCCACTCCGGATGCTGAACTAGGGAGATACCGCAGATGAAGGTCCTCGTACCCGTCAAACGCGTGATCGACTATAACGTGAAAGTCCGTGTCAAAGCGGACGGGAGCGGCGTCGATCTTGCTAACGTCAAAATGTCCATGAACCCGTTCGACGAAATTGCCGTTGAACAGGCCATCCGCCTGAAAGAAGCCGGTAAGGTCGACGAGGTCGTGGCGGTTTCCATTGGTGTGAAGCAAAGCCAGGAAACACTGCGCACGGCGCTGGCAATGGGTGCGGACCGCGCGATCCTGATCGTGGCGGCTGATGACGTGCATAACGATATCGAACCACTGGCCGTTGCCAAATTGCTCAAAGCAGTTGTTGACGAAGAGCAGCCCGGCCTTGTGCTCTGCGGCAAGCAAGCGATCGACAATGACATGAATGCCACCGGCCAAATGCTGTCGGCGCTTTTGGGTTGGTCTCAAGCGACCTTCGCCTCCGAGTTGGAAATCGACGGTGACAAGGCTGTAGTGACCCGCGAAGTCGATGGTGGTCTGCAAACCATCAAGGTCAACATGCCAACCGTTGTGACCGTAGACCTGCGCCTGAACGAGCCACGCTATGCGTCGCTTCCGAACATTATGAAGGCCAAGAAAAAGCCTTTGGATGAAAAGACCGCTGCCGACTACGGCGTGGACGTGGGCAACCGCCTCGAAATCGTGAAAACGGCAGAGCCTGAGACCCGCAAGGCGGGCATCAAAGTCGCTTCGGTCGAAGAACTTGTGGCGAAACTTAAAGACGAAGCAGGAGTACTCTGATGGCTGTTCTACTTCTTGCAGAAATCACCGATGGCCAGTTGGCCATGGACGCCACCGCGAAAACCGTGACGGCATCAAAGCCCTTGGGCGACATCACCGTGCTGTGTGTTGGTGCTACTTGCGCCGCCGCTGCCGAAGAGGCCGCGACGATCGAAGGTGTTTCCAAAGTATTGTGCGCAGAGCATGATCTTTACGGTCACCGCCTTGCGGAGCCTGCCGCCGACTTGGTGGTCAGCCTTGCGGGGGATTACTCGCACATCGTTGCTCCTGCGACGACCGACGCGAAAAACCTGATGCCGCGCATCGCAGCTTTGCTCGACGTGATGGTGATCTCTGACATTACCGCGGTGATTGATGCCGATACGTTCGAGCGTCCGATCTACGCAGGCAACGCCTTGCAAACGGTCAAATCCGCTGACGCGACCAAAGTTATCTCGGTGCGCGGGTCAGTCTTTGATGCAGCAGCGACGGGTGGATCGGCTTCGGTCGAAAACATCGGCGCGGCTGGCGACCCCGGCCTTTCGGCATGGGTCGAAGACAAGGTCGCAGAATCTGATCGTCCAGAGCTGACCTCCGCTGGTGTCGTTGTATCCGGCGGCCGTGGCGTTGGCTCGGAAGATGACTTCGCATTGATCGAGAAACTGGCAGACAAGCTCGGGGCCGCCGTTGGCGCATCCCGTGCAGCTGTCGACAGTGGTTATGCCCCGAACGACTGGCAAGTTGGCCAGACTGGAAAGGTTGTGGCACCGGATCTGTATATCGCAATCGGGATTTCCGGCGCGATCCAGCACTTGGCTGGGATGAAGGATTCCAAAGTCATCGTTGCAATCAACAAAGATGAGGAAGCCCCGATCTTCCAAGTGGCTGATTACGGTTTGGTCGCTGACCTGTTCGATGCAGTTCCAAAGTTGATCGACGCGCTGTAGGTCATTGCAAATTTATGGAAAAGGCCCGCCGATAGCGGGCCTTTTTTTGTGACTACAGAACCTTGAGCAGCCGATCCGCAATTTTTCGATGGGTCGCGGGACCGATCATTTGCTGCGCCACGGGCGCTTCCATGGCACTGTAGACCATCCCGTCCAAAACCCCGCGTTCATGCGCGATGTCGACCTCCACGATTTCGTCCACCATGCCTTGCAAACGCCCCACAAGCGGAGCGTCCAGAAACAGCGGCTCTGGTCCCAAATCAGCTGCGGAGAATATTTCCGGCTGCGGTTCCCGCAGCCAAAGCAAGATGCAGCGCCCGTTGATCTGGCGCAGCATAAGCTCCATCCGGGCAAACCACGCTGACCGCAATTCCATCTCGACCGCCGCAAACCGTTGCGGTGAAACGGCCTTCAACGTCGTGAGAAGGTGCCGTGTAAACGAAAACTCACTGAAATCTACCTCCCGATAGATCGACCGAAGAAGCGTCGACGCCTTCAGAAACCGATCATTGCGGCGCGCATGAACCGAATAAAACCGGTTTGACATGTTCTGAGCGCCCATCACCTGAATGACGGTCGTTTGCGATCGGTTGAACAGGCCCAAAAGAGATGGGTCATGGATGAAGGCGTCAACACCCGCATTCATTGCACTGAAATTCGCGCAGGGAATGCCCATGGCCTCTTCAACCATCTCCACGAACGGTGTTTCAACAAACTTCCCATATGTCTCGCTGCTACCGACAAAGGAAATGTAGTCACTTTTCAGACTGCGTCTTGGCCCACGAAACAAGAGCTTCGATTGACCGTAACGGCATTGATTGTAATTTAAAGGACTTGCGTCCACTCTTTCAAAGGCCATTGCCCCACCTCTATTTCGACTCACCCAAAGCCAGTTTTGCAGCCGCAGATTGCCAAAATGCTAAAGTGTTAATTTCTGATAACTTTTAGGTTTCTTGCGCCCCTTGCACCCTGCCCATACCGCGGCCTATCTTGGCGACAACCCGATGGAGTATGCGGCTATGGAAATCTCGAAAATTGGTGTTGTTGGCGCAGGCCAAATGGGAAATGGCATCGCTCACGTATTGGCGCTTGCGGGCTACCAAGTGCTCATGAACGACATCTCCCAAGACAGTCTCGACAAGGCGATAGAGATTATCCAAGGCAATCTGGACCGCCAAGTCAGCCGCGAAAAGATCACCGCTGAAGAGCGCGACGCAGCGATGGCCAATATATCGACCACGCTTAAATTGACCGATCTTGGCCCGTCAGACCTGATCATCGAAGCCGCCACCGAGCGCGAAACCGTCAAGGCCGCCATTTTTGAAGATTTGTTGCCACATCTGTTGCCGCATACAATCCTGACGTCGAACACATCCTCGATCTCCATCACGCGACTGGCGTCGCGTACTGACCGGCCCGAAAAGTTCATGGGCTTCCACTTCATGAATCCGGTGCCGATTATGCAATTGGTCGAACTCATCCGCGGGATCGCAACCGATAAGGAAACCTATAACGCATGCTTGGCAGTCGTCGACAAGCTGGGCAAAACCGCAGCCAGCGCCGAGGATTTCCCTGCCTTCATCGTCAACCGTATCCTGATGCCAATGATCAACGAGGCTGTTTACACGCTCTATGAAGGTGTCGGATCGGTTAAATCCATTGACGAGTCTCTAAAGCTGGGTGCGAACCACCCTATGGGGCCGCTCGAGTTGGCGGACTTCATTGGGCTCGACACCTGTTTGGCGATTATGAACGTGCTGCATGACGGGTTAGCCGATACCAAATATCGCCCCTGCCCGCTGCTGACGAAATATGTAGAAGCCGGATGGCTTGGCCGCAAATCGGATCGCGGATTCTACGACTACCGACAAGACCCACCAGTCCCGACACGCTAGCTCTTACTTTTTCGCTTTCGGCTTCAATGCTAGTGTTTTCTCGCGCAACCAAGCAACAAAGCCGCGCGGGTTACTGGCCCATTTCTTGATGTCTTCAGGGTCGACAGGCTCGCCCACGATTGGGGCTTGAGGTTTATAAAGCGCATGGCGCACTTCGTAAATGAGGAGACCCTGCCTTAGCGTGGCCGAAATCCGGTTCGCGATTTGGTAGGCGCGTGAGTTCTGGCCTTGGAAGTAAATCGGCACAACCTTCGCACCGGAGCGATGGATCATCTTCGCGGTGAACGGGTTCCATTCCGCCTCAATCGCAGGTCCAAATGCCGTCTCCGAGGTCGCCACGACGCCGGAAGGGAACAACACAATCGCGCCGCCCTCTTTCAAATGCTCCATCGCCTTCCGGCGCATCTCCAGGTTTTTCTGTAGCGCATCATCTTCATGCGGGAACGGCACAGGGATCATGAACATGTCGATTGCATTCACGCCCGTTAGCAGCGATCGGGTCAGGATTTTGTAGTCCGTGCGCACCCGCCCAATCAGCTCCGCCAGCACCATGCCATCCACAAGACCATGTGGGTGGTTGGCGACAAAAATCACGGGGCCGTCCTTGGGAATATTGTTGATCTGCTCCTGTGGGGTTTGCAGCTCTATGCCCATCACATCCAGCGCATCACGCCAGAAGCCTTGGCCAAACTTCACGCCACCACGCTCAAATTTCCGGATGAGGAAAAGTAGATGAAGCTTGCCCGTAAACAGCTCCATGATGCGAATGGTCCAAGACTTCCACGGGTTGGTAAAGGTGTTGGCATAGGACAAGTTGCGCTTGTCATAGGCCACGTATTCGGGATGGTCGTAGGGAAGATCCTCGGTTCGAGGCGGGTCCTGCGGTGCGTCGTTCATATCTCGCTCCGCGGTCACATATCTTCGCCGAACTTATCCGCCACCAAAGCAGCCAGAGCGTCCATCGCGGCATCGGCATCTTTGCCATCGGTCCGCACATCAATCGAAGTTCCACGCGACGCGGCAAGCATGAGCAAACCCATGATGCTGTCACCGGATACATCCATCCCATCTTTGCACACTGTGACCCGCGCATCAAACTGCTCTGCCACTTCGACGAATTTGGCGCTGGCACGCGCGTGGAGGCCCTTTTCGTTAATGATGTTCAGAGTGCGTTCGCTCATCGTTATACTGGCCCGTCAAAACTGTTTATATATTTGCGACCCGCTTCCATCGCGAGATCCACGGCGACCCCTACGCTTTGACTACGTGATTTAGCAAGCTTGATAAGCATCGGCAGATTGGCACCATAAAGGATCCGGCGATTATCAGGGCTGCATGCCAGAAGCGACAGATTTGACGGGGAGCCACCAAACATATCGGTGACAACAACCACGCCATCGCCCTGATCCACACTGTCGGCAGCCGCGCATATCTCGTTCTGTTTGTCAGTACGGTCGTGATTTTCTTCAATGGTGATCGCACGGATTCCGGTTTGCGTACCGACAACGTGCTCAACCGCTGACAGGTACTCCCTTGCCAGCCCGCCATGCGCGACGATGACTATTCCGATCACCCGACAAACATCCCGTTTACGTATCCCCAGAGCCAGGTTTCGCCTGACGCTCCAATTCCCGATGCCTTATAGACACTTGCCACCCCTTATTTGCAAGGGTCTTGCCCATCATTTCCGCAACGGCAACTGACCTATGCTTTCCGCCAGTACAGCCAAGGCCGATTGTAAGGTAGGATTTTCCTTCATCGTGAAACGCCGGAAGCAACAAATCCGTCAGGTCGTTGATCTTCTCGAAGAAGGCGTCAAAGCGTTCATCATCTGTAACATAGTTCGCCACACGCTGATCTTTACCAGTCAAGCTGCGCAAATCAGGTTCCCAATGCGGGTTCCGCAAAAACCGGCAGTCATAGACCATATCGACACCGTGCGGGACGCCGCGTTTATAGGAAAATGAATTCAAAAGCACCGACATTCTTGTTCCGTCCGGTGCAGCAAACAGCGTCGTCAGTTCGTCGCGCAATTCATGCGGGGACAGGTCAGAGGTCTCGATGACCACGTCACTTCGCGATTGTATCGCACCAAGCAACTCACGCTCCCGGCGGATGCCTTCTTGTAGGCTCTCATTCGGGGCCATCGGGTGCGGTCGGCGTGTCTCCGAATATCGGCGGATCAGCACGTCTTCGCGGGCGTTTAGGTAGAGCAAGCTAACCTCTGCATCCGTTTGTGCAGGCAGCGCATCCACAAGCTGCATCAAAGCTTTAGTGGTAAAATCACGGTTTCGAACATCCACCCCCAGAGCGACCGAACGAGTCAGCGGCGGGCCGTCAAGAAGTCTTGGGATAAGCGATAACGGCAAGTTGTCTATTGCCTCGAATCCCAGATCTTCCAGCGCATTAATCGCCGTACTGCGCCCCGCGCCAGAAGGGCCGGTGACAATTACAATTTGATGCGGGTTGGCCTTTGTGCGGTCAGTGTTCATGCGCCCATAGAACCGTGAAATCCATACTTTAGAAAGTGGAAAAGAGCAGCTGGCATATGTGGCGCGTCGAAACTCGAGAGCCGCCGCACCAAATGGTCACCCAGTCGGACCTCGCTCGAAGCAGGCACACGGCTCTGCGCTGTGCAATCCAGATCAACTATCGCTGAAATCATCACGGGACCTGTACTCGGGGCGGATAACACCCCAATCCCGCGCGCTTCAATGGCTTCCGGTAATTCATCTGGGCGACGTGCCATGACACCCCGAGAGCTGTCCGAAAGTTCGCACCTGTCATCCGCCACCAACTCCGCCCCGAACGCCATCAATTGTAAAGCAAGCGCAGATTTCCCGGCACCGGAGTGACCGACGATCAATAGCCCACTTTCATCTACGGCAACACAGGTTGCGTGGATTTGGCAGGGTAATGAGGAGCATGAAAACGTCATAGCGGGAAACTAAAGCGGAATATCTTTGTCGCCCAGCCCAATTCATAGAAATGCTTGGATCAGGTTGGAAGACCAACCACAAAACGCGCGCCGAGCGGTTCGGATGTGATGTCAGCATCGGTCGGGCGAATGTTTTCGGCCCAGATCACACCACCATGAGCTTCGATGATCTGCTTTGAAATCGCCAATCCGAGACCGGAATGGTTGCCGAACTGACGCTCTGGGCGCTCGGAGTAGAAACGGTTGAACACTTTGTTCAATGCCTGTTCGGGGATACCAGGGCCGGTGTCCTCGACCACGACCAGAACGCGGTTGTCGCGACGGCGTGCCCAGATACGCACTGCATCACCCTCTTCGCAAAAGGATGTCGCGTTGGTGATCAGATTTACGAAAACCTGCGCCAGACGCGCTTCTAGGCCGTGAATGACAATCGGCTCGTTAGGGACATCTTTGATAAATTCGACGCCGTTCTCGGCAGCTTGCTGGCCCAAATACTCGGTCAGGTTGTTCAACATCCGCATCAGATCGAACGGCTCTTCGTCTTCCTTCACCAGCTCGCTATCAAGACGCGAGGCGTTGGAGATGTCGCTCACAAGTCTGTCCAAGCGACGCACGTCATGCTCGATGACATCCAGCAAACGGCCGCGCTGCTCGTCGGTTTTTGCCACATGCAATGTGCCGACAGCAGAGCGCAACGACGCCAACGGGTTTTTGATTTCGTGGGCGACATCAGCGGCAAACTGTTCGTTTGCGTCAATGCGTTCATACAAGGCCGAGACCATCCCCCGCATCGCACCAGACAATCGCCCGATCTCGTCAGGGCGCGCGGTAAGGTCCGGTATGCGAACCCGGCTTGGGCTAACTTTACGAGCGTTCTTGTCCTGTCCCAACTCTGCTGCTGCAGCAAGATCGGACAACGGGTTAGCGATGGTTGATGCCAGCACAAGGCTAAGACCGATCGAGACCAGTATCGCGATGACAAACATCTGTAACACTTGCTCGCGCTCGCTGCGGACCAATTGATCAATTTGTCCTGCGACGGTCGACAAGGCTATGACACCAAGCACCTGGCCATTGCGTTCGATTGGCGTTGCGACGGAAAAGATACTGCCACCAGCACCATCTAAACCTGTTCGACTTTCAGTTTGACCATTGGCCGCTTGCGCAAACAGCTTTCTTGCCTCGTCCTCACCGCTTACGTTTGGAACCTGTTTTTGATTGGACCCGAAGGCGCTGGAAATCGTTTCCCATACGCTGTTTAGAAATCCAGTGATGACTGTGCCATTCCGGTCGCTCTGAAGTCCTTCGGTTCCCGCGAGCTCCGGGCGATCGGCCCCCATCGTGCTGGCCAACAATGCTTCGTTTGAAGAAAACACATAGACTTCAACACCTGGAGCGATGTCCAAAGCGCTGAGTGTTGCCGATGGATTTTCCAAAGTGGCATCCTCACCGGACACCGCGAGTTGGGCTTCAAACACATCCGCGATCAGCTGTGCTTCGGAGACCAATGCGACTTCTCGCTGAGCAACAAGGCTGTCTCGAAATGGGTTGAGGAACAAAACACCCGCAACCATGAGGAGCAAAGCCAGCAGGTTGAAGGTGATAATTTTGCGGGCCAAGGGGGAGCGGTTCAGCGAAATCAGATTTCGCTTCTCCCGTTTGGTTCTAAGCTCTTGCTCGACGCCGTCGCCTGACTGCGTCCAGTCTTCGCCCATAACCAATTCTGCGTTTTTTGCTGGCTTAGAGTTCGCCACAGAAAACCTCGACACTAAAGACATAGCTACTCTTCGTTGTATCTGTAACCGATGCCGTAGAGGGTCTCAATCGCCGAGAACTCATCATCGGCTGTGCGCATCTTCTTGCGCAGACGCTTGATGTGGCTGTCGATCGTGCGATCGTCGACGTAGACCTGATCGTCATACGCCACGTCCATCAGCTGATCGCGCGATTTAACGAAACCCGGACGCTGCGCCAAAGCCTGCAGCAGCAGGAATTCGGTCACGGTCAGGGACACATCATTGCCCTTCCACGTCACAGTGTGACGCAGGGGATCCATTGTCAGATCGCCGCGCACCATGGTTTGGGCGACTTCGCCCTCACCGGCATCATCTTTGGCAATCGCTTCTTTGCGGCGCAAGATTGCACGGATACGTTCGACCAGCAGGCGTTGCGAAAATGGCTTCCGCACATAGTCGTCAGCCCCCATACGCAGGCCAAGAACCTCATCGATCTCATCATCTTTTGAAGTCAGGAAAATCACCGGGACTTCGGATTTTTGCCGCAAGCGTTGCAACAAATCCATGCCGTCCATACGCGGCATCTTAATGTCGAGAACTGCCATGTCCGGCATTTTGCGGGTGAAAGCGTCCAGCGCGCTTTGACCATCGTTGTAAGTTTCTACCTCAAAGCCTTCGGCCTCAAGAGTCATTTGAACGGACGTCAGGATGTTCCTGTCGTCGTCCACCAACGCGATTTTTGACATTGGGTGGCCCCTTTTTACTGCTCGTTGCTCTTATTTTTTTCTTACCATCGGCTCTTGGCCCTGCGGAATCAATGAAATTGTGGCGAATCAAGGCCTGTCCATCCTCATTTAGGCAATTACCCCCTAATGTTTGACTAATATGCCGCACCTTATGCCAATGATAACGCTATCACGTCGCGCCCGACCGGTTTCCTCCCAAAACCGACGTGGTATACGGAGATTAATCACCTCGTCGGGGTGACGCCGACGGACACAGGACCCGTTCGGACCTAAAGATGCGCGGGAATTTCTCGCTACAGGAGCAAGCTCATGATCACAGGACGCGTCAATCCAGCTCAAATGTTGGACCAACAGGGTATTTCCGGCCTTGGGAGCGTCTTCTATAACTATCTGGAGCCTGCTTTGGTCGAAGAGGCCCTCAAACGCAACGAGGGCACTTTGGGCAAAGGTGGCTCGTTCCTGGTGACCACCGGCAAACACACCGGTCGCTCTCCAAAAGATAAGTTTGTTGTGCGGACCCCGTCGGTTGAGAACACCATCTGGTGGGAAAATAATGCCCCGATGGAGCCGCAAGCCTTTGACGTTCTGTATGCCGACATGATCGAGCATATGAAGGGTGGCGACTATTTCGTGCAGGATTTGTTTGGTGGGGCCGACCCGCTTCACCGCCTCGACGTTCGCGTCGTTACCGAGCTGGCATGGCACGGCCTATTCATCCGCCACCTGCTGCGACGCCCAGAAGCAGAGGAACTGGCGACATTCGTCCCGGAGTTCACTGTCATCAATTGCCCGAGCTTTCAGGCTGATCCAGCGCGCCACGGGTGCCGCTCCGAGACAGTAATTGCAATGAACTTCGACAAGAAGCTGATCCTGATCGGTGGCACGGCTTATGCAGGCGAGAACAAGAAATCCGTCTTCTCGCTGCTCAACTATCTGTTGCCCGAGAAAAACATCATGCCGATGCACTGCTCGGCCAACCATGCCCACAACAACCCCGCAGATGCGGCCGTGTTCTTCGGACTGTCAGGCACCGGTAAAACCACGCTGTCAGCCGATCCGTCCCGCACGCTGATTGGCGATGACGAGCACGGCTGGTCCGATCGCGGCATCTTCAACTTTGAAGGTGGTTGCTATGCCAAGACGATCTCCCTGTCTGCAGAGGCTGAACCAGAGATCTACGCTACAACCGAGAAATTCGGTACTGTGATCGAGAACATGGTGTTCGACAAAGACACCAAAGAGTTGGACTTTGAAGACGACAGTCTGACCGCGAACATGCGTTGCGCCTATCCGCTGCCCTATATCTCCAACGCCTCCGACACGGCGCTTGGCGGCAACCCCAAGAATATCATCATGCTGACCTGCGATGCATTTGGCGTATTGCCACCCATCGCGCGTCTGACGCCAGCGCAGGCAATGTATCACTTCCTGTCAGGATTTACCTCAAAGGTCGCCGGCACGGAGCGCGGTGTGACCGAGCCGGAGCCCACATTCTCCACCTGCTTCGGTGCGCCTTTTATGCCCCGCCGCCCAGAAGTTTACGGCAACTTGCTGCGCGAAAAAATCGCTCAGCACGGCGCATCTTGCTGGTTGGTCAACACCGGCTGGACCGGTGGTGCGTATGGCACAGGCTCGCGCATGCCGATCCGCGCAACCCGTGCCCTGCTCACTGCAGCCCTGAACGGCTCCTTGAACGAAGGTGAGTTCCGTAAAGACCCTAATTTCGGCTTTGAGGTTCCGGTCACCTGCGATGGCGTCGACAATCGGCTTCTTGATCCACGCAGCACATGGGACAAAGAGTCTGAGTATGACGCTCAAGCCGCGAAGCTGGTGGAAATGTTTGCCGAAAACTTCGGTCAATACGTCCCGTTCATTGATGACGACGTGAAAGACGCCGCGATCGGATGATCCGCACCTTGCTCAACGCGGTCGTAACGATCAGCCTTCTGAGCCTGAATACTCCGGCACAGGCGCAGCACTTGGACAGTGTTGCGCCTGACCTGATTTTTGATGAGCGCATCTTGTCCAGAATTGACTATGGACTGGTTTGCCCTTCAGGCACCGCTAAGAAGCTCGCCGCTCCGGACACACATTTGGGCTTCATCACCCAACGCGACCAGCGACAGCGGATCGAGCACACAACCCAGATCGTTCCGCTCTCCAAAGGCATTGGATTTGGCGTAGATGTGCAGTTACCGGAAGGCACGGAACTACGGGACGTGGAAATCTCTGTTTTTCACCCCCCCTATATCGGCACCGATGTGACCGAAGAAAGCTGGCAAAGCGATTTGCTACCGCACGCCTCCAACCTGAACTTCTTCATGTTCGAGTTCCCGTTCGAAATGGTGGCAGGGGACTGGGCACTGCAGGCCAGTCACCAAGGCACCCTACTCTACTCGGTGAATTTCAAGGTCGTCGACCCGTCGCACATTCCAAACCTGTCGAGCTATTGTTCGGGCGCATTGCTATCCTAACCCATCACCCCGCGCCGGATCAGGTTGAGGCCAGCCAAAAGCAACACCCACGACGTCACTTTGCGAAACGTGGCCTGATCAATTCGGTCCTGCACCTTAAACCCCAGCCAGATGCCAATAAGTGCGGGCGGGATCAATACCGCTGAAAACGGTAGTGTTTCCGCCCGCAAAACCCCTGATTGCAAATGCGCTGCCAAAAGCATGACCGCGCCAAGTCCAAATACCACACCCTGAACGCGCATTTGCTCCTGCTTGGGAGTGTTGACCGCCGTCAGGTATAATACAGTCGGCGGCCCCCAGATACCTGACAGCCCCGCAACAAAACCGGCGAAGGCACCAACGGCTGCCTCAATCCCACCGTTGCGACGGGCCAAAGTCGGGTTCCAACCCAGCAACTGCACCGCAGTAAAGCCGGCCACCGGCAAGCCGATGGCAAAATAGAGGATATTCGACGGGATCATCGTCACCAATTGAGCGCTGAGAACCAGCATGACTGCACCAACACCCAAAAACAGTTTGTAATGGGTAAGAGATGTCCATGCCGCCCGCGCGCCCTGCCGCAAGGCCTGAATGCCATTGGTCGCCACCGTGGGCAGGATCAGCCCTGCCAAGGCCAACTCTGGTGATAAGAAGGTGCTGAGGCCCGAGATGAATATCGTCGGCATGGCAAAACCCACGACACCCTTCACGAAACCGGAAAGTATGCCAATAAACATGGCCAGTATCAAAAGCTCCGGCGAAATGATCGAGGAAAACAAATCCATAAGCTTTGGTAGCCTGCCAATTTTACAAACGCATCAAATTAAACTTCGCGACATTTTCGTTCTTCGGCCTACATTTTCACGCATCAAAGTTGCGCTGCACCTGCAAAAGGATTATTTCAGTGAAAAGCTTTATAAAGGATTCGAGACATGGCCCATGATGGACAGGATATGACCCTTGCGACCCCAACCCAGTCGGTTCTGCCGGATCTGCTAACATTCACAGCAGCCTCCCTTGGCCCAATCAGCGAATTGCTCAATAAGGCGAAAGAAGCTGTGCGGGCGCAAGTCACTGAAAACGGACGTATTTCAGCAGCTTTACTAGAGCAAAATCAAACCGCTGCACACGGGCTTGCATGGCTTGCCACCTATGTGCAGTCCCTGACCCAGATGCAAAAATGGGCTGAAAAACTAACCGCCGAGGGCAAATTTTCCGAGGTTGAACAGCTGATTCACCAGATCGCCTTTGGCGAGTATCTTGGTCAAATCCAAGGTGGCATTCCCATGTCACAGGGTGAAATTCTGCGACTGCAAGATATTGGTCTGTCGCAAGACGACCAGAACAGCGCCATCACGGTCGAGATCACAGCCCTCGCCCGCACGGCTAATACACAAGCCGCACGTACGCGCCTTGTGGAATTGATGCAGGAACGCTCCGCGGAAATCATCACAGGCGCTTCTGGCCTTGATGACGAACTCGAAATGATCCGCGAACAGTTCCGCCGCTTTTCCGTAGAAAAGGTCGAACCCTTTGCGCATGACTGGCACCTCAAGGACGAGCTGATCCCGATGGAGATCATCGAGGAACTGGCAGAAATGGGCGTCTTCGGCCTGACGATCCCCGAAGAGTATGGCGGGTTCGGGCTTTCCAAAGCCTCCATGGTCGTTGTCTCCGAAGAACTATCGCGCGGCTATATCGGCGTGGGGTCCCTCGGCACCCGCTCCGAAATCGCGGCAGAGTTGATCTTGTGCGGCGGCACCGACGCGCAGAAAGAAAAGTGGCTGCCCAAACTTGCCTCCGCCGAAACCTTGCCAACTGCCGTGTTTACCGAGCCAAACACCGGCTCCGACCTAGGCGCGTTGCGCACCCGCGCAGTCAAGGATGGTGATGACTATAAAGTCACCGGCAACAAAACATGGATCACCCACGCCGCTCGCACGCATTTCATGACATTGTTGGCGCGCACCGACCCGGACACGACCAACTATAAGGGCCTGTCCATGTTCATCGCTGAAAAAACGCCCGGCGACGATGCGAACCCGTTCCCGACCGACGGCATGACCGGTGGCGAAATCGAGGTGCTCGGCTATCGCGGCATGAAGGAATACGAACTAGCCTTCGATAATTTCCACGTCAAAGGCGAAAACCTGTTGGGCGGTGCGGAAGGCCAAGGATTCAAACAGTTGATGCAAACCTTCGAGAGCGCGCGCATCCAGACCGCAGCACGCGCGATTGGTGTGGCGCAGTCAGCCATCGACGTCGCCATGCAGTACGCCAACGACCGCAAGCAATTTGGCAAGTCGCTGATCGAGTTTCCGCGCGTGTCCGGCAAAATCGCCATGATGGCGGTCGAAACCATGGTCGCGCGGCAGTTGACGTATTTCTCGGCGGACGAGAAAGACCACGACCGCCGCTGCGATCTGGAGGCGGGCATGGCCAAGCTGCTTGGTGCTCGCGTCGCGTGGGCATCAGCCGACAACGCGCTGCAAATCCATGGCGGCAACGGCTTCGCGCTGGAATACAAGATCAGCCGCATCTTGTGTGACGCCCGTATCCTCAACATTTTCGAGGGAGCTGCTGAAATTCAGGCGCAAGTTATTGCCCGTCGCCTGCTGGATTAAGAAACGTGACTAAACATATGGGGCGCGGCCTGTTAGACCGAGCCCCATGAAACAGCTCGCACTCATCGCCTTGATCTTACTTGCCGCTTGTAAGGACGAAACCATTTCCGGATACGCAGAAGACGGTGCAGTTTGGCAGCTCGAGTCGATTAACGGTGCCGCGTTCAAGGCCCGCGCCACGCTCACCTTTCCACAGCCTGGAAAAATCGCGGGCTCCGGTCCTTGTAACCGCTATTTCGGCAAGCAAACCGCTCCCTATCCGTGGTTTTCTGTCGATGGCGTCGCTAGCACAAAGCGCGCTTGCCCCGATATGCGAGCCGAAAGTGTCTTCTTTGAATCCCTAAGAAAGATGACCTTGTCCGAGGCAACGGGTGCAACACTCATCCTGTCAAATGACGCGGGCGATCAAATGATCTTTAAGACGTCCGAGTAGCCCCCAGCGCCTCGACCAATCGATCCCGCGCGGGCGGTAAAGGTTTGTTACCCAATTGCGGGGCCATCCACGTCGTTAAAAAGTGCCCGGTCGTCGCCAACGCATCCGGCACGCCCTCAAGCGATCCATCACCGACACCTCGCAAACAGTTCGGCAGGTTCAGGAGGCGCGACGCCCATTCTCCTGCTCCTTGTCGTGACACCGCACGGCCAGTTCGGGGCGAGACATATATCAACTCCTGCATGGACCCCGTCACGGCACACGATGACAGATCCAGCCCGAAACCCAACTCCTCCAACAACGCCAGTTCCCACTGCACATAGGCGAGCGGCCACGCATCACTTTCTCCCAGAAGGTCGAACACCAACAAAGTTCGATCGTAGAGTTCGGGGTGGGGGTCACGTTCCGCGAGTGCGAATTGCAGTAACCCACAGAGCGCATTCAGCCCCGCTAAGGCTTTGCGGTCTCCCATGACTGCCGCCGCGCGGGATTTAACCGGCTCCACGGTAAACGCCCCCAAATGCCCTTCAAGACGCGCGCGCCACGAGACATCCAACTGCGCTCCGGGTTGCAATATCGGGGCCATTTTACGCCCCGCACCTCCGCGCACGACACCTGCATGCCGGCCATAGTCAGGAGTAAAGACATCAATGATGGCTGCGTGCTCGCCGTGGCGGCGCGCTGATAGCAAGACCCCTTGGCTCCGCCAATCCATCATTCACACTCCGTTAAGTTAGGCCTTCTTGGTCCAAAAGATGCCGACCCAATTTGTCCTCGACTTCGATCACCCATAGATCAGGGTCGAAACTCAATTGTTTGGTGATGGCCTCGTCGACCTGTCGCTCTTCACCTTCGCTCAAGACAATCCAAGCCCGCTCGCCGCTCATCAGATCAAAAGACCGTTGATAGGCAACCGCCTGCCCATCCAGCGTGTTCAACTTGACCATGACGACGCCCGCTGTCGGATCACCCTTGGAAGTTACAAAGGCCGGAATATTGGCCAGCCGCAAGCGGTTCAGGTAGGCCGAAACCCAGAAATCTGTTGTTAGGCGATTACTCATTACCGTCTTTGAAATCCAAGCCCATCTCGGAGTAGCGTTCGCTTTCCTCCAGCCAGCCGGGTCGCACCTTCACCTGCAAAAACAGGTGAACCTTGCGGCCTAGAAACTCAACCAATTCCTCGCGAGCAGCTTTGCCCACTGCTTTGATTGTCTCGCCCTTGGCACCCAGAACGATGCCCTTGTGGCCATCTCTGATCACATAGATGAGTTGCTCGATACGGGCAGAACCATCTTTCTGCTCCTCCCAGTTCTCTGTCTCGACAGTCATCTGATAGGGCAATTCCTGATGCAGACGCAGGGTTAGTTTCTCGCGGGTAATCTCGGCGGCAATCTGGCGCATCGGCGCATCGGCCAATTGGTCTTCAGGGTACAGCCAAGGACCTTCCGGCACTTTACCTGCAAGCCACTGCCGCAACGCGTCGACCCCATGGCCCTTCTCGGCGGAAATCATAAACGTCTCTTCAAACGCGAAACGGTCATTCAATTCCTTGGTCAATCCAAGCAGCACGTCCGACTTCACGCGGTCGATCTTGTTGATTGCTAGAACCACCGGCGCACCGCTGGTGCGCTCCGCCAACCCGTCCAGAATGGCGCCGACGCCTTCGGTGATACCCCGATGCGCTTCGACAAGCAGCACGACGATATCCGCGTCCGACGCGCCAGACCAAGCGGCGGCGACCATCGCGCGGTCCAACCGGCGGCGGGGCCGGAACAGGCCGGGGGTGTCCACAAACACCAGTTGCGCCTGCCCTTCCATCGCCACGCCGCGGATACGCGCGCGCGTCGTTTGAACCTTGTGCGTAACGATCGACACTTTCGCGCCGACCATGCGGTTGAGCAGCGTCGATTTGCCGGCGTTCGGCTCTCCGATCAGCGCGATGAAGCCCGCGCGCGTTGCCTCGGTCATAATTCCAGCCTTTCCAAAAGCGCCTTGGCCGCAGCCTGTTCCGCTTGCCTCTTGGCCCCTGCCTTCGCTTCGGCGCGCTCGCCTGAGGCGAGTGTTACCGCGATGGTAAATTCCGGCGCGTGGTCGGGGCCTTCGCGCTTGATGATCTCATATATTGGTGTGGTCTCGCCGCGCGCTTGCACAAATTCCTGCAGGGCTGTTTTCGGGTCGCGGGCATCTTCTTCGACTTCGTGAACCCGTTGACCCCAAAGTCTAAGTATCAGGTCACGGGCCGCGGCGAACCCGCCGTCGCGGTACACGGCAGCGATCAGTGCTTCCATCCCATCGCCCAGCAACGCCTCTTTGCGGCGGCCTCCCGATACCATTTCCGACTTACCCAACTTCAGCACCGCGCCAAGTTCAATGTCCCGCGCGACAGCAGCACAGGTCTCTTTACGCACCAACGCATTGTAACGCGGGGCTAAAATCCCCTCGGTCGCTTCTGTGTCAGCGTCCAGCAAAGCCTCGGCCATAACAAGGCCAAGCACGCGGTCGCCCAAGAACTCTAACCGCTGGTTGTCGGGGCGCGTGGTCGACGAAATCGAACCATGGGTCAGCGCGCGCACCAGAAGCTCGGGCTGCTGAAACCGGTATCCGATCCGGTCACAAAAAGCCGAAAGCTCTGCCGACAGTTTCATCGCGGGCCTACTCAATCGCTTTGAAGAACCGGTCGCCGCGCCAGGTCCAGAAATATAACATACGTGAGCCTGCAGACGAGAAGATTACGCGATCTGCACGGCCCAGAAGATTGGCAAACGGCACCATGCCGACACCACCGCCAGCTTGTGCAAAACGGCTGTCGATGGAGTTGTCGCGGTTGTCCCCCATGAAGAAGAAATGCCCTTCCGGCACATCGAACACAGGTGTGTTATCCGCGCCCAACCCGTCACGAATGTTCAGGATCGCATGTGTCACACCGCCCTCCAGCGTCTCCATCGCGCGCTCTTTCTCGCATTCGCCACCAATACCGACTGCACCATTGCTGCACGCCGGGAAGCCACCAACCGAACCTTGAGCCTCATAGGTCTCGACAAACGGATCAGTCGGCACTTGCTTTTGCGCTTGGCCGTTCAAGAACAGAACCCCGTTCTTTACCTGCACCTTGTCACCCGGCAGGCCGATCAGACGCTTGATGTAATCCTGCCCGCTGACGGGATGCCGGAACACCACCACGTCGCCGCGTTCCGGCTCGTCGCCGAACAGGCGGTCAGGGATCGGGCAAACGCCGAACGGACAGCTATACTTGGAGTAGCCATAGGCCATCTTGTTGACGAACAGAAAGTCACCAACCAGCAACGTGTCCTTCATAGAGCCTGACGGGATCCAGAACGGCTGGAAAAACAACGTGCGGAACACCGCGGCAATTGCCAACGCGTAGACCACAGTCTTAACGGTTTCCATGATGCCTTCCGGCTCTTTGTCACTGCTGCGTGCCATCAATATTCTCTTTTTAAAGGTTGGGTGCTACATGCGACCAGCGGGGGTCGGAGTCAAGCCGCTGCCACCGCGATGGGCCGCGCTTCGATCACGACAAAGGCCTGCGCCCAAGGGTGATCGTCGGTCAATGTGACGTGGATAACAGCCTCGTATCCGTCAGGCGTCATTTCGCGCAATCGTTCCGCCGCCCATCCGGTGACCTCCATAACTGGTTGCCCTGTGCGAAGATTGCTCACCGCCATGTCTTTCCACGAAATTCCCATGCGAAGACCTGTTCCCAATGCTTTGGAACACGCCTCCTTTGCAGCCCACCGTTTGGCATAGGTTCCGGCCACATCCTTGCGCCGCTCGGCTTTTCGTTGCTCGATGTCCGTGAACACGCGATTGCGAAACCGGTCGCCGAACCGCGCCAGCGTGCCTTCGATCCGTTCGATATTGGCCAAATCCGTCCCGATCCCAAGGATCATCAGAACCCCGCCGTGATTGCGCCAGTGGACTGGTTCAGCGTCACATTCAATACCTTGTCATCGAACCCGCCGGTGCTCGCGTTGTAGGTCTTCACCTTTACGCCCCAAGTAAGTCCTTTGGCGGGATCGTAGCTGCTGTCCAATCCCTCCAACGTCATGGCGCCAAAACCCAAGCTGCCGCTACTGCCGACCATCATGCACTGGCGGCCACCTACTTCATCAAACGGCGGGGAGAGGATGAGCAGTTGAAACGCCGCCGCCGCGGGTTCCAACGTGTCGATCACAACAAGCCGTACGCGGTTGCCAGCGAAGGTTTGTGTATAGGCCGCCCAAGGCTCGCCAATTGCATCTACGCGGGCTAATTCGTCACACGGGCGTACCTCTTGGGCGGATGCCGGCAGTGTGAGCAACCCGAGCATTATCGCGCTTAGAAATCGTTTCATGTCAGCCTCGCTGTTAGAATTTTCAAACCCGCAAGCCCGAACATAAGACCAAAGCTGATTTCAAACCACCTCCGCAGCTTCTGATAGCCACGGATGAACGCCGCCGTTGAAAACAGCAGCGCGTAGCCGAAAAACACCAAGTTGGACACGATGAACAATGCGCCGAAAGTCTCCCATACCGCCCGAGGGTCGGATCCCGGCGGCACTGCAATGGCAAAGATAGCACCCCAGCCAAAGACTGCCTTGGGATTTGTAAGATGCAGTAGCAGCCCCTTCAAATAGACCGAGCGCAGCCCGCCGCGCTTGGCCTGAACCTTCGCCAACGGCTTATCTGACAGACCGGAGCGAAGCGCTTTAAAGCCCAAATACATCAAATAAGCGGCGCCCACGTAACGCAGCACTTCCACCAGCCACGCATTCGCAAGCATCAATGCGCTCATCCCCAGGGCAGCCGCAACGCCCCAAGTCGCGGAGCCGCAAACGATACCAGCAGCAACTGCCAATCCCGCTGCACGACCGCGTTCCATAGAAGTGCCCGCAATCGCCAGCGTTGCAGGCCCTGGAGAAGCCCCGCCAATTGCCCACGCCAAAAGCAGCAAGGCAAATTCGAAACCCGTCACGCGCGCGCCTCGTCCATCAGACGGCGCATTTCCTTGATTGCGGGGGCCAGTCCCGTGAATATCGCCTCTCCAATCAGGAAATGTCCGATATTCAGCTCCACAATTTCCGGCAAAGCCGCAACCGGTTTCACGCTGTCAAAGGTGAAGCCATGCCCTGCATGAACCTCAAGGCCCAACGAATGCGCGAGTTTGGCCATGTCGCGCAATCGCACGAACTCCGCATCCCGTGCATCAAAGCGCCCTTCGGCATGGGCGTCGCAATAGCTGCCCGCGTGCAGCTCGATTATGTCCGCGCCAATTCGTGCTGCGGCGCGGACCTGCCGCTCGTCGGACCCGATAAACAGGGACACCCGGATACCTGCATTCTTGAAGGGAGAGATATAAGCTGCCAGCCGATTGTCGTCGCCTGCAACGTCAAGCCCACCTTCCGTTGTTCTCTCTTCGCGCCGTTCCGGTACAAGGCAAACCGCATGCGGCTCGGTCGCCAACGCAAGTTTCTGCATCTCGTCCGTCGCCGCCATCTCAAAATTCAGCGGAACAGAAATCGCGTCTTTGATTGCAGCCATGTCAGCGTCGCGGATGTGGCGGCGATCTTCACGCAGATGCGCAGTGATCCCGTCCGCTCCTGCCTCTTGCGCCATTAGCGCGGCGCGAACCGGATCAGGATTGTCGCCACCGCGGGCATTTCGAACTGTTGCAACGTGGTCGATATTCACGCCAAGGCGGAGCTTGTTGGTCATCGGTGCAGTCCTTTGGAGATGGCTCTTCACCTCAGATCATAGGACAACGCGCGGCAAGCTCAACATCGCTTATTGTGAGCGACTGTCTTCAGCTTTCTTGGCCGCCTTGCGGAGCCGGATTTCTTCCAGCTTTGCCTTGATCCGCCCCTTACGGCGGTTCTGATACGCCGCAATCACCGGAGCGCTGAGATAGTAGGCGATAGTCCCCGCAATCACACCGGGAATGAGCCCACCCACCATATAGGGAAGGAACACCTCGTTATAAAAGCCGGCCAGTCGATCCCAATGGGCCACGTCATCGGTAAACATCGCCCAGAAGTTATCTTTCAAGTCACGCCAGGCACCCGCGAACCGCCGAGCGAGGTTCATGTCCGGCTCAAACTCGGTGCCAAGCAAGAAGTGGCCTGTCTTTAGCGACACGACGCCAATCGGCAAGTATGTGAGCGGGTTGCCAAAAAAGGTCGCCATCAACGCGGCCAGAATGTTGCCACGCATGACTTTTGCGATGAAGGCCGCGATGAAAAAATGAAAGCCGTAAAATGGGGTGAAAGTTGTAAACACACCCGCGAAAATGCCCCGCGAAATACGGTGAGGCGCATCAGGCAAGCGACGAACGCGGTGTTTAACATACCCGAACGCCCGCCCCCAGCCACCTTGCGGCCAGATCAAATGCCACGCCCACAGGGCCCAGCTTTTTGGCGTTCGGCGTTTGAACACGTCTGGTCTTTCACCTCTCCGCCCCATTGTTTCGGGGCCACTCGTTACGGTTTGCGGCTCAAATCTCGGTGCCGTTCCAACCCAGCCACGTCACTATCTGCCTCGATAGCGGTCATGACCCCGTGCAGATGCTCGGAATCCCTGACGTCGACATCCATCAATAACTGGAAATAGTCCGGCTTGCGGTCGATAAAATGCATGTCCGAAATATTCGCCTTCTGCTCCCCGATCAATGTGCAAATACGTCCCAGAACCCCAAAGCTATTGCCAATCGTTAACGCCAGAGTAACCGTATTGGTTGCCGCGTGTCGGCCAGAATGCCAGCGAATATCAAGCCAGCGCTCTGGCTGGTCCTCCAACTCGACGAGCGCGTCGCAGGCGATGGCGTGAACAAACACCCCCTCACCCTTGTACTTGATCCCGACAATCCGCTCTCCCGGCACGGCCTGGCAACAAGCAGCGCGTTTGACCTGAACACCCTCGGGCAGGCCGACAACGGGGCGTTCATTATCCGCGGGCTCCATATCCGCCTTGCTCGCGAGTTCTGGATACAGCGCGGTCACAACTTCGCGTGCCGACAACTCGGTCGAGCCAACATATTCCAGCAATTGAGACGCGTCGGTCAGGCTCAACTCCTTCGCGGCAGTCTCTAACGCCTTATCCGATGCCTTCTTGCCGACATGTTCAAACGCCACGCGGGTCAATTCACGACCCAGCTTGATATAGCGGTCACGATGCTCTTCACGCAGGGATTTGCGAATTGCCGATTTCGCCCGCCCGGTGACCGCAATGTCGATCCATGTCGGCTGCGGCTTTTGCCCTTCGGCGGTGATGATTTCAACCGATTGCCCGTTGCGCAACCGTGTCCAAAGCGGCACCCGCAATCCATCAACCTTCGCCCCGACGCAGCTATGCCCGATCCGGGTGTGGATCGCATAGGCATAGTCTAGCGGTGTTGCACCCCGCGGAAGTTTGATCACCTCGCCTTTCGGAGTGAAACAGAACACTTGGTCCGAATACATCTCCAATTTCACATGCTCGAGAAAATCGTCATGGTCGTCGGCTTGATCGAACCGCTCTGTCATCGAAGACACCCAAGTGGACGGGTCGACGGCAAACGGGTTTTCGACCCGCTCTCCGTCACGATACGCCCAATGTGCGGCGACACCGGCCTCGGCAACATCATGCATCTGGCGGGTTCGAATCTGGATTTCTACGCGTTTGCCGTCGCGCCCCGATACGGTCGTGTGGATCGAACGGTAACCATTAGTCTTTGGCTGGCTGATATAGTCCTTGAAGCGTCCGGGCACCGAGCGCCAGCGGCGGTGCAAAACCCCCAAGGCACGGTAGCAATCATCCTCGGAATTGGCGATGACGCGGAAGCCATAGATGTCGGACAGACGTGAGAAGCTTTGCTTCTTCTCCTCCATCTTGCGCCAGATGGAATAGGGTTTCTTGGCGCGCCCAAACACCTTGCCTTCAATATTCGCGCGGGCCAACTCGGTGCGGATGTCTTCGGTGATTTTCGGGACAACATCGCCCGTCTCTTTTTGTAGTGTGATGAAGCGCCGGATAATTGACGCCCGCGCATCCGGGTTCAGGACGCGAAACGCTAGGTCTTCCAGCTCTTCGCGCATCCAATGCATCCCCATCCGCCCTGCCAAAGGCGCGTAGATATCCATTGTCTCGCGGGCCTTCTGAATCTGCTTGTCCGGGCGCATGTGTTTGATCGTGCGCATATTATGCAGACGGTCTGCAAGTTTCACCAAAATGACCCGAAGGTCCTTGGACATCGCCATAAATAGCTTGCGAAAGTTTTCCGCCTGCTTGGTCTCGGTCGAGTTCAATTCCAGATTGGTCAGTTTGGTGACGCCATCCACCAGTTCCGCGATCTCGGAGCCAAAGCGGCGTTCCACCTCGGAATAGGTCGATCCCGTGTCTTCAATCGTGTCATGCAGCAATGCTGTGACGATCGTTGCATCATCCAGCCAACGCTCGGTCAGCAGGGCGGCAACTTCAACAGGATGGGAGAAATATGGCTCGCCGGAATGCCGCGTCTGCCCTTCGTGCATTTTCGCACCGTAGGCATAAGCATCCCGGATCAGGGCTTCGTTGGTGTTCGGATTGTAGGCGCGGACCATTGCGATCAGGTCGCTGTCAGAAATCATCCGTTGGTCCGCCGCCAATTTTGTAGAGCCTTACTTTGGCCCTTGTGCTTCCATCAAGGCCCGCAACAGCTTCTCTTCGGACATGTCGTCATCGGCAGGTTTGTCCTGCTCAACACCCATGAGAAGCGCCATGGCGTCTTCTTCAGGCTCGTCCACTTCGATCTGTGTCTGGTTGCTTTCGATCATGCGCTCGCGCAACTCGTCAGCAGTCTGGGTCTCTTCCGCAATCTCGCGCAGTGATACGACAGGGTTCTTGTCGTTATCACGATCAATAGTGAGCGCGCCGCCGGCCGCAATCTCACGGGCACGATGGGACGCAAGCATAACCAGTTCAAAGCGGTTAGGTACTTTGTCTACGCAATCTTCAACCGTCACGCGGGCCATGGGGGACTCCAGTCATTCACAGGGGATGTCAGACGGCACAATTAGGACCGTTACAGGACGAATACAACCTCAAAACCCGCAAATTTGGCCTTCACAGAGGGCAAATCGTGCCTTTTTCCGCATCCGGCAAGGCTGATAACATATCTGCAAGGCTACGACCGCTTAAAGGATGCACCCAATCAGGCGCAATATCAGCCAATGGAATCAATACAAATGCGCGGTCCTGAATCCTGGGATGCGGCAAAATCAGACGGTCCGGCGCATCCTTCTTTTGACGCTCCAACGGCAGATCAACCCAATGCGTCACTGTCGCGGCATCTGGGAGTATCCTGCCTCCATAATCCAGCAGATCAAGATCAAGTGTCCGTGCGGCCCACCGCGCCTCGCGCACCCGTCCGAAAACAGCCTCAACGCGGTGTAAATACGCCAAAAGAGCGTCTGCAGACAGGCTGGTCTCGAGGGTTATGGCGGCGTTCACATAGTTCGGCCCGCTGCCTACCGGAAACGCGGGGCTTCGGAAAAAGCGACTTTCCGCCAGCACGTTAACTGAGTCGCAAGAAATTGCTTGTTTCACGTCGCGCAGGGTGAATTCCGGTGATCCAGAGCTTGACGTCGCGTTACTACCCAGCGCAACATGGGCTATTATCAGCCCTTTGTGACCCCCCGTGGGTTGCGGCATAAGCTTTTTTCCTTATGTTTGCTGAAGCGCGTACGCCTGCGCCCTTCACTCGGGGACTATTAAACAGGCTGAGCGATTATCGGAAGGACATTTGATGTTTTACAAAGACGAAAGGCTGGCACTGTTTATAGACGGGTCGAATCTATATGCCGCAGCCAAGTCTTTGGGGTTTGATATTGACTATAAACTCCTGAGACATGAGTTCATGCGTCGCGGCAAAATGCTACGCGCATTCTACTATACAGCCCTACTCGAGAATGACGATTATTCGCCCATTCGTCCGCTTGTGGACTGGCTGCATTACAACGGCTTCACCATGGTCACCAAACCGGCCAAGGAATACACCGACCGTGAAGGTCGTCGTAAGGTCAAAGGCAACATGGATATCGAACTTGCTGTCGATGCCATGGAACTCGCCCCGCATGTCGATCACATCGTGATCTTTTCGGGCGATGGCGACTTCCGCCCCTTGATCGAAGCAATCCAGCGCAAAGGCGTGCGTGTGTCGGTCGTGTCGACGATCCGCTCCAACCCGCCAATGATCTCTGATGAACTGCGCCGTCAGGCCGACAATTTCATCGAACTCGACGAGCTGCGCGAGGTGATAGGCCGCCCGCCACGGGAAGGCGACATGAGCTTCACCCGCGAACGGGAACGCGAAGTCACTGAATAAGACAAAACGCCGGGGCATCGCTCCGGCGTTTTTCGTTTCAGACCGTTTCGCCGTCAACATCCAGATCATACGTCACCCAACCGGTGCGCGTCGCCAGTCGGTCGTATAATCCACGTGCGCGGTAATTGTCATCCGCGGTGATCCAGCGAACGACGCCCCAACCACGATTGCGACCCTCAGCCTGCACGGCGGAAATTAGCGCCTCGCCCACCTTCAGGCCTCGCGCGTCAGGATTCACAAACAAATCATCCAGAAACCCGCCCGTCCCCGCTGCCAGCGGCCGCGCAAAAGGCCGGTAATGGGCCAACCCTACAAGCGCGCCATCCACCTCAGCTACAAATCCGTTGACCTCATGGTCGGAGTCCATCAGCCATTCCCAGACTCGGTCACGCATGTCGTCAGTCTGCGCGACCCCGTAGAACGCGGCATACCCTTTATAGAGTGCGCCCCAAGACTTCCGGTCACCTGCGGCGACCGCTCGAATCTTCATCGCCATAGTAAAATCTCCATTCCACCGGACCCTAGCCGATGCCGTATTTGCAAAGCCACCCCTAACGGCTCATCGCGCTATGTCGTTCTTGGATATCCTCAGGCCATGTACTCTTGATATAAGCGAGGACCGCCTTGATCTGTGCATCCGTCAATTCACCCTCAAACCCGCGCATGTCACTTTTGTAATCCCCACCGACTAGCGCCTCCGTCCCGTATTTTGTGATCGCGAACAGTTGCTCGTCTGCGTGGTGCCACGTGTGGCCCGTGATGTCATGCGGTGGTGCGGGCAGCCGTCCATTGGCACCGCGTTGCCGCCAGTTAGGTTGTCCTTCCAGATCGCCTCCGTGGCACGAGGCACAGGCCCCATCGTAAATCAGCTTGCCCTCGGCGATGACCTCCGGATTGGCATACGGTGCGGTTTGAGCGCTTACGTTGGACACCTGAACGGTTGCCAAAATCGCCACAAGAATAGCGCCGCAGGGAGTGAGAATATGCCTGATCATGGTGTTAGATGCTCCTTCTATGAAAAACTCTTATCCGGCTTCCAGCAGGTGGAGGGTCAAGCGCCCAAATCACACATTTCCGCGAGCCACCACTGGACCCCGCCCACTCAAGCCCTTAATTCATGCCCCAAGCAGGAGCGCATAACATGACCAAGCCCCCCCTCACCCTCTACCTCGCCGCCCCGCGCGGATTCTGCGCAGGCGTGGACCGCGCCATCAAAATCGTGGAGATGGCGTTGGAGAAATGGGGCGCACCCGTCTATGTGCGCCACGAAATCGTACACAACAAATACGTGGTCGACGCCCTGCGCGACCAAGGTGCGGTGTTTGTCGAGGAGCTTGACGAATGCCCCGACGACCGCCCCGTGATCTTCTCGGCCCACGGCGTTCCGAAAGCGGTCCCCGCCGCTGCCGCCAAGCGCGAGATGGTCTATGTCGACGCGACATGCCCGCTGGTCTCCAAGGTCCATATCGAGGCGGAGCGTCACCACGCCAACGGTCTGCAAATGGTGATGATCGGCCATGCCGGTCATCCCGAAACCGTGGGCACCATGGGCCAGTTGCCCGAGGGCGAGGTGATCTTGGTCGAGACCTCCGAAGACGTCGCCACCATCGCCCCGCGCGACCCCGAAAAGCTAGCCTTCATCACCCAAACGACCCTGTCGGTCGATGACACCGCTGATGTGGTCGCGGCCCTGCAAACCCGCTTCCCCGCGATCATCGGGCCGCACAAGGAAGACATCTGTTACGCCACCACCAACCGCCAAGAAGCGGTGAAAGCGATGGCCACGAAGACCAACGCCATGTTGGTCATCGGCGCGCCGAACTCCTCCAACTCCAGACGGCTGGTGGAGGTCGGGGCCAAAGCGGGCTGCACCTACGCACAACTGGTGCAACGCGCCGCCGACATCGACTGGCGCGCGCTGGACGGCATCGACAGCATCGGCATCACAGCAGGTGCCTCCGCGCCGGAAGTGCTGATCAACGAGGTCATCGACGCCTTCAAGGCCCGCTACAAAGTGACCGAAGAGGTTGTCGAAACCGCCGTCGAAAACGTGGAATTCAAGGTCCCGCGTGTGCTGCGAGAACCGGCATGAGCCTGCGCGCGCTTCTGATTGGCGCTTTATTTCTGACCACGCCTGTGGCCGCACAAGACGATCGCCAAACCGCCATCGTGACTTCGTTCGAGGCTTGGATGACCGACCACGGCGTCACCGAAGCTTCCATCGCCGTACTTGCTGGCGACGCCCCCGCACCGACACTGACAAAGGGCTATGGCCGTGACGCTGCCGCGCCTGTCACATTGGCCAGCCTGTCAAAAGCCATCACCGGGGCTTGCATCGCCGTGTTCCAGCAAGAAGGCGTCTTCGACCTCGACGCGCAGATTTCAACGCTAATTGACGCCCCTGAAAGCACGGGCAGTTTGCCCGATTTCCTGTCGCAGACCTCCGGCTTTGACGAAGACCTGACCCAAGGCCAGCCGTGGCATCTGGAAGCCGACCGCACGCCGCGCCATAAGCTCGCGACCAAACTGGCGCTGGATGCCCCCCGGGCAGATGCGTCCTTCCGCTACAACAACACCAACTACGCCGTTCTGGGCGCCGTGATCGACGCCCATGCGCAACAAGACTACGAGGCCGATTGCCGGTCGTTGGTCCTTGATCCACTCGGCATCACCACCGCAGCACTCGATCCTGTCTGGGGCCCGCTGGGGGCGTGGGGCGGTTGGTCCATGTCCGTTGGCGATTACGCCCGGTTTGCAAAGGAGTGGTTCGGCAGCCCCCGCAACATCGGGCGCGCGCCGCTTGACTGGCCCCATTCTGAGCTTGGGCGCGGTGCGAAGTATGTGATGGGGTCATTCTATCGTAATATAAATGGGCGCAACCTCTTCTGGCACGCAGGGTTGCTGTGTTGGGACGGCAAGGGCGACGGCTCCTATTTTGCCAGCTACGGCGGCGAAATGGTCGTGGTAGTCAGCTACGCGGCCTGTCTGGAGGACGGAGCTCTAGGCGACTTGGACACGGTCCTTTTCAAGGCGGCACTACGTTAGAAGGGGCCGTGCGGCGCGTGACATCTTCGCCTGCCATGATATCTCTGTATCACGCAACCGGAGCACCCGTCCCATGATCACCGCCCAATACCTGCTGACAGCCCTCGTCGTCGTCCTCGCCCCCGGCACCGGCGTCATCTACACGTTGGCCATGGGCCTCGGCCAAGGCCGCCGCGCCGCACTCTGGGCGGCGTTGGGCTGCACTTTCGGCATCGTCCCCCACCTCGCCGCCGCAACGCTAGGGCTGGCGGCGGTGCTACACACCTCCGCCCTGCTCTTCCAGATCGTCAAATTCGCGGGCGTCGCCTATCTGCTCTACCTCGCGTGGCAGATGCTCAGATCCGGCGGCACCCTGTCCGTTAACGGCACGCAAACTGCGCAAAACGGCTGGCGCACCGCACGTCGGGGCGCATTGATCAACATCCTGAATCCCAAGCTGTCGATCTTCTTTCTGGCCCTGCTGCCTCCGTTCCTGTCTGGAAACCCTGCGAACGTAACGGCAGAAATGGCCCTACTCGGAGCAGTCTTCATGGCTCTGACCTTTGCTGTTTTCGTGATCTACGGCCTCTTCGCCGCCCGCGCTCGCGACGCGATCCTAGGCTCCGAGCGGGTGCTAAAATGGCTCAACCGCTCCTTCGCCGCAATCTTCGTGGGCCTTGCGGGAAAACTGGCGTTGGAGCGCGCATGATCCCCCGCTCTGCTCTTACCCTTGGCCTCGCGGGGCTGCTGCCATTCTTGTGGGGGGCGCTCGGTATGCTGGTCCCTGCCATCGACGAGCAGACCACGGCCTTGTTGGGCCAGCGGTTCGGCGCGTCCTATATCCTGATCTCCTACGGCACCGTGATCTTGTGCTTCATGTCCGGCGTGCTCTGGGGCTTCGCGACCAAAACCAACGCAGCCATAGCCTACGCGCTGAGCACCCTGCCCGCGCTCTGGGCATTCTTCACCATCGGCGGTGGTGGCACCCGCGCGACCATCGCCGTGCTGATCGGCTTCCTGCTGGTCTTCGCCTGCGACGTGCAATTCGCCCGCTGGAACCTGACACCCCCATGGTGGCTCAAGCTCCGCGCACTTCTGACGGTGATTGTCTGCGGCTGCCTCCTCATAGGAATTTTCGCATGAGCGACAAGGAAACCATCGACGTCTACAACGCCCGCGCCGCCACCTATGCGGACACTTTTGCGCGCACCAAACCCGACGCCGACCTGCTGGCTTTCATGGACGCGGTCATCCCCAAGGGTCACATACTCGATCTTGGCTGCGGCCCCGGCAATTCGGCCGCAATGATGCAGGCGGCGGGCTTCACGGTCGAGGCCACCGACGCCTCCCCCGAGATGATCCGCATCGCCCGCGAGCAGCACAAGGTCGACGCCCGCCTCGCAACCTTCGAAGACATCGCGGGCACCGACATCTTTGATGGCATCTGGGCCAATTTCTCGCTGCTCCACGCGCCGAAAGCCGACATGCCCCGTCACCTGTCCGCCCTACGCAAGGCGTTGAAACCCGGCGGCATATTCCATATCGGTCTCAAGATCGGCGACAACGCCAACCGCGACAAGATCGGGCGGCTCTACAGCTACTATCAGGAAGACGAATTGAAACACCTCCTTGCCAACGCAGGCTTCACCCCGCGCACCACCCGCCTCGGCGCGGAGCCGGGTATGGACGGCACAGTCGCGCCCTTCATCATCGTGCTGTCCGATGGCTGAGCTGTTTGCCTACACGGACGGCGCATGTTCCGGCAATCCCGGTCCCGGCGGCTGGGGCGCGATCCTCATCGCGCGCGAAGGAGAAGAGGTAGTCAAGGAACGCGAGCTGAAAGGCGGTGAGGCAAACACCACCAACAACCGCATGGAAATGCTGGCCGCGATCAACGTGCTGGAAACCCTCAGCCGGGCGTCCGAGTTGACCATCGTGACCGACAGCTCCTACGTTAAAGACGGCATTACCAAGTGGATCCACGGCTGGAAGGCCAAAGGCTGGAAAAAGAAAGGCGGCGAGATCAAGAACCTTGACCTCTGGAAGCGCCTCGACGAAGCCCAGTCCCGCCATACCGTCACATGGGAATGGGTCAAGGGCCACGCAGGTCACCCCGAAAACGAGCGCGCCGACGAGCTTGCTCGCGCTGGTATGGCCCCGTTCAAGCCATGACATCTCTCGTCTATCTCGACTACGCGTCGGTCTTCGTCTTCGCCCTGACCGGTGCGCTGGTCGCCAGCCGCGCCCAGCTCGATATCGTGGGTTTCATCTTCATCGCGTGCCTCACGGCAGTCGGCGGCGGCACGGTGCGCGATGTGCTGCTAGACCGCGCCGTGTTTTGGATGGAGGAGCCGACCTTCATCATGGTCGCCTCCGTCGCAGCCTTCATCGTGTTCTTCACCGCCCACCTGCTGGAATCCCGCTACCGCTCGATCCTCTGGATAGACGCACTGGCGCTTGCCGTGGCCGTCCCCGCTGGGGTCGCGGCAGCCGTGGCAATGGACGCGACATGGCCAATCGTGCTGATTATGGGCATCTCCACCGGCTGTTTCGGCGGTCTCATGCGTGATGTCGTCTGCAATGAAGTGCCTCTTGTCCTAAAACAGGGCGAACTTTACGTGACTTGTGCGTTTGCGGGGGCTGGTGCTGCCATTGGCTTACTAACCCTAGGTCAACCACTTCCCATCGCACTTATCGGCTGCGCACTCGTCACCTTGGCTTTGCGCACAGGCTCGATTGCCTTCGGATGGAGCCTTCCCGTTTACAAAAGCCGTCCACCGCGTGTTTAGGAAAACCGTTTCGGCGGCGTCCAACCTTGGGTCACGACTGAGGCCTCGCCAGCTTTCTTGCCTGCGCGTTGCAATGTCAGCACGGAAACCGCCCCGTCGCCGCATCCAACGTCGAGACTGTCCTTCGAGACGATAACTTCTCCCACAGGAAGGTCCCTGTCCGCTACTTCCGCTCGCAAGCATTTGATCCGCTCGCCATCCGCCTCGGTCCAAGCACCCGGAAACGGCGACAGCCCGTTGATCTGGCACACAATCTCGGCAGCGCCCCGCATCCAGTCGATCCTCGCCTCCGCCTTGTCGATTTTGGCGGCGTAAGTCACGCCGTCCTCCGGCTGCGGCTCCGGCACCAGTTTGTCCAAACGCGCAAGCGCTTCGACAATCATCTTTGCTCCGATGGCACTCAGCCAGTCGTGCAACTGGCCCGTTGTCTCTGTCGCGCCAATCTCCGTCGCCTGACGTAGTAATACGGGACCGGTGTCCAGCCCTGCCTCCATCTGCATGATGCAAACGCCAGTCTCAGCATCGCCCGCCATGATGGCACGATGGATCGGCGCGGCCCCGCGCCAACGCGGCAACAACGAGGCATGAATGTTCAAGCACCCGTGCTTCGGCGCGTCCAGTACTGCTTGCGGCAGGATCAGCCCATATGCCACGACCACAGCGACATCCGCGCCCAGCCCAGCAAACTCCGCCTGCTCATGCGCACCCTTTAGTGACACCGGATGGCGTACAGCCAAGCCCAACTCCTCGGCCCGCGCCTGCACAGGTGACGGGCGGTCCTTCTTGCCGCGACCAGCCGGACGCGGCGGTTGCGAATACACGGCGACGATTTCGTGACCCGCCCCGACCAGAGCCTCCAGAACCGGAACAGAAAACTCCGGCGTACCCATAAAAACGATTTTCATCGCACCAGCTTCCTTGCCTTTTTCACCAGCATTTCCCGCTTGGTGCGGCTCAGATGATCGAAGTACATCTTGCCACGCAGGTGGTCGATCTGGTGCTGCACCGACGTCGCCCAAAGCCCGACAAAGTCGCGTTCTTCAACCTCACCCGCCGCGTTTAAAAATCGTACGGTCACCGCGCGCGGCCGCGAGATCACCGCCGAAACACCCGGCAAATTCGGCGACGCTTCTTCATGCTCCCGCATCTGACCGCTGGCATGCAACACTTCAGGGTTCGCCATTAACACCGCTTGCCCGCGCGTGTCCGAGGCATCCACAACAGCCAGCCGCTGCATCACCCCGATCTGCACCGCAGCCAAACCAACTCCGGGCATCGCGTCCATGGTCTCGACCATATCGGCCCAAATCGTACGGATCTCGTCGGTGATCTCGGACACATCCTCCGCCACAGTCCGCAAACGCTTGTCCGGCCACATCACAAATGGACGCTTCATGCCGTCTCCTCATAGTCCAAAATCAACACCCCATCGAGATGGTCCATTTCGTGCTGCACACAGGCCGCCGCGATCCCCTCAAATGCGCCGCGACGCTGTGCTCCGGTTTCGTCCATCCACATCACCTCAATGCGCTCGGGCCGCTTAACCCAAACGGGGTGCTTCGCAATTGACAGGCATCCCTCTTCATTGCGCTGCATTTCAGGGGAACGGGACAAGAATTCCGGATTAATCATCACAACCGGAGTCCGCTCTCCCTCTTTCCATGTGGTATCCATCACGAACAAGCGGACCGGTCGCCCCACCTGAGGCGCGGCCAGCCCTCGCCCGGGCGCATCATACATGGTGTCGAACATGTCATTGATCAGCCCACCAAGCGCCGCCACGTCAAAGACCGGCTGGCATAGCTGGCGCAGCACAGGATCAGGATGCTGCACGATCGGCAAGATCATCCGATGCGGGCCATTTCGCGCTTCAGCTTGACCATCTTGCGAGTGATCATCTGGCGTTTGAGCGGACGCAAATAGTCAATGAACAGCTTGCCATCCAAATGATCAATCTCGTGCTGCACGCAGGTGGCCCAGAGACCATCAAAGGTCTCTTCCTGCTCTGCTCCGTCGCGGTCCATCCATCGCACGGTAACGTCTGCGGGGCGGGTCACATCGGCGTACTGTTCAGGGATCGACAGGCAACCTTCCTCGTAAGTGTTTTCTTCGTCAGAGTAGGCGACCACTTCGGGGTTGAACATCACTAGCGGGCGGGGTGCCTCGCCCTCTTTCTTAATGCAGTCCAAAACGATCAGCCTATCGAGCACGCCGACCTGCGGCGCGGCCAACCCTATGCCCGGCGCGTCATACATGGTTTCCAGCATGTCATCGGCCAAGGCCCGCAGCGCGTCCGAGACGTCAACAACAGGTTTTGCCAGTTTCTTCAGGCGCGGGTCGGGGTGGATCAGGATCGAGCGTTTCATGCCGCCCAGATAACCGTTCCGGCCTTTCGGAACAAGAGCTTCAGGCCGAACTCTGCCTTAGCCAGAACACACCTTGCGAGCTCCACGCATTTTGGCACTTGCAGCCTCTCAGGAATCCCGCAACCTTGCGCTCGATAACAAGGAGAGCTGTTCCATGAGTTTCGACACCCAAATCGACCGCCGCGGCACCCATTGCGTAAAATGGGACAAGATGGAGGCGCTTTACGGCGTTTCGCCCAAGGACGGCATCGCGATGTGGGTAGCGGATATGGAATTCCAGCCCCCCCAATGCGTTCAAGACGCGATCAAGAAAATGCACGAGCACGGCGTCTACGGCTACTATGGCGACGAAACCGAATACCGCGCAGCAATCCAGTGGTGGATGAAGACCCGTCACGGATGGACCTTGAATCCTGATCACATTTTTACCACGCATGGGCTAGTTAACGGGACCGCGATGTGTATCGACGCCTTCACCTCACCCGGTGATGGCGTTGTCCTGTTCACCCCCGTTTATCACGCGTTCGCCCGCGTTATCAGCGCTGCGGGTCGCGAGGTGGTCGAGTGTGAGTTGGTCAACACAAACGGCCGCTACGAGATGGATTTCGACGCCTACGACTCGCAGATGACAGGCTCGGAGACAATGCTTATTCTGTGCTCACCCCACAATCCCGGCGGTCGCGTCTGGACCAAGGGAGAGTTGCAAGCTGTTGCCGCCTTTGCCAAGCGCCACGACCTGATCCTCGTGTCGGACGAAATCCACCACGACCTCGTCTTCCCCGGACACACACATATTCCCATGACGAACATCGCTGGTCTGGAAGACCGGCTGGTGATGATGACCGCGACGACGAAGACCTTTAATATCGCGGGTTCCCATTCTGGAAATGTCATCATTGCGGATTCTGATTTACGCGCGCGTTTCGCGGCACGGATGGCCGCAATGGGCCTTAGCCCTAACAGCTTCGGATTGTTCATGGCCACTGCCGCATACTCGCCGGAAGGCGCGGAATGGGTGGATGCGTTGGTTGCGTATCTCGACACCAACCGCAAAATTTTTGACGCAGGGATCAACACAATCCCGGGACTGGCGTCAATGCAGATGGAATCCACGTATCTGGCATGGGTCGACTTCTCAGGAACCGGCATGACCCGTGAGGAATTCACGTCGCGAACCCAAGACGCCGCGAAAATCGCCGCCAATCATGGCCCGACTTTCGGCAAAGGTGGCGAGGGTTTCCTCCGCTTCAACATCGCTGCACCGCGCGCAGTGGTTGAGGATGCGGTCGCCCGTATGCAAGCCGCGTTTTCGGACCTGCAATAGGCGCAGAAAAACTACTCGCTGGCGCGAAGCACCTGCGCTGGTCGCGTTGCCAAAGGGCGCCATGCAAACATGAGCCCTGTCACCAACGTGGCCAGCACCCCGCCAGCGATGATCGTCAGCGCCGAGCCGATTGCCACTGTGAAATCCGACTCCATGACGAACACCATAACGCCCCATCCCGCGGTAATTCCGGTCACCAGTGCGATCCCGCCCGCGGTTAGCCCCAACAGCGCCGAACGTAACGCGAAATTGCCCAGTACCGCAGCGCGTGAGGCGCCCAGCGTCTTCAGCACCGCGCCTTCATAGACCCGCGCCTTTTCTCCGGCGGCTGCCGTGCCGATCAACACGATGCCGCCCGTCACCAACGTCGACAGCGCGCCGTAGGTGATCGCCGCCGCGATGCCTTGCAGAACCTCGCTGACACGGTCGATTGCGTCACGCACGCGGATCGCGGTTATGTTCGGATAGGTCTTCGCCATGTCTCGCAAAATCGCGCCTTCATCGGCTTCCTCGGCGTAGATCGTGGCGATATGCGTGTGCGGAGCGCCCCGAAGCGCCGCCGCATTCATCGACAGCACGAATCCAAGTCCTCCGGTCGAGAAGTTAACTTCGCGAAAGCTGGTAATCGTAGCGGTGATGTCGCGCCCCAGCACGTTCACATTCAGGGTGTCGCCCAGTTTCAAACCAAGCTCCTCCGCCTCCTCGGCAGCAAAGCTGATCTGTGGGTCGCCCTCGTACCCCTCACCCCACCATTTGCCTGCAGTAATGTCGGTGCCCGCTGGCAGCGCATCCGCATAAGTCACGCCACGATCACCGCGCACGACCCAGTGGTCCGGCGCCACCTCCATCGCGGGTTTGTCGTTGATCTTGGTAATCACACCGCGCAGCATCGGCGCGCTTTCGATCTTCGACACGCTCGGGCGCGCGCTCAAGGAGGCCACCAGCGGCTCCAATTGGTCGGGCTGCACATCCACTATAAAGTAGCTCGGTGCAATCTCGGGCAAATCCCCCGCAATGGCGTTGCGCAGGTTCCAGTCGATTTGTCCCACTGCCGCCAGCACCGACAGACCCAACCCCAGCGAGACCACCACGGCCTGCGCCTCTCGCCCAGGCCCGCCAACAGCGCCCAGCGCAAAGCGCAACGTCTTGAAACCGCGCAACCGCCGCGCCAGCCAGCGCGCCAGCACCCGCACGCCCATCGCCGCCAACACCAGCAGTACAAACGCCGCCATGATGCCACCCGCCGCCCACAGCGTCAGCATGACCAAACCTGAAAGCAACGCCGCAGAGCCTACCAGAGCCGCCAAAATCAACCCGCACACGACAATCCAGACCGGCCTCGGCCAACCTTTGACACCGCTTTGCGCATCCCGAAACAACGCCGCTGCGCGGATATGCTCCGACTGGCCCAACGGCCACAGCGTAAACAACGCCGCTGCCAACGCCCCATAAAGCGCCGCTTCCGCCAAGGGCCGCAAGCGTAGCGCCAAATCCACCGGCACCGGCAAGCTCGCCTCGATCAACGGGCCGAACGCCAAGGGCAACAGCCCGCCCAGAACCAGCCCCATGGCAATGCCCAACACCGCGAGGACACCCACCTGCAACAGGTAGACCCGAAACACCAAGCCCCCCGACGCGCCCAGACTGCGCAAGGTGGCGATCACCTCCGTCTTGCCCGCCAGATAGGCCCTGACCGCCGCCGATACGCCGACGCCGCCCACGGCCAATCCCGTCAGCCCCACCAGCACCAAAAACGCCGACAACCGCTCCACAAATCGCGAGATCCCCGGCGCGCCGTTGCGCCGGTCCCGCCAGCGAAAGCCGGTGCCTTCCAACGCCGCTTCGGCCTGCGCTTTGGCGGCCTCCAGATCCAACGCCTCGGGCGTCCTGATCCGGTATTCCGTCTCGAATAATGTCCCCGGCGTCAAAAGCCCCGCGTCCTGCAAGGCCGCACTTGCTACCAGTGTCGGCGGCCCCAGCGAGAAACCCGCCCCCGCACTATCCGGCATCCTCTCCAACGCGGCCATAACGATGAACTCTTTGACCCCCAGCTTCACCCGGTCGCCCACGTCCAAGCCCAGCCGCGACAGCAGCACCGGATCAACCGCCGCCCCTGCAAACCCGTCGCGCCCTGCCAAAGCCTCTGCCAAAGGCATATCAGGCGTCAGCTGAACCGCTCCATAAAGTGGGTACATGTCGTCAACGCCCTTGACCTGCGTCAGGGCGCGTTCTTCCCCTGTCGCCAGCATGGAGCGGAAATCGACAAGCTCCGACACATCCCCCAAGCTCTCGAAAAACGCGCGCTCTTCAGGTTCTGCAAACCGGTAGGTCAGTTGCACCTCCGCGTCGCCGCCAAGGATCACCGCGCCTTGCTCGGTCAGCCCCGCCTCGATCGCACCGCGCACGGTGCCGATCGCGGCAATCGCGGCCACGCCCAGCGCCAGACACGCCAGAAACACCCAAAACCCACGCAGGCCGCCCCGCAGCTCGCGCCGCGCAATCCGCCACGCAAGACTCATTGCGCGGCCATCGCAAGGCTGTCGCTCATAATCTGCCCGTCGCGCAACTGCACCACGCGGTCACACCGCGCCGCCAGCTCCGGCGCGTGGGTCACAAGGATCAACGTCGCGCCGTGGCGGTCGCGCAAGTCAAATAGCAAATCCATCACCATCTCGCCGGTCGCTGCATCCAGATTGCCCGTCGGCTCGTCGGCCAGCAAAATCTCCGGACGCCCCACAACGGCCCGCGCCAACGCCACGCGCTGCTGCTCCCCGCCCGACATCTGAGACGGGTAATGCCCGCCGCGCGAGGCCAGCCCAACAGCGGTCAATTCCGCCTCTGCCCGCGCAAACGCATCCTCGGCCCCTGCCAATTCCAAAGGTAGCGCTACGTTCTCCAAAGCAGTCATTGTCGGAATTAGGTGGAAGGATTGGAAAACCACCCCCATATGGTCTCTACGGAAGCGGGCCAGCCCGTCCTCGCCCATCGGCGTAAGGTCTTGGCCCAAAACTGATACAAGCCCCGATGTGGCGCGCTCCAGCCCGCCCATCACCATCAGGAGAGACGATTTGCCAGAGCCCGACGCCCCCGTAAGCCCCAAGGTTTCCCCTGCGCTCACCTCCATAGAGATGCCCTTGAGTATCTCGACCACGCCGGCATTGCCGTCCAGTGACAGGGTCAAATCTTTCAGGCGCATCACGGGGTCGGTCATCACTTGGTCCTTGGGCTTGGGGCGTGGCCTTCTAGATAGACCCTTCCGCACGCTTCGCAACCTTGCACTTGCATCCATTTTGGCACACCCCGCGATGGCAGAGCCTGTGACCATCGCCGCACTCGGCGACAGTCTGACCCAAGGCTACGGCCTACCCGCCGAAGACGGCTTCGTGCCGCAGCTTCAGGCGTGGCTGACCGCACAAGGCGCGGACGTCACCTTAGTCAACGCAGGCGTCTCGGGCGACACCACCGCAGGCGGCCTATCACGCATTGATTGGACACTGACGCCAGAGGTCGACGCCGTGATCGTCGCCTTGGGTGGCAACGACGTGCTGCGCGGTCTGCCACCCGAACAGGCGAAATCCAACCTTGATGCCATCCTAACCAAGATTGAAGAGCGCGGCCTGCCGGTCCTGCTGGCCGGAATTGACGCCCCGTCCAACTACGGCCCCGACTACGAAACCGAATTCGAGGCCATCTACACCGATCTCGCCGCGAAGCATGACGTGCTTCTGGTCTCGAATTTTCTCGAGGGACTGACCCGTATCGACGACCGCGCCATGGTCATGCGTGAACACATGCAAAGCGACGGCATCCATCCCGATGCCTCCGGCGTGGCGCTGATCGTAGAGGCCGTCGGCCCGGTGGTTCTGAGTCTCATAGCCGGCGCTAAGCCCTGATTTCGTTCAGAGTGGCAGAAGCGATGTACCCGGGGTACGTGGGAACATCGCTTCGCCGCAGCGCAGCGCTTGCACAGCATCGCGCAATATCCTATCCCTGATCGCAGCAAACACGAAACATCCTTACGCGAAAGAAATGCCCATGAGCTTCCGCCTACAACCCGCCACCCCTGCCCGTCCAAACCGCTGCCAGCTCTTCGGCCCCGGCTCCCGCCCCGCACTTTTCGAGAAGATGGCGGCCTCAGCCGCTGATGTCATCAACCTTGATCTGGAAGACTCCGTCGCACCCTCCGACAAGGACACCGCCCGCGAAAACGTCATCAAGGCGACGCATGAGGTCGATTGGGGCAACAAGTATCTATCGGTGCGGATCAACGGGTTGGACACCCCCTACTGGTATCGAGATGTCGTTGATTTGCTTGAAAAATCATCCGAACGCCTTGACCAGATCATGATCCCGAAAGTCGGCTGCGCCGCCGATATTTATGCCGTCGACGCACTTGTCACTTCCATAGAGGCCGCGAAGGGCCGCACCAAGAAAATCAGCTTTGAGGTCATTATAGAAAGCGCCGCAGGCATCGCCCATGCCGAGGAAATCGCCGCCGCCTCGCCCCGTCTGCAAGCCATGTCGCTGGGTGCCGCCGATTTCGCCGCTTCCATGGGGATGCAAACAACCGGCATCGGCGGCACGCAGGAGAACTATTACATGCTGCAAGGCGGCAACCAGTACTGGTCCGACCCATGGCACTGGGCACAAGCAAAAATCGTAGCCGCTGCAAGAACTTACGGCGTCCTGCCCGTAGACGGTCCGTTCGGTGACTTCTCCGATGACGAAGGTTTCCGCGCACAAGCCCGCCGCTCCGCCGTGCTGGGTATGGCTGGTAAATGGGCGATCCACCCGAAGCAAATTGCCCTTGCAAACGAGGTGTTTACCCCCTCGGAAGAGCAAGTCACCGAGGCCCGCGAAATCCTTGAAGCAATGGAAACCGCCAAGGCCAATGGCGAGGGTGCGACCGTCTACAAAGGCCGTCTGGTTGACATCGCCTCGATCAAACAGGCCGAGGTTATCGTCAAGCAATTCGAGATGATAAACAGCTAAAAACGGCGCTGCCCCAATGTTTCAGGGGCAGCGCGCCACCTCACTTCAGGGGCAGATATATCTCTGTCACCAGCTCTTCGGGTGCCGTATCCGTCGGGTCGTTCAGGTAAACCTCCATCGCAGGCGCATCCCCCGGCTCCTCGCCACTTTCCGGCAACCAAACCCCATACAGGTAGTCATACGCGGCTTTCAGCCCCGAATACGGGCCGGTATAGGTCAGCACACCAACCTTGCCCGCGGGGATTTTCAAGTCCTCCATATCGTCGGGCATCTCGAATTCCTCGCCGACCAATATCCCCGCATAGCTGCGCAACTCTGCCTCCGGCACCGCGTTTGGATCGTCATAGTAGACCCCCGCCATCCCACGCGCCGAGGGCCACAGCCCGCGTGACGAGAACATCGAGGCGATGGCTTCGAACTTCTTACCGATCTCAAGATAAGGACCTTTATGCGCCAACGCGGCCATTCGACCTTTGGGACGTTCTTTCATTTCAACAGGATACATGGAAAATTCTCCTCTGTGTGTTTCGGGACTTGGTGACATCAAAGCCCCGCGTTTGCGAAACGCTGCCGGAGTCAGACCGAACGCCTCGCGAAATATCCGCGTGAAGCTGGCGACGTTGTCATAGCCGCATCGCGCCGCAACCTCTCCGATCGACCAGTCCTTCTGCACCAGCCAGCACGCCGCCCGATGCATCCGGATACGCCGCACCGCAGCGGCGCATGTCTCTCCGGTCATCCCGTGAAACACCCGATGCCAGTGAAACCGGCTCATCGCCGCCACATCCGCCAACGCGTCCAGCGACAGGTCCGCTGCAGGGTTGTCGTGAATGTAGTCCTTCACCCGCAACAGCCGCGCCTCATAGGGATTGGTCATAAATCGCTCCGTCTCGTCTCACCTTTGGTTCTAGCCTAGCCCCAATTCACAAATCTTGCTGAGTTGCATCTGTCGTGAAGCATGGTCATATATCCCCCACACAATCGGGAGTCCCAAATGACCAATTACCTTGAGTTCGAAAAGCCTCTGGCCGAAATCGAAGGCAAAGCCGAGGAACTGCGCGCCATGGCGCGTCAGAACGAGGAAATGGACGTTGAGAAAGAAGCCTTGGCTTTGGACAAAAAGGCTGCCGACCTGCTGAAAGAGATGTATAAAGACCTGACGCCATGGCGCAAATGCCTGGTCGCACGACACCCCAACCGCCCGCATTGCAAGGACTATATCGAAGCGCTGTTCGATGAATATACCCCGCTTGCTGGTGACCGGAACTTTGCCGATGATCACGCCGTCATGGGTGGTTTGGCGAGGCTTGGTGACCGTTCTGTCGTGGTCATTGGCCACGAAAAAGGTCACGACACCAAAACCCGCATTGAGCGTAATTTTGGCATGGCCCGTCCTGAAGGGTACCGAAAAGCCATTCGCCTGATGGACCTTGCTCATCGCTTCGGCCTTCCCGTCATTACCATCGTCGACACCCCCGGCGCATATCCTGGCAAGGGCGCAGAAGAGCGCGGTCAATCCGAAGCCATTGCCCGTGCAACGCAAAAATGCCTGGAAATTGGCGTGCCGCTAGTTTCTGTCATTATAGGCGAAGGTGGATCGGGCGGCGCAGTGGCTTTTGCAACGGCCAACCGCGTGGCCATGCTGGAGCATTCAATTTACTCCGTGATTAGTCCCGAGGGATGCGCCTCGATCCTGTGGAAAGACTCAGAAAAGATGCGCGAAGCGGCAGAAGCCTTGCGGCTCACAGCGCAGGATTTGAACCAACTGGGCGTTTGCGACCGCATCATCCCAGAACCTGTTGGCGGTGCGCAACGCGACGCCAAGGCGGCTATTGCCGCTGTCGGTCAGGCCTTGGGTGAAATGATTGATGATCTGTCCAAGATGGACAGCGACGCGCTCATCAAAGACCGTCGCAGCAAATATCTAAAACTGGGCTCAAAAGGTTTGGCTGCTTAACTGAGCCAGTTTTGCGGATCACCACATGGTGTCCTTCGCCCGATCGCCCCATTCTGCGTCATAAGACTTGCCATCAAAGCCAGTCTTGAGCTCGGCGAGCATGTCACCAACTGACGGCAAATCGATGTCTGCGGGTTGACCGCGCCACAACTCTGCACGCATCAGCGCCCGGGCGCATTGAGAATACACCTCTGCAATCTTGATGACGATGACGGATCGGGGGGTGCGCCCTTTGTCGCTAAAGCGCCCTCGCAATTCGTCGTCGAAGGTCAACTTAGCCTCTCCGTTGACACGGATCACAGTGTCACTGCCCGGAACCATGAACATCAACGCGATACGCGGGTCGCGCACGATATTGCGCAAGCTATCCATTCGGTTGTTGCCGCGCCAATCAGGCAGCGCCAAGGTCTGCGCGTCGAGCTCCAGCACGACAGGGCCGTCATCCCCACGAGGGGAGCCATCCACGCCTTCTGGACCAACGGTGGAGACCACGCAAAAGCGCGATGCAGTGATCCATTTCCGGTAAGCTGGCGTTAACTGCTTGGCTACTTTCACCAGCGATGCCTCGCCCGGCTTGCCGTAGCATTCTTCGAGCTCGGATATATCGGAAACGAACTCCACTCAGCCTTCCTTGGGAACGAACCCAGCCTCTACAAGCAGGCGGTCAGAGGCCGCTTCAACCTCAGCCTCGAGTTTGGCTAGAAACTGATCTTTTGGCAGCCCCGGTGGAATTGGCTCCAGAAATTCAACCACAGCCACACCCGGCTTACGGTAAACACCACGGCGCGGCCAAAAAACACCCGCATTTGTCGCCACCGGATAACAGGTCTGGTTCATTTGTTCATATAAAACAGCAGTACCAACCTTGTAGGGACGTTTCGCCCCGGGCGCGAGGCGGGTGCCTTGAGAATAGATCACCAATTGCCCCGGTAACTTGTCACCCTTTTCCACATCCGCCAACATCTTCGCAATTGCAGCTCCGCGCTTGCCTCGGTTCACAGGGATACAGCCGATGCGGTAGGCATATTGACCCAAGATAGGCGCATAGAGCAGGATCGCCTTCATGATGAATTTACCATGCGGGATCGCATCGAAAATCATTAGTATGTCTAGAAATGACTGATGCTTGGCGGCAACCAAAGCCTCTTCCGTAGGGGGCGTGCCACGTACTTCACTTTTCAACCCGACCATCCAGCCTGCCGTCCAGATCACATAGCGTGCATAGGCATGGCAGGCCGCAACGGCACCATATGGGCTGAACATGGCCCAAGGCAGATAGACGATCGCAAGGACCGGCATCGCCGCGTACATCGATAGGTTGAACACCAAGGATCTGACCCACTGAATGGCATATTTCATGATCACGTCACCTCGTTCAATGTGCGTAGGGCGGCACTTCGCGTAGCCCAGAACGCCACCAAAGCGGCCAGCGGCGGAATGGTCAACGGCCAAAGCCAGTGCCACCCCTGAAAACCAAGTCCCGTGAGGAAGGCACCCTCATCAGCCGCACTGGGCAGCAGGGCCACCGCAATGCAGCCCGCTATCGTGCCAACAGCAGCGCCAAGCAATGCGCGGATCGTGAAGCGTCGAACGAACGCGCGGGCGATATAGACATCGCGCGCGCCCACCAAACGCGTAACGCGAATAACCTGAGCGTTTGCGGCAAGAGCAGCACGCGCGGCGAGCGTAATCATGGCCGCCGTCGACAAGCCAATCAGGGCGATGGCTATCCAGCCCAATCCACGCAACCGCTTTGCGGCATCGACCAGCGGACGCCGCCAGCGTGTGTGATCGTCCAGAAACGCTCCCGGAGCTTCCCCCGCCAAACGCAGTCGCAAACCGGCGGCGTCATACCCGCTTTCCTCTTCGACTACTTCGATAAGTCTCGGAATGGGAAGATCTTTCAGCGGTAGGTCAGGTCCGAACCATGGCTCAAGAAGCAGCATCTGCTCTTCTTCGGACATGATGCGGGAGCGGGCAACGCCGGGCGTGGTCCGCAACACTTCTTGTGCAGCGAGAGTCTGCGCCTCGATTTCCTCCAGTGGGGCTGAAATCCGGACAGTTGAGGTTTGTGCCAACTCGCTTGCCCAACGTTCAGCCAAACGGCCGGTCGCCAAGGACAAAGCTAAGGCGAATACCGCCAGAAAGGCCATCGATCCGGCTGTGAAAGTCGTCAACGTTGCAGTGAATCCAGTTGGTGGCACTACTCGGTCCGCCGCTCGGTCACCGCCGGCAATCTCTGTTATCGTAGCCAAAGCCGAACGCAATTTATCCAAAATACTCACAGGTCTGCCCCCGCAAGTTGTAACCGTTTGTCCTTGATCCGAAGCACGCGTGCCGCGACCTGCGCCTTGGTGTTCCGGATCAAATTGAGATCGTGGGTCGCCACCAGAACTGACTTGCCCATCTTGTTGAGCTCGATCAGCAGCGACATAAGGCGTTGCGACATTTCCCAGTCAACATTCCCAGTGGGCTCGTCCGCCAGTATGACGTCAGGACCCATGATCACCGCACGCGCCAAAGCGGCACGCTGGCGCTCACCACCCGACAATTCAGGGGGCAATTGGTTTTGCTGCTTGGTCAAACCGACCCAACCGATCAAATCCTCAAGGTTTTGCCGCTCGGCCCCGACATCGCGGCCAGACACGGTCAACGGCAGGGCGATGTTTTCTGCAACGGAAAGGTGGTCAAGGAACTGGCACTCTTGATGAACAACCCCGATCCGCCGCCGTGCCAATGCGATTTGATCACGGCCCAGTGTTGCCACATCCTGATCAAATACCTGCACCAACCCTTTGGATGCGGCCAATTCCATATAGCATAGCTTGAGAAATGTGGATTTTCCCGCACCCGACGGGCCAGTCAGAAAGTGGAACGATCCTGCTTGAAGCCTTAGCGAAATGTCGGTTAGCAAGTCACCACCGCCATAGCTATAGGCTACGTTTTCCAGTTCTATCACAGGGCCTGCTCCAAGTTTGATTGCGCAACAATTACGCCATAGGCAGCAACAGTTGCAATCAATTGGAAACAACAATGCTTGGAATACACATTTCCACAGGCTAAGACTTGATTAGATGTGAGGCGCGCCAAGGCTTTAGCGCGAAAAAGCGGGGATTTCATGCGGCTGGTTTGCCCAAATTGCGATGCGGAGTACGAGGTTGATGACGGCCTAATTCCGCCCGAGGGGCGAGATGTCCAATGCTCCAACTGTACAACGACCTGGTTTCAAGCGGCACCGGAAGCCGCCAGTCCGGACATGCCAGCAGCAGAAACCGAGCACGAGCCGCAAGCCGAGGAGCTGGATGATGATCCCGATCTGGCGGCGATAGCGGCTGCGACAGCTGCCGCAGCGGGCCTCACGCCGCGCAAACCTGCCGTAGATCAAGCAGCGATGGATGTTATTCACGAGGAAGTTGAACGTGAAACAACAGCCCGCAAAGCAGAACTCGGCGGAATCGAGACACAACCGGATTTAGGCCTAGACGATTCAGATTCTGAGGTTCGCGCATCGGCCGCCCGCGACCGGATGGCGCGACGCCGTGGATTAGATCCGCAGGCCGCGACGATCGAGGATGATGATCAGGCGTTGACCGCAGCACCAAAGCGCGAAGAGGCGGCGACGAAAAAAGAGCTGTTCCCCGATATCGAGGAAATCAATTCGACGCTGTCCCCGGAAGCCGCAGAAGCCGAAGCCGAAGCGGCAAGGATTGCTGCCGAAGGCGGCGATGTCAGTCAGGTTCAAAAGAGAAGTGGTTTTCGGCTGGGCTTTGGCTTGATGCTTCTGCTCGCCGTCGGATTGCTGATCCTATACGTCTATGCACCGCAAATCTCTCAACGGATGCCAGCCTTGTCTGGCGCGCTAGATAGCTACGTTGCATCAATCGATAGCCTGCGCGTCTGGCTCGACACGGCGGCGCAAGGACTTGTTGAAAAGATTGGTGTCACGCTGGACGATCAATCTTAGGCCTAGAACTGATCCAACAACCTTTTCAGGTAATCCCGCTCGATTTCGGGGCGGTTCTGTTCGCCAGAACGGCGGCGGATTTCATCTAGAAGCTCACGCGACCGGCGCTGCGCATTCTCGCCTTGCAGCATATTCTCTTCTGAACCGATCATCCCGTCGGAGCCTTGCTCACGCCCGAGTGGATCCTTGTTCTGACGATCCGCGCGGCCTTGGGTCTGGCCTTCATTGCCCTGACCGTCCCGCTGATCTTGCGCCATAGCCTCACTAAGATTGCGCATACCTTCACGCAAAGCTTCCATCGCATCTGACTGAGCACCTAGCGCGTCTGCTGTTTGCTCGTCCCGCAACGCCTCCTCCGCGCGGTCCATAGCTTCACCGGCACGGTCAAGCGCTTCGCGTGCAGCGTCTCCTTCCGGAGTGCCTCGGCCCGGCAAATTGCGTTGTTGGCGGTTCAGCTCGTCACGCAACGCTTGCTGACGATCCGCCAATGACCGCTCACTGCCTTCACCGGGCTGCTGGCCCTCGGATTGCTGGTTCCCTTGGCCTTGCTCGCCTTCCTGTTCACCTTGCCGTCCACCTTGGCCATCATGGCTCTGCCCGCGGCCCTGCCCGCCATTGCGCCCCTCATTGCCTTCGCTTTCGCCGGCCTGCGCACCGGGGTTGAATTGTTCTTGAAGGTCACGAAACGCCTCATCGCTTAGGCCTTGCTGTTCACGTAGCGTGTCTTGAAGACCCTCCATCGCCTGTTGGCCCGGACCTTGCTGGCCTTCGCCACTCTGACCTTCGGCAACCTGCATGTTCTTCATCATTTCCATCAACTGGTCGAGCAAGGCCTGCGCCTCGGCCATTTTGCCTTCTTCCATCAGACGCTGAATTTCGTCGAGCATCTCTTGGAGTTGATCATCCGTAACTTCTTGCGAGTCGCCCTGCGCTTGTTGCTGGGGCTCACCATCCTGCCCCTCTTGCGCTAGCTGCTCCATATATTGCTGCATGGCCTCACTGAGTTCTTGCATCAGCTCGGCGATTTCCTCGCTTGTCGCACCGTCCTTCATCGCATCGGAAAGCCGCTCCTGCGCGCGCTTCAGGCGTTCTAAGGCGTCGGAAAGCCGCCCGTCTTCAAGCAGCGTGGCAGCTTGCCATAACATATCAGCGATTTCGGTCTGCTTCTCGTCGGTGATCCCGAACTCTGTCGCCAGTTCCAACCGCGTGATCGCCATGCGAACGGTCAGATATGCGACCTCGCTGGGAAAAAACCCCTCTGGGTCGTAGGTAATCGTTCTAAGAAGCTGGCTAATTCGCCCCGCATTCTCGCGGGACCAGAGAAGATCACGACGTTGCTCCACCAATGCTTTGGCGATGGGTTGGAAAAAGCGCCGCCCCGGAAGTTCCGCCTTGACGGACGCCGGCGCGCTGGATTGCTCCGACGCATCTATGACGGACAAATCGATCTTAACCGGTAAATTGGCCCATGGATGCTCTGACAGGTTCTCGATTAGTATTTCATCGAAGTTTTCTCTGCCGCCGGAATACGGCATCGGTAAATCAAGAACGATTGCTTCTTGCGGCTCCGGGTCAACGACCAATCCGTAACGGCGATCAACTTCGGCCAAATCCAGCGATATCGTCGCGGTTCCGCGCTCCACGCCGTAGTCATCGGATGCAGTAAAGGGCAATTCCATCTCGCCATTGATTTGCCGAGAGACCTCAGCCCCCGCTGCAACAATCGGCGGCTCGTCCGTCTGGGCCGTGATTGTCCATTCTGCTTCGCCATCGCCTTCTATACGGATGATACCGTCGTTCTCGATTACTCTGCTGAACGCAGTTTTTTGCTCTTCCGTTTCCGGCTGCTCAACGCCTGATACAGTCTCGGAAAGCGTCAGACTTCCGACCTGACCGTACAGCCGCACCGTCAGGTCGCTGCCCTTCGGCACCGTCAAACTGGAGACCTTTACGTCGTTCAAGTAAAGGCTGGGCTTCCCAGTATAGCTTGGCGGCTCAATCCAGATTTCCCAAGCTGGACCTGCAGCCACGGCCTTCCCTAAACCGCCCGGCGTCAGATCATCCAGCGAACCCGATCGCAAAAGACTTCCGAACCCGAGAGTTGTTACCAGCAACAGCAACGCGACATAGCGCATTGCATAGGGGTCTTGCGCGGACACGCGCAAATCCGGTGACACGGCCTCAGCTTCAGCCAATCGGGCCTGCATTTTTGCCTTGTGTGCCTGCCAAATTGCCTGCGACGCGGCATCGCTGCCGCCAAGCGCTTGTGTATCAAGAGCCGCAGTAACAGATCGTCCCGGCATCGTGCGGTCGATCCGGTTCAGCGCGTCCGCCCATGTTGGAACCCGAAATTTTTTCCATGCATAGTAGAGCGAAGCGCCAAAACCGAACGTCGCCGTCAGGGCAAGCGTCCACAACGCCCACATTGGCAGGGAAGCACCGCCTACAAATATTAGTACAACGACACCAAAAAACAGAACGGTCCAAAGTGGCCAGAACGCATGCGTGATGCGCTCAGCCCAAAGGCCCAGCAACGTAAACCGTGTGGGCCACGTCAGTGCAGAAAGGTCTAGCTCGGTGTCAGGCTTGCTCATCAAGTCATCCCGTTGGGCCCGACGCACCATAGCGTCAAAGCCACGAAGGAATGGTATCCCGATTTATCATCTCGTCAAAGGTCGGACGCTCCCGAATGACGGCGAATTGATCTTCATGGACCAAAACCTCGGGGATAAGTGGCCTAGAGTTGTACTCGGATGCCATAACGGCACCATAAGCACCTGCCGACCGGAAGGCCACCAAATCGCCTGCCGCAACAGGCGGCATCATGCGTTGCTTGGCGAACGTATCGCCACTTTCACAAATGGGCCCGACAATATCGTATTTTACCTGCTCGACACCCGCAGCTGGCTCGATCACCGGAACGATATCGTGATATGCACCATACATCGCTGGCCGGATCAGATCGTTCATCGCCGCGTCTATGATCATGAATTGGCGGTCTGCGCCTTCTTTGACGTAAATGACCTCCGACACCAAAAGGCCCGCATTTCCGGCAATCAAGCGCCCTGGTTCAATCTCGATTTCGCACCCCAGATGCCCGACTTTGTCCTGCGCAAGTTGCCCGAATTCCTGCGGCAAAGGCGGTGCATCATTGGAGCGCTCATAGGGGATGCCCAATCCGCCACCCAGATCAAGACGTCGAATATCGTGACCTTCAGCGCGCAAGAGCTTTGTTAGTTCGGCAACTTTTTCAAACGCCTGACCAAACGGCTCCAGCTGGGTAAGCTGGCTGCCAATATGCACGTCGATCCCGATCACCTCCAAGCCCGGCAAGGCAGCCGCCGCAGCATAGACTTCTTTAGCCCGCGAAATCGGGATGCCGAACTTGTTTTCTGATTTTCCTGTCGCAATTTTCTCATGGGTTTTCGCGTCCACATCAGGGTTTACCCGAATGGTGACCGGCACGGTGACCCCCATCGAAGAGGCAACTTCTGACAGCGCCTGCATCTCTGGTTCGCTCTCGATATTGAACTGGCGAATGCCACCCTCTAGCGCCAAACGCATTTCAGCACGCGTTTTGCCAACCCCTGAAAATACGATGCGCTCACCCGGAATGCCTGCAGCTTTGGCCCGCATATATTCACCGCCGGACACGACATCCATGCCTGCGCCAAGGTCACCCAAAAGCTTCAAAACCGCCTGATTGGAGTTCGCTTTCATCGCGTAGCAGACCAGATGGTCAGCCCAATCCAGTGCTTCGTCAAACAAGCGGAAATGGCGCGTCAGTGTCGCGCTGGAATAAACGTAGAACGGCGCGCCTACTTGCGCGGCGATATCAGCAATGGCGACATCTTCGGCATGCAGATTGCCGTCGCGGTAAAGAAAATGGTCCATCAGTCGAGCGGCCTTGTGCGCAAAAATAAATAGAGCGGCAAGCCGCAGGACACACCGATACAGAATGTCGCCGGGATCGCAACCAAGGTCAGCCAATTTCTGCGCACAGAAACCTCGGCAATGATCCAGACGGTCAGCGCTATCGCGGCGATCGTGAGATCCCAAACCAAGCCAGACGATGCGGCATTTGCATGCCATGCTTCAACCATCAACCCCAACGAAAAACCGTGTTCGGAAAACCACTTCATAAAGTAATACATCGGGTGGATCGCCCCCCAAATCGCAAGGGCAAGATAGATCATTCGCAACACAGACATCGCGGTAGCTCCTGTACCAGTTGAGCGGCGATGTAGCTCATTACCTTATCGTCGGAAAGGTCCGAGGCCCCCCGATAACCCTGCATTTTCCTTATTTTCGCCCAATGAGCACGGCAAATTGCGCCAAAGGGCTTAGGGGGCCTACGATATGATGCGACACTACTTACTGTTTTCATTGGCATATTTCGCCTGCGCCGTGGCGTTGGTTTTTGCTATGCGTGAACAGCCTGCCGCGTTGCTACTGGGCGCGGTTCGCACATCCTTTTACCTGCTAAAGTCATTTGCTGAATGGATGCCAATCTTGGGCATCTTCCTTGCCGGGTCGCTCTATCTGACCCGAAAATATGGTGTCCGCGCACGAATAGTTCCGACAATCTACGCATTGCTTGGATGCCTTATCTTTTCCATGGCCTTCTCGCTGGTCAAAACTTCTATCCCTTACATTCAGCCATTTTACGCAGACCCGCTCTTTGCAGACCTAGACGCAGCACTACATTTTGGCGTCGACCCTTGGCGGATCACGCACTTGGTTGCGACATTCGTGCCGCCTTCAGTCATCGTTGTCCTGTATTTTATGGTCTGGTTTCTGCCTGCTGTCTTTCTGCCAGCCTTTATCGCGCTCACGGATACCGACACAGAACGATCCAAGCGCTTCATGATCCTCTATGTTATATCTTGGATCGGCCTAGGAAACGTGATGGCAATGTTGGGCAGTTCTGCGGGTCCGGTCTATTATGATCGCCTGATTGGCGGCACGCGCTTTGCAGATTTGACAGCAGCACTAGAGAGCAGCGGAATTGCCGCGTCGGCCTTAGGGCGCGTGCAGGACAACCTTTGGCAATTTTATTCTGATGGGGGTCAAAGTGTTGGCTCCGGCATCTCTGCTTTCCCGTCGGTCCATGTCGGTCTGGCAGCCGTCACGCTGCTATATCTTTGGGAAAGGTCGCGTGCTCTGGCACCTTTCGGCGTGCTCTTTGCTGCAATGATCATGTTCGCATCGGTCTATCACGGCTGGCACTATGCTGTTGACGGATATGTGTCGATTATTGCCGTAACCGCACTCTGGGCCGTGCTACGGCGACGCAACGTCGCAATTGCCACTTACATTCCTGCTTGATTGAAGGTTTAAAGCTAACAAAGTTGCGAACCCGTCCCGCAGGGGCGTTGCGAGAGGAATTGACACATGGCCGAGATTGAACGCGAAAGCATGGAATACGATGTGGTAATCGTGGGGGCCGGTCCTGCCGGTCTAAGCGCTGCCATCCGCCTGAAACAGCTGGACGCCGACCTCAATGTCGTTGTCTTGGAAAAAGGCTCCGAGGTCGGTGCGCATATCCTATCCGGCGCGGTTTTGGACCCTTCGGGTCTTGATGCGCTGCTGCCAGATTGGCGCAATATGGATGCCCCGATCAACGTGCCCGTGACATCGGACAATTTCTATATGCTGGGCGAGGCCGGTCAGGTCCGCATTCCCAACTTCGTGATGCCCCCACTGATGAGCAATCACGGCACCTACATCGTCTCCATGGCCAATGTCTGCCGCTGGATGGCCGAGCAGGCCGAAGGTATGGGCGTAGAAATCTTCCCCGGCATGGCGTGTTCCGACATCGTCTATGGCGAGAATGGCGAAGTGAAGGGCGTCGTGGCTGGCGTCTTCGGACTGGAAGCCGACGGCTCCTATGGCGAAAACACCGAGCCGGGTATGGAATTGCACGGCAAGTACGTTTTCCTGTCGGAGGGTGTCCGGGGGTCGCTGTCCAAACAGGTGATCGAGAAATTCGATTTGGCCAAAGACGCGAGCCCCCAAAAATATGGCCTCGGCATGAAAGAGATCTGGGAGATCGACCCAGCCAAGCACAAAGAAGGCACCGTGACCCACACAATGGGCTGGCCTTTGGGCAAGAATGCGGGCGGTGGATCATTCATCTACCACCTCGACAACAACCAAGTTTACGTGGGCTTCGTGGTGCACCTGAACTATGAAAACCCGCATCTATTCCCCTACATGGAGTTCCAACGGTTCAAGCATCACCCCATGTTGGCCGAGCTTCTTGAAGGCGGTAAACGCGTGGCTTATGGCGCGCGCGCAATCACCGAAGGCGGCTGGCAGTCCTTGCCCAAAACCGCATTCCCGGGTGGCGCTTTGCTGGGTTGCTCCGCTGGTATGGTCAACGTGCCGCGGATCAAGGGCAACCACAATGCGATGCTGTCTGGCAAAGCCGCAGCAGAAGCGGCCTTTGAAGCCATCGGCGCGGGCCGTTCGGGTGACACATTGGACGGTTACGACACCGAAGTGCGAACCGGCGCAATTGGCAAAGACCTGAAGCGCGTGCGCAACGTGAAGCCGTTGTGGTCAAACTACGGCCTAACCGCATCGTTGGCGATCGGCGGGGCGGATATGTGGTGCAACAACATCTTCGGCACCTCACCGCTGAACTTGAAGCACGGAAAATCCGACGCCGAAGCCACTGGCAAAGCGGCCGATTTCAAGCCAATCGACTACCCCAAACCTGACGGCAAGCTGTCCTTTGACCGGCTGACCAACGTGGCATTCTCGTTCACCAACCACGAAGAAAGCCAGCCCGCGCATTTGAAACTGATTGATGACAGTATCCCAATCTCGGTAAATTTGCCGCAATATGCCGAGCCCGCGCAACGCTACTGCCCGGCAGGTGTGTATGAGGTGGTCGACAACAATTTCGTCATCAACTTCCAGAACTGCGTTCACTGCAAAACTTGCGATATCAAAGACCCGTCGCAGAACATTGTGTGGACCACGCCGCAAGGTGGTGATGGGCCAAACTATCCAAACATGTGACGATCTAATGGCGCGGCGGGAGACACCCCGCGCCATTGTTACCAAACGCGTCATGGACAACCCCTCTTCGCGCACCTATTTCTCTAGGTGACGCAAGAAGAATTGGGCCCGACTAATATGATCAAGACTCGTATACAACGCCGCGTAGCGGGGCTTTTACTGTCACTGGCCGCTAGCACTGCACCAGCCATTGCAGCCGAACTCGGGTTGGCTGGGCCATATCTTGCCGCACGTCAGGCGACGATCTCCTTCGACTACAGCGAGGCTGCGCGCTATTACCGCCGCGCAGTCGCGGCTGAACCACACAACCTCCTGCTTAAGGAAAGTGCCATCATCGCGATGATCGGCAAGGGTGATATTAACGGCGCAACAGTGATCGCTTTGGAACACGAAGCAGCTGGCGGGCGGAACCAAATTGTCGACCTTGTTCTGGACACCGTCGCCGTTGCGAACGGCGATTTCGACCGCGCATCCGAAGAAAGCCCGGAAACCACGGGGCTTGCTCCGCTTCTCGGCGGTTTAACAAGAGCATGGGCCTTGCTCGGCCAAGGCAAAATGTCAGACGCGACAGATGCCTTTGCGAAAGTAGCCGAAACCGAAGACTTCGCTTCATTTTCCCACTATCATAACGCTCTGGCGCTCGCTTCCGTGGGTGATTTCGAAGGTGCCGATAACATCCTGTCAGGCAAAGAATTTGGACCTCTAATTCTTAGCCCACGCGGAATTGAAGCTCACGCCCAGATACTTGCACAGCTAGAGCGCCGGAGCGATGCAATCGAGCTATTGAACGTTACGACCGCGAACGGTTTCAGCGCCGAACTGGAATCCCTGAAAGCACGCCTCGAAGCTGACGACGTGGTCAACTATGACTTTGTAAGCAATGCGAGCGAGGGTATCGCGGAAGTCTACTTCAACTTGTCTGCGGTGCTCGACGGTCGCGCAGCTCCAGAGCATGTTCTGCTTTATGTACGAATGGCGCAACACATCCGCCCTGATCACGCTCCGGCAGTTTTGATGGCTGCAGAAATTCTGGAGGGGATGGGTCAGTTCGACCTGGCAACGGAAGCCTATGCCTCTTTGGACGCGAGTTCCCCAGCCTATGTGCTGGCCGAAATCGGCCGCGCCAATGCGCTTTATTCTGATGACCGCAAAGACGCGTCAGTCGAAGTGCTGACGGCGTTGTCCAAATCACATGGCGACATTGCTATGGTCCATTCAACGCTTGGCGATATCCTTAGCAGAACGGAACAAAACGAAGGGTCTGTGGCTGCATACTCACGCGCGTTGGACCTCAATGGCATCGGGAACCGCAGCAACTGGCGCATCATGTATGCACGCGGGATCGTAAAAGAACGTATGGGTGATTTGGTTGGAATGGAGCGCGATTTCCGCACGGCTCTGGAGCTATCCCCGAACCAGCCTGACATTCTGAACTACCTTGGCTACTCGCTGGTCGAGCAACGCATCAAGCTCGATGAAGCGCTTCAAATGATCCAGACAGCCGTGAAGGAAAGCCCCGATAGCGGCTACATCACGGACAGCCTTGGATGGATATTCTACAGGCTTGGTCGCTTTGAAGAAGCCGTGGCTCCGATGGAGCGCGCAGTTGAGCTTCTACCCGTTGATCCAATCGTCAATGACCATCTGGGCGATGTCTATTGGAAGGTTGGCCGCGAACGTGAGGCAGAATTCCAGTGGAAACGCGCCTTGTCCTTTAAGCCGGAAGAAGCAGAAGCTGAGCGTATTCGCGAGAAACTCTCCCGCGGGCTGACAGCTGTACTGGAAGACGAAGCCAAAGCCGGAACGACGCAAACCGCGAACGACTGATGCTAGAGCAGTTCGCTCCAGCAAAGGTGAACCTGACGCTTCACGTCACCGGGCAAAGCGCGAACGGATACCATTTGCTAGACAGTTTGGTGATGTTTGCCTCGGTGGGTGATCACCTGACGTTTGAGCCCGCTGATGCATTATCCCTTACCATTGATGGGCCCGAAAGCGGCGCGATCCCCACCGACGGCAATTCCGTCTTATCTGCCGCTCACCTAATCGACCCACAGAAATCTGCGCACATTCATCTAACGAAAATTCTTCCGGTCGCCTCTGGTATCGGAGGCGGAACAGCAGATGCCGCTGCTGCCTACCGTGGCTTGTCGAAGCTGTGGGGTTTACCGGATGCCGTGCCGGGCAGCGAAACCTTCGCGCATGTCGCAAAGTTGGGGGCAGATGTCCCGATCTGCCTATTTTCGCAAACCGCGCGAATGTCAGGTATCGGTGAAAAAATTGAGTTCATGCCAGACTTGCCTGCGCTGGATGCGGTACTTGTAAATCCCCGCGTTGAAGTGTCTACACCCGCAGTTTTCAAAGCCATTTCATCCAAAAACAACGCTTCAATGAGAATGATACCTTCCAACTTCATTGATCAGACAAGGTTTATAACTTGGCTGCGACACCAACGAAATGACATGCAGGACGCAGCCGTGTCTATCGCACCGATGATTGAGAACGTCTTATCGGCGCTTTGGGATACTAAGAATTGTCAGTTAGCTCGGATGTCCGGTTCCGGAGCGACTTGTTTTGGAGTGTTCCCAAGCGCTGAAACCGCTCGGTACGCCGCATTACAAATCAGCCGTGAACATCCGGACTGGTGGGTGAAACCCTGTGCTCTCGGCGCGTGACGGACCTAGTCGAGACGTGACACCACGTAATCGGCCAAATCACGAAGCATATCCGTCAAATCCCCCTGCGGAACCGCATCAAGGGCCGTTTTTGCCTTAGCAGACCAAGCCAAAGCGTCTTCACGTGCCGCGTCCAATGCCCCGTGCTTTTCGAAAAGCGTCAGCACGTGATCAAGATCGCCGTCTTGTTGCTTTCCTTTTTCAATCGTGCGGACCCAGAAATCGCGATCTGCATCGCCACCGGATGCAATCAATTTGATGAGAGGCAAGGTCAGCTTCCGCTCGCGAAAATCGTCGCCAACATTCTTGCCCGTCTTCGCGGTGTCACCGGCAAAGTCCAAAATATCATCGGCAATTTGGAAGCTGATACCCAGCGCATCACCATATGTGTACAAGGCCTGAACGACCTCATCTGGGGCGTCGGCGATCATCCCGCCAACCTGTGTTGCGGCCGAGAAGAGCGCAGCGGTTTTGCCTCGCACCACCTGCAGGTAAATATCTTCGGTCGTTGCCAAGTTTTGGGCGGCAGTCAACTGAAGCACTTCGCCTTCTGCAATCACAGCCGACGCATTAGAAAGCACTTTCAAGACGTCCAACCTGCCCGCTTCCGTCATCAGCTGAAACGACCGCGCGAACAGGTAATCCCCGACCAGAACCGAAGACTTGTTATCCCAAAGCAGATTAGCCGCAGGTCGCCCACGGCGTTGTTCACTGCCATCAACAACGTCGTCATGCAAAAGCGTCGCTGTGTGAATGAACTCCACCGTTGCGGCAAGATGAATATGATACGGGCCGCCGTAACCACACAACCGGGCCGCTGCCAGCGTAAGCATCGGCCGGACACGCTTGCCGCCTGCATCAACAAGATGCGCTGTAACCTCTGGGATACGCGGGGCGTGCTCTGACGCCATGCGTGTGCGGATCAACTCCCCAACAGCGTCGAGATCATATGCCAAAGCGCCCTTAAGGCGGTCATGGGGCTTAACAGAGGGGGTATCCAAACTCATTATCTCGTTCTGCCTCGTCTCTCGACAAACGTGCTGGCCTGTCGTTAACTCTATCTCATGAAAGAGCTTTTGCGCAGCAACGATCCCACAATCATAGCCTTCTCTAAAGCTCTTTTATCAGGAGAAGATATAGGCGTGTTCGAAATGGACGTCCACATGAGTGTTCTTGAAGGCTCCGTTGGCATATTGCCGCGCCGCTTGATGGTTCGGGAGCAGGACCTGTTCTTGGCGCGAGCGATCCTACGTGACAATGACATTCATCTGAGCGACTGACGACCTATGGGATTTGCTTCTGACGAGCTTACGCATGATGCTTTTCTGGGTGGAAAATTGCATTTATGGCAGCCGCGCAAAGGATACCGCGCCGCCACTGATCCCGTGCTTCTTGCCGCGTCCTGCCCTGCAAAACCCGGGCAAACCGTGCTGGAGCTGGGGTGCGGTGTGGGCACCGCCTCCATCTGCTTGCGTACGCGGGTTGAAGCCCGGCTAAGTGGCATCGAGTTGCAACCCGCTTATGCTGAACTGGCCCGCCGCAACGCCGCCGAAGCCGGCTTTGAAATGGAGGTTGTCGACGCAGATCTCGCCCAACTCCCGGCTGATCTTCGCAACCGCAGTTTCGATCATGTTATCCTGAACCCTCCATATTACGGCCCCGGCACAGCTTCGCCAGATGAAGGCCGAGACACTGCTTTGCGTGAACACACTCCACTTTCTGTATGGGTCGACACGGCCCTGCGACGGGCCGGTCCAAAGGGGTGCGTCAGCGTCATTCATCTTATCGACCGGCTTGGAGACCTTATTGAGATGCTCAATTCTCGGGCAGGTCTAATCGAAATCAAGCCAATCGTTGCGCGAACGGGTAAGCCTGCCGGGCGGGTTTTGCTGCGAGCGCAAAAAGGGCGTGCCGCAAAGACAATACTCCATAACCCGTTGGTTCTGCACGATGGGTTGCAGCACAATCAGGATGGTGATGACTACTCGCAAGCTGCCACCGATATTTTACGCAACGGATGCTCACTAAAATTTTAGAAGCAATCGCTGCAATGCCGCGACGCATTTGCGTGACTTGGGCTTTTTAATGTGATGCAATGAAGATCTAAACCACACAAAAAGGAGTTATGCCCATGACGATCAGTTCTCACGTTTCTGAGCTGAAGCGCAAACACGATGCATTGTCCCAACGAGTGGAAGAAGCACAAAGAAGCCCAGGCTCAGACGACCTGACTGTCGTTGAACTGAAAAAGCAAAAGCTGCGATTGAAAGAGGAAATTTCGAAATTCGCTGATTAGGATTTTCGTGACCCAAGCGCGGCAAGCCCCGCTCCGGCCGTAATCAGTCCGGCCGCGAGCAATAAAACTGCCGTCGCTTGGGCATACCCTGCTACGATCAAGATACAAGTAGAGAACAGCGGCGCCGCATAGGATGCAGTGCCAAGCAACTGGATGTCGCCCTGCTTGACGCCAACATCCCACAAGTAAAATGCCAAACCAACGGGCCCCAATCCGAGCCCTGCGATCGACAGCCATGTGATGGCACCGCTCGGCAAAACTGTTTGCTCGAAGATCAAATGTGCAAGACCCGACAGAATTGCAGTGGCTAGGCAAAAAAATGTGACAACTTCGGTCGGCACTGCACGAAAACGCCGTGATACAACGGAATAGCCCGACCAAGTTAAGGCACACAAAACCGCCAGCAAATACCCGGGCACATAGGCCCACTGAAACCCCGCCCCGCCCCGCGCCACAATAAGTGCCGCTCCAGTGAAGGAAACGATCGCACCCAATACATGCAGCGGTTTCAGCTTTTCATCGGGGAGCAGGCCAGAGAAAATTACAATCAACAGCGGCCAGAGATACGCGATAAGCCCTGCTTCAGCGGCTGGAGCCAGCCTTAGAGCCGAAAAGTACAATGCGTGGTAACCAAAGAGCCCGCCAATCCCAAGCACCCAAGCCAAAACCGGAACGGACCTGAGCGTCCGAAAGAGATGTCCGCGCTTAAGTGAAAACCCGAGGCCGACCAGCCCGCCTATCAAGAAAGCCATAGCGCTAAGCTGAAAAGGAGGTATCGGGTCCGATCCCACAGTCAGCAATGCCAGCAAGGACCAAAGCAACACGGCCCCAAATCCAATCGTCGTCGCCAAGGATTTACTCATCAGGTTGCCTGAGCAAAAACCGAGCGTCCTGCGCAACCGTGTCCATTCCTGCAATCTCCCGTACAACCCACTCGATGAAGCGTGCCACCTGCGGCCGTGCTTCCTGTCCTTTAGGGCAAACAATTCGGTAACTCGCGCCGGTAGGCAACCGATGACGGATTGGCATGACCAACCGACCATCCCCCAAATACGTCGCCGCCAAAGACAGCCTACCCAACACAACACCACCACCAGCCAAGGCTGCATCCACAGCATGATCCGCCTGAGAAAATCGTGGCCCGTGCTCCTCGATATATGGAACCTCCGCAGCGGCAAAATATGCGCGCCAATTCGCAGGTGGCTTGAGAAAATCAATGTCTTCTTGATGAAGCAATGTCATCCTTTGCAAGTCGGCCACCTCGGTCACGTTCTTGGCAAGTTCCGGCGACATCATTGGCGCCATCCACTCGTCTATCAACGTCCTAGAGTACAACAGCGGATCAAATTCCTGACCAAAGCGAATGGCGACATCCACGTCATCACGGGCAAAATCAACCAACCCGAGGCCAGCGGAGAACCGAAGCTCAATGTCAGGATTCTCTTTGGCGAAGCTGAACAGCTTCGGGGCGAGCCATTTTGCGGTAAAGGCTGGCCCAGCGGTCACCGTCAGGGTTGCACTGTTCAACCTTCGCTTCACAGCGCGCCATGCAGATTGCAATGCGTCAAAACCATCAGACACACCGGGGGCGAGCAACTGCCCCTCCTCGGTGAGTTCTACCGCGCGGTTTAGCCTGCGGAACACGAGCACCCCAAGATGCTCTTCAAGCGACTTTATTTGAAAACTAAGTGCTGCTGGGGTCACGTTCAACTCATCCGCTGCACGCGAGAAACTCATATGTCGCGCTGCTGCCTCAAAGGCGCGCAATGCAGATAGTGGGGGAAGCCTGTCGCTCATCTCACTCAAGTAATACTAAACTGAATGAATAGAAAGTCTAGTTTGTGGCCTTAACCTAAAGAAAGCATAAGAGTTTCAGTTAAGTTATTCAGGATAGAACTGGAACACCCCATGATCGAGACACACTTAAGCCAGCACATCATCGCCGCTCACAAACGCGCCCACAAAGAACGCGCGGACGCGTTTGCGAGGTTCTTTCATACTATTCCGCGCTTTGTATCTAACCTGAGGGGGCGAAGCTAAGGCTAAGCGATCAAAAAAAGGGCCAGCGCATAATGCACTGGCCCTCCTGTTGATCAACAAGCGTGGATCAAGCCATGTATTGGCCACCATTGGCAGAAACTGTCGAGCCGGTAATGAAACCTGCATCATCAGAGGCAAGGAAGACCACAGTGCGCGCAATTTCTTCAGGTTCACCCAAACGGCCAACAGGAATTTGCGGCAGGATCACTTCGTTCATCACCTTTTCAGGAATCGTGCTCATCATCTCGGTATTGATATAACCCGGACAAATCACGTTTACGGTGATGCCAGCGCGGGCACCTTCCTGAGCAAGAGCCTTTGTGAAACCGATATCGCCAGCCTTCGCAGCTGCGTAATTGGCTTGAGCGAACTGGCCCTTCTGGCCATTGATCGAGCTAATGGTGATGATCCGCCCAAACTTACGTTCACGCATACCGGGCCAGACGGGGTGGCTCATGTTGAACACGCCCGAAAGGTTGGTGTTCATCACTTCTGACCATTGCTGTGGCGTCATCTTGTGGAAGGGCGCATCGCGGGTGATGCCGGCGTTGTTCACCAAAACCTCTACTGGGCCTAAGTCAGCTTCGACTTGTGCAATTCCAGCGGTGCAGGCTTCGTAATCAGCCACGTCCCATTTGTAAGTCTTGATGCCAGTTTCGGCAGTGAATGCGGCGGCCTTCTCGTCATTGCCAGCGTAGGTCGCAGCAACGGAGTAGCCAGCAGATTTTAGAGCCTTGGAGATTGCCGCGCCGATTCCGCGCGATCCTCCGGTAACAAGTGCAACACGGGACATGGTGATTCCTCCTAAATCAGGTAATAATATTATGTCTAAATCAGAATAGGTTGCGCAATTTTCGTGCGCAACCCTGTTTTCTGTATCAGTCGCGTTCGACGCAGACCGCGACACCCATGCCGCCACCGATGCACAAAGTCGCGAGGCCTTTTTTGGCGTCGCGGCGCTGCATCTCGAACAGCAAAGTGTTCAACACACGACAACCAGAGGCACCAATCGGATGGCCGATAGCGATAGCGCCACCGTTGACGTTCACAATCGCCGGATCCCAGCCCATGTCCTTATTCACCGCGCAAGCTTGCGCCGCGAAGGCTTCGTTCGCCTCAACGAGATCAAGATCTGAAGCTTTCCAGCCTGCTTTCTCGAGAGCCTTGCGGGAGGCATAAATCGGCCCAACGCCCATGATGGACGGATCTAGCCCAGCAGTCGCATAGCTGGCAATACGTGCCAACGGCTGCAAACCGCGCTTCTCGGCGTTTTCGGCACTCATCAGGAGTGTCGCTGCAGCACCATCATTCAGACCCGATGCGTTTGCAGCTGTGACCGAACCATCTTTGGTGAAAGCAGGGCGCAATTTCGCCATCGCTTCCATAGTTGCGCCATGGCGGATGTATTCATCCTGATCGACGGTCACATCCCCCTTGCGGGTTTTAATTGTAAACGCGGCAATCTCGTCGGCAAACTTACCAGCCTTCTGCGCAGCCTCGGCTTTGTTCTGGGAGGCGACTGCAAATTCATCCTGCATCTCGCGGCTGATTTGCCATTGGTTGGCGACATTTTCGGCGGTTTGGCCCATGTGATAGCCGTTGAAAGCATCCCATAGACCGTCACGGATCATGCTATCGATGTACTGCATGTCGCCCATCTTCTGGCCTTGGCGCAAGTTCGCGACGTGGCCGCTCATGGACATGTTCTCTTGGCCACCTGCAACGACAATCTCAGCGTCGCCCAGCATGATGTGCTGCGCGCCAAGTGCCACCGCACGAAGGCCGGAGCCACACACTTGGTTGATCCCCCAAGCGGAGCTTTCTTGCGGAAGACCTGCGTTGATATGAGCCTGACGGGCAGGGTTTTGCCCTTGGCCTGCGGTGAGAACCTGGCCCAGAATGGTTTCTGAGACTTCACCTTTATCGACGCCGGCCCGCTCTACAACGGCTTCGATAACAGCGGTTCCCAGATCATGGGCCGGAGTATTGGCAAACGAGCCTAGGAAGCTACCTACAGCGGTGCGGGCTGCTGAGGCGATTACGACATTGGTCATGGACATTCCTTTCCTGCGATCGGCGTGTCTCTGCTGCCCAGAGCACTGGATATAACCGACCGTGTATGGCGAAGCATTTAACTGGCTTACGTAGGGTATACGATTGGACAGGGTGTCTCACATTGCGGCGAGAAACAAGGTCTTGCTCCAACAGATTGTCGACCATCGCCCACTATCTTAACAGAGCGCGTCTTTCGGCACTTGCGTCCTTTTCCCAAGGCTTCGACACAGATGGAACACCAAACAGATAGCCTTGAAGGCAGTCAATTCCGATTTCCCTAAGATATTCAGCCTCTTGCGGGCGCTCTATACCTTCTGCGACCGTGAACATGTCAAACTGTTGAGCAATGGAGACCAAGGCCTGCATCAAAACCTGATTGTCGCTATCAACATCGATGTTGCGTGCAAAAGACGTGTCGATCTTAACCAGATCGAAATAGAAATCCTTGAAGTGCCGGAACGCAGTATAGCCCGCACCAAAATCGTCAAGCGCAAAGGAAACCCCCCGTCGCTGCATACGCATCATAAAATCCGAAACCAGATCGGGCATCAGAAGAGCAGATGATTCGGTAATCTCGATGATGAGCCGCTCGCCAATGGTTGGATCACTTAGCAAGCCGCGTTCCAACGCAGTTTCCCACTGAGGATGTCCGATAGATCTGGGCGACATATTGATTGAGAGTCTCAGCCGCGGTTCTTTCACCAGGCTTTCCACGCCCAATTCCACCGCCAAACAGTCAATGAGCCGCCCTTCTTCCCGCGCCTCAATTGTTTCGATGAACTCTTTTGCAGGAATGATCCGCCCTGTTTCATCAAGCACCCGGATTAGACCTTCGTAAAATGCGATCCTTTTCGTATCTGCGCCCTGCACCACCGGTTGGTAAGCGAGCAAGACATCTTTTTTGCGTAATGCGGCTCGGACCATATCCAGAACATGCACGTCACGTTGTGAAATCGCGGCAGACAAAGGGCTGTCTTCTGAGTTTGGATCAAATGTCATAACGCGTTCTACAGTGATTTCCGGTTTGATCCATCTAGGAGCTTCGGCCTTAAACGCGGGTTAATGTTCCAATTTTGTTCCAATTAGAGTAAACAACGATTCAATCTTGGAAGCCCTTGGAATACAGGTGAAAACTATGAATGATCGTTGCGGTTGGTGTGGCACAGAAGAAATCTATGTCGATTACCACGACACAGAATGGGGCGTACCGGAATATGACAGTCGCGCGCTGTGGGAGAAACTGATTCTAGACGGGTTTCAAGCCGGGCTAAGCTGGATCACCATTTTGAAAAAACGCGACGCCTTTCGGGATGCATTTGAGGGCTTTGATCCAAATATCATCGCAGGATGGGGCGACACTGATGTGGAACGTCTACTGCAAAACACAGGCATTGTGCGACATAGAGGGAAAATCGAAGCCACCATCGGAAATGCCCGAGCATGGCAAAAGATTGAGCAGCGCGAGGGTTTCGACACTTTTCTGTGGAAATATTTCGACGGCAAGCCGCTGCAAAACGATTTCCGCAGCCTGAGTGACGTGCCTGGTTTCACGCCACTTAGCACCCAAATCTCAAAAGACTTGAAAAAAGAAGGTTTCAAGTTTTGCGGCCCGACAATCGTCTACGCGTTCGCGCAGGCTTGCGGTCTAATCAACGACCATCTCGTAACCTGCCCGCGCCATGATGAGGTTAAAAAGCTCGCTCGTTAGGAGCCCCAAGGGCCGTGATGCGCCCCCTCCTTGTCGACACGCTCGAAACTATGCGCTCCGAAGAAATCACGCTGCGCCTGAATCATATTGGCGGTCGAGCGACCGGTGCGCATAGCATCATAGTAGCTGAGCCCTGCCGCCAAGGCAGGCACTTGCAACCCGTGCGACACAGCAATTGCCACAACCTTGCGTAGCGCTGGTGTGTTTTCGTCGATCATCTTGGCAAAGAAAGGTGCGAACATCAGGTTGTCTTGAGGCGCGGCGGTCAATGCCTCGGCCATATCATTGAGCATGGTTGATCGAATGATACAGCCTTCGCGCCAAACGCGCGCGATTTCCGGCATGGGCAAGTTCCACCCGAACTCTGCGCTTGCGGAGTTTAGCAAATGGAAGCCCTGCGCATAGCACATAATCTTTCCCGCGATCAGCGCCTGCTCCAGATCGTCACGACCAAGCGCACCAGCGGGAAGCGGCACAGGGGCGGCGCCGAAGGTCGCCTCCCCGCGTTCGCGCTCCGATTTCATCGCGGACAGGTTGCGCGCAGCAACCGCAGCTTCAATCACTGGTATTGGAGCACCCAGATGCTGCGCCTCAATCACCGTCCAGCGACCGGTACCCTTTTGCCCGGCACGGTCCAGAATGATGTCGAGCACTGCATTCCCAGTCGCCGGATCTGTGGCGGCAGCGACCTTGCCCGAAATCTCGATTAGGTAAGATTGCAATGGCCCCTTGTTCCACGTATCAAACGCCTCGGCACAAGTTGCAGCGTCTGCCCCCTGCCCGTCACGCAATATCCCGTAGATCTCCGCGATCATTTGCATATCGGCATATTCGATGCCGTTATGAACTGCCTTTACAAAGTGACCCGCGCCGCCCTGCCCCATCCACGTGGCGCAAGCGGTACCTTCGTAATCGGCGGCAATCGCAGTGAGGATATAGGAGACCTGATCCCAAGCCTTCTTGCGCCCACCACCCATGATGGACGGGCCATGGCGGGCACCTTCTTCACCACCGGACACCCCAATGCCAAGGAAAGGGACGCCATCGGCCTCGGCTTGGGCCGCGCGTGCCTCTGTATCGCGGAAGTTGGCGTTTCCTGCGTCTATGATCAAATCATCCTTGCCCAGCAATGGGCGAAGCGCCGCGATCTGTTCATCCACGGCCCGGCCGGCAGGGACCATCAATATGATAGCGCGCGGCTCTGCAATGGACGCCACCAAGTCCTCAAGGGTGTCGCAAGGTGTGATCTGTTCGGCAAGTTCACCCGCTTCAGCGTGGAATTCTGAGGTGCGGGATGTCGTCCGGTTGAACACCGAAATAGCGAACCCCTTCTCCGCAATATTGAGGGACAACATTGCCCCCATTGTACCAAGTCCGATCAAGCCAATTTCAGATTTCGACATTGCAAAGTTCTCCCCAGTCTGCCTTCATCTGTTATCGCTAACGACCTGAAGGGTCAAACTCATCTCTGATATGCCGGTCAGGACAAGCAGGAGTTTTCATGCGCGACATTGACCTGACAGAAGGCTCCATCGCGAGCCATTTCAACACGCTAGCAGTGCCAGCCGCCTTGGGCATGTTGTTCAGCACCCTCTACAATGTGGTCGACGTCTACTTCGCTGGCCAGATATCAACGCAGGCGCAGGCGGGCTTGGCGATCGGATTTCAGGCATTTTTCATAACCATGTCGGTAGGTTTTGGCCTCGGTTCGGCCATGAGCGCCCTTGTTGGAAATGCCCGAGGCAAAAAGGACGACGATGCGGCGCGGAAACTAGCGTCTCAAGGTATTGGTTTCGGTATCATCGCAGTTGTGTTGCTCATGATCGGGGCCGTTTTTGCCGGGCCGAGCGTCATCGCACTGGTCTCGGAGCCGGGGGAGTACCGCGACGCGGCCACCACCTACTTTCTGTGGCTCATTCTTGCGCTCCCCGGTTTTCTGCTCGCCTACGGGGCGAACGGCATTCTGCAAGCACATGGTGACACGGTGTCGATGCAACGCGCGATGATGGTGGCGTTTTTGGCCAATATCGGCCTCAACCCGTTGTTGATCTATGGCATCCCCGGCATCATTCCCGGGATGGGGCTAAGCGGCATCGCTGTGGCCACTATATTAAGCCAAACAGGGGTAATGATCTGGATTTTGTATCAGGTATTGGGTCGCCGGATCATGGAAGGGTTTCAACTCAGCTGGCTCAAACCAAATCTGGCAAGCTATCGCGAGATCACCGAGCAGATGTTACCCACGACCACCGCCATCATGGTCATGTTCGTCTCCGGCTTTGTTGTGCAATTCGCGCTGAAAGGCTTCGGCGCTGAAGCAATCGCCGCTTACGGCGTCGCACTTAGGGTGGAGCAAATACTACTTTTGCCTGTTCTGGGCATGACGGGCGCGCTTTTGCCAATTGCTGCGCAGAACTACGGAGCGGAGCAATTCGACCGCGTGCGGGAAGCTCTCTTCTTCTGCTGGAAGCTGGGGTTCGTGATGACCTTTGCAGCCTTTCCCATCCTCTGGTTCGCATCCCCGTATGTCGTGGCATTGTTCAACGATGATCCGGAGGTCGTGCGTATCGGTGTAAGCTACCTAAGGATCGACGGGTTTATCTTCCCGATCTACATGATGCTCTTTGCCATCAACTCGTTTCTCCAAGCCCTTAAACGTCCGGTTTGGACACTTTGGATCAGCGTGTACCGCCAAGGCTTCGGCGTCGCATTTTTCATCTGGGTATATGTCGGGTTGGTCGGCATGGACGTTTGGGGCGTCTGGATTGGCATAGCCACGGCGGTGGCAACTGGCTGGATCATAGCACTAGTCGTCACAAAGCGCATCGCAGACCAGAAGATCGGTGGCCTTACGAGTTAGGCTCGTCTTCATCGTCAAACAGGATGCGTGCGGCATCGCCCTCGATATCCTCGTACTGATTGTGTCTCACGGTCCAAAGAAACGCCACGATACCCATCCCGCCAAGGATCAGCGACACAGGTATAAGGATCACAAGCACATTCATGCTCGAACCCTTAACGCGTTTAGGATTACGAGGATAGAGGAGCTCGACATCGCCAACGCCGCCATCAAGGGGCTGGCATAGCCCAGAACGGCAAGCGGGACGGCCACAGAATTGTAGCAAATCGCAATCCCGAAGTTCTCACGAATTCGAGCGCGGGCACTTCGGGACACTTTGAGTGCGTCCATCACTGGTGCAAGAGAACGGCCGAGCAGAACAATATCGGAAGACGCCCGCGTAGCATCAACGCCGGACGCTGGCGAGATCGACACGAATGCCTGAGCCATCGCCCCCATATCATTAAGCCCGTCCCCCACCATCAAAACACGCTTGCCGCGTTCTTGAAGCGCGGCGAGATGTGCGATCTTGTCCGCGGGCAGCATGGCACCTCTAGAGTCTTTCAAGCCCAAACGTGCGCCAAGCTTGGTTGCCGCGAATTCGGTGTCACCAGACAAAAGTTCTACGTCCAAACCTTGTGATTGCAGCTTTGAAACCAACTCTTGAGCTCCGGGGCGAAGGGCTTCGTCGATGCGCAAAGTCTGCTCTGGGCCTTTGCCACGTTGGAAGACCGTCCCACCCGTAGCTGTTCTTGATTTTCCTAGCCGAACACGCACCTCACCATCCAGACCTTCGACACCGTCACCCGCAATCTCATGGATTTCTTTCAAAGCTGACGGTGTTGTTTGCATACCCTCCAATGCGGACGCCAGAAGACGCGAAACAGGGTGGTCCGAAGATTGGCTCAACGCCAAAGCGGCAGCGCGGTCTTCGACCGAAAGGCTCTGCAAGTCATCGAGGATAGGCGTGCCGTCGGTTAGCGTTCCGGTTTTGTCGAAAACTACTGCATCGACTTCCGCGAGACGTTCCAACGCAGTTGCGGATTTGATTAGCAGGCCCTTGCGAAACAAGCTCCCCGACGCCGCAGTGGTCACCGCAGGAACGGCCAGCCCCAAAGCACAGGGGCAAGTTATGATCAACGTCGCAATCGCGATATTGAGGGAATAGCGCACGTCACCGGTTGCAACAAACCAGCCAATAAATGCCAACGCAGCGACCCCGTGCACCAGCGGCGCATAAAGCTGTGCTGCACGATCAGCCAAGGGCGTATAATGTGAGCGTCCACTCTCGGCCACAGCGACCATCTCGGCCATGCGGCGCAGAGTAGTGTCCTGACCCACGGCAGTCGCGCGTATGATTAGCGGGTTTGACAAGTTTACTTCACCAGAGACGACTTTAGCGCCAACCTGCGCTGCGACCGGTAGGCTTTCGCCCGTCAACAAAGAGCGATCCATTTGGGAACGACCAGTGTCAATCACGCCATCAACTGGTACGCGCCCACCTGCGGGCACCTGAACAAGGTCTCCGACCACGATTTCGGCAGCTTTGACACGTACCGGCTGACCCTCGCGAATGCAGGTGGCCGAGGGCACTTCCAGTGCCGCAAGTTCCTGTGCGGCTGATCGTGCCGCCGCACGCGTGCGGTGATCCAGATAGCGCCCGATCAGTAAGAAGAAGGTCAGCGACAAAGCCGCATCAAAATAAGCGTTCTCACCGCCCGCCATCGTCTCGTAAAGCGACAGCCCGCTGGCAAGTAGGATCGCGAGGGAAATCGGAACTTCCATATTGACCCGACCAACCCGCAATACGGACAAAGCCGAAACAAAAAACGGTCGCGCAGCATAAGCCACAGCAGGCAAGGCGATGACCGCGGAAATCCAGTGGAATAGCTGCCGCGTCGCGTCAGCAGCGCCCGCCCAAACTGCTACCGACAAGATCATGACGTTCATCATGGCGAAGCCTGCAACCGCCAAGCGCAGCAGCAACGCACGCCCTGCTGGGTCACCTTCCCCTGCACGCAAGGTATCACTGTCTAGCGGCAGTGCTTCGAAACCCAAGGCCAACAAGGCACCAATCAGATGATCTTCGTCTGCATCCCCACGCGTCAGAACTGTCACGCGCTTCAAGCTCAGGTTTACGCGGGCATCAAGCACATCAGGTAGTTTTGCCAGGCCACGTTCCACCCCCGACACGCAGGCGGCACAATGGATCCCGGGCAACGACAACGATATCGTATCGCCAGCCGAGGACGTCGGAGACCTACGCGCGGCCTCTTCCGCGAGCGGAGCGCCCGCGCAACCTGGGCAACTCATTACGCTCATTCAGCGACCAGAAATGGAATCCGTTGCTCGAATACGGTTCCATCCTTTGCAATTGCCTTCATGCGCAGGTTCCAGTTTCCCGGGGCCAGATCGGCGGCCGCCAGATGCGCCTCTCCGTCGAAGCGGAATGCAGGGGTTTGATCCTGACTGACATTGGTAGCTCGACCAAGCGTAGCGTCGATCAACGAGGGGTCGACGGGACCACGCGTATCTTTGATCTCAAGGCGCAGTATTCCGTCAGCGTACCCGGCCTTCACGTCCCACCCCAAAGCAAGCTGTGCGCTACGACGTGCATCGAAACTCTGGCTCGCCACATATGAGTTTTTCGTCTCAAGCCCCGGAAAGGTCCGAATGGCTTGGGTGGCGAGGGTCAAGTTCACACCAATAATGATGCTGAACCCCACCGCAAACATTGCGAAGACATGAATACCTTTGATCTCGCGGCTCATTGGTCGGCTGCCTTCCCGTTAAACACAGTATTGGTATACGCGCGCTCTCCGGAGACTACGTCTTCAACCCAAAAACGCAAATCGGTGCGTGCCGCAGTAGCGCTAGGGTCGCCGCGACGCGCGGTAACATACACCCGCTGCAGCTTTGTCTCGTTTGCTGGAACCACAACATTAACCAAATCGGTCCCTTCCAAGTCGATAATCAATACTTCTTCCGACGTCAGAGACATGTGGAATTCGCGATCATCACCATGTTTGTTGCGCAAACGAATGTCATAGGCGTTGCGGATCGAACCATCGGACATCGTCACATAAGTCGGGTTTCGGACTGGCGAAACTGTCATGTCGATCTCGGCGCGGATAAACAGCGCAAAAAGCAAACCCAAGCCGATCGTTGACCACAAGAAAGTGTAGACCAATGTGCGCGGACGCAAGATGTGCTTCCAAACGGGTTTTGCTTTGCCACCGCCACGCTCAAGCGGCTCATCCGAAAGCGCAAGGTAGTCAATCAGGCCACGCTCCTTGCCGATTTTCTCCATGATGTCGTCGCAGGCATCAATACAAAGCGCACAGGTGATACACTCCATCTGCTGGCCATCGCGAATGTCGATCCCCATCGGGCAGACGTTCACGCAGGCCATACAGTCGATACAGTCGCCGGTTGTGCCTTCGTGCTTTTTGCCACGTGGCTCACCGCGCCACTCGCGATAACCGACCGTAATCGTGTCTTCGTCCATCATTGCGCCCTGAATGCGCGGCCACGGGCACATGTAAATGCAAACCTGCTCACGCATGAACCCGCCAAAAACGAAGGTTGTCGCAGTCAAGGCAGCAATAGTTGCATAGGCCACAGGGTGGGCATTGAGCGTCACAAGATCGACGGCCAATTGCGGCGCATCAGTGAAATAAAACACCCAAGCACCGCCTGTCGCGATCGCAATCATTAGCCAAACCAGCCACTTGGTCATCCGCAAGCGCCACTTGTGCGCATCCCACTTTGCACGCCAGAGGCGTACACGCGCGTTCCGGTCGCCTTCTATCCAGCGCTCAACAAGAATAAACAGATCAGTCCAGACGGTCTGCGGGCAGGTGTAGCCACACCAAACACGTCCCAAGGCCGACGTGAACAAGAACAGGCCAAGGCCAGCCATGATGAGAAGACCAGCAACGAAGTAAAACTCGTGCGGCCAAATCTCGATCCAGAAGAAATAAAAGCGACGACCTGCCAGATCGATCAACACGGCTTGGTCTGGCAAATTCGGGCCGCGATCCCAACGGATCCAGGGCGTCAGATAGTAAATGCCCAAGGTAACGGCCATGATCCACCACTTGAATGTGCGGAAAAAGCCCGAGACTTTGCGCGGGAAGATCGGCTCTTGCGCTGCATATAGTGAAGGAGGGTTCTCAGCATTGTTCATAGTAGACTCGTCCGGAATTTTGACTCTGTTCGCAGTGTGTATGTGCAAGCATAGCACTTCTAGGTCCTTGACCCAGATCAATCAGCAAACTGCGACATCAACGGCAGCTAGATCGAAGAACGCAATCGTGATAAACAAGCCCATCAGCATGGAGATTTTATGTCCCGTTAAAGTGGGGAGCACCAAGTTCCCGATGTAAACCTAAGCCGATCCAGTGGCTTGTTGGAGTTTGTCCAGCATCCAGAGGCTATGCGCATCATCCAAAGCACTATAACTCACGGCCGGGCTTTGCCCGAAGCCGGTACATGAAAGTAGAACTCCATGACTCGGGACTATTCTCAATTTCTTCCCACCGACACCGACCCGGATCGCCGCGTCGCTCCCCTCTCGCCACTTGCTCAACTCGGCTGGCAACAATTCTTTGCCCAACAAGTCAGCGTAGAGCAGATCGAGGAGACGCCTCCGCTTCGTGTCACAGAGGTTCACCGCAACGGGCTTCAGGCGCGCGGAGACGGCATCGATATGCACATTCCGCATGGGCCAGATGCAACTGTCGGTGACTGGCTTCTTCTCAATCGTGAACTGCCATCTGCCAGTGAGGTGCTGGACCGAAAGAGCCTGATCAAACGTAGGGCCCCCGGTAAAACGCTTGGAGTGCAGTTAATTGCCGCCAATCTGGATACCACCTTCATTGTGTCCTCCTGCAACGACGACTTCAACGTGGCACGTATTGAGAGGTTTATCGCACTTGCCTTCGAGGCCGACGTTACACCGGTGATCATTCTGACAAAGGTCGACAAATGCGACGCCCCAGAAACCTATATCGCGCAGGCAGAGGCGATCTCACCTTTTGTGCCCGTCGTGGCTCTCAACGCCAAAAGCGCGGAGCCGCAAATGAAACTCGCCGACTGGTGCAAACCTGGGCAGACAGTCGCATTCCTCGGGTCGTCTGGCGTCGGCAAGTCCACCCTGACCAACGCGTTGGCGGGTGACGACGCAATCGCGACGCAAGAAGTCCGTGAAGACGACGCCCGTGGCCGCCACACCACGACGCGGCGGCAGTTATATTTCCTCGCCTCCGGCTGCGCCGTTCTGGACACGCCCGGAATGCGGGAACTGCAACTCACAGACGCGGCTTCCGGCTTGGCCGAAATGTTCTCGGATCTGGATGAGCTGGGTGCTCAATGTAAATTCAACGACTGCAAACACACAGTTGAACCTGGTTGCGCGATACTGGCCGCGGTTGAACGCGGTGAAGTTGACGCAACGCGACTGGCCCGATGGCAAAAACTTGTTGCAGAAGATTTGCACAATTCAGCGACGCTGGCTGAACGGCGATCGAAGGACAAAGCTTTTGGCAAGATGGTTCGCAATGCTCAAAAGAAGAAAAAGAACTAGTTCAAAATAACAAAAGGCCCGCCAGACAAATGCCCAGCGGGTCTTCTCGTGGATTGCCCCCGCACCCCAAGCCCAATGCGCGAACAGGTGGCTTAAGGGCGGGGATCACATGCTAAGTCCGAGCTCTTCCCGAAGTCGCATATGAATATGTTAGCAGCGCGCTACTCGCCGCCACCTTTCTGGTGCACGTAAGCCGCCACCGCGTTCACTTGCGCATCAGACAGCCGAGGAGACCAGGGCGGCATAACACCAAAGCGTGCGTTGGTGATGGTCTCTGTCAGAACCTCGTCAGAGCTTCCATAGAGCCACACGGAATCGGTTAAGTTTGGCGCACCTTGATCGCGGTCCCCCATGGCTTCGTCACCGTGACAGGCAGTACAGTTGTCGGCAAACAGCTCGGTGCCTTGTTCGATCAGAGCAGTATCGTGATCCAGGCCCGACAGAGATTGAACATAGGCAACCAGCGCGGCGATTTCGTCTTTCTCCAATTGCTCGCCAAAGGCGGGCATTTCGGAATAACGAGCATCCTCGTCTTGTTCGTTTCTGATACCGTGACGAACAGTTAGAGCAATCGCTTCGATGTCACCGCCCCATAGCCAGTCATCATCCAGCAAGTTTGGATATCCGACTGCACCAGCCGCGCCAGATCCGTGGCACTGTGAACAGTTGTTTGCAAAGACCGAAGCACCTGCAGACACTGCGAATTGATGCAGCGACTCGTTGTCTTTCAACGTGGTCAGGTCGATTGCCGCCAACTGAGAGTTAAGGTCCGAATTTGCCTCTTCTACACGAGCAATTTCGGCCGCCACTTCAGCGCGGGTCGAGTAGCCTAAGAACCCCGCTGTCGCTGAAGACACCAAAGGCCATGCAGGGTACGCGATTGAGTAAATCACCGCCCACACGATCGTCGCGTAAAGCGACCATAGCCACCATCTAGGTAGTGGTGTGTTCAGCTCTTCGATACCGTCATAAGAATGGCCGGTGGTGTAGGTTTTTGTAGCCTCGTCATATCTTGGCTCATCCATTGTCTTGGCCTTTCAGTAGAGCGGCATCCTTGTCGTCCAGTGCGGGACGGTCCTCGTTGCGAAAAGGTGCTTGGCTGATGTCATCATGCATCTTGCGTGACCCCGGGCGAAACGCCCAAAGGATCACTCCGAAGAAGAATGCGAACATGGCGAGCAGCACCCAGCTGTCTGCCAATTGTCGCATGAAGGAATAGGTATCCATCACTCCCTCCCCCCTAGCGAGATGCATCGGGCGTGAAGGTAGAAAAATCTACCAACGTGCCGAGCATTTGCAGATAGGATATCAGTGCGTCCATCTCGGACACCCCGGCAGCCCCATCGAAGTTGCGCGTTTGCGCGCCTGGATACCGCTCTAGCAAACCGTCCCAATCCGCATCCGGGTCCGACTGAGCGAGGAAGTCAGCCTGCGCTGTTTCGATCATCTCGTCAGAATAAGGCACGCCGACAAACCGGTGTGTTTTCATGGTCGCCTGAATGTACTTTCCATCAACCATAACGTCGCTAAGGAACGCATATTTCGGCATAACGGATTCAGGAACCACTGATTGCGGATCACTCAGGTGGTCCACATGCCACTCGTCGGAATAGCGACCACCGACACGAGCAACGTCAGGCCCGGTACGCTTCGAGCCCCATTGGAACGGATGGTCATATTGAGACTCCGCTGCCAGCGAGTAGTGACCGTAGCGCTCCACTTCGTCACGCATCGGGCGGATCATCTGCGAGTGGCAAACGTAGCAGCCCTCCCGCACATAGATGTCACGCCCTGCAAGTTCCAGCGGGGAGTAAGGGCGCATGCCCTCAACATCCTCGATCGTGTTCTCAAGATAGAACAAGGGTGCGATTTCGACGATGCCGCCGACACTCACCACAAGCAAGGAGGCGACGAGAAGCAATGTACCGCTGCGTTCCAGAGTGGCGTGGCGATCCAGGAAGGTGCGTTTTTTCTTCGGTTCTGTTTGTTCAGATGTCATTTGTCCGCTCCTTATTCCGCAGCCACGCCAACAGGGGCCTTCACCGAAGCGCCTCCGCGAATGGTCATCCACATATTCCAGACCATGATCAGCCCCCCGGCGAGATACAAAACCCCACCCAGTCCGCGAACCACATACATCGGATACTTGGCGGACACTGTGTCTGCGAAGCTGTTCACCAGGAAGCCTTGGCTATCGACTTCACGCCACATAAGGCCTTCCATAATACCGCTGACCCACATCGACGATGCGTAGAGCACGATACCGATGGTCGCCAACCAGAAGTGTGTGTTGATGGCCGAGATTGAATACATCTTCTCACGTCCCCAAAGTTTTGGTGTCAGGAAATAGATCGCTGCAAATGTGATCATACCGTTCCAGCCAAGTGCGCCAGAGTGCACGTGACCGATGGTCCAATCCGTATAGTGCGACAGCGAGTTCACTGCGCGGATCGACATCATTGGGCCTTCGAAGGTCGACATGCCGTAAAAAGCGAGCGAGGCCACCATCAAACGGATAATCGGGTCCGTGCGAAGTTTATCCCAAGCGCCTTGCAGCGTCATCAGACCGTTGATCATGCCACCCCAAGACGGCATCCACAGGACGATCGAGAACACCATACCCAGCGTCGACGCCCAGTCAGGCAGAGCTGTGTAATGCAGGTGGTGAGGGCCGGCCCAGATATAAAGGAAGATCAGCGCCCAGAAGTGGATAATCGACAGCTTGTAAGAATAAACCGGACGACCTGCCTGCTTTGGCACGAAGTAGTACATCATGCCGAGGAAGCCCGCAGTCAGGAAGAACCCAACGGCGTTGTGACCGTACCACCACTGCGTCATGGCATCTTGCACACCCGAGAACACCTGAACCGATTTAGATCCCCAGATGGAAACCGGGATCGACAGGTTGTTAACTAAATGCAGCATCGCGATCGTCACGATGAAAGATAGGAAGAACCAGTTGGCCACGTAGATGTGGCGCTCTTTTCGGGTCAAGATCGTGCCAAGGAACACCGCCAGATAGGCGACCCACACGATGGTAAGCCAAATGTCTACATACCATTCAGGCTCAGCGTATTCTTTCGACTGCGTGGAACCCAGAAGGTAGCCCGTTGCCGCCAGTACGATGAACAGGTTGTAGCCCCAGAAGACGAACCAAGCGAGGTTGCCACCCCAAAGCCGCTGCGCCGACGTGCGCTGCACGATGTAAAACGACGTAGCGATCAGGCCATTGCCACCAAACGCGAAGATTACCGCAGAGGTATGCAAGGGGCGAAGGCGCCCAAAGTTGGCATATGGCTGGGCCCAGTCAAAATTCAGAACGGGAAATGCGAGTTGGAAAGCAATGAACGTGCCGACCAGGAACCCCGTAACACCCCAAAAGGCCGTTGCGACGATCCCGTAGCGCACTGGACCATCCATATAGCCCGCTGCCTCTCCGGCTGAGACAGCTACAGGCTCATCTGTATGCCGAAGCACCCAAACAAACATGACAATCCCAACCACAAGAATCAAAAGTGCGTGTACTTGGTAAGCCAAGTCATGCGCCCAGTTTGCTGCAAGAGCGGCAAACAATATGACGCCTCCTAGCAGTATTAGCTTGATATAATTAAGCATTTTTCACCCGTTCCGTTCATTCCTGACCGCTCGCAAAGAGAATCCCCCCTACCTCGGCATGGCAGGAAATGCCGAATTATAGGGAGTTGAACCTTGATATATGTCAAAGGCTTCATAAAGCGGCCCAACTGAAACATGTTTATGCCAGCAATGCGGGCCTACGCCACCGCACATCCGCAATTAAACAAAAAATTCCGAAGAAATCCGCTGCTCAGGAAAGAGTGGCGCCATCGCTGTCATCACCGGCTTCATCAAGCAGGCGGCTAAAGTCCGGAATCTTCACTTTACGCGTGCCCTCTAAGAGCAACACTCCGTCGCGCTTCAGCGCTGCCATTTGACGGCTCACCGTTTCAATAGTCAGACCTAAATAGTCCGACATGGCGTCTCGGGTAAGTGGAAGTTCCAGATGGAGGCTCTCGCCTTCTTTTCGACCCAGCCGACGCGCACAAATGAGCAGGAAACTTGCGATCTTCTCGCGCGCGGTTTTGCGTCCAAGAAGCAACATCCATTCACGCGCAGCATCCAGTTCATCGAGCGCGATTTCGACCAGTCGTTCCTGAACGTGTGGAGTCGCATGCGTTACTTTTTCGAAAGGTTTCTTATGGAAGTGGCAAAGCGTGAGTTCTGACACGGCAGTAACGTCATAAGAAGCCTTGTCGCGCCCCGGGCGGCCAATGAAGTCCGACGGCAGCAATAGCCCTACCATCTGCATGCGCCCGTCAATCATCGAACGCGACAGAGTCGCCACGCCTGACACCACTGACGCGACAAAAGTCATGGGATCACCCATTAGCACAACGGAAGCCCCGGCCGGATAGGTCTTGTAAAACTTGATCTTGTCCAGCTCCATCAGTTCGTCAGCCGTACAGCGAGAGCAGATAGCTCTCGGCCGGATAGGACAGTTGGCGCAGGTCTTAGGGCTCAGGTCTATTTGGGTCATGCTGTCTTACATGATTGAGAACTTGATCAGGATCAAGGTTTGCTGACCATTATCAGATCATTTAGGTCAGTATGACACAGCACGAAACTCTTCGCCGCTACGGCCTGTTTACATCCCGCGCGCCGCGATATGCCAGCTATCCAACTGCGCAGCATTTCAACGCCGATGTCGGCCCCGCTAAGATGGCAAGCTGGCTAGAACAAGTGCCTGAAGGCGCAAAAGTCTCGCTATACGTGCATATACCATTCTGCCGCAGTTTGTGCTGGTTCTGCGCCTATCGAACCCAAGGCACCAAGACGGATGCTCCTTTGCGTGGCTACTTGGATATGCTCAAATCCGAACTTGCGATGGTTGCCAATAGCCTGCCCGCCGGTGTTCGATTAAATAAGATTCATTGGGGTGGTGGAACGCCTACGATCCTACCGGCTGCGATGATTCGCGAGCTGGCAGATGAAATTGACAAGAACTTTTCCCTTTCAGATGGCCCAGAATTTTCGGTTGAGGTCGATCCAAACCTGCTCGATGCCGAGAAGATTATAGCGTTGGGCGCGGCTGGCCTGACACGCGCCAGCATAGGAATTCAAGATTTTGACCCGCATGTTCAATCCGCCATTGGCCGCGCCCAGAGCTTTGAGGACACCAAATGTGTAGCCGGGGCGTTGAGAGATGTCGGAGTGAAGCACCTTGATCTCGACATCCTTTACGGGCTGCCATTCCAAACCGCCGACAGCTTGACCGACACAGTTGCCAAGGCGTTGGATTTATCGCCGAACAGGCTTGCATTATACGGGTATGCGCATGTTCCTTGGGCCGCAAAACGTCAGGTCCTTATTCCAGAGGATCATTTGCCCGATGGACCGACCCGCTACGCGCTGTTCCACATGGCCTCCCAGCTCATTGGGGCTGCCGGTTATGACGCTGTAGGAATTGACCACTTTGCCCGCCCCGGTGACGGCTTGCTAAATGCGTCACTGAACGGAATACTACGTCGTAACTTTCAAGGATACACCGATGATCAGGCCGAAGTGACAATCGGCATCGGCGCCTCCTCGATCTCGAGTTTCCCAGATGGCTATACACAAAACGCCTCGGCCACGAGTGACTACGCCACAGCGATAACCGCAGGACGATTAGCCACGACCAGCGGTCACGTTATGACATCCGATGACAAATTGCGGTCTCAGTTGATCGAAGATCTCATGTGTCGCTTTGCTATCGATTTCTCCTCAATCGCGCAGCGCGCTGGAGTGAAGCAATCCAAGGTGGAGAGCATGGCTGCAGAGCTGCACAGAAATTATGCAGATGTGTGCACACTTAGCCCTGACGCCCTAATTTTGTCAGAACCCGCGCTATCGCGACTAATGGCCAAGGATCTTGATACCTATCAGACCCCGTCTAACAGGCACTCTTTGACGATTTGACTAGAAAGCTTTGAAGGTCAATGTGGTCAACGTGCGCTCTATCCCTGCAATACTTAGCAGGTTGTCGTTGATGAACTGGCCAACATCATCACCTTCCGGCACGTATATCTTGAGCAACAGGTCAAATGCGCCTGACGTCGAATACAGCTCGGAATGGAACTCCCTAAGAACGATTTCTTCCGCAACTTTATAGCCCTGCCCCGGCTTGCATCTTATCTGGACGAATACGCAATTCATCTTGGTCCCCTTGACTGCATTTGCATCACCCTGCCACGCCGCAGCATCAGAGGAAAGTGGCACAACGATGTATGGATACCATTCTCAATTTTTCTGCGAATCCTGTTGGCTGGGCAGTGCTGCTCGGGGTAATGTCTAACTGCGTGCTTCCGCTCTGCTGTTCGACACATGAAGATAGACCTTCAATCATGAAGCCGGTTCCTGCGGTTAGCCCTGAATGCTCAACTGAGCCATTCATGGCCTTTTCATTGCGGCAGAAATGAACCGACATCGCTGGATTTCACCGCGCCACTATGGCAAGACCTAACCTGCAACAGGCATTGGGAATAGCATCGTGAGAAAAGCCCTCATCACCGGCGTCACCGGACAGGACGGCTCCTATTTAGCGGAGTTTTTGCTCGAAAAGGGTTATGAGGTTCATGGCATCAAGCGGCGCGCCTCTTCGTTTAACACTCAACGTGTCGATCACATCTACCAAGACCCGCATATCGATAATGCCAAGTTTATTTTGCACTACGGCGACCTGACGGACAGCTCGAACCTGACGCGCATAATCTCGGAGGTTAGACCTGACGAGGTGTATAATCTCGGTGCTCAATCCCACGTCGCAGTCAGTTTTGAGGCACCTGAATACACAGCGGATGTGGATGCCATGGGCACGCTACGTCTGCTGGAAGCAATTCGGTTTTTGGGCTTGGAAAAGAAGACCAAGTTCTATCAGGCGTCGACCTCGGAGCTATACGGTTTGGTCCAAGAAACCCCGCAAACCGAGACAACACCTTTCCATCCTCGCAGCCCCTATGCTGTAGCCAAGATGTATGCGTATTGGATCACGGTAAATTATCGTGAAGCCTACGGAATGTATGCTTGTAACGGTATCTTGTTTAACCACGAAAGCCCGCGACGCGGAGAAACTTTCGTGACGCGCAAGATCACCCGCGGATTGGCGAATATCGCCCAAGGGTTGGAAGACTGCCTCTACATGGGCAATATCGATGCGTTGCGAGATTGGGGACACGCGAAAGACTATGTTCGCATGCAATGGATGATGTTGCAGCAGGACAAGCCGGATGATTTTGTAATCGCAACGGGCAAGCAGTATTCGGTTCGCCAATTCATTATCTGGTCAGCCGAGCATCTTGGACTAAAGCTTTGCTTTGAAGGTGAAGGCATTGATGAAACAGCGTCTATTGCCGCGATTGAGGGTGACAAAGCGCCAGGTCTAAAGGTTGGAGATGTCGTGCTGCGAATTGATCCTCGCTACTTCCGCCCTGCAGAAGTCGAAACTCTTCTTGGCGACCCTGCCAAAGCTAAACGCGAACTTGGATGGACACCTGAAATCTCGGTACAAAAAATGTGTGCCGAAATGGTGGAAGAAGATCTTAAAGAAGCACGACGAGCGGTTGTCATGAAGGCCCATGAGGCCGGGCAGAAAGCTTAGTGGCTCCACTCCATCAGAAACGCATCCTGCTTACAGGTGGCGGTGGCATGGTCGGTCGCAACCTGCTTGAAGCAGCGGGTGATTTGCGGATTGATCATCCGACAAGCCGCCAATTGGACCTAACCAACGCCGACGATGTGCGGGTCTATATTCAAGACACGAAACCGGATTTGATTATCCACGCGGCGGGCAAGGTCGGAGGCATTCAAGCCAACATGGCCGATCCGGTTGGGTTTCTGGATAAAAACCTCGCCATTGGTCGAAATCTGATCATGGGAGCTTATGAGGCCAATGTTCCCGAGCTATTAAACCTTGCCTCAACCTGCATCTACCCGCGAGGAGCCGAAAATCCGCTCTGCGAAGATATGGTTCTGACCGGCGAATTGGAACCCACCAACGAGGGCTACGCGATCGCAAAAATTGCGGCACTGCGGCTGTGTGAATACATTCGCAAGCAAAGGCCGGAACTCCAATATAAGACACTGATCCCCTGCAATCTCTACGGGCCTTACGACAACTTCCACCCCGAAAAGTCACACCTTCTTCCTGCGATCATCCGTAAAGTGCATGACGCCAAGAACAACGGCGTCAACGAGGTGGAAATCTGGGGAGATGGGACCGCGCGGAGGGAGTTCATGTATGCGGGTGATCTTGCTCTAGCCATCCTGAAGGCCTCGGAAGAAATGGAAACGCTCCCGGACCTCATGAATACAGGGTTAGGCTTTGATCACTCGATTAACGACTATTACCAAACTGTTGCAAACGTTCTCGATTGGGGCGGCACGTTTACCCATGATCTGTCCAAACCTGTTGGGATGAAACAAAAGCTCTGTTCAACTGAACGTGCCGACAGTTGGGGCTGGCGGGCATCTACATCGCTTGCTGATGGCATTGCCAAAACCTACACCTTTTTTCTGGAGAACCACACCTCATGAGTTTCAAATATCCTTTGGCAACTTCCTCGTGGGATCAAGATGAGCAGGACGCTCTCCAACGTGTCATAGCATCTGATCGCTTCTCCATGGGTGACGAAGTTGCGACTTTTGAAAAGCAGTTTGCAGCGCACTTCGGGTCGAAATACGCGGTTATGGTCAACTCCGGCTCGTCGGCAAACCTGCTGATGGTTGCCGCGCTGTTCTATAGCCAGAACCCTGATTTGAAGCTTAGCGCTGGCGATGAAATCATCGTGCCGGCAGTGTCGTGGAGCACCACCTACTTCCCGCTCCAACAATATGGATTGAAACTGAAATTCGTCGATATTGATGCCGAGACCTTAAACTACGACCTTGATGCGCTCGCGGATGCCATCACCGATAGGACCCGCGCCCTTATGGTTGTAAATTTGTTAGGGAATCCCAACGACTTCCATCGCCTTGAAGAGATCACCGCAGGGCGTGGTATCGTCATGATCGAGGACAATTGCGAGTCCATGGGGGCAACCCTGGGAGGCAAGCAAGCCGGAACCTTCGGGGTGATGGGCAGCTACTCGTCCTTCTTTTCACACCATATTTCGACCATGGAGGGCGGATTGGTGGTCACTGACGACGAGGCGTTGTACCATATTATGCTTTCCTTGCGCGCCCATGGCTGGACACGCAATCTTCCCAAAGAGAACACTCTAACCGGCACCAAAAGCGATGACCCGTTTGAAGAATCGTTCAAGTTTGTTTTGCCGGGTTACAACCTCCGCCCCTTAGAAATGTCTGGGGCCTTGGGGCAAGCCCAGCTTCGGAAGCTTCCCGGTCTAATCGAAGGCCGCCGCAAAAATGCAGCAGTCTTTCAGGACAAGATGCTCGATCATCCTGTTTTCTCTATCCAAAAAGAGATCGGAGAAAGCAGTTGGTTCGGCTTTAGCTTGATCGTAAGAGAAAGCGCAAATATCACGCGAAAACAGGCCATCGCTGCCCTTACAAGTGCGGGCTTTGAGTGCCGGCCAATTGTAACGGGCAATTTTGCCAAGAACGAAGTTCTGAAATATTTCAACTATGAGGTGCATGGCGATTTGAAAAACGCCAATTACCTAGACCAAAACGGGCTGTTTATTGGAAATCATCATTTCCCAATTCGCGACGCAGTGGAAGCCCTTGCAGAGGTGACAGTCTAATGGCTCAGGTTGTTCACCCGCTTCTTCTTTGCGGAGGGTCTGGCACTCGGCTTTGGCCACTGTCCCGCAAAAGCTATCCCAAACAATTCGCTCAGTTGACCGGGGCACAAAGTCTCTTTCAATCTTCGGCAATTCGCTTGGCCGGCGACGGGTTTGCAGCGCCAATGGTTGTGACCGGCGCCGATTTCCGGTTCATCGTCAAAGAACAACTTGCAGATGTAGGTCATTCCCCGCAGGCCATTATTATCGAACCGGAGGGGCGCAATACCGCTCCTGCTATCCTTGCAGGTGCACTGACGCTGGATGCCATAACACCGGGTGCGCTGATGCTTGTTGCGCCCTCGGACCACGTTATTCCAGATGCCAAGCGCTTCAGGGACGTTGTGCAAGCTGCCGTTCCCGCCGCGATTGACGGGGATTTGGTGACGTTTGGAATTCGGCCCGACCGTCCAGAAACCGGATACGGGTGGTTGGAGTTGACGTCCACACCATCTGGCGACTTTGATCCTATTGTACAGCCGCTCAAAGCCTTCGTCGAGAAGCCGAATTTAGCAACCGCCGAAGCGATGTTGCACGACGGTCAGCATCTCTGGAACGCTGGAATTTTCTTGTTTTCAACCACCACGTTGATTGCGGCCTTCGAAGCACATGCACCGAAAATGCTCGCCGGAGTTCGCTCGGCCGTCTCCAATGCACAGAGTGATATTGGCTTCACACGGCTTGCTGAAGCGCCTTGGAATAATCTGGAAAGCGAGTCTATCGACTATGCTGTAATGGAAAAAGCCGACAACCTTAGTGTAATCCCTTTTGGCGGCGCATGGTCCGACCTTGGAGGTTGGGACGCGGTGTGGCGCGAATCCGGGCCTGATGCGACCGGAGTTGTGACCAACGGCCCTGCAACTGCAATCGAGTGCGAAAACACCTTGCTGCGGGCGGAAGACAGCAAACAAGCTCTGATAGGTATCGGTCTTAAGGATATCATTGCAGTGGCGATGCCAGACGCCGTGTTGGTCGCCCACAAAGATCGCGCTCAGGACGTCAAAAATGCTGTCGCAGCGCTCAAAGCCGATGATGCTCCGCAGGCGGAAACCTTACCTCGTGACTACCGTCCATGGGGGTGGTTCGAAAGCCTCGGAACCGGAAGTCGTTTTCAAGTAAAGCGCATCGTCGTGAATCCGGGTGCGGTGCTATCTTTACAAAGTCATAAGCACCGCGCAGAGCATTGGATCGTGGTTGAAGGGATTGCCAAAGTGACCATCGACAAGCTGGTTCAACTCGTCGAGGAAAACCAATCTGTATACATTCCCTTAGGTGCTATTCATCGGATGGAAAACCCGGGCGACGTGCCGATGGTCTTGATCGAAGTTCAAACAGGCAGCTATCTGGGCGAAGATGATATCATCCGCTATGAAGATATATATGCCCGTGGCCAAGGCGCGAAGGGCTGATTATCACACTGAAAAATATTAAGGAAACGCGATGAACCCGGAGGAAATAGATACCGAATGGGTCGAGCGCTTCCCGGGTCTTTCAAGGCTTGAACCGACGACCAAGAAGCTGCTTCTGCAACGTAGCACCGTAGTCAGCATGCCTGAAACGACCGTGATTTTCGGCCCCGGAAAGTCACCCGAAAACATGCTATTCTTACTGAGTGGCACAGTAAGAGTGCAGCAGGTATCCGAGACCGGTCACGAAATCGTCCTCTACCGCATTAATGCAGGCGAAAGCTGCGTTTTAACGACCGCATGTTTGCTCGCATATGACGACTATTCGGCGGAAGGCATCGCGGAGTCCGCGGTCAGAGCAGCCGCCGTCCCGCGTCAGGTTTTTGATGATCTGGTCGCTCAATCACCATCATTTCGCAACTTCGTCTTTGCGGCTTTTTCCAAGCGCATAACCGACCTCTTCCTGATGATTGATGAGGTCGCGTTTCAACGCATGGACGTCCGGCTCGCTCACAAATTGATTGAGCTGTCGAAAGGCAGAGATCAAATATCGACAACGCACCAAAAGCTATCGGTTGAACTGGGTACCGCGCGCGAGGTCATCTCGCGACAGCTGCAAGAGTTCCAGCGTCGAGCATGGGTAGAGCAATCTCGCGGTACGGTAAAAATTCTGGACCGGGCGCAGCTCGAAAAACTTGCAGCGAGAGACTGAGTTATTCGCGTCTATGTGACATTGTCACTGTTAGCACGGTCACAAGCCGTTAACACGATCATAGATAAATACAGGAGTCTGACCAATGACTACAAATGTTGGCAACATCGATCGCGTGTTTCGCTTCGTTTTGGGCGTCGTTTTGCTCGCCGCACCATTCGTTAGCGGCATGGCCCTCTTCAATTCCACAATCGTCACCGTCATCGCGGTGATTGCTGGTGTCGTAATGCTGGTCACGTCGTTAGCCCGCACGTGCCCGCTTTACTCGATCTTCGGCATCAAGACCTGCAAGGCATAACTGTGGATACAGTATTTACCCCTTGGCAATCCCTTGGCGGCGGCATCCTAATTGGTGCCGCCTCCATTTTGCTTATGGCCACTCTTGGCCGTATCATGGGGGCGACTGGCATTCTGGCTGGTTTGCTCTCACCTTCCAGCGCCGCCGACTTCAGCTGGCGGGCCGCTATACTCCTCGGAATGGTTTCCGGACCCGTCGTGGTAATGCTGACAACGGGACAAATGCCGGAGATTCAGGTTCCCGTTTCAACTACAATGTTGGCGGTCGGAGGCTTCATTGTAGGCATCGGCGTGACCTTTGGATCCGGATGTACATCCGGCCATGGAGTCTGCGGAATGGCACGGCTATCGCCTCGCTCCATTGCAGCTACCGTCACATTCATGGTGATGACCGGCATCACTGTTTACATTGTACGCCATGTTTTGGGAGCCTGAGAAATGCGCCTGATTGCAAGTTACATCAGCGGTCTGATCTTCGGTATCGGCATCTCGATATCCGGCATGGCAAACCCTGCCAAAGTTCTCAATTTTTTCGACATCGCGGGCACTTGGGACCCTAGCCTGATATTTGTGATGGGTGGAGCGTTGATCGTCACATTCATCGGATATCGGTTTGTCCTACGCCGTCCGGCTCCGACATTTGAGACTTCTTTCAAGCTCCCGACAAGAAGCGATCTTGATCTACCGCTAATCGGTGGCTCAGCGCTGTTCGGGGTTGGCTGGGGGATCGCTGGTTTCTGCCCCGGCGGCGCGCTGCCTGCACTTGGGACAGGTCGCTCAGAAGTAATCATTTTTACCGTAGCTCTACTCGCTGGCATCTTCGCCGCGAAGGCATTGCAGCGGTTTGCTGCTTCACGTGCAGCCGCAGCCTAAGCGCTAATCTAAGGAGACACCTCATGACCTACCCTGTGAACATGAACGTCACGCCAGTCGTATCGGCTCATTTCGACGAGGCCACAAACACGATCAGCTATATCGTTCGGGATCCTTCCAGCACACATTGTGCGATTATCGACAGCGTGATGGATATCGACTACGCCGCCGGTCGAATTACATATGACCATGCCGATAAGCTGATTGAAGAAATCACTTCGCAAGGCCTTACCTTGGACTGGATCATTGAGACTCATGTCCATGCAGACCACCTGAGTGCCGCGCCCTACATTCAAAGCAAACTTGGCGGCAAGATTGGTGTCGGCGAAAAGATCATGATTGTGCAGGAAACCTTCGGAAAGGTTTTCAACGAAGGCACTGAATTCCAACGCGACGGGTCTCAATTCGATGCGCTGTTCAAAGATGGTGACACCTACATGGTGGGCAGCATGCAAGGCTTTGCAATGTTCACCCCAGGCCATACGCCAGCTTGTATGGTGCATGTGATGGGGGATGCTGCTTTCGCAGGTGACACGTTATTCATGCCTGACGGTGGCTCTGCGCGTGCGGATTTCCCCGGCGGAGACGCTGGCGAGCTTTATGACAGCATCCAGAAGGTCCTGTCTTTGCCCGATGAAATGCGCCTGTTCATGTGTCACGACTATGGGCCGAATGGCCGCGCCATCGAATGGGAAACCACGGTGGCTGAGCAAAAAGCCGACAACATCCATGTTGGCGGTGGCAAATCACGAGAAGAATTCATCAAGTTTCGCACAGAACGCGATGCACAGCTCGACATGCCAAAGCTGATTATCCCTTCCCTTCAAGTGAATATGCGCGCCGGTGAAGTGCCGACCGACAAGGACGGCAATCCAATGCTCAAAGTCCCTGTAAACAAGCTTTGAGCAACAACAAATAGAACGGGCTTCCCTATGGATATCAAAGCACTGACGGCAGGCGTATCGGTCAGCCCACAAATCACACCAGAAGAGATTCAATCGATAAAGGACTACGGCTTCCGCTCGATCATCTGCAATCGTCCCGATGGTGAGGGAGCTGACCAACCCTCCTTTGAAGAAGTTTCCGCAGCGGCTGCCAAGTTAGGCTTGGAAGCCCGTTATATCCCAATCATATCCGGCAAAGTCAGCGATGACGATGCGCAGGCATTCGACAAAGCTCTGAGCGAACTGCCCGGACCAACGCTCGCGTATTGCCGCTCCGGCACACGCTCGGCTACTTTGTGGTCATTGGCCAAAGCGGATGTTCTCAGCGTCGCGGATATTCTGGCGGCAACAAAATCTGCAGGTTATGATATGGGCGGAGTTGTGCGCCGTATCGTCAATGGCGGGAAAACCCCGACTGACCGCGCAGACGCTACATATGATGTGGTGATCGTAGGTGCTGGTGCGGCGGGTATCGCCGCCGCTTCCAGCCTTCGATCCCGCAAGCCGGACCTGAACATCGCAATCATCGACCCTGCCGACATCCACTATTACCAACCTGGTTGGACAATGGTTGGCGGCGGCATTTTTGATGCGCCAGACACTGCGAAAACAATGGGGTCTCTGATCCCACGCGGCGTTCATTGGATCAAGGCCGCCGTGGCCGCGTTTGAGCCGCAGGACAACGCCGTCATTCTTGATGGTTGTCGTGTCGTGAAATACGAGCGCCTGATCGTTTGCCCTGGCCTCAAGCTTGATTGGAACCGTGTCGAAGGTCTGGTCGAGACTTTGGGGAAAAATGGCGTCACGTCCAACTACCGCTACGACCTCGCCCCTTATACTTGGGAGCTTGTTCAGCAAATGAACGAAGGCCGCGCGATCTTTACGCAGCCCCCGATGCCAATCAAATGTGCAGGCGCACCGCAGAAGGCAATGTACCTATCCGGCGACGCATGGTTTCGCCGAGGCGTGCTAAAAGACATCGACATCCAGTTCAACAATGCCGGTGGCGTGCTGTTCGGGGTAAAAGACTATGTTCCAGCGTTGGAAAAGTACGTGAAGAAGTACGACGCATCGCTCAACTTCTTCCACAATCTTGTAGCGGTAGATGGCGCGGCAAAGAAAGCGTGGTTCGATGTGTCAAAACCGGAGACTCCTGTCGAGCGTATCGAAATGGAATTCGATATGATGCATGTATGCCCGCCTCAAGTTGCTCCTGACTTCATCCGCGTCTCCCCTCTTGCTGATGACGCCGGTTGGGTCGACGTGGATCAGGCCACATTACGGCACAAAACTTATGACAATGTCTGGTCGCTGGGCGACGTGATGAACGCTCCAAATGCAAAAACCGCTGCGGCCGCACGCATTCAGGCTCCGATCGTAGCAGAGAACCTTATTGCCGACATTGAGGGGCGAGCACCGGTCGCGCAATATAACGGCTATGGGTCCTGCCCGCTGACTGTCGAGCGCGGAAAGATCATTCTAGCAGAGTTCGGGTATGGCGGCACTATGCTACCGAGTTTCCCGAAGATTTTTATTGATGGCACCAAACCTTCCCGAGCTGCGTGGTTCCTGAAAGAAAAGATGCTTCCTCCGATCTATTGGAAAGCTATGCTGCGCGGTCGGGAATGGATGGCCAAGCCTGAAAAAGTCACTGCGAACTAGACATGACGCCCCCACCACGCGACCGGTGGCGGCAATTACCCGACTGGCAGCCAATGCAAAATCGATTTAGCCAATATGTTCCTGCCCTAACTTGGGCGCGCGAATATGACCGCACGATCCTTTCAAACGATCTGCTTGCGGCGTTGATCGTCACAATAATGCTGATCCCTCAGTCCTTGGCCTACGCCTTGCTAGCAGGGTTACCACCCGAGGCAGGGCTTTACGCCTCCATCGCGCCTATCATTCTATACGCGATCTTTGGGACAAGCCGCGCCTTGGCGGTGGGACCGGTGGCCGTCGTTTCACTCATGACCGCAGCCGCGCTCGGGAATATCGTTGAGCAGGGAACGGCGGGCTACGCCGCTGCCGCTCTGTTACTTGCGGGCCTGTCAGGGCTTATCTTGCTTGGCATGGGGCTGTTCCGCCTAGGGTTCATCGCAAACTTCCTGTCACACCCGGTCATCGCCGGGTTCATTACCGCATCCGGCATCATAATCGCCGCCAGCCAATTGAAACACATTCTTGGTATTAACGCCGAAGGTCACAACCTACTTGATTTGGTTATGTCCTTGTTTAAGCACCTGCCGGATACAAACTGGATCACATTGCTCATCGGTGTATTGGCCACAGGTTTCTTGTTCTGGGTTCGAAAAGGTCTCAAGCCGACGCTAAGACGCGCTGGAGTAAGTCCGGCCCTCGCTGATGCCGCGACCAAAGCTGGCCCGGTGCTGGTTGTGGTTTTAACGACCTTAGCAGTTTGGGTCTTCGGTCTTGATAAGCAGGGTGTGAAAATCGTGGGTGAAGTGCCGCAAAGTCTTCCACCACTCACTTTCCCTGCGTTCTCACCCGAGCTTATCCGGCAATTGTTGTTGCCCGCATTTCTGATCTCCATCATCGGATTTGTTGAATCCATTTCCGTAGCTCAGACGCTTGCCGCGAAAAAGCGCCAACGCATTGATCCCGACCAGGAATTGATCGGTCTTGGTGCCGCGAACGTGGCCGCTTCACTTACTGGTGGCTTTCCGGTAACTGGCGGCTTTTCACGATCCGTCGTGAACTTCGATGCAGGTGCTGAAACCCCTGCGGCCGGGGCCTTCACAGCTGTCGGTCTAGCGATTGCGGCAGTCGCGCTGACCCCGCTTATCTTCTTTCTTCCCAAAGCAACGCTCGCAGCAACAATCATTGTCGCCGTGTTAAGCTTGGTTGATTTCAGCATCCTCAAGCGAAGCTGGGCCTATTCAAAGGCTGATTTCGCCGCAGTACTTATCACTATCTTGCTCACTTTAACTCTTGGTGTTGAAGCAGGCGTATCTGCAGGCGTCGGCCTGTCCATACTGCTTCACCTTTACAAGTCTTCGCGCCCCCATATAGCCGAGGTCGGTCTTGTCCGCGGAACCGAGCACTTCCGCAATGTGTTAAGGCACAGTGTCAAAACCCATCCCAAAGTGGTTACGTTACGCGTTGACGAAAGCCTGTACTTTGCAAACGCACGCTTTCTAGAAGACAGCATTCAAAACCGGGTCGCGGGTGATCCGGACATTCGGCATGTGATCCTGCAATGTTCGGCGATCAATGAAATCGACTTCAGCGCGCTGGAGTCCTTGGAGGCGATCAACAAACGTCTCGATGAAATGGACGTAAAGCTGCACCTCTCCGAAGTGAAGGGTCCAGTTATGGACCGGCTTGAGAAATCCCACTTCCTCGACGAATTGACCGGGCAAGTTTTCCTCACCCAGTTCGAAGCTGCGCGCGTAGCGGAAGAATGCTGTGGAACCCTTCGTAGCGGTTAAGCCTTGCAATACTCCCTCTAGCGCGCTCATATTCAGCAAACGGAATGGATGTGGAGCGCCCGATGGATATTAACCGCAGACTACTTATTGCCGGACTCGGAGGAGTTGTCGCATGCGGACTTCCTCGCACTTCCTTGGCATCCACGTCAGCCAGAATCGGAGACATGGAAATTCTAAGCGTTAGTGATGGCAATCTGGTTTTGCCCGGCGCAATGTACTTTGACGGGCTTCCAAAGGAGGAAGTCGATAGCATCATCACCCCCCTGAACATCTCAAAGAACCAAGTCGAGCCACCTTGCAACGTCACCCTCCTACGCTACGACGACCGTGTGGTTTTATTCGATGCAGGCTCTGGTGACGGGTTCATGCCGTCTGCGGGTGCCTTGATTGATAGCCTCGATGCGATCGGTGTCACGCCGGATGATATAACGAATCTGGTATTCACACATGGCCACCCCGATCACCTTTGGGGCGTTCTTGACGATTTTGATGACCCTGTGTTCACAGAAGCCGAACACATGATGGGGCAAACTGAATGGGATTACTGGACCGACCCCGAGACCGTTAACACCATCGGAGAGGCCCGCGCGTCCTTCGCGGTGGGAGCTGCGCGCAGGCTTGAAGCGATCGAAGACCGCATGACATTTTTCGGCGACGGTGAAGAGGTTTTGCCCGGCATCATGGCGCATGCCAGTTTTGGCCACACACCCGGCCATATGTCGTTCGAAGTCCGCTCGGGGAGCGAAGCGCTCCTTATCGGTGGGGACGCTATTGGCAACCATCACATCGCATTCGCCCGGCCAGACTGGCCAAGCGGATCCGATCAGGATCCGGACTTGGGCGCTGTTACCCGAGCACGCCTGCTCGACAAGCTGTCTCATGACAAGATCACCTTACTCGGCTTCCATCTTCCGAATGGTGGTATCGGGCAAGTCGAACGTCAGGACACCGGATATCGCTTCATAACCGAGGACATGTAATGAGGAATTCACTTTTACTCGCCGTTTTTGCGTGCTCAGGCGCGGCGCATGCAAGCGAAGACATCGCGGACAAATATCCAAACTCCCTTCTCTACGATATGCCCGTCGAAGTGATTCCCGGCGTTTTTTCTGCCATCGGAGCCACCGCTCCGCCGACTTACGAAAACTCCGGCCATAACAACAACCTGAGCTTTATCATTACGGGCGATGGCGTGGTTGTGGTGAACGGTGGGGCTGCTTATTCGCTAGCCAAGGCGCTCCATGACGAAATCCGCGCGATAACCGACCAACCCGTCAAACTGGTGTTCAACGAGAATGGACAGGGACATGCCGTGCTCGGTAACAATTATTGGACCGAACAAGGTGTTCCCGTGGTCGCCCACCAAGAAGCTGCCGATGTGGTCGAGGAATATGGCGGGTCCATTCTAGATGGTATGAAGCGGTATAATCGCGACAAGGCTGAAGGCACAAAAGTGCAAGGCCCCACAGTAACCTTTGAAGACGAATATATTGTCGACATGGGCAATTTCCACATCGAAGCCCGTTATCTTGGCCCTGCTCACAGTCCGGGCGATATCGTGATTTGGCTGCCGGAGCAAAGCTTGGTCATCGCCGGTGACATGGCCTTCCACGAACGGATGCTGCCCATTTTCGAGGACACATATACCGCTGACTGGTTGGAGACGTGGGACACCGAATTCGAACCCCTTGGCGCGACCTACGTCATACCGGGTCATGGCCACCCCACCAACATGGATCAAGTGCGCCGCTATACCAAAGGCTATCTGGAATATTTGCGTGGTGAAGTCGGTGAATTGATCGAGAACGGCGGGGGTCTTGCGGAGGCGTATTATGTCGACCAGTCACCCTATACCAATCTCGATACGTTCGAAGAGCTTGCAACCAAGAATGCCGGTCGCGTTTTCGAGCAAATGGAGTTCGAATAAAAAGCCTTAGGCTGCAACAGCAGCACGGCGCGATATGCGGCCCATCAAAAGGTGGGTCGCCATTGCGCCGACCCACATGAAGAACACAGCTACCCACGCGGTAATCGCGAAGACCGCGCCTCCCGACATACCAGCACCAACGGCGCAACCACCTGCGAGCATGCTTCCGAACCCCATCAAGGTCGCTCCAGCCAGATAACGCTCCATCGGCGTGTCCGGCCCGAACCGTTCAATGTGGGCCTCGCGGGTTAGTATGGCCATAGTCATCGCCCCAACGAAAACCCCCGGCACCAAGCCTACTCCAAAACCAAGCGGCAGTTCCGTGCTATTGACCAACCCCATCAGTGTATCGGTCGACGGGCCCGTGAAGGTGACGGAAGAAATGGCGACAACTTCGAAAGAGGCTTGAGATATCGCGTAAGTGAACAACCACCCCAACCCAACAGCGCCACCAACGATTGCAGCGGCAAAGGCATGGCTGCTCCGCACGTCAGAGCGCCGGGCCAACCAGAACGCGAAGGCTAAGGCAACCGCGGCAATGATCGCGGCGATAGTCGACGACAGGCCCAGCTGGCTCAGTAGATTTCGCGCCTCGCCACCGGGCACAAGCCAAAGTCCTGCAAGAGCCTCTCGTGCGGGTGAAAGAGCACCTCTCAAAGACGCCTGCGCAACAAGAGTTAGGACAAGCCCAGTGATAATTGCGCGCAAATTTCCCGTTGCGGACAAGACTAGCAACCGGCTTGCACACCCGCGCGCAAGGATCATGCCACAGCCAAACATCAGACCACCAATAATCGCGCCAGACATACTGCCAGTCGCCGCAAGTTGTCGCGATTGAGATACATCGAGAATACCCGCAGCGATGCTCAGCTGCACAAACAAGACACCTGCACTGAAGGCGATGAGCCAGATCGAAATGCGGGGCCCGAAACCGCCCTCCGACAACTCAACACTGGCAGCCCTGAGACAAAATCGGGAATGCTGCGCGGAAGCCCCGAAGATGATGCCAACCAATGCTCCGGCCAGCATCAAAACGCCTCCGTCACCAAATTGGTCGATCAAACTTTCAAGCATTCGCCTTACCTTTGCTTTCGCAGGGCTAGAAAGACTGGACGCGCGATATCAGTTACTGCGCCGCCATCGGCATGCGGGCAAGCTCACACTGAGACCACAGGTTTCCCAAAGCACCAATTAAGCGGTCAACATCCTCTTGGCTGTGCACTGGCGAGGGTGTGATCCGCAGTCGCTCGGTTCCTTTCGGAACAGTTGGATAGTTGATCGGCTGAATGTAAATTCCATGATCCTGCAGCAGCAGGTCAGAGATGTATTTGCACTTCACCGGGTCACCAACCATCACTGGAATAATATGGCTCGGATTTTCCGTATGCGGAATCCCAAGCGCGTCTAGACGTGCGCGAACCTCGGTTACACGGCTTTGATGATCTTCTCTCTCAGCAGTTGAGGACTTCAAGTGCCGAATCGAGGCCGCCGCACCTGCTGCAACGGCCGGAGGGAGCGCGGTCGTGAAAATGAAGCCGCTGGCAAAGCTTCGAACGAAATCACTCAGATCCGCAGACGCCGCGATGTAACCACCGACAACGCCAAATGCTTTGCCAAGTGTACCTTCGATAACGGTGATCCGGTCCATGAGGCCTTCACGCTCAGCAATCCCACCACCACGCGGGCCATAAAGGCCAACTGCGTGAACCTCGTCGAGATAGGTCATAGCGTTGTATTTGTCCGCGAGATCGCAAATCTCTTTGATCGGAGCAATGTCTCCGTCCATCGAGTAGACGCTTTCGAACGCAATCAGTTTGGGCTGGTTCAACGGAAGGGAGGCCAGTTTGGACTCCAGATCGTTCAAATCATTATGCTTCCAGATCATCCGCTCTGCCTTCGAGTGGCGGATGCCTTCGATCATCGACGCGTGATTCAACGCATCCGACAGCACAACACAGCCCGGAATTTTACCCGCAAGGGTGCCAAGCGCGGCCCAGTTGGACACATAGCCCGATGTAAACAGCAACGCATCTTCTTTGCCGTGAAGATCGGCCAATTCCGCCTCCAGCTGAACGTGGTCATGGGTTGTTCCGGATATATTTCGCGTCCCACCCGCGCCCGCGCCACAACGGTCCAAGGCATCATGCATCGCCTCAAGAACAGCCGGATGCTGCCCCATGCCAAGGTAATCGTTCGAACACCAGATCGTAACAGGTGCGGTATCGCCACCGTCATGCGCTTGGGCATGCGGAAAATCGCCGCATTTGCGTTCCAGCTCTGCAAACACACGATAGTTCCCGTCGTCGCGCAATTGATCGAGGCTCGCGGCAAAGAAGTCTTGATAGTTCATTGTTACTGCAAAGCCTCTTTCACAATTTCATCCAAAAGCGCCTGCACTTCCTGCATCGGTCCTTCTGGGAATGTCTTGTAGCCAATCATGACCTCGCCTTGTTGATCTGCAACAAAGATACCGTACGGGCAGAACGCGATGTTCATCGGATCGGCTTCCATAACCTTGCGAGACAATTGAGCAGAGCAGAACTGGAATATGTCAGCGCCATCAAAGAGCTTCACGTCACTGCCGACATCTTCAGCCGTGCGGTTGAGCATGTCGCCAGTATGGCTCACCCAATCAACCACTAGGCCGCGCCCGACGATTGCGCTTTCGACAGCGAATGTCGCATCCCCGAAGTCACCCTCGAACGGATAGGTCACAGCGTGGCCATCAGCCAATGCTGGTGCCGAGAAGAGGGCAAACGCCCCAGCTATCACTAGTTTCTTCATGAGAGTTCCTCCTGTCGCGTGATTCATCGAACCACAAACTTGCGGCGCGGGCCTTGACTTAGATCATACCCGCGCTCTTGATTTAGCCGAACATGTCGGCAGTGATACCTGCGTACCACCCCTCAGATTCTTCGTATGTCGCTTTGCGGGTCGCGCTATCTTCACCCGTCGCGGAAATGAAGCCATCCACCTTGGCGATTTTTTCGTCGGTCGCCTCGTAAGTAGCGCCGACCTTCACACCATCGTCAGTGTCGATCAGCGACCAGCACGTATTGGAGAACTTGGCTGGGAAGACTTTCGAGCCTGTAAGCGCCCCGCGCACTGCATTGGCACAGACCTTGGCTTGGGAATTCGCGGAGAAGCCGGATTTTGGCATGTCGCCCTGCTGGCTTGCATCCCCAAGGACATAGACATCAGCATCCGCTTTTGTGCTCATATCCGCCGCGTTCACTGGTGCCCAATTACCATCGGTGACACCCGCAAGCTCCGCAATGCGGCCAGCCTTCATCGCCGGAATTACGTTGCAAGCGTCTACTTTGGTTTCTTCACCATCAATGGTGACCGTCATCGCATTTGGATCAACGGAAACATTTCCGCCTCCGAAATCAGAGCCGATCCAATCAACCATTCCTGCATAGTGGTTTGCCCACCCTTCTTGGAACAAGGCTTGTTTAGAGAACTTGTCTTTTGGATCAGCCACAATGATTTTTGCAGTTGGATTGTTGGCCTTCAACACATGCGCGACCATCGAAATCCGCTCGTAGGGCCCAGGAGGGCATCGATAAGGGTTCGGAGGGGCAACCATCGCAAATGTGCCACCCTCGGGCATCGCCATGACTTGGGCTTTGAGAAGTTCTGTTTGAGAGCCGCCCTTATATGCATGCGGCATCGCGTTTTGCGCGGCAACGCTCCAGCCTTCAACAGCGCCGTCGACAAAGTCGATCCCAGGGCTCAAGACCATTTTGTCGTAAGGTAGTTTTGAACCACCTGCGAGAGTGACCGTTTTGCTGTCCCGATCAACGTCCACAGCCCAATCGTGCACGACGTTAATGCCATATTTGGCGGCCAGCGTTCCGTAGGTGTGTCCCAAATCATCAATGTCCTTGAAGCCACCGAGATACAGATTTGAAAAGAAGCAGGTGAAGTAGGTGCGCGTGGGCTCAACCAGGGTCACGTCGATCTCGCCTTTGCTGTCTTTGGCAAGATATTTGGCTACGGTCGCGCCGCCTGCGCCACCGCCGATTACAACCACGCGAGGTTTGCCGTGACCATCAGCAAGCACCGCAGGTGAACTCAGTGATGCCATCGCAGCAGCACTGGTCCCCATAAAAATACGTCTGTTTAGTTTCATGTTTTTTCCTCCCAGAAAATGGCCCCGTTAATCGAGGTCCTTAAAATACGCAGCAAGCGCCGCGATTTCTTCGTCGTTCAAACGGCCCGCCATCATTTGCATCACGGGATGCGGGCGAAGCTTGCGCTTGTAAGCGTGCATTGCGACCACAAAATCCTCTTCAGGCCATTGAGTGATCGACGGAATGCCCTCCGCACTTCCATCGGCCTGATGGCATGTCAAACATTCGTTAGACAGATACTCACCATATTCAGGGTCGCCCTGAAGCGCTAGAATTTCAGGGTCCAGATCGTGATCTGTTGCGCGCGCTGTCGGCTCTGCTTCGGGCAGGTTTGACGGGTTGTCAGAGAAATCCCGGAGGTAGGCCATCAGATTTGCTCGGTCATCGGGGTTCTTTATCCCGCGAAAGCTCATCCGTGTTTTGGACACAAGCGCGCGGGGATTCTCGATATAGGCGTCTAGCGTCTCTGCGGTCCAAGTAAGGCCGTCTACACCTGCACGCTGCATAGACTTCGAATACGCAAACCCCTCATGGGCACCTGCGCGGCGACCGAAGATGCCATTGAGATGTGGTCCAATGCGATCCTCAGCACTGGCACCAATCTGGTGACATCCCTTGCATTGGGAGAAAAGCGCTTCACCCGCATCAGCATCACCGATTTCTTCCGCCAAACTTGCCCCAGCAACGAAGCTTGCTGCTAGGGCTGACTTCAAAAACGGTGCGCTGCGCATAATCAGTTTCCTAAACTGGCAAGATACGCCGTAATCGCCGCTAGGTCTTTTTCTTTTCTAAGTCCCGCAAAGCTCATCTTCGTACCTTTGATGTAAGACTTTGGTTTCGCGAGAAATTCCGCCAGCGTCTCGTCGGTCCAGACAAGCCCCTCGTCAGCCTTGGCAACCAATGCTTTGGAATACTTGAACCCCTCCACAGAACCCGCGGCTTTACCAACGATCCCGTTCAAAATCGGACCTGTTTTATTCTTGGCACCTTCACCCACCTGATGACAGGCCTTGCATTTTTTGAAGACTTTCTCACCTGCGGCTACCAATTCAGGATCAATCGCTACCACTTCTTCCGCTGCGATTTCTTCACCCTTGGCTTCTTCTACCACCTCGGTTTCTTCGACGGCTTCCGGCTCAGCACTGGTTGCGTCGTCACCACCTTCATCAGGAGTGACGTCCAGTACCATGGCGCGCATGGTTACTTTCACGTCTTCTTTGCAATTCTCCATGCAAGGCTCGCCGATCCACTTGGAATGCTCCGTTTCAATACGGTCATCCACAATGAAGCCGTCATGGTTTGGCAAAACGACATCTTCGAATGTCTCGTTTGACAGAACAAATTCATCATCAACCAAATCGTTGGAGTACAAGATGTAAGCCACGATCGCGTAAACTTCATCCGGCTCAAGCGTTTGCGCATTCCCGAAAGGCATGGAGCGGTTCACATAGTCCCACGTGGTGGACAGGTACGGCCAATAGCTGCCGACAGTTTTCAATGGATCATCGTCAGCCAGTGTGCCGGCACCACCTGCGAGCTTGGGCCAGTTTCCGACACCTTCGGCGAAGTCCCCGTGACACACAGCACATTGGTCCGCGAACACCTCTTCACCGGTGAGCACATCACCGGAACCAACAGGCAAGCCGGTACCGTCAGGACGAACATCCTTGTCCCACGCCGCGATTTCCTCCGGCAGGGCAGCGCGTCCAAGACCAAAAGTCTCCGCTGCAATCGGGCTTGAAATGAGCGCAAGCGCCGTTGCTACCTTAAGAAACTTCGACATTTTCCGCCTCCCCGCTGGAGCGCACCAACCAAGTCTGGATGCAATTGTTGTGATAGATCGAGTTCAAGCCACGCACTTCGCGCAACTGACTCTTGGTGGGTTGAACATAGCCCGTATCATCCATCGCGCGCGACTGGAGCATCATCTCCTCGCCGTCCCAATCCGTGTCGAGATAAAAGCGCGTCAGCGCCATTTTCTCTCCGGGTTTTGCGAGTCGGGCCGTTTCCCACGTCTTGCCGCCGTCTTTCGACACATCAACGCGGGTGATTGCACCGCGGCCCGACCAAGCCAGACCCGTGATCACAAGTGGACCTTTGCCGTGCATGATCGGAGACTGAGGGCTGGGGGACGTGACAACGGACTTCGCGTCCATTTCCCATGTCCACTTGCGTGACGTGCCGTCTTCCAGCGTATCCGTGTATTTCGATGTCTCCTCGCGGCTTTCAACCGGCGCGTCAGAAACTTCGATACGGCGGATCCATTTGACCCACATGTTACCTTCCCAACCGGGAACGACCAAGCGCACAGGGTAGCCATGTTCCTTACGCAATGCCTCGCCATTGGCCTTGAACGCGACCAATACATCGTCGAGCGCTTTTTCCATCGGAATGGAGCGCCCATTCGACGACGCATCCGCGCCCTCGACGTAAACCCATTTTCCAGCCGTGTCGTAACCGGCCTCTTCCAACAACGTGCGCAGCGGCACCCCAGTGTATTCCATGTTGTGGATCATACCGTGGGTGAACTGCGCACCGTTCAGCTGGGCCCCTGCCCATTCCATACCCGTATTCGCAGCACATTCGCAGAAATAGACGTGGTTCTCGCGTGGGAACCTTTCCAAATCGGCATATGTAAAGATCAAAGGACGGTCCACCATGCCGTTGATCATCAAGCGGTAGTCTTCCTTCTTAAGTTCGATTGCGCCCGAATGGTGACGCTCGAACGCACAACCTTGCGGCGTGATCGTGCCGTCCAACGCATGGATCGGCGTGAAGTTGATCGAGCTAATCGTATCAGCGGTGAGCCATTCGACATTCCGGCGGACCACGTCACTCTCGAATTGGATCGGCAACCCATATGGCGTTTCATCAACCCCGTCGCCAAGGCCGGAAGCCCATGGCTGAACCTCGGTGATTAACGGGTCGGGTGTGGCAGCGCTTGCTTTTCCAGCTGCGAGGCTGACCCCGGTCAGGGCCGCTCCCTTAAGGAAGGCGCGGCGGGAATTACCGGTCGTTTTTTGTGTCATCTTTTTGCCTTTCTGGTTGGGTCGCTTACGCGCCAACCACCTGAACGCTGTTGTTCGGATCAACTGTAACGGTGCCTTGTTTGCGAATGTGGTTTTCCACAACGTCCCAAATCTGAGGACCCTCGGTGCCCTCATTCACAGAAGCCCAGCCGGCGACCTGATAGGTCTTCGCCGGGTCAATCATTTCGCCGGTTTTCAGCAACGTCATTTCCGTAATGCGTTCGCCTTGCGGCTTTGTCACATCAATGCGGTAACCAAGCCCGCCAGTGCGGACCATGTCGCCGCCTTGCTGATAATATGGATCGGGGTTGAAGAGGTTGTCGGCCACATCTTCCATGATCACATGCAAGAACTCGCCCGTCATTTCAGAGCGGTAAGCCGCGCCATAGGTCATCGACGTGACGTTCCAGATATCCTCACGTGTGATGTCTTGACCCGGCAGAAGCGATGGCCCCCAGCGCACACCCGGGCTCAGGGCGATGTCTGCTTCGCGCTCCGAGATCAATGCATCGCAGATAACATCATCCCACGTTCCGTTGAAATTGCCACGACGGTACAACAACGACGCAGTTTGGCCGATAACCTCGGACAGTTCCTCCTCGTAAGGCGCACGTTGCTCGTCGATAACTGCCGCAACATCAGCGTCCGGCGTGATAACATCCGAGAAGATCGGGATAAGCTTGTGACGGAAGCCCATCATGCGACCATCACGAATGTCCAGATCGACGCGAGACACGAATTTTCCGTTCGATCCCGATGCTACGATGATTGTCTCCCCAACCAACACAGGCTCAGGTAGGGCGTCATGCGTGTGGCCTGACAAGATCACGTCGATGCCGGTCACAATGCCAGCCATCTTCTTGTCCACATCAAAACCGTTATGGCTTAGACAGACGACCAACTCGGCACCCGCCGCGCGGACTTCGTCGACCATAGATTGCATGTTCTCATCACGGATACCGAATGCATATTCGGGGAACATCCAACCGGGGTTCGCGATCGGCATGTAAGGGAAGGCTTGTCCGATGACAGCGATTTTCACACCGCCACGCTCAAAGAACTTATAAGGCGGGAACAGCTCCGCAGGTTCGTCCCACTCAGCGTCAAAGATGTTTTGACCAAGGGCCGCGAAGGGAAGACCTTCAACGATTTCGTTTACCCGGTCTGAGCCGAGCGTGAACTCCCAGTGGAAGGTCATCGCGTCGGGTTTCAACGCGTTCATCACGTTGACCATGTCTTGGCCTTCCGTGTGATAACAGGTGTAGGAGCCGTGCCACGTGTCACCACCGTCCAGTAACAAAGCGTCCGGGCGATCAGATCGGATCTGATTGATAACAGTTGCGACACGGTCCAAGCCACCAACGCGGCCATACCCAGCAGCTAACGCCGAGAAATCTCCAGAGCTCAGCGCATAATGTGACGGGCTGCCATCTTCGACCCCGTACAATTTTCGGAAATCGGCACCCGTGACATGTGGAACCTTTCCGCGATTGTCACCCACACCAATGTTGATGGAAGGCTCGCGGAAATAGAGCGGCTTCAGCTGCGCATGAATGTCTGTCACGTGGATCAACGACACGTTGCCAAACGTATCGAACTGCAACAACTGGTCTTGTGTCAGCGATTGCTGCGCGGCCAAACGCCCCCAATTACCATAGCTGGACGCTCCGAGAATGGCACTTGCTGCCATGCTTGTTTGAAGAAAATCACGCCGTGAAATCATTTGGGGTTGTCCCTATGCCTAGCATACATGCTGATTTTTGAATGTTTTGACGAGAAGAATGCCCCGTACTGATCAATCAGTACGGGGCAGACTAGATACTTAGTTGCGAACGGACGGCCCTTCGACCGACAAGCCGTTCCCACGCGAAGCAACATACAATTCGAGTGCCACAAACTCTGGACTACCAGGGCTGTAGGTTTCAGCACGCGTATCGCGGATACAACCTTTGAACCGATCATGGATCGAGTTCAGTTTGGTGTTTTTCAAACGGTAAGTTGGGAAGCCGTTGATTTGTCCTTGGCTAAGGTGATCCGCACGGATCATCAAACCATAGCTGTCCTCGTGGCAGTTGGCACAAGACAGTTCGAGCTGCCCGGTACGTGTGTAGTACAACTCTTTGCCTTGCTCCCAAGCCGCTTGGGCCGGACCGTCGATTGCCACGTTTACAGGGTTGCCGCGCGAAACAGAGGCAAGCAATGCGGTCATGTTGACCATCTCGCCACCATTGTACTTCCACTTCTCGGCACCCATGCGGTTTTCACGGCAATCGTTGACCTGCATCTCAAGCGTGAAGACCTCTTCCGCCGCGTCGTTCCACTTCGGGAATGTTGGGCGGACCTCGGACATATCCGAAGATGCACCATGACAGTCAGCGCAGGATTTACCCTCTGAGCCGTCAGCTGTGTTCCAGACGTCTTCGGCTTGTTCGACAAAGATCATGCCGGGGTTGTCGAAGTCATCAGTCTGCATGGCTCGCGTTTCAGTCCCGCGAAACAGCCAGCCCGACATCACTTCGTCAAGCGCATCCGACACATGTGCCGGAGCTTTAGTGCGTGTGACAAGTGTTGTTTCGCCATTGATGATCAACGTGTCATCCACAGGATCTGCCACAGCAACAGACGCCATAGTTCCTGCTATGATTAGGGCGCTCAGCGCTCCTTTTAGATTGGTCATATTCATCCCTCCCTGATGTTGCGACGCTCAGCCAATGGCAATTTTCTTGCTCTCTTCATAGACAGAGCCGTCGTCGTCATACCAAGTGAATTTAAACTCGCCAGCTTCCGGTACGGTCGCGGCGAATTCTAGATATGGGTTGGTCGAAATCGCAGGCTCAAGCGTCACGTCGATGACGTTCTCGCCGTTAAAATCACATGTGAAGCGATTGATGATCGACCGTGGGATCAGATTGCCATCGTCATCCTTGCGTTGACCGGATTCCATCTTGTGGCTGATCAGGGTCTTGATTGTGATAGCTTCGCCAGCAGCTGCCTTCTTAGGCACCTTGACGCGGGGTTTTACACCTTTTGCCATTTTAAAATTCTCCTTGAGATACCTTAGCCGCCGCAGCCGCCGATTGTGACTTTGACCGTGCTCGACGCTTTCGCAAACGAACCGTCGGGCATTTTAGCGATAGCAACTACGTCCTGAGTACCCGCGAGTCGAATGCGAGTAGACGCGGTTTGCGATGCAGCCAGCGTACCAAATTTAAAGGTCGCGACTGCTGGGGTTGGGTTGCCAGTGGCCAGAACCAAAATCTCGGCAGCGCCCGGCGCGGACACCTCGACCGGAACAGTATTCCCGTTCTCAGCGATTTCCGGTGCGGTCAGGGTGATACCTGAATCTGCCATTTCAGCACCACCTGTGAAGGCGGCGATAGCGTCATCCGCCAAAGAAGCGGATGCGCGTAGCGGCAGGCCCAGTGCCACGAAGGCACCTGCGCCCATGACCATGGCGTTTCGTCTTGTCAGTTTCATTGATTAAGCTCCTGAGCTTTATCCTTTTGAAAAGGATTGATCATTCTTTGAGAGTGGACAGGTAGGCCACCACGTCTTCGATTTGCTGAGCAGAAAGAAGCGGGCCGAATGTGTCGTCGGCCGCCTTACCTGTGTAGGCGTTACCTGGGCGGATAAAGCCCTCGGTCTTGTAGAACGAAGGCATCATCGAGTCTTCGAACATGATTTTTGCGTTCGCGACGATGCCGCGAAGCTCAGCTTCGGACCAACGATCGCCAGCACCATCAAGTGCAGGGCCGATTTCACCTTGGAAAGGTACGTCCGCAAGATCTGAAACCTGATGACAGGCCACGCAGTTACCTTGCCCTTTGTCCCCGACAATCTCGCTGCCGTTTGCCGGATCACCAGCAACGCCTGTCAGCGATTGCGAGACCGCGCCGTCTTCGAAGCTAACAGCAGTAGGTGCAATTTCAGCCGCGCCCAAAGCGGTGGCTGAGACAGCGGCTGCTATCGTTGTAAGTATGGAAATTCTCATGCGTCCTCCCGTAACACATTCAATTTTTTGTATACCATAGGACACGCCTTCGTGAACGAGCAAGGGTAAATTCGAATTTGTGAATACAACCTTTGCCAAAGGATGTCTTAGTCCGTAGATCCGTTCTGCCTTTCTTGAATTCGGCGCGCATGATAGCGCTGAAAATCCTCTTCAGAATCAAGGGAATACAGCTTTTCGTTGACCCAAGTAAACATATCCAGAGTCGTGCCTGCGCCGAAAGCTCCCGGCATCACCGCCACCGCTGCAGATTGGGCCGATTGGTCTTCGTCGACCTCCTCGGGCATGAACAGAATCGATGGGGTGAACAGAAGACCCCATTTTCGAGCCGCTGCTTTTTCCGTGAGGACCTCACCGTCAAAATCTGTAACTTCCGTGTCGCCATGCAGATTTAGCTGAACAACGAAGAAGTTCTCGCGGATATAGCTGGACACATCTTCTCGCGGATAGACTTCCTTGTGCATCTTGGTGCAATAGATGCAGCCCCTTTGCTCCATAAACAATGCCAACCGCTTTCCTTCAGCGTTGGCCTCGCCAAGGTCTTCGCGCAAATCTTTGAACGTATCGCGCATCCAATCGGTTTTATGCAGACCATCGTCACCAAGCTCTGCTGCAGCTGACGGTAGTGCGAAAAAGACCGCCGTCACGGCCATCCAAATACGTCTCATCTGCTTGTCTCCTCCTTAAATTCCCTGAAACACAGGGAAGGTATTTAACATCCATTCTGCGATACGGTTAACGCTGTCGGTGGCAATAAGCGCTGCGAACAGGATCATGAGTAGCCCCATCGCCTTTTCCACCTTCGGAAGGTGTTTGCGGAAGCGTGACGCGAACCGCAAGAATGGCCCGATAAAGAGAGAGGCGACCATAAATGGTGCCGTCATCGCAAAACCGAACACCAGTAATAGTAGCAACCCTTCAAATGCAGTCGACTCGGTGCTTGCGGTGAACACGACAGCAGTCAAAACACCACCAACGCACGGGGTCCAGCCAGCGGCGAATGCAAATCCGACGACATACGCACCAAGAACCGACATGTTTTTCGTGTCGCCTGCATCCATCTGGAAAACGCGGTTCAGAAAGCCAATCCGCAACACCCCGAGAAAATGCAGCCCCATGATTAGCACGACAGTAGCAGCGAACAGGCGAAACTCCGTCTGCATTCCTCTGAAGGTTTGACTCAACCCATATGCGGCTGCGCCCAAAAGGACAAACACAGTGATGATCCCTAAAGAAAACATCACAGATGCAAGGAATGCGCGCCGACGGACACCTGGGGCCATTTCACCCTCGGCGCTGATTTCCGACATCGACGCACCCGCCATGTAGCTCAAGTAGAATGGGACGATCGGCAAAACGCAAGGCGAGAAAAAGACAATCAGCCCCCCCGCCAAAGCTCCAAGAATAGTGACGTCAAACATGGTGGGAGTCCCAACAGTTGCATGCATTACACATTCAAGTTATTGTATGTTTTAGCAATTGGTCAACTGGAACCGCTATGACCGCTGTCCGTTTCTACTTTCTCAGCGCATTGCTCTCAGGAGTATTCGCCATCTCCGCAAACGCCGCTCAACTCGTCATGGTCGAGCAAGACGGATGCCATTGGTGCGCCCAGTGGAACAAAGAGATTGCTCCAGCTTACCCAAATACAACTGAAGGTCAGCGCGCTCCGTTGAGACGTGTCGATCTTCGTGATCTTCCAGATGATATCGTATTCACCTCGAAACCCGTTTTCACTCCAACCTTTGTGCTGGTCGAAGGTGGCAAGGAGCTGGCGCGACTAGAGGGTTATGCCGGCGATCAATTTTTCTGGTTCCTGCTTGGCAAAATGCTTGATGCACATCCAGATGCAACACAGGCAAATCAGTGACCCGTCTAGGTGACCGATATAGCGCAGCGCCCATTTTCTTGGGACCTGTGGATTGCCACATGCAGCTTTCAGCATGTAAAGGATCTCCAAAATGCTGAATAGCGATAGTTCCATGAGCCTGCCTGTCATAACCAAGAATATGTCCGACGAAGACATTGAGAGAATGATGGATAGCGCCTGCACGGCCTCAAATTTCCTCAAAGCGATTAGTCACGAAGGTCGGCTGATGATTTTGTGTCATCTCGCCACTGGTGAAAAATCGGTGACCGAGCTGGAAGAATTACTATCCGCCCGTCAAGCAGCTGTATCTCAGCAGCTCTCACGCCTGCGCAGCGAAGGTTTGGTATCCCCGCGGCGCGATGGCAAGGCGATCTATTACAGTTTGACAGATCGCCGTGCCGTTCAGATACTCGACGTGGTCTACGACCTTTTCTGTCAGAAAAAGTAAGACCCGTGTTCGAGGCTCTTAGGTGAGAGCATTGGGGAGGACAATTGCTAGACAACATCTCAGATGCGTGGCTGTTAACCTTTTTTGGGTTCGCTGGGGGTATGGTGTTGGGCCTCGCCGCACGATTGGGACGCTTCTGCACATTGGGCGCAATTGAAGACTTTCTCTATCAAGGCAGTTCGATCAGACTTCGCATGTGGATTCTCGCTGTTGCAGTAGCAGGCTTAGGGAGCTTCTCTTTGGTGGCCTTGGGACATCTCGATCTTGCCCAGACAGTCTATCAAATTTCACCTTGGTCTCCTGCAGCCAGCGTTGTCGGTGGGCTTCTTTTTGGTTACGGAATGTCGCTTGCCGGCAACTGTGGCTTTGGCGCGCTCGCTCGTTTTGGTGGCGGCGACCTGCGATCCTTTGTGATTGTTCTGGTGATGGGAATTTCTGCTTACGCGATGCTATCAGGCCCGTTTGCAGCAGCCCGTGTTGCGTTCATTGACAGCACAACGATTCCAGTCGAAAGCCACGGATACGCTGGGCTGATATCGTCCTTAAGCGGCCTGTCCACGGCGTTTGTTGGCCTGATACTGACTTCGGGAATTGGACTGGTTGCACTGAGTTCTCGCAGCTTTCTCAAAGATACCAAATCCATCGCATGGGCCTGTCTTGCCGGACTCGCTATCGCAAGCGGCTGGGCTGGAACACAATGGGTCGCCTCAACAGGTTTCAGCACAGCACCCGTAATCAGCCATACCTTCACCGCACCGCACCGCTCGGCGAAACTCTAATCTTCCTAATGACGTCAAGCGGGGGCGGTCTCTCTTTTTCCGTCGGATCGGTGTTTGGCGTTTTGACAGGGGCATTCTGCGGAAGCTTGATCAAGGGGCATTTCAGGTGGGAAGCCTGCGATGATCCGCGCGAACTCAAGCGTCAGTTTCTCGGAGCAATGTGCATGGGGTTCGGCGCTGTCTTGGCAGTCGGGTGCACCATCGGTCAGGGAATCTCGGCGTTTTCGGTTTTGGCCTTTAGCGCACCGATCACGTTTACCGCAATCTTCGCTGGGGCAGCCCTTGGGTTGCGACAGCTCATTACCGGTTTCGCTTGGTCTTCCTAATCTATCCTTGGGTACAGTCATGCACCGCGCGGTCACGTTTCAGGTATGTGCAAAACATCGTCGATTGAAACTATATCTTTCGGACCAAATCACCGCCAAGTTTGTTTCGTCGAATTCTCCAGACCGCTATATAGATCGCCACGTTTATGGTATTTTGGGTGATGCAAGGGGGCAAAAACCATGAAACTTGATGGCGTCACCATCCTTATCGGCACGACAAAGGGGGCCTTCCTGGCGTTAGGTGGCGCCGATAGATCTGGCTGGAAGGTCAAAGGACCCTTTTGCGACGGCTGGCCGATTAACCACCTAGCCAGCCACCCCGAACGTGGGATTCTCTGGGCGGGTGGCGGCGGTGAGTGGTCGGGCGCGGGCATCTGGTGCTCGACTGACGAAGGCGAAAGTTGGGACGTCACCAGATTGACCAAAGGCACGATGGACGAATGGGCTGCAAACGACCCCGAGTTCGCGGAAATGATCGGCTGGACGGACACGCCGCTGCCCTTCGCTGAACAGTTCTCTCAGATTTGGTCTTTGGGCTATGCACACGGAAAACTTTATGCGGGGACGAAACCCGCCAACCTTCTCGTGAGCGAGGATGATGGAAAAACTTGGGCCGCAATTCAGGGGCTAACAGACCACGAGTCCGCGGAAAGCTGGAATCCTGGTGCCGCAGGGTTGGTGCTCCATACGATCGTGTCTGACCCGCAGAACCCACAGAAGCTTTGGGTCGGAATTTCAGCCGCTGGCGTTTTCGCAACCGAAGATGGCGGTAAGACTTGGGAAAGGCGCAACCGCCTGTCCAATGTGGAGGCGTGTGTTCATGTTGATCACCCTGCCGCGCCGCGTGATGGCGAAACAGGCCACTGCGTTCATAATATGATGCGAGCACCGGGGAAAGGTGATCTGCTGTACCAGCAAAATCACCATGGCGTTTGGCGGTCTGGTGACGGTGGGCGCAGCTGGGATGATATCACCACAGGGCTACCCTCGACCTTCGGGTTTCCAATCCGCATACACCCTCGCGATCCGAACATGATTTGGACCCTGCCTCTCAACGGCGACAGTGCGGGGCGCTTCCCGCCGGATGCTGCGGCTGCCGTTTGGCGGTCAAAAGACGGTGGGGACAGCTGGCAAGCCATGCGAAACGGGCTTCCTCAAGAAAGCTGCTTTTTCACAGTTCTGCGTCAAGCCATGGCAGGCGATACACAAGACCCTGCAGGCCTGTATTTCGGCACGAATAGCGGGTCCGTATTTGCCAGCCTCGACGAAGGCGAAAGCTGGCAAGAGGTCGTTCGGCACTTACCGACAATCTTGGCGGTTGAAATCTTCGAGAACATTTAGGACGGCAAGCCGATCAGTGAAAATCTCTGCTCGGGAACAGCCTTTTGGCCTGATCCCGAGGGTGCATAGCGCGAGGTTGTTGCTTCGGGCGACGTGGGGCATCGTCAGCCTGCGGTTGCGTGACGCCGACGGCGGCCTCCAACGGGTGACCCAGATCGGTGAGGCGGTAAGACATGTCTTCAATCTCTTGCGCAATCAAATGCACGACAATGCCTTCGCGCTGCAAATACCCTGTCACACGCAAAAGCCGCCCTCCCATTACAATGCGGCGAAACCGATCATAAACTTTACGCCAGACAACAACATTGGAAACACCGCTTTCATCCTCCAACGTCAGGAAGATTACACCCGAAGCGGTGCCGGGGCGTTGACGGGTAATGACAAGACCGCAAACACTGGTGCGCTGTAGCGGTGCCGTGATCAACTGATCATGCGGCGTCAAACCGGACATCGAAGGGCGTAAAAGCTCCATCGGATGGGCCTTCAAGGTCAGCCGCATGGCGACGTAGTCCTCCACCACTTCTTCGCCCAGATGCATCGCCGGAAGTTCCACCTTCGGCTCGTTGACGCTCTCTCCGTCAATCGGATCATTGAACAGCGGAAGCGGGGTCTGACTGCGGATCGCCTTCACCAGCCAAAGCGCATCGCGCCGCGTCAGACCCATGTCAGAGAACGCATCCGCCTCGGCCAACCGCTCCAGCACCGAAGGCACCACACCGGCACGCAGCCAAACGGCCTCTGGGTCGCGGTAACCATTGCCCCGCGCAGACACGATCCAGCCCGCGTCTTCTTCCTTGAAACCTTTGATCTGGCGGAACCCCAACCGCAACGCCAGCGCCCCGTCTGCCCTGCGTTCCAGACTGTTGTCCCAACCGCTGGCATTCACACAAATCGGACGCACTTCCACTTGATGCTCCCGAACGTCACGCACGATCTGCGCAGGGGCATAAAACCCCATAGGTTGCGAATTGAGCAAGGCGCAGGCGAAAACCGCCGGATGGTGGCATTTGAGCCAAGCCGACACATAGGCCAGCATGGCGAAGGCGGCGGCATGGCTTTCGGGGAAGCCATAATCGGCAAAACCCTCGACTTGACCAAAACACCGCTCGGCCACCTCGGGGCTATAGCCGTTCTTCAGCATTCCGTTGATGAACTTTTCCTTAAACTTGCTGATTGTCCCCATACGCCGGAACGATGCGATAGAGCGGCGCAACTGGTCAGCCTCCTCCGCCGTGAACCCTGCACCGACCACTGCGATTTGCATCGCTTGCTCCTGAAACAACGGCACGCCAAGCGTCCGCTTCGTCACCTCCTCCAAGGCCGGCCCAAACGGCTCCGCTTTCTCAAGACCTTGTCGCCGCCGAATATAAGGCTGCACCATGCCCCCCTGAATCGGGCCGGGGCGGACAATGGCGACCTCAATCACCAAATCATAGAAAGTTTTCGGCTTCATTCGAGGCAGGAAATTCATCTGCGCGCGGCTCTCCACCTGAAACACACCTATAGCATCGGCATTTTGCAGCATCTGGTAAGTTGAGATGTCTTCTTGTGGCACCGTGGCTATATCAAGCCTCTGGTGCTCATGTTCATCCATCAGCTCAAAGGCCTTGCGGATACAGCTGAGCATCCCCAGCCCCAATATATCAACCTTGAGAATACCCAGTGTGTCGATGTCGTCCTTGTCCCACTCGATCACCGTGCGGTCTTCCATGGCCGCGTTCTCGATAGGGCACAGCTCGTCCAGCCGTCCCTTTGTGATAACGAAGCCGCCCACATGCTGGGACAAGTGGCGGGGAAAGCCGATAATCTCCCCGATCAACCGGATGGTTTGCGCAAGACGACGATCGGTAGGATCAAGGCCAAGTTCCTTGATCCGTTCTGGGTCCGCCCCGCCGTTTGACATGCCCCATATCTGACTCGAAAGGCCCGCAGTCACATCTTGAGACAGCCCCATGACTTTTCCCACCTCGCGGATAGCTGCGCGAGACCGGAAATGAATCACCGTAGCGCATAGCCCCGCACGGTGGCGGCCGTATTTTCCATAAATCCACTGGATCACTTCTTCGCGCCGCTCATGTTCGAAATCCACGTCGATATCCGGTGGCTCACCACGGTACTTGGAAACGAACCGCTCAAACACCATAGATATCTGGTCAGGGGACACGTCAGTGATCCCCAGTAAATAGCACAGGATGGAATTCGCTGCCGAGCCACGCCCCTGACACAGGATGCCAACAGAACGTGCGTAATGGACGATGTCGTAGACCGTCAGAAAATAGGCAGGGAACCCCAGCTCCGCCACCAGCTTCAACTCCTTCTCCATCAGCTTGTGGACCCGTTCCGTCGCGCCTTCGGGATATCGGTGCCTCAGTCCTTCATGTGCCAGCCGTTCCAGCCTCGTCAGCGGCGTTTCCTCTATCGAAATTTCATCCGGATAATCGTAGCTTAATTCACTCAAGCAAAAGCCACATCGCGTAGCGATTTCCAGCGTTCGGCGTAAGGCAGCGGGATGGTTGGGGAACAGACGGGCCATATCGTTATGCCCCTTTAAGCGGCGTTCAGAATTAGGCAAGGCGCGGGTGCCGATCTGGTCGATGGTGAGATGCTCCCGCATACAAGTCAGCACATCAGCCAGTTGTTTCCGGCTGCCGCGATGCATCAACACATCCCCCACCGCCACCATGGGTGCAGAGGTTTTCAACGACAAACTGGCGCAAGCATTGAAATAGAACTGATCGGAACCATCATAACGCGGCACGGCCCCTAGAAAAACATGTCCAGGAAAGCGCCGTTGCATCCGTTGGATATGATGCACCGCCGCGCCTAATTCTTGCTGCGGCAACGCGATCAGGGTCATCCCCAAACAGCTGTCGAGCATATTTTCCAGATCAAGGTGGCATTCCCCCTTCCCTGCCCGCCGCTTGCCCAAGGTCAAAAGCCGCGTCAGGCGCTGATAGGCCGCTTTGTCACGAGGCAAAGCCACCCACTCCACGGAGCTGTCACGAAGCACCAGACGGCAGCCAACGATCAGCTTTGGCAAGCGCAGCATTTCAGGGCGCGGAATATCGTCCGGATGTCCGACTTGCTGCCGCGAGGAGGAATCTATCCGGTGTTGGGACCGAATTTTGACGGCCTCACCCGCCTCCTGCTTCAACTGCTTTAGCACCGAATAAGCCCGCACCACCCCTGCCAGTGAATTCCGGTCCGTTATCGCGACAGCCGCAAGGCCAAGCTCCGCGGCGCGGGTCATGATCTCCTCCGGGTGCGAGGCTCCCGTGAGGAACGTGAAGTTGGTAGTGACGCACAACTCGGCATAGCTGCTTTGCACAGCGCCTGGCTGACGTATTTCGCGAACGGAATCAGTCACGCAAATTCCCCATGCGCAAACCAGCCGGGATTTTGCGGTGTATAATAAAGCCAGAGCCGCCGCCCCTGCCGTGTTTCTACATGCCAATAATCACGCACGCCTGAGCGCCAGTTATCATCCTCCAACCACCACTCCGGCGTGATCCGTTCAGGTCCTGTTGCCCGCGCTGTGGACAATGCCATTCTGCGCCATCGAAACTGCTTTGGCGGCTGAGCCCCTACGCCCGCAATGGGTTCTGGCGGGAAAAGGCTTAACGGGCGTGGGCGCAACGCGACCCATGGACCTTCGGGTTCAGAATAGGCCGCCGGAGCAATCAGAAAGCTCCGTTCGGGGATATGGCTGTCAGCGGGCAGAACACGTTGGATATTTTCCAACCCGATCCGCGTCCCGAGACGGGAAATCAGGTCTTCCAACTGATCCTTCCGAGAGGAGGTGACCGAACTGATCTGTTGTGCTGGCAAGGGTAGAACTTGCGTCGCCTCCAACCGCATCTGGTCTATACCAAAGCCCGCATCCACATCTGCGACACCCCGCTCGAAAAGTGGCAAGATACGCTGCGGGTCGCGCAAAGGGCGGGCAAGGCGCAGTTCCACGACCTGCGCTTCCTGATCGACCCGTCGCAAAGTCAGACACAAAATTCGAGCGCCCGCTTCCCGCGCCTTGAGCTTGGCGCACAGGCTGTCCAATAGACGAGACGTGCCCGCCATCACATCGTCCTTCAGCCCGATAGGATCGGGCAGCGTAATTCGCACGCCATAATGGGGAGGGTCCGCCAGCGGTGTGATCTGCTCGGGTTGGCGACCAAGGGCCTGGTCCAGCCGCATCATCAACCCCGGCCCGAACCGCCGCGTCAACGGCGCCCGAGGTGACTCAACCAGATCGGAAATTGTACGCAAGCCCAGACGCTGCAAAGCGGTTACGGTTTTGTCTTCCAGCCGCAGCGCCATTACAGGCAACGGCCCCAATGCGTCCAAGGTGCGACCTGTTTCAGCCAGCCCTTCGCCGTAATGCGCCAGCCCCCACGCCGCCCCACGTGTGTCCGCAAATCCGACCTGTACTGACAACCCGGCTCGGCTTAGTCGCTGGCGCATATCGGTCACCATCATCGCCTCGCCACCAAAAAGATGCGCAGCACCGGTAATATCAAGCACTAGACCGTCCGCGCCTTCCAACCCGACCCACGGACAATAGCGGGTCGCCCATCGGCGTAGCACATTCAAAAATCGCTCATCTCCAATTGGGTCAGCCGGGCGGCTTTGCAGATCGGGGCAAAAGGCCCGCGCATCGGAATAGGCCATCCCGCGATGTAAGCCCTGTCGTTCGGCCTCTGCATTTAAGCAATAAATGCGATTGGCGTTGCTTTGTTTGAACGTGAGGACAAACGGCCCGCCAATCGGGCGCATCCGAAGATCCCGGTCACTCGAGAGCCGGGGAAACCACATTGAGACGACGCGACGCTGTATTCCATCGAACATGCCAGACACCTAATGTTCCCGATTTGTTCTTTGTAATTTCCCAACGCTGCAGAGTCGAGTCGTCGCGATCTAAAACTGGCGTGCAATGCCAGCGCGTTTCAGCGGCATTACTCCCCATCCCTTCTGAGATACGACAAAGTCCGATAGTTTTCCCCGCTTTCGCCGCAAGTTGTAATCGCCGCCCTTCGGTTAAGCTCAAAGGCTCTCCCAGTTCCATGACGACAAGTGACAAATGTCCATCCCGCAAAGCATCTTCCATCACGGCCAGCCCTTCAGCCTGATCTTTGACTTGTGCAATCAGAAACTTCGAAGGGTCAACATACGCACTTAATCCTGACGGGTTCAAAATCTCCGGTCGCCACCTCTCACGAATCCAGAAAACATCGCCTCCCGCTAGAGCTGCCGCAACAGCGGCAAAGCTCAGCGAACCCGGTCCATAGACCTCATGAACGCGTGCCTTTCGCAACGGAAAATATGGGACCAAATCAGATGTCATTCCAACAAAACTATACCGAACCTGTCGTGTTTCAAAGGGCGCTCGGTAAGATCACTGATCTCTGCCTAAGCCCGCGCTTCCCCTCTCTCTTAAACAAACGCAAATGGAAGGCAGGCAGTTTGAGCCGTTGGGAAAGAGCAAAAGCAACAGGATCGGAAGAAAGCTTGGTAAGGCCAAAGGGTGCAGCCCTTTGCGTTTGTAAATGGTGCATCTGGAACGGCGATAGAAGTCACAATTCCCTCATTGGTTCATATTTAAAACTCTTCTGACTCGAGCACCGACCCTTCCTTTGATCACCGGATTCACAATATTAATGCTAGCACACCAATAGGGTTACTAGTATGCTAGATTGAGAATTCAGGATGTGTTCAAGAATCGAATTCAAGCCAAAGCTTAGAAATAAGTCAAAGCTTTCGAAATGCTGCACATCACTGGGAGGGTATATGTCAGAGGTTCAACTTTACGGAAATGTTCAGACATATGGTGCCGTTAAGATCGTTCATGGGGCCGATCTTGAAGTGGACGAAGAAGAATTCGTCGTTCTTGAAGGTCCTCTGAAATATGGGAAATCGACCACGCTGCGCATAAACGCTGGTCTTGAAAAAATCTCACACGGCACCCCTCCGAGATTGAGCGCCTACAGATGGGGACACGGCTCAAGGCGATCCTTCCCAAGGCCATCCGGCACCTGATCGCACCACAGCTTCAAGGTTGTCGACCCACAGACATTCAATAGCGGCAAACAGCCGACCAAGTAACTCTACGGAAGGGACTCCACATGAAACTCGCAGGCAAAACGGCTATCATCACAGGTGGCGGGCGCGATATCGGGCGGGCTTGTGCCATCCGACTGGCCGAAGAAGGTGCCAACGTCGCCATCAACTACTTCTCGAGCAGTGAAGGTGCGGATAGTGCGGTCGCTGAAATCACAGCGGCTGGCGGCACGGCCTTCGCGCTTCAAGGCGACCTGAACACACAAGAAGGGGTAGATGCGCTCGTCGGAAAAGCAGTGACAGATTTCGGCGGCGTCGACGTGCTGGTCAATAACACCGGTGGCCTGATTGCCCGCAAGACGATTTCCGAAATGTCGCTGGAGCATTGGAACAAGGTCATGGACCTGAACCTGACCAGCACGTTCTTGATGATAAAGGCGTGCCTGCCGCATCTGAAGTCCCGTGCGATCGTGAACCTCGCAAGTCAGGCCGGCCGCGACGGGGGAGGCCCCGGATCGGTGGCGTATGCTGCGTCCAAGGGGGCGGTGATGACAATGACCCGCGGCTTGGCCAAAGAGCTGGGCCCCGATATCCGCGTCAACGCGCTTTGCCCCGGCATGATCGACACGGACTTCCACAACATCTTCACCAAACCAGAAGTGCGCAAAATCGTGGAGAACGCAGCACCGGTGAAGCGCCAAGGCTTGCCGGTGGACATTGCCAATCTTGTGTTGTTCCTCGCCTGCGAAGATAGCGCCTTCATTACTGGTGCCAATGTCGACATCAATGGCGGCATGTTGTTCAGCTAACTTTGACAGCCTAAAGTGAACCAAACGCTATCCGGCCAATTGCAAGGACAAGGCAGCGGGCCATTCAGATTTAGTGAAAATGATGATCTTATCTTCGCTGCAAGTGAGATAGTGAAATTGAGGGCATTACCGAGATGAGTGCATTTCCAATCGTCGAAACCGAAGCAAACGTCACACGGCAAGTCATGGCGGATCATCCCGAACTGATGGTGGTCACCTTCGCCTTCGGCAAAGAAGGTGCGGCAGGATCGCTGCACAACCACCCACATGTGCAATCCACCTATGTCGCAGAGGGCCGGTTTCGTTTCATTATCGACGATGAAACCTTTGAAGTCGGACACGGGGACAGTTTTGTTATTCCGTCTGGCGCTATGCACGGATGCGTTTGCCTAGTGCCTGGAAAGATTGTGGACTGCTTCACGCCTCGCCGGGACGATTTTCTTTAACCTCTCAAAACAAGGTCATATGCAATGACGCCGCCTAGCCCATCGCACCAAATTCTCAACAAATTGGATCGATTTCTATCAATCGGGGAGTGCATGGTGGAAATGGCTCCAGCCGAACTGGCTGGCGATTTTCACATGGGCTTCGCTGGGGATACTTTCAACACGGCGTGGTATCTGCGCGCCCTTCGCCCCGACGTCGCGACCCGCTATTTCAGTCGTGTCGGGACCGATGCTGTGTCGCAGTCCATGTTGGACATGATGTCCGGAGCTGGTGTCGACACATCCTTCATCAAACAAGACCCGAAGCGATCCGTCGGGCTCTACCTCATCTCGCTAAAAAACGGAGAACGGAGTTTTTCCTATTGGCGCGACCAGTCAGCAGCCCGGACGCTCGCGGACGACACGGCACAGCTGACCAATGCGATGCAGGACGCCAATCTGATTTACTTCTCCGGCATCACTCTCGCGATCCTCGACACCCATGGTCGCAAGGCCTTGTTGAACGCATTGGAAACGGCCCGCGCCAAGGGAAAGACTATTGCGTTCGACTCAAACCTGCGACCCCGTCTTTGGAACAGCACCAGCGAGATGACGGCGACCGTCATGCAAGCCGCCGCGGTAAGCGATATCATCCTGCCATCCTACGACGACGAGGCCGATTTTTTCGGAGACGCGAACATCGACGCGACTGGCACCCGCTACTTGAACGCAGGTGCGAAAACGATCGTGATCAAGAATGGTTCTGGCGCGATCCACTATATCCACGACGGTTTGAGCCATCATATCGAGCCGCCGTCGATCAGCAATATCATTGACACGACTTCAGCGGGCGACAGCTTCAATGCAGGATTCTTCGCTGCGTTGGATCAGACCACGACCATGGAAGACAAAATTCTATTTGCGTCAAAAATCGCCGGTCAAGTCATTGGCCGCAAAGGTGCTTTGGTTCCACTCGATCCCACCAAATTCGCAATCTAGTGCGAAGCTATAGCGACGCCTCTAAAAGCTGTTTTGAATAGGTATGCGTTGCATTCATTGCCCGCAGCGCGGCGACGTCCAGAATCTCGACGATTTCGCCGTCTTTCATGACCGCTAGACGATCACACATATGTCCAACCACGGACAAATCATGAGACACCATTAAATAGGTCAGCCCGCGATCGTTCCGCAGATCAGCAAGCAGGTTTAATATCTCTGCCTGCACAGACACGTCCAACGCTGACGTCGGTTCATCCAGCAAAAGCAGTTCCGGCTCCGGCGCTAGTGCACGGGCAATCGCGACCCGTTGGCGCTGCCCACCGGACAATTGGTGAGGATATCGGAACCGGAATTTTTGCCCCAGCCCTACGTCGTCCAGCAATTTCACGACGCGCGTATCAATGTCCTTGAACCCATGAAGATGCAGTGTTTCACCAAGCACCTGATCGACAGAGTGGCGCGGATGCAGTGATGCATAGGGGTCTTGGAACACCATTTGAACGGTTTTGAAAAATTCCTTTGGCCGCTTCTTCCCGATTGGCTTACCATCCAGTGTCATTGCACCGGACCAATTCGGAGCCAGCCCTGTGATTGCGCGCAGAATGGTCGACTTCCCTGAACCGCTTTCGCCGACCAACCCAAAGCTTTCGCCCTGCCCCACATCGAACGTAGCGCCTTTCACGGCGTCCACCCGGTCCCGGTTCTTGCCAAACCAGACGTTCAGCCCGTTCACATCAAGCATACTCATTCGCTGCCACTCACGCTCGGTGCCTCCGACCATTCAGGATCGCGTTCCAGCACTTCAAGACGGTCGCGCGGCGCGTCCAGTCGAGGAAGTGAATTCAGCAACCCGCGGGTATAGGGGTGTTTCGCTTCGTGCAGCTTGTCGGCATCACACACCTCCACGATCCGCCCAGAATACATGATCAAAACCCTGTCGCAAAAATCGGCAACCAAGTTCAGGTCATGGCTGATGAAAATCAGCCCCATGCCCCGTTCCTTGACCAGCTTATCCATAATATCGAGCACCTGCCGCTGTACGGATACGTCCAGTGCCGAGGTCGGCTCGTCCGCGATCAGAATCTCGGGATTCGGGATCAGCATCATCGCAATCATGATGCGTTGCCCCATGCCACCCGACATCTCGTGCGGATAGGCACGCATCACGCGCTCGGCGTCGCGGATCGACACCGCTTCAAGCATTTCAAGCGACTTGTTATAGGCGTCGGCCTTCGACGCCGAGTTATGAAGTCGATATGCCTCGATAATCTGGTCCCCGATGGTCATCACTGGATTGAGCGAAAACTTGGGGTCTTGCATAACCATGCTGATGCGTTGACCGCGCACAGCGCGCATGTCCTTTTCCGACAGCTTCATCAGGTCCTGTCCCTCAAGACTGATTTGATCTGCTTCGACAATGCCCGGTGGACGGATCAGCCTAAGGATCGCACGACCCGTCATCGACTTGCCTGACCCGCTTTCGCCGACAATCCCCAACCGCTCGCGGCCAAGGGTGAACGACACACCACGGACCGCATCGAACACACCATTCCGTGTCGGGAATCGCACCCACAGGTTTTGAACATCCAATAGAGTGCTCATCATTCACCTGCCTTCGGATCAAGGACGTCTCGCAAACCGTCACCCAACAGATTAAACGCCAGCGACACCGTGAAAATTGCGAGGCCGGGCATGGTTGCAACCCACCAGTAGTCCAAGATAAATCGTCGTCCTTCGGAAATCATCGCACCCCATTCCGGGCTAGGCGGTTGCGCACCTAAACCAAGGAAGCCAAGACCCGCCGCCGCAAGGATGATCCCCGCCATGTCGAGCGTCACCCGAACAATGAGTGACGAGATACAGAGCGGCCAGATATGCTTGGTGATGATCCTGAGCGGTCCTGCACCTTGTAGTTTGATCGCGCTGATGAAGTCTGAGGAGCGGATCGTCAGCGTCTCTGCCCGCGCGATGCGGGCGTAAGGGGGCCATGCGGTCAACGAAATCGCCAACACAGCGTTCTCGATCCCTGCCCCAAGCGCTGCCACGAAAGCCAACGCAAGAACGAGCCGGGGGAATGCCAGAAAGATGTCGGTGATACGCATCAGGACCGTGTCAGTCCAACCGCCGACATAGCCCGACACGGTCCCCACCAACAGACCCGCAATCGGTGCGATCAACGCAACCAATGCGACAATATAAAGGGTGATCCGCGCGCCGTAGATGAGCCTCGACAGGATATCGCGCCCAAGGCTGTCAGTGCCGAAGATATGGCCATCTGTGCCCAGTGGAGCGAGCCTGTTACCGAGATCCTGCACAAAAGGATCATGCGGGGAAAGCAATGGTGCCGCGGCTGCAATAAAAACAAGCAGCACCAGAATGCCCAGCCCGATCATCGCCATGGTGTTGGACCGGAACGACAACCACCCCTGATACAGGGCAGATATCTTTGCGTGGCGACGCGAGGTCGGAGTCTCGGCCAGCAGCCATTCGCGCATTGTTTGTGTCTCGGCCATTATTTAGCCCTCGGATCAAAGACCTTGTAGAGCAGGTCTGAGAAGATGTTGAGCAAAATGAAAATCAACCCGACGACCACGGTGCCGCCCAAGACAGCATTCATGTCAGCACTGAGCAGAGCCGTCGTGATGTAGCTACCGATGCCAGGCCAACTGAAGATGATCTCGGTCAACACCGACCCCTCAAGCAGGTTGGCGTAGCTGAGGGCGATCACAGTAATCAGCTGCACGCGGATATTCTTGAAGGCATGTTTCCACACAACGTCCCATTCCGACATGCCTTTGACGCGGGCCGTGGTGATGTATTCGGCGCTGAGCTGCTCCAGCATGAATGACCGCGTCATCCGGCTGACATAGGCCAACGAGTAGTAGCCCAGCAACGACGCAGGCAGGATGATGTGGCTGAAGGCGTCTTTGAACACATCCCAATTGCCGTCCAGCAAGCTGTCCACCAAAATCAGGCCAGTCACGCTCGGCACAACATCAACGTAGAAGATACCAACGCGACCCGGCCCACCGACCCAGCCAAGGATGCCGTAGAACACCAGCAAGCCCATCAGGCCCAACCAGAAAATCGGCATGGAGTATCCGACCAGCGCCACGACACGCGCGATCTGGTCGATCCATGATCCTTTGCGCACGGCGGCCAGAACGCCCAGCGGCACGCCTAATACGACACCGAAGATGATGCCGATCGTGGCCAGCTCAAGCGTGGCGGGAAAGACGCGCGCAATGTCCTCGGACACAGGTCGAGCGTTCAAAAGGGAGGTGCCGAAATCCAGGTGCAGCACGTCCCAAAGATAGTAGAAAAATTGAACCATCAGCGGTTTGTCGAGCCCCAGCTGAAGGTAAACGGTGTCATATGTCTCCTGCGAAGCGCGTTCCCCAACGATGGCAAGCACAGGATCAATCGGCATAACGCGGCCGATGACAAAAGTGATGAACAGCAAGCCCAAGAGCGTGACCGCAATTGATCCAAGCGTCAGCAGGGTTGTCCGAAGAAACGGCCAAACCTGATCTGTCAGAGGCGCCCGTGTGGGGCGCCTCTGGTTGTTGTCCTCAGTGAGGGCCATTTACTTCGTGACCTGCCAGTAAGCTGCAGATGTCACAGCCTGACCGGTGGACCAGTTCATGACGTTGTCACGCAGAGCAGATTGCTCAATTTGCTGGAACATCATCACGAAGGGCGAGATCTCGCGGAACTCTTTTTGGATATCCAAATACATCTGAACACGCTTCTCGCGGTCACCTTCGGTTACTGCGGCTTCAACCTTCTCGGTCAAACCACCAGCATCCCAACCCGTGCGCCAAGCCAACAAGCCAGTCGCATTGGCTTCGTCAGAGTTGTCTGGGTTATAGGCGAACGTACCAGCGTTGGTCTGTGGATCAGGATAGTCCGGACCCCAAGCACCCAGATAAACGTCCAGCTCACGGGCACGGTAGCGAGCAAGGATTTGCTTCGCAGTACCCACCGTGATGTTCACCTTGATCCCGGCTTGGGCAGCCGCGTTCTGGAAAGACTGGCCAATCTCGATACGCTCTTGCGCCTCGCGAACGCCGATCTCGACTTCTAGGTTTTCAACACCGGCAGCAGCCAAAAGCTCTTTAGCCTTTTCAATGTTGTAGGAGAATGGGTTCTCTTCGGATGCACCAAGGTAAGTCGCAGGCAGGAAGTTCTGGTGGATGGTGTACTGACCCTTCAGGAAGCTGTCGCGCATGCCTTCATAGTCGATCAGATACTTGAAAGCCTGACGCACTTCCGGCTTGGACAGAACTGGATGCTTCTGGTTCAGAGCCAGATACATCAAACGGCCTTTCAGCTCGTCCTCGATCTTGACTCCATCCGTGCTGGAAGCGCCTGCAACGTCTTCCGGATTCAGGTTTCGCGCGATGTCGATATCGCCGCGCTCCAACAAGAGCCGCTGCGAAGCGCTTTCCGTCACGTGGCGAACGATGACGCGCTCCATGGCAGGCGCACCGCCGTAATATTCGGGGTTAGACGACAGCGTAACGCTTTCGTTTGGCTTCCATCCGTCCAGTTTGTAAGGGCCGGAACCTGCGGAGTTGGTTTTGAGCCAGGTGTTGCCCATATCGCCATCGGCCTCGTTGGCCATGACAACTTCTTTGTCCACGATCCCGCCGATGGTTGCAGTCAAGCAGTTCAGCACGAAGGACGTCGCGTATTTCTTGTCCGTCGTGATCATCAACTTGTTGCCATCGGCTTTGATGGTCTCGGCGACATTTTCAGGCGTAAAGCCGAATTGCGTCAGGATAAACGCAGGCGTCTTGTTCAAGATCACCGCCCGTTGCAGCGAGAACGCAGCATCTTCGGCGCGTACAGGGTTGCCCGAATGGAACTTCACACCTTCACGCATGGTGAACGTGATTGTCTTGCCGTCTTCGGAGACTTCCCAGCTTTCAGCGAGGTCAGGCTGGTAACCCGCGGCCAGATCCATCGGGTCAAGATTGACCAGACGATTGTAGACATTGCGGCTGATGTCAGAACCGGCAAATTCAAAGCTTTCTGCCGGATCCACTGTGGTCACGTCGTCAATCCGGTTGGCGATAACCAACATGTTCGCTGGTGTTTCGGCAATTGCCGAGAACGATGTCACACCTACGGCTAGGCCGATTGCGGCACTCGTCAGTAGTTTGTTTATAGCATTCATTTCTAGAACCTCTCCTGTTCCGTTTCACTGAAATCTTTCTGGCCTTAAGGGGTTATGCCCCCCATGTTTTTTCCAGCACGCGCAACCAGTTTTCGTGGCAAAGTTTGGCTATCAACGCATCGTCGTAGCCGTGTTTCGCCATCGCGTGCCGTAGTTTTGGCAATCCTGCACAAGAAGTAAGCTCTTCCGGCACAACCGCCCCATCGTAGTCCGAGCCGAGTCCGACACGGTCTTCACCCAGATGCTCGATCAAATGATCAAGATGCCTAAGCATTTGCTCCAGTGGTACATCCGCCAGCATGCGTCCGTCATCCCGCAGAAAGGCCACCGCAAAATTCAGCCCCACCATGCCATCGCTTTCACGGATCGCTGCCAGCTGTTTGTCAGTCAAATTTCGACTATGCGGGCAGATCGCGTGAGCGTTGGAGTGCGTTGCGACAAGCGGTTTCGACGAATGCCGCGCCACGTCCCAGAAGCCTGCTTCATTAAGGTGCGACAAGTCCACCATTATTCCCAACTCGTCGCAGCGCTTCACCAGCCGTAAACCGTGATCGGTCAGGCCCGCGCCGATATCGGGAGTACTAGGGTAGCGGAACGGAACGCCGTGACCAAAGATCGTGGAGCGGCTCCAAACCGGCCCCAAAGAACGCAAGCCAGCTTGGTAAAGCACTTCGAGCGTATTCAACTCAGCATCAATGGCTTCCGCTCCCTCGATGTGAAAAATCGCTGCCAACTTGCCGCTACCCAGCGTCGCCCGGAGATCGGCGGCAGACTTACAAACCTTTAACGCCCCGCGCTTTTCCAGATCGAAGAGGATTGCCGCTTGCGACATCACAACGGGAAACGCGTCTTCCCAATCAATCGGATCCGGAAGCGGAAGGTCGTAGGCAGGCTTCGCCATCTCCTCAAACTTAAACTCAAGATCGACCGGGGACGGAACATAGACTGCGAAAAAGCCACCGCCAAATCCACCTGACTTGGCGGATGGCATGTCGATTGCACCTTCTCGCCCAGTCATGAAACTATCGGAAGCAGATACTCCACCCGCACGATAAAGCTTCAGAAGAACATCGTTGTGCCCATCAAAGACCAACGGCGAAGTTTCTATGCTCACAATTTTCATCCCCCAAGAGTACATTTCATCTTATGCCAGCAATTCTCATGGACCAGATCTAATGACATGATATTAATTCATAGCTCAATGAGGCTTTCGCAGAGGACCAAATGGCAACAAAGACTTGGCACAGCCTGCCGGAATATCAGGCGCTGCGCGCATTAATGGAGAGCGGCACGACGTCCAAGGCCGCTATTCGACTGGGCTTGTCGCAGTCTGCGATCAGCCGCTCGATTGCCAGCTTGGAGGCGCGCACAGGACGCATGCTGTTCGAGCGCGAAGGCGGCCGGTTACGCCCGACAGACGAAGCCACGCGATTGAACCGTCGGCTTGACCAGCTGTTCCTTGCGCTTGATCGAATTGACGGCCCACCCGATGCAACCCCGGAGACTTTGCGGATTGTTGCGCCTCCAACCTACGCGCATCGATTTATGGTCCACCAAGTGGCAACTTTTCTGAAAACAAATCCTCAGTTTTTTATCAGCCTCGAAGTGGCCTCCTCGGAAGATGTCATTCGCGGCATCCTTGATGAAAGGTTCGACCTTGGATTCACCGGCGTTGAACTGTCGCGTGATGGCGTGAAGCTTTCGCTGTTTCGAACGTCCAGCGCTGTTTGTGCCATGGCCAGCGATCATCCACTTTCCGAGCACAGCACAATTCGTCCAGAGGACTTAGACGGCCAGCCGCTCATCGCATTGACCCACCGACATGCTCGAAGAGCCCAGTTGGACAAAGTGCTACACAGCGCACGAAGCACCCCTCGGTTGGTCGCGGAAGTGTCGACGTCAATCGCGGCGGTCGATCTTGCAAAGGAAGGTCTTGGCCTCACGATCGTCAACCCGTTCCCTATTGTTCAGTACCGCTCGGATGATGTCGTATTCAGGCCCTTTGCCTCCCAGATTGCGTACCGAAGTTATTTCGTCACGCCGGATCACAGACCGATGTCACGCGTCGCCCGCGCCTTTATCCGCCACCTGAGATTGCACACGCCAAAGGATGTGTTTTCCCAAAAAGCCTGAACCCGAATATCCAGCGTTCAGGTCAATCGCTCGACGATGATGAGCTAACTGTCTGGCGACAAACACCCGCTGCATCAAGTGTCAGCCCGTCGACGTTCACCGCTTCAGAGTTATAGTTGAACCAAAATCTTTCCGTCCCGCAATCACGGACACGGACACCATCCGGCAAGTCCAACGTCGCAATCCTTGCAGTCTCGCATTCTTGTCCAATGATCCGACGCAACGCATCCTGATCCAGCCAAGCGCCGAAATAGCATAGGCGTCCAGTGCCCATGGCGACGGCCAACCCGTCAACGGATCGCTCTAGAACCTCCGCCGAGCCTTCTAACACCTCGCGGTAAAGATGCAGGTTGCCACCGCCTTCCAACGCCACGGGCATGTCCGAGCGCAAGCTTTCAACTCTGGAAACAGTCACATCCAATCCGGCCATATCCGGTGGCAAAGGTACTGGTATCGACATGTCTTCATTTCTTGCGGCACTTCGCGGTCCTAAAAGAACGCGTGCCTTGGCGGCGGCCAATGCCGCTTTCAGACCGTCAGACATATGCATCAGTCCGGGTGCCGCGATCAGGTCGTACTCTGAAAAGTCTCGACTGCTCGCGGGTAAAATATCAAGCGACAGTCCAAGACTGCGCATCGCTTTATACCAGTCGAAAACCAAGCCGAAATAACTCAGCCCCTGACCGTGCGGCTGAACCTGCCACGCAGCATCCGCGTCATAGTCAAAGAGCATTGCAACTCTTGCGCGGCCTTGTTCAACCTCAGGCGCGTCTGCTATTTCAGTTGCCACCCTTCGGGCTTCTTCAAAACCTGGTGCCTCCGCATTGTCAGGACGCAACAGGCCAGCGTGCATCTGCTCTTGAGCAAATGGAGCCTGCCTCCAGCGGAAATAGCAGACCGCTTCGGCTCCGTGGGCAAAAGCCTCCCAACTCCACAAACGCACCATCCCTGGCAACGGCGCAGGGTTGTACGGTGCCCAATTGACTGGCCCGGGTTGTTGCTCCATCACCCACCAGCGCCCTCGTCCCACTGCGCGATACAGGTCATGATGGAAAGCCTGAAAATCGGGATCACCCTGACGGGCAAAGCGGCGCTGCCATGCCTCATCTGCGCCAACACGGTCCTCAAGAAAGCCCAGCGGGTAGCTGTCCCAAGTCGCGATGTCCAAATCCGACCCGACGGCGAAGTGGTCGAAATCGGTAATACGTCCCATGTAATTATGGGCAATCGGCGCATCTGTATGAGCGCGCAAAATGTCGACCTGCAATCGGTTGAACGCCACGACTTGGTCCGAGCTGAACCGTCGGAAGGCGAGGCTATGCGCGGGGTTCGGTTCGGTAACTGTCAGGTTTGGTAAGTCAATCTGATCGAAGTCGTCATAGTCCATTGACCAGAAGATGTTCCCCCAAGCCTTATTCAGCGCGCTGATATCACCGTCTTTCCCATCCCCGGAGTAGTGCGCGCGCAGCCAGTTCTGGAACGCGTGTCGCGCAGCATTGCTATATGAAATCGTCGTGTCATGGCAGCCGTACTCATTGTCCGTTTGCCATGCCGCAACATGAGGATTGGAACCATATCTTTCGGCCATCGCCGTAACGATACGCGCACATTCAGTTTTATAACCTTCGTGACTGAAGCAATAATGCCTGCGTGATCCGAACTTGCGCGGACGCCCTTCGACGTCTAAGGCCAGCATGTCGGGGTGGCGATCAATCATCCAGCGGGGTGGTGTCGCCGTGGGCGTTCCCAGAACCACTTTTAAACCTGCGTCGCCCAGCACTTCGATTGCATCGTCGAGCCAGTCAAACCGGTACTCCCCCGGTTCAGGCTCCAGCTGTCCCCACGAGAACTCGCCGATGCGCACCCAAGTCAGCCCCAGTTCTACCATCCGCCGCGCGTCGTCTTTCCAGATTTCGCGTGGCCAATGCTCAGGGTAATAGCATGTTCCCAGAGTACGCTTCATCAGCTTACGTCATCATAAGCAGCAACAACATCCGCGGCCCGTATTGCAACATCCGCCACCGAGAAACCCGGTTTGTAGATTCCGCTGCCGATGCCGAACCCGACGGCTCCTGCAGAAATCCATTCAGCGAAATTCTCCGGCCCCACTCCACCTACCGCATAGGTTTCCGTTTCAGGTGGCAAAACAGCAGATATCGCTTTTAGGCCTTCAGTGCCCATAAGAAACGACGGGAATATTTTCAAACCATCCGCGCCCGCACGAAGTGCTGCAAAGCATTCCGTCGGGGTCAAAACACCCGGATAGGACGCCAATCCGGCGGCTTTCGAAGTTACAATCACTTCGGGGTTGGTATCGGGTGAAACAATCATCTTCCCGCCCGCGTCCGCCACATTCACCACATCTGCGGGGCTAAGAACGGTTCCTGCCCCGATCAGCGCATCTTGCCCGAAAGCGTCCGCCATCCGTTTGATGCTGTCCAATGGCTCGGGTGAATTTAGCGGCACCTCTATTCTGTCAATGCCAGCTTCGATCAGCGCGGCGCAAATCCCTTCCGCTTCGTCGGGTTGGATGCCACGCAATATCGCGATAATTTTCCGGCTCATTAGACTTTTTCCTTCAACGATTCATACGCGGCTGTGAGGCCTCTCAAGGTTGTGTCCGTCACATTCACCGCTGTCGCGTCGACACCCTGAGCCGCAAGAGCAGTCCGGTACAATTTCGAAAGCCCCCCGTCCCCTATGATTGCCACATTCTGACCCAACCAATAGGGACGCGCGCCGGAAAGCTCTGCTCCGATTAGCAGCCCCGATAGCCGTGCACGCGCCTCGGACGGCTGCAAATCAGCAACCAAAGCGCCGGCACGAACGCCAAAAAGCTGCGCGGCTATGGATTGCGGGCGCGCCAACGCATCTGAAATGCCCTCGTCAAAACGCGACTGATCAAATTCTCCGTCAGAGATGCCGTGACGCAACACCGATTGCTTAGAAAGTAGCGCGAACATCTCGCCCGTCATAAATGTTTGAAAGCTGATGATCTCTCCCAGACTGATATGCACCCATTTGGTATGCGTTCCGGGCAGGCAAAGCACGCCGTCAAAGTCAGGATTGGTGGCCAGATATCCCGCGATTTGCGTCTCTTCGCCTCGCATCACATCAGGAGGCGATATCTGTTTGATCCCGGGCAGAATAAGCACCGAAATACGCGGGTCCTTTGCTGGGACACGGGTGGCTGCCTGCCCGTCCGGCGGGGCGCAAGGTGTAGTGAGATACGCAGCCTCTGCCCAGCCTTGCCGCGAGCCCACCATGCCACAACACAAAACCGGCAGCGTGCGATCAGTAGTCAGGTATGGCGCAATGAGCGTCAAGAGCGCCGCTTCGAACCCGTCACGATCGAGCACACCCATGCCTTGATCGGACTCATGTGCCGCGAAGGCTTGACCACCCGCATCCAACGCCCAAACCCGTAGGTTGGACGTGCCCCAGTCAACAGCGATCCACGCGGCGTCAGTCATCAGCCCGTCACCACGACGCCGCCATCGACGACCAAAGCCTGCCCCGTCATCATGCGGCTGGTGTTTGATGCGAGAAACAGCACCGCGTCGACCATGTCTTGCGGGGCGAGCGTATCTTTGAGGCATTGGCGAGCCACATGGGCCTCCAGCGCCTCGGGGGTTACCCAAAGCTCTTTTTGCTTGTCGGTCAGCACCCAGCCAGGGGCGAGCGCGTTGACCCGTATCCTGTCAGGGCCAAACTCACGGGCCAAGCTGCGGGTCATGCCGTTGATGCCGGAATTCGCGGTGGTGTAGGCCGGATAGCCTGCGTTGCCCATCATGTAGCTGATGGACGAGAAGTTGATGATCGAGCCGCCGCCCGCCTTGCGCATTCCCTCGATCACAGCCTGACAGGCGAAGAAATATGCCTTCAGGTTGATCGCCATCGACCAGTCCCAAAACGCCTCGTCCACCTCTTCAGTGGTGTGGCGCTTGTCGTTGGCGGCGTTGTTGACCAAGACGGTGACGGGACCATGGGCATCGCTGGCCTCTTTGATGCAGCTTTGCAGACGCGGAATGTCGGTGATGTCGCATTGTAGGAACAGCGGGCGGGTACCGTGCTTCTGCTCCATCTCGTCGGCAAAATCCGTGGCGTCGGAGCGTTGGACAAAGGCGACCTTGGCACCTTGTGCCATCAAACCATCGGTCAAGGACGCCCCGATGCCGGAACCGCCGCCGGTGACAAAGACCGATGCCCCGTCGAGATCGTGGAAAGTGGCTGTCTTGGTCATTGGCGCGTTCCTTCGATGACCCACATCGTTTCAGGAAAGGACCACGGCAGGGTCAGGCCGTAGCTCATCAGATATGCGCCGCTCAGGACGAGCGGGCCAGATTTAAGCGCGGGGTCGCCGCGTGACAGACCGACAGCATCGGCGCGGTTGATAAGCTCCACGCGATACTTCGCGTCCGGTGTCAGCCGCGTCAACCGCAACGGGCGAGGGGCGATCTGAACGCTGGTGTCGGCCTTGCCTGCGAACACCACGAACCTGTCACCGCCTTCGGCCAGTTGCTGCTCGGCGATGACCGCCGGATCAGAACTGTCGAGCCGTAGGATATCGGCGCGATACATCCAGTCGCGGTTAGCCTTCCACCACGTTGTGACCTCGGTGAGCACTTTCGCCTCTTCCTCGGTCAACTCGCGCGGGTCCATCTCGAAGCCCATATGCCGCTGGGCCGCGACCCACGCGCGGAAACGGATATCAAGCACCCGCCCCGATGTGTGGCATTTGCGGGGACCGACATGGCTGCCGGTGACGGCCAAAGGCAGGAAAATCGCCGCGTTGTGCTGCATCCTCAGTCGCTCCAACGCGTCGTTGCTGTCGGAGAGCCAAACCCGATGCGTGCGCTTGAGGATGCCGAAGTCGATCCGCCCGCCGCCAGAGGCGCAGCTTTCGATTTCGACATGCGGGAAGTCCCGCCGCAGCTGGTCGATCAGCATATAAGAGCCACGTGTTTGCGCGGCGTCGGGCATGGGCAGAACGCGGTTGTGGTCCCATTTGATGTAGTCGATCGGGTTGTCGCGCAGCACTTTGCTCATGCGGTCGAGCAGAAACGCGCGGACCTCGGGCAGGGCCATGTTGAGGGCCTTCTGGTTGCGGCCCAGAATCTGATCCTCACCGCCAAATGCCCAGTCAGGGTGGGCTCGGTAGATATCACTGTCGGGGTTGATCATCTCTGGTTCGAACCAGATGCCAAAGGTCATGCCCAGCTCGTGGACATGGTCGATCAATGGCTTCAAACCGTCGGGGTATTTACGCGGGTCGACCTCCCAATCACTGAGTGCGCGAGTGTCGTCATCGCGCCCACCGAACCAGCCGTCATCGAGCACAAAACGCTCGGCACCAAGAGTGGCGGCACGGGTTGCGATATCCTTGAGCTTGGGCAAGTCATGGTCGAAATAAACCGCTTCCCAACAGTTGAAATGCACCGGGCGCGGTCGGTCGGGGTCGGGGAATTGCACGATCTCGTCGCGCAGGTGCCTTTGGAACGCTACCGCGCATCCGTTGATCCCATCATCAGAGAACATGGCGTAAAGTGGTGCCGTCTGAAAACGCGTTTGCGGCGCACCTTCTACCCGTGCGGCGTGGCCGAACTGGATTTGGCGACGGCCATCGGGCAATTCTTCGGCCACCATGCGGTGCCCGCCGGACCAGCCGTAATGGAACGCGTAGGCGTGGCCTTGCCCGTTGGTAGCGCCGCGGCAGGGAACGATCAGGCCGGGGAAATGCTCATGCCCTGTACGCCCCGTGCGGTTCTCGCGATAGCGGATGCCAGCGGACCAAGGTGTGCGGTTCAACTGGAACTCGCCGCACCAGCGACCCGCGACGTCGATCATCTCGTCCGACATTTGTGGTGCAGGGAAAACAGGCGCGCTGAGCCAGTGCAGGTGAACGGGGTCTGCGGATTCTAGAGTTGCCTGCGCCTCGATCATATGGGTTCGCCCATTGATCGAAAAGCTGGCGATGTAGGTCAGCCCGTTGGCCTCGTCGCTATAGGTCAGGATCAAACTGTCAGCGCCGGTCTCGGCACTCGACAAGCAGAACTTCGGCAAAAGCGGTGTCCCGTCCTTGGCCCGCAGGATCAGGCCAGGTTGGCCGGGGAAGGTGCGCGTCGCTTCGGGACATAACGAAAGCTCCGGGTTGGCGTCGAGCATGCCGCCCGTCACGTCGATCGTGTCTGCGTGATAAAGTGTCGTGAGGTCTTCGTCATCGGGAAGCCTCGGACCCCAATAGACCACCTCTGCAAGGCGGCCATTCGGGGATCCGAGAACCAGTGATTGACGTCCGTCATCCAGTCGCCAGCTTTGGATCATTTTACGGCTCCGAGTGTCAGACCGGCGATGAAGTGCTTCTGCATCAGAAAGAACATCGCCACTGGTGGCAGCGCAGCAACGATCGCGCCCGCGCTCATCAGGTGATAGGCCGCGCGATACTGCGCGTTGAACGAGGTAATCCCCGCTGTGACCGGTTGCGATTCCGCGCCTTGGGTTAGCACCACGGCCCAGAAATAGTCGTTCCAGATGAAGGTGAAGATCAGCACCGCGAGCGCGGCAATCGCGGGCTTCATCAATGGCAGAACCACGTAGATGAAGATTTTCCATTCCGCGACGCCCTCGACCCGTGCGGCTTCGATCAGCGCGAAGGGCAGACCCTTGATAAAGTTACGCATGAACAGCGTGCAAAAACCCGTCTGGAAGGCGATGTGGAACAGCACGAGGCCGGTCTTGGTGTTATACAGCCCAAGGTCCAGCGTCAGGTCGCGCACCGGCACCATCAGGATTTGAAACGGTACGAAGTTGCCCGCCACGAACATGAAGAACAGCCACAGGTTCGCTTTGAAATTGTAGATGCCAAGCGCAAAACCAGCCATGCAGGACAGCGCGACCGCACCTATGGCCGTAGGAACCGTGATCAGGATAGAATTTAGCAAATAGCGCGGCATGTCGGACTCGAAGAACACCTTGCCGTAGTTCTCCCAACCGCCGAATTGCGACGGCAGGTTCCAGTAATCACCGGTGGAGAAGTCAGCGGCAGGTTTGACTGAGAACAGGGCGACCGCGATCAGGGGCAGTAGCCAAAGGATCAGGGCGACAGGCAGAAGCGACTGATAGCCGATTTGGACGGAGCGGGATGATTTCTCAATCGGTTTCGGAAACATCTCAGTGCCCTTTCTGTTCTTTGTACATCGAGTAGAGGAAGTACGCGATGAAGCAGAGCATGATGAGGAACAGCACCACAGCGATGGCGGCGCCATAGCCCATGCGGAACCCGTATTCGGATAAGGCGACCTCGAACATGTAGAAGCTGAGCACGCGACTCTCCCCGAACGGCCCACCATTGGTCATGATCGAGATCAGGTCGAACGAGCGCAGAGCACCGACGATGGTGACGACAAAGGCGATGAAAGTGGCGGGCTTCAACTGTGGCACGATCACATACCACAGCATCTTCCAACCCTTCGCGCCATCAAGGCGCGCGGCCTCGACCTGCTCGGGGTCCACTGCGTTTAGGCCCGTCAAGTAGAGGATCATGCAGTAGGCGGTCTGCGGCCAAAGGCCCGCAGCGATGATGCCGTAGGTGACGTAGGTCGGATCGCCCAGCACGTTGACTGGCCCAAGGCCGACGACGCCCAACACGGAGTTGAGCAAGCCAAAGGTGGGATCATAGAACCACGTAAACACCAAGCCGACGACGACCTGGCTGATGACGAACGGGAAGAAGAAAAGCGACTTGTAGATGCGGATACCGGCCACGGTCTGGTTTAGGAACAACGCGATGAACAGGCCGGCAGGTATGGCAAGCAAGTAAAGAACCAACCAGATCAGGTTGTTTTTGAGCGATGTGTAGAAGGCAGGGTCGTCCCACAACTCTTTGTAGTTGCTGAGGCCCACATATTCCTTCTCGCCCAGCCCGTCCCACTGATACGCGGACAGATTGAAGCTTTGGAAGATCGGGAAGATGACGTAAACGAGGAAGAACAGGATCGCAGGGATCAGGAACAGCCACGGCGTCACGCTGATCTCATTGCGCTTGTACCACGATCTTCGTTGCGGTTCCGGCGTGATCGGGGGGACTGCTGTGGTCGTCATGGAAACCTCGCTTCAGTAGAGCGCCAAAGAATGATGGGCGCTGCTCAATCAGGCAATGCAGACAGAGAGATAGGGGCGACCAAGCGGCCGCCCCCAAATGTTTACTTGTAGATACGACCGCGAGCTTTTTCCAAGCGCGCAAGGATCGCGTCCAGATTGTCGGGACGCACCATGAACTCCTGCAGGCCTTCCATGGCAACTTTCGCCATTTCAGCCGGGAAGTCGCGGTCAAAGAACTGTGCCACACCACCCGGTGAGTTGGACGACAGCATCGTGAAGCCCTCGTTAAGGAACTTGTCATCATCCACCGCCGACTTGGCATTGACCGGAAGTTGACCCAGCGCATCACCCGCATTGATCTGCGTTTGTATGTCAGGCGAGACCATGAAGCGCAGAAACGCCTTGGCGTTTTCTTTGTTGCTGGCACCTGACGGGATGTGGAACGTATCTGTCGGCGCGTCTTCCGCCAGTGCGACATCAGGGTTGATTGCCGGGAACTGGTAGAAGTCGAGCTGATCATCGCTCAAGCCAGCTTCACGCAGCGGAGCCACAGCGAAGTTACCGATCAGATAGGACGCAGCATCGCCTTGCACCATGAAGGGCAACGCTTCCTGCCAGCTGTAGGACTGATGGTTCTCGAGGAAGCCGCCCATGTCGATCAGCTCGCGCCAGTTGGCGAATGTTGCGCGGACGCGGTCATCTTCCCAGCTTACATCGCCGTTCGCGAGTTCCATATGGAAGTCGAACCCGTTGGTGCGAAGGTTCAGGTAGTCAAACCAACCACCAGCAGTCCAGAGGAATTTGGAACCGATCGCATAGCAGGCGCGGCCAGACTCGACGATTTTGGCGCAGTTGGCTTTTTCTTCTTCCCAGTTGGTGGGTTCAGACAGGCCAAGCTCACCAAAGATATCTTTGCGGTAGTAGATGCCCCATTGATAGTAGGTATAGGGAACGCCCCACTGCTTGCCGTCGATAGTCATCGCGCCCTTGGTCGAGGCCAGGTTTTCCGCGATCTCGGGCTCGGCCCACAGGTCGGACACGTCTTCAAACAATCCAGCCTCGACATAGGGCTTCATCCGGTTCGCCGCGTACCAGTTTGCAACGTCAGGCGAGTTGGCGGTCAGGAAGTTGCGGATCTGGGTCTTATAGGCCTCACGGTCGATGATCGTGGTCTCGATATTGAGGTCAGGGTTCAGCTCGCCGAACTGTGCAATGGCCTTTTCCATCGTCGCGCGCGGTGCGGGGTTCGATGTGTCGAGGAAGATTTTGAGATCGCCGGTCAGCTCTTGAGCCGACGCGCTGAGCGATCCGCCTGCCACAACGGCAACCGTAGATAGCGCAGCAATCGACGCCTTGTAAGTGAAACGCATGGTGTCCTCCCTAGATGTTTCAAATAGTGAAATGATAGTTTATATATTGAAACGAAATCACGAATCGCCTAGTTTTGTCAAGTAGGGCCGCAGCGGCAGAAGGCGTTGAGGTCGGGAGGAGAGATCAGAATGCAAAGCCCGCAAACGGCCAGTGGCACCGTCAAAAAAGCGTTGAGCGTTCTGGATCAAGTCGCCTCTTTTGAACGCCCTGTACGGCTCAATGAACTTGTCGAAGTTTCACCCTATCCCAAAGGCACGCTCTACCGGATGCTGCAAACCCTGCGCTCTGAAGGGATGCTGACATATGATGAAACTCAGCAGGCATACTCCTTGGGAATTCGTCTCGTCAGATTGGCACACACCGCTTGGACACAATCGTCGCTCGCGCCGACTGCCCGCCCGATTCTGGACGCCCTAAGCAAGTCGATTGGTGAAACGATACATTTAGCCCAGCTCGACAACGCGCAGGTTCTGTATGTGGACAAGCGAAATGCCCAGCGCCCTGTCGAGATGTTCTCCCAAGCTGGCAAGGTTGGGCCTGCGTATTGCACTGGCGTTGGCAAAGCCATGCTCGCCTTTTTGCCAGAGGCCGAGCTTCAGCAAGTGCTTGAACAACAATCGTATCATCGCTTCACACCTCACACTTTAGGAAGCGTAGAAGAACTGCGCGACGAACTGTCAAACATCCGCACGCGTGGTTACGCCTATGATCGCGAGGAACACGAGCCGGGAATTATTTGCATCGCGATGCCAATTCTAACGCGAACCAAGCGCGTTATGGGGGCCATTTCGGTTACCAGCACAACCTCACGCACGTCGCTTGATCAACTCGAATCTTTGGCCCCGGAAATGCATCAGGCCGCAGACGCGATTGCCGAAACAGCGGAGCATTGGCGCTTCCCTGTCGAACAGAAATCTAAAGAAGCAATGGAAGGCTGAACTCATGTCTGGTGTCACGCTACGAAACGTAATCAAACGCTACGGCGACGTTCAGGTCATCCACGGGATCGACCTTGAAATAGAAGACGGTGAGTTCTGCGTGTTTGTCGGCCCTTCGGGCTGCGGCAAGTCGACCTTGTTGCGTATGGTAGCCGGGCTCGAAGAAACGACCAGCGGTGCTATCGGCATCGGCACGCGCGATGTTACCAGCATGGACCCCGCCGAGCGCGGCGTCGCGATGGTGTTCCAGACTTACGCGCTTTACCCGCATATGACGGTTCGCGACAACATGGGTTTCGGCCTGAAAATGAACGGGCACCCAAAGGCAGAAATCGCGGAAAAAGTTGCCGAAGCGACCCGAATCCTAAAACTGGAGGAATACTTGAACCGCAAGCCCTCCGCTTTATCAGGTGGCCAGCGGCAACGGGTTTCCATCGGACGCGCTATTGTTCGCGGTCCTGAAGTTTTCTTATTCGACGAGCCTCTGTCCAATCTTGATGCTGAGCTGCGCGTGGAGATGCGTGTCGAGATTGCCCGACTGCACAAAGAAATCGGCGCGACGATGATTTACGTGACCCATGACCAAGTAGAAGCAATGACGCTTGCCGATAAGATCGTCGTATTGCGTGCGGGTCACATCGAGCAGGTCGGCGCACCGCTGGACCTGTATCGCAATCCCGACAATAAATTCGTGGCAGGCTTTATCGGCTCCCCTGCAATGAACTTCCTCGACGGAGTTGTCACAGGTGGTGAAGTCGACATTCCAGCGCTGAAAGGGAGATACAAACTCCCACTTGGCACACCAGCCGACGGGACTGAGGTTTCCTTCGGCATCCGTCCTGAGCATCTTGAGATCGACCCCAAGGGCGACACGCACACGGTCGACATGACCGAAGCCCTTGGCGGCGTATCTTTCGCCCACCTGATCTCGGATACCGGTGAAAAGATCATCGTTGAAGAGCGGGGTGACGAGCGTTCGCAAGAAGGTGCACGGGTAGGTGTTTCATTCGCCCTCGACCGCGCCATGTTATTTGATCGCAAATCCGAAGCCCGCATCAGATAAGTTCGAGCCTCTCGTTCAGTGACTGGCTTGATGTTTCACTGGGTTCGGAAGGTTTGGCTTCAGCCCTTCGTTCTCCTCAACTTACCCCATTCTGGCTCGACCATTCATGGAAGCGAGGCTGTCGGCAGACGATCTTAACAGGTTGAATGTTGCAAGCCATGCTGCTTGAGTATTCAAACCGCATATCTGCACGAGGGAGCGAGTGATGGAAGGCTGGAACTTGCAGACTTTCATGCGTCTATTCATTCTTGGTCTGATGATACTGATCCCAAGCCATGCCATCGCGGGCGAATTGCCCGCTCCAGTGACAGATGCTGACTATCGCTCAATCACGAAAGCTGAAGCCGAGCTTGGACAGTTGCTATTTTACGACCCGATCCTGTCGGGCAATAAGGAAGTGGCTTGCGCTACCTGCCACCATCCCCGCCTTGGCACATCGGACGGGCTGTCCCTTGGGATTGGTGACGGGGGTATCGGCCTTGGGCCGGATCGTGTGATCAATCCGGACAATCTGCCGGAGCAACGAATACCGCGAAATGCGCCCGCTCTTTTCAACCTTGGCGCACATGAATTCACGGTTCTTTTCCACGACGGCAGGATAGCCCTAGATCCATTAAGACCGAGCGGGCTGCGCACTCCACTTGATGACGATATGGTCACAGGGTTTGCCAGCTTGCTGTCGGCACAAACCATGTTTCCGGTGCTAAGCGCGGATGAGATGGCTGGTCACTACAGCGAAAACGATGTGGCCAAAGCAGTACGTCAGGGATTGTTAACCGGGCAAGGTGGTGCGTGGGATATTATCGCACGACGCGTTGCTGCCCTCCCGGACTACGTTGAGCGTTTCACGACACTCTATCCGCATATCAGCTCCGCTGACCAAATCGGCTTCACCGACATTTCAAACGCCATCGCAACATTCATGGAGTTTGAATGGCGTTCTGACACGTCTCCATTTGATGCATTCCTGCGCGATCAACAGGAGTTATCAGAACTGGCATCCGAAGGCATGGCGCTGTTTTACGGTGATGCCGGATGCTCAACCTGCCATAGCGGGGCCTTTCAGACAGACCACAAGTTCCACGCCATGGCGGCACCACAGGTCGGACCGGGCAAGGCCGCGCGATTTGAGTCACATGCAAAAGATGAAGGCCGGTTTCGGGTGACTGGCGACCCGTCGGATTTATACAAGTTCCGCACGCCCTCCTTGCGCAACGTAGCCATAACCTCTCCCTACGGGCACGCCGGTTCGCATGCGTCTCTAAGTGCGTTTATCAAAGACCACCTCGATCCTGTTGCGGCCCTCAAGCGTTATGATCCGACGCAAATGATCTTGCCACAAATGCAGGTAGATGACTTGCGCGCTCTTGAGAATAGCGCGGAAATGTCAGCAATAGTCTCGACGGTCGAGCAACCTTCTGTGCATCTATCCGATGCAGAAATTGCCGCGCTGACAGCGTTCCTGAACAGCCTTACCGACCCCAAAGCCATGATAGGGAGGCTTGGTGTCCCTGACACGGTTCCGAGTGGGTTAAAGGTGCCAAATTAACGATCTGGCTTTTCAATCAACAAGGATTGGTCACCATGGACTTCAGTCTGTGTGATCGAACCGTCCGGCCAAACCACTTGGATTACCGCGATATTCTCATCACCAAGCCCGAAATGTAGCGGTAATGCGCTGCCACCGGCATGGCCGCCACCAATACGCAAATGCTGAATCTGCCCGTTAACCGTCACCTTAGCTCCGATGGCATCGCGATTTCCGCCGCGCTGGAACAACGACACCCCAAGCCAATGTGCTGTGTCGCCGACATTCCGGTAAATCCGCATCGCGGCCCGTCGGTTGACGACCACCAGATCAAGACGTCCGTCGTTGTCAAAATCCGCCAACGCCGCCCCACGAGACCGCGCAAAATCTGCAACACCAGCGGTCTCGGCGCTTTCGTGAAACCTGCCGTCAGAGTTCTGAACCAACAGGTTGTTGGGGTCATTCATCGCATTGCTTGGCATCTGATCAACGTTCCCCTTGGCAATAAACAAATCCATCCGCGTGTCATTATTGATGTCGCCAAACTGCGCGTGCCATCCGGTTGATGGGCGCCCGTCATCACCTGTGTGGGGCCGGTGTGCATAGGTGCCTATTCCGAACGGAGCAGCAATATACGTGCCATCCGGCATCGCCAATTGCATCAACTGGTCACCCATAGATGTTAGCATCACCTCATCAACGCCATCACCAGTCAGGTCAGCACTGGCAATGCCCATGCCCCACAACATTACCTTGGGCCAACCATCGGCCTCGGTCAGAAAGCGTTTCTCGTCGATATCCCAAAGCTGTTCCTGACCGTCGCGGACATAATATTGGCGGTCATTGGATATCCGAAGTGTCCTGCGCCCGCGCGCGTCCGGACCCGCCAGCATGGACAATGCACAAAACCCCGGCGACAGGTCGTGCGCATCATAGCCGTTTGGAATAGGGCGAAGGATCGTGTTGCTGTCACAAGCACCAAACGGACCATCCTTGTTGGCGCGATCTACGTAGTGCCCGAGCGCAATCACTGGCCGCGCATCATCTTCCCACCAAGCCGTGAGGGAGGTCGTCCAGCGATCAGTTTGTGGGATACCCCATTGGGAAGTGACATCGCTGAACTGACAGCCCGCCTGCCCCTTCAGCACGACATCAGGCCCCACGCGCATCACATACAGGTCCGTCCACCCGTCCGCATCAATATCAATTGGATACGCACCGGTTACATTGGTTATCGGTTCAATACTGACCGGCTCAAAGCCAAAACCCCCGACATTTCGCAATAGCATCGCGGGATTCTCGCCGCCCGCCGCGAAAACATCCGCAAGCCCGTTTTGATCACAATCAAAGACTGCCACGCCTCCGCCGACGAAGTGCTCCCAACCGCCATCATAGACATGCTCAGGAATTCCGCTCGACATATCTTCAAACCGGATTTCTGCTGCGGCTGTGCTGCCAACACAATTCCCAATCAAGGCAATCCAAGTGAGTGCACCAAATCCAGCCCGCTGTAGCCGTCTTCGAACGCCAGTAAATCTCATGGGGTGCTCACGCCAACAAGACTGTCTGTGGCCGCGGTCAAAGCAAGAGCAGTTGCCCCTTTTGCCCACACCAAACCACCCCAAGCATGGGTCGCGATTTCACAGGGATTATCCCCGGGATGGAGCGTCAGCTTATGTACCTCGGACAACATGTCATCGGCATAAAGGTAGTCATATCGCATCCGCTCCCCGGATAGAATAATCAGCCCGGGGTCGAAGAGCTGAACGACATTCGCAAGACCCAGCGAAAGATATCGCGCTGCCCGATCAAAAATCGCCTTTGCTGCGCGGTTGCCGGCCTTGGCTTCGGCGAAGAGAACCTCAAGCGAAACATTCGTACGTTGCAAAGTGGTCACCCCCAACGCCGTCGCGGCTTCGCGGGTAAGAGCATAATCAGCGAGATAGGCTTCCAAGCATCCCCGCTGGCCGCAGCGACACAACGCGCCGTCGAGTTGAACCTTGGTGTGACCAAGCTCCAGCCCCATGCCACGTGCCCCGCGGAATAGCCTATTGTTCAGGACAAGCCCCATCCCGACGCCATGCTCTACCGTAACGACCGCAAAGTCGGATTTGGCCCGTCCGTCCCCAAACCAAAGTTCTGCCAGGGTGACGATGTTGGCGTCATTATCCACAAAGACCGGACAATTGGTAAGCGCTGCGAAAGCAGATCCCAGCTCTGCATTTGCTTCGGTCAACAACGGAGACCATTTGACCACCCCAGTGTTGTTGTCCACCATTCCGGAAATACCGATACCGATGGCTGCAATTTCGGATTCGGTCTTGCCTGCGTCGTCGAGCAGTTGAGCAATCAGCGGTGCAACTTCTGTGACGAGTTCTGCAACCGACCGGCGTTGTTGATCTGCGGTAGCTGTCACTTCGGCAAGTATGCATCCAACCGAGTCGGTCAGGACAGCCGAATGCACCCTGTCGGAAATGTTTATCCCGATGACGTGAAAACTGTCCGCAACAACCGCAAGGGCAACAGGTGGCCGCCCACGGCTTGCCCCTTGCCGCGCAACATCTTCAACTTCTTGCAAAAATCCATCAGTTATCAATTCAGCTGCAATACCCGTGACCGACCCCGCGCTGATAGACAAGGCCCGCGCCGTGTCAGCCCGCGCAGCCGTTCCATGTGCGCGCACATGCTCAAAAACTTGCTTTCGCAAAGATCTTGATTGATCATTGTGATCAGGCAAAATAGGCCCGCAACCAGGTGCAGCGGCTTTGGCTTGTGCTTCGCTCATGAGTGCTTTCGACATACTTTAAAGCCTAAAATAAATCGCTGCATAATTCGACCTCATTTCTGAATTTACAGCATCCTGCAAACATGAAGCATGATAATTTGCCGTGTGGCAATAATATTTACTTCAGTCCTTAAATTTAATTTGACTCATGCTGCCGAGTCAGCTTTTATTGCTGGAACGGATGTAAGGGCCGTGCCCGCTGCTTGAGGCAGGGGGGGATAACTGTCTGGGAGGACACCATGAAAAAAATTATTGCAGCCGCCGTCATTGCGACAGTCGGTTTTAGCTCTGCCGCCTTCGCCGAGGGCCTTCGCATTGGCGTATCTTGGGCCAGCTTTCAAGAAGAGCGCTGGAAAATTGACGAAGCCGCGATGGTTTCTGCCATCGAAGCCAACGGCAACACCTACGTATCCGCCGACGCTCAATCTTCTTCTGCCAAGCAGCTGACAGACATCGAAGCTCTGATGAGCCAAGGCGTTGATGCGCTGATCATCAATGCTTGGGACAAAGACGCGATCGGCCCTGCAATCGACGCCGCCGCCAACGAAGGCATCCCGGTTATCGGCTATGACCGATTGATCGAAGACGACCGCACCTTCTACCTGACATTCGATAACGTTGGTGTTGGCCGCATCATCGCGAAGTCGGTTGTCGCTGTTCAGCCAGAAGGCAACTACGCCATCATCAAAGGCGACCCTGGCGATCCGAACGCTGCATTCTTGCTGCAAGGCATGATGGAAGTGATCGGCGCAGACGTCGAAGCTGGCAAAATCAAGATCGTTGGCGAGGCTTTCTCCGATAGCTGGAAGCCCGAGAATGCTCAGAAGAATATGGAGCAAATCCTGACGGCCAACGACAACAACGTAGACGCTGTTCTGTCGGAAAATGACGGTATGGCCGGTGGTGTTGTCGCAGCACTTGGCGCGCAGGGTCTCGTGATCCCTGTCGGTGGGCAAGACGGCGACCTGGCCGCAATCAACCGTGTTGCACGCGGCTCGCAAACTGTGTCGGTCTGGAAGGACGCACGTGCCTTGGGCAAGGCAGCTGGTGAAATCGCTTCTGCACTGGCCTCCGGTACTGCGATGGCAGACATTGAAGGTGCCGGCATCTTCTCTGACGGTGAAAAAGGCACTCCGATCAACGCGATCCTGTTGGAGCCGACACCTTTGACCCGCGACAACCTGAACGTTGCAATTGAAGCAGGCCACATCTCGAAAGAGCAGGCTTGTGAAGGTGCGATCGACGGCGTCGCAGGCTGCGAATAGTCAAATTTTGATTGATCGGCGCCGGGGAACATCTCGGCGCCGACACCCTTTCGGCCAATAATTTGCGACCGCCCGGCCAGCCACTGCTCCCCACACTTTCGAATCCGGATTGGCCTCCAAGTCGATTTGCATCAAAGCCATTCTCAAGCTGGGACATCGTATGACCGACTCAACCGAGACCCTGACCACATCCAAGTCCGACAGCCCGAGCTTGATCGCCAAGTTTCTAAAAGGCACCGAGCTCGATACCCGCCTGTTGGGGATGTTCGGCGCATTAGCCCTGATCTGGCTTGGCTTTCATTTCTATGGCGCGATTATCAACGGCTATGGCGCGATGCTAACGCCGCGCAATCTGTGGAATTTGTCGGTGCAGACGTCCTCCATCGGGATCATGGCAACCGGAATGGTTCTGGTGATCGTCACACGTAACATCGACCTTTCCGTTGGTGCCTTGGTTGGCGTGACCGGCATGACGATGGGGCTGCTTCAGGTTGAGTTCCTGCCGCAATATTTGGGCCTTGGAAATCCGTTCATCTGGATCATCACTGCGGTAACCGGAATACTCGTCGGCGCAATGATCGGGGCCTTCCACGGCTGGTTGATCGCCTATCGCGGCATCCCTGCCTTTATCGTCACACTGGGCGGTTTGCTCGTTTGGCGCGGCGCGGCCTTCCTGTCGAACAACGGCAAAACAATTTCTCCGGTAGACTCTACGTTCCAACTCCTTGGTGGCGGCCCTTATGGTACCATCGGCGCTACAGGAAGTTGGATCGTTGGTGCTCTGGCCTGTGTCGCGATCATCTGGATGCTCATCTCAGGTCGTCGCAGCCGCATGGCACACGGCTTTCCCCTGCGACCAATCTGGGGCGAGGTAACCGTAGGTGGTTTGGCGTGCAGCTTGGTCGTTGGCGCGGTATTTTTGGTGAATGCCTACCCTTGGCCCAAAGGCATTATCAAACAATACGCCGCCGCGAATAACATTACTGTCCCAGAAGAGGGAATGTTCATTAGTCACGGCTTTGCCATACCGGTCCTAATTCTTTTCACCGTCGGCATTCTAATGACAATTTTAGTTAATCGCACACGGTTCGGACGCAATGTCTTCGCCATCGGCGGGAACCCTGAAGCCGCAGCCCTTGCTGGTATCAACGTCAAATGGATGACGCTCAAAATCTTCGCCTTGATGGGTGCGCTTGCTGGTTTGGCTGCCGTTGTGGCATCCGCCCGTCTGAACTCGGCCACCAACGCACTAGGATTGCTGGACGAACTTTACGTCATCGCGGCTGCCGTCATCGGCGGCACATCACTCGCAGGCGGTGTTGGCACGATCTACGGCGCAATACTGGGCGCGCTGGTCATGCAATCGCTACAGTCCGGCATGGTGCTGATCGGGTTCGATACTTCCGTCCAGCAAATCGTCGTGGGCTCCGTCCTCGTCTTCGCCGTCTATCTTGATAATCTTTATCGCAAAAAAGCCAAATAAGGGTCACGGGTATGAGCACTGAACGAACTGGAACCCCACTTGTCGAAATGCGCGATATCTCGATTGCTTTCGGTGGCATTCACGCGGTTGATGGCGTGTCGTTGGATCTATATCCGGGCGAAGTCGTCGGTCTCTTGGGCCACAATGGCGCGGGCAAATCGACACTGATCAAATGCCTGTCGGGCGCCTATCAGGCGGACAGCGGCGAGTTCTGGATTGATGGGAAAAAGGCCAATATCGAAAGCCCCATCGACAGCCGCGAGTTGAATATCGAAACGATTTACCAAACGCTGGCTCTGGCCGACAATCTCGACGCTGCCAGCAACCTATTCCTAGGCCGCGAATTGACCACTCCACTTGGCTTTTTGGATGATGCGCGAATGGAGGCTGAAACCCGCAAGATCATGGCGCGGCTCAACCCTAACTTCAAGAAATTCAAAGAGCCTGTGAGTGCGCTTTCTGGCGGTCAACGGCAATCCGTAGCGATTGCCCGCGCCGTCTACTTCAACGCGCGTATCCTGATCATGGATGAGCCGACCGCCGCATTGGGCGTGCATGAAACGGAAATGGTTGCTGACCTGATCAAAGAACTAAAAAGCCAAGGGCTCGGTATATTCTTGATCAGCCATGACACCCGCGAAATGATGGACCTTTGCGACCGTGTCGCGGTGATGAAAAATGGGAAATTGATCGGAAATGAGCGTGTCGAAGATGTCACCGAAGATGACATTTTGTCGATGATCATTATGGGCAAAAACCCGAAGAAAGCTGCTTGAACCTCAAGCCGAGCTATTCAGCCAGAGCCGCTTGGTCAACGCTTTCGCTCTTAGCGTGTTAAACGAAGCATAGTCGGCGATCCGTGTGCGAGGCCCATTCTCAGTGGCTGGAAAATCCTTCAGTGACGCCTCAATACGTATGACAACTGCTCTATCGCAGTTGATCCAGTTTTTGACGCGTTAATGTGCCGTGGCATGTCTCGCACAATCGCACCTCAACGACCCCGTCCCTGACCGTGTAGCTTGCCCCCTTCGCGTGCACTACCCAACTGGCAATTAGGCCATCAGGTCAAATACCTCAGAGCTTCCGCTGATTTGCAGATTGATCTCGTCCAACGCCGCGCCATCGATAATCGCCCATATGATCTGGCCAGTGGGTTTGTAGATCACGAAGGCCTCCGCGGTCCCTGCCTCGCCGGCGTTTTCGGTCTCGGCGAAGTTGATCTGGAAGTCGGCGGCATTGGCTCCTGACTGCCCAAATATGAAGACGTCGCCATCAGTGTCGCTGTAGTCCTGGACCCAGTCCGAACCGTGGCCCTGCACACCTAGATGATAGAAGTCGTCCGCGCCTGCACCCCCATTGAGACGGTCGTGACCGAACCCGCCGTTGATGAAGTCGTCACCCGCGCCGCCAAAAATGACGTCGCCCCACGCGCCACCGCTCAGAACATCGTTACCGTTTTGGCCAATCAGCCTGTCCCCACCAAAACCACCTACAATCTTATCGTTGCCGTCTTGGCCGTAGATTTCATCGTTGCCATCACCGCCGTCGACCTCGTCGTCGCCCGTTCCAGCATAAATTTTGTCATTGCCGCTTAACGCGCCTAACCCACCGTGGATGCTATCGTTGCCATCCCCTCCGATGAGAACATCCGCACCCGTTCCACCGTCGATATCGTCATCACCTGCCCCGCCGTCGAGCCTGTCATTGCCTTTCCCACCTTCCAGGCGGTTGGCAGTCAAGTTACCGAATACGGAATCGTCAAAAGAAGACCCGATCACGTTCACGACAGTTGAGGTTAACGGTACATCCCCTGCAGCAGCGCCCCAAGTCGCGCCCCCGTCGAGACGCACACCGACATAGCCCGAAGCACCAGCATAGCTGACGGTATCCACCGCCGGCTGTGGTTCAGGATCGGGCTGTGGTTCGGGATCCGGCTGTGGTTCGGGATCCGGTTGTGGTTCAGGATCCGGTTGTGGTTCAGGATCAGGCTGTGGTTCAGGATCAGGCTGCGGATTCTGACCACCTTGATCGTTTGTTAAGGCCGCCCACAGATCGGAATTATCCCGCGCATCGGATTCATCACCAATGGTTCGCACGGTGTTCTGACCGGTCCCAGAACCTGCGGAGGTAACATTGAGCGTGACCGTGTCAGTTTCATAGTCAATGACGATCTCTGTGTCGCGATTTCCGGCGAGGCCTGTGATAGTTGCCGAAGCAAACTCACCGATTACCTCATCTACGCGGATAAGCTCGGTACTTAGGCTACCGTTCCCAATTCCGTTTAGGTCAAGGATCAAGGTTCCATCGCCCAAATTCACTCCGGTTTGGATATTGGGGTTGTCACCTTCAGCGCCTGAACGGAATTCTTCTATAGTACCTAGCTGCCCACCTTCGGCAGTGAAGCGCAGCTCTGATCCCACCTCAAGCGAAAGGACACCCGTGCGACCTTCATCGCCATCAAAGCCCACTCGGGCCTCGTCACCGACAATATTAAGCTCACTGCCTGATTGCAGGACAAAATTGGCACCATCGGTGGCCAAAATGGCCTGTCCATCAGTGATATCGACATCCACGTTACCGACAAACACGTCGGTATTCACAAAGCGACCGCCATCAATATCGATATCGAGCCGGTCTTGGTCGGAATAGCCGTCCATCCATATCTGGCCTGCGGCACTGACGTTCAAATGTGCACCAGCATCGCCTACGGCAGTGTGATCGGTGATGTCGAGGCGCCCATGAGATACATTCAGCGTGCCGCCTTCGCCAAAATCGAGATCCTCGATGATTGTGGTGCCACCATAGTTCACCCAGTTCCCGCCAAGATTGACGCTATCACCGGCAACAGCACCGGGCAGATCATCGGTCTCCCAATTCAACCGGTTGTCCCAGCGAATGCCATCTCCCAACGCGTCAGGGACGAAATCAATCGTCTCTGAGGTGATCCGACCTTCGACCGAAAGGCCAAAGCCGGACTGGAAGTAGGAAATGATAAGATCGGCATCTACCACATCATCGAGGTCTTGCGCTGATTGGGCTCGCAAATAGTCAGCCAGATCAGAGATCGTGGCGTTAGGATTGCCCAAAAGCTGTTGGGTGAAGTTTTGAATTGTAGTGGCGTTGAGGGTGCTAGTGTTTAGACCATCAGTGTTTACACCCGTTGTACCATATCCGGCCGATCCCAACCAATTGTGAATGATTGTATCATCGTAGAACGCTCCGTTCTCGATGTGCAGCGCAGTTTGACCGTTGTCTTTAGCCGCAGTCTCGTTTGGATTATTTGGGTCAGCAAGATGAGTGATTATGTTGTCTAGCAAAACCGATTCATTTCCGCGGGTATCTACGCCGAACGACAACGCGCCTTGAGAGGCTGAATTAGAAGCTTTGTGCCCTGCAGACGTGATAACATTGTCAGTGAACAACGAGAAGTTCCCCACGTTCCCGGCTCCAAAGCTGTCTCCGCCGTGGAAGTTTGCTGCGACGTTATTGTCGAGGAATAGGTTGTCCTCAATGAAGCCACCACTGCGCACTTGCGCGCCCGTAGCCGAGCCTTGCATTGTGATGTTATCGCGGAATGTTACGTCGGCATTGTTTGCGTCAATGTAGACGTTATGGCTAAACATGTTTGGTGGCTTGCCACCGGCGGCCGAGAGATCATCGCGATAGTCGTCCGCCCATCCGTTGTGATCAAAGAGGGAGTCTTCGATTAAGATACCATCCGTTCCAGCTACATAGAGCCCAGAGGCAAATTCTGATCCGGTCCAGAAAGCACCTCCTTCAGGAGGTGTCAGATGATACGCGTCAACGATGGAGCTATCGCGGAAGGTAAAGTTCAACGAGTCCTGAACTATGAGTCCAAAACCATCGTTGGTGATGTCCACATTGTTAAAGATAATGTTCTCGGCCTCAAGAATCGAGGCACCCTCTTGCAGTGATAGATTGCTAATCACTACATTTTCTGCGGATTGTGAAAATGCGAAGATTTCACTGTTGATGACTGGCTTGTCGCCATTGCCATACGACGTGATGTGCACTGGGTGCAACTCATCCTCGCCAGTGGTTCCGCGCAAGTCAAAGGTGTTCCCGAGGTCATATTCGTAACCGCTTTCGAACAACAACCAGTTGGACGATGGCGCCGAGCCTTGGCCTGCCACTGTTTCCCACAGCATCATTGCAGCGTCGGCATCGAGCGGTGCATCAGGGCTACCACCGTATTGCGGATGTGCAGCCAACCAAGCGCCGTTAATGGCTCCGGGGCTAACTCCTTCAATTGCCGCGATATCTTCAATGCTAAGCGCAATGTCGCTGCCTGAAACATGGATGTCGCGGTGATTGTCGCCGGTTTCAACGACCAGGTCGCCGTTGGCCGCAGTCTCCAGCATGTAAATGTCGCCGTCGTTCCAACCTGCAGCCTGCGTTGTTGTTGCGACTGTGACATTGTCATTGAACGTCTGGGAGGAACCGTCGTTGTAGGTAACTTCATAGCTGATGTTCAACGCGCCGGAGTACTCATGATCCATACTCATGACCAATGACAGAGTATTGTCTGGGTTCACCGTCAGGTTACCGTGATCGGGCTGCTCGACGATGCGAATGCTTGCGACACTGCCTTGGTTTTCGACGCTAAGCGTGGAAACGCGGCCACCAGAAACGCTATAGCTCCCTGAGGAAGCATCTATTGCACTCACCGAACCGCCGTTAGCTGTATTTACTGGCATTGAAAGTCCTCACAAGAATGTTGCATTCCGCGTTTAAGATGCGGTTGATCCGAGCCGACGACTCGCGACGCCGACGCTATGGCGCGAATGTGTTATTGATTGGAATGAACAGCGGCGAAGTCGTGGCGAATCGGCAAAGTCCTGCCGTTAGTTTCGTCGACGCAAGCGACAATGCGCGCAAATTTGACCGAGGGGGGATTACTCCTGAACTCACGGAGCAACTTTCGGAATGTCTGACGTTTACTTCGGTCGTAACAAAGCCATCCTACAACACAGAAAAAGGAGCAAACGAAAGACACTCGAACAGCTCTGCGATGCTGTCCTCACCACGCAGACCGTCCAGCACGATCCTGATCTTCTCTTCGGATGAGTAATGCTTGCGCGTGGCACGTTTGATATCTTTGACGATCTTCTCGCCAAGGCTTTTGCGTGTTCCAGTTGTCTGTCTCATCTTCCACTCCGCAGTGGTTACGATGAGCTAAGAACACTCTCTTATCAAATACCGCTATTTGGACCCCTAGGCGCTGACGTCAGACAGGTGGGTTGTTCTTTTTGGCGGAGTCGCAACCGGGTCCGGACGAATATGCGACCTTAGATCGGCTGGAGATTATCAGCGATATCTCGAGGCCCCAACTCATTGCAAGCTTCCAAATGCTGCGGGAGTTTGCCCGCGCCAACTTGTCCGCTCCGAACGCGCGATCCGCGTTAGAGAAAGACTTTGTGGCCCGTTTCAAGAGCGCGTTCGGCTATCCCGATTTTGACCCGTTGCGGGGCCCGTCGGTCGATGACGATAAAGACCAAACCGGCGGCGAAAATGTCTGACTACGCTTTTGCAATGCGACGCCAGTGACACTCACCCGGTGCTAACCACGCGTCAATTGGCCCCAAATTAAGTGCCGCCGCGCGGCGGCAAGTTCGGCCATTCCGGCTAAAGAAGAGGTGTTGATCTAGAGACGAAACTCGCCGAACGGAAGAGCTTCCAAAATTTTGCCAAACTGGGTAGCGTCCCGTGCGGTCAAACCCCATACGAAGTGCTCAGAGAAAAACAATCGGCGCGAGTTTCAAACACCCTTCGCAAAGCCAAAGCAATATCGGAAAGCGCGACAAGATGACGAGGCCGCAGCAGCAAGATACGAAGTCAAGTCGCAGACTTGCAAACGAACGGATCATAGTACCTGTGGCCCACCAGTTGCGCGTTGCTGGTGCGCTGTCTGTTGCTTCCGGCCTGATATGGCCCGCACAGGCGGGCGCGCTGGCATGGGCCATTTCGGGTTGGGTGATGGGCGAGATGAACCGAACCAACATCGCAGCCCTGTTTTTTGTTCTGGGCGGCCTCCTGAGTGCGCACTTGAAGCGGGCGGCTGGCGCCTACCTTTTTGATGCCGCCGATCAGACCATCGCGCGAGAACGTGCGGCTCTCATCTCACGCGAAGCACGCGCGCGCGCTGGTATCAGCTCAGCCGAGATTGCTGCGCTCGCAGTGCAGAAGCTTCCGCTCCTTCAGCCTTGGATCACGCGTTACCATGTGGCCATGATGCGTGTGTCGATCCTGCCGGTTGTCTTGCTTGCGGTGACGTTTTGGTTTTCGTGGGCCGCAGGGCTTGTCTTGCTGGTCACAGGGCCGCTGATCCCCGTATTTATGGCGCTGGTCGGCATGGCCGCCGAAGAGGCATCTCGGCGACAGATGGTCGAAGTTGGCACGATGAACGCCATGCTGATGGACCGGCTTTCGGCGATGCTCGACATCCGGCTTTTGGGGGCGATCGACCGTGCGTCAGCAGAATTTGAGGAGAGAGCCGAGGCCTTGCGCGTCAAGACCATGGCAGTGCTGCGGGTGGCTTTTCTGTCATCGACGGTGCTGGAGCTTTTCAGTGCCATCGGTGTCGCGATGATCGCGGTTTTCGTTGGCTTCACCCTCTTGGGGGAAATCACTTTCGGGAGTTGGGAAACCCCGCTTGGGCTTGGTGAGGGCCTGTTCCTGTTGCTGATCGCGCCCGAATTTTTTCAGTCCTTTCGAGATCTGGCAGCAGCGTGGCATGATCGCGCTGCGGGCTTGTCCGTGATGGCCGAGTTGGAAGAACTTGACGCGGTTGAGCGCGTGGCTTTTCTGGGTGCGGCGCGTGCGACTGCGCCTCTGAGCGGCCCGATTTCACTAGAGCTTTGCGGTGCCGCCGTTGCATATTCCGAGCGGATATTGCCACTGCCGAACTTCAAGTTGAATGCTGGTGAATCCGTCGCGCTTGTCGGCCCCAGTGGTGCAGGAAAAAGCACAACTCTGGAAGCCATCGCGGGCCTTGTTCCGCTCGCGCTGGGGCATATAACCGTATGCGGTGAGACGCTGGACGAGGACAAAGCGGACGCATGGCGGGCGCGCATTGCTTTGATCCCCCAAAAGCCACATTTTTCTGATCAAAGGCTACGCCACTGGCTCGACCCCGACGCGGACGAGGCCGACCTCTGGGGTGCTTTGACCCTTGCCGAGGCAGACAGGATCGTCGCGCGCTTGCCTGATGGGCTCGACACCCACCTCGGCGAGACAGGCGGCGGCGTATCGGGCGGCGAGGCGCGGCGCCTCATGGTCGCCCGCGCGGTCTTGAGTGGGCGCGAGCTTATCCTTGCTGACGAGCCAACAGCTGATCTTGATCCTGAAACAGCGGCCCTCGTCATTGCATCGCTGAAACGGCTGAAGGACGCGGGGCACAGTCTGATAGTGGCGACGCATGATCCAGCGGTCTTTGGCGCGATGGACGCCACTGTGAAGGTGAAACCATGAAGTCGCTCTTGCCCATCATCCGCCTGCTGTTGACGGCGGAGCCCAAATCCATGGTGCGTGGGGCTGCCCTTTCAGTGATCGTTCTGCTGATGGGCGCGGCACTTCTGGGGCTCTCTGGCTGGTTTATCACAGCAACAGGGATCGCGGGTCTGGCAGGTATCGGCATCGCTTTTGACGTGTTTCGCCCTTCGGCAGGTGTTCGGTTTCTGGCACTTGGTCGCACTGCCGCACGCTATGGCGAACGGTTGCTTACCCATGATGCAACACTGCGGGCGCTGGCGGCGCTGCGGGTGTCGCTGCTGCGACGTCAGGTTGGCCTTGATGCACGTGCTCTGGTACGCCTGCGCGGCGAGGCCGAACTCACCAGGATCATTTCTGATGTGGATGCACTCGACGGGGTTATTTTGCGGCTTTTCCTGCCCGGGCTGGCGGCACTGGTCACACATTTGATTGTCTTTCTAATGCTTGGATGGCTGGCGGGTTGGGCTGTCGCTAGTGCCGTTCTGGTGGGCTACGTGCCTTTTGCGGCCTTTGTGTTCTGGCGGCTGGCCCGCCAAAGTGTCGTGCCCTCGGGCCAATCGGAATCGCAGGCGCAAGCCCTGCGGCGCGGTATAATCGATATGATCAGAGATCGTCAGGCACTGATCCTGCGCGCACGTATTGCAAAACGTGAAGATGACATGCTGAGCCTCGATGGCTCTTCGCGCAAGATGATGCGGGCGTTGGACCTTTCGGACCGCAACGCCGCCGCTGCCCTTTCGATCTTGACCGCAGCGGTGACGGGACTTGCCCTGATGGTCGGAGCTGCCCTTGTGGCACGGGGCGCAATCAATCCTGCGACCGGCGCGATTGGCGTCTTCGTTGCGCTGGCGCTGGCCGAAGCCTTGCCACCGCTGGCGCGCGGTGTGGCAGACTACGGCAAGATGACAGGTGCGGCAGAACGGATCGGACATGCGCCAAAGACAATGCCTGAAACAACAGCCAAATCCCACGCTAAGCTTGATGCACCCGTTCTGACAATCGACACCCCAAACCTGACGCTTCGCCTAGATGTAGGCGAGGCGGCTGCGCTCACAGGTCCAAGTGGCGGTGGCAAGACCAGTTTGTTGATGCAGGTTACCGGAATGGCCGCGAGTGACGGCATTTTGATATTTGGCACAAGGCCCGATGAATTGTCTGAATCGGCCCTGCGCGAGATCGTGACCATGGTGCCACAACGCAGTGCGTTGATTGCAGGGTCTATCCGGGAAAACCTGTCATTATCTGGCGGGACGGGCGATGAGGAGATGTGGCAGGCGCTTGCGGCTGTCGCGCTTGACGGTGTCCTTCGCGCGCGAGGCGGGCTTGAAACGCAACTGGGCGAGGGCGGCACGGGTCTTTCAGGTGGTCAGGCGCGCCGACTGACGCTTGCGCGTGCCCTGCTTAGAAAGCCGAAGCTATTGCTTTTGGATGAGCCGACAGAAGGTCTCGACGATGCCACAGCAACGCTGGTTCTGTCCGGCATCCGCAAAGCCTCGCCTGATGCAGCGATCCTTGCGACACTGCACCGCAGCGTGGATCATCCTGTATTTGATATATCTAAAAAACTGAATATATCTCGGTAACACCGCAGGCTTATATCTTACTGACCGCCATGGCGCGGCCGTCACCTACACTGCCTGACAATGCCAGATGGTTTTGCCAGCAGAAACCAAGGAGCACTAGAAATGGAGCTTGATATCGTCGATCTGTCACGTCTGCAATTTGCGATGACAGCTATGTATCATTTCCTTTTTGTGCCGCTAACACTAGGTTTGGCAGTGCTGGTGGCGATCATGGAAACAGTCTACGTCATGACAGACCGTCCGATCTGGCGGCAGATGACGAAGTTTTGGGGCATGCTCTTCGGCATCAACTTCGCGATTGGCGTGGCCACGGGAATTACGATGGAATTCCAGTTCGGCATGAACTGGTCATACTTCAGCCACTACGTTGGTGACATTTTCGGCGCACCGCTGGCGCTTGAGGGGCTGATGGCGTTCTTCCTTGAGGCGACATTCGTCGGCCTGTTCTTCTTTGGCTGGGACAAGCTGAGCAAGGTGGGCCACCTCACCGTGACATGGCTTGTTGCCATCGGCTCGAACTTCTCGGCGCTTTGGATCCTGATCGCCAATGGCTGGATGCAAAACCCTGTCGGAGCAGAGTTCAACCCCGATACAATGCGCATGGAAATGACCAGTTTTTTTGACGTTATGTTCAACGAGGTCGCACAGGCCAAGTTCGTTCACACCGTCTCGGCGGGTTACGTCACCGCATCGGTTTTCGTGCTCGGCGTATCGGCATGGTATCTGCTCAAGGGGCGGCACATCGAGCTGGCACGCCGCTCGATAACTGTCGCCGCGTCTTTCGGGCTGGCCTCTGCGCTTTCCGTTGTCATCCTCGGTGATGAGTCCGGATATTCGGCCACCCACAGCCAACGTATGAAGCTCGCCGCAATCGAAGGCATGTGGGAATCCGAGCCTGCCCCTGCCTCCTTCACTCTGGTCGGCCTGCCCGATCAGGACGCGCGCGAGACAAAATATGCGGTGCATATTCCCTATGTCATGGGCCTTATCGGGACACGCTCGCTCACAACTGACATCGCCGGTATCGACGAGTTGGTCGCCGAAGCCGAGACACGCATCCGCTCCGGCATCATCGCCTATGATGCGCTGATGACAATCCGTGAGCAGCGCGACGCCACAAGCGCAGAGGTGCGCGGCACATTCGAAGCGCATAGCGGCGATCTGGGCTACGCCTTCTTGCTGAAACGCTACGTGGAAGACCCGCGCGACGCGAGTGAGGCGCAGATTCTGCAGGCCTCAAACGACACGGTGCCGACAGTCTGGCCGCTGTTCTGGGCCTTCCGCATCATGGTCGCTCTGGGCTTCAGCTTCATCGCCGTGATGGCCTATTTCTTCTGGCGCTCGAGCTTTCGCGGGCAAGACTACCCACGCTGGGCGCTCTGGGGTGCTGTCCTGATCATTCCGACACCCTGGATCGCGGCAGAGCTTGGCTGGTTCGTGGCCGAGTTCGGCCGCCAGCCGTGGACGGTGGACGGCGTGTTGCCCACGGCACTTTCCGTCAGCCACCTGTCGGTCGCCGATCTGCTGCTGACGCTGGCCGGCTTCATGATCTTCTACACCGTGCTGTTCGTAGTCGAGATGGGCCTGATGCTGAAATACATTCGCAAGGGTCCGTTCGAAGATGTCGAAGAAACCGAAGTCTGGACTGCACGCCACGAACACCGCCTGCGCACCCATGACGGCAACGTTCCCTTTGCCGAAACACCAGCGGAGTAAATGCCATGATCCTGCATGAATTCATCAGCTACGATATCCTGCGCGTGATCTGGTGGGCGCTTCTGGGCGTGCTGCTTATCGGTTTTGCACTTACTGACGGCTTCGATATGGGTGTTGGAGCATTGCTGCCCTTTGTTGCCAGAACTGACATCGAGCGCCGCGTGGCGATCAATACCGTCGGGCCTGTCTGGGAGGGCAACCAGGTTTGGTTCATCCTCGGCGGTGGTGCGATCTTCGCAGCCTGGCCTCCGCTTTACGCGGTCAGCTTCTCCGGCTTCTACCTCGCGATGTTCGTTATTCTCGCAGCCCTTATCGTTCGGCCAGTTGCGTTCAAATACCGCTCCAAACGCGAGAGCGCACGCTGGCGAGCCACTTGGGACTGGGCCTTGTTCGCTGGCGGCGCCGTGCCCGCTCTTCTCTTTGGTGTGGCGGTGGGCAATGTGCTGCAAGGCGTGCCGTTTGAGCTGACACCTGATCTGTTCGCACGCTACGAAGGTGCCTTCTACGCCAAGTTCGCCGGGCTGCTAAATCCCTTCGCGGTACTCACTGGCGTGGTCTCGCTTGCGATGCTCGTAACCCACGGAGCGGCTTGGCTCTCCTTCAAGGCTGAAGGTATCGTGGCGACACGTGCACGCTCGATCGGATCAGTGGCAGGTCTTTTAACGATCACGGGCTATGTGTTGGCGGGTGTCTGGCTTGCTTTTGGCATTGAGGGCTACGCCTTTACTTCAGACGTTGTCGCAAACGGCCCTTCCAACCCGCTTTACTCCGAGGTGGTGCGCACTGACAGCTGGCTTGCTGCCTACTTCGCGCGCCCCTGGATCGCGCTTGCGCCTGTGCTCGGCCTTTTTGGGATGGTCATGGCAGTGTTGGGCTTGCGTGCAGGCCGTGAAGGCTCAACGCTACTCTGGTCCAAACTCGGAATTTTCGGTACGATCTCTTCTGTCGGGCTGACGATGTTTCCCTTCATCCTGCCCTCATCTCTTGATCCGAGGTCGTCCCTGACCGTGTGGGACAGCTCTTCCTCACATCTTACTTTGTTCGTGATGCTGATCGCGACAATCATTTTCATGCCGCTTATTCTGGCTTACACCGCCTGGGTCTATAAAGTGCTTTGGGGTAAAGTCACCGAAGCTGACGTGACGGAATCCAGTTCCGCCTACTAATTCGCTAAACCGGAAGGAAAACAGAATGTGGTATTTTGCCTGGCTACTTGGCCTGCCTCTGGCCGCGATGTTTGCTGTCGTGAACGCAATGTGGCTTGAAATGCGCCGTGATCGCATGCTGTCGGAACAGACGTATCTGGAAAAGGACTAATACTCCTCTCAGCCAATGAAGCACTTTAGCGCCGGTCGTCAGCACTGTGCTGATGCTTGGGTATGGAGCGAGGACTGGAGGGCATATTATGCCAAGAGTCCAACTTCCCGCAGTATCCCCAAAGCGCAAAGCCTGGAACAAAGGGCGAATTATCGGGCAGAAGCGACCGCTGCTTTCCAAAAGGTGCGGGCGATCCGTGCACGACTCGAACTTGCGGGCGAATTGTTCGTGATTGGGTGTCCACGATCGGATTAGAGCCGAGTGGCTACGGCACTCATTCGCTCCGCCGGACCAAAGCTGCGGAGATGGACCGCAAAACGGGCAGCTTCGTGCCGTGCAACTTTTGCTTGGCCACATCAAGGTCGATAGCACAGTGCGTTACCAAGGGGTTGAGTTGGAAGACGCTTTAAGTATTGCCAAACGCATCGACCTCAAAGCGATGTCGGCGAACGATGCTTGCCGTTGCCGATTTAGAGGAGACGGGCGAACAAGCAGCGGCGAAAGCGCACTGCGAGCCCAACCTGTGAACTGGAATTTTGTGCTGCATATGCTCGCTGAATAGGCAATGCCGCGTGTGCGAGAAACCTGGTGTGGTCGCGCGGAGGAAAAACCGGTCATTCATGCCGACGGCAGCGAGGATCCAATGTCGAATTCACAGTTAGCAGGACGAAAAGCCGACCTTGCGGCCCGCGCGGCCAACGGCCGTTTTTCAAATGTTGCGCGGGCGGTGATATAAACCGAGGGCGCAGAGTGGCGGTTCTCTGCACACCCGAGATACTCAAAACAGCGGCAAAAAGCAGACGCAGATCTTAGCTGTGAGTAGCATTATTTCTGCAAGGAGCAGCGCTACCCACATGTCAGTGGAAAAGCCGGAAATAGGCGCAGGACATGCTTAGCCGACAGATGAGACATCAGCTGAAATGGTTGCAAAGTACCTGGCCAGCTTTCAAACTGGTCAGTACTTTAGGCAGCTCTTTTGTACGCGCATAACGTCGAGCTGGACACCCATACACAGCTTCAACATCACAAGAAGCCAGTCTGGGAAGTTGGGTGATAAGGGATAGCAGAGACGAAGTCCGTATGCCCCCTGTTTTTGGGGGTTCACCCACATTCACTATAATTCAATAAAAAACAATATTTTCAGCATGTTAAATTCACACCATTCCATTGACGTTCACGCAAGTTCACCATAAATCTAACTCAAGTGTGGGAACATATGTGGGAACGATATGAAGTTGAACGCTCGGAAGGTTGAAACCGCACTAGCTGGACGTCACGGCGATGGGCGCGGGCTGTTTCTTTATGTGAAGCCGACTGGCGCACGTTCATGGGTTCTCAGGTATCAAGTGCAGGGGCGACGCCATGATCTTGGGTTAGGGGCTTATCCGGATGTAACATTGGCAATGGCGCGCCAAAGGGCAACAGACGCAAGGCGATTGATCTTGGACGGGGATGACCCAATAGCCAAACGCCGCCAAGCCCAGCCCAAGACCTTCAAAGACGCCGCCTTAGAACTGATCGAAAGCAAACGCCCCGGCTGGAAGAATGCAAAACACGCTGCACAATGGACCTCGACCCTAGAGGCTTACGTTTTCCCCAGCATTGGCAACATGCAGGTCACAAAGATTGCCACCGCAGATGTGGTCGGGGCGCTGAAACCTATCTGGTCGCTAAAGCCCGAAACCGCCAACCGGGTGCGCCAAAGGATCGAAGCGGTTTTGGACTATGCATCCGCGCTGGGCATTCGCGAAGGGGACAACCCGGCACGCTGGCGCGGGCATTTGGACAATCTCTTGCCGAAACCGACGAAGGTGCGGACAGTGCAACACCACCCTGCCCTACCTCATGCAGATATCGCAGAGTTCATGGCCGCGCTATCAATCCGCAAGGGCGTTTCGGCGCGGGCATTGACGTTCACCATCCTTACATCGGCACGATCAGGCGAGACCCGTGGCATGACGTGGGCGGAAATTGACTTGGACAACCGCGTTTGGACCATCCCCGCCCAGCGCATGAAAGCGGGCAAAGAACACCGCGTTCCCCTTACGCCTGCCGCGATTGCCCAGCTTGGGCCAAGGGGGCAGGACGCCGACTTGGTCTTTGGCAGCGAAACGAAGGCGGGCAAGCCAATATCTGATATGAGCATGACCGCACTCTTGCGACGGATGAAGTATGACAACATCACCGTTCACGGGTTCAGGTCCACATTCCGCGATTGGGCGGGCGAAACCACCAGCTTTCCCCGCGAAGTGATCGAGGCGGCGCTGGCCCACGGGATCAAAGACAAGGCCGAAGCGGCCTATGCGCGATCTGACCTTTTCGACAAACGTCGCGAGCTGATGCAAGCTTGGGCGAACAAGGCAGAAGTCAAACCGCAGGCCTGCAATGTGATTTCTTTGAAGTAGGGTCCAAGAGACGCAAGCCACCCCAACCTTCATAAGTTCAATCTTCCAACGCACCGAATCTTTCACCATTCAATAACATAGCTGCTTTGCCGGATTTTTTCATCTCGATTAACAGCGAAGCGAGAAATGCAAACTCTACGTCCTGCTTGTCCTTGTTTACACGGAACATAGACCGAGACCGCACATCTACCTCTATGCCTTCATCTCGAAGAATTTCTGTATCGAACGGACCTGCAGGAAAAGTCTTCGACCAATCTTCACGATCAGAATAACCAGACAGAAGTAGGTGTTTCGCCAAAACTTCTACGTGCTCGGGCTCTTCAAGGTCTGTGTATAGGGTAACATCTAGCGACATTCTAAAGTCCTCCGATACTTCCATCTGGTAAAATGACTATGGCGTCCTTCTAGCCGTTTATTGGGCCTCGCGAGCCAATAGCGAAGAGATCAAAGCCACGTTACCTGGAAATGCCTTTCTGCAGGCCATCTAGCACGTGGTTTTCATCTCATAAGCTGAAGCGCTTTCAACAGTTTACAACTTTTGGGAAGGCTCGCTTAAGTACGGCATAGTTCCAGACGGATTGGATCAATATTCAACATGGATACGTCAACACCGCGCAGATCGACATCAACAACACTCGCCTTGTGGAAAATTGCTTCTGCAAATGAAATACCACGAAGATCCGATCCATCGAGAACGGCTCTAGAAAAATTTGCTCCGTCCATTCGAGCACCGCGAAAATCGCAATCAACAACATGTGATTTTATGAATAAAGAGTTCGAAAGATCGCATTCAGAAAAATCTACTTCAGCCAGAGCACATTCGCTAAAGTCGATGCCAACTAATTTCATTCCGTGAAGGGATAGCCCCTTAGCAACGAATTGCTTTCCGGCTCGACCAGCAGTGTTCAACCACTCAGCATGAGAACTGATCATTGTTTCTATATTATTTGTATTCATGGCCAAAACTTCACATTTTCATCCAACCCGTTTCGGGTCACTATTTCGCGTACACTACTTAGGTCCGTCGAAGAAAGTCCTCTGGTATCAATCATAACATTTTCTCCTAAGCGACGCGACATGTTGAGCTGGCTTTCCACTCTCTCGGCATTGAAGCCATTGGGAAATTCTGATCGGTACGCTTTTACATCCCATTCTACGCCACTTGCATCAATAAATTCAGCTCCACCTGTTGGGTCTCTTCTTATGGGGCCAGGCACTTCTCCGTTGTCTTCGAGACCCAGTCCGACATCTCGCTCTGCTTTTGTCGCAGGTGTTGTCTTCCCACCGTGAGCAGGATCGCGCGCGAGATCGTCAAACTCATCTTGCGTTCTGGCGAAGCGCCCCTTCTTGCGCGTTATCCTTATATTCCCGCCATTCGAACCTAGCGTGTTCGGATCAACCTCAATCTTGTACTGGTTCAACCGCCGCCGAATACGTGCCACACCGTCGGCCCCAGCGCGGGTGGCGGCTTCGATCTCGTCGTGCAGGCCTTTGCCAATTTTGGCGAGAGCTGTGATGGCCTTGCCGAATGCCTCAACGATGTCGGCTAAAACACCGAGGCTCTTGGCCTTCACCGCCAAACCACGCAGTTTGACGACAAACGTCGCTAGACGCCCGGCAACCAAGACACTCCCACCGCCAACGGTCAGAGCCGCGATCACGGCTAGAATGATCTCGATCAGTACTTCGGGCAGAATAAAGCCGGTGACGACGCCAACCATCTCGGACCAGAAGTTCGGGACCATGTTCATCGCCACCGACATTATGATGTGGAAGACATATTCAAACGCGTTGGTCTCGCTGGCAATCAGCACCATGGCCTCGATCCAGTCTTGGCCATTGTCGATAAGTTGCGCAAAGAGCTTGCCCAGATCGCCGGGCAAGTCACGCAACGTGTCGAGCGCGGCCTCCATCAAGTCTACCGTACCCGAAGCCAAATTGCGCATCGCCGCCATGATGGTGTCGATGTAGTCGGACAGGTCGCCGATACCGCCGATCCACTCCGTGACACTTTCGGCAACCGTCTCGGCCATCGAGGTGCCATAGACGATGGCCGCGCCACCGGGTCCGCCCCATTTCAGCAAGAATTGCTCAAACTCGGATTGACTTGCGACATAGTTATCGTGCCAGTTTTGCGCGCTTTGATAGGCCGAGATCGCTTTCTCGCTAACGCCGCCCCAGAAACTCGCTTCGCCTTGGTACCACGACGACAGACCTTTGCCGATGCCGCGCAATCGGGCCTCTGGGATGGACAGAAGGCCTTTGGCCTCCCATTCGGCCACGTAAGGTTGCAGCTTTGTAAGGGCATCGTCCCGAAATGCCGTGAGTGCCGCGCCGAGGTCGTCCATGCCGCTGTCGGCCTCGCCCGCTCCTTGCGCCACGAGCGACACGTCCGTGATCCCATGAGCCACTTCAATGAGCGGCGTGGTTCCCATCGTCACAAGCGGCGCAGTTGGCGCATCGCCGTCCTTTTGGCCATGGGCAGCTAGCGGTTCGGTTCGGATCGCCCCGTCAACCACCACGCCGGTCGAATCCTCGACCTTCACACAGGCGTCGGTTAGCGGTGTATTCCAAGCGTCCACATAGCAGGCCTCGACCATGATTTGCCCCGAACAAGGCAAACAGATACGGTCCATCTCGCCTTGCGACGCGGGCGCACCCGCTTGGGCTTGTGCCGCGACCGTGCCGGGGCAGGGCGTCTTTGGGTTGCCATCGGCCATCTAGATCACCCCTGCGCTATGCAGCGCATCCATACGGCTTTGCATTTGAACCAACTTGGCGTCTTCGCCCAATTCCGAGCGACAGATGTTATAGAGATTGCCGTTAGGATCGCGCCGCTCAAACAGGTCGCCATAAAATAGCTGCCAACTGGCAAGCACATGGATGTTGCGCACTTGACGAATGCCATAAGCGCCCATCCGCAAGGAAACGCGCCCAACGATGTCGATTAATTGGTCTTGTGCCATGTCTTCGGTTTGATCTGGAAAGCACCGGCGCAAAGCGGTTGCGATATCGGCACGTCGCCGACGTTCTTCGCCTTGGATCAGTGCACGCTCCTGCGCAGGCGTCAACTTGTAGCCCATCTCCGGACTGGCTTCGGGCGCATAGTGAACCGTCGAGACGTCTTGCGTCCCACAACAGATCACAGCATCAACAATCTTGCCGTTTGAGTTGTGAAAAAAAGACGGGCTGCCGAGGGCGTCGCGGCCACCCACACTGAGGTAGGCTTGCGCTACATGCGGCTCCCAGAAACGGAAATAGACGGAATCGCCTAAGCTGTTTTGAACTTTGGTAAACTTCCGAAAATGCCGCCACAACGTAACAAGGCTCTGGGAGGATCGAAGAAAGATACCAGCCTCTTTATCCCACAAGTGCCAAGGTGCGTCTCCTTGAGTGAATAGGTTTCGGGTTAGTCGGTTCTCGGCCTCAAGCCGCACAATCCATGGGGCCACGTCGCCAAGCTCGTCGAGCATGTTGCCCTTGTAGAAACATCGATGCTCTAGCCCGGACGAGGCAAGAAGCTCAGGAAGTCCGATTACTTTTGCCGCATCGAGGATGGCGTAGGTTTGTGGTGAGGTCTCATCATTTGAAACGAAAAGCGCGCCAAAAAGCGGAACCTTTAGAGCCTCTGGCACAGATGCCGTTTCACCCTGCCCGACCTTATTGCTCAATGGGACAACGTCGAACTGCTCGACGCAGTCTAGCTCAGAAGACATGCCAAGCGTATGGTCGTGTACGCCAAACCCAGCCGTCCAAATGTCAGAATCTTCAAGAGTCACAAAAAATTCGCCGGCAAAAACTAATAAATCTGGAATAACGGTAACCGTTTGGCAAATTTCTTCAATAGCGGATTAGCTTACCCTTATGCACGGTCCGATCTGTTCGTTAAACGGCGGAAGCTGATGCAGGCATGGACTGTGATCGCTTTGGCGCAGAGTAACACAGACAACATCATTGCTTTTTCGAAGTGATTTGCTGCCCGCTAAAGAGGAGCTTGCCAGCTTAAAAGCGTTTCGGCTTGGCTCAACACCAAGTTAATGGCTGCCGGTGCTAAATCTGGCGGGTATCCATATTTTTTTAGAATACGCCGAACAAGAATCCTTAGCTTGGCGCGGGCACTTTCTTTGCGCTGCCAATCCACGGTGACGTTCTTCTGGAGTTGTTCGACGAGCACGTGAGCTATTTTGCGCAGTTCGTCATTTCCTAAGACGTTCATTGCGCTTTCGTTTTGCGCGAGAGCATCATAAAATGCCAATTCTTCTTCGGTTAGCCCAAGGTCATCGCCGCGTTGTATCGAGGCCTTCATGTCTTTGGCCATGTCGATCAACTCTTGGATCATCTCAAGGTTAGTGATGGCATTTGCGTGGTAGCGGGCCACAGCCGCCTCAAGGCGCTCTGAGAAGGCCTTGGCCTCTACCACATTCCTTTGCCCCCGCGCTTTGATCTCGCCTGCCAGCAGCTTCTTGAGCGCCTCCAATGCGAGGTTCTTGTGCTCCATGTTTTGTATCTCAGCCAAGAACTCTTCAGATAGAACTGAGATTTCCGGAGTTTTCATGCCCGCCGCCGCCAACACGTCGATGATGCTCGCATCGGCGATGGCGTTTGAGATGAGCTGGCCAATGGCAAACTCTTTCTCTCGCTTGCTCATACCTGTCTTTGGCGAGGATTTCGAAAGCGCTGCGCGCACAGCTTGGAAAAAGCCCACTTCTTCTTTGACCGATTGCGCATAGTCGCTGGCGGAGGCTAAGGCGAACGCCTTGGACAAATTGGCAATCAAATCGGCATAGTAGTTCAGTTCGGTCTTCTTGGACTTTTCGTCGGTTTCCTTGTCGGCGCGCGCCTTCTGCTTCTCCAGCGCCCATTCAATCGCTCCAGCGAGCGCCTGTAAACGCTCCTGAGGTGCTCCGTCGATCCCGGCTCTATAGTCGAAGCCTGAGAAGAAATCTTGGCACCTTTCGACAAGCTCTTGAAACGTGGCGACGGCCTCTTCTTCATCAATGCCTGTCTGGTCGCGGTCTGTTGCGGTGTAGTTTTGAAGCGCCTTCTTCAGGTTTTGGCCAATGCCGATGTAATCGACCACCAGACCACCCGGCTTGTCTTTGAACACGCGGTTCACGCGCGCGATGGCCTGCATCAGACCATGACCGCGCATGGGCTTGTCGATGTACATCGTATGCATGCTGGGCGCGTCAAAACCCGTTAGCCACATATCCCGCACGATCACCAATTTAAGCGTGTCTTCAGGATCACGTGCCCGTTTCGCCAATAGGTCACGACGCATTTTGCTGCCAATGTGTTGTTGCCAATCCAGCGGGTCAGACGCAGACCCCGTCATGACGACTTTGACGACGCCCTCTTTATCGTCCTCTGAATGCCATTCGGGGCGAAGCGCTGTGATCCGGTTGTAAAGGTCCACGCAGATTGCACGGCTCATACAGACGATCATGCCTTTACCGGCCATCGCCTCCACGCGGTCTTCGAAATGGTCTACGATGTCCTGTGCGACCTTCTCTAGCCTCGGAGGCGCACCCACAAGGCGCTCGACGCTACTCCAGTTCGCCTTTGCCTTCTCCTGTTCCGAGAGAGTTTCGTCGTCAAAGAGCGCGTCAACGGCAGCATCAATCTCGGGCAGCTTATCCTGTTCCAGCTCGACACGTGCGAGGCGGCTTTCATAGTAGATTGGAACCGTGGCTTTGTCTTCAACAGCGCGGCTAATGTCGTAAACATCAACATACTCACCGAAGACGGCGGGTGTGTTTACATCAGCGGCCTCAATGGGCGTGCCGGTAAAGCCCGCGAAAGAGGCATTTGGCAGCGCTTGACGCAAGTAGTGCGCATAACCATAGCGCCGCGCTCCTGTGTTGCGATCTAACTTTGCGTCAAAGCCGTATTGGCTTCGGTGCGCCTCATCGGCCAGCACAATGACGTTACGCCGGTCTGAGAGCATGGGGAAGTCTTCCTCGCCCGCCATAGGAGAGAACTTTTGCAGCGTGGAAAAAATCACGCCGCCGGATTGACGATCCAGCTTTTCGCGCAGGTCTTCGCGGTCCTCGATCTGCTCTGGGGTCTGTCTGATGAGGTCCCGGCACAGCGAGAACGTGCCAAAAAGCTGGTCATCCAGATCGTTCCGGTCCGTAACCACAAGGATCGTCGGGTTTTGCAACTCGGGTGCGCGCACCAGAAGCCCCGCAAAAAAGGCCATCAAAAAGCTCTTACCTGAGCCTTGCGTGTGCCAGATCACGCCGACCTTTCGGTCGCCGCCCACGCTGACAGCATCAACAGCGCTTGCAAGCGCCTTCCGCGCGCCGTGGAATTGATGATAGCCGCCGATGATCTTGAAAATGCCATCTCCTTTGTCGCCAAAGACCGTGAAATCGCGCACCAGTTGCAAGAGCCGTTCAGGCTGCAATACGCCGCGCAGAAGCGTGTCCATCTCTTTCGGGCCTTCGGGCGTGAAATCATCCTGTGCGCCCGTCACCGTACGCCATGGCATGAAACGGTCCTCTCCGGCGCTCAGGGAGCCAACCCGCGCGAGCAGCCCATCCGAAGTAATCAGCGCCGCATTGGTGCGGAACAGTGAGGGGATTTGCGCTTTGTAGGTTTGGAACTGGTTAAAGGCGTCCTCAATCGTCGCGGTCTCGCTCGCGGCATTCTTCAATTCAACGACGATCAGCGGCAGGCCATTCACAAAGGCCACCACATCAGGGCGCCGGTTGTGGCCGCTTTCAACAACGGTGAACTGGTTCGTCACCATGAAGTCGTTGTTCGAGGGCGTGGTAAAGTCGATCAACCGGACCTTGTCGCCCTTGATCGAGCCATCGGGGCGGCGGTATTCCACGTCTATGCCATCGACTAGCAGGCGATGGATGCGCCGGTTTTCGCCTATCAGAGAGGGAGTTTCGGTGATCTGCACCTGTTTTAGCGCGGCCTGCAAGGCCTCGTCGGGGATGTCGGGGTTCAGGCGCTTTGCGACCTGCTCCAAAAGCCCCAGCAGAACCACATCCCCATTCGACACCCGCCGCCGCTCCGGTCCATCGGGGGCGATGGAGACAGGGGCTTCATACCGCCAGCCAAGCTCTTGCAGGATACCAAGGGCGACTTGTTCGACGAGGTCTTCGGTGAAGCTCATAGCGCCTCACTAGTCAAAGTTCTCACCCGCCTTGCAAAGGTCTTTTGCATCTGCTCCAAGGCTGACACCAGCCACCCTTGCAGCTCCGGCCAGCGCCTCTTTTCCGAAAGGTCGTCCATTGAGTGATACCCGATGATCCGGCAGGCGCGCCGTTCAGGCAACGGCATCCAAACTAGCTCGAAATCCAGTTCCGCTTCGATGGTCTTCTTGTCGAGTTCCAGCTGATCGAAATAGGTATTCGCGTTGTCATCGCCCAGATAAAGCTCAACTCCGATGCGGTTTTCGCGAGTATTCACAATCGCTCCCAAGTGCATCCCGGACCGCCCGATGGAGAACGTCGTCCAGTGCTGAGGCAGGGGTTTTTGCGACCGCAGCGTCGGATGCCCTGCAAGGCGATCTTTCAGCGCCTCCCAGAACTCCAGTTGCAGCCGCTTGGTCTCGGTCAAATTCGCAGGCTCCATCGAGCGCGCTGTCCGGCCCACTTCGCGCTTCCAATCGTTGGGCTTGGCCACGATATTGAACTTCGGCGCAGCAGGGCTGTCGCCGATCCGCCAAAGCTCGATCTCAAGACCGAAGAACTGGAACTCGTCACTGGAAATCTCGTTCAACCAATCGATCGTAGCGCGGTGTTCCTCGTGAAATTTCGCCGCAACCCAGATGCAGGTCTTGGCCTCTAGCCCGGCGGCATAGGTCAGAATTTGGCCCAGATGCGAATGGTCCGTGGTTTCCAACTGGTTCTCGATGACCACCCAGCCCGCGTCGGTCGCGCCGGTATCCTTGCACAGAATATCCGCGCTGAACCGCCCCACGCGGCGTTCTTCCTGCTCGACCTCCAGCGACATGTTCAACGTCTCCCCAAGAAGCGCGATGTTGTCCTCTCGGGCCAGCCAAGGCGTGAAGTCGCGATCTTCCTTGGTCCATTCCGCGCGCAGATCAACGCGTTCAAGGCGGCCTAAGTCAGCCATGGTCGGCACCCTCAATCCAAGTGGCCGGAAAGACGCGATTGCCAAGTCGCATACGGTCCTGCCAATAGTCCAAATCGACACCAGTGTCGGAAATGCGTTTGGGAAACTCTAGGCGCGCCGCTTCAGCAACTTCAATGCGACCGTTCCACGGAGAGCCGCTAGCGGGGACCTCGAGCCGATCTTCGGCAACAGCTATCCGGAGCAATGACCCATCAAAACAAACCGACAATGGCACCGCATCGGGAACGTCAACAATCAAAGTATCGAAACGTTTGCGAAGAATGCGCGCGAAATCCGCGTCAATTAGACAGAAAGGTCTTTGCTGATACGCCACTTGTTCCGCGACCATTGGAACCAGCATTTGATTAGCGCGCCCCAAGGTGACCCATTCAGGTTCGGAGCTTATTTGCTTCAATGTCGATTTGAGAGCATAGGCCAGCCAAGCCGCCGCACTTTCTTCTGTTTCAAGGTTTGGCGGGATTTCGTGGCTGATCCCGGACAGTGTGCGACCATTGTTGAAGACGCCAGAGACCAGAACGACCTCCTGAAAATGCCTACTGACCCCGTCGCAGCATGTCAGCGGCAGGTGTGGCAAATCGTAGGAGACGCAAGGCATACCGTATTGAGGCTCTTCCGGTTTGAACCCAAGGCACAGCAGAGTTTGCAGGGTCGGTGAAAGCGCACTCATACCAACGCCTCCGCGTCTTTCAGGCGGATTTCGCCGGACATGAGCTTGGGCAAGAGGAGGTCGCGCATATCGGCGAGGGTTTGGTTTTCTTGTTCGTTGGCTTGCAACTTATCAAACAGCAGGCCCGCGACCTTCGAGAAGGCGGCCATAACCTCCGTCGAAGAAACAGTTGCTAAGATCGGCTTGAAGTTCTTTTTGCTGATCTCTTGGAAGGTCGAGCCGTTGGCGTTTGATTCTATGGTTTCCATGTTGGCTTCGCACCATAGCTTGGCGAAATGCGTCGGGAACTGATCCGTCGGGCGCATCACGATGAAGCCTTGGTTCACGGCGACCGGAATAGAGGCGATTGCAAGATACCCGATCGGTGCGCGTGACGACATCAACACACTTCCTTTAGGTGAGAGGCCGCTGCTGACCTTCGCTAGTCCCTCATCAGTGAGCTTTCGCTCTGTATTGCCAATGAACACACCGGACAGCTTCGATAGGTCACGTGGTGTTGCCCAGAGATGCGTTCCGCCTTCCCAAAACTCCTCGGTCTTAGTGCTGGGTGTGCCGCCTCCAACGATCTCTGAAAGCTCTCCGACTGGCTGCTTGTCCCACCCCTCAGGCAAGCCATCTTTTCCAATCTTCGCGGGGAAGAGGGGGGCGAGGGTGGCGGCTTTTTCGAGGGGGAAGGCGTGGCCCATGATGGCGGCGGGGTCGGTTGCGCCTTCCATCTGGCGGCGAGTGGGGCCGAAATCGACAAACCAATCCCGAAACAACGCCCGCGCCATCTCTTCCAACGTCTCATTCATCCGCCGGTTCAGCTCGATTTTGTCGTCGAGGGAACCGAGGTATGCCGCGATGCTTTCTTGATCCTCAAGTGATGGTAAGTCGAATTCGTATGACTTGATTTGACCAGCGCTGATATGAGGAACCGCTGTACCAGTTTGAACGCCCAGCACATGGGCTGTGAATGCTCTGCTCCCGATCAGGTAGCGAAGGAAGTCCGTCCGCAGGCGCTCGGTGCCTCGCATCCTTGCGACCCGTTGGACAAGAAATGCGGGAAGGTCGTGCTCAGACAAGCACGCATATTTCAGCCCGGCTTCGATCCAAGGGCGGTCCATCGCAAGGACGACATCGCCCGCTTTCAGTTCATATCTATCTAAACCTTCAGATTTGCTCTTTGGCCAACGCTTCACGTTCTCCCAGCGCAGCGAACCTTGAGCAATGTTGTCGCCCCTCAGGAGTTTCGGGTTCGCTTCCCCATCTTCATATTCCGCACTTTTGAATGGGTTGCCGGTCAGAATATCCACGACTTCCCCAAGCGAAACCGTGCTGCGTTCAGACATTGGACACTGTCCCAGCCAAAAGCTTTTTGATCTCTCTGGAAAGGCTGTCCGCTTCCTCAAGTTGCTCAATCAAGTTGCTGCTCAATGCCGCAAACTTTTCCTCAAACGACACCCCGTCATCTACCAAATCAGCCGCCCCAACATACCGCCCTGGCGTCAGTACGTGGTCGAACTTGCGGATGGTCTCCAGCGTTTCGGATTTGCAGAAGCCCGGTTCGTCGGCATAGGCCTCCCAGCCTTTCTCCTCCAGCGTCTCGGGCTTGGCGCGCCAGCGGCGGTAGGTACCTGCGATGTCCTCTATGTCGTCACCCGAAAACTCGCGCCGCACCCGGTCCACCATATGGCCCATGCTGCGCGCGTCGATGAACAGCACCTCTCCGCGCCGGTCCCTGAACCCGTTGGCCGATTTGTCCCGTGACAGTATCCACAGGCAGACGGGAATTTGCGTGGAATAGAAAAGCTGCCCCGGCATCGCGACCATGCAATCGACGCGGTCTTCCTCGATCAGGCGTTTCCTGATCTCACCCTCGCCGCTGGTTTGGCTGGACATGGAGCCATTGGCCAGCACCACCCCCGCATGGCCGCGCGGGGCGAGGTGATGGATGATGTGCTGTATCCACGCGAAGTTGGCGTTGCCCTTGGGGGGTGGCCCATATTGCCAGCGATCATCCTCGACCAATCGGTCGCCGCCCCAGTCCGAGATGTTGAACGGCGGGTTGGCGAGGATGTAATCGGCTTTCAGCCCCGAATGGGCGTCCTTGTGGAAGCTGCCCGCGCTGTCCCATTCGATGGCGGCGTCGATGCCGTGGACGGCAAGGTTCATCTTGGCCAGCCGCCACGTGGTGTGGTTAATTTCCTGCCCATAGACCGACAGGTTCAACGGGTTGCCGCCGTGATCTTCGATGAACTTCTCAGACTGGATGAACATGCCGCCCGAACCGCAGCAGGGGTCGTAGACACGGCCTTGGTACGGCTCCAACATCTCAACGAGGGTGCGGACGACGGAGCGGGGTGTGAAGAACTCGCCGCCGCGCTTGCCTTCGGCGCTGGCAAACCCGCTGATGAAGTATTCGTAGACCCTGCCCAAGAGATCGCGCGCGCGGTCGGCGCTGTCATGCATTTTGATGTTGGAGAAGAGGTCCACCAACTCGCCCAGCATGGTTTTGTCCAGCGTGGGGCGGGCATAGTTCTTGGGCAGCACGCCTTTGAGGGTTTCGTTGGTGGGTTCGGCTTCGATGGCCTCCATCGCGTCGTCGATGATCTTGCCGATGTTCTCGGAGCGGGCGTTTGGCTGGATGTGGGACCACCGGGCCACCTCAGGCACCCAAAAGACATTCTCGGCGAGGTATTCCTCAGGGTCTTCCGGGTCGGCAAACTCGTCTTGGGCCAGCTCGTCATGTTTGGCTTGGAAGGCTTCGGAGATGTATTTCAGGAAGATTAGGCCAAGGGCGACGTGCTTGTATTCGGATGGTTCCAGTGCGCCCCGCATTTTGTCAGCTGCTTAAAAAAATCAGCCGCAAAATCGAGATCAGCGGAGCGGGAATTTTGCGCCATGTGAATGAGTTCTTTCAATTTAGATTAATTCAAAAGGTAGCAGAGGAGTTTGTCGGTTCACAATGGCCCGCGCCACTTTTGAGCGTCATTTCTGGACGCAAACAACTTGCACGGGACGTCTGCGAACCCCATATTTCGGTAAAGTCATCTTATTGGGCTCAAGATATGGCGTCATTTAGTGCTTTTATTCGCAAATCACCTTCTGCGCGGTTACGGGCTTTTCTAGCCGCGCGCGGCGTTCATGCAGAAAGCGATTTCGATTGGAGTAATGACGGGCGCGGCGCAGCACTTGTACGGTCAATCGAAGCCCTAATTGCGGGCCTGCCCGACCTAAAACAAGATGCGGTAAAAGCTGAGCTAGAGCTTTTGGCCGAACTTGCCTCTGACGATGGTATAGGCGGCGTGCAGCATGTTTGCGCCGGGGAAGGCGTCGATCTGGAGGGCTATGAGGGCGTCGAAGACATCCTTTTGATGCTAGCGATCCAATTTGACCGCGTGATGATCGACCGAGTTCAGGTTCAGGCGTCCTACTTACGCAAGTCCGGTGGCAAGCAATGGGCACGTTTCCAATTCCTCGATGATGGCAAGCCTTGGGTTCTGGATCAGCAAAGCGCAAAAGACGCATTCTTGGCAGAGACGGTCGGCATACTGAAATTGCCCGCGCATCGAAAGCGCGAGGCGGATTGGTTTCATCCCGTCCGAATTGATCCGGCCACTGACGCAGAAACGAAATTGACCCAAGCGACCATATATATCGAGGACCACGCCGAAAGCGAATTGGCTTTTGGCGAGACCAGCCTTGAACGGCACACACGGCAAAAGGTTCTTGAGGTAGGCGTAGTTTGCGACCCTAAGGAGCGGATCGTCGAGATTTGCGCGAAAGGTGGCCACAAAATTCGCGAAAAATATCTGCGCGCCTTTTCAAAACACTTCGCGCCGCAGTCCACGCCGCCTGTCCAAGTACCCCGTCGCAATGTTCGTCTGGAAGTGCTGCGCAAAGCGCCGGAATTGACGACCGTACCGGCGGATAGAATTGAACGTGTAGAGGTGTCGTCGCTGTCTTTCCGGTCAACGGAAGGGGCATTTTTGATGGTCGAAAAGCGCGGCGAAGATGAAACGCTTTATCAATTTCTGAAACGACGGTTTGGGATTGCGTCGCCATTGCAGACCGGAGGCTGGCACATTGTTGCGGCAACCTTGCGCATTTTCAAAGCACCTCGCGACGGCAAAAGGGGCCATGTTCTGACAGTGACCCTACGAACACCCAACACAACGAGCGTACCGAACAAGACCGAAGCGGAGAGAGCTTTCGTTTTCGATCTTTTGGAACGCTGGCAGTTGTTGGACCCACCACCGACCAAAGCCGAGTTGTTTGAGGTGGTCGAGTGAGCGCAGCGGCGCGTCTTTGCGATATCATTGCCCAGGGCGGCAAGGTATCCGCAGATTTTGACGGCGGCGACGATGGCCTAACTGCTCTGGCCCGCCATGGGTATCTGCGCGAGGCGGGCGTTTTGGCCTCGGTCGTCTGCGATGAGTGCGACGCGCCGCATTCTGCGCCAGTTGTCTATGAAGCCGATGAGTATGGACATTACTGCCCGGACCTCGGCTTTCTGAAGCTTGACCCCACGCGGTTGGCTGCGTTTTCGCCAGACGTTCCAAAGTTGATTGATCGCTTGTCCGAAGCCCTCGGATGTCGTCAGCGCAAGTCATCCAGCGTTTACGGCGAGACGTGGCGGATCGGCGCAGCCCAAACCGAGGCTGCGGCGGTGATGTTGTACTTTCACCCGACCCTCGCAACCGAAGAAAATGCGCGCGAATTGCACCATGCCTTGGCGCGTGAAGCCAGGTCGGAATGGCGGCTGGTAGTGACGGCTCAGGGCGCTTTGCCAATTGCCGGTTTGCCGACGGTGCGGCTTGATGAACTTGCCGAGATCAACCTCACGACTGGCGCGTTACGCGTTATTGCTGATCCCGGCGTTTTGGCAGGCTTGCCTCGCAAGAACCCCGGTGGACGTCCAAGCGTGCATGGCGATGTGCTCAGGCCCTTGATTGAAGGCCGCATTCGCGACGGTGCGGCGGTTGTGGGCGTCAATGCCGAAGCGGGCGAAGTACGTGATGTATTCGAGGCCTTGTTTCCAAACCGCCCCATACCATCCGCCTCTGCAATCAAGCGCTACATTAGAGAAGCGCGCAGGGGTTCATAACTGGTCTAAAACCTCATCTCTTTTTTGAACTACCCAGCGTCCGGCAACGTCCGCTCATGCTCTTACAAAGGAGAATGAGACATGACAAACGCACCTGAACTTCTTCATCAAGCCGCCCAAATCCTTGCTGTGTCACCCAATGAGGCCGCCCGGCTTTGCAGCATCGGACGGACGACGCTCTATGCGGCGCTTTCATCTGGCGATCTCAAAAGCACAAAAATTGGGACACGCCGCTTGATCACCATCGACGCGCTGCGCGATTGGTTGAAAGAGAACGAACAAAAGACGAGCGAGTAAGAGGCCCGCTATGCCTAAGCAAGCGCGCCTGAGCAGGATCAAGTTATTCCGCAGTTATACAATCAATGAGGCGGCGGAGGTTTCCGGCGTTTCACCTCGGACGATCCGCAACTGGATTGAGCAGGGATTGCATGTGATGGATGGTGAACGCCCCGTCCTGATCCGTGGCGATGATCTGAGCAAGTTCATCAAAAAACAGCGTGAGGGTCGGAAGGTCAAAACAGCGTCAGACGAGTTCTATTGCGTGTGCTGCAAGAAAGCGCGCAAGGCCGCAGAAGGGTTCGCGGATTGCACGATCATAGGCAACCGCGTCAAACTCACGGCGTTCTGCGAGGTCTGCGAAACGGTCATTTCCAAGCCAATAACCGAAGCACGTATCCCTGTGATTTCCCGGACTCTTGCGCTCACAGTTAAGCGGCATGAGCCAACATTATAGTGGTAACCACACGCCCCCTTGTTCTTCCACTTCGCGCCCATGTCGAATGAACGACTTTTGGCACCCTCTTTCTCACACTCAAAAAGGAGGTCACGATGAAAAAACGACCCAATGAGAAAAACGAACGCATCAAACGGCGCTTCATTGAATATCGAAAGTTCGCAAGGCAGCTTTCCGAACAAACCCTTGATCGCGAACTTGCGGCGTTGGAACGCTTCGACACTTGGAACGGACGGAAGGACTTTGCCCGCTTTCATATCGAATGGGCGATGGGATTCCGAGCGCATCTGGAGCAAGCCAAGACCAACGCGGGCAAGCCTCTGAGCAAATCCACGAACCGCGCGACCATGGCGACCCTGCGCGAGTTCACGCTCTGGCTTTCTCAGCAAGACGGATTCCGAAGCCGCATAAAAACAGCTGATGCCGATTACTTTAACCTGTCCCGCCGCGATGAGGCCGAAGCGCGCGCCGCGCCAACACGCCCGGCACCAAGTATCAAACAAGCCAAACGCGCTTTATCGTTGATGCCTGAAAGCACACCGCGCGAACTACGCGACAAAGCAATCTTCGCCATTCTCTGCCTGACAGGTATCCGCGTGGCTGCGTTGATCTCACTGCGCATCAAACACGTTGATCTTGACGAAAAATCCGTCAACCAAAACCCGCGCGAAGTGGCAACAAAATTTGGTAGTGACATCGACACGTTCTTCGCAAAGGGGTTTGAAGAAGCTGAAACAGTCTTGGCCGCTTGGCTCTTTCACCTTGATGAAACTGCTCTTTATGGTCCCGATGATCCTCTTTTCCCAGCAACCTCGCTAACCGCAGACGCCATCTCAGGCTTCAAAGCAAATGGCTTTCAGCGTCGCCACTGGAAAAGTACGGAACCCGTTCGTAAAATCGTCAACCAAGCCTTCGCCGCTGCAAACTTGCAAGCCTTTGGCCCACACGCCTTCCGCCACATGCTCGCCCGCCACGCCGCTAAAACCTGCACCTCTGTTGCCGAACTGATCGCAACATCCCAAAACCTCGGCCACAAAGACGTTCTCACGACACTGCGCAGCTACGGCCAAATCAGCCGCGAACGCCAACGCGCCCTTGTGACTGGCGAGTCGGAAGACGACTTAGATGATTGAAGAAGGCAGCTAGGTCAAACGACCGATTGTCAAATGTGGGAACAAGTGTGGGAACGAAAAACCAAAATTCCGAAAATATCCTTTAAAAACAGATACTTTAATACGGCAAGTGGCGGAGCCGAAGGTGCAAGAGTTTGAATTGACTGAGGCCCGGGATAGAACGACTCAGTGGCAACACCATTGGCGTAAATGATCTCGTGACGCGGTAAGAGTAGATGCACATAGGTCAACTGACGAATTCCTTGCGCAACACGAACCTTCCCGCCCGGAAGACGCGCCAGTTGAATAGCGCGAACGAATACATCGGGCGAGCCTTCTTGTAGCGAAGCGAGAATTCCATGTTGAGGGGATACGACAATATCTCGATCGGCGTGGGTCCAATCGGAACTAATGAGGTGCCCCTAGTTTCCTAGACGCCCACCTCGCTCATTTTCTTCTGTTCTGTTTCATAGTCAACTGGCGACAGCATGCCGTTGTTTGTGTGCT